>CBDDAC010000007.1:0-134278 GCA_965224765.1 Mariniblastus sp.
AACGATGAATCCGAAGCAGTTTGGGGAACGTCTCGCTAAAGACGGTACGCGGTACTATACGCGTCGGCAAAACGGTGAACAAACGTTTTTCAAGCACGATCACGGGGCAACGTTCGAAGCACCGAAAATACGTCGGTTAAACGCACCTCCACTAAAGAGCATTTCTTCGATGGCCAACTCTACATCACTCGTTTCAACTTCCTGGTCTGATCCGCGAACGATTGCGTATTGTGTCGCGCGGCGCATGAGTTCCTTGATAAACGCAGCGCTGGTGTGCTCCGTTTTGTCCACAATTAACTCGATCGCGTCAGCCTCGATTTTTTGATTGCCGGTGTATAACAACGCCAATTGACGTCGACCAGATTCGTCCGGCAAAGGGAATTCAATTGCTTGATCGATTCTGCCTGGCCGTGCGGTTAGAGCCTCTTCGAGTGTTTCAGGACGATTTGTCGTGAGCAAAAAAATAATCTTCGCGTCGGCGCGAAGTCCATCCATTTCGTTAAGCAACTTATTCAACAATACTTCTTCGCAAGTATCCATTCGGTTGCGTTGTCGGGCAATCAAGTCGGCATCTTCGATGACGACGAGACTTGGTTGAAGAAGGCGTGCAAGCGTCATGTATCGGGATAGCAAACCGATTTGTTCTGAAGTAATGACAAAAGTCGTTGTGTCAGGGAGAGCCCCGCTGAGGTAGCGAACGGTATGGGTTTTGCCCGTTCCTGGCGGACCAAAAAACAACAATCCCTTTTTCAGGTTCATCCCCCGTTTCTTGAGCTCGGGGCGCTGTCGAGCAAACTCAATGACATTTCGATCCAGCAAATCCAACGTCTTTTGAGGGAGAATTACTTCTTCCCGCGTGACATGCTTCAGCTCGTGTACTTTCACGCCTGCAACGCGCCCTTCGTAGTCATCATTTCGCTCAAACGAAAGTATCTTTCCACGGTAACACCTGGAACTTTCGACGCGTTTTTGCAAATCATCAAAAAACACATTCGCCAAGCGTCGCGCATTCTCGGTGTCACGCGTCACATATTCGATTTGTACTCCAGAACACTGGTATGAGGGGCCGCTACCAAGAACAACCACAAACGGAGTCCCCTCATCTTCAAAAGCAAGCCACAACCCGTTGGCAAGACATCTTACCACTTCTTGCGAACCAACATTGATTTCAGAATATGCCAGTGGTCCAATCTTCACTTGATAGTGACTGCTGGAATCAGTCAGCATGCGAAAGTCGATTCCTTCGTGAGCGTGTTTCAGGTTGATGCCGTGCAGCTGCACGTCATCGCGCCCTTTGAAGATCTGGTCGAGGGCCAGCTGAAGGTCCGCCTGAGCGTGTTCAGGGAATCGACGTTTGTTGACGACAAGCTCCTCGAACGGAACGCCGTTGAAGTGACGATAAAGAAGTTTGTGGGCTTTCGCGACCCGACTGGGATGATTGTTTTCCAGCTCATCAACCCATCGAACCGAACACATTTGAGCGGATGATTCAGGTGGGAATATCCCTTCGAAGTCGTCTGCTTCAATAATCAGATCAGATACGGTTTTCGTTTTTCGATTTTCTTGAAGTGCTTTGACAACCAATCCAACTTGGGACGAGGACTTGAAGCCAAACTCCCTGAGCGTTCCCCAGGGGTCTTTGGGATGATGCCGATTCAGGTAAGCAAGAATTGCCGAACAAATGTTGATTGGAGAGTAATACGGTTCGCTTAATTCACAACAGTTTGGCGGAAACACGCATGCTGCCTGCATGTTTTTCAGTACGAAGTGAACAAGGTGAACGCCTTGAAGCGGGACTTCTGTTGCTTCAGATATCTTACTGTATTGCTTTTTCATGCTGTATTTGGCCCGTCTCTTAGGGAATAAAGGCTTGCGAAGTTACCGATTGACACCGGTTTCTCGCGAAAGGTTCAGTATCACAAAGCAATCAAGGATACCCGAATTCCCTACAAAATCGACGTCATTTTGTGTAGGCATTAAAGGAGCTCGCTGGCGTATTTTGGTTCGGGTAAGGATTGCTGGCGAGCGCAAAAAAGAAGGGAAATCCGAGAAAGGTAGCCAAAGTTGACTATAGAATTTTCTTGTGAAGAAAATCGGTAAAACTTGCCCGCACGTCGTCTGAACTCGGCGTAGCAAAAAAGTCCGAACGCAATTTCAGAAAACGTATAGATGATGAAGCCCGGCCCAATCATGATCTGTAACGAGTAGTCGAATTCATTGGATCCTGCTGAGCAACGGCTCGCGGTGAACAGCGCTCCAAGTTTCAAATACCCGTCGATTCTGTTCTGTTTTCTTCGAACGACTCATTGATAGGGCTGTTGATCAAGTGCCAAAAAACGCGTCGCATGCAATTTCTGGCACTCACAATTCTGATGGGAACAACGTTCGGACGATGAATCCGAGGAGAGTTCGCAAATTGCCGTTTCTGCATCGGTCATTTTGTCCGACGCAGATTAGAGAAGGGCGCATCTGCCCCAAGAGCACCTCAAATTTGGCGGATAGGTTTCGGCCTTTCCCAACACATATATTTTCACTAAGAGGGAGTCTTCAAACTAACTTTTTGTTCGAGCAAGGCGTTTTGACATAAGTGCGATCATGGAAATGTAAATCATGTTTTTCACTGGTTTCAGGATTCCGTTCGAAATCCTTGCTGTGTCGTCGGTGCCGTCCAATCCACGCGAAGGTGCCCGCCGCGACTATCGTGTGATGAATTGACTTGGCATCAGGTACTAAATCTCGCAGTGCTTTGTGGAACAAGGATTGCGACTCGGCATTGGCTTGTCGTAGGTGTTCTCCAAAACGCACAATGGGAGAACGTGAAGTAATTCCGTAGTAGGAATACTCAAGATTGTCCGTCGCTACGATCGTGTGAAGATAAACGGAAAACGTACCTGCCAACGAAGTGGCGTTTCTAATCAAATAGCGAAGTGCCAGTTCCGCACGCGAGAGACATGAAACGGCAGGTGGCTCCATCTGGATGACAAAAAGCGTATCTTTACCATGCGATGCATTTGGGTTGACTAGAAATTCCGAGCCACCCCTATCAGCCGTGGCTATGCCGACCATGTCCTTGTTGAATTCTGCTGCAACGATAATCTAGTTTTGGGAATTGTGAAGGGCAATTTGGGAAGGGACTCCAGTATCAGTATCCCATTTTGAAAGACCATCCTCAATTAGCTCAATCACGCCTGGAGATGTTGGACCAATCAGATGATTGAAATTCGAAATGTCTAAGAACTTCCGTGCCATTTAGTACTCATGATTTTTGAAGATGTTTCTCAAAATTATCCAGCGTCTTTATGGCTATCACCAGAGAACTATGATGAATAGTGCTGACAAAAAGATTTTCTGGCACCGCAGCAGGAAAAGCGTGCCTAAAACAAAGAAGCGGCAACTGCGTGGCGAAATGCTGCGAGTGTGTTAGTCAGGCCTCTCACTTGTTTCGGCCCGGTAAGCAATCAATTTGAAGTTGTTTTTACCAAACTTGCGGCTGTGTTCAATCGAGTTTGGACTCTTAATAAATTGTAAAAAAAGCCCTTAGCTATTACCTTCTCACTTGCAAGCTACGAAAGTTGGTTCGCCAAGAGCTGGCTTTAGTCTAACTCAAGTTTGCCCTTTCTCCCAGCACAGTGTCAAAATTGCAATTTGTGATGAACTTCAAATGGAGAGGTTCGACCGTATAGATCTTGTGGCCAGGAAACGTGCAACGTCTGGTTAGACTCGCAAATCAATGAATAAGGATATTTGCGACAAAACACTCAAGTAGGCGAATCCCACCTAGCAAGGGCTACCAAGTCACAGCAAAATACGATAAAAAATAGGGGTGTCACATTGGTCGCCACTCGTCGAGATCAAATCGGGCTTGCAAAGAAACGGTCGAAAACAAAATCGAATCAATCGATATTTTACTCGACTCGGTTAGGCCCAAATGGAGACGACTACGAGAATCAAAAAAATTCCATTAGGGGACAGAAGTGTCATTGCTCGCTAGGCGATCACACCAGGGACCTTCAAACTCACGATTACGGCATAACGACTTTCGTGATCTGAATTCTCTTCTAAACGAACAAATCACGCTTGTTCCGCCGGACAGCTGGGACATCTTTGCCTCGAGCGAGGGGTTCCGACTTAATTTCAGTTCCCAACTCGCCCTATCGGACAACGCGTTTTTCGTCAAGCTACGCTGGCAACTTCGAAAAGCAGAAATTTGGATCGACCGCATCCAGGTTCCAGTTCTAAATCGGCAGCGAGGCTTCGGAACCAAACTTGTGAATCAAATACAACAATTTGGGTACGAGTTAGGAATCGAGTATATCTGCCTTCACCCACTCCAGTCCGTTCGTGAATTCTGGGAGAATCGAGGATTCAGCGATCATCCACACCGTTCGCGAGTATTGATGAAGTATTTGCAAAAAGATTCCGGTCGAGGCGTAGTCTTGAAAATGCTTAACGACGGCGGTAATTCTTTTTCCAAAAGCTGACCAGTGTTCCTCCGACTTTCGCGCCGTTTTGATCAAACACGACGATCCGCTCGGTGTCTGATGAGACGTTCTTGACATGGCGCAAGGCACTTGTGTAACCGTCAGCGGTGACTTGCTGTTCAGCCGCCAATTCACCTTCGTTGTCGAATTCCTTTATAGTGTACATATTCAAGTGAATTCCTTTCTTATTAAGTAAACGTAAATGCTTTCTTGTTTGACGTATCGTTTAGCCCGATGGCCTCTAACGACCAACTCGCCCTGGATACGCGGACAAATTCTTTAATTCGTTGCCTTTCTTAGAGGGAGTCTTCAAAGCTAGAACTGTGTGAGAAGCTGAGAACCGCTACATCTCCACTGTGATTAATTTCAGTAAAAAAGACGGAGACGCAGTGATGAAACGTCAGTATGACAGTGACTTGTCTGATCGACAGTGGCGGAAAATACGTGGTCTACTTCCTCAGCGAGCGCAAATCTCAAGACCACTGCTGGATCGTTGCTTGGTACTCAATGCGATATTGTATGTGGTTCGCACCGGATGTCAGTGGCGTCTACTGCCCAAAGACTTTCCGAACTGGAAGTCGGTCTAAACGGTTTTCTTGCGATGGCGTAGCGATGGTGTTTGAAAGAGAGTTCACGATAAACTACGTGAGCGGGTACGTCGGAAGGTCCACAAGAGGCCACGCCAACCGCTGCAATCGTAGACAGTCAAAGCATTGGAACCACAGAAGTGGGTGCCAAATTCTTAGTAGTTCGATTCGACAACGTACTTGAAATAGCAATTAATCCAAATGATGTTGAACAATTGGATCACCTGCTCTTGAGACTTGAGACCGTCAAAGGCCGCCCGCCACAGGATATCCTTCGTTTACTCAAACCTAAATAACAGACAACATCAGATAACAAATGGATGAACGAAGACGGAACAAATCGCGAGTTCGTTTCGCTCATCAGTACGTTCTCTCGACTCGGTTCCCAAATGTCTGGTTGAGTGCTGCGTGCTTTACATCTGGGAATAAATGCCGGTATCGCCTTCGCATGTCTTCTGTCACATGCCCAACGAAATCATCAATATCAACTCCGGCACAAGCAAGGTTGCTGATAAAACTGTGACGCAGGCAATGCCAACCCTTAATTTTACCCCACTGGATTCCATCAACTGTTTGACGAAAATGGAATTGGGCCTGATCGTACGTGACCGGGATGGGGACGTGAACAGGTTTTGTGTAGACTGTGGCGAACGGCTTGTTAGCCAAAGGGCCGCGTGATTGACTATTTTGGAGCCGTTGAAAAAAATGGATGCACAGATTACAGGTTCGTGGAAGCAGTTTGAGACCTGGATACGGATAACAACCATCGGCGGTTTTTGTTGGAAAATTCGTCCCCGTTCAAGTAGGCAGATGGTCGCCGATTTAATATTGGACGCGATCAAAAGAAACAATGGGACGTTTTTCAAGAACAATTCGTTCATCGAGTTTTGGCACAAGACGGGATATAGTCCTTTGGGCGGGACCGTTCGTGTTATGGAAAAAGCAGTTCGGTTTCACGACTAAGTTAATCTTGACTCTGACGAACGATTAAAGAGATTGGTTTCAGCATGAGTATTCGAGTCTTGGTGGCTGACCCTGATGAAGCGTTGCTTGTTGAGTACAAGAATTCGCTTTCGAGTTACCAGATGATGGTTTTTACGGCAACAAACGGTTTTGATTGCTTGAAAATGTTACGTGCAGATTTACCTCAAGTTCTCGTATTGGAATTCGATCTTCCATGTGAGCAAGCAAAGCTACTTGTCGATTTTATGCGTGATAGTTCACATGTGCCGACGGTTCCTGTCATTGTGGTAAGCCATCATAAACGGGAACAATCGCCGATTCCAATACGGTTTCCAATTTGGGCTTACTATTCGAAACCAATCGCGATGGACGAACTTGCAAATGTGATCCGCACCGCCGCCCAACAAGGACCAGTGAAGAAATGACATGGGAAGCTTGGGGCGTAATTACTCACCACCGACTATCATCGGTTGCGTCGGATAAACGAAGAAAACAAGCAGTTTCAAACCGCTGTCTTCGACGTTCTTCTTGAGCATCAACGCGACATTGTCACTTCATACGACGCTCGTAGTGTAGGCATTGCAAAAGCAATCACAGAAGCAAAAGTTGGAGAGCTCCTAGGCTCACTAAGCAGCAAGAGAATAAGATTCGCAAAGAGTCTGCTCGTCTGGCTGCGAAGATGTCGCCTAAGCCGCGCTTTCGCTGACGATCGACAACGCTTACCCAAGCGAAGGAAACACAAATGGCAAGAAGTATCACGATGGGAATCACAGACCTCTCTTTTCATAGAGTTGCCGGTTCTCTTACAGCCCATGTGGTTGGCGACATGGGAGTCGAAGTCAAACGAGTCTACTCGCATCACGAAGCGAACTTTCAAAAACTCAAGTCCGGCGAAACCGACATGTTGGCATCGGCATGGCTGCCCTCAAGTCACGGCGGGTACCCAGCAGAAGTCGAAGAAACGGTGCCGCTGCGCGTTTTGGGACTGCACTACGAGCCTTATGCGTTATGGGGCATATCCGACTACCCACGACCGTCACTTTACGGTGAGCGTACTTGGTTGGCACCGAGTATGAGTTGCGATCAAAGCGAACTAATGCCTGGGAACTGACAGCCGCTTGTGTGATTCGCCTGGCTTCAAAGGGACGCTTCGGCAAAGCCAGAAATATAGAACGCTCTTCTTCCAACAGCAATCGTTTATTGGCCGACTTACCACGACTCCGATTCTCAAGGTCAACACGACATTGATGAATCAACCGCTGGTTCAACTCTTCCAAAGAATCGACAACCGGAACGGGAACCAGAAAGTTACTGCGTGCGTATTCGACAAGTCTTTCTACGTGACCCTTCTCGTTGGGACGCCGCACAAGGCAAAAATGATCAGCGAACAGGTAATGGCTCTGCAAACGCAGAAATTCACGGGTTAACTTGCGATCCCGACTGCCAATAATCTTGGCAACTGCGACCTTGCTGTTGTCGTACGAGATTCGCCATGGCACTCCTCCAAAGAATTCAAATGCGCGGCGATGGCCTTCCTGAAACGACTCGGTGCACTCGCGGTGAAACACCTGGCAGAAAACAACGCCACTGTAGGGCAACGTCATCACAAAGATGGCAACCTGAATTGGGGTCGCATGGCCTCGAATCCAGACTTGCGCAAAGCCGTAATCGACCTGAGCCTCACCCGGACGGTGAACCAGCGGAAGAAAAACTTCTTTCTGTGACTGTCTCCAAATACGGACGGCATCTTTGACGATTGTATAACCGCCTGTGAATCCATGCTCCTTCTTCAGACGCTCAAAGATTCGCTTGGCCGAATGGCGCTGCTTGCGAGGCGCTTTCTGGTCCGCTTTGAGAATCCCAGCAATGATAGGCTGAAAGGCTTCAATCTTCGGCTTGGCCCTCGGCTGCTTCTGCCGATAGCCGGGCGGTTCCTCAAGAGCGAGGATCTTGTTGAGCGTGTGCCAGCCAATCTTATACTTCTTGACTGCACCGCGTTTACTCAGGCCTTCCACAAGAACCTGACGACGAACTTCCGTCCAAAACTCCATGTCTACGTACAATCCGGCACCTCGAAGAGCTTAAAAGCTATCGAACTAAAGTTCAATAGACTCAAAAGTCAACGAAATACTACTCGGCGCGCCGCCATTTTGGACCGCCCCTCAACTCCGCCGGGCGCCGCTCTTTTCGACCGCCGTCAACACCGTGCAACAAACGCATCAAAGGAGCAGATGCTCACCGCTATTAAAAAGCTAAAGATGAACCGATTCGCTGCCCGAATCGCGGCGCTGGGCGACCAATTTCAAATGAAGGCTGAACAGCTCGAAACACTTAGAATGCAAAGTTCATTGATTGTGGAAGAGTTCGCGAGAAAGCGACTGGAATCGATTGGTCAAGAAATCGAGTTTGGATCTGAAGCGGGTTCAATGTTTCCCAGCGATCTGGACAAACAGGGAGTTGTTGATTTGGATCGCCCGATGGAATGCGGACACAATTTCCTCAGATTACTGAACATGTTTTTCGATAGAAGTTGCAGCAGGTCAACAATAGCCAAATGGGAACAACAAGTGCTAACAGTCTTGACTGAGGAACAGAAGGTGGCATACGAAAATGAAAAGGAGCTTTACAGAAAAGCGAGGGCAGACCTGTTCCCGCAACTTGTTTTGACATATATGGATCAGTATTTGCGATTTTCAAGTTCGCAATGTGAAGAAGTGATTTCCATCATTGAAGTGGAGTTCGGAGAAATAATCAACGACCCAGAATTCATTCATATCGAAGACCCAAGTTTGTGGTGGGCAACAATTGACAAAACACTTGACGCAAATATTGGAGTAATTTCAAAGTCAAGGCTGGGGAGCATTCTAAATCCTCATCAACTGGAGCGGCTACAGGATTTGGACAAGCCAGACAAATGATATCGAACTTTCAACAGTTCAAGCTCTGACAAATACGTCTCGCGAAATTTTCGACCCTGATATTTTCGACGGCACTATCGGCGATACCCAAATCCCGCAACCGTCGGTCGCGAATTGAACCTCATTCGTTGATTTGTATGACGTCATCCTGACGCCATATCTTGTCAGCAGTTGCAAGAACTCGTCGATTCTGCACCCCTTTTCGAGAACCACCGTTTTTTGAACCTTCTATTCCACCGACAGAGAACAAGCTCTCATCTGGAGGAAATTCTGTTCTTTCACAAGCGACGGAAATGCGCGTTTGAGAGTGAATTCGCGTTAGTGCAGTTAAGCCGCGATTCCGATGATCGAGAAGCCGTCGTTCGAGAAGTTTTCAATGGAAACGGAGCACTACCCGATACTTCCGTTGAGCGAAGGCTGGTCATAATCCAACTAGCGACTGCAAATGAGATGACCAACATAAAGAGGGCCCGCATCGAGAATTGATGATAGGGATTCATTATCTACCCAATGGACATCAGGCTCGCGCCAAAATTTGGCTAAAATGCTCAACGTCTCAAGAACATGTACAGACTTCATTGTGCGTCGAGTGTACGCAGAAATCCGGTAGGGGGTCGAGATCTGCAATAGATTCGTAAGCTAGAGTGAAAATCGACACGGCTTCTTAATGTCTGGTCGCCCACGTCGTGTTTCGGTGGGGCAATCTGAATTTCAGCACCGTTTTGGAGGGCCGCCGGTACATCGTTACGACGAAGAACACAAAACAGTGCTGTACGCTTACGCCCAACTTGCCGACTTTCGAATGCCCGATGTATCGACAGCGGACCAGGGTTTACTTGCCGCAATGGGTTATCCATTCACTCAGATTGGCGGCAAACATTACCTCCCTCAAGGATAGCCAAACGGCATATGTCGCAACTCAGAATGCAAGTCGATGAATATCAAAGTATTTGCCGTTGTATGGAATCATCCGACACCCAACTTTTGTCTTTGGGGCGAGTACGGCGACTACACCCAAATCATTTATGAAGTCTGCATGGATTGCAGAACCATTCACGTCGACAATCGATGCAGCTAAGACGACACTGAAACCAACATCCATCCATACTCCCTCCCCGTTCTCTAAGTTCAACAACTTCGGCGGAGAGCGAAAGACTGACATGTCCAAACTGCGTTCGGACGATGAATTCGACGCGGTTTCAGATTCTGAGTTCGTGCGTCGGTGTGTTGGCCGAAGCAACTTGCGTGTTGACTAGCGACATTCCGTGCCAGAACCCGCGGCCTTTGGGATTAGTCGAGACAGAAACAGCTCTCTAATAGTCCATCGCGGGAATGGCTATTAATCCCAGCTCAACGCATTGCGCGTACTGGCGTTTGCCATGCCGCAAGATTGATCGCTGTGGATTCGTCCCCGAATCTATTCTGTCAATTTATTTCCGCGTGGAAGCTTGAGAGACTCTTTAACGAACGTCTTGAGATGGGGCTCGATGTCGAGTTCCTTTTGCTTAAATTGCGATCCAAGTTCGTGGAAAGAAGAATGCAGATTGTCGAAATAGGTCGTCTGATCAGGATCGTTCTTTAGTAGCCACGCATAATGGAACGTTGCGGCGTACCAGTTCTCAGCTTTGGTAGCAGCAGCCGCCTGCTCTTGGTGCCAGTACGGGTCGAAGGTCGCACTGGTCTTTCGATAAGCCGTTTCGTCAGGCGTGTTTTTGAACTCAAGATCGACAAGCACGACGTTGTTCGATTCAGTGGTCAAAAACCAACGATAATCTGGAGAAATCTGGCTGGAAACATCCGTTGGCTTCCAGGTTGCGCCGGGAATCATCTTACGCGTCGCAACGTTCCAGACCAGTTTTTCGTTTTCGGATTCCGAATAGATTCTTGAACCATCGGAGCTGAACGTTGCACTAGATACTTTGTCCGTATGCCCGCTGAGCATCGTTGTTTCGTGATTCTGCCGTGCGTCGAAGATTCGGACGCCTTTGTTTCCGGCAGACGCTAACCGCTTGCCGTCCGGACTAAAGGCGATCACTCTACTACCATCCGTAAAAATGGGGATAATTTCCTCGCCAGTACGAGCGTCATTGAGGTGGATACTGTAGCCGGTGCATACCGTCGCGATCCGCTTGCCATCGGGGCTGACGGCAATCCTGAAGGTGGCCGCAATAATTTGATTAACATTTGCAATTTGATCACCGGTGCTAACATCCCAAACGCGGACTTTCGAGTCAAAACCTCCTGAAACCAGCCGCTTGCCATGAGGTCCGAAAGCCAACGTCCGTACAACTCCGGTATGCCCCGTTAGTGTGCGTAATTCTTCACCGGACTGAGCGTCCCATAGTTTGATGGTCCGATCAGAACTTGAAGAAGCAAGACACGAACCATTTGGGCTAAACGCAACCGAGTACAGTCCGCCACGATGGCCTTCAAGTGAAGCGGTTTCCTGGAGCGAGTGGGCGTCCCAAAGTTTGAGGGCTCCGTCCCAGCCGGCCGTTGCCAATTGAGTGCTGTCTGGGCTGAACGAGACACCACGAACCCAACTGGTATGCCCCTTAAACACGGCAATTTCTTCTCCGTTATGAGCATTCCAAAGTCGAGCCGTGCGGTCATCGCTTCCTGAAACGAGTAGATGCCCGTCGGGACTAAAGGACAAGTCGGATACAAGGTTTTCGTGTCCGCGCATGGTGAACAGTGCTTCGTTCTTTTTTGCGTCCCAGAGAATAATGGTTCCGTCAGAATCTCCGGATGCGAATCGCTTTCCATCCGAACTGAACGCGATGCTGGTCGAGTGCTTCCCCAAGCGTCAGATCGTTACCTCCGCCAACGTCCCAGATCCTGACCGTTTTGTCCTCGCTGGCGGAGACAATGCGAGATCCGTCTGGACTAAAGGCGACGCTCCAGACCTTTGAAGCATGTCCGCGGAGAGGTTGTGAATTTATCATCTCGGATTGAGAAAAAGATACAAACGCGCTAAAACGTATTTATGAATTCTAAAAATAGTATTGCGCGAGTCAATCATCCCGAGCGTTGTCAAATGGAAATGCGATTTCATTCGCTTGACCAGATGCTCTACCAAGACCATCAAGCCCGTATTGTTTGGCGATTCGTTCAAACACTCGATCTGAGTCCTCTGTATCAAGAGATCCAGGTCTCGGGTACTCAGGCCGGTCGTTCGGCGACCAACCCGGAAGTGCTTTTATCGTTGTGGCTTCTGGCGACGCTTGAAGGGATCGGCTCTGCCCGAGAGCTGGCTCGCCGTTGTGAACGCGACATTCCGTACATGTGGCTTTGTGGGGGGATCGGAATCAACTACCACACGCTGAGCGATTTCCGTGTCGGGCACGGAGAGTTTCTTGAGCAGCTTTTGACTGACGGCGTGACGAGCTTGATTTATCGCGGCCTAGTTCCGCTTGAGACGATCGCCCAAGACGGGATGCGCGTTCGAGCCAGCGCAGGAACCAGCTCGTTTCGTCGTGAGCCAACACTGAAAAAACTTCAACAAAAGGCCGCCCAACACGTGGAGGACTTGAAGTCTGAAAGCCAGAGCCCGTCGAGCCGACAAGCTGGAGAATCCCGTCGTGAAGCGGCCCAGGAACGTGCCGCGCGAGAGCGTCTTGAGCGAGTCAATCAAGCGTCTGAGACCATCAAGGAGCTTCAGCAAAAACGAGAGAAGCGAAAAAAAGGAACCGGAAAGGAAGCCCGATGCAGCACGACCGATCCTCAATCGCGGCGGATGAAGATGGCCAATGGTGGCTACAACCCGGCTTACAACGTTCAGTTTGCCAGCGATGGCGATGCGCGAGTGATCGTGGGTGTTGGGGTGACCAACGATGGCAGTGACAGTCATCAGATGTCGCCGATGTACCAACACGTGACTTCGACGTACGACCGAACTCCCCAGCATTATGTAGTCGATGCGGCGTTTCCACCAAGGACGCAGTGAAAGAACTTGAAGACCAGAATACGAAAGTAGTATCGCCGGTCCCCCGCGCCAAAGAGGCGATTAAGAAGGGGAAGAATCCTCACAAGAAACAGCCGGGCGAATCGGAAGAGTATGGAAATTTCCGGGCTCGGATGGAGCAGCAAAAATACAAAGACATTTTGAAGATGTGACCATCGCAAGCGGAGTTTCCCAACGCAGTGTGTCGCAACCACGGTCTGCGCCAGTTCAACGTTCGCGGCTTGGTGAAAGTAAAAGCAGTCGCGTTGTGGCACGCACTGGCGTTCAATTTCCAGCGAATGCAGACAATGAAAGTCATCACCTGAAAGAAAAGGAGCAACAAACAGTCGAATTCATTGACCACTGACCAATCAGTGGCCAAGCAAAACTCGAACAATCTTCAAAAAACAATCTCCGATTGTCATTCGAAGCAGAATTTCAAAAATCTGAATCTTCGGAAATGCATCCGGCCTAAAACGCTGATAGTTTCACAAGCTAGGAGCGACTAAGGCTGCCATCTTCCCGTTTCTCGCCCTCCAACAAGTCTATTGATGTTGTTACGCATATTCATATAGACAACAATTATCGATCCGATTCACTTGCGATTCGAACCTGTGCTTCTCTGTTAGAAACTTTGGGGAAATTCATGTTTTCTATTTCAGTCAAAGCCCTGTTTTATGCCGTGCTCCTGTCTGCGACAGCATCAGCACTATTGTGGTCCAGCTGCGCCGCGAAGCTGGACTCAAATAAAACTATCAATCAAAAAATTGAAGACCTTGAAGCCCTGCAAGGTAGTTGGGTCGTAATTTCAGTGGAGGCCGATGGAGAATTGGCCAATGCCCAAATTGGCCAAAAATCCGGCGATGTGATCACGTTCTCATCCTTCCTCCAGGCACCAACAGTTACCATGTTCTGAGGTAGCGCGTCCGGTCGCGCAGTTGGTGCGACTCAAATTAGATCAATTAACGAAAAAACATCACCTAAACAAATTACATTGAAACTCAATTGGAACGAGTTCGCGGAACGAACAAGATTGTGCGATGGGGCCACAAGAGCGAGCCTGTGGAAACTTACACAACTAAATTGCACTATACGGGATCTACAAGATCGAACGCGATAGCGATCAACAAGCCAAATTGACTTATTGCATCGGGGCAAGTAAACGCGCACGACCTAATGATTTTTCGGTGCAGCAGGGAAGTCACCGAACGTTAATCCACATGATCAGACAAAAAGAAGTTGCCGATCTGTTTGACAGCGAGACGTCAGGTCCGTCTGGATCTTAGCACAGTATCTGGACGTCGATTTTAGCGCTCTTTCAACTTTCCGGGGGCGAATGAAATTTCGAGCAACTGCTCGGTGGCAAAGCCTGCGGATTTTAGTTTTGTAGATTGCTCATCAATGACTCGGTAGGCGTGCAAGGAAAGACAATTCAGGTATTCGACCAGTTTGTGGCTGCTATTCTGGCAGTGGGATTTGACCGCCGTTTATCAACCCGCTTCGGTCACATCGACCGGATTTCCCTTCCCCTAGTATTCCCCAGCCGGGGCGTGTGTTGCGTCTTGCTACTAAAAAAGCATGATCGGTTAAACCTGCGCGATAGACGGTGGGGATCGAACCCAACCCTTAGGGTTGTGGCCTCCTTATTTGATCTGACAATGTACACACCGGTCGCTGGCAACGAGCCGTGCCAGCCAGTCGCTAACAGTAAGGGCAGACAAATGAATCAAGAAGAATTGGCCGTAGACAGGGTGGACCGCTCTGACTTCATCAGAAATTATGTCGCGGAGCACAATAAGGAACTCGAAGAACTTAGAGCCAAGGCGAACTCATTGGAGTTCGACGGCCAGTGGTTCATCATTGGCGACGCCGAGTACCCGCAAAAAAGGCTGCAGTACGCGACGACGTCATTCGCGGAAGAAGTTGTTTCACCACGCATTATCTTGTATCCGGCGACGGGATCCGGTGACAGCGATATCCAGAAGGCGATTGGCTTGTGCCGAGAGCTCGGGATGGCAATCGCCGTGCGGACAGGAGGGCACCAATACTGCGGATACTCGTCTACCTTGCCAGTTAACATGCAGATCGACTTGAGCCAAACGTTTCCGGAATACGAATATGACGAAGAGAACAACGTGCTGCGATGCGGAGTTAGCCACGCGTTGGGAGATTGGGCTAAACAAAATAGCGAAAATGAATTCTATCTGCCGATGGGGGTGTGCGCGCATGTCCATTTGGGCGGACACGTGCACACTGGAGGGTGGGGTATGGTGGCGCGAAGCCATGGACTCCTGGCCGATCACGTGTTGGGATTCGACATCATTATGGCGAGTGGAGAAAAACAGCGAATCGTGCGGCCTGAGGAAGGTAGGACGACCCAGCATAACGACGACGTCTACTACGCCGTGTTGGGTGGAGGGAAAGGCGGAGATTTTGGCATCGTGACGCATTGGGAGTTCAGGCCTTTGCGCGACAAGGATTACCCCAACTCAGCGTGCTACACGTTTGCGTGGCTGTGGTCAAAGAATAAGATGGAGGGCGTTGTCCGCAGGATGGAACAACTGTCCAAATTGTGCAAGGACGGGAAGGTTCCATCCGACTACGAGTTTATGTTGACGATCACCGGAACTGGCAGAATGAACATTTTGCCTAACCAAGTGAAAGAGAAATTGAGAGAACTGGGACAGCTTGGCGATGACCTTGCTGATGGGATAATTGTTCCACCATTGATCCAGATGTGGATGTGCTTCACCAACAAGGGAGGAGAGAGCGAGACATTCGACGATCAGTGGTTTGAGTCGTTTACCGCGGAAGATGTTTGCGGAGCCCCCCTTGTCCCCGTCCGAGAGAAACACACCGCCGTCTCCCATGGATTGGCAGAGCATTTCATCATGAGGCAGGATCGCGAAATGGAGTATCCCTTCATTAAACGCTCGCGTGTCACGATGGATGTGCCAACGGGATTCGCCCGAACGTACACAAAACGTATGTCCAAAATCATGGGCTGGTGCGGCACGGTCAATGGCCAGCACCTCGTCTCGCAACAGCAGATCTACGCAGGCGGCGCGGTTGTGGAAAACGGAAAAGTAGGCATCACGTCGTATTCATGGCGTGAACAGGCTCTGGCGATGAGCCACGACTCATTTTATTCGGTGGCCTGGTTCTGGTTAAAAGCTCATAAGTGGGCGGAAAAATGGCAACACAGCAACGACAAGGTATTCATCGAGAATAAGGCGTTCGCCGACAAGGATATGCGGGTATTTGCGTACACCTTTGGTGACCGAGTATTGGAAGATGTGTGGCAGCATTACTATGACAGCCAAGAAAAATACGATCGATTGAGAAGGATCAAAGGGGTTGTTGATCCGGATGGCCTTTTCTCCGCCGATCATTTCGCCTTGAAACCGATGTAGACGATTGTCGTTCTAACTTATTGCGTTTTCAATTTTGCAATTCCAATGCTTCCGCAGCAATGTCACAGCGCCGTTCCAATTCAGTCGCAGCCTTTAACCATTTCATTGCGGTAGTTTTGGTGGGCTGCGTTAGCCCATTACCTGCGGACTCCGGTTTTCGGGCGACTATCGAAGCGGGAGGTGAGCGCGAGTAACGTTTTACACTCATGGTTGTCTTAATTCGACCAATTGAGTTTTGACTCTGCCAGACATGCAGTTTTTTTTAAATCTCCACGTCTTGTTAGCGGAATAGCCTCACGCAGAGACACAGAGAATAGTGCGCCGGAAATGTTTTGGCAGGATAGACAAGATGAACAGGATGTGTGCCATTCTTATCTTGTAGATCATGTTAATCCTGTCCACTCTCCACCGCGTCCGGCGCTGAAGGGCATTGTTTTGACCGTGGCAACACAACATAGATCTAGCGCAGAGGCGCTTCGTGCACACCTTCTCCGTTTGTTCATGCCGCAATCTCTGGGTAAAATCATTCGTAGTTCAAACTTGCATGGCATCGCGACGGCGTTGTCGTAAAAACTTTCCGTTGTGCGACCTGCCAAATGGATGAGTCCAACCCCGAAACTTGGTTGTCACCCGGATGGCATGAGGACTGGGACGTTGGTTGGCAATTCGAGCAACTCGGTGCACTCGCGATACAGTATCTCCAGCGGTCACCCAAAACAACTCACAATGCGAGACTTGAAATCATCGACGATGGTTACGTCCGTGTTGCATTCTATGACGGTGATCGCTGTCTTGGCATTGCGTACGTAAGTCGGGCTCGACCTCACCCTGATCCGACGCCTGCATATGCAGTGTACTTCGGCGGTGATGACGATGAACTCAATACAGAATCCACATCCGAGGTGATCCAACGCCTATTGCAAGCTCAAGGCCATTGGCAGCACGAAACTGAGACGTAACCGGCCGCACAACGTGGTGTTTACGCAGGGCCAGTCAATCAAGGACATCCACAATTTAAACTCGCGTGTAAGACTCTGTAGTACCTAGTGTTTGAAAGTGCCCATTTTGCGCCTTCAAATACGGCTTGCTCGCTTCGGTCACATCGACCGAAGGTTCGACCGGATATTGGTAAGCCACATCGGCGTGAAACGTCGTTTGCCCTAAAGGTCGATGAGGCCGAGCGCAGTGTGAGAGGTTTAAGGTGTCACTTTTTTTGGGGAACGTCCACCCGCGTGAATCTCTCGACGTCGGTTGGGGCCGGTTGCCACTTGTAGAGCGCGCTGTTCACGCGCCGCTTCCCGTCTTTGCCGGTTGTCTCCGTGGTGTCGAGGAACCCGAGCGTGATAGGATCGCGCGCCCAGCACAGACCTTCGATCTTCTCCCCGCTGTATGTCCCCCGGATGCCCCAAGACCCCGGGCGGTTGAAGGTGGCGATGTAGAGTGTATCGCGACCTGTTTCTTCGTCGTGCACCACGTAGGCGAAGTGATCGCTGTGCTGATCCCTCCCCTGACTGGCGTGTTGCACCACGTTTTGCAAGGCGAGTGGTTCGGCTGCCGCGTCGTCCAGCTGCACCATGTGCAACGTTCCCAGCTGGCGTTCATTCGCGGTTGGCTCCGTCGACTGCAAGTAGGCCAAATGCGAACAGGAGTAGGTCAGGTCATAGGACAGGACGAAGTCGAACGTTCTTCGCGAACCATCCTGCAGGTCCAGCAAGACAAGTGTCTGGCCCAATCGTTGGTTCTTCGGCTTGGCAGTCCTTGAGTCCTCCATCGGCGGCTTCTGCAGAGCGCTCACCCAACGCGAGTCGCTGCTGATGCGCGGGTTCAGTCCGCGTTCAATGGTGAACGTGACGTCGCCTTCCGTCGACCACACGAGAACGTTCCCATCGCTCCGGTCCGGACGCTCCTCCGCAGCTATCCAGGCTCCGTCGGCTGAGATGCCTAGATTGTGCAGGGCAGGATACTCCAAGGTGTCTCCGGAGGCAACCGGCTCTTGTTCGGTAGTCGGGCGCTGTGCAGACGCGACAATGGAAGAAGCGACAATGGGAGAAGCGAGCAGCGCAGCCAAAAATGTAAGTGCAGCTGATATGGTTCGCATTGTTCTTTGCTTTCTGCTGTAATTTTGCACTGCCCCTCGGAGGTGTATTCGCTCCCGCTAGAGACAGCTTCACCCGCGCTCAGCGGTTCCGCGTCGTGTTAGCGGATCCTGTCGAACGAACGACTCTCCGTTCTTTGGTGCCGTTAAATAATTGTTGTTCTGCAAGTTTTACACCGAAACGTAAAACAACAATTATTCTAACGTGAGGTCGTTACACGGCGAGAATGACCACCGTTTCCGAATCGGCGGTTTGACAATCAAGATTTCGTTCGGCTTGAAACATCGAGCCGGTCGCAGGATTTAAAAACGTTCGGATGATACATGCCCCCGAGGTAGTCCAGATTACGCGGGAATAATAGCCTCAACGATTTGGACCCTTGCGTTGTGTTTCATGAAATTGATGGACCCAGCGAATACTGCTGTCAGATCTGTTTTTTGCGGAGATGTTGACGGAATTCGGCGGAGGTTCGCTGTTGGTATGGGCTCTGGATTTGCATCGGGCGTTGCAGCAGGCCGTTCGCCCGTATTGGAGTTCCTATCAGTAAGATGGATAATCCCAGACACCATCGAGAGATTACCAAACCCGGATCGTCAAAGCGTTTCATTGAAACAGTTTTCTAATTTGAAGGCCGATGACTCCACGATCTGATAGGATGTGCACATGACCGAACCAAACATCCTCCGCCAAGCCGAATTCGATCCCAAAGTCAAAACCTACTGGATCTTGGGACCAGTGATCGTGCTATGTATTTTGATTGTCACGATTCCTTTGGCCATCATCTATGCCCTGATCGCTCGGATGTTTGTTGATCGCCACCTCGACAATATGAGCTGCGCCCTCACCGAACACACGCTTGACATCAAAAAGGGCATCTGGAACAAGACCGAATCGACAATACCGCTCGAAAAAATCACCGATCTCCAACTCTTCCAAGGGCCGATCATGCGTTACTTCGGGCTCCACGGGTTCAAGGTCGAGACCGCGGGTCAATCCTCTCCAACCGGAGGCTCACTCGTCAATATCGTTGGGATTGTCGACACCAAAGACTTCCGAAGAGCGGTCCTAGATCAACGAGATAAACTCGCAGCCGGCGGAACCCTGATCTCTGCTGCTCCAGCTCCCCAAGCCCCCACCGGTGTTGCTGGAGACCCACGAACAATCGAGCTGCTCGCAGAAATCCGTGACACCCTTCACCGGATCGAGCAGAACATCTCGAACAAGGCAGACTGATCTTGCCCATCGATGCATCAAACCACCGTTTGTTGCGACCTGGTATTGCGCCGCTTCGGGCCAGCCTGTTGGTGCACGAAATCCGTTACGGCGAAACTGCCCCGCACTAGCGTCGTGGGACAAATCTGGCGGCGAAAATTGCGGCCAGATGTTTGACAACAGCCCAAAATATTAGGCCGCCGTGGATTAAAATCCCTATCTGTATAAAGGTACAGGCACCGCGACACACTTCATTTCGTGGGTTATAACGAACTTCGATCGGAGCCAGTCTGTGTTTGATTCGCGGCGCTTTCATTATCCCCTTTCAATTGCGGTTCAAGACATGCGAAGTACATACTTCTTTATCACCGTGTTTCTTTTGATTGCGAGTTCAACCAGTTCCGGGCTTACAGCTCAGGACGCACTGGAAGAATTCATTGAACGAGATTCGGCCGCGTTTATCGTGATCCAAGACCCAGAGGCGATCCTGCGCCAAATCGAGTCCTCGGTGTTTTTCCAAAACCACCGCTTTCAAAGAGCACTGGAGCTCATGGTCGATGGCGAGTTTCCGTTGGCCGATCATGAGCGGCTCAATGAACTGGAGGAGAAATGGAATGAAATTCGTGATCTGCTAAGCAGGTTCGATGAAGTCTCCTTGATCATTCATTCCTGGGCCGATGATTTTTGGTCCGTTCCCAAAATCTCAATTGCATTCGCCGGCCCGGCTGAATCCATTCAAAGCATGGAAGGTTTGTTGACGGACGTTGCGTCATCAATCTTGGATTCAGCAACAGATGATCCAAACTTCTTTTCGCTCGTGGCAGGTAGCGAACTCTCAGGCGTTTCCATTCAGCAAGCCGGCAATCTAATTGTGCTTTCCAATGCTCCAGAAAAATCCAAGGAGTTGATGGCCCGCCTGGAACAGTCTGAGGACAAAAATTTCAAATCACTGGCCCGTAATCGATCCTATTTGCAGGTGCAAAAATTGCTGGAGAAGAGAGCCAAGTCACCGCAAGTCCGCGGCTTTATTGCTCCCAAGAGTTTTCGGAGATTGATAACAACATTGGTCGCAGGCGATCAATTCATCATGATCGAACCTCCTGAGTCGATTGCTTCTGCTGGATTTCAGATCCTGTTGCAAAGTGACAGCAAGGCGATTGTAACTCCGGACGGAACCTACAAGCCAGTTATCAACTGGGATTTCGTTTTGGCTTACACTCAACCCGTGAGTGGATTTGGGAAGTTGATTGAGTCGTTCGAACCCTTTACAGAGTTCCCTTCTTTGCCCTTCTCGATCACTTCATTAAATGCGATTGGCTTCGATTTGAAGGCCAAGCACGACGCCGACGAAGAGATTTTCGAAAAGTACCAAAAGCACTTCTTCGCGCCCGCCAGTAAAGACAGCGAATCTGACGGCATGAGTTTTGAGGAGTATTTCAGCTTTTCGGAATTCGGTTTAGTTGGAATGGCTGATGAACTCGATATGAACCCCATGCTGGAGGATCTTTGGGCAAGTCTATTCGTTGGTTGATGAGTAAGCGGGACTCCAGTTATCCTATCCTCCAATTGGAGATCGTAATTCTCCAAAAAGATTTCTTGCAAACGCCTCGCAATTCGTTCGTCGCGAACGGGAGCTCGAGAATTGTTGATAACTTCACCAATAAATTCATCAACGATATTTTCACAATCCCAGCGCCTATCGTCCTGTGCAAATCGCAGGTGTTTAAGTAACCGAATTGCGGAACATGTAAGGATGGACTGCTCGATCGCTGGACTGGCTTCGCCCCTCCAGTTGCTTTTCTGATCTGATATTGATGTTGCTCATTTAATTCAAAGTGAAACCAACTGATACCGCGTTCTTTCGCAATGATTTCATTCGAGCCAGCGCTTTCCTTCATTACTCCGACGGAGCCGGACGACAATGTCGCTGTTTCATAGCTGGACGTTTAAAAACAATCGCCCGCCATAACCATGGACGCTAATGCCTTGTGCCCCTGAAACACACCCGTCCGCGAATTCGGTTTGACATAAAACAGCCGAACGCGAGTACTGACGAGTTTGTATTCTCGTAATGCACCATACGAAACGTCATGATTTTGTTCGAGTGTCATTATGTTCGGTCGATTCGTCTGTTGGATAGGCTCGATGACTTCAATCATCCGGATATGATTGGACAAACCGTAGCGTACAACCAGATTTCCAATTCGATTTTGGCACAGCGCACATTTTGTTCAATAAAGGCCTTTTTCCGTTCAATAGATTCAATGGCTGAAGAAGAAGATGATCAATTGAGCATTCGAAGCAGGCAGCAACTCGATGACTCTTTGGACTCTGGAATTCAGGCGGCCAAATCGATTTAATACAAATCCCAATTGGCATTTAGCTGATAATTTTGTTTGTACAACACTGGATCAATAATGGTATCAATGGCAATTCCACTACTATTAAAATCCCTATCAATTGGCGCAGGATGTTCCGCGCGACGAGCGTGTCAGGAGGCGCAAGGGCGTGGCTCAGGTATCGGCATGGTCAGGTCTTCGGTAAAGGAAGGACGGCTCCCCGACCAAAGGAAGCACAAGGCTACATTGAGACGCGCCATGCGACTCTCTCCCACTCTGTTCCTGATCGCCTACCTAGCTGCAGCCCCTCTTTACGCTGGCCTTTCGGTTCAGTCGGAGGCAGCAGCCTCCGTCGCAACCCGGCCCACCCAGGAGGCAGAGGTCGCCGCGCGGCGTGCGGAGTTCATGGCAACCGCGGAGCACTATCGCACCCTAGAGTGGCGGGCGAGCTCGCGCAACCGACTCCACGGCAAAGACGCGGATGGCGTTCCTGTCGACACACCGGACGACAGTTTCAGGGAGGACGGATGGGTGCCCGGGGAAGTGAATGTCGGAATGCCCTACAGGTGGGGTGGTTTCGACACGCCTGAGTCCTTCTTGACCGGAATAGCGGAAGGGCGATTGGCCGGTCAGATCCCCGCCCGGAACGGACAGGGCGATCCGCCAACGAGTAGGCGTGCGGTCGGTATCGACTGCTCGGGCTTCGTGTCACGCTGTTGGGGTCTGCCGATCAAGCGCACTACGCGGACCTTCGCCCCGCTCGTATACGAACTCAGCAGTTTCGACGACTTGCTTCCTGGTGATCTGATCAACAACCACGACGGCCACGCGCTCCTTTTCGAGAGTTTTTCAAACGACGATCACAGTAGTGTGACTGTGATCGAGGCAACCTTTCCGAAGGTCAAGCGAACGACCTATACAGTGGACCTGCTGCGTCGGGCGCACCTGCGGCCCATGCGCTACAAGCCACTCGATTCACGCTGGATTCAGGTCGAGCGCGCCAGAAAGAGTTTCGCTGTGAGCGCGAACGAAAGGCCCGGCGTCTTCACTGGAAATGAGGACCTCGAGCTACCAGCAGATCCAATGGATCTGCGCCTTCAGCACGGCGACTGGCAGCCTGGAAGTTGGGCGCGGTACAAGACGAACGAGTCGAGCTCCCGCGGAACCCTGACCCTCGCCCGAGCCGATGAATCGGGACGGGTCATCCAAGCTGAGCTCGACATCGGAGGGCGCACGATGGAGACCGACACGGAGATCTCTGCCGCTACGCCGCTCGTGAAAGCCCTCTTCGCCAACGCGAGGCCCGGGGCGCGCATGGAGGACCTCGAGCTAATCGACTTTCAGTACGAAGGCGGAATCTATCGCGTGGGGTCGCGCGAGTTTGCGGCCCGCCGGCTTCTGGTGGAGTACGATGTCATCTACCGCACCCGCGGGAAGGAGTGGCCCTATCGCTGCACCCTCGAGGCGATCTTGTCCGCGGAGGTTCCCGGACTCGGGCTCCTCGATCTGCGATGGCAGTCGAGGGGGAGAAAGGACACTCGCTGGATGGGTGGCGGAGAATCGCGGCGCCGGATACTCGCGATCGGAGCGGAACCCACGGACGTAAATCGCTGACATTAAACGTTTTAGAGGAAGAACCCTCGTTGTATCCAAATACTCGGCCGAAAAACGACCGTTTTTCGGGACTGCTGAAACCCGCGTCGAGCGCTCCGATTCACCACTGAAATTAAATCCGCTAACTCGCAACGGAGTGAAACACCGACGCAGGTTCAGAATCGCTATGGAAGAAGAAACTCGGGTGAAACTGCCTTGTCACACCGTAGTTCGCGTTCGCTGATTGAAGCTCAGCAATCGCAGGCCCGAATAAGAACACCAAAGTTTCAATTACTCATCGTTTCCGTGCAGTTTTTCGAGAACGACCGTTTATTGGACGTGAGATCAGATGCCAGAAAACCTATGTTGCTTCGATGGAGAAAGCCGCCGCAAAGAAATTCGTCACCGCTGCGATCCAGTCGAACCCCGGACTCGGAAAAGGTATTGGCCCCGTGCTCGGGGGTTGAGACACGTTCGCTGGGAAGGTTACACTTTGAAAGTAATCGTCGAGGTAATCGAAACAGTTCCCAGGAAATAGTTCATGCACCAGCCTTCGACCGGTATTCAATTCCGTTGGGACAATAGCTTCGCCGAGCGATTGCCCGGCTTCTATGTCTCTTGCGATCCAACGGTCGTTCCCAATCCAGTGCTGCTGCGATTCAACAGCCGCCTTGCCGAAGAGCTTGGTTTGAACGCCGATCAACTCGATTCAGGCCTTGCTGCACAAATCTTTTCTGGAAGCGAATTGCCGGCTGGCGCCCAGCCCTTGGCGCAGGCCTACGCAGGACATCAATTCGGTGGTTTTTCACCGCAGTTGGGAGATGGACGAGCACTGCTTTTGGGCGAAGTGATCGACGGTCACCAACGGCGCAGAGATATCGCCTTGAAGAGATCCGGGCCAACGCCATTTTCGCGTGGCGGCGACGGCAAAGCCGCGGTCGGCTCCGTGTTGCGTGAATACCTGATTGGAGAAGCGATGCACGCTTTGGGAATTCCCACGACCCGCGCTTTAGCGGCCGTTGGAACGGGAGAATCGGTGATGCGTGAGCGCCCGCTGCCGGGCGCGATTCTTACACGCGTCGCAGCCAGTCATATACGCGTCGGCACATTCGAGTTTTTTGCTGCGCGTCAGCAATACGATCATGTTCGCGAGCTGGCTGACTTTGTCATCGAACGTCACGATCCCAGCCTGATGGGGGAAGCCAACCGATATCTGTTGCTGCTCAAGGCCGTGGCCGAACGCCAAGCCGCTTTGCTTGCGCAATGGATGCTGGTCGGCTTTATCCACGGTGTAATGAATACTGACAATATGGCTATCTCGGGCGAGACCATCGACTACGGCCCCTGTGCGTTCATGGAATCCTACCATCCTCAAGCGGTGTTCAGTTCGATCGACAAGGGTGGACGCTACGCTTTCGGAAATCAGCCGATGATTGCCCGCTGGAACCTGACTCGCTTCGCCGAAACCCTTCTATCGCTAATCAACGAAACTGCACCGGGTCAGGCCGAATCCGAAGCGACAGCCGTGGTCAACGGGTTCATGCCACGCTATCAGGCGTTGTGGCTGTCCGGCGCGCGAGCCAAACTCGGTTTAACGAGTGCCCTGGCGGACGGCGACGAGGACAGCCCGCTGGTACAGGATTGGCTCGATCTGTTGGAGCAACACGCTGTCGATTTCACGCTTGGCTGGCGGCGACTGGCTGACGCAGCAGAAGGCAATCCGGAGATGTTGGAAGCGTTGTTTCCATCCGCGGCTGCCATCCGACCTTGGCTGGAACGATGGCATCTTCGTCTCGCCCAGCTGCCGGCATCGGCAACGGCGGAGGCGATGCGTGCTGTCAACCCAATCTATATCCCTCGCAACCACTGCGTGGAAAAAGCCTTAGCCTCTGCTTCTGATGACAGCGACCTTACCTTGTTCGAGCGGCTGCTCGACGTGATAACACATCCCTACGATGAGCGACCCGGGCTCGAAGACTACAGCCAGCCTGCGCCCCGCGAATTTACGGCTTGCTATAAAACCTTCTGCGGCACTTAAGCCGACGATCCGACATGATCGCAACAAGAGCTGCGAACGATTTTAAAAAGCGTGATTCGTTCGGAGAGATTTTGTGTAGACTCAACCGTTAAAATTACACTACATTCTATTATGAGTCGGGGTTTACTTGGTAACTCCTGGCAAGAAACGAGGCGTTCGTGATTGGCAATGCATCGACTGACCTGATCCAGGAGATAAGTCCTTACTTGGCATACCGACTTTGCGGTGAGCAGATGGAGTGCGCCGTGTGGACGCTTAACGAAGGTCAACAAGCGCTGGCGCTATTCTTGTCGCAACAAAGCGCCGAGGCATACGTCAATGCAACGGGCCTGGGGGAGAACTGGAAAATCTTTTGCCCGGCCAGGATCGACTTGATGGCGATCATCAAACAATCAACAGCTGCCGGCATTTTCTTGGCGGTGCTCGATCCCGACGACAAGGAGGCCAAGCGCCTATTTGATTTGCGCCAAATGGTGAAGGCGACGGATGACGCGTAAGACAGCGTTCTACGAAAAACGAACTCCCCACAAACCTACGATGTGTCTGTTTCTGATACTTGACACCTTTCTTGCTTGTTCTATGCCGTTCTTTTTGCCTCGTTTCTTTGCCTGTCAATAAAACTTAATGTCAGTTCGTTCGCCCAAAATGAATGGCCGTCGCCAATTGCCCCTCGAACCTTGACTAACGCCGTGATCGACTTCGCAATCATTAGGGTTGTCTGACGCGGGTCTTAGATTCACTACGCAATCCCAAGCTTCTTCACGTTGCCTCGAATCGAGACCCAGGCCACCGTTACGTCATATTTTTAGTCGAGCCAGTCGAAGTATTGCCAGTCGAATTTGAGTCGAAAGAGTGGGCCATAGAATCACCAGCTCTTCGATTTTGCATTCATCAGGTGCCAGACAACGACACGCATTGTCAGCCGCACACTCCCAGGATACTACCTACGAGTTTTCGACTTTCTCTAAATCGTTGCCAGACAGTTGGTTGCCAATATCGCAACTCGGGTTCGATCCCCACAGCATATCATTTCAGCAATATTGCGTAGGACATGGTGTCCGATGCATTTTCGGGCTTTGGATTCGTGCGTTCGGCGTGAAACTTCGATGTGAGTAGAAGCTGACTGATCCACCGTATCGCTATAGGTGCGAAGTTACAAATATCGCCAAATCATGATGAATCGCTGGTATTTCTTTACTCAACGAGGTTACATCATGATTAGCACAACTTCTGTCATCAATCGTTTGTTTGGTTACGCTCGGATCAGCACCGACGATCAAAATCTGAGCCTTCAAATCGACGCACTTATTCGTTTTGGCGTCAGCCGGACGATATTTACTCCGACTAGATATCGGGAGTAAAAGCTGAACGGCCTAGACTAGAGAAATGCATATCTTCAATTAGGCCTGGCGATACACTCGTAGTATGGAGACTCGATCGACTTGGGCGATCAATGCGCCACCTTGTTACGTTGGTTGAGGATTTGAGAGAGAAAGATATTGGCTTCAAGTCGATATCAGATGGGGCAATTGACACTACAACGGCGTCTGGCGAACTGATATTCAATATCTTCTCCGCGCTTGCACAGTTTGAGCGACGACTCATTCAAGAGCGAACCAAGGCTGGGCTAGACGCTGCCCGTGCACGCGGAAAGGTTGGAGGCCGAAAACCAATGAGTCCTACGGCTCCCAGGGGTGTCCTTGTCAACAACTCGTCGATTCCATCTAGTTTTTCGGAAAGGACCATTTTTTGAACCTTCTATTCCACCGACAGAGAACAAGCTCTCATCTGGAGGAAATTCTGTTCTTTCACAAGCGACGGAAATGCGCGTTTGAGAGTGAATTCGCGTTAGTGCAGTTAAGCCGCGATTCCGATGATCGAAAAGCCGTCGTTCGAGAAGTTTTCAATGGAAACGGAGCATCACCCATATGGTGAAAATTATGACCGAAGCTCCCCAAATTACCACGATATCTCGAATATCATTTTTCGTTTCTCGGGCTTCGTTGCTGACCCAATAGCAAAGGCCATCTGTCGGAAAAAAAATTACCACCGCAAGTAAAAAGATTGCGATCAGCTGATCAATTCCCGATACTTCCGTTGAGCGAAGGCTGGTCATAATCCAACTAGCGACTGCAAATGAGATGACCAACATAAAGAGGGCCCGCATCGAGAATTGATGATAGGGATTCATTATCTATCCAACGGACATCAGGCTCGCGCCAAAATTTGGCTAAAATGCTCAACGTCTCAAGAACATGTACAGACTTCATTGTGCGTCGAGGGTACACAAACGCATCGTCCATGATTCGTTCATCAGCTTCGCCATATGATCGGCATCCTACCCGAATCAAAATGATGCCAATTATCTTACCAAGTTTCATCAACTCATTGATTCTGTTTCGTTTTTTGAGAACGACCGTTTTGTGAACCTCCAAATCAAGTGCCAGAAAACGTTGAATTCGTAATTCAGGCACTCGCAAACTGATGAGAACTGCGTTCGGACGATGAATCCGAAGCACTTTCGGATGCTCACCTTTTTGGAGAATCTGTTGAAAGCCAATTCCACTTCCAGCCAAGCTCGCGGCATATCGTCCGTTCGGTCTCCGACGACCGTCGTGTTCCCGAACTTAAGAGCGGCGGAACATTCAATCCACAGCATTTGACAGCAGGTTGTGCGGCTCAGTTCAAGAAGTTTAATCGCCCATCGCTATGCGACGAGTCGATAAGAGACGCTATTCGTTACCGTCTTAGCTCTTTCGATTAATGATCCATTCAGCCACAAACATATTAATTGCCCATGCAACGGTCATTAGAATATCTCGTGTAAATCCATTGGCCTCACCAAAAGTCAACGCCCATGGGATTCCGATTAGTACTTGCGTTCCTGCTCCTTGACCTAAAGCATATGCCCGAAT
Organism: Mariniblastus sp.; assembly: GCA_965224765.1. Lineage (GTDB taxonomy): Bacteria > Planctomycetota > Planctomycetia > Pirellulales > Pirellulaceae > CAZDBA01. The sequence continues at coordinate 28,499 of CBDDAC010000007.1, forward strand.
CATCCAAGCTTGATGTTGTGCCACTTTCTTCCTGAGAATAGATGATACACCCAATAGAAGACATGCAGTCATAGAGATCGCCACGACAATTCGGACAAAATATAGAAGAGCTCCTTGAAGGCTTTCCGGAAAAGAAAAATAGTGTGTCATCCATAGTCCAGACAGGGCAGAAACCAAACCCGCACAAACCAAGATCCTGCCTGCGAGTTTGTGCCATTTCGGGTAGTTGAGCCTAATGCTAACGAGAAATTGAAAGGCACCAAGAATACAATATAGAATAGAGCTAAGCAGATGAAATCCAACAGGGATTGGAGCTGATTGTATCCGCGGATTTGCAGGTAAGGATTCTAAACGAGCCCCCAATCCTAGTTCTATCAGTCGAAATACACCTCCAACGCAAGGCATAAGGCTCAGCAGAAGTAGTCCGATCAAAATGAACCATTCTGATTTCTTCAATTTTATCATGTTAAATTAGGGTTCGCATTCAATTTACTACCTAGACAATTTGTGACTGGCATTTAGCCCAAGCATAAAAACATCTTCGAAAAAAAATTCACCAATCCCATTCTCTCGTAAGTGGATAGACGGTCTTCGGCTTTTAACAACTAGCGTGAAGCTTCCTGTATATTCGACAATTCTTCAGACCCTACTATTGGCTTTCCATGCTTCCAAAAAGCAATGCCAAAGGCAACCAACCCGCCGAGGGCGTCTGCAAAGAGATCCAGCATCGTATCATCTAGCCCAAGCTGCGAATTAAACAGTCTTGTTTGATCGATCGTGAACTCAAACATTTCCCATGCGGCCCCTAGTGCCAGGGCTAATGTCAAATCCACGACAAGCCTGATCGGCACATCGAAAGTGATTTGTGCTGCCAAAAACCGTTGATGCAAAAAACAACTTATGAGCAAAACCAGCCATGCCATCATAAATAGATGCACCAACTTGTCATAACCGAATAAGGTTTGGTAAAAATCCATTTTAACGCCAAGCACTACATGCAAACTTATCGATACTGAAAGCCAAAGTGTGAAGTCAAATGCCAAGTATCTTAGACTAGCAAGAATGATTAGGAATGCAGTTGCTCCCATGACGGCACTGGGAAACTGTTCTGTAAGTAACCAGTCATAGGACAACCCCGCAACGACTAGCTGAGTTAGAAGCAAGAAAGAGAAAAGCAAAACGGAGAATACCCTGCTTGCAAAACTTCTCTTTGCGTACCCGAGGGCGTTTGCCCACTCTACAGAAGCTGCGAGCATGTCCGATTTCGCTTTGCCGAAATTCATGATCCAGGAATTACCAATAGCTTGGGAGAAGCAACAAAGTGAAACGTTTTGTGGTTCCATTCGAGTCGTCGCTGCAGAATTGAATTTCCTCCCCTGTCGCAGAGAAATTTTGACGCCGCGGCGAGCATGATTGTATTCGAGACATGTCGTCTCTTCATTTGATGTTTATGTAATGGGAGGACATTTCTGACACGATGTAATTATTTAGAGTCTGTGCTTGCTTTGGTTCTGAAGCTAGAAATACCAGAGTTAGACCCTCATCTAATTCGCTCGTGTGGAAACTGATAGTCTTGACCTCGGAACTCACCTTGAGGAATTTTTGGAGTAACGCCGATTATCAACCCCGCTATTTGCCCAATTCCGTGCCGCGCTTCAGGTAGCTGTGCCGCAAGTAGCCAGATGTGAAACATTCTTGGATACTCGTAATAGTTAATAGCTACACCCGATTGATTGGCCTTGCTCATCAGCTTTCTTACATCAGCCACAAAGAGATCGTTTGTACCAATAAATACGGACATTTTTGGTAATCCGGAAAGGTCGCCATAGATTGGACTCACTCGATAGTCTTGCAAATCGAGTTCACCAGCGTGCAGTTGTCCTGCAATCCTCAATCCTTCAATACCAAGAATCGTGTCCTTTTTGTCGACAGCCGCGATATCTGGATTGGTGAGTGTCTGGTCCAGCCATGGAGCAAGCATGATAAGTTGGTCTGGTTGAGGTACGTCTTCGTCTCGAAGCCTCATAGCGAACGCCAACGCGACGCCACCGCCGGACGAATCGCCCATTACGACAATGTCTTCTGGAGAATGCTGAGCTAAAAGCTGTTGATACACTGCGTAAATGGACTGATGGACATGTTGGTAGTTTGCCTCCGGGGCAAGGGGGTAGTCGGGTACCACAAAAGTAGCGCCGGTTAGCTGCTGCAACTCTTTCGTGAGGCCCCAGGTATATTTGGACAGATTTCCGAAATGTGCTCCTCCATGTATGACAAGGACTACCTTTCCAGAAGCACCATGACGCGGCGTGATCGTCCATACTCTACGGTTCAATACTGTCGCTTCAGTAATGCAACTACTTGCTTGCAATGAACGGGGAATAGGATCTGGATTCGGTTGGAAATCGCCACGTCTCAGTTTTTTTTCAATTAGATTTTTAGCACCGGACAAGCCTGTAGCAACTTGAATGAACTGCGATCTCAAACTCGCTTGCTTGCCATGAACATAATGAATCGGTGACCCATGAAATTGCGCAGATTTGGAAATCGGCATTGATTGACATCCACAAACGCATAGAAGTAAGAAAACCGCATACGAGGCGTAGAGACAGTCATTTAAGACATTCACTTTTTGTGACTCCATTCGAGGTGAACAATTATGATCTCGTCGATCAATGGCTAGGAACAACTATCGTCTAGGTAGGCAACCTAAATCAATTCCCGATTAGGGAGTCAAGTTCACCTATGTCGCCGCGGTAGCACCGAACTCCGAGCTTTCGAGAGCTTGAAAAAACTCAATGGCAGTGTCATCAAGTGGAAAGAGCAGATCGATTCGCAACTCGCTGAGAGTGACTTCCAACACAGATTCAAACTTCATAACTGTAAAAAATGTTCGAATCACCTGGTCGCCAATTCGAAAACGAGGGGCGATTACGTCCCCAGCGTCTCGCGAAGGCAACGGTCTATTAACGTCACTCAAATGGTCTAATGCTCGATCGAGCAGGCGAGCTTGCTCAGTATTATTCGTGCGAGCAACTTCATGCTGTTGCCTGTCAATCCATGCCCATGCAACCTCAGCCCAATTCTCCAAGAATTCTCGATTTGGACCAGGTGCGAACCACGCGTCAACGGATTGCTCAGGGGTCAGCTTTTCACAGTCGGGGAACATCCTCCGGTAGGGGCGATTGGCTAAGACAACACTTCCGAGCGAGTTGAATGCCGCACCGGGGTTCGGTTCATGATGTTTGAGTATAGACTCGACAGCTTGAAGATACGGTCTAGATCGTTCATCTCTCAAGTCACGTTCAGGAAACTCGGCAGCGAATCCCGCCGCTATTAACAACGCGTTGCGATTTCGAATCGAAAGATCTAGTGTTTGCGCCAAACGCAATACAACGTTACGTCCCGGCCGCGATCGTCCAGTTTCAATAAAAGACAGATGCCGAGGCGTTGTGCCCGCACCAAGTGCCAACTGATACTGGCTGAGTTTTGCTTTTTTGCGCCAACACTTAAGCAAATGCCCAAATGTTGTGGTCTTCAACTTGGTATTCATACCTAGATTCTAACGAGCGCAAGACAGGGCGTCGCCTCCCAAAAAGGGAAGCGCCGTTATGTCTTCGTTTCCTCTAGCCACGCCCCATTTTAATGAGGTCTAGAGCAGCTTTGACCCTGCCTTCAACGTGAGGTCGGCAAATTTCAAATGCATCCACGTTCCGATGGTGGGCGTGACAATCAATGTGGAGTTAACGATGGAAACCCAGCGTGAGATTTCAACGTAATCCCGTCGATCTCAAATACTGACTCCGCTGCAAGAGCTGGTTCTGAAACGTGCCCGCGGAATTTTGCAGTTTACATCTACCCCAAAGTAACTAACGCTTAGTTCATTGAAACGATGATGAATGCAAAAGAGGGGTTCCCAACGGTGAATTCATTGGTTCGGCCCAAAGTTGCGCAACTGCAATCGGCGTGAAACGCCGATTGCAGTTTCAGAAAACGCATGGATGATGAACCCCGGGCCAATCTTGATCTCTGTAAAGAGTATTCGAATTCATCGGATGCTGCTGAGCGACGGCTCGCCATGAACAGCACTCCAAGTTTCGATTACTCATTGAATCTGATTCGGTTTTCGCCAACCACCGTTTGATGGATCGCCAAATCATGTTGCCGAAAACGTTTGGCGGAGTTTTATTAGCACCGGCGATTCTGTCAGCCAACTTCATCCGGTCAATGAAACCAGTTAGATACGCTACATCCAAAACGCCTACAAGCTTTTGACATTGGCCCAAGGTATTAGGTAGCGAATCAACTTAAAGGAAAGCGACTAAGGATCTTTTCTACAGAGACTACGGCTCGATGAATGTCCTTTTCGCACGTCCGCCAATTGACCACACTAATGCCTTCATTGTCGGTTGGCGTAACATGAATATTCTGATCGCCGAAACCAAGGTATCTCAACGCTCTATCTATTGAAGTGTGTCGTTGGTCACCAACGATTACATCTATCGTTGGTGCTTGGAACAAACCAGACTTGTTGACGTCGTAACCGACTCTTGAAAGGACTGCGTGCCTAGCTGCAACGAGGCAGGTGAAATGCGCAAGCTGACATCCAGTGGTAAACACGAAAGATGCATCTTTGGGAAGCTCCAGCCAATTCCAGCAGCCAACGACCAGCTAATTCTTCAACGGCCACAACTGTACAACGCGGCGTTCTGATCCCACGTTGCCGTCAGCCAATCGGCAGCCAAGGCAGATTCAGTCGCATCTCCAATCACCCACGCGAAAAAGCGACCGCTTGCCGACCCCAATAGTCCACCATTGGTAGCCGTTATCAAGTGACTAGTAACTGAGCTTGGCTCCATGGATGAATACGGTAAGTCAAGGTTGAGATTGTTTCTCAACTCCTCCAATGAAGCGGTAGGTCCAACATGTCCAGTCTTGAGACCTTCAAGAAATTTCTGAGCCTCTGCTTCAACTATTCTTAATGAATCCATAATCGCATTTTCCTTTGTCTAACGATTTATTCTTGTAAAGATTCCCATGCGAGAATCGCTTTTTTTCGTTCAGAACCCCACCGGTATTCGCCACATGCACCGGTGCTTCGAATCACTCGGTGACACGGAATCAGAAACGCAATTGGATTGCGGCCAACGGCTGTCCCAACTGCTCTTGAGCTTTGAGGGCTACCGATTTCCTTTGCAACTTTGCCATACGTTGTCAAATAACCCAGAGGCAATCTTAGGAGTGCTCTCCAAACGCGAAGTTGAAAACCAGTGCCTTGAACATACGCTTTTAGTTTTGAACCCGGTCGTCGAGTACTGGATTGTGTGAACAATTTTGAAGCGATTGACTCGGCAACGCTATCATTCCAAACCATTTCTGAATTCGGCCATTCAGCTCGTATCAGCTCTAGTCCAGTTTTTTTGTTACGCTTTGGTTCGAAAGATATGTGACATATTCCGCGCTGGTTTATTGCAATTAGGCAATGGCCGAAAGGAGAGTCGGCGAACCCAGCCTCAATGGCAAGTCCCAAGCCACCTGACTTTATTTCGCCCGGTGAGGCGGCTTCAATCGAAACACAGAGGTCGTGAAGTCGCCCCGGGCCCGATAATCCAGTCTCTAGTGTTGTATCAAGGACACTGTAATCGTTTTTCAACATTGTTTTCGCATGCTCTAGGGTCATGCATTTGAGAAATGCTTTTGGGGTTACTCCAGCCCAGTCCGAGAACAATCGATGCAAATGGAATGTGCTAATCCCTAAATGTGCTGAAAGCTCTTCCAAGTTCGGCTGAACTTGCTGATTGCCGTCAATATATTCGATGACTTTCTTGACTCGTTCGAAATTTTTCATGCCAGTAGATTAGAAAACTCCTCAACGGAATTCCACCCGTTTCTTGCTATAACCAAAACGAATCCGATGATTTTTCATATTGCGATAAGGACATTCTGAGAAAAAAAGAACAAGCAAACGCCACTTTTTCGTCAGACCAAGCACACGTCGTGGATTCCGTTTGATGCTCCGTATCAGTTTCGGAAAACGTCTGGATGACGGTCCTTCACTAGGCATACTTTGCCGCTGCATTCCCCGCACCGGATGGACCTGCTCCGAGAGGCGACATCCACGACCAAGCCGAGCCCCTCGAAGTAGAAGCCCCGGACGACGAGGTGCTGAATATGCCGGTTGTCGGATCAATAGTACTGAACAGTATCTCCATCAATCCGGCCAATGCCGCGGCCCGTGCCAAACCAGATTTTGCCGTCTTTGTCCTCCGCAAGTCCGAAAATCATTCCGGCTTTAACTTGGAATTGCTCACTCGCGGCTAGAATGTTTTCAAGACCCGCTGTCGGATCAAATCGGTTGAGGATACTGGTACCTGGCTTCGGGTCCTCTCGCGCTGGATTGAGCGCACCCCCACTAAACCAAATATTGCCGTGCGAATCTTCCATTAGAGTGAAGCTGGAAGGTTGGAAGACGTGCCGCACCTTTTCGCCATCGTATTGATAGATTCCATTCTCGCCGCCGAACCACAAATGGCCCTTACGGTCAATCAATGTCGGTATATAGCTATTGCTCGAGATGTTCACCCCATGTTCCTCGGTGAAGTTCACAAACGTTTCGCCATCGTAATGAAATAACGCGCCTCGTGTGCCGAACCATATGCTGCCATCGGGTGCCTGCGATATGGAGTTCACATCGGAATTGGTAAAGCCACCTTCCTTGGTGAACGAGGTGAAGGTCGTGCCATCGTATTTCGTTACACCCATCGCCCCAAACCAGATGTTGTTGTCGCTGTCCTGCATCATCGAAAGTATGGTATTGTCGATCAAACCATCCTCCGTGGTGAAATTTGTATAGGTGCTTCCATCGTATCGATACACGCCCGCGCCAGTGGTACCCAGCCAGATGTTTTCCTGGTGATCCTCCAACAAGCTAAATGCACGGAAACGTCTCAAACCCTCTTCTATAGTGACATCGGTAAAGGTGGTGCCATCGTAGCGCATGATCCCGTTCCACGTTGCAAGCCAAAAACCGCCTTTGCTATCCTGGAGAATGTTGCGAGTAATTACCTGGGGGCCGGTGTTGCTGGAAATGCCTGACGATTCCCTAAAATACGGATCAGCATCCGCCTTCTCGGGGGCTGGCTTCGAATCGGTATCGTCAGCTTGTGGAGTGCTTTGGGTGTCGGCTGTTTGTTGCGGCGGGCTGTTACAAGCACTCTGGGCTGCAAGAACGAGCAAGAGCAATAGCGTTAGTGTGCGTTTCATAATGCCGCCAATAAGGGGGAAGGTGGGTAATGTAAAGAAATTGTTGTTCAGCCAGTTTACAACGAACTCTAGGATAACAATTATTCTAACGTGGCGCCGTTACACAGCGAGAGATGAACACCGTTTCTAAACCGACGGTCTGACAACTAGGATTTCGTTCGGCTCCCAAGTTCCCACTTTCGGCATTATGCTTGCTCACCCAATGGCCCCACCGGACTCGGCCAACCTACGTCGGCGTGAAACACCGAATGCACCAATGCTGTGGCGCGGAAGCATCCCTGTTCGGAGTCGAAATTCGCGTTTAACGACAGATCAAAAAACTGGCGAATGTCCGAATTGCAGGCCGAAAAATCCTCGGCATTGGCCATCATTCGCAACGAATTATCGACACATTCATCTTAAACAAGCTATAAGTAATTCCGCTGGTTCTTGTAGCTGTAGAATGATTTGCGATCCATGCTTTCACATTCTCTTTGAGCCTTGTGGACTGAGCCTGATCGACAAGACTTTCGCTTTAGTGGACAATTTTGATAACCATTAAATTCAAGAAAAATTAAACAGTTTTTTGTCATCCGACGAATGCGAGGAATACTCCGTGGCCAAACATATCAAACTTCAACATAGCGAATCAGTCGTCGCACACGCAGCATCAAGAATCTATGCCGCCTATATCTGCGCAGGTCGCGTTGTGGACTCGCAGGAAAAAGAATGGATGCTTCGCTCTCTTCGCGAAGCCATCCAGCTGTGCGTCGCGGCTGATGAAATGGTCATCAGCGATGATGAAATCAGTGGACTTGGGGACTGAACCAATACGTCAATAACCGCTTACCGCGTTGTAAAACTAGTCTCGTTCATGGTAAACCGGTGCGCCGGGCAAGTCCCAGAAGGTTCATCCATGGTAACCCGATGCGTGAGCGAGGACGAATCGAGTTCGTCCTCGCTCACGCATCGGGTTTCCAAAACGAGTATGATTTAGATGTCCGAGTGCGGTTCGCCACTGAGTGTGCCGGGAGTCGAGACCGCAGGTTTTTGCTTCCTCCGAAAAAGGTCGTGGCTTTGCGTCCCCAGACGCTTCCCCTCCCCAGACGCTTCGCGGCAACCCGTATGTCTAAATTGAACACGCTCGAAGTCTGCCCCGATCGCGAGCCTGGGTTGGCGATTCAGTCTACTCAAAAGAGCAAAAGTCGACTGAAGCTAACTTTGATCACTTCGTGGGTATTTGCTTCATTTCACGCACAACTCGAAAACCGATATCATCAGTCATCACAGTGGGAGCTTGGCGCATTCGAAAACTGGTGCGATTGTAAATTCCATCAAAGATAAATGAGCCGCCTCGCAACAGGCCAGTTAGCTTTGTCGAAGTTGTATACTCACCAGAGACCCACTCAAAGCAATTTCCCGTCATGTCGTACAACCCAAATCCGTTGGGGGAGAATTGGCCTGAGTCACGCAGATGCCCACTTTCCTGATTGGCGGCAGATATACGACATATGTTGCCGTAGGCGTACAAAAATGACTCCGGACCGCGGGCCGCCTTTTCCCATTCGGCTTCGCTCGCCAGACGATGCACCACATTTGTTTTTCGAGTCAACCACTCACAATATTGTCGAGCCCCCTCGCGGCTGACCATCACAACTGGCTTGTTAGGTGAAGTGGTCACAAACTCGGGAAGCGATGTCGCCGTTTTCGACGTATCGTTCTCGAGCGCCACCAATTTTTCGTTTGGAGAGTCGGCCCTTTGGATCAAGCACTTACGGCTTTTTAGATCTAACCAGTCACCAGAGATCTGCTCCTGCTCATTCAAGAAATCGGCGTATTGCTGGTTGCTGACTTCGTACCGACCGATCAGAAAAGCCTTAATGTTTTCGATCCTCGCTGGCCGTTCCTCATCGCGCCCCAATCCAATCACATCTCCAACCACCGCTGGCCCAGCCGGAACAAAGCCCCATTGCTCACGAAGGTTTTCGGGAACATTGTAAAGTGAAACTGTCATATTCAGCGTCTGCGTAAATCGTGCATCAGCCGGGACAGGCCAGCGCAATCTGGTTGCAGCCGCTCCGTTCCCTTCTCCTGGACCAGAATTCTCATTTTCGACCATCGACAATACGTAATAACCGCTTGCGACTCTCAGCGTTTGATTCTCTGCATTTCCCAGTTTCAATACGGTATGCACCTCATCGAAATCCACTCGTTGCAAAACTAGTGAATTGCCTGTCTGATTCTCAACCGAAACCGTGACCCATTGAATTGGCGGCTGGTACTCGAGGATATCTGGTTTGATGATGACAGGGACGACGGACGTCTGCGAGACGCGCGAATCCTGTTCCTCTGAGACGGCCACCGTGCTTGGTTTCATGGTACTGAGAAAGGTGGAAATGTCGTCTGGCTGAGCCCACGACATTTTTCCTCGAAGCACCCCCTGAGCATCAATGATAAATGCAGGGCTGGGCAAGTCCGTAAACACCGCTCGACTTGTGTCTTTCATTGAATCGACCAGGACGGTCATCGGCAGCTCGAATTCTTCCTTCATCCGTTTCGCCAATTCCGTCCGCTCGGCGACGGTTTCCGGTTGAGAAATGTCTTTATAGGCCAACGTCCCCGCGTGGGGTTCTTTCTGAGCCACAATTAACATCACGATTTTTGAACCCTCTTGCTCAAAGGATTCGTGCATACGCCGCAACCCGGCAGCGACTCGACGAAAAGGCGGTCAGGTATATCCTCCCTTGACCAGGACAACAACTTGACCTCGGTAGGATTCCAAAGTGACTGAATTGCCATCAAGATCTGTAAGGTCGAGCTCGGGAACTAACGAGCCAACGGCTGGGCCAACGTTGGCAAAAGCATGGGAAGCAAACAGATCATTTTCCCGCAAGCCCATTTGTGCGGTTGCCGTCGTTGCGGTGAAACCAAAAGTGCTCAGGACCGTGGCGACGATGCTGGCTTCAATTATCAAGCGTTTCATACGGGCTCCAATAGGATGATTAACAAGGAGGTAATGTTGCCAGGACAACTGAACTGGCAGGGTACGTTCGTGCCACAACAGAAGTACCCTTTGCAACAGTTCTGATTTCACCAAACTTTGAAATAGAGAAAAATTCCAAAAGTCGGGGTGAATCCGTAGGTCGACAAAGCTGTCCTGCTTCTCCAATTGGTGCATCAAATGACCCGGAGAAGCCATCGCGTTTGTAGATAAGCTGTTTTGGGATGGGTTATTTTTGACTGTCTGCATGCCGTTCGGTGTGAAACTTCGAAGAAGTTGCTGCCAATCCTTCGTGCATCCAGTTTGATAAACCGGCTGCAGTTTACGGCATTTGCTTTGAATGCCGACTGATGTGATTTCGAAGAAAAAAGCTGGAAAATCGCCGTGACATTTTACCGTAACAAGTTTCATCAACTTGTTGAGTTAGTAACGTTGTTCGAGAACGACCGTTGGTTGGGGCATGAAATCGAGTGCCAAGAAACGTCTATCCCGTTTCTGGTATCCGAAAATTCAATCAGTTAATTGCTATCGGGCGATGAAACCAAGCAAAGCCGTTGACGTCGATTAAGCCAACTCCAGACACCATCCTTCATTTGTCGTTTGATTTAACCGCTCCAAGCAACTCGAAGCTTTTACCATTCTTGCTAGCCACCGTTTATAATCGATTTATTCAGAATAACTCTCAAGATCGTAACACCCGAATTTCGATATCTTTTAAACCGCTCTTTGAATATGCGGAGTTGTTGAAAGAAAAAAACTTAGGACGCATTCGAGGATTTCACAACAGTCGAGACGATCAAAATCCCCTCCCAAGCGAATAACGGCTACCCCGTGACATGATGGTTAACGATAGCAGATATTTTTGTTGGCTAGAGCAGCCAGCAGCATTATCGGAGCAAGGAAAGATCAGATGAAACGAAAAATGTTCAGGTTTGCCATCCTGTCCGTGGTTGTCTTTTACTCCTGTTCCACAATGCAAGCACAGGAACGACTATGGCGTTCTTACTTCGAAGTTGAAAGCAAGGTCGGCAACTCACCGGTGCTGGGAGAAGGTCGCTTATTCCTACCCATCGCACAGAACAATTCGCAAATTAAATTTGCTGACGTTCGTGGCCATTGGAATGATGAGCAGGCGACCGAATTAAATCTGGGATTCGGCGTACGGAAAATTCTACCCAGCAACTGGATCCTGGGAACGTATGGATTCTACGATCGGCGGCAAAGCGAATTAGGCAACAACTTCCAACAGTTAACCTTCGGTGCCGAACTGCTAAACCCGCTATGGGGCTTCCGATTCAACGGCTATCTCCCAGAAGGAGGAGCAGGTACAGCTCCCAATGGTGCATTTCTTGAAAGTGGAAACGCCGTGGAGAGGAACGAGCCTACCTTGGCCTGGATTTTGAGGTTGAAAAACGATTGTCCGCGGGGTTCAAAACTCTAACCCAATCCAAAAAAAAGCCAGAAGACTTTCGCGATCTGGAATTTGAAATCTGGCTGGCCGCCGGTGGGTTTCATTTTGACAATGGCACAACTGGATTTCAGAACATCACCGGTCCACGTGTCCGACTGGAGATTCGCGCATTTGATATCCCGTTGCTGGGTGACGATTCTCGTGTGGTACTGGGAACCCAGTACGAGCTCGATGATGTGCGGGGCGATGTCGGGACGCTCACTTTTGGCGCGAGGATTCCGTTTGGACCCGGTGGCGGTCGCAACCGTGACGTTCGACTGACCGGTTTAGCTCGACGTATGGTAGCGCCGATCGTTCGTGATCCAGAGATCGTAACCAACTCTGGATTTGGAATAGCGGAATCCGCGAAATTCGCCAATAGCGGTCAGGTGATTTCCACTGCAATCGTTGTCGACGGCAACACGATCAATCCCGAAGCGACCATCGAAGGTGCCGGCGCGAACAGTATCGTGATTGCGGACGGTTTTGCGGGGACCATTGATCCAGCCGATACGGTTGACTTGAACCCTAACCAGCATGTGTTGGGTGGTGGAACCCAATTGGCGGTCATTGGATGTGACACTGGCGCAGCGGCAACTTTTGACGTACCTGGCACTCGACCAACGATCAATAACAGTTTTGTGTTGAACGACGGAGGGACGTTGAGCGGATTAAACATCGCTGGGCAAGGTACGACGGCGGCTGTTCAGATTGTCGGGAACGGCATTTTTCAGCTGTTTGACAACTCACTGACAAACCTTGACTTGGGCAATACCAACACTGCACTGCTTCCTGATGGCAACAGCGTGAATATCGCCGACTTGGGTATCTTCACCAGCAGTTTCAGCGGCAACTTGAGCATCTTCGAAACAACGGTGATAACTCCAGGACCGTCGGCTTTCCTGATTACCGATATGATTGCTAGCGCTGACATCACCGATAGTGACTTTTTCGCTACCGGAAACGGCGAGTATAGTGTGCAGCTAGAAACTCATGGCTTCGGCCAATTGATTGCCAATTTTTCAGGTGGTTCGATCATTGGGTTAGATGGCGAGGGCGTTCGTGATATCGAGTCTCATGATGATTCCGTGTTAACGGTAAGCTTCAGACATTCCGAGCTCGTCGGTGGCGGAAGCGGTGAGGCGATTGACGATGTTATCTCCGCAGACAGGTCCTTGCTGACGTTAAACGTCATCGATTCATCGATCACAAGTCTCGATGAGGATGGCATCGAAAGACTGGAGTCTCGAAATGACTCGACGTTGATCGCCAATTTCATGCGATCTTCAATCATTGCCAACGGTAGTCACGAGGGCATTGACACGATTCGTTCTCGTGACAATTCAGTGCTGACGACCAATTTCTTCGATTCTTCGATTGCCAGTGCCGAGAATGAAGCGATCGAAGAAATCGATGCTCGAGATGATTCGATGTTGACTGCCAATTTCACACGTACACAACTATTCGGCGGTCAAGACGGTATTTTTTCACGTGTACCAACCGTTGGGAGCGGCAACAACGAGGGCATTGAGGATTTCAACTCATGTGACAATGCAACGTTGATAGCCAACTTTGTCGATTCTTCGATCATCAGCAACTCTAACAATGCGATCGACGACATCGAGGCTAACGATGATTCGACGATGATTGTCAACTTCACACGCACCACTTTGATCGGTGGTCAGAACGGCAGTGACGAAGCCATTGATCTTATCTACGCTGAGAGAGATTCGACGCTGACGTTGAACTTCACCGATGCTTCCATTATTAGCAGCGACGATGGGGCCATTCGTACCATCGCGATCGAAGATGATGCCGTGGCAAACATCAATTTTACACGCACCTCAGTCATTGGTGGTCAGAACGGTTCCGGCGCGGGAATCGAGACGATTGTCTCTGTTGATGACTCGGTATTAACGCTGAACTTCGATGATTCTTCGATTACAGGTACTGCTGCAGCTGCATTAGGAAGTCTGGGATCCAACGACGATTCGATAATGAACGTCAACTTTGGGCGGACCACGATTTCAGGCGGTGATAGTACCGGCGCTATCGGCGCGTTTATGGATATTGTCTCGGAAGAAGATTCCCAGCTAAATCTCAATTTGATCGACACGAACGTCATCGCAGCGGGTGTCCGCTCGTTTGAGCGGATTAACTCTACTGAAGACTCGATACTAACGGCTGTTTTCACCGGAAGTACCTTCACCAGTGGCCTGGACAGCGTCGTTTTTGAATCCTCGGATAGTTCAATGCTCAATGCAAACTTGATGAACAACACACTGACCAGTGGCACAGGGTTTTTTGATCTTAACTTGAATCAAACCGGCGGTTCGACTTTCAATGTAGTCGATTTATTGAACCTCAGCGGTAACAACAACGGTGCCTCGGTGACGACATCGGGAACCATCACCGACACCCCGTAGAGACAAGAAGATGTCACATTTAATGAAAAAACTTCCGAATCACGTGGCTGTCGCCTCGCAAACTATTGGATCGTTGTCATGAATGAAATCATACGGCCAAACAAATCATTGCTGCATTTGATCTTGTTTCTGGCAGTTTTTCTGAATACCAAAATCGCCACTGCCCAGACAGACGCGGAAAAGCTGAGCGCCAATCCACAGAACGATATTTTCGCGCTCGAATCACTGCCGAATGGGTCGTTAACCCCCAATGACCAGAATAACAAGGCAGGGAGCAGCACTGCCAAAGAAGGCGATGACGCAGAGGTCGAAGAAACAAAAGAAGATCTTTTCGATTTGGATCTTGAGGACTTGGGGGATATCAATGTTAGCGCCGACCCGGTATTTGAAGCCGAAGCCTTGAGCAGCGAAGTGGTATCGGTTGATGGAACAAAAAGCACGATTGGTCAATCGCCCGCCGCGATTTTCGTGTTAACAGAAGAGATGATACGCCGGTCTGGCGTACGGACTATTCCAGACGCCTTACGGTTAGTACCTGGTGTACAAGTCGCGCGGTTGAATTCGCAAGCATTCTCAGTATCGATCCGGGGATTTTCAGGTCCCTTCAACAATAAAGTGTTGGTTCAGGTCGATGGCCGGATTATTTATAACCAAACCTACGGCGGTGTGTTATGGGATGTTCACGAGTTGATTCTGGAGGATATTGAACGGATCGAGGTTATTCGAGGCCCTGGAGCAACCATTTGGGGTGAAAACGCGTTCAGTGGCGTGATCAACGTTGTGACCAAGAGTGCTGAGGACACTTTAGGCAATTACTTTACAGCTGGGGCGGGGACCGAAGAAAACGAGTTTTATGCCTTTAGCATCGGTCGAAAAACGGGTGGCTTAAATTATCGGGTTTTCGGAAAGTTTAACGAGCGAAACGAAGGCCTGATTCTCGACCCGCTTGCTGAGCCGGGCGGTTTCTTCCCGGAAGACGGTGGTTTCCTTAGTCGCGTTGGATACCGAAGCGACTACGTTCCCTCGGAATACGATCGAGTCACGACCATCGTTGATTTGCATCGAGGTGGCGACCATCGAGTTATCGGTCAGGAGTTTCTTTTTGACGAATCTATTGAACGGAACCTAAGAACCTCGGGCGGCTACGCTTTAATCCGCTGGCAACATACGTTCGACGAAGATCACGATTTTACACTCCAAGCCAGTTACGACCGATCCAATCGCGACTGGATCGCCACCTTGGAAAAGCAGGACAACTTCGAAATCGACCTCAAAGACCGGCGTCAAATTAATGAGTGGCGCGAGCGAGTCAGCGGTTTCACTTGGCGGCTAAGCAAAGGGCGTTTTTTCGGCGCCGATTTCGATTTCGACAGCAATCTGGGTTTCGTCGCTCGCGATTCTCATTCGCAACTGGATCGACTGGACATTGACTACGCTGGTATTTTTATCCAGGAAAAATGGACGCATCAAAAAGATAAATGGTTCAGTTGGTTTGGCACCAAATTCGGCTGGAACAGTATTAATGATCTCAACTTTCAACCTTCTGCAAGAACCCTCTACGTCTTGGACGAAAAAAGTGTCGTCTGGGGGTCCGCTTCCCGTGCGGTCCGCTTGCCAACGCGCTTCGATGCGGGTGTACAACTGGAGGATCCTACGATTAATGGTTTTTCGACAGAACGAACTTCGCGAGAATTGCTGCTGTCGGAAGAGGTGATTGCCTATGAAATTGGTTACCGTCTCCAACCCAACGACCGGTGGAGTTGGGAGCTGACTGGCTTTTTTAACGACTATGGAAACCTGTTGGAGTCTGGCCCTTTAGTTTCCCTTTTGGGGCAGCCGTCTTTACCGTCAGCAAACGCACTGCGGGGCGATGGTAGTTCCCAGCCCCCAGTCGGAGAAGCCGCTTTACCGGCACCACTGGATCAATTACGGTCCGATGGTCACGCGTACGGTGCCGAGTTGAATGGGAACGTAAAGCTCGCGTCATGGTGGGATCTTAGTGCTGGATATTCGTATCTCAACCTGGACATTGATCAAAGCCCTGGCGGAGGAACTGATTTTGGTGCGTTTCTAGACAATGAACGTTCGCCAGATCACATGGTGTATTTCAAATCGTTGGCCCAAATTGGACCGAATTTGCAGTGGGATGCTACCGTTCGATATGTTGACCGACTGGGCCAGGATGATTTATTTGCATTTGATCCATCGACTGGGCTTTTCAATCTCGCTTTCGATGGCATTCCGAGCTACCTCCAACTGGACACGCGACTCAATTACCAAATCAATGATCGACTCGACTTGACCGTCGTTGGAAGAAACCTGCTCAATTCGTCACAACCTGAATTTGGCGGTGATTTGTTTTTTCAACGACAGGTCCGCAGCCTTACGCAACGCAGCTTTTACATGCAACTAAGCTGGAAAACAGGCCGCGTTTCACGAAAAACTCGTGCACGACAGGAGCTAGAAGAGAAAAGGCGCGAAATAGAATTGAAGAAGCGCCAACAGCAACAGAGTCGCACGCTCGCAGCAAGAACCATTGAGAGCTGATCGTGAACGACTGGAGAGGTTTCTCCAAAGTCCGAAACGTGTGATTAAATAAAAGTCGCTACGAATCCGTTGCTAGAATATCCGAAACGGAATCGTTGCGATGGAACGCAAGTTTACTATTTCGTGTGAAAAGGAAAATATAGGTGAGTTTCTGAAACGCTGGATATATACACATTGAACCTCATCAAATTTAGTGCTTGAGTAATAAAAACCAAGCCGGAGGTTTCGACATCCCGTTGAATCCGCATACTTTTCACCAACCACCGTTTGTTAAGCTACTAAATCAAGTGTCAAAAAAAACGCCTCGTTCACGAAATTGGTGGGTGGAGTTTCACAACTTGCCAGATTCACTCTCAAATTCGAATCGAAAAATTTGTGATAGAAAACACTACGGAACGAAATGCGGATAGCCCGCACTCGTTGAGACAAAATCCGACATTCCATTTGGCTCGAGCCAGAGTTGGCGTTTGAGGCCCATTACAGCGGCTCTTTACCCAACGGCTCGTTGCCCGAAGGTTGTTTCCCTAGCGGCTTCGTGCCCATCGACTTCTTCTGTCCCCTAAACTCCAGCTCCACCTCACCTTGTTCGATTATCTTGACCGGCACTTTAATCTGAGATTTCCCTCGCCCTTCGATCATCAAGAACTTGGGGATCTTCCTGGTCGCTGGTTGTTTTCCAATAGATCTCGAATCCGACGATTTGGTTTTGGGGGCCTTCGCTTTTGCTCCTCCGCGTTTTGCTCGCGACTCAGCGCGAACATAGACCGCCACGGCGTTATTCTCGGTTCCTGTTTTCATAGCATCCAGGCGGATGACGCCCAAACCGACAACATCGTCCAATCCAGAAAGCTCATCTTCGTGGACCTCCAATGCCCGTTTACATTGTCGTTTTGTCGGCATCGTCTACTCCGCAAGGACTACACTTTTTTTGTAACTATGGCAACGTCGAGCAAGTCGACTACATTTTGAATTTTATTGAAAATGCTTGTCGATGGCGAACCAGCAAAATGTAGTCCAACAACTTTTTGGCTCATGTTGAGCACGGCGGAACCGCTGTCACCACCCGCAGTATAACGTGTGCAAAGTACTTGGTCACTTAGTCCGACACGTCCAGACGTTGAAGATGTTTTCTTGTAAGTCAAAGCCAGCCGATAATCGGTGTCAGTGATTTCTCCAATCGTGTAATCCGTCGTCCGACCGGTTTTTTGCACTTTCATCCCCCTGCGAACAACCTTGCTGATTCCTTTTGGAATTCCGATCAGGCGAATGGCCGAAACGACATCCGATTTCTTATTCACCTTAGCAATCGCCGCATCGACGGTGTTGGGGAATCCGCTTGCGGTAAACTGAAACGGAACCCAGTCAAACAGCTTTGCAATCTTGTCTGCCGACGTACCATCATCATGCTTGCCGGGTTGAATGATGACATCACCTTTCTTTGCGACGCCTTCGTTTGCCAGCACATGAGAATTGCTCAAGATATACAACCCGGTTTTGTCTCCGTTTCTTCGAACGAGGCAACCAAACGTTCCGACAGTGACCTTTAAGTGGCCAACCCCAAAACCTGGTATCGTCGGACGCAACTTGATCGTGTTTGGTTCGATTTGGACTTTCCCAATCTCCTGGACATCCGTTTCCAGGCTCCCATCGATCCCCGGGATTTTCACTTTCGCTGGAACCATGTTTTTCAGTTTCGATTTCGGCATTTTGCGTTCAACATAAACTTTGAGCACGACATGCTTTTGTTTTTTTCCATCGGAAATCTTCTGGCCGATCCCCATCCCTTGAATCCCTTTGCCCTGCGTCCACGGCTTTGAGTCTGACCGCATTTTTTCGGCGAACGGCTTAAGCGACTTTGCGATCGGAGCACTTTGGCCTTCAGTCAGGATGCTAAGGGCTTTTCGAAGTACTTGTGTTGACGCCATGATGTTCTCCCAAGAAAAAATGTCACACAGTTCGCCGCACACTCACGGCGGGGCGACGAACGGTACAACGGGAATGTAATGGTTTTGAATTGAATCCGACCAACCAACACTCACTCAACGCGAGCCTGTACGACAACACGCAAATGAGTAAGGCCGGCAATGGTTCCTCTCGCGCCTTTGATTTCGACGACGTTGAGGACGATTTTTCGATCTGGTCCGAACGCACCTTGCGCTTTGGCCGCCGCATCCTTGTACGCTTCGGTGAACGACTCATTCGTCGAGAGGCCCTCAAACAATCGACCGCCGCCATCCCCTTGACCGGCCAGTGCTTCAACACCGAATTCAAATCCGTCGCTTACGCCGATTTGAACGCCAGTGATCGGAACGTTTCCAAAGCTCACAACCTGACCATCTTTATTCTCGGCGATAAACGTTACCTGGGCTTGGCCACCTCCATCTACGTTTTCCAAGGCGGTTTTGACTTTTCCTGAAACGTTCGCAACCTTTCGATCCATCGTTTCCATGGCGTGAATCCCTTCGGTCATTGGACGCTCGTGCCCAAAGATGCCGAACGAACCAACATAATTTTTGCTGTCAGGATTCACATCAGCCAAAATTGCATCCGGCTTTCCAACAAACACGTGAATAAAATAGGATTCCTTGGGATGCTTTGGAATTCCCTCGACAATGAGTTCCATAGTTTTTTCATCCAACGTTTCCGTCGCAGCAGGCAAATCGACGCTGAATGTCTTGCTTTTACCATCTTGGCCCATGACGAATGCCTGGGTTGTAATGATCGAATCGTATCGATCGTATTCGTAGTTGAGCGATCGAAAGTCGACAACATCACCAACGGTCCGCCCTGGAAAACCACGAAGAGAGAGCGATGAATTGATCGGCGATGGATTGACGCCGCCCGCCTCCTGCCAGCTAGCCCATTGCCGGTCAACGTTGGAATGATGTGCCCAAAAAATCGGGTCGTACGCTGCAAAAGTCACTGATGACATGTGACCGCGAATCCAAACGTGGATGCTTCCATGAGGACCTTCGATGGCTGCATCAAAATTCTCAAAGGTTGTTTCCCCGTAAGAATCAATGGCGCGGTTTTTGATGCTGCTCAAGAAGAAAGGCATTTGGGGATTTCGATTGGTTGTTTGGGGCGGAGAACCCGTTGGACAACTGAATTGAAAATTACGAAGTGGATTTCTGAACTCCACACCTCCAGAAAAGTAATTGCGATCAGTTAACGCCGCTGGAATTCCAGTGGACAATGAATCGTCTGACGTCCAGTCCCAGTAATGCAGTGCTACTTCAGGATTGGCCGCCTGAAGCGATCTTTCAATCTTAAGCAGATACTCACGATGCCAAGCCAGGAACGTGTTTGCATCGCGATGGCAAAACTGTAATGGGCAACCATGAAAACCTGCTGCCGAGGTGAACTCACCACTGGCCTGAATGGCTCGCCATGCGTCGCGATAGGCAGTCAATTCTTCGAGTGAAAGACTTGTGATATCCCGGCGTATCGGGCGATCCGGTTCTGCATCATCATATTCATCGTCGTCATCCTCTTCCGTTGCATCCTTCAAGCAGATTTTCGAGCTCATCGCACCGTGAAAATCACAGACGTATTCGATGTCTACACTTCCACCTGTTGCGCCGCCGGCTCTTTCAAACATCCCGCGATTCAACGTTACATCAAAAGTTCCGCCAGAACGATCAATTGATCCCGTGTCAAAAATGATCTCGCTCGAATCAGTGAAAGCCGTCGCGGTATGGTCTCGATTACCGTTGTTTGTCCAGCGAACCGTTTGTCCGATCAAAACCTCTACCGGTTCCTGCACGGTCTTTCCACGCTCAATGTATAAAGCGCTCGATCCGTTCCCGGTGATGTCAATCAAGACTTCCTGTGCAATTCCAATATTCAGTGCCAATGCTCCAAACATCAGCTGAAAAACAACGAAAGCAATTATTCGAGTGTGATAGTGAAGTAACATTTTTACATTCCTTTTGAGTCGAGAGACTTGAATTTGATAATCCGATCAATCAGTTGGCCTGGATCGGTAACAGCGACTTTTGTTTGTTCCTTGAAAACGATCCGGTTTTCCGAATTCAGCAGAAACAGGCCATGATTCGGCACGCCGTCATCGGCGATACAATTGAATTGCCGAAAGCTTTGAAGCTCGTTGTCAACCAAGACTGGAAAACCGAGATTTGAAAGCGTTTCCAAGGCTTCTTTTTCGTCTGGCAAGAATTGACTGATGGCGACGACTTCAATTCCCGCAGAGCTAAGCCGTCGTCGATTCTTGTTGAGCACCAACATCTGCTGGGCGCAGTGGATACAGTTCATGCCTCGATGAAACACAATCAGGAGAGATTTGCTCTTAAAGTCGGAACTGGACAAGGTGGAACCATCGATAGCAACTGCAGTCCAGTCCGGCGCTTCCAACTGTGAGCCCGATTCCAACCGAGCGTTTTCAGCACTGGTTTCGGTCCCCGGCGCATTCGAGTCAACGATTTCAATCGCCTGCATCATGCCAAGATCTTCATGGCGTAGATTGTGACAATGCAGCACAGTTTTCCCAGCAAACGACTTGTAGGTCGTTCGAAGCATCATTGGGCGGCCCCTGAAGACAGCGATAGTGTCGCGCCAAACCCAAGGATCATTTGAACCTTTCCGCCGTGTCGCAAACGGATTCACATGAATGTGAAATGGGTGAACGCCGCTTTCGCTCGAAATCTCCCACTCTTCGGATGTATTTAGCTCGATGGTCTGTTCAGTCGTCGTTGGATCAAACTGTTTTCCGTTGATATAGAACTTCGTATTTCCGGACGAGCTGAATTCGATTTCCCGAGTGTTTGCAAACGACTCTGGGACGTCATTTTGAGTAAATGCCGCGTAGGGCTCAAGCTGGCTTTCGGTAGGCATTTTCATCGGCTTGGGATCACCGGCAACGACGACGCGCAAAAGGCTGCTTCGTTCGGTTGCCGTTCCCCGGATGGATTTTTGAGGGTCGGAAATCATCGACGTCATCAATCGTTCGACCGCGATATCGGGCGCCTGAACAAGGACGTCCAAACGATATCCTGGATATAGCGTCAGCCTGTTCTTTGTGGCAATTCTGCCTGTCGCCAATCCATCCACGGCAATTTCGTGGAAGTTGATCCCTTCGATGTCGAGTTCGATTGCTTCTGTTGTACCGGCGTGAATGATTCGCCAACGTTGGATTTCGCCCGGTCGCATGACGATAGTTGGCGTCACCACTCCGTTGATTGCTTGAACGAAACTTGGGTTGCCTTTCTCCTTGTAAATCGAATCGGGGTCAATGTAACCTGGTTCGCCGTCGGGTTTTGTTACTGTAGATTGTTGAAGTACCAGGATCTTTTCTTCGGCATCTTTCACGACTGGAGCATGGTCCAATCCGCCCTCCACGATGAGCGCACCCGCCATTCCGCTTGCCAGTTGAATCGCCGTCGAACCGTGTTTGTGTGCGTGATACCAAAACGTTCCCGCATGGTGATTTTCCGGGATTTCAAACGTGTAGTCGAATGATTCTCCCGGTCGAATCTGTTTGAACACGTCATCTGCCGGGCACTTGGGAGAGACGTGCAATCCGTGCGTGTGCAAATTGGTTACATTGAATCCATGCGGACCTTCATTGGAATGGGACGAACTGGTCGGCGGCAAAATATTTCGGACTTTGACATGTAGATTCTGCCCCGGTTTTACACGGATCGTTGGCCCGACAAGACCACCGTTGTAACAACGATGCCGAAGCTCATCGCCGTCCAGCAGGTTAATAGACTCCTGCACCAGCAACTCAACTCGCGTCGAAGACTTTCCCGACGCAAATTCACTTGGCTGTTGAAAAGAAACATCGCGATTCAGCGATTGGGCACGATTAAACTGCGAATACTTTTCAGGACGATCTTGCGAGAATCCTGTTGTCAGAAAGATGAGGGTCAGTGCCAGACTTAAGGCATGGTGAATTCCGAGCAAACGCATAACGACTCCGAGCATTTACAATAGGCGATAAAAAACTTGAGAAAAGTCGGAACCGCTTCAAGAGTTTGAGCCAGCCAAAAACAGACATGACCAAAGTCCTTAATCCAGTCATACGTGACCGTTCTCAAGCGACTCACATCAAACGCGCGTTATCATCACCTTGTAATTGAGCCATGTCAAAAAGATTCCTATTTCGATCCCCTCAGGGAAGGAACTTCTGTTTGGCATTTTCGATTGATGGAGTCTGGATGACACCATGCTGCCTCTTGAGTTTTTGATAGCGACATGACCGACATACAGTTCGGACAGCGTCCTGCTGGCGAATTCGTCACCAAGTCGAAGCACAGCATGCAAGCTAAGTTCCGTTTGACGTGCCAACTTCATGAGGTGGTGCCGGGGACAGATTTAGATTTCCAAGGGTAAGAGCATCAACAAATGTTCGGTATTGCGAATCGCGGTTGGCGAACCATCCATGCGCAGCAAAGGAATCTGTTGAGCTGAACCAATTGAAGACGATGGCGCAGCTCATCTCAAAGTTTCAATAGCTCGTTGAGGATATCTTTTCTTCGCAAAGGACCGTTTGATGGAGCTGGTGATCAAGTTCAATAAACCATGTTGAAGCAATTCCTTGCACTCACTATTCTGCAGAAATCTGCGTTCGGTCGATGAAGCCGAAGCGTTTTCGGAGGTTGCTCTTCGTATTCGGTCAAACCGGCTGCAGTGAATTCGAAAAGATAGTCTTACCAGCGTTTAGTCTTAGCAATTCTTATTGTAGATTACCGGCATTTGATACTTCCAGTTGTTCCACGCTTCATCATTTGTGGCTAATTCGGCCATGAAATGGGCGACATTAACTCGGCTAACTTTACCTGCATTAAAGATTGCACTCCTGGTCGGCGACGGATGCAATTCGTATTCAGTGACATCATCCTCATTTGTCAAATCGTCTGGCCGAACCACAACCCACTCGACCGCCTTTTCTTTCTGGCCAATTTCGGTCCGCAGATAATCCGCCGCCTTCTCGTTGTCTACGTGTGGCGGCAACAATAGACGTAAAAGAAACATGACAACTTTTTGACCAAAAGAAATGGGCTCGTCGATGTCGCGATTACTGTTACCAGCCGTGTTCATAAGCACAAACTTGCCTGATTCTTCCATACGTTTTTCTTTAATTGCTTTGCACAAACGGTGAGCGACATCTGTTACAAGCCTTCGAGGATGACCGTAAATATTGTTATGTCCGAGGCATGATGCCACGGCGTTGCACCCATCGAGATGTTGGGCAATCTCTGCATCGTCTAGGTCCAGAATGCTTGCCTCAACCACGGACAGGTTAGGATGGTTCCTGAGAACATCGGAAAGTCTACTGGCATCTCGCACAACGACTTTGACATTCTGCCCCCGGTTGAGCAGCTGCTCGACAAGTAGCCTTCCTGTCGCTCCGGTTGCCCCAACTACAAGTGTCGTGTCGTTTCTCATTTCAAACTCTTATCAGAATTGCTGTTTACGGTTCGTTCGGGATATCCTTTGAAGGCTCTGATGAACAGCCAGACCATTAACACCACTTCACCAAAGAACGTAAAAGAGGCTATCGAGATGGCGTATTCGGCGGATAGTATTTTTCCCAACGAGTCGAGCAAATAACCAATCCCGGAAATCCCCAGGAGGATGCCGACATATCGAGGAAGGAAGCTCGACCTCGCGGCGACGTAGCCAAGAGCAACGAGATGCAATCCAAACACTGCCAGCCCAATATCCCATGTGTTTTGAAACGCCTGAAGCGACTCCATCACGCGAATGGCGGTTTGTTCATCAGAAAACCCAGTCAGGTAGTCAACACCTCCTACCCACTGGGCGACACCCAGCACAGGCACCACCGATGCCGCCAACAACGCCGAATAAACGAGACGTAACCATGCTGCGAGAAGCGATAGGTTCTGGTCGACGGGTTTGAAGACAATGAAGAGCGACCATGCAACCAGAAGGTCGAGCACGGCAACAACCAGAAACGCCAAGATGAAGCCCCGAAGCAGGTGTTGCGAAGTGTTGATGTTAATCACAGTCTGGGAAGCGTCATCCCGCAGGACCAAGTTCTCAAATCCAAACTGCAATGCCAGCGGTGCTAAAACCGCCATGGCAAGCAAACCCCAAGCGGAAATGGCTGCCGCTCTCTGCCGGGAAGTGTCGAGCAAATTTGCTTTGTTCATTGCAGATTTCGTGAGATTAACCTTACATTGTAAGTTGATATGCCCTATGGTATACTTACGTTGTAAGTACGTTAACCTAAACCTCAATTCATATGGCAAAGAAAAAGCAAAAGACAAAACGCGTTGGCCTGAGCAAGGAACGCGTGCTACGAGCAGCAATAAAATTTGCAGACAAATCCGGTATCGACTCTCTTACCATGCGGAGCCTCGGTCAAGTTCTCGGAGTCGAAGCAATGTCGCTGTATAACCATGTATCCGACAAGGACGATATTCTTGATGGCATCGTTGAACTCGTTGTGGGAGAGATTGAATTGCCGCCGATTGGGCGTGATTGGAAGAAAGCAATGAGAAAACGTGCAATCTCTGCACATGAGGTGCTGCTTCGCCACCCATGGGCAACCATGTTAATCGTGTCGCGGGCCAACGTTGGACCAGCGACGCTGCGATACGTAAATGCAACTATCGGATGTCTAGTTGAGGCCGGCTTTTCCTACGAGGCGGCAGACCATGCTTGGAACTCAATTGATAGTTTTATTTACGGGTTCACACTCCAGAAGCTTAATTTTCCGTTTGAACCCGAGGAGTACGCAGCGATTGCAGAATCCTTCTTGCCTCAAATACCGGTGGACGAATTCCCCTACTTAAATGGGCTCTCGCAGGAAGTAAGTTCCGGCCGTCACGACGGTCTGCATGACTTACTGTTCGGGCTCAAACTTATTTTGGAAGGCCTTGAGAAGTTACGAAGCCCCTGATTATTGTTCGTCTCATTTGGTAATTGTCAGTCAAGAACCTGCGTCGGCGTGAAACGCCGAGGCCATTTGGGTCGTTCTCAAGACTCCGATCCAAATCAAGCCATGTCGAGAAACATTGGATTTGATTTGAATTCTGACGTCAAATTGGAATTGCATTGTGCGGTTTCGTTCATCATTCTCCATTTCACAAGGCGTGAAGGTCGCCGCTGAACTCAATCCCAAATTTGGGACTCGTAGTCCAGATCCGGTAGGGGGTGGGAGTCTTTTCTGGTTGAACAGAACGACAAGTCAACTGGCATAAGATTTCCTACCCAACCCGCTTTGCTAAAGAAACTGAAAAGACTCCCGACCCCATGTTGCCCGACCAAGGACAGCCAAACGGCATGAGATGGTAAGATTAGTCTTTTGGTTTAGCGATTAGCGCCGAATCGTGACATAACGTTCATCTGCACCGAAGCACACGGTTGGGGCGTTCCAAAATGGCACGTTAAATTCGCGTGCTTGGTGATATGTACTTATTTTTTTAGTCAAAAAACAATGCGAATACTTGCTGCATTTCTCGTATGTCTGGTATTCACTGGTTGCAACAGCGGGTCGCGCTTGGTTGATTGGGAATCCGTTGAGTCAGATGACGGACAAAGCCGCTTGATGTTGTGCTGGAATACAAAAAAAACTCGCTACGATCAGCAATGGAAGTTTGATCGCCTGATATTGCAGGAGAAGAAAGGAACAAGTTGGAAAACCAAAAAGACAATTGTTACCGTAACACAGAATCTAGCCGACGCAGATGCGTGGGTTTACCATCTACACAGCTTTGATCCGGCCACCAACAAAGCAATCGTAAGAATAATGACGGTTGTCGAACATGAACTTGGTAAGAGTGGAAAATGGCGTTGGGTACGCCTTAATTTAGAAAGCTTAGCGTTCGAAGAAATGCCGGAAACAGAGGGGAAAGTGTTTTTGGAAAACATTGGTCCAAACTATTGGCAGAATCCTAACCGAATCCAAAAACATCCTCGGTTTTACTGATAGCAATATTTGGAACGGAACCCGTTATGGCTTGTCTTCGCGGGCACCATTCTGCTCACCAATTATCCTGGCTCGACCAGTTTCATGTCATCTTGACGGTGGGTTCGATGCACCGATGAATTAGACCGAAGCACTTCTGGACTTTGCCTTCGCGCAATCGGCGTGAAACGCAGAAGGCACATCGCGATGATCAGAAAATTGACCCGGTTTTTTACGCAAGCAGCGAATTCCAATCATCTGACCACTTCCTGATGCTAAACCAGGGGGGCACGCTCTGACAGACGAAAACCCATCGTTCCAAGTTTCAGCCATGCGGTTTGGAATGCGGTTGCTTATGCGCTGTTTGGAATGGGACCGAAAATCGGAGACCTCGGCATTGAACAAACGAACATTTACGGTCCAGAAGTCGGATGGTTGGGAGTCGCCTTCAATCTGATTTTTTTGATCGGGCTGGTGATGATTCAGGCCCGGCGAACAAAATCTTCGAATAGGTCCGGCGAAGATAAAACAATCACTGATGCTCTTTGATGAGCGTTTTCTTTCGCTGGCGCACTTCAGTAGCGTGGAGGCGAGTCAATGTCTTAGAGGAAGAAGGCTGCAATGTGCTCGTGAACATTGCTGAGGCCGAGCATGGGCAGATTGCCTGGGGCATTTTGAACCAGAAGGCAACACTCTCATCGATGTCGCGTCTTTCGAGGCCTCCCATCATTCTTCGTCATGGTGATGAAAAGTGATGCCCAGTTTGGGTCGCTTGGCGTGAAGGCGATCAAAAGACTTCTTGTTAATCACATACGATCCCTCAAGTGCCAGTAACCTAAGTGCCTCTGAATTTTCAAAGCAGCAAACGTCTGTAATTTCGGGAGATTGACGCAATAGAAAAACTCGAGAAGAAAGTAATTCTAGGTTCTCCAATTTCGACAACGATTCAAGCCCCGCTTGTGTAAAGTAGACTCCATGAGCGTCCAGATGTTTGAGTGGATGCTCGTGGGGCCATTCTTCGAACCCCGTCCCGTCTACGTTTACCTTGTGCATTTCAAGTTTTGCAAGATTGGGAGCTTGCCCCAACAATGCGAGCCCCTCGTCTTTTATTTTTCTGGCTGGACCTAGCGTAAGTTGCTCCAATCGCTTGGTCCCAGCAACAAATCCCAGATCCTCATTGGACAGGGTGCTCAAGTCTTTCAAGTCCAACACTCTCAAATTGGAAAGTGAGGCCAATGCGTTCAATCCGAGATTCCTGCCACTAACATTCCAAAGAATCAACTCTTCCAACTCGGTAAGTTTTGCAATCGCCTCTACGTGTTCTTCCTTCATTCGGCGACATCCCGATAGATTGAGTTCAGTCAAGTTTTTCAGATTCCCGAGACCACTAAATACACCCGTTCCCAGATTCGCATGTTGAATCCAAAGCTTTTCCAAATTCACCAAAGAACCAAGCGCCTCTGCATCTTGTTCATCAAGCAAATAACTCCCGCTCAAGGTCAGCGACTTCAGGTTGGAAAGCCCGGTCAATCCGACAAGGAAGCCACCTTCATTTCGGATCGACGATTGAGCGCCACCGAATAAACTGAGTTCTTTTACAATCGAGAGTTCCTTAAGTTGCTTTAGTTTTCCGATAGCTGTCATCGTCACCCTATCGGTCTGGAAATACATCAGTTCAAGCGTCTCAAGCTTCGTGCACTTGTTGGCAATACTTCGGATCGCACTCGTACTGAAACCACGATCATTCAAGTCGAGCACACGCAGTTCACGAAAACGTGACAAATCACCTTGAAACTCTGGAGCAAGTGTTCCGGTGAATCGAAACTCTTTCAATCCTTCTGGTAGATGCTTCAGGAACGAGCCATCAGCTTCGCTTTGATTGTAAATCGTCAAGCGCTCAAGATTTTTGATTTTGCCCAAGGATTCAAGCTCGGCTTTGCGAACAACGAAACCTTGTGAGGAACTGCCACTCAACTTGAGACCACGAAGGTTGCTTAGCTTGACTAGGTCGGATATCGGAAAGTCCTTCAAACACGAAATCGTCAATTCCAAATCCGTCAACTGCTGAAGCAAAAGAAGAGTGCTGGGCTGAGCGACTTGATTCTGATCGACGAAGCTAATCTGTCGAAGCATCTTCATTTTTGCAAGCGAGGCAAAACTATCGATTTGACAATTGTTCAGCGTGATCTTGCGAACACGAGGAACGGTGGCGACATCCGCTAGAATCGCATCGAACAAACGCAAATCCTCGAACTCGATTTCTCGAATATTCTTGAGTTCACTCCAACCTTGGGCGCTAGTAAACTTGCAAGAATCAAATTCGATCGCCTCCAAATTCGGCAGGCGACCAATGAGATCGAATTCTTTGTTACCCACAACGACGTCATACAACACCAAAGATTCGATGGTCGAAAAATGTGCGAGATTGGAAAAAACGAAGTTCATTTCATCGGAGCCTACCGCCAAGGATTTGGGGCGCCTACGATCCTTCTCCAACCAGGCACCCACGAACCCTTCATACTTCAGCACGAACTCGTCAGCGGAAAGCTCAGGTACAGGCAACGCCTTGAGAACAGGCGGCTCCGTTTCTGAATCTTCCGTGAGGTCCAAACGGGCGGTTCCTGAATCTTGTTGTGGACTTGGGCGACAGCCGACAAGGACCAGACAAATCAGAAACAAGTAATAAAAGTTAATATGCAGCCAATTGGACACAGCACCGCTCTCGATTGATTGTTTGCAGAAACAATCGAAATTTTAGCAACAAGAAAACCTGGTGTCGAAGCGTACTTCAGTGAAACCTGATTCAGCCAAACGATTTTTTGGCAGAACAGTTGGAGGAGCAAGCTGACATGACTTGGCTTAACTCTGGATACGCTTGTAAAAAACTATGAACTTGCAAGAGGGGCGACGTCGTCTGATCAAACTCAACAAGTAACGTTTAAGCTGCACGACGATCGTCGTACCGATAGGCGTCGCGTTCCGATTCCGGATTGGGCTGCACCTTGCCGTTATTCAACTCCCAAAGCCTTGCCTGCTTCATGAAAGAATAGAAGGCAGCCATCCAAGCCTGTTGCAAACCGACTTTTCCGTCCAAAATTCCGGCCTGCAAAATGTATTCGCGAAAAAAACGAAACAAAGGCCTAACGAACAGCTTGAAATAGGAAGTCTTCTTCCCTTGTTCATGCCACTGCTCAGCCTGCAAGGCGGTGTAACGATGAAACTTTTGGAAAGCCAGATCGTATCCCCACAATGAGAAATGCTCGAATTTGTGTTTTAGAGAGCCAACTCGCCCGGTTGAAATCTCAATTTCGCCGTGATCACTTGGTCCGGTATACCGTCCCTTGTCACGATGAAAAAGTCGCAGCACGCTATCCTTACGAGCATCGCCATAGTGTTGCCGATGGCCCATAAAATGATTCTCTCGCCCAATCCAGAATCCATCAAAAAACGGGCCTCGACCAAGCTCCAAAACGATCTCCTCTGCAAGTGCAGGAGTAACACGCTCGTCCGCATCGACGATCAACACCCACTCGTTTGCAGCCTGAGGAATCGCCCAGTTTTTAAAGTCACCGCTGGTTCGGTACTCCCGAGAGATAATTCGAACCTTGTCGAACTCCCTGGCAATTGCAAGCGTATCATCCGTACTGCCCGAGTCGGCAATCAGGATTTCATCGGCGATTTCGTAAAAACTCTCGATGCATAGACGTATATTCAGACGCTCATCTTTGCACGGAACAAGCACAGTGAGTGGCTGTTTCATGTTAGGTTGCGTCCTTATGCTTTCGTCCGTTTAAGTAAAGGCCAGAAATTAGAAAACCCACAATTTCGTGTCAATGCGGTTATCTTCAAATTCACTAGTTACAGGCACTGCTATCGATTTTCTTTGTCAGAGCAAGCATCTAAAGTTCACTTCAATCGCTAGCTGAGACGCAACTCAACCCCGGCAAATGCTGGGCCCTATTTGGCGTAACCGTTCGGTGATGCCTGATGCCATCTCCATGCCGATTCAATCACAGTCCGTGGATCAGCGTATTCAGGCTCCCAGCCCAACACGTTTTTGGCCATTTTCGCATTGGCTATTAGCTCAGGAGGATCACCGGCCCTTCGTTCACCCATGACAACTGGAATCACGTGACCGGTGACATCGCGACAAGTATCAATGATCTCTTTCACACTAAACCCACGGCCGGTTCCCAAATTGACCTTGATTCCCTTGCCAGCTTGCAAGCGTTCCAGCGCCAACATATGAGCTCTTCCTAGATCATCCACGTGAATATAATCCCGCACACAAGTCTGGTCGGGAGTCGGCCAGTCATCTCCAAAAATCGTAATATGCTCGCGCTGCCCAAGTGCGACTTGCAAAACCAATGGGATCAGGTGCGTTTCCGGATCGTGATCCTCTCCGATATCGCCATCAGGAGACGCGCCCGCCGCGTTAAAATACCGAAGCGCTGCGAACCCAAAGTCGTAGGCGTGAGCGTAGTCATCCAGCGCACGCTCAATCACCAGTTTGGTGAATCCATAGGGATTTACGGGTGCTTGTTTTTCTGCCTCTGAGATCGGGACAACCTCCGGAACTCCATAGGTCGCACAAGTACTGGAAAACACCATTTTCTTGACATCGGTCGCCCTCATTGCCTCTAATAATCTAACCGTCGCGACCACATTGTTTTCATAATACTTCGAGGGATTCGTCACCGACTCTCCAACCAACGCGCACGCAGCAAAATGCATCACCGCGTCAATCTTTTGGTCGCCCAAGATTTGCTCTACCAGGTCTTGATCAGCCATATCACCCACGATCAGTTCGCCTGCGGTAACCGCTGGAGCAAAACCCGTCGACAAGTTATCCAGGATTGTCACACCATATCCGCTTTGATCCAAAAGCCTCACCATATGCGAGCCGATGTAGCCCGCACCCCCGACGACTAGAACGTTCATGTTGTTTCCATTTCAAGCAATGTTGTTTTGTTCTTCGGCCCGAATTCGCCATCAATCGAGTCAGGAACGTGGAAAACCAGAACACATTCTGGCCCGCATTTCAAGCGGCACGACTACGAATCTGCCGACCTTCTACGGCCATCAAATGGGCAATCGTACGTTTGGGTTGATGCCGAGAATACCAACTGTGAGCAAACCGCTCCGCGGACCTTCGATAGTGGTCGTAATGAAGAACCATTTCATCAATACAGTTAGGCAGTTGCGATTCATCCGCCGCAACAATTCCCACAGTTCCCAATGGTACTTCAGCCGTTTGTGAATCGAGCGTCACAATTCGGACATTCTTGATGCTCGCCATCGAATGATGAAAAGCATTTCGAAATCTTAGCCCGACACGCTCCTGACTGGCTGGAACTCGAAAAAAAGCACAAGATGATTTTCGTTGACGATGCCCGAGAGTCTGGACCATATGAGTCGGCGATTCCACAAAACCATCGTGTAACTCAAGTCGGCTAAACACTCCATTGTCCAGCGGCCAATGCCAATCCCAAAACACGCAAAACCCTGCCTCGCCTTCTTCCAGCTCAAAGGTCAAATCGAATGGATTGCGGCGGTCATTGAACGATAAAACACCACCAGGCAAGGGTACGTTTCGTGAATCCCAAACCAGATCAGCAAGTTCCAACCGACGCAAAGCGAGCCCCGAATTTGCAATCGTTTCGACGTATTTGAAATTCGTTTCCTTAATTTGCTCTGCCAGCCAACTACCTGCCGACACAATGACCGGCTTGCCACAACTCAACAGCTCGCCCATCACACCCGCGCGACGACTGTAGTACGTTCGGCTGTCATAAAAGAGCAATCCACAATCAGTCGAACGGATCAAATCTGAATACTGTTCACTCGGCAGGGGGTGCGGCAAGTAATCCACGACTTCCTTCGCGCCGCCTTCAACGGATGTCGGAAACTCCAATTCAATTTTTTCGCCCTGCACAAGCTTTCGAGGCGGACGCTGAATCACGAGCTGCATCTTGCCCGTGCTCAAGTGAGACTCCCAAATCTTGTTCACTAAGGGCTGCAAGTACTCAATATGGCCCTTTTCTCGCCGAATTGCCCCTGGACAGGTGAATCGCAACGGCTTTTCTTCTCTTATCATCGAAAGTACATGCCCTGACTCCTCTGGCCGAAAGGCGTCAGAAACAGGGTAGGGCAAAACCTCAAACTCTCCGACGTTCAAACGCTGATACTGTTCTGCCAAGAGCTCACTGGTCGTATAAAAGTGGCAGCGATGGTGAGGCATCTGAGCAGTCGCAATATCGAAACAATTCGAAACCGATTTGGCGACCGCCATCTGCTTGTCATACTCCGGCGTGCGACCTTCGAACAAATTAAAGTGAAATTGCAGGTGCCAATGAGCCTTCAAAGAGTTGGGGCGACTAGCCAGGAATTGCGAAAGCCCCAGCAACTCCAACTCGGACACGGTTGTAAAAAACGCATGGTCACCACCCTCGAACTTGACGTTTTGAAAGAACCTTTCGCAATCCGCAGCAAAGCGGGAAATGAATTGGGTGCGACGCTTTTGGTGTCGACTAATATGCCATCCACTTTTGAGTTGACTTATCCAACCGGCGTTTCGGGAAACGGGCTTGAGAAAGTCAACTTTTCTTCGAGTCAAATGCCGCAAACCCGCCAAATAGCTATCTGGCTGATAGGTGGTATCGCGAAACACAGAAGTCACGTTGGCAAGTTGATCGCTTCGAAAATCAGAATGTGCCCCAACCTGTGTGTCAAATCCCATCTCTGTCGCGGCGCGCGCGATACACTGAACATAGTCAAAATGATGACCGCCAGTTTCTCGCAGTGAGTGATCGACAAGAAAGAACTTAGCCAATCCGTGGCTCCTATCGAAAGATTGAACGGCGCACCTTCCGTGGTGCAACCAACTTGACCTTTCCATGGTAGTGCTAACTTTTCATTTGGGTCAATCTCAACATCAGAGTATACGATTGCGATTGACCGCAATTTTGATACGGCTTAAAACTGCCCGCTCGCCCTAAAAAAGCAAAGTAAAATCAAAGGATTGGTTTACGAGATGGCAAAACAAGAGAAATACGTTGTCATACTTCCCTATTTCTGTGAAGAAGAAGTCGAGCGATACCTGAAGATCGCCGATTGGTTGAAGCAGAATTGCACGACTCAGCTGCCATGCCATTTTTTGCTAGCTGCCAGTCCACGGACGCAACACAGTGACAAACTGTTTGATAACTTCAAACAACTAGGCGAATGCACACAATTCCAATGCCCCTCTCAGGTTTTTGGTTATCCACAGGGCCCAACCGCCATGTTCTGGGATGCGATGGATCATATCGCAGAGAACTTCTCCGACTACCAAGGCTTCAGCCTTTGGCTAGAGTCGGATATGGCGTTTACCCAACCTGACTGGCTTCCTCGATTGGTGGAAGAATGGAACAGCAACAACGACGAACACGCCCCGCTCGTGATGGGTTGCTACATTCCTGAGGTTTACAAACACCGATTATTCCGCAAGCCAAAACTGATTCTCCAAGATCACATCAACGGCGGTGCCTGTTACTCACTTGATTTCGCCAAGCGAATGCCGTTGGATGCGAGAAACGATGTTTTCGATATGGCGGTCTATCAGTTTGGTAAATCCGTAGGTGGCGTGAAAGCAACACGCCAAATTTCCTTTTCGACAAATAGCCGGGTACGCCGCGATTTGCTGGATCAAAACAAATGCATTCTTCATGGATTCATGCAAGAGAAGGATGAGTTTATTGATCAGTGCGTCCGCCCATTGACCGAACGCGAAATCAAATCAGCCAGCTGGATTCCGATTCGAGACCAAGTTGAATTGCTCAAGCGGCGAATCAAGGTTTGCTTTGTCAGACGCGGTCATGAGGCAATGCTGGAAAACATGTTGCTGGCCAAACATCGCATGGAATCCGTACAAAAATCGGCCTAGCCAAAAGCGACCAAGTAACACAAATCGT
This sequence comes from Mariniblastus sp., assembly GCA_965224765.1. Taxonomy (GTDB): domain Bacteria; phylum Planctomycetota; class Planctomycetia; order Pirellulales; family Pirellulaceae; genus CAZDBA01. Next base: position 63,009 of record CBDDAC010000007.1, read on the forward strand.
CTGGGGCGAAGTGAAGGTCAACCATTTCAACACGTATCCGCATGGTGGAGCCGCCAACGCTGCGCTGAGGATTCACGACGGTCTGGTTCAGCTGGGTATTGACTCCAACTTTTTCTACCGACTCAACGACAAGCAAACGCCGACTGACCCCAGAATCAATCTTGTTCAGCTAGGTCATGAACCCCTTCGGCAATCCAAGCTACTGCGCCCATTCCAGAACAAACTGGAAAAACGGCGACGGCGACAAATCCATCAGCTCTACAATCAACACCTAGCTGAACGCCCCACCAATCAACACGAAGTCTTTTCAATGGCAAGGCTTCCCGAAAGAACCTACCTGGATTGGCGGCACCAGCAGAGTGATTTAGTCCACCTCCATTGGCTGGCGTTTTTGGCCGACTACCCTTCGTTTTTCGCGTCAATTCCTGATAAGGTTCCCATCGTCTGGACCCTCCACGATATGTCCGCCTTTACCGGGGGGTGCCACTATGCCTCGGATTGCGATCAATTCACGAGCGGTTGCGGCAACTGTCCACAGGTGGTTTCGCCTGGCCATCGTGATGTTTCTGCGGACTCATGGTCTGCCAAAAAGAAGTCGCTACAAAGTAAATCAATCCATGTCGCCGCGCCCGGAAAGTGGTTGATTGAGCTTGCCAAGCGCAGCCCGATCTGGCCGACCCAAACCGAATTCTCGGTGATCCACTATGGCCTGGATCTCTCAAATTTCAAACAACGCGATCAGCGAAGTGTCCGCCAATCTCTCCAGATTCAACCCGAGGCAGTATTGATCGGCTTTGGCGCAGACGACCTGACCAACCGGCGTAAAGGCTTCTCCCATCTGATCAATGCACTTCAACTGGCTGCGGCTGATAAAAAAGCGAACGATCTGAAAATAGAACTTGCCGTTTTTGGTGACGGAAATGTCCCTGACGCTTTGTCCAAACAATACACCGTTCACCACTTTGGTTTTGTTCAGAATCAAGACCACCTGGTAGACATCTACTCGGCTTGTGATTTTGTGGTCGTCCCGTCGCTTGAAGACAACCAACCCCAGGTCGGGCTGGAAGCAATGGCCTGCGGCCGCCCCGTTATTGGCTTTGATGCCGGTGGAATCCCCGAGTATGTTATCCACGAAAGAACTGGGATCTTAGTTCCCCCGCGCAATGATATCGCACTCGCAAAGGCCATCGTCGACCTGGCGAGTGCCCCTTCCCATAATCAAAAAATGGGACACCAATCACGACTCGATGTTGAACAGGAATTTGAGATCGTTCGACAATCCCAAAAATACGCTGAACTTTACGAGGGCCTGACCCTACGAACGCATCCGCAAAAGAAGGCAGCTTAGGACCTCGCCCGTCTTCGATTGGCGGGCCAAGGTCTAGTGCTTCGTCTAGATTTGATTTTAGGATTGGTGATTCATTTCGATATCAAAACTCAGAGCTGAAACGAACAGCCAACCCCCGTTTTTAATCTGGGTGAAGCACTAGCCCCAAGTTTCACGTTTGAGAGGAACAAGGATTGTTTCGGCAGGAGCCTCAACCTCCCGTAAAAGGCAAAAACCGCGACGACGGGTGCCATGCTCCTCGCTTGCGTGGGCATGTGGTGTTCCGCCAACAGCCTTAGCCCCGGCCCGTCTTTGATTGGCGGGACAAGAACATCAGATACTCTGGTTTTCTTTGCCTTGTTATCCGTCAACTAGCTCTAACGCCCTGAAACCAAAGACTGAGACTCTATCCTCCTTTACCTATGTCGGCCGGTAACGGCTTTACCCATCTCTGAGATCGACGTGTTCAAGACTTTCCCGCTAAAATCCAACCAACACCCAGTTTGACCCGCCAATTGGTGGTCGCGTATGCTTAAGACAGCTTGCAACTGTGGAAAAAGCAAAAGCGGCCCCACTTACCCGCCAAAACATTGTGTTTTGAAATCAGGTAAACATAATGCTTTCGCAAGATTGCTTTTGGTTTAGAAGCAAAATGTGCACAATTACGATTCGTTAGGGTAAGAATAGACAGGGAGTATCCATGCCGTCTCTTGTCGGAACCGTCCGTCCGAACGGAAGAATCCAATTTCTCAAAAAACACAATGACTGGGTTTTTGCGAATATTGCCAAAAGTAAAAAACCGATTCATCGAATCAAATTGCTTCCCACGCAACAGGCAATTGAAATCGAAACACCCGAATCAGGTGCAGATAACGATTTCTCCTGGCTCACTGATTTGAATCTGAAAATCCAAACCGCCGACGCCATATTCCTAAGCCACAAAGACGGGGCGTTGCGGTTCGGCAGCGCGGTACATCACCTCGACAATTCGCGCAAATTCTTCACCATCGGAACGGTCCAAGAAGCACAAAAGTTTGCCAAGGAACGCTGGAACAATCTGCGATACTTCTTTGCCAACAAGCATGACGACTTTCGTTTTGCCATGACCACGATGATGACGTTCAAAAAAGGACAGGTTGTTGATGGTGGAAAAATCGAACTCCCAATTCGAGTTGAGGCCATTGAGGGCGAAGACGACCCGACCACATTTTTTGACGCCACCGGCGCAAACGCCACGATGGAAATCGTCGATTGGCGAAACAGTGTTAATGTGGGATCACTGGGACGATTCGCAATTGATAACAAGAAGGTAGCAATTGTAGTATCCAAGATTAATCGCCCCTTTACCTTTCTTGAAGAGTATCGAGACGAGTTCGCCAATTTCGCCTACACCTTTGCCTGCAAGAAAATCAATCAACGCCTCGATAAGCTGATCGCTAAAAAGGAACCTACCATTTAATCGTTGTTTCTGGATGCGCGGGCAATGGAGTCCAATGATGCTGAGCCGCTCAGCATCTAAGTTGACAACAGATCCCGAGTGGTCCGTCAGAGCTGATTTGACCAGTTTCCGTGGGCCATGCTTCACGCTCGCGTAAGCATGCTCGTGCAATCGCAAGGCATGGCACCCACCAATTCAGAATAGACGAACCACTAGCTCACTTTCCTCCAGCCTGAATCACCAAATCATCACGTGATTCATCCAGATCAAACTCAAACAGTTCATCCGAGCCCTTGGGATCGCGGCGTCCACTGACATAACTGGTCGTGTGCGGCCGTTCCTCAAAATTGGCGACAATTCGCAGCTTTCCAGGCCGCAGACCATTCAATCTAAACGTGATCTGATCAGCCTCTCGCGTTACTTCAAGACGAACCGACTTGGCATATTGGAAACTTACGGATCCATCGTCTAGTTTCAACGCGACGGGTTGATCCCATTCGGCGGCAAAATTATCAAGTTGCTGCTTGGTTCCCTTGATCACCCCCGAAATACTTACCAGAGGCTGCAATTGAATATCACTCAGGGGTTCGCCCGTTGGCACGGGCCCGATAAATGTCGGTGCCAGTCCATTGGAGGGGACCGCATAGAATGTGTAGATCTTCTGACGCTGACTCTCTCTTCCGTTAAGTGAGCTGAGCGTCAAGTTTCCGTCTGAGTCCGACACTCCCAATACGTCGCCCTGCAACCCTTTGGAGGGCATTGGATAGCCCTTCGAGCCAACATGAGTCCAGGCAAAATGGCGAACCTCAACTCCCGCAACTGGCTGCCCCTCGCCATCGAGAAAACGTATTTTTGTGACCAAACTGGATGACAGTTCGATAACGGGATTCTGATCCGGGCGTACAAAACGGAACGTTTCTTCCTGGCAACCTGGGACTCGTACGTAAACGCTCAAATCTCCGCCCCTCCATGATTCGAGTGTCAGTGTTTCCTGACTGATGTCGCCTTCGAAAACAGGAACCCGCTGAGAAGGCGTCGAGATTTTGACAAACCCTTCCGACGCAAAACGACCGTTCGGCATTTTGAATTTGAGAAATGCGTCAATCGTGGGCGGATCATCCAAAGGCGTTCGATCCCTCAATGTGATGATCGTCGTTCCAGTTGAGAGTCCTTCTTGCATGTCATGCCGAATTCTGACATCTCCTGATTCTGTTTGAACCACTGGGCCAATTGGATGTGCCAAATCGTCCTGCTCCAAATCGCAACAGAATCCCATCGCAATCGAAGGAATCACAACAATTTGTTTCGGTTGCAACATCCATGTTTTCCTTGGCGTCATCCCTGAATACCAAGTCGAAGTCAGACGTTTCTCCCCAAGATCGGTTACATGGAAAACTTGATCGTCCTGCCGCCAAGTATCGGATGGCAATTCGATTGGTTCTTCAGACACGTTTTGAAAGTGGAATCGAACATCGACGCGCGAGTCGATCGGAAAAACTCTGTCACGCAACTCAGTAGCAATCTCGGCCCGTGTATCGGCAAGTCGATACTCTGCAGCGACTCGAAGGCCATTCTTCGCCGGTCCCCAAACCAGTGAATGCCGGCGGTCACGATAGGCGTCTCGAATAGAAATGGCATGCCTGGAGCTGCTCGCTGCTCCCTTCCATTCCTTTTCACCGTATCCCTTGTAAGTCACCACCAGCTGGTACTTTCCAGAATCTAACGAAGCTGAAACGGAAGGATTCCACCTCAGAGGTGTGATCGCCATCGTCAAAACTTCGTTCACCTCAAGCACTTCGACCGCGGAATCGGAGTACGTCGGTCCTTCTTTTTTCTCAACGGGAATCTCAACCTCCGCTCCCGTTTCATTATATAACTGAAACGAAAAACAGCGTGGACCAAAACTGCTTTGATTACTCCGTCCTGACCAAGAGCCGCTCACGTTGTCACCGTACCGTACTCCACGCAATTGGACGTTGGCTTCCGATACATTCTTTATCTGAACGAGCACCGTGACATCATTTGCCGTTTCAAAATCGGAGTTCCGCGGCGTGCTGTCCCAATCGGGAGCCTGCTCGTCGACCTCCGTCAAGACGCCAACGATCCGAACTCGTAGTCCTTGGTCCACATTGCCCCAGTCGTTTTGGGCATCAAGATCGAATGCCACGACCGTGCCACAACACAGAAGCAAGCTCGACAAAACCAGATAACGAACCATCACCAATCTCCAAACTCAACATGCTACTGGAATTATTACGCTAACGACGCAACTTCGTTAGCACGATTCTAGGATCTGGCACCAAAATTTTGCACTTCTTGTCAGAACGGGCGAGAAACGAAGGACCTGACGCCATCCATCCTTAGGCGTAGTGGAACACGGTCCCAACACAGTGAAATGTTGGATTGAACTGCGTTCCAATCTCTTTTGCAATGCTAGGTTTTGAGGCCCAATGTTCGTCGGTGTTTCACGCCGATGCATCTTGGCAGCGTGCAGTCGGGCGATGAAACGAATGGCACGTAGATTTCACGTGACCGTAGATTGCCAGCACTGCTCGTAGTGATGATGTTTGGGAACAGGCCCACCGATTGCGATAGCTGCAGCCTAACGATCCAAAACTACGTGCCATTCGGCGATGAAACCGGAACAGGTTGCGCACGCAATACGCGGTTAGGATCGAACCCGTGTTCGTAGTAAGACCGATTCAAACTCTAAATGATCTGATGCCGTTCTTCAATTTTGATATAGTCTATTCAGTTGCAATCAGTTTTTCCGGAAAAACCCTGCATTCTGGTTCTTGCTCATCAATGAATACCAGCTCTGAAAATCAAAACAGGTCATCAGGGCGGGTCTTTGCGACGACGTCCTGGTCGATGGTCGTTCAGGCGGCAACACCGGAATCACCAGAATCCACCCTTGCATTGGCAGACTTGTGCGATGCTTATTGGTACCCGTTGTACTCATTCGTTCGACGCAAAGGCTACAATCGGGAAGAAGCTGAGGATTTGACACAGTCGTTTTTTTCTGAATTGCTGGAGAAAAAGCAACTGAGCGTAGCGGACCAGCAAAGGGGCCGATTCCGAACATTTTTGTTGGCGGCGTTGGATCACTTCGTCAGCAAGCAATGGCGCGCCAAAAACGCGTTGAAACGCGGCGGTGGATCATCGATCATTTCGTTTGATTTCCAGTCGGCAGGTGAGCAATACGCAAACGAACCGTTTCATGAATGGACGCCGCAGAAGATTTTTGAGCGCAATTGGGCGCTGGCGGTCCTTTCCAAGACTCTGGCTGGGGTGAGAAAACAATACGTTGAAAGCGACAAGGCGAACCTTTTCGAAGAGCTCAAGATTTATCTGGGTGATTCCAGCAACGTGACGTACAAATCGATGGCTGAAAAACTGGACACAACAGAAGGCGCGATCAAGGTGGCTGTCCACCGTTTGCGGGAGCGGTATGGCGAACAATTGCGAATTCAGATCGCGCAGACAGTCGAATTCACTTCGGATGTAAATCAGGAACTCCAATCCTTAATGCAGGCACTCCAGTCGTCGAATGAGTGACCAAATGGGTTTAAATCGCCTGGTTTTTTCGAGTTTTGAAGCTTTTTTTCGAATTATCCGTAACCTTTGTATCCAGAGCGGTCAAATAAAAATAGACAAGCTGCCAACCGCTTTGGCGATAGTTGGTAACGGCTTGATTTGGCTGAAACAAGCACTGATGACAGGCAATTGATGAACGCAAAAAAATCTTGCGGTAGTTGTGGAAACCCTTTGCAATGCAATGACCCGGGCGGAATATGTCCCCGCTGCTTGATTGGGCATGCTTTTCAAGGCGACGCGAACAATCCGACAACGGATGCTTCGGGTTCGAGTTATCCTCGTGCTGAAGAGTTGGTCGGTCGTTTTCCTAACCTTGAGATTATGCATCTGGTTGGCCATGGTGGTATGGGCGCTGTCTATCTTGCCCGTCAAACAAATCTCGACCGAATGGTTGCATTGAAAGTTCTGTCTCCGAGATTGGGGGCCGATCCCCAATTCACAGAACGTTTTACCCGCGAAGCAAAAACGCTGGCCAAGTTATCTCATCCAAACATCGTGACGGTTTTCGACTACGGCCTTGCGGAAAACATAAACTACCTGGTGATGGAATACGTGGATGGTATCAACTTGCGTGACGCCATCCAGGGCGGGAAATTAAGTGCCGAAGAATCGCTAGGCATCGTTCCGCAGATTTGTGACGCTTTGCAATACGCCCACAACCAGGGCGTGATTCACCGGGATATCAAGCCAGAGAATATTTTGCTTGATGGGCAGGGTCGGGTAAAGATCGCTGATTTTGGGTTGGCAAAACTTCTCGAACCAGATCAGAACGCGTTTGCGCTTACGGGTACGCAGCAGGTGCTTGGAACTCGCAACTATATGGCTCCCGAGCAAATCGAACATCCGAATGTTGTTGACCATCGTGCAGATATCTATTCTTTGGGAGTGGTTTTTTACGAATTGCTAACTGGAGAATTACCAATTGGCCGCTTTGCTGTTCCAAGCGAGAAGGCGAAGGTGTCCCATAGACTGGACGACGTTGTGATGCGAACATTGGAGAAAGAACCCGCGCTGCGATTTCAGCAAGCCAGCGAAGTTCGCACAGCCGTAGAATCGCTTGGTGCTAAGCAGCCGCTCTCCGAACCGTTGCCTGAGCCAGTGCCACCATTGAAAACACTTGGCGCTTTGCCTTTTTCAGTTGCCGTTTATCAAGGTTTGGCTTCGGCCTGCGGAATAGCGAACCTGTATGCTGACCGTATTGAGCTGGAATACGAAGTTGTCGATGAAGTACTGGGTGAAATCAAGTCCGCTCCAAAACACACGACCGTTCCGCTTAGCAGTTTGCTGGATGTTCGATTTGTAAAAGGCTATTTTTCAGACAAGATTGACTTTCAAACGGACCGAATCGAAGCCGCCAAAGACGTTCCCGGCAGCCTGCAAGGCAAGTTTTCATTGGAAACCAAACGCGGTGATCTTGTGTTGGCAAAAAAGTTTGTTGGTCAGTGCGATCGGCTCGGCCACTACGTAGCGTCTCTATCACCCGAGGATAGACATCCGGCGCCGCAACCCGAATACAAACAACCGGTACCTCCAAGAAAAACGAATGTTTTTGGACTTGGCGACAACTTCAGTTTTGGTGATCAGGCCAGACTCAGCCGCGAAGAAGTCATAGAAAAATTGAAGATCCCAAGGATCGCTTTCTTGGTGATTGGCATTATTCATATGGTGCTGGCAATCAAGGGAATTCTGAAAGAAACAATTTGGGAAAAGGGCGAACCTTGGCCGCTTGACGTCGCCGGCAAGTTTGAGATCGAGGTCTTCTTGCCTCGTCTGGACTCGCTGAATTTCACAGACTTCAAAAACTTCTTGATGTTTGCGGTTGCCTGGTTGTTGCTTGCCATTGCCTCTCGATTGCGTCGGCCAAGGAGTTACACCTTCGTGTTTGTCGGCCTGATCATTGTGATGATGTCCCCTGTTCATGTCGCTTACGTGTTGACGTTCTTTATGGCGATCTGGGCGTTGGTGGTTCTTAGCGACACTCGTTGCAAAGACGTTTTTCTTGCAGGCGATCTGGGCCAAACGGGCGGGTATCGTTCGGACAATGGGTTTTCCCGCTCCTTGATGATCGCGTTTTCTCTCTTGGTCTCCCTGGTGTCGATTGTTGTCTTTGCGTCAGTGATAATTTGGCTGGGTGCCCGTCCAGAGGAAGCTAGTGGAAAACCAGATCCGATTGTTGAAGTACAAAAGGTTAGTAAAGCTGCTGAATCAGGTTTGGAAGCTTTGGTCGACTCTGGTGCGGAATCAGAACAAAGTGCGAAATCGGAAGCCAGTGGCAGCCAAAAATCGTCGGATGACGAAGCTGAAGCGACCGAAATGGATTCGGAGTCGAAGAACGACGATGCAAGGCAAGATCAGGACGAAGAAGCAGCCGCCAAGACGAAAGCCGATGATTCTGGCAATTCTGATAATGGCCCCTAACTCCGAGGCCGACCTGCGCCATTGCAGGTTTGTTAAAACGTGTATGGCGAATTGTCGCGGGGGTTAATTTCATTGCGAATGGTTTGATGCTGGAAGATCGACTGCCTGCCCATGAATTTGGACGCGTCGCGCTAACAGGATTCTTGCCTGGACAATTGTTGCGAGCGGCAGCATGACCGAAGGTGTCGCAAGAGCAATAAAAACGAATTTACTATCATCCGTTCCTGAAACGTCCCAAAGGGTCATCAGCAAATATGCCCGAGAATACAAAAAGTTCTTTTGCGAAATGCACGGCGAGAAGCCTCCGCATAAGTCGCTCGATTCAAAACGCCATACTAGGCGGCGATCAATTCGTCGGAGCTCAAAGTGTTAGCGATAGCTTTAAGACTTGATGAGGCAAATAACGTTCGTTTTCGCCTCCAACCAATTCCGAGGAATGGCGGTGAAGACTCCCTTACAAACCGTAACCTAAGATCTCATTTCGGTAATCAAAACGCCGAAAAAACGTCAAACCCTAAGGTTTTCGGAAAGCCCCGAAATCGCAGTTACGCGCGCAGCTCTTTAGCGTGACCAATCACTCCGTGCGCGCTTTAGTTTGACACATCGACCGCACGAAGCGCAGCCTCCGAAACTGCTTCGGCTTCATCGTTCGAACGCAGTTTGGACATGTCAGTCTTTCGCTCTCCGCCGAAGTTGTTGAACTTAGAGAACGGGGAGGGAGTATGGTTGGATGATGGTTTCAGTGTCATCTTAGCTGCATCGATTGTCGACGTGAATGGTTCTGCAAACCAAGCAGACTTCATATATGATTTGGGTGTAGTCGCGTACTCGCCCCAAAGACAAAAGTTGGGTGTCGGATGATTCCATACAACGGCAAATACTTTGATATTCATCGACTTGCATTCTGAGTTGCTACATATGCCGTTTGGCTGTCCTTGGTCGGGCAACATGGGGTCGGGAGTCTTTTCAGTTTCTTTAGCAAAGCGTGTTGGGTAGGAAATCTTATGCCAGTTGACTTGTCGTTCTGTTCAACCAGAAAAGACTCCCGACCCCCTACCGGATGTCTTGACACTTGGTTTCTCGCGGAAAGTCACATGTCTCTCAGGTTTTCCTTGGACTACTCCTCTCTTTGGCGTTTCTCCCATGCTCCCAAACGCCACCTGAATTTGGCGGAATACGAGTCCCAAATTTGGGATTGAGTTCAGCGGCGGTCTTCACGCCTAATGATATGGAGAATGATGAACGAAACCGCACAAAGCAATTCCAATTTGACGTCAGAATTCAAATCAAATCCTGTGTTTCTCGACATGGCTTGATTTGGTTCGGAGTTTTGGCAACATGGGGTCGGGAGTCTTTTCAGTTTCTTTGGCAAAGCGGGTTGGGTAGGAAATCTTATGCCAGTTGACTTGTCGTTCTGTTCAACCAGAAAAGACTCCCGACCCCCTACCGGATGTCTTGACACTTGGTTTCTCGCGGAAAGTCACATGTCTCTCAGGTTTTCCTTGGACTACTCCTCTCTTTGGCGTTTCTCCCATGCTCCCAAACGCTTAATGAATTTGGCGGATTACGAGTCTCAAATTTGGGGTTGAGTTCAGCGGCGGCCTTCACGCCTAATGAAATGGAGAATGATGACCGACTAGGGTCACGGATTGCCGGAATGGACCGGGTTAGATTGGCGAATGCTGCACTTCGTTTGCCAACGAAAGAATTCGTTCAACCTAAAGCTAATTGGCCGGATTAAAATAGGCGAGAGCCTTATCTGTGACGTCACCTTCAACCAGCAAAATGGCGGTATCTCCTGCTTGCAGGCGAGTCGTTCCGCCCGGAATGCGAACGACATCCTGCTGAATAACCGCCACGATCAAGCAGCGATCGGGAAGATCGGCCTCAGCCAAACTGTTGCGAGTAATTGGAGTGTCTTTAAAAACCTCGACCTCAATCAAGTTGATCAAACTATCTGGCAAGCGCGTCCGACAAATTTCTGCTCCTTCGGTCAGGTAGGAAAGAACCTGACGGGCCATTACGACTTTTTTGCTGACCGCCAAGTCAATTCCCAGTTTGGGAACCAGATAGAGATAGTCTGGATTCCCCACCACAGCCAAAATCTTTTTTGCGCCCAGATCTTTAGCCTCGACACACTGCACGATATTCTTATCGTCTTCGCCAGTGCAGGCCACAAATACATCGGCATTACCAACACGATGTTCGGCAAGTTCATTCATCTGTGACGCATCTGCGTTGACCACGACCGTCTTGTCGAGACTCAATGCAAGCGTTTCACATCTCTCCGGATCCTTCTCGATCAGCATCACGGAAAACTGTTCGCGTTCGAGTGTTCTTGCAAGTTGCAATCCGGTCTCTCCACCGCCACCAATCACGATCCGCTTTTTGTGTGGCGTCGAGACCTGAAATAGTTTCCGAACTGATTTGGATTCCTCGTGTCGATTGAAAACTGTTACGACATCACCCACTTCAAGTTGATCAATTGCCGACGCAATCCAAATCCGATTGTCGCGACGAATCGTTCCAACTCGAACTTCCGCAGGAAGACGTACGTCTTTCAAAGGCGTGGCGGTGAGCTTAAGTTCTTTCTCGATCGCAAATTGCTGCACGTCCAATCCTCCCCGTGCAATTTGCTCCACCAATACCGCATTGGGAGCGCGAATCGAACGAGCCAACTCCATGGCAGTCAGTTGTTCAAGACTGAGAATTCGGTCGATCCCAAAATGATCGGCATAGTCGAATGTGCTCAAGTCTCGAAATACAGGTGAATAGACGCGGGCGACACTGCGCCTCGCCCCCATGGCTTTGGCCATGCTGGCAGCAAGGATATTGATTTCATCATTGCCCGTAACGGCCATACAGACGTCGGCGGACAACATTCCCGCCTGGAACAGAACGCTGGACTGAGCCGCATTTCCCGTGACCACACCGACATCCAGCTCATCGTTGATTCTGGAGGTCCGGACGGGATCCGAATCAACGACCGTAATATTGTGATCTTGTTGACTTAACACTTCGGCTATCGATGAGCCCACTTGCCCTGCACCCAATACGACCACGTTCATTCGTTGAACTCGCTTTCTCGCCAAGACCATCAAAGATCTAGAGCACGTTCCGATGGATTGTAGTGGTTTTTCGTCGTTTTCATTCGTAACACCAAATTGCAGAGACGTGGTAGTCGTGCAATTTGCGCTAGCATCGTAGTCGGTATTGGTAATCGAAGAAAGTTCTCATTCCTTTCGGCCACTGAGTTTGGCGCATAAAAAAAGCCTCACATCAGCAAGGCTTTTAATCTACTTTAGCTGTTCCGTTCTATCGATCGTACTTGAGCTGGAATGTCATCAGGTGGTATCCAGTATCATCGTTGGTAATGAATCCACCTCCTGGAGCAAAAAACGAGCGAACGTCATTAAAATCGGGAAGTTCGTTATCCTCAACAATCTGGCGAAATCCTGACACGTAGGGAGTTGGCTCGTCTTCATCATCGCCCTCGATCAAGTCCATCATCGCCTTGAGATCGTCTCCTTTGGCAATATCGAAAAGCATTTCAAATCCCGAGGCAGGCTTATTGTAAAAGATCGCGCCTGGCATATCGTTGCGCAATAGTTTCACCATAGTGTCTGTGGTTTCCTTAAACTCAGGATCGTCGACGAGGGCAGGATGTTCACCCCGCTCAGTCTCAATTGCTTTTTCCATGAATTTGGGACTGGAGCAAATGATTAGAGATTTGCCAACCACTCCAACACAAAATTCACCGTCTTGGCGGTTAAAACGAGCTGCGCGTTCGTCCATTCCTTCTATAAACTGTCGCCGCTGTTCCTGGCGTTCTTCGGAGGATGTCCAGTAGGAAACTCCCTTGTAAACCACTTCTTGAATGTCATCGAGATCACCCTCCAATTCGAGCTTCTCAAACATCAATTGCCTGAAATCTTCAAATCGTTCCAGATCATCCAACTCAATTGCCACAACATGGACCTGACTGGTGAACGTCGCTGGAAACTCAATTCGAGAACTATAGGTGATGCGACCTGTCACGAGTGACAAGATGTCTTCGTGGAAATCAAGCTCCAACTCTTCGTTAATATTTTGATCGATTTCGTCTTGAAACGTTCCTTCCCCCTGAAACGTGTCAACAATTTTCGCAAGTTCGACGATCGCCTGATTTAGATCCCAACTCGTCGAAACGTAGTTAGTGACATCTGCCGGCATCCAGGACTCAGGCTGGTACTCACCCGGTCGAAGCGCCAGCATTTTGAATAGGCCGGCTCGCGGATTGGCCAACATCACATGCACATGTCCGACAGACTCGAATCCAAGCTCATCCATGATCGCACTTCCGCCAATTGCCGAGAGACCGTCCAAACCGAAAATCGGAAGAAAATTGATCACGGTCTGTGCCCCGATGTTTCCACGAGTTACACCACGTGCCATTTCGATCGGGTCAATAAAGAAGCGAAAATCTGGAGGCGTTTCTTTGGTACCGCGACAGCGATTCATCACCGTAACGAACTTGCGATTTTCAGTAAGGGGTCGAATTTTCTCAACTTCGCGGCCCATCCAGCGGTCGATCATCTGCTGTGCTAGTTCGGCACTATTCGAAGAAACGAAAAGACCATCTTTGATAAACGTAGTATATTCTGTTCCATCGGCTTTGAAAGAACGAAAAGGCACGTCTCCACTGTCATCCGTTTCGATTGATTCACCGTTTTCCACAAGAAACTCTTCACCACGTTGGAAGATATTCTTGACTGCATCTGATTCTTCGTCAATTTCCAGCATGACGACGACTTGCAAATCAGCACGTTTAGGAGCAACGACGGCTATTGATATTTCACCCGAAGGAAAATCCCGCATGTCTTCCAATTCGAGTCCAACATCTTCCTTGACGTCCTCGTACATCTCCTTGGCTTCACCGTAGAGCCCGTCTACCAGGCTCGAGACTTCTGGATGCTGAAACATCTGGCCAACGCCGGTGTCCTGCATTTTGGTAACGAATTCTTTGACATCTCCAACTTGAAAAAACATCACTGTGGTTTCAGGGAGCAAGGATTCAGTAGATGGGCGTTCAATTTCGTCATCCTGCCCAATAACAGGCATTGCGAATATCAGCAGCAACCAAGCAAGTGTGAGACGGGAAAGCAGTTTTTTCACGATTCGTTTCCTGTGATTAATTATTGCCCCTTCCGGGCATAGAATCCCATCGGAGCTTGGAAGTGAGCGGGCTTTTTTGTCATAAACTAAACCCGGTTTCATTGCGTAATGTTTCGAAAATCCATCATTTTCGTCCGAAAACACCGTGCCAACGCCTCAAAAAGCGCCGATAAATACGGCCATGTGCAATTTTGAGGAATATGTGTTTTCCGACCTACAAAATCTACGATCTACTAAAAGTTTGAGCAACTCAAGAGCTACGCCGCCAATCATGATAGAAGCTAGGAACTTTTGCGAGCCAGGATGGTTCAATCCACTGGGAAAATTGAGTGTCTAGCGATTGGGTAAGAACCCAACCACCAACCCAAACAGAGACGACGTGATTTCGGTTTCGGGACTTTTCGCTGTAGGAAAAACACTTCCAACAAATCCAAGGACAATACTGCAATGAAACTTGCCATCAACATCGGAGCCTTCGCGATGCTAGTTTTTGCATTCAGTGCACAAACTTTCGGTCAGCAAGGAAACGATAACGGCGGGGCTGATCCCGGAGCTTTCGATCCCACTAACCAAGTTGTTAATGGCGGGACCAATGAAACCGGTGATTTCTCTCAAGTTGGAGATTTCAGTCCGGATGTGCCTGAAATCGAAGACCAAAGAAGCGTGAACGGCTTTATCGGACGCTCGCGAGAAAAAATTGAGGAACACGGATTTGTTGGCCCAACAAAAGACGGAATTGAAAGCGTCAGCGGTGCTTCAAATGGGGGTACCGGAAACGCGGCAGGCGGACGAGGTGGCGGTGGCGGTGCCGCGGGTGGGGCAGAATTGGGATTTACCGTTTCTCGCAGCTCAATCCGCGCGCGAGTTCGCCCAAACTTTTCCTTCCCAACGATCTCATCTCAATTCATTCAAGACAACTTTCGGCGTCGAGTCCAACGGTTACCCAATCTGCGCACCAGATCTCCTCAGAACATCAACGTAACAGTCGATGGCACAACAGCTACGTTGACGGGCTCCGCATCGAATCAAGACGTGATCGATAACATGGTCGGCCAACTGCGAATGGAGCCAGGGATCTACCGAATTGTGAATCAAGTCGAACTTGCGGTTCCAACTCAAGTCGGACAACGACAATAACCTGACTCCCGAAGGCGAGGTTTCGGCAGGAGCCTCAACCTCCCAATTTCAGGACGAGCAGGCCGTAGACGAGGTTTCGGCAGGAGCCTCAACCTCCCAATTTCAGGACGCGAAATTTGTTGGCCGATTTACACCCTTTTAAAAGGGCAGTCCATCCAATAGATCATCAACGGCCGCGTCAAATTTTGAACCTGCGGCATGCTCGGGATCTTCATAACTGCCCCAGACAATCGACTCCAACGCAATTCCATCATAGTCCGGCCCGATGGCTTCGCTGTAACACGTCAAGCTCACGCGCGCGACTCGCCGTTCTCCCTCGTGCTTCTCATCCCAACCCCTCACGGCATAGTCCACCAACGCTTGGCGAAATTCGGCGCGAAGAGGATGGACTAGGTTGCGATGCAACTTACGCCAGTGGTGATTGGGAACCGAATTCAAAACACTCTGAGGGCGCTGATGATCAACCAAAACCACTTTGCCAAACATTTCCGAGCGAAACAAATCGACTTGAGTTCCGTCCCGAAGCGTTGCCTCATAGACAAACCATGGATTTGATTTGGGTGGCTGGCCGAACATCTGAAAGCGCTGGTCGAGATTCAACCAGCAACCAATAGGAGCGAACGCCTGTGGCAGGAACCGGCGACAAATCGGGTTATTGATATTGCTGATGTTTAGCAAAGTAACAAACACAATTGAAATCACGATAATCGTGTTGCAAACCAAATGAAAACGCGAATTTGGGTTCCGGACAATCTCCAATCCGCGAGTGGTCGATTTTTGCCGACTCAGCCACTTCCAAACGCAGCTAGGCAAAAGGGGAATCCAGATTGTCAAACAGATCAACGGAAAAAGACCGATTGCCATTGTCAAGCCAATACCAATGTGAAATCCCCAATACGCCATCATGACGATTAGTCGCGCCAACTCGTTTCGTTTCCAGTACAGCAAGTACCAAATCCCAACGACTTCCAAAAACAACGTCGCATAAGTCACAACGATTAAGAGGATTGGAAATTTCAGCAGCCAATGCCCCAATGGCAGGATGTAGATATCCAGTCGCAATACGTATTCCATCGCATCGCCACTAAACCAGTCTGGGTTACATTTGGCGACACCCGTAAAAAAGTACATCAAGATTATTTGCCAGATGTAGGCAACAGTCGCCAGCGAATAAAAGCGTTTTCCGTTACCGTCTTTAGTTTTACCCCATTGAATGGTTCGGCTATCCAAGGACCATATCCGGCCGAGCGGGAGAAACATGGACCAAAACAACGACAACTTCAAGATCGTGTCGCCCGATGTCAGGATCAATGGATTTCGAGCGTGCAACGATGCCAACAAGACCCATGAGACAATGGTCGCGATCCGAGTCTTCCAACCAAAAATCAACGCCGTTGCGGCAACAGCCGAAATGCAGAACAAAAAGTATTGGAAACCTAGATCGCCACTTATCCAATACAGCGACCAAACACCATACTCCCAATTGTTACCGATGAAGCTTTGGTAGTAGCGAAAAACCATTTCGCGCGTCATAACCCCCTCATCCGAATACATCGCACGAAGGACTGGAAGCCGAAAGAGAAGATCTGCCAAAAGCATCATCCCCAGCAAGATTCGAAAAAGTGCGAGGGAGCGAAAATCCATCGCAAAAACTTCACGCCATTTGGCGAGAAGTTTCCGAAACTCTTTCTTGCGGGTTGAATGCATCAAAGCCAACTTGGATTAAAAACGAACGCCCAAATCTATTATCGGTTACAACACAAATCTCGTTCTCTATTTCGACGAAATGATTAGAAAAAGTCACTTCATTTCCGCAAACCCAACAATTTGTATAGGCTTCAGGGAATCGGGGATCGACCTTAAACACCCCAATTTGGGAATGCGAAACCGCACAATTCGGCGGACCTGCCGTTCGCCGTCCAATTGAGATTGCACGCGGACGCATTCAAGATCGTAAATTACTAGTCAACTTGCTTGCTGACCATTCCTGAACTTACTTTTTGTGCCCTGTAATGTATTCACTGACTCGACGCTCGTAGTCCTCATTGTTCAGTCCCACCTGTTTGGCCTCTTCAATCGCTTTCACGGTATCAACGTCTTGGTCGATCGCCCGATAAGTTGCCCAGACCGCACCGACGCGATTTGCCGATCCGCAATGCAAAAGCACTTTTTCGCCTGACGTCATTTTCAGAAGCTCTCGCAGCTCGTCAAAAACTTCATCTGTCAACTCGTCAGGGTGCCGAAACTCAATGGTATGAAACTTCATTTCGGCCGATTCAACGGCAGCTTTTTCGTCCCAGTCAATTTCTCCGGGCATCCGCAACGAAATGACATGCTTGATACCTGCAGCCTTGGCAACTTCGATATCGGCCATCTTAGGCTGCCCAGCCAAGTACAAATCACCTACGCGACTGACATTTTTCGTTGTTCCCAATTCGTCGGCAGCTACCTGGTCAACATAAGCACGCTTTGAAACTTTGTCAGGAGTAGGAAAATCAGCGGGGAGCGGAAACGAAACTTTGCCTGATGCCGCCCACTCGGATGCGCGAACAAACGTGGTGATAAATCCGACACATTCCAGTGAATACTGGGCATGGCCCAGCGTGGAATGAAACACTCGTCCTTTGCCGTAATCGATCGTCATCAGTATGGGCTCATGACGTCCTGTGCCACCGAATTCCGCTTGGGAAAACGAAGTCGCCAGAACGGTCATGTTACTTGCGGGGCCACGAAGGCGATCGTAAAGTTCATCTTGACTGTGCATCCATTCCGTCGGCAGCCCCTTCATAATGGGATGCTCATCGTTTCGTGCAACGATAGAAAAAGGATGTTGTTGGCCATGGCTTCCACCTCGACCAGCAGACTCATCGCGAACTTGCTCGCCAGTTCCGTCGAAGTAAACCAACGGCCCCGATTTTTCATTACGTCCTCCCCAACCACCCAAGCCAATCATTTCGTTGTACTCCGGCCAGTTGGGAAATGCGTTGTCCGCAGCGTGAATCACCACAAGTCCGCCACCTTCTTTGATGTAGTCCACGAAAGCGGTTTGAGTTGCTTCAGGCCACGAGGCACCGTTGTAGTTGGAAACGATGACGTCGTAATTCTTAAATTCCGGATGAAAGTCGGGATCTATTCCTTTGGCAGCAGTCGTCGCAACGTCCACCGCAAACAGTCCTGACTGCTCAAGATAAGATTTCATCATTCGCGTTGTTGTCGGCCAGACAGAATGATTGTTTTGTCCGTCAACAATCAGCGCTCGAAGCGGCTCCATTTTCTCGTCTTGCCCCGAGCAATAACTTGCCCAGCCAGCGATGATCATTGTGTATATCAATAGAAACAGGGAAGTCTTTTTCGATTTCATTCGTTCGTCCAATAAACCATCAATTTTCGGGCAGAGAAAGGAACCTGCTCCCTTCAAAATACCGAGTGACCACCTGATTGAAAAGAATCCATCAAAATCAATCATCTGCCACACGTTCATTTAGGCACATGTTTCGCCATCATGTAGCGACTTTTCCTTTGGTTTCAATTGAAAAGCCGTTGCCGGACTCCGCAGTCTACACAAGTAATATGAAGAATTGTCATGTTTCCGCTACATCGCAATTCCCTGTCAGGCAAAAGCGGAATAGAATACAAATAGAACGGCTTTAAGGGGTGAACCGAGTAATCGAGGAGTAACTGATGCCCAAACTCAATCAAGACAAAACGTTTTTCTTCTGTGGGCTCGCCACCACGTCCCTTGGAATATTGATGCTTGGGGCGGCATTGGGCATTTTTTGGCAATCGTCAGACTCAGTCGAGCAAACTCACGTGAGCAACGTTGAGAAACTTTTCCTCGATGCAGACACCGCAACACGTGGAAAAAACATGTCCATGGCAACCGGGCAAATTTACGGCGATGTCGAAGGACTTTTTGTCCTCGATCATTTGACTGGCAGTCTTTCCTGCATCGTGCTCAGCCCGCGAAATGGCGTGGCAAGCCTGTTTTTCACCAATATCAATCGTGACCTCGGTGCGGAGAAGGCTGGCCAAAGTGACTTCCTTCTGTCTACGGGATATGTCAACGGCAATCGAGGCGGACGGGCTGGACGAAGCCGCAATGCGAATTGTGTTATCTACGTCGCTGACGGAAACACCGGAAAAGTTGCAGGCTACACGCTATCCTTCGATCAAACCAAGCTTGACAATGGACAGGGACAGGAAGGTTTACTGACTCTCGTTTGGGCTGGCGCTTCGCGAGAGAATGCCATCCGACGCGACCAAAACTAATTTTGCCGCTTCATTTGCAACCGAACGACAACTCTCGAAATACGGACTTGGAATCAAGTCCGTATTTTTATGAATTGACCTCTTCAATTCCCGCTTCTAATTGAGTTAACGGTTGCCGAATCTGTTCCAGCGTATCCAGCGCAACACCCAACAACTCAGGCGAGTCTTCTGAAAAGAGCAGTTCAAAATACGACTCGGGTTCGTCCAACCAGCGATTGAAAGCATTTACGAAATGCGGAATCACCCCATACTCACAGCCTTGCAATGCTTTACGAAACCCAGTGTTCATCGGTTTGAGGATGTAATCGGGAACACCCTCAAGTGATGACAGACCAAACACGGCAGAATGAGAAACGAACCAAGTGTCGCTTCCAATCATGGCAGCAAGTCGATCCATCGTAGACTCATCAATTCCCCGCAACATTGTCAACGTCCGTACGGCCTTCGAGCGAACTTCGTCACTAGTATGGTCAACCAAAAACCGAAGGCCATCCAGAATCCCCTCGGTATTGAGCTTAATTTCTTCGATCGTCCACATTGCGTTCAAGACGATAAACGGATTCGATGATTCCAGTTTTCCAACCAACAGGTTTTCTTGTTCAAGCGCAAGTCTCGGGTCATGTTGAAGATGCCTGATTGCCACAATTTGCTTGGACGGTGAGTCCAACTGGGCCATTCGCATCCAAGCAGATTGCGGCTGCTCAAGAATTCTTCCAGCGATTGTTTCAGGACCAAAGAATGAATCGCCCGTTTTCCAAAGATATTTTAACGACTTGTTCATCGGATTTCTGATATCAGGCCGCAAATACCTGGCCCAACCGGGCTTTGACTCTCCTCGAACCCAAGCGGCCATCGCACATGCATAACTCAGCGCCCTTTGCACCAGGAATCCGTGGCGTTTATGCGACCACTGAGTAAAATCCCAGTCTGGAATGTTCTTCTCTACAAAACTGAAATTGCTGAGTGGAATCCCTAGACCACATGCGACGGTCGCCAAATCCACCAACTCGGGAAAATGAGCCAAGGGAAACTGTTTCTGATAAAGCAAATCCGCAACGACCTGGTGAATCAATGTTGTCACCGTCAACTGCATGTCCGATTGGAGTGTAGTATTCAGTGTGATAGTACGAGTTTGAGCATCATAACTACCTGGCAGACCGCCAAGCCCTTCACAGGATCCTCCACCTCAGCCCCCACCACCACAGACCTCCAGAGATTTCAAAGCTGTCTGCACCGAGATTGGAGCGACATCGATCCCCAAATGATCTCCAATTTTCTTCAAGACGTCATCGAGGTCCGTCCCGTCCGCTTGGCTGCCAAAGACAGCATCGGGAACCAATACCGGACGCCGCATCAGCTCGCCGCCAAGGCACTCGGCGAGTTGCTGAGAATGAAACTCGACTCGCGCCTTTTCGTGGTCGGGTAAATTCGGAGTTGATTTTAGAAACAGCATGGACAAAGTTACCAAGAAGGATCACAAAAAAACTGAGCGGGGAAACAACAGCACGCGCTCTTATCAATGTAGCGAACTTTTCATCAATCGTAAGAAACCGGGCTAGAACTCGCTATAGTTTGGCCCAACCTACACCAACCCGAGGTATCGCATGTCCTGTTGTTCGTAACAATCTCAAACAGGGCGGAGAGACTAAACGCTTGCAGATCGTTCAATTTCGCGTTCAAAAGGCCTTTATTTGTTATCTGGCAAACAACAAAAAAAGCGAATGCAAACAAGGCTTCTCCAAAATTGAAAGAACCATCTTATCTGACTTAATAGCCAGAACCAGAAACGCTGATTTGCTCGATTGGATGCCAAGTCGTTTTGACTTCGCAAAAATCTCGAATCAAATACGGGTTTTGGGTCTCTTCTTTTGTCCAGTCACCGGAATACGCCCGAATTCTTTTCACGTTGGTTGTCGCATGTTCTTTCAACTTTCGTAGATAGTCGGAGTCATCGCCGTCATAGGCAACTGAATTCACATCCAGATGCTTGGCAAAATGCTCACCTAGCTCCTCTCGGTTCCCTGTCAACAAATTCACGACTCCACCAGGAACATCTGAGCTGTTCAAGACTTCAGCCAATGTAACTGCGGAAAGTGGCCTCGCCTCGGACGCCAGCGCTACACAGGTGTTTCCCGACGTCACAATTGGCGCGAGCAGAGAGACCAACCCCAGCAACGGACTCTCTTCTGAAGCGACCAAAAAAACGACGCCGGTCGATTCAAGGACTGAGAAGTTAAAATGGCTGGAAGCCACGGGATTCACACTGCTGAAAATCTGTTGATACTTGTCACACCAACCGGCGTAATAAATTAGACGTCCGACACTGAGTTCAACCTCTGTCTTTGCCGCGGCCGCAGATAAACCTTGACGCTGCAACTCCGCCATAAACTGTTCTTTGCGGCCGTCCAGCATCTCAGCAATGCGATACAATATCTGCCCGCGGTTGTACGCAGTCCTAGACGCCCATCCTGCCTGGGCCGAACGTGCCGCAACAATTGCATTGCGAACGTCTTTACGTGATCCCAAACAGATATTCCCCAAGGACTTTCCTTTGACCGCTGGAGTATAAAACCGTCCCGATTCGGTGCGTGGAAACTTGCCGCCAATGTACATTTTGTACGTCTTCAAGACTTCCATTTGTCCGTTTTCTTTTGACTTGGCCATCATCAACTTTTCGAAAAATTATCTATCTGGTTACACAGCTTTATCGATCAACATACTCAAAAACTCAAATATGCATCCAAGCCATGCATGCCACCCTCGCGTCCAAAGCCGCTTTCCTTGTAACCGCCGAACGGTGAGGCTGGATCAAACTTGTTGTAGGTGTTCGCCCACACGACACCGGCTTTCAATTGAGAAGTCATGTTGAAGATCTTAGCACCCTTGTCGGTCCACACACCCGCCGATAGTCCGTAAGGTGTGTTGTTGGCTTTTTTGATGACCTCGGCGACCGTCCGAAATGTTTGAACAGCCAAAACAGGACCAAAGATCTCTTCCTGAGCAATCCGGTTGGACTGCGCGACGTCCGTAAACAGGGTAGGGCGGCACCAAAAACCTTTTTGCGGTAAAGAACACTCCGGTTGATAAAACCCTGCACCCTCTTTTTGACCGATCTCCACGTATGACTGAATGGTCTGGAGTTGTCCCTTGGAATTGATCGCGCCCACATCGGTGTTCTTGTCCAATGGATCACCGACAATCAATGAATTCATGCGATGCTTGAGTTTGCGAATCACTTCGTCGTGGATGGATTCTTGAACGAACAAGCGACTTCCCGCACAACATACATGCCCCTGATTGAAATAGATTCCGTTGACGATGCCCTCAACGGCCTGATCAATCGCGGCATCTTCAAAAATGATATTCGCTGCTTTTCCTCCAAGCTCCAGAGTGCAGCTTTTTTCGCTACCCGCAATCGATTTCTGAATGATCTTGCCGACATCCGTCGAACCGGTGAACGCCACTTTGTTAACATCGTCATGATTGACGATTGCGGCACCCACCTCGCCATGACCGGTTATGATGTTGACAACACCCGGTGGAAGTCCTGCTTCTTGAATGATCTCAGCCAATTTCAAGGCAGTCACCGAAGTCGTCTCGGCCGGTTTCAAGACAACGGTGTTGCCCGCAGCCAAGGCTGGGGCAATTTTCCAAGCTGCCATCAATAGCGGAAAATTCCAGGGAATGATTTGCCCGGCAACTCCTAAGGGTTTCGGATTGCGATTGGGAAAGGCATACTGAAGTTTGTCGGCCCAGCCTGCGTAGTAGAAAAAGTGCGCCGCAGCCAAAGGTATATCCACGTCGCGTGATTCGCGGATTGGCTTTCCGCCATCCATGGACTCAAGCACTGCCAATTCTCGGCCACGCTCTTGAACCATACGAGCAATTCGAAAAAGATATCGCCCGCGTTCGGCTCCCGACATTTTGGACCAAGGTCCCTCAAACGCCGACCTTGCAGCCTTTACTGCTTTAGTGACATCTGCCGTCGTGGACTCAGTGATTTCCGCGACCACTTCTTCCGTAGCAGGATTAATACTTTGAAATCGCTTCCCTCCCGAGGATTTCACGAATTTGCCGCCGATGAAAAGGTCATATTCATCTTTCAGCGACACATGACTCGTGCTTTCGGGCGCCGGAGACAATTCCCAACTAGTTGATTCACTCATTGATTTTCTCGGTAAGTAATGGACTTTGACCGAAGCAGGTCAAAATAGCCTCCAACGTGATGAACTCCGCTCAGCCGCTAGTCGATCGAAAAGTAGTCGGCACTTTGATATACACCTGTTTGTTGTTTTACGATTTGCATGAGAACGTCATTGGCGAGTGAACTGGCTCCAAAACGAAACCACTCGTTCGTCAACCATTCCGGGCCCAGCGTTTCTTTGACCATAATAAGATAATGCAGGGCCAGTTTGGAATTGGAGATACCCCCAGCCGGCTTCATTCCCACCATCTCTCCAGTCGCAAAGTAGTGGTCGCGAATCGCTTCCAACATTACCAATGTTACTGGCATGGTCGCCGCGGGCTTGATCTTGCCGGTCGAAGTTTTGATAAAGTCTGCACCTGCCGCAATCGCAATATCACTAGCTCGCCGCACATTATCAAGCGTGCCTAACTCACCCGTTTCGAGAATCGTTTTCAACCTAGCGGCGCCACATGCTTCTTTGACTTTGGCAATTTCGTCAAATACATACTGATGGTCTCCACCATGAAATTTACCCCGGCTAATCACCATGTCGATTTCATCCGCGCCACCATCGACGGCCATTTTCACATCATCCAATTTGATTTCCAACGACGAGTTTCCGCTGGGAAACGCGGTGGCGACCGAAGCGACCTTGATCTGGGAATCAGCCAACTCTCGTTTGGCAGTGACCGCAAAATTGGGATAGACGCATACCGCTGCAACGGTCGGCAATCCCTCGACCGCATCATGAAGATGCCGTGCCTTGTAGCAAAGTTGCCGAACCTTGCCTTCGGTGTCCATCCCTTCAAGCGTCGTCAAATCGATCATGCTCAAAACCATTCGCAGTCCATCTGATTTGGCAGACGTCTTGATACTGCGAGTCCTGAATCGCCCAGCGCGTTCCACGACACCAACTTGATCAATTGAGGGAGAAGTTAAGGGGAGGGCAAGCTTAGACACGAATCGCCGTGGGGTAGAGAAAGACGTTCAAATACGCGATCTATCGTATTCGCCATGGCTACATTTTGGAATGAGTAAAGACGAAAACTTGCCTACACCACCTATCGCTTCGGCAAGGCGACAGTATCGACACTTTGAAAAGATGAGGCCGAGGAAGTTTCACTGGTCGGAGAAAAAACCCGAGCCAATCTTTGTCGAGAATCTCGCGTTGACTTGAGTACCAAAAACCAAAGTCCAAGCGCGACGGCCAGAAGTAAGCAACTGGCGATCGAACCCAGCCAAGCCAAATGCCGTCCAAGTTTCTTTGCCGGCTCTATGATGGTCTGATAGTCCTCAACAGCGATCACAAACAAGCCAGTATTCCGCTTGCTTCGCTCGTTCCCGCCGCCCGCAGTATTGAAATCAGTAAACAAAATTTCCGCACCTGCAGCGATCCGGTCGGATCGATAATCGGTCCCTAGCTCTTGCTCGCCAATCGGATCCTGAAATCGGTCTGACAATTCAGGATTCGTTTCGTTGCCAAGATGCACAGAGTTCATGTCGACTTGGCAATGAGTCAAAGATGCGTCAAGTTTTTCTTGTCCTTCTTCTCTCAATAGATGGTTAAACAAGGGATGTTCCAAAACGATTCCCTGATGCGATCCAGGCCGACCATCGATCATCATCGCGTACTGTGTCTTGACCTTGTCGAACTCCACAAAGTCGCCCATTTCGACGGTCAGTCCAATCACGCCGAGAAACTCAGAATCGTCGAAGACGGGTGTTGAAAAAGCGATTTTCCAGGTCGAGGTTGCATCACTGAAGAAGATGGCTGAAACATGCAAATCCTTCACATGAGGACGGTTGGAAAAATCTTCGATGACGGTGTACTTTTTCGGAGCGTTTTCCGATTCATCGATCAGATCATTCTTGAGTCCCGTGAAATAGGAGCGATAGGAATAGTTCTTGCCACGAGTCGGCGCACTTGGCGGTTTTTCAAAGACGGAGGCAACCTGGATCCCGTAGGGATCATAGATCCACCAACTTGCCGCCTTGGGCAAATCGTTATCGACTCGAGCTTCTAAAAAACCCTGAAGCTCATTTCGCTCAGGATGCGATTCAAACTGTAACCGAACTGCGTCGAACTTGACATTGCCGTTATGATTTGGGTCCATCAGCTGACATCGCAAGTCCAACAAACTTTCATTTTCAAATGCTTCTGCCATGGCAACTTTCGTCGTTCGATTCTCGGCGAGCGACTTGATCGCCAACATGTATCTGTCGACTTTTTCGGATGCGCTTCGTGCCGCCAATCGAGCTGCAAAGGAGTTGCTTTCAATGGATTTTTGAGTGACGGCAGCGTCTGTATTGCTGACCGCTCGCTGGTAGGCGTACCAGCCAAACGGACCAATCACCAGCATCAACAAAAACGGGCCTACCAACCCCAGCATTAACAAAGGCCGGAAAGCGATGCTTTCCTGACGCTGACGCAATGCAAGAAGAACACTCTGCACACTCTCAAATCGCTTTTTGGGATCCGGCGTGACACAGCGATCAATGATATCGGCCAATGGACGATCCACGCCCGGCACCTTGCGATGTTCGGTAGGGCGAGGAGCTCGCTTGATCGTGTCACGATAAATCTTCAAACGGTCTCGCGTGTCCCGGGTCGACTCAATCCGCTCGGAAAGACTTTTGTCTCGATACGGCGGCTCCCCCGTCAACATGCTGTACAACAAAGCCCCCAACGCATAAACATCCCACCTGGCATCAGGCAATGCTTCAAGATCAGCCTGTTCCGGTGCCATGTAGTACAGGGTCCCCAGGGCTCCGGTTCCCTCAGTTGACAATCGCGATTGCCCAAAGTCCGCCAATCGCGGCTTGCTATCCTGATCCAAAAGAATGTTTCCAGGTTTGATATCGCAGTGCAAAACACCCTTACCGTGCAAATGCATCAAGCCGGTCGCAATCTCTTCAAACATTTCCACCGCGTCGTCGACGGGAATTTTTTGCTGCTCGTTCAGCCGATCTTCCAGCGAACCGTGCTCGATATAGTCCATCACATAATAGGGTGGAGTCGCGTCCCAGCCGACATCGAGCAATTGAACGACATACCGATCCGCTGCGAGCACGACAAGCTTTTCGACTTCTTGGGCCAAAAGAGCGACATCGGATTTGGAACGACGCGTGTAGAACTTGATAGCGACACGACGCCCAGTGTTTTGATCGGTTGCCGACCAGACCTCTCCGTAGGCACCCGAACCCAAAAACATATTGATTCGATAGCCATCAATTTGCGCAGGCGGTTTCGACGGTTCCAGGCTTAACTCTTTCGCCTTTTGCCGTTCTGCGGGATTCTGTTGCTGCGTTTTATCGTCGGACATCAGAGGTCGATTTCAAGATATTTTTTCTTCCATCAATCTATCGGTTCAGGGAAACCCTCACAACAGACCCATGCCGCCTTTTCAAGTCCACCCATCAAAGGATAATGCATACAACTGTTTTTAAGGATCACACATGCCCCCAATCAAAGCCGTTGTATTTGACATGGACGGTCTGATGTTCAATACAGAAGACTTGTACGACCTCGTCAGCCATTCCTTACTTGCCCGTCGCGGCAAAACGTTTACCCATGAACTCAAGATGAAAATCATGGGCTTACCAGGCTCACAGGCCTTCCAAGTCCTCAAGGATGACTGCGAGTTGGACGATTCAATCGAAGAACTGGATCGAGAGCTTCACAGCGATTTTTTTCGGCGACTCCCCCAACATATCCAAATGATGCCGGGGTTATCTGCATTGCTGGATCGCCTGGAAGCACTGAAGATCCCAAAAGGAGTTGCGACCAGTAGCGAACGAGAGTTAGCCCACCAAGCTTTAGGTACGTTTGAACTACAACCAAGGTTCGAGTTCATTTTAACCTCAAACGATGTGACCAACGGCAAGCCCCATCCCGAAGTTTACGAGCTGGCAGCGAGTCGATTCCAAATTCATCCCGGCGAAATGCTGGCTCTCGAGGACAGCGTGATCGGAAGCACGGCCGCTGCCGCTTCCGGGGCCTTCACCATCGCCGTCCCGGGAACCCACAGCATCAACGGCGACTTCTCTCATGTGGATCATGTCGTCGAGTCATTGAAATCACCAACGGTGCTCAACCTCTTTGAATGAGCAACACCGTTCAATCGCTCAGATTGGAGGGTGTTTTGACGACCGCTTCCAGCCGAGTGCTTCATCCAACCTGAACTGGTGGGTGCCATGCTTTGCGATTGCACGAGCATGCTCACGCAAGCGTGAAGCATGGCACCCACGGAAACTGGTCAAATCAGCTCTGTCGAACCACAAGGTCTGTCTTCCCCACGTTGGGCATACTTGTCGTTCATGCATGAACGACAAGTGAAACATTCTCAACAGCACGAATTCCCAGTTTCTGGCAATGATGGATTTGCTCCACCAACGGGCAATTCAATCGAAAGTTTGCCCCAATCTAGTCGACGAGCTCAACCGCTTTGATCATCCCCTTGAAGCCTTCCAAGTGTTTTTCCATGGTGGTTTTGGGACCATACATTTTGATGAAATAATTTCCGTTACTGGAAGTCTCAATAATCGCGGCCACCATACGATAGTCTTCGCGTTCGACTTTTTTGGCGTTGGGATCGAAGGGGCCTCCCGAAGTATCCATGTAGGTTCCCGAAATGTCGACCATATGAACGGTCATCTCATTGATTGTCATTTCTTCGACGTTCGCCGCTTCGCTGGTCTCGCCACCGTCAGGTTGGGTGAACTGTGCATACCAACGTTCAATATTTGCGTCAACAGATCCGCCGGCACCCATGATGGTCAACCGCCCATTTTTGGGGTCGCCTTCTTCTTTGGGAATGGAAAATTCAGCTTCGATAAATCCGACTCGCGGTTGAACCTTGGTCCATTCACCCGGCGCCTGAAAATTCAACGCACCTTCGGCGACGTCAAACGCAATCGGATCAGCTTCTTGCTCCTGCGCGACCAGCCCATTGGCCGCAACTAGGAGTGCAGAGAACAAGACGGTGAAAATTAATCTATTGAACATTATTGTTTTCCTGGTTTGGATTTTCCTGGTTTGTTTCTTTTGGAGTTTAACCCACCGATTGCATCTCCTCGCTGGGTTTTACGAGTGAGGTGATGAAATCCATTATGCACGAAAGTCCGCAACGCCACACATAACGCGTTCTAAATCAGTCGTATCAGTAGATAACAAAGAGCCGCCATGATCAACAATCCACTTGCACACAGCACGATTTGAATCAAATTCAAGCGATGTTTCTGTTTGGCTTTTCGAGCTTTTGCTGTCATTGCTCCAGAAATTTCGTAATTGGAATCGGTAAAAACGCTATCGGACGCTAACGGAATTTGTGAAAGGGTCGCGCCCAACTCGGGAAAAGTCTCGCCAGCAACTCGCCAATCCTGCCAGTCTTCCCGACATACGTAGTCATTGGCCTTTAACTTCCCACTATCAATCATTCTACGAAGTCGTTTGCCTTTGAATGGACCGGACTCCGTCATTTGCGCATCGCGGATGTGCCAGATACGATTGGGCGCTTCGAAAATCGGATCGCCTGCTATCTGGTGGACCGCAGTGCCAGGCTTGCCACAAAGAAAATCATCCGGAACCGCACTCGCCGAATCGGGAGTAGACGGTTCAGGTTGTTGAGCGGGTTCCCTCAGAACCTCCAGCGAGGGCATTGAAATTGAGGCGGACAGCTCATTCCCGTCCGGGTCCAATTCCGATTCAGATGGCACAAGGATCTTTTCGTGACATTTGGGGCAAATGCCCTGTTGCCCAGCTTGGGCGGCTTTAACATTCAGTGGTCTAATGCAATGCGGACAACGAAATCGAATTCCCATGATCCACTGACCGCTACTCAAGAAGCATTGACTACAAAACTACTATAAGCCCACATCGGGAAAATTAAAAGTTGCCAGAAGCGGGTCGTTTCCTCGCCAATGCTACTACACGTCGGCGTCCATCACCTTTCGGACGATCTCATTGTCAAAATAATTGATCGCCATTCCTCCATCGATCACCATTGACTGGGCATTCATACCCGATGACCTGGGGCTTAGCAAAAAGCATGCAGCATTAGCAGCTTCTTGAGTGGTTACCGCCTTGCCGCGCGGAATCACTTGCTCTGCGAAAAGGTAAGCATCAACATATCCCGGAATCCCCGCCGAGGCACTCGTCCTCAATAATCCAGGTGCGACGGCATTGAATCGCACTCGGGAAAACCGGCTGAAACTTTTTGCCAGAAAAGCAAGGGAAGAATCAAGAGCCGCTTTCACCGGTGCCATGAACCCATAATTCTCACTGGCCATAGTGGTCGTTGAGATGGAAATGGTGACCACGGACGCGTCGTCGGCAAAATGCTCTTTGAATTCGTTAGCAATCGCAATGAATGAAAAACAGCTGATATCGATGGTACGCAAAAATTGCTTGCGACCGGTCTCATGAAAAGGCTTCATGCCACCTTCGTAGTCAGCAAAGGCGATCGAATGAACTAACCCATCGATGGGCCCATGAGCCGCCCCAACGTCACTGGCAACTTTCTTGATTTGATCTTCAAACTCAACATCGCAAACGTAAACGGGGCGGTCGGCAAGTAACTTCGCCGTCGACTCGTGACGTTGAGGGCTACGAACAATATAGACGACTTTCGCACCTGACTCCTCAAGTGTCTTGCCGATGTGCCAGGCTACGCTTTTCTTGTTGGCAACGCCGAATACGACAATTGTCTTGCCGTCTAGTTGGAGAAAATCCATCTTGATTCCTATTCCGATTCCGATTGAGCCAACGTACATGCGAATGAGAGACGCGTTGCCAACTTGCCCTCACATCGAATTTGAGCCGTCAGGTAGTAAGCCGTGGATACGATGTCATCTAAATTCACCTTGATCTCAATCGTCTCGCCAGGCTTTACAATCCGCTTGAATCGAATGTCATCCATTCTGGTCAATACGGGAGTGCCCTTCGCCTCGCCGAGTAGCGTCGAAATAAGAATCGCTCCCGATTGAGCCGCACATTCGCAGAGAATCACGCCAGGCACAATCGGATTGCCAGGATAGTGACCGTCAAAAAAATGTTCGTCCGCACGAAATGTCTTTTGACAAACAATCTGCTTCTCTTCGACGCTGACAACCTCGTCCACCAACAACATTTGGCTGCGATGTGGAATGGAAGCATGGATATCTGGAAGTTCACTCATTTTGTTTCGATCGGAAAAACAATTCCGGCAACTCTCGTTGCCAAATAGACAAGAAACGAATTAACTGGCGGCAGGTACGGTGGTCAGTTGGTTGATTACATCGTTGGCGACGATAACTCCATAGTTAATGGTGCCAAGCCATCCTGACATGATAATCCCGCAGCTACCTGCGTGATAAAGACCACCAATCTGTCCGGGCAAACCACGACTCACCGTAAGCCCTTCAAATTTAGTTCCGAAACTCGCACCATCAATATGCTTAGTGTAGTGCTCAAACGTAACGGGTGTTGCAGCCTCTGCGTGAACAATCCGTTCTCGACAGTTGGGAACATACTTCTCAAGGGAATCCAAAGTCGTATTTACCAAATCTTCTTTGCTTGCTTCGTACTCTTCTTTGCTCATACCAACCCAGTCATCGTAGTTGGCGTTGGTACTGGACACGATAAGAGTGCGACCTTTGCCACTGGGGCGAGTATCGGGGTAGTAAAATGAGAACGTGCGGCTTGTAACGTCTCGACTAAGCAGCAAGTCCGTTTGAAACCTTTCGGCCGTGCTACAGAAAAGTAAGTCGCCAGTCTCGCGAGGAACCGTGTCCTCCGGCGCCATCGCCATGTAGACCTGTGTGCTGCTATTGTTCAAGCGAACGGCTTTGGCCTCCTCAACAAACGTTTTATCAAACTTGTCTTCACCGACGAGATTAAAAATCGTACTTCGAAGATTTGCATTGGAAACAACCGCGCGAGTCTTAATTGTCTTGCCGTTGATCACAACCGACTGAACGGCACTTCCTTGAACATTGATTTTCTCCACATCACAGTTGATTCGAACGTCAACTCCATTTTCACGCATCACGCGATCCATGGATTTAACCAATTTGTCCGTTCCGCCTTGAAAAACGTAAACCCCCTTAGACATGAAATTGGAAAAGACAATCCCATAGGTAATCGCCGGATCTTCCAATGTCGAACCGTTGGCATAAGTAATCGGCTCCATCAACAATCGAACAACGTCTTCACGTCCCGGGAAAAACCGGTCAAACAGTTCACGAGTTGTAATCGATTGGTCATCGTAGAAATTCATTCCACGGGCCGTGTCAAAGAACTCTTTGACCTTGCTTTCTTCGATCCCAAAATCCGCGGTCAGCAGTTTGGTAAAGTCATCACGATTGAAGGTGGTCGTCAGCGAAAACATCGGATTGTCAAATCGAACGCCCTCTAGCTGAACAATCGAATCCGCAATCTCCTTGGACCAATATCGCCGACAGCTCTTGACCATTCCATAGGGAAATCCGTGCAACGAAATATCAAAGATATGACCGCCTGGTCTCTTGAACCAAGTTGCCAAACCACCCAGTTTATAATGTTGCTCGGCAAGTAAAACAGAAAGTCCCTCTCGGGCCAAAATATTGGCAGCCGTCAGGCCTCCTAACCCGCTACCAATAACTACAACATCGTACTCGTCTTTGGATCCTTTTAGAAAATCTTTGGGCATGGGGTCGGCTACACTCGGCAGAGAAATTGATTAGCCCAAAAGATAGTTCATTGCCCCCAATTTCTCAACCGAACCCCAAATCGTTCGGAGTTTGGGGCAGGCAAGGTCAATGGAACGAATCCATCGCCCGAAATCGGAAAGTTCTCAAACCTCCATCGTTTGATTGAAGCTCCCAAAGAAAAGCCTTGCGTCAGCCCCCATGTTTATTGATCAAGGGCCGCCTGACATGCAAGCCACTGTACGTCAGGCGACGCCCCAATCTCAAATTGCCAGCTGACACCACAATGCCAACAAGAAACTATTCGATGGTCTCAATCAATTCCTGAAACTTCTCGTTGTCTCGAACATTGTCAAAGTCCGAATCATTGTCGACTTGGGAACGCTCACGAAAACCTCGCTCGATGGCATCTTGAAGAGTGGAAATCGCCTTTTCAGCATCATTCTTGAGCGAGTAGGCACAAGCCAAATTGTAGGTCGCCGTAATTGCGTTCCCATCTAATTCAATCGCCTTTTTGTGGGCGACGATGGCTTTGTCTAATTGCCCTTGCATATGCAAACAATAACCAAGGTGAAACCATGCATCACCGTCCTCTGGAGTCAACTCAACCACCTGCTCTAGTACCTCAGCAGCTTTTGCGAAATCGTTGCTCCGAAGCAACAACGTGGCTTCATTTCTCAATTCGTCCACGTCGGCGACGTCATTGTCAACCTCGGCTTCGGCGATTTGAATCTTCGCCAGTTCAATCGCTTTCTCCAGCGCACCTTCTGAATCGACTTGAACGTGCGGCTCGACTCCAACACCTTCCCAATTCGTCTTGGTAATCGGGTTAATCGCACGTGCAAAAGGCATCGACATCGTGAAACCTGTACCCAGTCTTACCGGCCGAACAGGGTGTGCGCCACCTCCCGTCGTTTCGCCCACCAAGGTCGCTCTTTTTAGATTCTTAAGGTTGTACGAAAATTCCTCCGCCCCAGAAAATGTATAGTCGCTAGTCAAAACAAAAACCGGCTTTTTGCTGCCAAACCTTTCGCCAGGAACATCGTCGCGGGACCATGACTCAGATGTCGTATCCGTTGGACGATTGTAAAAACTGTTCAAGTGAATCGACTCGTCGAAAAGGTATCCTGACAAGAAGGCAATCATGTCAGGCGATCCGCCTCCGTTTTCCCGAAGGTCAAAAATGATTGCTTCGGAGCTTGCCAAAAAGTTCATCGCAGCTGCAGCAGTTTTCTCCGCAGCGGGATCTCCAGAGAAAAAATTGAACTTCAGATAGCCAATTCCCCCATCAAGAACCTCAGCTTTCACAAAACCATGGTTGTTCACCGGACGTCGAGCTGGAGAAGATGATGGGGGGCGCATCCCACCAGCACGAACACGCAGATGCTTGTCTTGGCAAATGGCTCTGAGTTGTTCAGTCAACTGCACGGCAAATTTGTTCCTTTCCGTTACGTCCTTATAAGCCTCGGCTTCAAGAGACTTCCTCAAATCGTCACTCATCTTTTGGGCAACTTCTGGAAAAACGTACATGGAGTTCAATTCGTCGATCAATCGGTTTACCAAATTCGTCTTTTCCTCTTCGGTCAATGGCCCAAGATCTTCCTCGGCGACTTGCTCACCATTTCCTATCTCCAACTGAATTTCGGCGATTGTGTTCGGCGATTCTTCCTTAACCGTGACGCTAAACAGCACACTTGGACCTCGCTCAGCCTGACAACGCGCAGAAACTACGTGAGCTTCTGATTTGATTACCTTCTGAAGTGTGAACGCTCCCAAATCGTCTCTCACCTGCTCAATTTGTTTCCTCCGGTCGGCAATCAACTCGTCTTGCTCTTCATAGCCAAACACGTCTTTCACCAAGCCATCCATGTCTTCGACTTTTCCTTCCAAAGCCTCAAAAAGCTGCCCCATGCGTTTTCCAGCAGGAGTGTCAGGAAGCTGATCTTGCGCAGCTCCCCAGCTCCCTGCGATGAACAAGTGGAGAAAGGCCAGGAGTACAATCTGGCGGACAATCTTGAACGATTTGGTTTTCATTTCGGGTCCTATTATTCCTACATTGAGTAAACAACATGAATACAGTCGTGAAATTGAGAGTGTCATTGGTTGAAAAATTGAGTTTTTGTGTTAATAATTGTCACCATGACAATATGGACCTGTGAGTTAACTGAAAGCGATGAGCTCAAGTATGAGCAAATTGCAAAATCGATTGAGCGCGATATTGCATCTGGACTTTTAAAGCCAGGGGATCGACTGCCGCCGCAACGCAAACTGGCAAAACATTTGTCGGTAACGATAGGCACAGTTGGACGAGGCTATGCATTGGCCGAGAAGCGTGGATTGATTAATTCTGAAGTGGGACGTGGTTCATTTATCGCAGCGACCACACTTGATTCAGATCG
Source organism: Mariniblastus sp. (assembly GCA_965224765.1). Lineage (GTDB taxonomy): Bacteria > Planctomycetota > Planctomycetia > Pirellulales > Pirellulaceae > CAZDBA01. The sequence continues at coordinate 97,598 of CBDDAC010000007.1, forward strand.
TGACGCCAGCGGAAAGCTCATTGTTGACTTGGGAATCAACTTGCCTCCAGATATTCCCGACAATCAACCATTCGAAAACACCATTAACGAGTTGGGCCGACAGCGGGACTTGTCAAAACTGTTTGGCGCCCTTCCCGTTGAAGGTCTGATCCACCATCGAATCGCAGCAGCGAATTGGCTCAACCGGCGAATCAAATGCACGGAGGCTGATATGTTGATTTGCACAGGAACTCAAAGCGCTTTGATTTCAAGTTTGGCGGCGATGACTCAGCCCGGAGATTCCGTCCTGGTAGAATCTCTGACGTTTCCGGGCATTATCACCGCATTGAAACTACTCGGATTGACTCCGATTCCGATTCCGATGGATCAACAGGGCATCATTCCAGACGAAATTCCCAATGTCGCCAATCAGGCCAAGGCGATTTGCATCAACCCAACCAATCATAATCCGACGACTTCAACTCTGGATTTAGAGCGTCGAACTGCGATCGCAAGAATCGCCAATCAATATGGACTTTGGATTGTGGAGGACGATACCTACGGGCACTTGATCGAATCGGGACCACCTACAGTATCCAGCTTACTCCCCAATCAAAGCATCTTGATTTCATCGCTATCCAAATCGCTGGCGGTTGGGTTGCGACTGGCAATTCTTAGAGCGCCACATTCGATACGCCCTTTGGTGGTATCCAAATTTCAGGCCACCAGCTTTTTTCCATCGTCTCTATCCGTTGAGATTGCGTCACGATGGATTGAGGACGGAACGGGAGACCACTTTGTGGCTACTCGAGTCGATATCGCTCAACAGCGGATTGGGCTGGCCTACGATGTATTAGGAACTGAAAGAATCGTAGGAAAACCAGGCCTAAATCACATTTGGCTGGACCTACCCGATGCATGGACCGCAGACTCTTTTTGTCACGCCGCGAGTGAAAATGGAGTGATTGTGCTGCCGTCCAAAGTATTTTCCCCAACAGAACGTAGTGATCAAAACTCAATTCGAATCGGATTGGGAGCAGCCAGAAACGAAGCCGAATTAAGGGTTGGGCTAGCGAAAATCGCCAGGCTGTTGCAACCCGAATTTAGTTGGCCGACGGCGAGATTCTAATTTCCGGCGACCAGTGGCCCTCCCCTAGGGCGGGCACATCTTGGTCAGACGATACAGCGATGCATCCTTAGCGTTGTTCGTCTGTCGTTACAGAATTTTGAGACTCAAGATACTCATTGCAAAGATGAAATTCGAGAACTGCTCCGTCGAGACATTCATCCGAAATCGTTGTGGCCATGCCTTTGACTTCTTGGAGAATCTCTTCGTCATTGTAAAACTCTTCGATGATGACCATGCGAAGCTGGTATTTGTCATCCAGTTTGAGTAGGTGGTAAGTTGCTGGATTTTCGGTCATGCCCAATTTCCTCAGAGCCAACTTAACACTCTTGGCCTGTTCATCCGTGACTCCTGCTTGGTAAAACTCAGCGGAGTCGACTTCAGACAGATTCCCAAAAAGCCCTTTGAAGACTTTCAGTGTTTTCAGTTCATCATCACAAATCTGAACATCCACCTGTTTTCCTTCGAAAGCCGTAGATAGTTCCAAGCACATGAATTTGAAATTCTTATGCATTTCTTTGTCCTCTACGAATTCTGGCATTACCACCATGCGAAACTGCCAGACGTCGTCCTCCTTAGTAAGCTGGACCGATTTTTCCGTCCCGTCAGAAAACTCATACTCCGTCAAAAATAGACCCAGCTTTTCAGCCTCTTCTTCCGTAACTCCCTCGGTGAAATAGATCTCGGTGCCATTGGATACGACCTGTTCACCATATTCCTGCCCCCAACACGCCGAGCTAGAGACTGCTAAGGCAACGATAAAGAAGGCACAACATTGTTTGGTAATACTCACGTTTTTTTCCGTTCTATTTTGATGGTGTTTGACTTTAGGTTTAGCCACGAACTGCGGCAAATTTACGCGGTAGAGAAACGACAGAATGCCTGTAATCGTAACGATCGTTTGTCATTCCAGGTTTGGACGAATTGAGAGAACTTGGTTTTTCATTCCGCCCAGATATTTTTTAGCGTGTTGGTGTAAGAAATGTTACGACTTTTCGTACAAAACGGCATAGTTTTCTCCAATTCACCAGTTACAAATTACGCAGTGTCGATTTCGCAATAGATTGGGATTTGGTAAACTTTTATCGCGTTTTCAATGCCGCAATTCTGCGGTTAATGCAGGGGATGCGGTTAAAGTTTGGTTGCCTCGTGAATCAGGTCGATAACATGTCTTAGAGACAATTGGCATCCAAAATCTTCGATCTTGCGTCGATCACAAACGTCAAACACTTCAGACACCTCAATTTGCGGTCGTCTTCGAATAATACAGAATTGAAAATCCAAAATCGGTCATTGATAGAAATGCTCAAACAAGCTGAAAAAGAACAAAACGTGATGCCTTCCAAACCTGCGGATGACGCAATGGCAATCATCCTGCAGCAGGCCGGAAAATCGACTGCCGAAGTTGCAGCTCTCTCCACTCTCGATGATGCAGATCGTTCAGCCGAAAACCAGTTTTCTGGTGAGGCACCTACGATCGCTTCACTCTTCGGAACGGGCAAGGCTCGAGAGTTTCACGCGGGAACGTTTTCCCCATCCGTAGAAGTGGCCAAGGTCATGGGTGATTGCCTGGATTTTCTGATGCAGAGGAAGTCAGAAAACTCTCTTTTTGACAACGAAAAGATGCTGTTTCGCGATGATATTATTGGCGGCTTGGCAGAGCGAGGATTCTTCGGTTTGGCCATCCCTCAACAATACAGCGGTAGTGGTGCCAAACTTGGTGATCTCGGTCCCCTTTTACGAGCGTTGACGTTCGTCCACCCTGACCTTGCCGTCCTGTTCGAAGTTCACAATTTCCTGGGACCGGTAACTCCGATCCTCGATTTTGGAACCGAAGACCAAAAACAGTATTTCCTTCCCAAGATGGCCAAGGGAGAACTGCTGGGATCATTCGCGTTAACTGAACCGGGCGTCGGAGCGGACCCAAGTAAGCTATCCATGACCGCGAGACTTGAAAGTGACAAGTACGTTGTCAACGGAGTCAAATGGCCAATTACCAACGTCATCTATGGCGGCGTCTGTATTTTGATCGTAAAACTTGAAGGGCATGATCTAAAACCAGGACGAGATTCCGGCATGATCATCTTTGAGGTTCCCAAAGCGGACTCGGCGAACTTCCGGATGAAGCGAAACGATTTGGTGGCCTTCGACTACCTTTGGAATGCACGTTTTCGTTTGATCGATTGCGAAATCTCTGCAAAGAATCTACTTGGCCCTCCTGGTCGAGGCCTCGCACAAGCATTCAGTTCCCTCGCCAAAGGTCGCGGCGGAATTGGAGTCAACAGTGCCGCAAAAACCTTCAAGCTGTTGGCGCATATCATCAACGATCCAGAAGTCCAAAAAGGCCGCCAGGAAATGGCCGCCGCTTCACAAGAACCTTCGGAACCCAACGGCGGAGGCTGGACTTCTTTTCGAAGTACCTTTGGAAAACCGATTGGTAGCGCACCAAGAATTCAAACCTGGGTTGGTCGTGCAACTTGTCATGGGCTGGCCGGACGTATTCTTGGTGACCTCTGTTTCCGGCTAGCTGCCAACGGCGTTCGAGATGAAACTCAAGGAATGATTGCCAAAGTTTATGCAACCAAAGCGCTGCTTCAAACAGCAATCAACTGTTATCAAATTCAAGGCGGACGTTCGGTTCACACCGATGAGCATCGCAAATACACGATTTCCAGTGCTCAGGGCCAGCCCGGCTCTATGCCTGAGTTTCCGATCGAAAATTACATCGGCGAAAACATGCACGAGTTCACGATTGCGACTGTCTACGAGGGACCAAATCCCGTTTTGTCAGATGTCGGTGCCCCCAACGCGATGACTCGAAACATTCGCAACAAGTATCTGGAGCCGATTGGGATCGCCGAAGTAAAAGGAAGCTTTGGCTTGGTTCCAAAAATGAAATTTGGATGGTTCATTGCCAAGACAACGATTGGCTCTTGGTTCGCGTCAGGCGACCTTTCGGGAGTTGAAAATCTGTTTGCTCAAAAACGAACTTACTTGAAACGGGCCATGAAGCGCAACCGAGTTTTGGGCCGACGAATCTTGATGATCATCGCCAAATATCAAAAGTCATTTATGGATCAATCATTTTTGCTGGGCGACGAAGGCGGTGTCTTCGACCAGCTTTGCCATAGTTTGGCCTCCATGTGCTTTGCGCTCTCAATGGAAAAATCTTCAGCTGAGTATCTGAAGATTGCCGCAGCACTTGACCTGGAAGCGTCGTTGAAGATGAAAGGTTCAGAGACATCCCCTGAACTTCAGCGAGCTTGGGCTGAAATTGGTCAACTAATGATGAACCGCGATTCCGAAATCCACAAGGATTTGATTGGAGACATCAAAGTCGCCGACATTCCTCTAGATCCGCGATTCGTTGATCGATTTATTTAGAGAGGCGTCCGTAGAAACGTGATCCGATTTATCATCTGAACCAAGCGGCGGCAAATTCACTGCCGCCTTTTTTTGGATTGTTCCATTCTCGATGAACGGCGCACCCAATCACTTGGAGCCACACCTCGGGTCGATGCGTAGCTCAACCAAGCCTAGCACTTCGCCCGTCTTCGATTGGCGGGCAGAGAACATTAGACACACCGGTTTTCTTAGCCTTGTTACCCGTCAATTCAAAAACGTCCGGGTACTAGCCCAAGATCCACGTTTGAGAGGAACAAGAATGGTTTCGGCAGGAGCCTCAACCTCCCGAAAAGGCAAAAACTCGACGACGGGTGCCATGCTCCTCGCTTGCGTGGGCATGTGGTGTTCTGCCAACAGGCTCGCAGGGCTTCGATTGGCAGGCAGAAAACATTAGACAGACCGGTTTTCTTTGCCTTGTTAACCGTCAATTCAAAAACGTCCGGGTACTAGCGCCAAAGTCCACGTTTGAGAGGAACAAGAATGGTTTCGGCAGGAGCCTCAACCTCCCGAAAAGGCAAAAACTCGACGACGGGTGCCATGCTCCTCGCTTGCGTGGGCATGTGGTGTTCTGCCAACAGGCTCGCAGGGCTTCGATTGGCAGGCAGAGAACATCAGATACACCGGCGGATTTCTTAGCCTTGTTACCCGTCAATTCAAAACGGGCCGGGAACTAGGACAAAAGCTTGTTGACGTAGCCTGGCATGGCGAATGCCGCTTGATGGATTTTCGAGTTGTAATACTGCAAGTCATGCTTCAGCGTAAATGCATCCACCGCTTCCCAATCCCGTCCCTGGATCGGGTCCAGGTCGGATTTGCTGGAGAACGAAAAGCTCCACATTCCGGTCGGGTAGGTCGGTATGTACGCCAAGTAGCAGCGAACTCGATTGTCACCGAAGATACTTCGATAACACTCAAAGATCTCTTGAAAGACTTTCGTGTTGAAGCGGGGAGACTCACTTTGGGTCACCATCACACCATCGGCTTTTAGAATTCGGTGAGCGTCTCGATAGAATTCTGCCTTGAACAGGCCTTCACCGGGACCGACGGGATCCGTACTGTCAACGATCACCAGGTCGAACGATTCATTGGCAGCATTTTTCACATACTCAATTCCATCAGCGATTTGCAGATCAAGTTTGGGATTATCAAACTCACAGGCAATTTCAGGAAGAAATTCTTTGGAGGCTTCCACGACCATTCCATCGATCTCGACCATCACTACGTTCTCAACGGACTCGTAGCGAAGTACTTCCCGGATCACGCCGCCATCGCCCCCACCGATCACCAAAACTCGTTTCGGCGAATTCAGCGACTGCATCGCCACATGGCTGATCATCTCGTGATAAACGTATTCATCCTTTTCTGTTGTCATCACCATGCCGTCCAACGTTAACAGCCTGCCATAAGCATAGGTGTCAAAAATTTCGACCTTTTGAAAATCCGATTGTTGGCCAAACAGTCGGTCACCCTTATGTCGCAAAGACATGGCAATATGTTCATTTCGTTCGGTAAACCAAACGTTGCGATTCTGTGCAATTGCGGGTTTGATTTCCGGGCGACTTGTGTCATCCGGATGAAATGCCGCTTTGCTCAGTTGCCCCGGTTGGCCTCGAAGCATTTCCATTGCTGAGGCATATCCAGCTTGGAATGCTTGTTCCAAAAATTTGTAACAGATCCAGGGATCCACGGCGTCACCACAGGTAAAGATATCAACGGCCGCGTATCCGTATTCCGGCCAGGTGTGAATCGCCAGATGGCTTTCTTGAATCACCACGACCCCGGAAACACCGAACGGGGAGAAGTGGTGAAACGTACTGTTGATAACCGTTGCCTCAGCCGCATTGGCCGCGTTGAGCATTCCTGTCTCAATTTGTGCGACGTCGTTGAGAATATCCGGATCACAGTCGTAGTACTCCGCCACAATTTGTCGGCCAAGGGTCGGCATAGGAAGCTCGATCTATCAAATACAAATAATTCAAACGCGAGCAAGTTTACACTTTGAACGCTTTGACTTTAATCCCTTTGTCCAAGGTACCAATTGGGGTTGCGTTTGCATTCGCGTTGACGGACGATTTTTCGGTTGACTATCTCTCTGTACCGCAAAAAAGCCCCTCTCGTGACGCAAACCGCCTCTTTACGGAGCAACTTAGACGAGCCACAACCCGTCTATAACGCATCTCTTTTGTTCGCGTTTATCGCCAACGTATTCCAGCTGATTTCGATTGGCCTGTTGTATCGCTATTCGGACTTCATCAACATTTCGGACGGACAGGCTCTCGACCTTGGTCTAATCACCGGTTTGGCGACAATTGGGGCCATTCTGTTCCGCATTGTTCAAGGAATGGCAATTGATCAGATCGGGCCCCAGAAAATATGGCTGTTTTCATTACTTTTGCAATTGATCGCCCTGCATTGGCACACCAACATCGAATCGGTCAATGGAATCGAAGTCTATCTTGCACGCGGGCTGCTGGCGACGGGCATTGCGGGAAGCTTCGGCGCCTGGTTGAGCTTTGTTTCGCTGCAGGCACCGGAACATCGGATTGCCGAAGTGATTGGAGTCATCGGTGCCAGTGGCTTCGTCGGAATGGCCATTGGACCAGCGATTGGTGACTGGATTTTCGGAGTTGAAGAAATCACTCGAACCCAAGTCAATCTGATGTTTCAATTCGCCTCGGCGATGATCATTTTGGCTTTTATTTCGACAGTTTTGGCAACGTTGACGGGGAGTTCGCTACGGCATGGAACTCGCGCAAAAAAGCCGTTCAAGAATCCAATCACGCTGGTTTGGCGTCAAAACCCTGGCTTCATTTTGGCGATCGGGATGTTGATGGGAATGACCGTTGGATTTCCAGGGATTTTCCTACGACCACTCGCAGAGTCACTCCAAATCGAAGGCATCAAGATCTTCTTCTTGGTCTATAACATCACGGCCTTTGTTTCACGATTGACATTTCGCCGAGCCCCGGAAATTCTTGGCCTGACTCGCACCACAACGTTGGGATTTGCATTTTTCCTATGTAGCCTCACCCTATTCATGTTCGCCGAGACGGAAATCGGATTTTGGTTGCCCGCCTTTTTGGGTGGTTTAGGTCATTCGTTCCTTTTCCCCTCAGTCATCGCCAAATGCACCAGTTTGTTTGAAAAAGAGGATCGAGGCGTCGCCTCCAACCTGATTCTTGCCATGTATGACCTAGGCGTCTTGTTTGGAATGCCCATGATTGGCATGATCATTACTGATGCTGAAGATTACAATTTGTCACCGTATCCATCAGCATTGACAGCCATGTGCTTGGCCATCGTTTTCGGAATGGCCATTCACTTGGTCCTCGAACGAAGACTGACAAAAACAAACTCCACCCAAAAGCAAGGAACTTGACTTGATCCACTTTCGTGTCCTGATTCATGGCCAGAACTTCATCATCGAAGTTGACGGCGAGACCCGACCCTTTGGTTTTTACACAACCCGTTTTGTCTTGGCTGAAGATCATGACAAAGCCGAAGAGGCCGCCGTTACAATGCTTCGCGATTTGGAATCGCTGCGAGAAATGGTGCAAAATCCAGAAGATGATCGGCCTGAGATGGTCATCGAGGAAACCGAAGAGCTGAAGTCATTCGAGGGGATCAACGAATTGGAACCGAGCTTGGCTTGGTACGACCCTGAAGAAGAGGAGGAAGAAAATGAGCCAGAAGAAAACGAGGAGTCCACGCCTTAGTCTGAGGCAAATGGGAAGCAGCCTCTCGCGCGGCAAATGGCTTTTTGGATTCACGGTTGTCAGTGGTAACCCGATGCGTGAACGAGGCATGCTCAGCTTTCGTCCTCGCTCACGCGTCGGGTTTCCATCGAGCATCGTTTTTTTTGCGGAAGTTTGTCGTGCGAAAATGAAAAACTCCCAACCGCTCCGCGGCTCTACTTATGGTGGGACCGTGTGTATCAGCTCCCCCGACCAAGAAAAAATTAGCCGAATTTACAACGAGCTCCCCGCCTCTCAAAGATCCGATTGGGACGAAATCATTGTGAACTTTAACACGTGGTTGTCCGAAGTTCCGAAAACAGGAATCGAGGTCAAAACTCGAAAAACGTGGCAATGGCCAGCTCACGACTCAAATTCGGCTGAATCGACTTCAGAAACTGAGAATGCTACATCAAATTCGCAACCATGTATTCGATTGGTGCTTTGCGAAACAAATGCACTCACTGGAAAGATGCCAAATAAGGCTGAAGTCGGGGCGGTGAACGAGATGCATCGCCTGTGATTTGGACCAATCTGAAAAGAATGATGTCCAGTTTGAAGAAGAAGCCCAAGAAACCGGACTTAATCATCTGTACAGCCCTTTGAATTCTCGCCTTGGTAGTTATCTTATCATCTTTCCAAAACGGCATTTCACCCAAACAGGAACCATCCATGGACGCGCCCTTGGCGATCGTACTCGCTGCCGGCAAAGGCACGCGAATGAAAAGCGAGCTTCCTAAAGTACTTTGCGAAGCCTCTGGACGACCGCTTGTCGAATACGTTCTCGACACCTTGCGAGCAGCTGGCGTGGAACGCTTGGTCGCCGTGGTCGGCTATAAGGCGGAACTCGTCAAAGAACGCCTTTCCAAGTACGACAATATCGAATTCGCCCTACAGTCCGAACAGCTCGGTACTGGACATGCCGTCATGATGTGCCGGGAATTGATCGCCAATCACCATGGACCTGTCATTGTCGTGGCAGGAGACTCTCCAATGCTACAGGCAAGTAGCGTCAAATCACTGCTGGCTGAATTTGATTCTAGCGACCCCGCCTGTATTCTGGGCACATTGATTCATGAAAACCCTGTGGGTTTGGGGCGAATCGTCCGTGACGCAGACAAAAACTTCGTTGGAATCGTCGAAGAAAAAGACGCCACCGACGAGCAGCGGGCCATCAATGAAGTCAACATGAGCACCTACGTTTTTGATGGTCAGAAAATGTTGGCTTCGCTGGACAAGCTAACCGATGACAATCGGCAAAAAGAATACTACATTACAGATATCCCTGGAATTCTGCTTCGTGAAAAAGAAGACGTCCGTGCTCTCCCGGTACTAAAACCGATTGAGTCGCTCAGCGTCAACACAGTTGACCATTTGGCAGCTGTCGAAAAAGCGATCCAGGAAAACTCCTAGAATTCACATCCAATAGAAAGTCAACGGATGCGCGAGCTCAAGCTCTTCAGTGGACGTGCAAACTCGAAACTTGCTCAAGACATCGGCAAATTCCTCAATCTTCCATTGGGCGAATGCAAATTCTCGACATTCCCCGACGGTGAAATTCACTGCAAAATTGAGGACGTTCGTGGACGCGATGTTTATCTGGTGCAACCGACCTGTCCGCCCGTCAATGACACGTTGATGGAGTTGTTGATCTTGATTGACACCTGCGTGAGGGCAAGTGCCGAACGAGTGACCGCAGTCATCCCTTACTTTGGCTACGCTCGACAGGACCGCAAGGACGAAGGCCGAGTTCCAATTACGGCAAAACTAGTCGCCAACCTGATCACCCGCGCCGGTGCCGACCGAGTCCTGACGATGGATCTGCACGCAGCTCAGATTCAAGGATTTTTTGATATTCCGGTTGATCACCTATACGCTGCAAATGTCCTAAATAAACATTTTCATAAACGGGGAACCAACCCGGATGACCGCGTCATCGTCAGTCCTGACGAAGGAAGCATCAAACGCGCCAGCGGTCACTCCAAACGACTTGGCGGAAACTTGGCGATTATTGACAAGCGTCGGCAGGATGCCGAATCAACGAGCCAGGAAAACATCATTGGCGGTCCAGTAGACGGTAAAATCGCTTTGATGTTTGACGATATGATCAGTACTGCGGGCTCAATTTGTGGCGCTGCGGAACTCGTCAAGTCACTGGGTGCCAAAGAAATTCACGTCGCGGCAACGCACGGAGTGTTCGCTGGTCCTGCCATCGAACGACTTGCAGCTGCCCCAATCGATAGTATCGTAGTCACCGACACGATTCCTCTTCCAAAAGACAAAAAGCTAGACAAGATCGTCCAGCTGAGCGTCGCTCCGTTGCTCGGGGAGGCAATCAAACGAATTCACCTCCACAAGTCGATCAGTTCAATGTTTGGTTAGCATCAATTCATTTTAGTTCCTGTCCACGATATTAGGTCATCGGCATTTCGCGTTGCCCTGTCTCCGTTGCAAGCCTCCGATGGGTGGATCCAGTTTTTCCTGCGGCTTTGCGCGAGACAATCCCCCGACATGAAGAACATCGCGCAGAGACCCATAGACGCAGAGGTATGTTCTTTGGGCTGGCCGGTGGGAACCGGCCCTACGCTTGGAAAAGAGCCGGAAAGGTTTGTTCGCGTAGGGCCGGTTCCCACCGGCCGATTTTTTGACCAACCGATGTCAGGTTCAATTTCAAACTCGTCAGAGCTCCCCTCGCCGTGGTGGAATACGTACTCGGCCATTGGGGCAGTTTGATCACCGGTGCACCATTCCTCCAGCGCCATCTCATTTGCCCAATTCAATTTCGAGCATCCTCTCAACCCAGGGGCTCGCCGAAATTCAGGTGCGTCTCAATCGCGGTTGAAAACGGTTTCAACACCCCGCCAATCTCATTTGTTTTGAATCAAGGGGCATGACAAATCAGGCATCCTTGGCCTTGCCAAAGTCGCGCCACTTCTCGGAAACCAACCTCTGGTGCGGAACAAACCGAGCTTTGTATTCCATGTGAGGTGAGTTTTCAACGTAGTAGCCCAAGTACAGATACTGATACTGGTTCACGCGACAATACTCGATTTGTTTCAGGATCGAGTAAGTCCCCAAACTGGCTTGTGAAATTTCGGGATCGAAGTAAGTGTATACCGCTGAAACACTGTGTTCTCCACGATCGCAAACCCCCACGCAAATCAACTGTCCTTCCAGGTAGTAGCTAACCTCAAACGATTCGAAACAACTACGAACGAACCCCCATTCGTACTCCTTCGCGTCGATATCCGAGGCTCGACTGGCTAGTCCGCGCATGCGTCGGTGCTTATTGAATAATGAGATCCGTGCCATATCACTTGTGAGTTTACCGATACGCTGTTCAAACTTTCGGTTGCCTCGAGACAAGACCCGCCGGTGATTCTTGCTGAACTTGAATTGCCCGCAATCCAAACGAATGGGCTGACAGGCCTGACAGTTGGGACAATTCGTTTGGTAGATAAACTCACCCGTTCGTCGATTTCCCTTGGCAAACCGCAAATCAGTTTCGTGCAATGTCAACCTGGAAAGAGGCATGCGCAATGGCATCCGGGCCGTCTCACCTTTGAGATAAGGACACGGCTCCGTTTCGTCAATAATGACAATGTCCTTATTGCCTTGCTGGGTCATCGAAAAAAGCTTTTCAAATTTAACGCATCAACGTCAACACTACACAATCGATTTTGGCTCGGATTGCCAAAGATCACACAACTACATAGTATCTTTGGGGATACCAGCCTAATGTCAAGCAACCAGAGGCGAGTTCGCTCGGTTACTTGAGAGCTTGTCTGTTTCTGCATTGAAAACGACGAATTAGTCGCTAATCCGGATCAAAACGTTTTCTAATCAAACTCATTGAACCGCTCCGGTGCTCGATCTTCGAATCGAGTGCATTCGCGGATCCATGTGAGGTCGAGATTGTCGACGGGACCATTACGTTGCTTGGCAATAATGATTTGAGCTTGCCCCGCAAGGTCTTCTCCACCATCATCTTCGCCTTTGCTTTTGTAATAATCTTTTCGGTGAACAAACATCACCACGTCTGCATCCTGCTCAATCGCACCGGACTCTCGCAGATGACTGAGCCTTGGCAAATTGTCGCCGGTACTTTCAGCTTGTCGATTCAACTGTGCAAGACAAAGAATCGGCACCTTAAGTTCACGAGCCATCCCTTTCAAACGACGAGCAATTTTGGCGACCTGTTCCTGACGTGGATCATTTGAATTGTCTGGAGAAATCAGCTGTAAATAATCGATAACAATCAAAGCCAAGTCGTCTTCACGACGCTTGATTCGACGCGCGCCGGCGGCAATCTCAGAGACGTTTCGTGAAGGAGAATCATCAATATAAAGCGGCGCCTTGCTTAGTTCGGCCGCGCATTTGATCAACTTTTTTCGGCTCTCCTGGGGCAACGTTCCACTTCTCAAACGGTGACCATTCACGCGTGCATATGAGCACATCAAACGTTCCGTCAACTCGACTGCAGCCATTTCCAAGCTGACAAAAAGGACCGGACGTTTCGACTGAGTGACAACATTCTCAGCAATGTTCAATGCAAAAGCTGTTTTTCCCATACTGGGTCGAGCCGCCAGAATCACCAATTCAGATGCGTGCATTCCGTTTGTCAGCGCGTCGAGATCGGTAAACCCGGTATCCACCGAACCCGTCAGGTTGATCCCTTCAGCCCTAGCCTCCAAACGATCAATCGCAATTTGCAAACTCTCCTCGATCTGCGCAAGCGACGTTGCCTGCTTGCCTTCTCGAATCGCAAAAATCTTTTGCTCCGCCTCATTCAAAAGCGATTCCGCCTCTTCCATCGGCTCAAATGCGGTGCTCAGAATATCAAGACAGGTCCCGATCAAGTTTCTCAGGACCGCCTTCTCTTGGACAATTTTCGCGTAGTACGTCGCATGTGCTGGGGTATCCACGGACGTAAATATCTTTGCGATCTCAGCGGCACCACCGACGAACTCCAGATCTCCGCTCGCAGAAAGTCGCTCACGCAACAGCGTCATGTCAATTTTTTTCCCATCGGTCTGCATATTGACCAGATGCTCGTAAAGCTTCCCATGAGCTTCGTCATAAAACTCCTCAGCACGCAAAAGCATCACAACATCATCACAGACGTCTGGAAGCAACATAATGCTGCCCAAAACACCACGTTCGGCCTCCAGATTGAACGGCTGTTCGCGGTCCAGAATATCAGCCGGCTTGGCTCGCTTCTTCTTCTTTTTTGGGTGGTCGTCTCGAATGTTGTTCGACAAAGTAGTTTCCTCCTGAAACATCCCTCAAAAGCGAGTTCTCAAATTGGGACGTAAATGCGGGTTCTCATCATAAGCCTTCAAGGGCAGTTCGCAACTCATGGTTGAAAAGTGCCTACGGCCTGAAAAGCCAGTAAATTTCGCCCGTTTCCGAGATCTCATAAAACAGAGAACATCTTGATAGTCGACGCCCCCAAACATGCTTCAACGTTTCTAGCGAAACGTTCCCGCCGCAGGGCCTTTTCTGATCACAGATTGCAATCGCCCGATGGCCTAGTGCCGCAGGAATTAAATCAGGTGGCTTGGAAGTAACGGCATTTGCTGAGAAATCAGTGAACTGTCATTGTTGTTTGGCAAATCGCTCATTCTCCAAACTACGTCAATTCGTTCTCGCGGCGCTAGGAGCTTGCATGCTGGTTTTCGTATGATTATTGGGACGAAGCCTACAAAAAAAGCCCCACTGAAACGCAGGGCCTTGGATTCGTTGAATTGGCTTGGTGATTAACTGGTCGCTGGATCGGCAGTGTCCGCATCTACCGTCGGCACGACCCAGACTTTCAGTTCAGCGTCGACACTGGAGTGCAACTGAACCTTGACGGTATAGAGCCCCAGTTCTTTGAGAACACCTTCCAATTTGATCTGATCTGTGGCCAGAGCAATGTCGGCTTCTTTAAGAGCGGCAACAATTTCTGGAGCGCCGACACTACCATAGAGATGGCCTTCGTCGTTCGCATTGGCCTCGATCGTAATGCTTTGTTTGCCGATATGCACGGCTTGAATCTTAAGGTCCTTCAAGCGAGTTTCAGCAAGGTCGTCCAGTTTGGCACGATGCTTTTCGACCATTCGCTGATGATGCTCAGTCGCCACAGTTGCCATTCCCTGAGGCAACAGATAGTTATTGGCAAAACCTGCTTTAACTTCGACAACGTCACCTTGTTTCCCAAGGTTAGCAACCGACTGAATCAGCAAAAGCTGGATCCCGCCATTGGTGCCTTTGGGCAGTCGCTTGAATGCGTGATTGTGTTTGTTTTTTGTTTGAGCCATCGTTGACTTTCCATTCCAGATATTTAAGGGGCCCACTCGCATATTTGGGCGGACGCCCGGTCATATAATTGTTTTTTCCAGAGATTAAAAAGGAACTTCGTCGTCTGGAGGAGCACCGCCTGCGGGCTGTTCAGTGGGTGCACTTGATGGGTATGAGTCTGCTTGAGGTTGTTGCCCCGTTCCGCCTCCACCGCTACTGCTCCCACCGCTACTGCTCCCACCGCTACCGCTACCGCTACCGCTACTGCTCCCACCGCTGCCGCCGCCCGCACGGGCACCGAGCATTTGCATCTTTTCACCGACGACGCGGAGCTTATATCGTTTTTTGTCCGTCTTGTTCCCATTGATCAAGCTTGAGACGACCTTCAACCAAAACGGGTGCCCCCTTGCTCAGGTATTCACCGGCAATTTCGGCAGTACGTCCCCAAAGCGTAATATCAACGAATGTCGTTTCGTCGACCCATTCGCCTTGTTTTTTGACGCGATCGTTTACCGCCAAACCAATCTCAGTGACAGCAGTTTGGCTTTGAGTGTACTTTACCACGACATCCCTTGTCAGGTTTCCCACGAGAATAACTCGATTAAAACTGGCCATGGTTTCTCCTCAGAAAATGAAAAAGCTGAGTGCCTATTCAGCAGCTGCAGCAGCTTCTTCTTGTTTTGCTTCTTCGGCGGGTTCATCCTCGGCTGGAACTGTTTCACCTTTCGCAGCCGCAACCAATGAATCGACCAAACGCGGATCGACATTGATAACGAGATGACGAAGGATCTGGTCAGTCAACTGAATAGCCCGATTGAGTTTTGTGAGGTTGGTGCTTTCCAATTCAAAGTAGCACAACCAGTACGCACCTTTTCGATGCCCGTTGATTGGGTATGCCATTTTATGCTGGTCATGCCACAATCGGCTGGCCAACATTTTTCCACCATTATCCGCAACCAACGACTCAACGGTCGAAGCTGCTGCAGCCGGATTCCTAGCAAAGGAATTTGGGCTGAAGATAAACATGCATTCGTAAACTTTAGATGCCAAGGTCGAATCTCCGTTAGTTTCGCTGCCGCGCACTCAATCAGTTGATTCAAGTGCGATCACGCATCGGACTGTTGTTCCTGATTTTTTTCTGGATCGTTTTTCATCTTCGCTACTGAATTCTGATCAGTTAACTCAGACGACTTTTTAGGTGCTGCCTTTTTCGCTTTTTTCGCTTTTTTGGGAGCGTCCGGGTCAGCGTTATACTTATTCATCACTTGCTGGATGCCTTCGGAGATCCACATCTCCGTTGCATCTGCAGCACGCTTGACTCCGCTCTCGACATCGTCGAGATCGGCTTTGTCAAATTTGCCCAGCACATAATCAGCAGCATCCCAACGAGGTGGGCAAACTCCGATTCCGATTCTCAGGCGAGGTACATCTTTAGTACCAAGCCGTTGAACAATATCCTTCAAACCGTTTTGACCACCCGCACTGCCGCTAGGCTTAATTCTTAATCGGGCCAAAGCCAGATTAAGGTCATCACAAATAATCAAAACGTCATTTGTAGGAATCTTATAAAAGTCAACGATCGGCTGAACACATCGTCCACTCAAATTCATGAACGTAAGCGGACAAAGCAAAATCGTCTTCTCGTTGCCAATCCGAGCCTCAGCCAATTCACCATCGAATTTAGCTTTGGCACGACCGACGTGGTATCTCCGGGCAAGCTCCGCAATGACTTCGAAACCAACGTTGTGACGAGTCCCATCGTATTTTCGGCCTGGATTACCAAGCCCCACAACCAATTTCATTAAAGCGGACCAAGCCGTCTGTAGTGTATTCTTTATTATTCCGAAGCTTCGTCGTCTGCCTTGCGGCCGATAACTTCTGGTTCCGCAGGAGCCGATTCGCCATCACCATCTTCATCAGCACCCGCCGTGATAATCGGTTCTGCACACTGGACAACTGCAACCTTCGGATCGCCTGTCACCTTCGCTCCTTCGGGAAGCGATAAGTCACTAGCAATAATTGTCTGATTCAACCCCAAGTCGTTAACTCTGACTTCAATCTTGTCAGGCAACGCATTCGCAGGGCACTCAATTTCAATTTCCTTAACCAACTGTTTCAACACGCCACCCACTTTGATTCCTGGTGCGTCGCCAATCATCTCGATCGGCAAAGTCACGGAAATAGACTCACGAAGGTCAATCGAAGTCAAGTCGATGTGAATTACCCCCCGACCCAGCATGTCCCATTGAACATCTTTGATCAACGCGTCAACGTTCACCTTGCCCTCGAGCTTGACAATGTGGCTGCCCTGTCCAATCGCCAAGTCAATTTGCTTGGTCGGAATCGAAAGAGCAACCGATGCATTTCCCCCATCGGCGTAAAGCACTGCAGGCGTAAAACCCGCTTGACGCAAACGACGCATCCGTTTCGTCCCTGTTTCCGTCCGCTCTTCGTTATTTAATAATTCCGCCACAGTAATTCCTACCTGCCACAAGCCATCAGCTTATGAAAAACTAAATTTTGACAATCGTATATACAAACAAAAACCGGCCCGAGATCACGTGCATGATCGGTTACCGACGGTTTAATTAACATTGGATGGAAAATTTTCGCAGATTCTACGGCGATTACAAGCCCAAACTTCCCACTTGTAGCTTGTCTTTTCAAAGGATAACTTTGGAAAGATCGACAACTGACCAATCTCACTTCTGTAGTGATACAAATCAACCTCAACTGCAAATATTCCACCGCAAAGCAAAGATCAACAAAGAGACTTAAATGGCAAAAGCAAAATCTCGTTCTAACAAATTCGAATACGTAGAACCCATTGGAATGCGTGTTTTGGTGAGAAAAGATGAACCCAAAAGGGAGACCAAAGGCGGAATCGCGCTCCCCGAATCGGCAGAGATCCCTACGATCACAGGAAGAATTGTCACAATCTCCGCGGCAATCGCACACGATGAGGACATTCCGCTAAAGCAGTATGACAAAGTCCTTTTTCACCCCAAATCTGCAATTCCCGTCGACTTTGAGTCGGACAACCAGCTTTTTGTTGTTCCGGCCGAGGACATCGTGGCGGTTTTCCGTCGAGATCCGCCCCCATCTCATGATCCCGAATAAGCAACTGACACGATACCTATGTTCTCGATAGAATAGCAAACCACGCAAATCCCCTGAATTAACGAATACGGCTGCAACCTTGATTCGCGCGCTTGTCACCGGAGCCAATGGCTTCCTTGGATCCTACCTCGTCGAACACCTCCTCGAACGGGGATACCAAGTCCGCGCTATGATGCGACGAAAGGACGATCTCGTCTCCCGTCTGGGCGACGTGGAGACCGTTCACGCGGATATCAGAAACCTGGAGACCGTCAGCCATGCCTGCGAAGACATGGATGTCGTATTCCATACCGCAGCTATTTCAGGGATCTGGGGGTCGTGGAAAAACTTCCACGGCGTCAACACAATCGGCACACGGAACGTTGTAGAAGCCTGTATTCAAAACAAGGTTCCTAAGTTGGTCTACACCAGCAGTCCCAGTGTGACCTTCGATGGCGATCACCAGTTCAATCTCAATGAGAACGCACCTTACCCAAAAAAATGGCTCTGCCATTATCCCCACTCCAAGGCACTTGCCGAGCAGTACGTCCTGGAATCAAACGATGACAGCAGCCTGATGACCTGTGCTCTTCGTCCCCACCTGATATGGGGACCGAGGGACCATCATTTGATCCCCCGTTTGGTTGCTCGATCCAGATCCAAAAAGTTGCGTCGAGTGGGTGACGGAACCAATGAAATTGACTGTATTTATGTCGAAAACGCTGCGATGGCACATGCTCAAGCCGCTGAAGCGATGACCAAAGGCTCTCCCGTTTGTGGAAGCGCATATTTCCTTTCCCAAGGCGAACCCGTCAATTGCTGGAGCTGGATCAACGAAATCCTTGAACTCGCTGGTCAACCTAGAATTCGCAAAGCAATTTCTTTCACTGCAGCCTATCGATTGGGATTTGCATTGGAGTGCTATCACGAAATGTTCAACATCCGAACTGAACCCCGGATGACTCGTTTTCTGGCCGCACAGTTATCCAAGAGTCACTACTTTGATATTTCTCGCGCGAAACGGGACTTTGGGTACTACCCCAAAGTCTCAATCGAAGAGGGAATGCGTCGACTTTCATTTGGGGCATAACTCTCCTTGGGATTCGAAACTTTCAGCGGTACCCTGAGGTACATAGGGTAGGAAAGATTCACGGTTTCGCCCTTGCCAATCCGTGTGAATGCCATCAGCCATTGAAACTCTAAGTTCAGAAAGTTACCCTTATCTGGACATCTCCGCGTTGGCAGTTCCGCTTGAAAAACATGACGTTTGGAGAGCAACCGCTTTCAAATTTAGAAGGCGTTACTCCATTTTCGTTGTCTCATTTCAGGCGACATTTTCAATCTTTTGCGCAAGCTGACACTTAATGATCTCACCTGCACGCCATTCCGATCTTCCCGAAAATCAACGAGTCGTTATCACCGGTCTTGGCTTGACCTCACCTAACGGCAACTCGATCACTGAATTCCGTGAATCGCTGCTCAACGGAAAGTCCGGTGTCCAGGATTACGAGATTCGGTACTTTGGCAAAACACTTGCCGGAGTCTGCGATTTCGATGTTCGCAGACATCAATCCCGAAAAGACGCCCGCCGCGGCACCCGAGCAGGCAGCGTTGGTATTTACTGTGCCAACGAAGCCATGGTTGACAGTGGCATTGACTGGGAAAATCGCGACAAATCACGCGTAGGTATTTACGTCGGCGTCACCGAACACGGCAACGTCGAAACGGAAACAGAAATCTTCGAGATCAAAAATTTCGATTACGACACCAAGTATTGGTCTCACCACCACAACCCAAGAACTGTCGCCAACAATCCAGCGGGCGAAATTGCTCTCAACATGAGCATTACGGGTCCTCACTATACAATCGGTGCGGCCTGTGCCGCGGGCAATGCGGGCATGGTCCAAGCGGTTCAAATGCTGCGTTTAGGCGAATGTGACTTGGCGATCGCTGGCGGTGTCTCGGAGAGCATCCACACCTTTGGAATTTTCGCAGGTTTCGCAAGCCAAGGCGCATTGGCATCACACGATGATCCCACCAAGGCCTCGCGTCCCTTTGACACCAACCGAAACGGAATCGTCGTTTCCGAAGGTGGCTGCCTTTACACTTTGGAACGTCTGGACGATGCAAAGAGCCGCGGAGCCAAGATTTACGGCGAATTTGTAGGATATGCAATTAACACTGACGCAACAGATTTTGTGCTTCCCAACCCAGAGCGTCAGGCCCAGTGCATGAACATGGCATTGGATCGGGCCGGCTTGAATGCCGACCAAATCGACATCGTCAGCACTCATGCGACGGGCACCGGAATGGGCGATACGCTCGAATGTGATGCCGTCAGACGTGTGTTTGGCCAGTGCGAAACGACTTATATCAATAACGCCAAGAGTTTTATCGGACATACTATGGGAGCTGCCGGCGCCCTGGAGTTGGCTGGAAATCTGGTGTCCTTTGACGACGGAATCGTCCACCCAACCATTAACCTGGACGATTTGGACCCAGAATGCGATTTACCAGGTTTGGTGCAAAACGAGCCTCGCGAAATTGGAAAAGTCGATTATATTTTGAACAATTCATTTGGTATGCTAGGCATCAATTCTGCCCTGGTCGTCAAGCGGATTTGATTTTTTGAAAAGGAGTAGGACCTGATGGGCCCTAAAGAAATAAGAAACGCGATCCTCGAAATCCTCGAAGACATTAGCCCCGACGAAGATCTCACCAACCTCGACGACAGCGTGTCGTTTACTGAGCAACTTGAGATGGACAGTATGGACTTCCTCGACATCGTCATGGAGTTGCGAAAGCGATACCGCGTTCAAGTTCCGGAAGAGGACTACCCCAAGCTCGGCTCCATGGCCTCGACCATTGAGTACCTTGGCCCCAAGATGGCTGACTGCATCGCATCGTAGTTTCATCGATTTAACTCAAAGGAGCTCGGGTAGTTTTCGACTGCACCGAGCTCCTTTTATGCCTCAACTCAACGACGAGTCTTTGCCCTCCGCCCATCAACAGTCTGCAGCGAACAAGATGATTCGCGACGGCAACACATTTGGGATGGTTATGAACTATCTCAAAACACAAGAACTCTCTGACGATCAATGCGACCAGGTCCTTTTGCGCGCGGTTAAAATCGATATTCGTCGCAAGAAACGAATCGGCATTTACGGGACGCTACTTGGCACGTTTTTGACCGTCATCGGACTCATCCTCTATTGGCGGCTCAGACCCGCACAACTTGGAAACTTTGGATTTGTAACGGCGAGAATTCCCATCACCATTTCAATGTCAGGACTCATCGTGTTGGTTTACGGCGTGGTTTCATACAGGGTAGCCGACTAGTGCAGTTGCTATGCTCATCGCATCTCCAATACGAATGATCTGACATCAAGCCTTTTGCATTGAAACGAACCTCGACGACGTAAAAAGTGAAATCTTCTTCCTCGACGGATTCAACAAAGCCGACCTGCCTTGCAAACTCGATGGAGTCCTCAAGAAACTCAATCGCTAAAGTGACCACTTAATTTGGCCTTCTAGTGGAGCACTGGGTGCCATGGCCTCGCTCGCGTGGCCATGTTCTTTAGAAATGGGATCGTTGGTAGCCTATGCTTCGAAATCAACTCAATCGATTCTCGTCACGGCGTAGCCCACGAACTTGCGAGGAGCAAGGCACCCAATAGAAGTGAGAATACTGGCCTGAGTCTTAGCTTTCGGACGACGCGGCTCCATGAAGAACATCGGGGCTCATTTGAGTCATTCTCGACGGAATGCCGCAATATCAGCAATTGCTACATCAACCGGACAGCTTAACAGGGCTTAAATATCCGCACGGTCCTTTGTAGGATATTGCTTTTCACCGACATCCGCATTTTCTCAGCCATCACAGGCTGCTTTTAACGAGCCAGACATGTACGACACGATCATCATCGGCGCTGGAATGTCTGGATTGGCTGCAGGAATTCGGCTGGCCCATTACGATCAAAAAGTCTGCATCGTCGAAAAGCACAAAACCATCGGCGGACTGAATTCATTCTATCGGCTGAATAAGCGGGACCATGACGTCGGCCTACACGCGGTTACGAACTTTACCGCAAAGGGCGCCCGCAAAGGCCCTCTGGCACGGATCCTCAAACAGTTGCGATTCAAATGGGACGATTTTGCACTTGCCCCCCAACGCGGCTCGCGAATCGTGTTTCCGGACAATCAACTCGCCTTCAATAACGACATTGAAATGCTCAAGGCGGAAATTGATCGTGAGTTTCCAGACCAAGCCGATAATTTTGATCGGCTATTGGAAAAGGTCGTGGATTACGACGACTTGGATCAGGAAGCTTTTGAAATCTCTGGCCGAAAAATTCTGGGTGAGACCTTTTCCAACCCACTTTTGATCGACATGCTTCTCTGCCCATTAATGTGGTACGGAAACGCCCGTGAACACGATATGGCTTGGGGGCAGTTTAGCATCATGTTTCGAAGCATCTTCCTAGAAGGATTTGCGAGGCCCTATAAAGGAGTGCGATTAATCCTCAAAAACCTAGTCAAGCGTTTTCGCGGATTGGGCGGCGAACTAATGCTTCGCAAAGGAGTTGACTCGATCATCACAGACTCCGGTCACGCCGTGTCCGTCAAACTAGATAGCGGTGAGATCATCGAAGGCAAGAGAATTCTGTCTTCGGCAGGACATTTGGAAACCTTGCGAATGTGCGACGACACTAGCGAACCGGACCCCCGTATGGCTGGGCAACTCTCGTTTATCGAGTCAATTTCCATTCTTGACCGCCAACCCGACACACTTGGATTGAACGACACGATCGTCTTCTACAACGACAGTGACACCTTTCACTGGGAGCGGCCACGTGACCGACTTTGCGACGCTCGCACCGGCGTCATCTGTTCTCCGAACAATTACGTCTATGGTGATGATGGGCAACTCGCCGAGGGCGTCGTCCGAATTACAACCCTTGCCGATTTTGATCGCTGGTGTGACCTTGATGAACCAACCTATCAGCGTGAAAAACTCAACTGGTATGACCAAAGCATCGCGTCTTCGGTTAGGTTTGTCCCAGATTTCAGGCCCTACGTAATCGATACCGACCTATTCACCCCCAAAACGATCCGTCGATTCACCTGGCATGACAACGGAGCAGTATACGGAGCTCCTGACAAAAAATTTGACGGAACCACTCACTTGGACAATCTCTTTCTGTGCGGAACCGATCAGGGCTATGTCGGTATCATCGGGGCGATGATGAGCGGGATTGCGATGGCAAACCTTCACTGCCTTCGCAGTTAGAGTTTCTTGATACGCACTAAATGTCTAAAACGGACTATGTGTTCTTTTCGCCCGACGGCGAGTTTCGCGATTAACGCAAGAACGGGAACATCGGAATACGGTAGGTTTCGGCAGGAGCCTTAACCTCCCGGTGAAGCCGCCATACGAATCTCATCTATCGATACTCTCGAAGCACTGCAATTGTACGAGCAATATCTTCCGCAAGTGGAGCCGAGATCGACATTCGCTCTCCGCTTGCCGGATGAGCAAACTCAATGTTCTGAGCGTGCAGAGCTTGTCGGTCCAACAACACGACCTCATCTTCCTTTCTGTCTTTTGAAATCTGGGACCGAAATATTTTTGCTCGGCCACTGTACAATCGATCCGCAAGTACGGCATAGCCCCAATGTGCCAGATGAACTCGAATCTGATGAGTCCGTCCGGTTTTTGGTTTGGCAACGACAAGAGCGAAGCCGCGCATCCGTTCCTTGACCTCAAAGAACGTTTCGGCGCTTCGGCTGGTTGAATGCTCTTCCCGAATCGCCATCTTTTCCCGCTGAAAAGGATGCACTCCAATCGACTTTTGAATCAACTCGCGATCCCGATCTGGAGCAGGTGAGACAATTGCCAAATACTCCTTCTTGACTGTACGCTGCTCAAATTGCGAAGCCAGCGCACGATGAGCCACATCGGTTTTTGCAACAAGAATCACTCCCGACGTATCACGATCCAGTCGATGCACAATCCCCGGTCGATGATCACCGCCTACGGAACTCAGTTGCTGAAAATGGAAAGCCAATGCGGCGGTCAACGTTCCCGACCAATGACCTTTGGCGGGATGGACCACCATCGCCGGAGGTTTGTTGATCGCAACGAGATGTTCGTCTTCAAAAAGAATTTCCAATGGAATGTCTTCGGCGATGGGCGTGTCTCTTTCAACAGGTGGGAGCTCAAAATCGACCTGCTGGTCCAACCTCACACGAATCGAGGGCTTTGCCATGGATCCGTCAATCCAAACTAATCCTTTTCGAATCGCCCGTTGAATTTTTGCCCGGCTAATTTGAGGAAGTGCTTTTGCGATCAAGGCATCAACGCGCTCTCCCACCAGATCCTCGGTGACCTGGATCGACTCTCGCAAACTCTCTTTTTCGTTCATACTGTCCTTTATCGACGGCTTGAACCCACAGTTCAACAGCCCAAAACACCCAATAACCCACCGCTATTGAGACTACAAAACCCAATATTCGCCAGACTACCATATTCCTTACACGGAAGCCTTCGCCAATAAAGAACTACAGCAATCTATAGTGAAATCAGTTTTGAGATCGTCTAAAATAATTGGGCCGCAAGTACATCTTGATTCTTTCGACCCACCACAAAATCGCGACCAACCCATACTGAAAAGGCGCCATGAGCAGATCGGTGCGAAAAGGTTATTGCAGAGACTGTCAAGCGAACGTCAATCATTTGCGCCGCTTTGTGTCTCACATTGCCTGGTTACTGGATGCACTGACTTTTCGATTTATCGGTCGGTTTCGCTTTGGCTATTGGCATTGCATGCAATGCACTCGAAAATCAGTCTATTTGCCGCTGGCAAGACGGGATGTTCGAACGATTGCCCCCCTTCAGACTGAGTCGGAATCAGAATCCCACCCAGTCGAAACCGCTGGCAACTACCTCCGTAACGAATCGCTACTCTCGAAAAAAGGGCGTATCAGTCGCTACTCCTCAAAATACCGAGAAGGCGTGGTCAAAAAAATTCTCAGCGGCCATGCGACGATCGCCGAGATGAAACGAGAGCTAAATGTTTCAGAAGCCGACCTTCTTGATTGGATCGCATCCGCTTTTGATGGCCAGAACGGCAAAATTCGCCAACTGACGGAAATCATTAATCGGTTGAATGCCAATGGGAACGTTCAACTGCTCAAACTGCAAGAAGAATTGCGTGACAATGTAGTCGAAGCCAGCGCGACACGAGACTTGCAATAATTTCTGTTACGACGTTAATCATTCTTTTTGCGATAGTTCTGTCTTGCCGACTCAAAAAGTTCTTCCGTTTTGTTAAACCAATTGGAAGCCGCCAAGTTTTTGATTAACATTTGAAGATACCTATTGGAACGGAGCAAATATAATCATGGCGGACAGTATGAAATTTATTGAGATGACCGGGGCAGTTTTGTCGGACGTGCTTGACGACGGAGAACTGCACGCATCCGATCTTGGAAGTGCAGGAGTAACCGCCGAATCGATTGTACGGGTCAATCAGCATGGTGATATCGAAGTCCGGCGAGAACTGAAATGGGATGTCGTTGGTGGATTGCTGGGCAATTTTGAAGAACGAATCAAGAATCGAACCGGCTTCGATTGGGCATGATGCTCGGTCCCATTATTCCCAAGAGTCCGGCGTACGTTTCCTGACCCGTAGCGGCGCCAAACTTATTCAATCTATTCCCGGCGAGAGCGGGTGATTCGATAGAACATCGTCCCTTGGATTGAGTTTTACATTAGCGAAACAGTTTAAATCAACTCAGTATCGCTATCTTGAACCTGATCCAATTCGACCAGTTCTTCGATCCAGATTCGAATATCATTGTCATATTCACTAGCGAGATCGCCAATAATCAATTGTCGGTGAAACGCCGCGGCGCCGTCTTGGTGAGTTTCAGCGATTTCCGCGCTTTCAAATCGCTTCTCAGGATCAGGCGCAACCATCCCTTTGAGGAAAGTCATCAGCAGATCATTGCAGGTGATTTCGTGAGGCAGCAGATCAGGCAATCGGTCCACAAGCGTCTTTTTCGCATCGATCAATTGCACGAGTTCTTGAATGCCACTAAAAATTGGACGTCCGGCGAGTAACTCCAACGTTACGTAGCCCAGACTGGCCAAGTCACTTTGCGGAGTACTCTCAGCACCTTCCAGAACTTCGACCGCGGCATAGGCTGGGGTACAAGCTCGCTTCGGTGGCGGAGAATCAATAAAAAACGCTGAACCAATATCAATAATCTTAGATCGGCCACTGCGTTTCAGCATGATATTCGCAGGTTTGATGTCGCCGTGTACCACGCGATCACGGTGCAATGCGGCCAAAGCGTTTAAGCAGTCTCGGACAATCGCGATTGCGACGCCCGCTTTGAATCGAGGCTGTTCCGGCCCTGCCGTCACCAGCACCCGATTGATATGCTCCCAACGATTTTCACTGACTCGTTCTCGTACAATACCAAACATCTTTGGAGTCAATAGTCGCCGAAGGTCAAAGCCCTCAACCCATTCCATTACCATCATACGAATACGATGGCGGTCGATAAAGTTTTCGACAACCAGCAAGTTCTCGTGTTGAATACGCGCTACGGCCGCTGCAACAGCCCCGACCCTTGCCATATCTTCTTCGTAATCTTCCAACGTGGCGTATCGTTCCGGCGAGAAAACTTTGAGAGCCACCGGCAATGTAAAACCGTCTGTCCCACGTCGCTCCGTCAGGTAGACCACACCCTGGCCACCTTCGCCCAATTGCTTTAAAAGGCGAAGGTGCGTTGTCCAACTCAATCGTTTTTCATGAACGATCATCTCATAGTCGCTCAGAAGTTCAGGACACTGCTGAAGCTCAAATTCTCCATCAATCGTCTGTGTTGGAGAAATACGCTCACCCGTTGTGACGTTCATCGTATTGGCGCGAATTTCAGCCAAGAATCTTTACCGGAAAAAGAAATTTAAGAGTTTCAATCTTTATCATATTTACCAAGTCAATTTGGTCCATACCATCGCAACTACATTATTTTATTTGCGGGCATATTTTGCCGCCAGTCCAATGGTATACGGTGTACCAACGTTGGGAACCCTAATGATTTGTCCACTAGATTCATCAGGTTTTGGCCCGCACGGCGACGATGGATATTCTCACAGAAAAAGTCCGTGGTATCGGACAATCTTCTCGCAGATTGAGCCCCAACATGAGGCGTAATCACCACCTGATCCATTTCCCAAAGTGGAGAATCTGCGGAAAGCGGTTCTGGGTCGACCACATCCAGCCCAACTCCGCTGAATCGGTCGATTTGCGAAATCAAAGCTTCGGTATCCAGCACTGGACCACGCCCTACATTGATCAAATATGCGTCAGGTCGCATCGCCTTCAACTCGTACTTTCCGATCAAACCTCGCGTTTTTGGTGTCAGTGGAAGTGTGATGATCACGACGTCCGATTGATTTAGGACCTGCAACAGCCCGGTATCCGGATAAATCTGATCCACACAATCCAGGGTTTGATCAGGAAAAAGGTCCGTTCCGACGATTTGAGAAACGAACGGACGCAACACCTGGGCAATTCGCTGACCATTTCCCCCAAGTCCAATGATGCCAACTTTTTTGCCCGTCAAATCATCTGTGTTTTTTCGGGTATAAATCTTTCGCTCTTGCGCCTGAAAGAAAGTCCGCATTCTGCGAACCAGACACATGAGCAATGCCATCGTTTGCTCTGCGACTTGGTCGGCGAACAAAGCCGAAGCACCAGATACGTCGATATTTGAATCCACCACGGCTGGGTGCAGGCAATGGTCCAATCCTGCAGCGGTCGACTGAATCCACTGGAGTTTCCCCTTGGCGACGACCGTATCCCAATCGACGGGAACTTTTGCGTGGCCACAGAATACCGTTGCATTCATCAATTTTTCTGGAATTTCTTCTTGTCGCGCGACGACCACTTCTGCTTTTTGAGCCGCTCGAATGATCTGACCGACCCGCTCGTCAGTCACGGGAAAACCCAATACTATATTTTCCATTTTCGTTTGATATTTTGTCAGGGATTTCTGAATTTTCACTCTTGAGGACGTTTCGCCCGGGCATGGCTGAATAATGATACGCCAAGGCAACCAACCCGGGAAAACAATCTACCAATAGACCTCGCTACAGCCTTAATGCTATGCCCTTGTGAAAACGTTGTGCAGCCTCAAATGTGGCATTCTCATGGCAATTCCAGAAATATCCAACCTAAGGCAGCGATTGTGGCTGGGAACAAACGAAGCGACTTGTAAAATGACAACCAACGAATATTGCGAGCAGCCATGGAAAATTTATCTTTGCAAGAGGCTCAGGAGAAAGTCGACCACTGGATTCAAGAAATCGGCGTTCGATACTTTTCCGAGCTCACCAATATGACCATTCTGATGGAAGAGGTGGGGGAATTGGCGCGGCTCATGTCCCGCCAGTTCGGCGAGCAGAGTTTTAAGGAATCAGATAAGAATCGCGATTTGGGCGACGAGATGGCGGACGTCCTGTTCGTCCTGATTTGTTTGGCCAATCAAACAGGCGTCGACCTGAACGAGGCCTTTTGCAAAAATCTGATTAAGAAAACGGCTCGTGATCAAGATCGCCACAAATCCAATCCCAAACTGACTGAATCAAATTAGGCCCATGAACATCACCCTGATGCGTCGAATTCCATTCTGTGCCGGGCACCGATTGCTCGGACACGAAGGGAAGTGCGCGAACCTGCATGGCCACAATTATGTCGCCGAAATCTACGTTTCAGGATCCGAAGTCGATGAAGTGGGGCGGGTTGTCGATTTCGCCGTCATCAACCACCTTTTCAAGGGCTGGATCGATGAAAATTGGGATCACGGAATGATCCTCGCCAGCGACGACACCAATGCGATCAACGCCATGGCCCAGGTTGAGCCAAGCAAAGTTTTTCCGTTGCCCTACAATCCAACAGCGGAAAACATTGCCCGATACCTGCTCACCGAAGTCGGCCCAGGCCTGCTTTCAACGATCCAAGGTTACGAGTTGAAACTTTCCAAGGTCGTAATTTGGGAGACCGAAAAATCTTCAGCCACCGCAGAACTCGGTCCCTCCGCAGAAATTCGATCTTCATGGACGCAATCAGAAGCTGAATCGGTGTAACGACCGTTGAAACTCTACTACTCGGATACCTTCGAACTGCCGTTGCCGCAACGTCATCGCTTTCCGATGGCAAAGTACCGCCTGCTGCGTGAAAGGATTGTCGCATCCGACCAGTTTCCCAACTCTCAACTGTTACTCCCTCCAGGTGCCACCGACGAGCAACTGGCGACTTGTCATTCATGGGATTACTTGGAAAAGATCAAGCGTGGTGACCTGAGCGAAGTAGAAATTCGCCGAATTGGTTTTCCCTGGTCCCAGGAAATGGTGATGCGATCTCGGCGGTCAACCGGAGCAAGCATTGCTGCGGCACGTACCGCGCTCACGGAGGGAATTTCATGCAATCTTGCCGGTGGCACGCACCATAGTTTTGCCAATAGCGGACAGGGATATTGCGTATTTAATGACATTTGTGTTGCGGCAAAAGTTCTGCAAGAAGAGGGGCTTCTCAGTCGAGCACTCTTTTTTGATTGTGACGTTCACCAGGGCAACGGCACCGCCAGCATCGCCAAAGGAGACTCGACCCTGTTCTCCTGCTCGATTCATGGGGACAACAATTACCCGTTCCGAAAAACCAATGGTGACCTCGATATTGCCTTGCCAAGCGGTTGCCAGGATGAAGAATATCTTGCAGCTGTCCAGTTCGCATTGCATGAGTCCACCCAGAACTTTGACTGTGATATCGCCTTCTATCTTGCCGGCGCCGATCCATTCGAAGGTGATCGCCTTGGCCTTCTGGCTCTCACGAAGGAAGGTTTGCGAAAAAGAGACGAGATGGTGATCCAGTTTTTCCATCAACGGGAAACCCCCTTGGTGATTGCGATGGCAGGAGGCTACGCACCCAAGGTAGATGATATTGTGGACATCCACTTCAACACGGTCCTGACCGCAGCACAACAGCTACAGGTGTCCCGAAACATGAGATCGTGACTTCCAATCGACGATCGCTAGATTGACAGCTCGTGAATCGCAGATATGTAAGTTCCTGTGCCATCGCTCACACCGACCAAGAAACACGAAGCAGCAATCTCAACACATCCTTAGAGAATCCCCTAAGGGCCGCTCGTGAAATTAGTGACGACTTGCCAGGTCTGATTTGATATTCTTGTAGGGTGAAGACATCATTATTTTTAGGAGCGCCAAGGATGGCTACTGCGACAATTGAACCGTTCGATGAAGTTATTGAAACCCAGACTCGGCATGTTTTTCAGACGTTGAACGAAAAAGACAGAAGACGTTTTGCTGCGATTCAGGCAAGGCAACTGGGGCATGGTGGAATCACCTATATTTCAAATCTCCTCAATGTTTCCGAATCAACAATCAGTCGCGGGATCGAAGAGTTGGACACACTTCCCCACGATCCAGCGGTGGGGCGCGTCCGCAGGCCGGGCGCTGGTCGGAAAAAAAAGTGACGCCGGGATCGGAAGTCGAAGCGAATCTACAGTCGCTCATCGAAACGCGAACAGCCGGGGATCCCGATGACGAGACCATTCGTTTCACAGATTTAACTCCGACGCGAATCGAAAGCGAACTGGCTGCGATGCAAACGCCCGCGAGTGACGATCTTATCCGGCGCTGGATGAATGAGCAGAAGTTGCGCCTGAGGAAGATTGGCAAGGTGATTGCTGGTGGCCAGTCGGAGGATCGTGATGATCAGTTTCTCAATATCGCTGCGTTGATGAACGCGTTCAAAGCGGACGAGAATCCGGTTTTCTCAATCGATACCAAAGCGAAAGAGCATCTGGGCCGATTGTTTCGCCAGGGTCGTGTACGCTGTGATGCTCCGTTTCGCGCGTTCGATCATGATTTTCCGTCATTGGCCCAAGGCGTGCTAATCCCGCACGGCATCTACGATCCGATTCGCAATCGCGGGCATGTGAATCTCGGTCTGTCGCATGATACGACGCAGTTCGCGTGCGACAGTATTCAGTGGTATTGGAATCGCATTGGCAGGCAAGCGTATCCGGACGCGAATTCGATGTTGCTGCTGTTTGATTGTGGCGGCAGCAATTCGGCCAGCAAATACCTTTTCAAACACGATCTTCAAGCGGTTGCCGATCAGACGAACATGACGATTCGCGTGGCTCACTATCCGAGCTATTGTTCCAAATACAATCTGATCGAGCGTCGCTTCTTTCCTCACTTAAGCCGCGTGTGCACGGGGATGCTGTTTGATACAATGGGAACATGTCGTCGAACTGATGCGGAAAGCGAGCACGCGAACCGGCCTTCGCACAACAGTGAACGTCATCCGCCGTGTCTACGAAACTGGACGCAAAGCAACCGACCAGATGAAGGAAATAATTCGATCAACTGTAAAGTTCGACGAGTTGATTCCAAAATGGAACTACGTCATCACACCACAAATCACGCAGTAATTTCACGAACGGCCCTAAGGTGCTTCAAAAACCGCTCAAGCATCTTTAGAATGGCCTGTCGAATCAAACTTCACTATCGGATTGGAAACAAATGAGTGTCGTGTCTACTGAGCATGTCATGGTCGTCTCGACTGAGCTTTTTCACCACATCGGGTACTTCCAGGGGTTTTGTTCTGAAACCGAGCGATACCTGGAAAAACTTCTTGCGTCCGAATCCACGAGCTACTTGCCACGTGACGAAATGGAGCAAGACCCGAGTTATAAGCAATTGATTCCCTACTGCGTATTTCGTTTCACTGATGAACAGGGAATTCCTCATGTTTTTCAGTATACGCGTGGCGCAGGACAGGGAGAATCGCGGCTCCATCACCAACGCAGCATTGGAATTGGCGGTCATGTATCAACGCTTGATCGAGATGATCATTCGCCTTACCACGAAGGGATGCGACGTGAACTTGATGAAGAAGTTGACATTCAAACGCCTTACCAAGAAACGTGCGTCGGGCTAATCAATGACGATGAAAATGAGGTGGGCAAAGTCCACTTGGGAATCGTTCACATCCTGGATGTTGAATCCCCAAACGTTCTTCCCCGAGAAAAGGACATCGCCGAAGCAGGTTTTGTTCCTGTTTCTGAAATGCTTGAAAATTTGGAAAACTTTGAGACTTGGTCACAAATCTGTTTGAAGGCTCTTTTCGCCAAATAAGGCCCGTTAAGTTTTCGCAGGACGATTCTCGCGTCGTTTTTCAGCGCAAAAACAACGCGTTAGTCCATCTGATCAACAGCCAATTTTTCTAAACCAGATCAGCGACGGGCTCGGAAACGTCTGCAAGTGTTACCAGCACTGACCAATCCGAAATCTTTAGATCGTCATCGTCGTAGATCGTGCCAGGCTCCTCCTCGGCGTTAACCACAACTTCGTTGCCCTCAATTGGGTAGAAGATGTAGTCTAATCCATCGGTGTCAATGCGCTGCAACGGCCCAAGTTCCGTATGCTCGATATCCAATATCCGCGCGGAGCGAACTTGCGAATTCGCAGAGGATGCCATTTGATTGAAAAACACCAAGTCGATCGGCTCATCGTTGCCAGTGGATGGAGGCGTCTGGAAAAACCAAAACCTTTGATTTTGTCCGACAACCAGAGATTGATCCAATTCATACCATCCTGGAGTCCAAATCGCTTTACTCGTAACTTTTATGGACATATTCTTTCAACACTCCCTCGAAATCACTGCGAAGCAACGACAATTTCCCAGAACGCATTGTACGACCATCAAAGTCAAAAAGCAATTTTGGCTCATGGACAAAACACGACTAATAATTAAAGCGAATCCCGCGCTCCAACAAAAGTACCAACGTCTGCTCGGCCGACTGAAAAACATGAGCATCCCAACCTGCATCCACGGCCCCTGCAATATTGTCTTTTCGATCATCAACAAAGAAAATCGATTCAGGTTTAACGTTTATTTGTTTCGCGGCTTGTTCATAAATTCTCGCATCAGGCTTCAAGGCTCCCACTTCGAAGCTCAATATCATTGTCGAGAAAAATTCGGTCAAGAACCTAAATCGCTCCTTCAGAAATTGCCAATGAGCCTCGCAGGTATTGGAAAGAACTCCCAACCCAATCCCACTGGTGGCAAGTTGAGCGACCAGTGCAACCATCTCAGTGTTTAGCGAAAAAATATTGCTGCCGGCCAACAACAAATCGGGAATTTCACATTGAGTGCCCGACTTTTCAAAAAAGGCTTGGCAAAACTGCTGGGAGTCTATCAACCCGCTTTCATACTGTTGACATAAGCCACCACCAAAAACGATTTCGTGGACCCGATCCGAATCCAAGCCAACTTGACTTGCCATCTGCGCGCACATGACCTCATGGGAAAAATCCAATAGGACTTTGCCTAGATCAAAGTAGATAAACTCAGGTGTCTTAAGTGTCTCCATACTTTTTCCTTCCTACCTCAAACCAAATTTCCCGAAGACGACGCACCAATAACGGTGTTGAATCTGAATACTCTGACGAATATCGGAATTTCCGCGTCGTTTCAACAGACGGAAACAAACAACGTCCAATTCTGTCGGCGATTGGGGAGAGAATCGTTATCCCTTTCGTGCCATTGCCGTATAATGTTGTCTCGTCCGTTCCCAAAGCATCAGTCCTCGCGATTCTTCATTAAGCGTTCGCATTCTGCCACTGCGATTTTCGATCGGACCCTATGGATAAATGCCCCTTTAGGAACCCAGTTCTCAATGACCACCATGACTGAAACGACATCGTCTTCCAAGCCACAAACCCTAAAAGAACTTTACGATTCTGGCTGGCGTTCACAAACTGTCAAAGAAGAAATTCAAAAAAACTTTCTGCGAATGTTGGCTAGTGGTGAGGAGCTTTATCCGGGCATTGTAGGATTCGAAAACACGGTCATTCCTGAGATCAACATCGCATTGCTAGCCGGACACGACATGCTGTTCATGGGTGAAAAAGGACAGGCAAAAAGTCGCTTGATGCGTTCGTTGATCCGTTTTCTGGACCCAGAGATTCCCTATCTGGACATTCCCGGCACACCGTTTTTTGAAGACCCCAAGAATCCGCTAAGCAAAGTTGCCAAGGAGTTTGTCTTGTCGCGTGAAGCTCACGAGATTCCGATTGGTTGGTGGAAGCGCGAAGACCGGTACGCTGAACGGCTTGCGCCGGGCACCAAATTTGCCGACATCATCGGTGAAATTGACCCCGCCAAACTCGCGGGAGGCGTCAGCATGTCGACAGAGGGTGCGCTCCATTTTGGATTAATCCCTAGGATGCACCGAGGCATTTTCGCCATCAATGAATTGCCCGAACTCGATGAACTGGTTCAAGTTGGCCTGTTTAACATCCTCGAGGAAAGGGACGTCCAGATTCGTGGCTACCCCGTTCGTTTTGACATTGACGTGATGATCATGTTTTCCGCCAACCCATCGACGTTCAATCGAAGTGGCAAGGTGATTCCCCAATTGAAGGATCGGATCGGATCATTGATTCGAACTCACTATCCTCTGGATCGAGAATTGGGAATACAGATCATGGAACAGGAGGCAGGGATCGATCTCGATGGCGATTTCCCTGTTCGTGTACCCTATTTCATGCGAGAGATTTGCGAGCAAATTACGGTACAAGCGCGCAAGTCGAAGTATGTCGATCATGATTCGGGCGTAAGTGCCCGGTTCAGCACAGCCAATTACCGCACCATGGTTGCCAGTGCGAGACATCGAGGTGTACTCCATGGCGAATCCCCCGCCGTTTGCCGCATCAGTGACTTGGGACATCTCTACACATCATCCTTAGGCAAACTTGAACTGGACTTGATGGGCAGCCATCAAATGTCCGAGCGGCAGGTGCTTGACGCAATTATCGCTGAGTCCATTGGAATCGTATTTGAAGAATACACATCAGAATTTGGACTGGAGGAAATTGCCGAGATTTTTGGCAAGGGAGTTCGAATCGAAGTAGGAGATCAGATTCCTTCTGAAGAGTATTCCAAACGCCTGGAGCGGGTACCACCGGCTTGGGAAAAAGCATTTGAAGTGAATTCATCTTCAGACCCTGCCATTCGTGCGGCATGCGTCGAGTTCATTCTGGCGGGCATGTATAGCATGGACCGAATTTCTCGCGCTCAACAGTACGGCACGTCGACCTATGAGTTTTAGTAGATCGCCAAACCCGATTGTATGGTTCCATGCTCTGAGCTTGCGACGAGGATGGCGTTGCCCCCTCCAAACCTTGCCCATTTCAGCCGTATTCGACGACTACAGCAAGCGTACCTTCTCGCCCACTGGGCCCAATTGCTTCGATCCAAATGCCGATGACACCGAATAAAACACCTCCCGACTCCGCACCCAACAAAAGGGCAGGGGGCATTCTTCACACCTATCAGAAGTTTGATCCCCAGTACTTTCCAAGCCCTACACAACCGCCGCCGGATTTCGTATCTCCGATGATGAATCAAATGCTTGCCTACGGAAGCATGAGAGAGCTAACCGAAGAAGAACTTGCCCGGGCGGTCAAACTCGACCCGGAACAATTCAAGAACCTTGGACCGAGCCTCGACATGCTTCGCCAACGGCTGCTTGCCCAAAAAGCCAGGATCCTCTCCACCTATGAGACTCGTACCGTAGTCGACGTTGCCAATCGACGCTTTCATCGATTCGCCCGAAAGGGGCCGAATCCCACAGACGAATTGCGCCCCGCATTCAATCGCGCGGTTGCCGAAGAACAGCTTTACGAGCTTGAAGTTCTCTACTACACCGTTGGCGACGACACGGACCCTTTTGCTCGTCATATCGCCGGTCTTATGAATCG
The DNA here is from genome assembly GCA_965224765.1 of Mariniblastus sp. Taxonomy (GTDB): domain Bacteria; phylum Planctomycetota; class Planctomycetia; order Pirellulales; family Pirellulaceae; genus CAZDBA01. The sequence continues at coordinate 133,095 of CBDDAC010000007.1, forward strand.
ACTCGGTGACAAATATCAAATCGACGAACTCGCAACCAAATATGATTTCATCGGTCGAGAAGAAATGACGATCCCCGTCGCTCTTGAAGTCAAAGAACTGTTGGAAAAGATTGATGAACTCCTCAAACAGCTTGAAGAGGCTCGAGAGACTGCCCAAATCGCCATCCTCGACATGGAAGGACTCTCCGAGTTTATGGATGAGGAAACCATGCACTCTCTCGAAGAGATGCAGCGGACCATCAAAAACTACGTCAAAGAAGCGGCTGAGCGGCAAGGACTTAAAAAAGGGGGAAATGGCAAATTTCAACTTACTCCTCAAGCCTATCGGGTGTTCCAAGGCCACTTATTGTCCAAGATCTTTAGTAACTTGCAGGCGTCTAAAACAGGTCGGCACAGCGCAGAAATTCAGGGGGAAGGGGCAGTAGAACTGCAGCAAACCAAGCAATACGAGTTTGGTGATTCAATCACGAACATGGACATCCCCCAAACGTTTATCAACGCGATGATCCGAAGCGGTTCGGGTTCTCCAATCCAACTCAAACCTGAAGACATTGAGATTCACAAAACGCGAAACAACCCCAAATGCGCAACCGTCATAATCATGGACATGAGCGGTTCAATGCGCTACGACGGCCAATACATCAATGTGAAACGGATGGCGTTGGCAATGGACGGGTTGATCCGCAGTGAATACCCGGGAGACTACCTGAATTTCATTGAGATGTACACATTCGGCAAAGTGAAGCGACAAGGAGAAATTATTGACTTGATGCCCAAACCGGTCACCATTCACAATCCCTATGTGAATCTCAAGGTCGACATGAGCCGCAAAGACGTCACGGAACATATGGTGCACCAACACTTCACCAATATCCAACATTCCTTGCGGTTGGCGAGACAGTTGCTGGCCAGTAAAGACACTCCCAACCGTCAAATCGTGTTGATTACCGACGGTCTCCCGACCGCGCATTTCGAAGATTCCGTCTTGCACATGCTCTATCCGCCTCATCCCCGCACCGAGGAATTAACCATGCGCGAAGGGATGCTGTGTGCTAACGAAGGCATTACCATCAACATGTTCATGGTTCCCAGCAGGTCCCAATCGGAGGAAGATATTCGCTTTGCCCATCGACTTTGCCAAAGCACCCAAGGGCGAGTATTCTTTACCGCAGGGTCGAACCTCG
>CBDDAC010000008.1:0-207148 GCA_965224765.1 Mariniblastus sp.
CAATGTCGTATTCTCGAAATACATGAACGACTGCATCTGCCGAATCGAGATCCCCATTGCCAATCAGGGGAATCGATTTCAAGTGGGGTTTGATATCTGAAATGCGTTGCCAATCGGCGTGACCGCGAAACATGTCTTGGGCTGTTCGTCCGTGGACGGTCAAAGCCTTTGCGCCGGCGCCCTCGACAACCTGGGCAATGTCGATTGCATTAATGTTGTCTCGTGTACAACCCAATCGAATTTTGGCGGTAACAGGAGTTGGAGAGCAAGCCTTGACCAGGCATTCAATGATCCGCCCCATACGATCCGGATCACGAAGAAGGTAGCTACCACTTTTGGCTTTTTGAGTCACCTGGCGCACCGGGCATCCGAAGTTGATATCAACGACGCTGACTTCATATTCTTCAACGAGGCGAGCACCTACTTTGGCCATCGTTTCGGGATCGTTGTCCCAGATCTGAACTGCCAGGGGCCGAGCCTCGTCTCGGACGCCCCACAATCGCTCTGGATGCTCAGCCTCATGTTCATCAAGCCAAGCGAATCCACGAGCATTTACCATTTCGGTGGCCTGCAGCCCGGCGCCTCCGTAATCCCTTACGATTTGCCGAAACGCATAGTTAGTAAAACCAGCCATCGGAGCCTGTAGTATCGGTGGGTCAACCACTAGGTCGCCAATGTGGAGAGGTTTGATGGTTGGCAACGGAAGTGAGCTTTCGTTGACTTCCGTTGAGTTGATTGGGCTTACGTATGGCATGACACGATTTTTTTCAAAGCAGTCGTTGCTATCAAGTGTGGATTTGCCAAATTAGACAATAACTGGCTGGAAAAGTTCTACATCATTGAGCGATTCGATGCGATCGCTTAACCCGATAGCCCAATTCACTTACCTCAAGGTTTAGATAGTCCAGCAACGAATTTTCGTCAAAATGGCTCCTGGAACCCAAGAATTCATGGAAAATGGGGATAGTTCCCAGATCCGCCTTCAGAACTTTGTGAGTCTCAAACTGGATTCTGAAAAGCCAGTTTACCAATTGACAGTTTAGAAATTCAGCCAGCACATTGCACGCCACGGGAAAGTCGTCCTCGGGAATGACGAAATTGGCGCTGTTGAGCAAGAATCGTTGTTCGGTGTCGCAGTAAAACACCAGGTTCGACGAGATGAATTTATAGATCAGTTTTCTATCGGCCCGAAACAGTTCGGGTTTGGCAACCTGCTGATACCGCTGAAACTGGTCTGAGATAAAGCGGCTGGGTGCCGCCAAACAGTTGGAGCGAATGTCGGCTCCAGCCCACACCGGAATCAAACCTTTTTCTTGAGATGCGTGAACATGTTTCTTGTTATTGCCTGTGACAATTCCCATGCCCCAGGTGGCTCTGCCGGCCAGGGTCGTATGCGGTTGTTCCAACAGGTACTGGACGAGTTTAACTTCCTGTTCTGTTGCCGAAAAGTTGAAGCGAGTTTTTGGCATTTGCGAAAACGAAATGTGGCTGCGTTGATGCCAATCATTTTTGGTTTGGCAGCGAATTAGTGTCTGCGAATCACATTTTTTCTTTCTCAATAATATGCTCTTTGCTTTGGTGACTAGTCCAGGGAACGGTTTACCGTGATCGGAAAATTTGAGAATTTGATTCGACAAAACGATACGGCGAATTTCTTCAAATGCCGAAACATTGAAAACTGAGTCCGGCAAAAGCATGCCGAGAAACCCACCTTGCTCCAATTGTTTCAGTGCCGCCGCGAGAAAAAGGGATGATGTGTCGTTGCTTTTTCCTGTTCCTAGTTGATGGGCAAGTTCGTCCTTGACCGACTTGGATAGTTTTTTCCCCAAGGAGGGTTGGTGAAGATGACATCAAACTTTGATCGGTCGCTGAACTCGAGAAAGTCCTGCTGGCTTAGATTGAATGTGTTGGGCGCACTGCCCGTCAGTTCAGCGAGGCGTGCGCGGGCGATCTGTAGTGCGATAGGATCGACATCGAATCCAAAAACACTCTCGGGAGCGAATCCATTTTGGATTGCAGCCACCAGGAAATTGCCTGAGCCGCAACAAGGATCGCAGAATCGCAGTCGCTTTTTGTCTTTGGGTAGGACCTCAAAAAAGGAATTGGCGATGTCCGCTGGCGTGTAGTAAATCCCCTCGTGATTACGATAAGCATTTGACAGGCCCTGCTCGTAATTGAGTGAGCAGTCATCTGCGGCCCTGTGCTGCTTGAGGTCGGTCAGAACTGCAGCTTTCAACGCGGCATGGTCGTGTTGGTCGATGAGGCGCTTATTGGCTCGCTGTGTCAGTTTTTCAGCGCCAGCGACATCTCGGATAAAAACTTCGTAGGAGGTTCGTGAGATCGTATTGGACTTTAGTTGGGTCAGGTAACCCGTCTTGACCCAGTTTCGAATCGAAGAGACGGAAACGCCGATTTCACTCGCGGCAACGTCGAAGGGAATGCCTGCGGTCGCATCGTCAATGAGTGAATGGTTGCGATGCGCCATAGACCGAATCGGAACGTAAGAATCGAACTTGCTACGAAAATTGGCAGTCAGTTATCCTACCAAGGCATTTCCATTTGTCCCACGATTTCGCGGGCAATTTTTTCGATCAATTTTTGTTGTGCAGTTGTCAGAGATTGGCCAGCCTCAGGAATGAAGTTCTCGTCGTTGTTGATTCGAACGAGTTGTTTCTGCATCAGTGGAGTTCCCGAGCGATCGGTCCATGTTACTTCAACCTGCCAGGCGACTTGAATGTCTCTAGGTTCATCGAATCGGTTGTCGCCGACACTTCGCTTGGTTTCCCGAACCAGACGTCCCTGGATAAAACTGTCGGCAAACTGAGGATCGGAAATCAGATAGGGAGTTCCCTGCTCAATCTGCTTGATGACCGCCTCGGTCATTCGTTGTCCAAGAAATCTTCGATAGGAGTTGGACTCAAAGATTGCGACGTGAACGCTTCTAACATCGTTGCGAAAAAGCGATTGGGAACCGCCCTGATAGCCAGCACATCCCATTGAGAAAAGAAACAACGCCAAAAGAATTGGCATGCCTCGTGTTCGAAATGATTTGAGATGGCGGAATAAACGCATGGCCTACCGGAATATCTTTCGTTCGTTGTCACCGGATGCAATCAAGGGTTTGTCGTCAGGCACGGAGAGCAAGTCAACCAGTATCTGTGCCCTCTGAGCGGGAACAGGCGGTTTGTCTTTCAGTTGCGCCAGCTTCTCTTCGATTTGATCGACGTAGGTGGTGTCTTCATAATTTCTGGCGACCTTTTCGTACATGATTGAGGCCGCCCGATTTTCGCCCCGGCGTTCGTAGTACTGGCCCATGGAGAATTCGCGCTGAGCCAACATGTGGCGGATCGTCGAAGCTTCTTTTTGCAGGTATTCCTCTTCTTCTGCGGACTGCTGTGGGAATTGGTTGACCAGCATTTGCAACAAGGCGTCGGCCTTTTCGATAGGTTCAGCATCGTAGCTGTCACCGTGATACGACTGCATCCGAGCCTTGAGCTCAAAAAGCGTGGCGTGGAATACGTGTTTGCTGCCAGGATAATTTCGCCGCAGATCTTCGTAGGTATCGGCCGCATCCATGTAGCTTTGGTCTTCGAAGTAGGCGTTGGCAAGGGCCATTGTCGCGTCATCGGAGAGTTTACCTGTCGGATCGTCGACTCGAATTCGGTGAAGGATCCTGCGAGCTTCGCCTTTTACGTTCATGGTGGGGCGGGAGGGATCGTTGAATTTGATATTGGGAACCCATGGATTGCCGTCGCGAACTAGCTCTTGCCAGTACTGCGCGATGGCAAAGCGTTTTGATTCGGCGTCATCAAGGTGCCGCGTGCCCGAATACTTGGCGATCAGTTTTTCGAATGCGCGATTGGATTGAACATATCGATCGGCAAAGAAATAGGACTCGCCTTCATAAAAAAGTGCGTCTTGTTCGATCGCCGAGTCAGGCAAATTGGCTGCAGCGAGGCGGAATTGATTGGCTGCTTGTTCAAAAATTGCCTGGTGCCCGGAGCCGCTTGGATTGTTTTCCAGCTCCTGCAAAGCTTGTTGATAAAGCTGTTGGCCGTTCTGATAAGCGGCATCTGCTTTTCCCTGATTATTCCCACGGCTTGTTTTCGCAGCAATCGTAGTCGCGATTTGGCTGGGCGCAAGATCTTCCAGGAGCAGTCGGTTGGTGTTTCGCGCGCCCATCGGGTCGAGTAACTCGTCCGGATCGATGTCATTGGCGCGGTTGATTCCAAACCCTGCTTTTTTGCCAAAAAGAGAGTGCTCACCTAGCTTGGATTGCAGTGCCTGACATCCACTGAACGAAATCAGTGCAAGCGCTGTAAGTATTTTAATGGAAACCCGAATTCGCATTGACGACTTCCTTGTCGATTTCAATATGCATAAACAAATGACTTGCGTTTTGTCTTGTACAAACGTTCAAAAAATTGATTTCAGATACGAGTGCAGTCTGAGCGGATTGCCAATCAGATGTGCAATGTATCGATTCACCAATTGTCTAACTTCACCTTGGTTCAAGTCGCTGCAGTTGAAGTTTTTCCAGGCATCGCCGTCATCCAACATTAGCTTCAACAAAGCAACGCTTTGCCTCGAAACACTTATTACGTTTGTTTTTCCGGGACGACATTGATCACAAAGTCGACCGCCTTCAACAAGTCCAAAATACATCCGCTTTTCCTGATCGTCGTTGTCTTCGCCACAAACGACACAACGAGTCATCATTGGCTGGTGGCCTAAAATTGTTAGTGTTCGAAGTTCAAAACGCAACAACGTCAAGAAAACGGAATCATCTCCCTGGTCAAACGCCACAATAGTACGTTCAGCCAAGTCAAATAGTTCGGGGTGAGGGTCAGCGTCGTCCGTAAGTTTTGATAGCAGTTCTGCAACGTAGTAGCCGCAGTACAGCCGCTTGAGGTCTTTCGTGCCAGCACGAAAGCGCCTTTCAAGCTTCGCTTCGGTCAACAAGTCCATCGCACCGGAGGATTTGTGGAGGAACACTATTCGACAGATCGACAACAAGTCAAGAGCAGCCTCAAAAGGACTCTTTCGCCTCCTTGCCCCCTTTGCCAAAGCTGTCATTTTTCCAAAGTCGCGAGTCAACATCGTGACGATTAGGCTGGTCTCGCTGAATTCAACCAGTCGCAGGATGATAGCATCGGACTTTTCGGAGGACATGCGGTGCCTTTGGTTGCGGCCAGAAGTGGGGGTGTTGCATGACGATAGCAAAAGCCAGGCGGCGGTTAAAGAAGGTTTGAGAGCCCTGGCTGCGGCGTCTGGCTGGATGCGGAGTGCAAAGCGGCGTATGCAGCAACTCTGGCCCAATCCAGCTCCGACCCCAATTGAACCCGGGATGGCACCAATTGGTGGTTGGCAACGCTGGGCCCGTTTGTACTCCCCAGGCGAATTGACCGTCTTGACGAAGTGAAGGAGCTTTTAAACGGGCCGCAAGTTATCGCAGGCTAAATTTGAACTTCAGGATGGTGATGAGAAAGTTCGGGTCTCCGCCACTCCAGGCAGTTTCCAAAATTCCCAACAAAGATGCTGGTGAGTCGTGAAGTCGTTTGTCTCCTGTCGGTTAGGTGTCCCAACATTGATAGGCGCTTCCTGCACCGTGAGTGACCTTTCAAGTCAATTACTGGGGAAGTTTGGAATTTCCTGCAACATCTTTGTTTGCTCGTCGTTTCCATTAATGAGCCGCTGCGCGCCTGCGTTCATGCTGATTTTGCGGAGGTTCGTCAAGATGTTGAGGTCGTTGTCATAAAGCGAATTATTACAAAACCTTTCCGAGTTACGTCGGGTAGGCATTTCGTTCTTTCAGTGATTGAAAGTCGAAAGTGTCACCGTGACAGTTGCTCTGTTGCGATTTTGAGGACCAATCAATGTGGGCCAATACACGAGCGCCATTTTCTGTGTTGTGTTTTCGGCATGCCACCAAGTTTTTGCGTAAATATTTGATGAATCGAGTAAGAATCTTCCAAGGACAGCGAGAATCTAATGAACATCCCGTAGACCTGTTAGTAGGTCGACGTTTCATTATTGGAGAAGAGCCCTGATGGGGAATCCTCGAACTGCATTCACGATTGTCGAACTTTTGGTTGTTGTTGCAATCATTGGTCTTCTTCTCGGTTTGTTTTTTCCTGCAGCCCTTCAGGTGCGTGAAGCGGCTCGGCGTGCCGCCTGCTCAAACAATTCACGGCGTCTTGCGATGGCGGCTCAGCAGTTTGACTCGGCGTTCAAAAAGGACCCCTTAGTGGCTGGGCGTATCAACGGAGCGGTTGCAACTCCTGTGAATTCGGGTGACTTGGAATTTAGTTCCTATGTTTTGAAAATCGCGCCCTTTCTTGATGTGGAAAATCAGCGCGAGTTGATGGGGCAACGTGCAAAGCACGAGTTTCCTTCGCTAGTTCTGGCAGACGGAATTGATTTCGCCCTGCCCGCGTCGCTACCGAGTTTGGAAATCCTTAAATGTCCTTCGATGACTGATCCCGCGGCTATCGAAAATTTTTCAGCGGGGTATCCCGTTCGTTGCCGTCTTGATTACATGCCGTGTGAAGGGTATTTCAATACGACGATGTTTGAAAACTACCGCGGTCGCTTGAATCTTTCGGATCGGTTGGCGGCGAAAAAAGGTGGTGCGTCACATACCCTTTTGTTTGGTGAAAGCCAAGGAGAAGTCGTCAACAACCAGCGACAGTCCAGTTACGGCTACGTTTACGTTCCATGGGGTCTGTTTGTGAACTGGGCTTATGATGTCGATTATTCGTTAGTTAATCCCAATCCCTTTCTGAATCCTTTTCGGGATCTTGATGGAAACAGGCGGTATTCGATCGAGCAATTTAGCTCGGCCCATCCGCGGGTTGTGATTTTCAGTTTATGTGACGGTTCGGTTCAGGCAATTGACCGTTCGGTCAGCCCTGAAGTGATCATCAACATGTGCTCAAAGGTATTTGGTGAATTGGAGGCAGATTACGGCAACTAGGTTTGTTGCTGATTTGGAACAGCATAATTTTCTTCGTTGGCATTTTTTTAAAAACTGGCAACGAAGTACTTGAGGTCGGACCCGTCTATCGGAATCGGACAAAGGGAGATTGAGGGAAATGGTTTTGCCGGGTAAACACTCTTGCAAGCGATATGTTAGTGAGAATGCGTGATTCGCAGATGTAACATTGGCCAGACAGTCTGTTGCGTTGAGTTAAACGCACCCGGCAAAACCTATCCTCATCAGGGCGAGCGGTTTACACCGCTCGCCTTTTCTTTTGGAATGGCCCATCAATCATTGACGTGCGGTTACGAGCGCATCTTGAGTTATTGAAGGCTGAGTTGTAGGGGGTTCGCCAAGACAATCTCCGTCCACGAAAAAAGCCGAAGTCAACGACTTCGGCTTCTGTGAATTGAATTGAATCGCGACGTCAATTGACGCTCGATTCCATTTCAAGCAGCATTTCGACGATCGTCGAAATTTGTGTGTGATCGTGGTATCCGTTGGCGACGTATCGAGCGTTACCGTGCCGGTCGACGAAAACCAGTGAGGGGAACTGTTGGAAGTTGGGAATCGATGCCTTGAGGGCTTCATTTCCCAGGGCGACGTCGTAATTGATTTGGTGTTTTTCTACAAAATCTCTTAGAAGTTTTTGATTCTCCTCCAGCGACTCTTCATTTTCAAACGAGGCATTCAGGACACGTACGCCGTGTTTTCCGAACTCTTCCTGCAGTTCTTTTAGGTGAGGTATGCTTTTAACACAGGGGGCACACCAAGTCGCTCCTAAATCGATGATTAGAATTTTGCCTCGGTAATTCTCCTGAGAAAAGGTTTTGCCTGCTTCCATTCCATCAAGTTTGAAATTGACTTGAAACTGACCAAAGTTCATCAGTGCATTCTGGACTTGAGTTCGTACGGTCGCTTGATAACTATCACGAGCTTGATTGGTCATCTGCTTGAGTGTGCCCTGATTGTCGATACTGCACAGGACTTCGTCATTCAAAGCGACCTGGAAATCGACAAATCCCCATTGGTAAGCCAATCGCAATGATTCGGTTGCCTGTTCGATGTTGCCTCGCAGTGCGTGCCCTTTTGCTTCGGCAACGATGTTGGCAGCGATGCCACGCAATGCCTGGGAAGGAAACGTTGGGTTCAATTCCAGGTTTCGAGCGATTTGTCCGACTTGGACGAACATTTCTGCGGCCAAGTCCGCGTCCAGTTTGATGGCGGAGTGGGCAACACGACTGATCGACTGCATAAACGGGTAGGCGATTTCGACCTGGCCATGTCCTGCGAGTTGACCATCGTTGAAAGAACTAGCGATCAAGGTTCTTGCGTAGGACAATGTGTCTTGGGCCAAAGCTGTTTCGTCAGACGTTTGCGCGGTCTCCAAAATTCCAGCCAGGGCTTCAAGGATTTTTGTCGCATGCGGTGTTTGATTTTGATTGGGAGGAAAGGTGTCTGAAAGAAGTTCAAATGCAGTGCCGATCTGCTTTTCCTTGTAAACCAATTGGAGCACGTGGTTTAAGGTATTGGGCTTGGATTGTGCCTGTGACGAAGGAGAGAGATTGGCCTGAGGTGAAAGCTGTTCGCCTGTCCCGACTGCTGATTCACTTGCGAGAGTTAAAGTTGAGGGTAACGCTAAAAATAAAGTTGTAAAACTAAGAATCCACATCCGTGAGTTCATCGTTTCTCCTTGGCAAAAAAGTAGGGTCTTTACTTGTTCTTCCGCGAAAAGGAGTACGATAAGAACCTTGGGGCTCGCTGGCTAGAAGGTGGGCAAACGGATTTCAGAATTCTCGAACCGTTGGTGCAAGGCGTTACATTGGTTCACCTAAACGGCCAGTATTTTGATGAATCTTGCTGGCAGGAAGATGACTTGACGTCGCCAACAATTATTCAATTACGGGTTGCAATTATTTACTTGACCGAATTTAGAGTAGCGCCGTCTCGGTCCTGATTGTCACTCGCGAGTTTCTCGATGAGTCGGTGGATTGTTGGGTCCATCGCCACAGGTGGTGCCGTGGTTGTCCAGTGACTCAATTTGGTAGGTGCCGTTTCTCAACCAGTGATGAATAAAGTTGACGTGAGGCTTGAATGTCTGCTCATTGGTCTTGCTGACAATCGCGATCAAGTGACCATCGTGAGTGACAGCTACGTTTTCAGAATTGCAATCAAGTTGAATCGACTTGCCGTGATACAAATCCAGTATCTGACTGTGGGTTACGTTGCGCCGCGAGTGATCACGAAGTGTGACTAGGGGAGACTCAATGCGATCTGTGGCCGTTGAACGATGATTGAGTTGCGGAATCTCAGAAGAGTTGGTGATGTCGAAAATGCCCACTTGAGTGCGTCGTAGCCCAGTCATCACGGCGTCGGTACCGCAGGCCAGTGCAATGTCGCGTCCGAGTGTCCGGATGTAAGTTCCGCTACTGCATCTGACTTCAATTTCAAAGTCGGGGTAGCTGAACTTTCTTAGAGCGACCGAATGGATTTCAATTTCGCGTTCGGGCATGATGACGTCCTTGCCACGTCGGGCAAGGTTGTACGCTCGTTTGCCATCGATCTTGATGGCAGAGTATTTGGGAGGCGTTTGAGTGATAGTGCCCAAAAATCGATCAAGAACGGAATTCAGTTCGAGCTTGCTGACGGCGTTTGCGCTATGCACGGGCTCGACCTCGCTGTCAATGTCCTGTGATGGACTGGTTAAGCCGAGTCGAAACTGGCCGATATAACTTTTGGGTTTCTGATGAAGGTAAGAGATCAGACGGGTTGCCGGTCCAATTGCCAGTACCAATACGCCAGTTGCCAGTGGATCCAGCGTGCCCGCATGTCCGACTTTGATTCCCGTGCCCAGCAGACGCTGGACCTGGCTAGTCACATGCCTTGATGTGACGCCAGGGGGTTTGTTGATGTTGATGAACCCAAACATTGCTTTGGAAGTTAACTCAGGAGGCTTTTAGATTCTTGATCTCCGCTAGTTTGGCTTCGATCTCGGCTTTGATTTTTTTGATTTCGTCCGGCTCATCGGTTTGCAGTTTTGCACCCGCGAGCTGCTTCATTAGATTGTCGATTTTTTTTCGTGCGACTTCAATCTTCTTTTTGGTCTTTTTGTCCATTGAATTCCAAAAGTTAGGATCTTGACACGGTATTCTGCACCATCTCAGCTCAGATTCAAAGCCCGCGGCTCAAAGTTCAAAGCGGAAAGTTCTGCAAGCAGTTCGCCAGAGCTTTTGACCAACCGTTTGATAGCCCACATGGACCTTTGCTTTGCCCGTCGACCCGTTCAGCAGGCCAGGGAGTTGATCCACAGGAACACTTACCTGATAGGTCGTATTGGCGGGCTGATCCTGCCCCTGACGGTTGGCGGTCGTGAGGACTGCACCACCGTATCGACTGGAAAGTGCCTTGGGAACCAATTCCATCTTAACCGGCGAGATTTGTTTGGTCTGGGATTGCAGGGTTTGTCCGGCTAGTTGATTGACCCAGAGTCGGACGTCCTGGTTCATTTGGATGAATTCAATATCTTCTTGTTCAATGGCCAAGATAGCCTGCATATTGCAGTTTTCGGGAACAATCTGTCCCAGCAGAGTTCGTTGTCCAAGATAAGCCCCATGATTGTGTGGGTTTAAGGGCGTACCATGCCAGTTGGAGAGCTCTCCTTTGGATTCCTCGGGCTTGGGTGTTGTGGGGGGCGAAATCAAAACTCCATCCGCTTCGGCGCGTACGGCGACGCAACCCAACTCAGAGTCGATGTCGAGCAGTCTTTGGTTAAATTTGGCGATCACTGCCGACAATGTCGCAAAGGCCGCGTCGGCTTCGGGGGCAAGTGAGGAGTCCCGGTCCGCTGCTTTTTGCGATGTGCGGTAACTGACCTTTGCCTGCCAGACTTCACGTTCCATTCTGATCAATTGCAAATCAAGCGCGTCGTTGGCAAGCGAAACGATCGGCTGACCTTTTCGGATGATCGTGTTGGGCTGAACGTGAATCTTGGTTACCAGCCCTGGCGTCTCAACAAATATATTATTGACGGTTTCCGGTTGAATATAAAAGCTGCATCGAACGTAGTGGGGTAACGGAATCATCATGATGCCAATCAGGCAGCTTACAGCAACAATTGAACTGATGACCACACGCGAAGTTTTCACGCTTTGCATCCTCCCTGGTATGTTAAAGAACTTGTAAAGTTTGATGATGGGCATTCCGAGTAGCCCCCAAATCGCCGTCAATGCAATCAGCTGCCCGACAATCTTAAGACCGTAGGGTTCAAGTAATTGATACAGGAACCAGAAGATCGCGATGGTAATGAACCATCGATAAACAACGGCGGCGACGCTGTACAAAATAAACAACCATTTTCTTCGAGTCGGCAAAAATGGATCGACACGCCCTTGGATGCCAAGGCACCAGTTGCTGGTTGTTCGCGACAGAACCGTCGAGGCCTTTTGCCGCAGATTGGGAACTTCCATCAGGTCGCTGAGGATGTAGTATCCGTCATAGCGCAAAAGCGGATTCGCGTTGAATAGCAAGGTGCTAACGCTGCAGACAAAAATAGTGTTTAGTGCGAGTTGGTTGAGCAAACCAGGTTGGCTGTACCACCAAACGAACACCGCAACTGAGGCAATGATCAATTCAAAGTACATTCCCGCCGCAGCGATAAAAGCGCGTCGCCACTTGCTAGGCAACATCCATGAATCACTAACATTGCAGTACAGGCATGGAGTCAACACCAGCAGCATGACTCCCATTTCGTGGCATTCACCACCGAATCGTTTGCAGGCCATGCCGTGGCCAAATTCGTGGATGACTTTGGTGACTCCCATCACGAGAAACAACCAAAACCAGTTACTTGTGGCAAAGAATTCTTGAAATTTGGGAAGCTTGGTCTGAAACGTTTCAAAGTGGGTGGTGAGTAGCCCCAGTGCCCCAAGTGCAATGATTAGGACACCAAAAAACGCAGGCCAGGAAAAAAACCAACCGAACCAACGGTCCAGTCGATTGAGGATTGAATTGGGATCAAAGCCGCGAAATTTTACGGCCAGAACATTCGACAGTACGCCCTTGATCTCTTGGGCGCGATTTTTGTCGCAACGCTTTTTCAGCTCGACTCCCTGTCCCGGCGAGTCGGAAACCAGCAAGGAACTGCGATAAAGCATTCCAACGAACTGATAAAGTTCCTGGAGCGTTAATTTTTGCGGCGCGTATTGATAGTCGAATTTGCGTTTGATTTGGTCAGCACTTAGTTTCCCGTCAAGCATCTGCAGGATGGCAAACTCTTCTTCCTCAAAGCGATAGTACTTAAGCGAGATTGGGTCTTTGACGACCCAGTACTCTCGACCTTGGTAGACCTGACGATTCGAAGTTACGTCAGGACGCATCTTGAGCCGAAGGGGTCGACTGGAACTTGACGTAAGTGACGAATGGTCTGACATCGCTCATCGCTTGAGAATTCGGGCGGCGAAGATTAGTTGAATTGTCGACTTGCCGAAATGGAAAAGTTACAAGGGCAGGGGGTGCTAGCGGTGATTAGTGGGCAGAGTTTGATTGGCTTTGAGCGGTCGTGCGAGGGTTATCGTCGATCCGAGAATCGTTTGGGCGGACGTTAGCCCAGACTGAAGTCTGAGGCTAATGGACATAGCCGCTCCGCGGCAAGTGCGCATCGATCGGTTTTCCGGGAGGTTGAGGCTGGGGTGATGAATCCAGGCACGATTGGGAAATTTGGGGAAGATTGGTATTTTAAAAGTGTTGCGTTTCCGCGAAATAGTCTCTTCGGTAAAAAATCCCATAACGAAGAAACGCAACGATGACATTATCTACTTTTACGGTCCCTCATTTCAAGTCACGTGCCCGAGAAATTGTACGTAGTCTTTTTCGCTCACGCGAAAAGCAACGTGACGCAAACCAACGTCTTAAGCAACAGCTGGCAGATTCAGACCATCATCGACAACGACTGGTCAATGAGAAGCGTGCTGTTGAACTTCAGGTTACCCGTCAAGCCAATGAACTCGCTCAACTCAAGCGGGAGCTCCAACAACGGCGTGATCACCAATGCCTGCCCGCTGCTCCGATCATTGCCAATCACAGCTTCGGCCCCAGAATGATTTCGATGTGCTTGGAACTGGTCAAAGTGATTGGGTTTCGTCCTATCGAAGCGGTCCTTTCAGTCGTCCAGCAATGGTTGGGAGTCGAATTCAAGATTCCGCACTGGACGACGGTTCGCACCTGGTTATGCCGCTGCGGCGTTGGCTTGCTGCAGGCATCGGGCACTCGGGCCGACGACTGGATATGGATGGTCGACCACAGTGTTCAACTGGCCAAGCAAAACGTTTTACTCATCCTTGGGATTCGGCAATCGGACTTGCCCAAGGGTCGTTCGTTGCGGCGTGACGACATGTCGGTGTTGGCAATCGTGCCTGGTGATTTGCGTGACAAGCAATCGGTCGCGTTGGCGCTGGATGAGCTCTCAAGCAAGATTGGAGTTCCGATGAGCATCGTCGTTGACGGAGCCCGTGAACTGCACGAGGGCATTAAAGGCTTTGAAAAACAGGGGAAAACCGTGCTAGTGATGGACGACATCAAGCATAAAGCAGCCAACATTCTCAAACACACCCTTGGCAAAGATGATGTCTTTCAGGAATTCGAATCGCAACTCGAGACCACCGCTGCGCAGATTCAACAAACCGAGTTGGCTCATTTTCTGCCGCCCAAGAAAAAATCCAAGTGCCGCTTTATGACTCTTTCGCCGTTACTCAAATGGCAACGGATGATCCAGCATCACCTCGAAAATCCTGAAACCGCTGAAAGCCAGGGCGTGACAACGGATCGGTTGAAGGAAAAACTTGGTTGGGTCCAGGCATTTGCTGAATCCGCTCGGCAATGGCGGCAGTGCCAGGCGATCGTCTCAAGTGTGCTACGATTTAGTAACCAGCAAGGTGTGTATGCTGGGGCGACGAATCAATTGAAACGGCAATTGGCCAAACTTAATTTGCAGGGAGACATCGTTCAGAAAGTTTATTTGATGTTGGTTCAAGTCTATGAGCAATGCGAACATCGCTTGCTCGATTCGCCGTACTCCAAGTTTCGTCTGGTGGTGAGCACCGAGGTGCTGGAGTCAACGTTGGGCGGATACAAAAGGCTTCAGCGGCAACACACGCGGGGCGGATTCACGTCGCTGCTGGCAGCATTACCGACATTGATGTCAAAGCAAACGCCTTCCGAAATCAAGAGACTGTTAAAAGAAGTCAGCAACAAGAAATGGAAGCTCTGGGTTACAGAATCAAACCTTGCCAATTCCACGCATGCCAAAAAAATTGAAGCCTACAAAGCACATACCGGCAAAACAACAGAGTAACTTAACTGATTTCTCAGATTCATCACCCCAGGTTGAAGCTCCTGCCGAAACAATTCTTATTCCTCTCAAACGCGGAACTTCGGGCTAGTACCCGGACCGTTTTGAACTGACGGTAACAAGGCTAAGAAAACCGGTGTATCTGATGTTCTCGGCCCGTCAATCGAAGACGAGCCTAGGTACTAGGCCGCATAGATGGAAACTTTTTTCGCCCAGGCATTCACCACCCCTTACGTTGACAGAACAGTCCTATTCCAAATCGATTACGCGGCGAATCCAAAACTGCCCCTCACAGCCTCTCAAGATTCTCAGAATTCCTTCATCAAATTGAAAATCGGGCATAGCAATGCTATGTGATTGCAGCCAATCGTCTTCAAAAAACACCCAGGCCCAAGTACACTTGAGTCCACTGAGGCCGAAGCCGTTTCTAGAAAAATCGTTCGAGGAGTAAACATGAAAATGAAAACCATTGCTCAATGTCTGTTCTTTCTTCCCTGGCTCATCGCAGGAACGCTTTTCGGCCAGGAGAACGATGCTGATTCGACGCGTGCACGATTTGACGAAGCGGTGCAAGCGTGGGAAGAGCAGGCCCGTGAAAACGCGTACTTCCACCTTTACAGCGACATTGAACGGATAAAGACGCAGCTTGCCCTCTCTGATTCCGATGGACAAAAGTTAAAGATCGCCGCAAAAGGTGTTGTCTCAAATCGCCTTGCTGTAGGAATCGAGCAGATTCACAAACACTATGAACAGCAGTTTCCCCAGCCGGGAAATGAAGAGCAGGAGGAAGAAGAAGAACTTGGTGAAGGAGACGACATAGACAAACCGGCTGAGGCTGAGGAAGCGCAAGTCAAAACAAAAAACTGGGACAAACTTGATGTTGATTACATCCGCCCAGATTCTCAGCTTGAAGACGAAAACGAATTTGAAATCCGTGCTGAATTCCGTCACGCCATCCTTTTCCATCCACGCTGGATGCCAGCGGTAGAAAAATCACTTCGCGATCCAGAGAAACTAGGCAAGTACCAATCCCATGTGTTGAAATCCAATCGATCTAAGATCAACCTCGTGGTCGATAAACGCATCGCACTGCTGGATGAAGTAGTAATCCTCTCGTTTGAACAACAAGAATCATTGCGAAAACAGTATACCGAAGAGATTTACCCGACAATCGGTAACAAATTGATCTCAATGCGAGATGCGCGAAAAGCATTTCGCAAAAAATTCAAAGGGAAATTTGCCGTCAACGACGTAATGAAGTTGGTACTGAACGATGCTCAGCTTCAAGTGTTTGAGAAATCAAACATGTAACGTGGCAATTTTTCCGCGTTCAAATGGGTCAACAAGTACAGCAAGCCAGTAGACGCGAGAGTGATTTCCCAGGGCCATGAAGATGACATGCCCGTTGCACTTCATTAATGGCAAACGATGGGAACTAAAGAGGGCAAGCAATGACTACTTGTCCAAAATTCGTTGCAGCAAAAGATCAATGGAGAATTTTCTTCCGCCACGATTTATCAAAACGCTGACTGTTGCGCCATCATTCTCGAACCATTGCCTGACCTCCTCTGTGTTGTCAGCGGCTTGACCGTCGACCGAGATAATTTGATCACCGGTTTCGAATCCAGCTTTGTCTGCGGGCGAGTTTTCGACAACGTTTCGGACTGTGATCACTGCGTCTTTTCTGGTCAACTGCAAACCACATAAATTGAACTGGAAATTGTCTGCAACTTTGGCATTCGGACGCAGGTAAAGAGTGCGCCCTGAGAAATCGAGAAAAATGTCAAAACGTTCGATGATGTCGTTCCCCAAAATCCCCATATAGGCCGCATCACTGGTGACGCCCTGCCTTGAACTCGAAAGAACAACCTCCATTTCCCCAAACTTCTGGCCGGCGATCGTCACCGACTTGACTTTGACGACATCGTATCCAACTTCGGTTGTCAGACTTTCCATTTCCGCCTGATAGTGTTGCCCGGACTTTTCGACGACCTCATTATTTTTTACAAAGGGACTATTAAGAAGCAGTGACAGTCCAGCAGCGGTATCAAAAAGCACTTTTCCTGATAGTCGTTCACCATCCGCCAGTTCCAATTCTGCATCGATAATTGGAATCGTACTCAAACTGTCAAATTTGATCGCTTGGAATTCCGAGAGATCATGACCTTTGACTCCCTTTCGATAAGCCGAATCTTCTGCTCGGTGTAGTTCAACTCAACCAGATATCGTCGGATAAAATCGCTACCGACCACACCTGAGATTTTCCGACTCATGGAGTTCGACATGGATGAAAAATCGCTTAGGATCGCAGTCACCGAGTTGATCTTCATTTGATCAAACCGAAGCTGTTGGTTTTCGCAAACCTGGTAAACTTCTGCGCCAGCTGCTCCCATTGCGGTTGTCTCATAATCCGGTTTTAAATTGAGTTCTTCCGCATACTTCTTGTCAAATGCGGTAATTGCAGCGCCAGTATCAAAGATAAAGTTACAAGGTTCTTCCTCGTCATTTACTTGAAGCTGGATAAAAAGATGAGAACCAATCTTTTCAAAAGGGATCTCGGCAATGGGAATTGGCGAATCGTCTTGAGCTCTCGCCAACATTGGCAATGCAGAAAGAATCACAATCACAGCAAGCAATACTGGGTAACGACTCACTATTGGACCTCACAGTTGAAACAGGAAAAATCGATTTTAAAGATAGTCGCGACACCAAGCGATTTCCGACTAGAATTCTCGCTTTCTTTTCAAAAAACGATCTACGTCACGGAGTTACGTATGATCCTCGTTCGAACCGGGGCTTTTTTCGGGCATCTTGACGGTTTTCTCACTTCGTTTTGCCTGTTGAAGCAGAATACCCGCTACACTTACGCGAAAGTTATTCAAGGATGTGACTTACCCAGTCCTACTCCTTCCACAATCAACTTTCAACATTCGTTAAACTCAATCGGGATCGTTGTTGTGATTGCTGTTTGTTTTGCTTGCGGACGTGAAAAGCAAGCCCCACTTATCATTTGTGACCGCTGCCAAGTGCGTCCGATCAGCCAAAAAGATCGCATCACATCGATGTGCCTCTCCGACAAGTGCCTGAGCCAAAAAAACCTGGAAGTCGGATCAAAATACATTCGCAAGAATAACAAGCGCCCCAAGTTTCACGAGACAGTTCAAAAAAAAGCGACTCGCTTGATTGAAGCGGTTTCCGATAGCCACGGTGAACACTCACAGTCTTTTGAATTTTCCAACTCATTCTTTGATTTCCAAGGACTAACTGGCGACAAAGGGGAAACGGTTCAAGTCCATGCCATCGGAAAACCAGTACGTGAGGGCAAAGATGGAATTGCACCCGTCAGCAACCTTGGAAACCGAGAAAGCACCTATCAGGTACTTAGTTGGGAAATTGGAAAAGACCTTACCTTTGACGAAGCAGATTTGCACATGGACGACGAGGGCAAGATCTACGTCTGGTACCGCTGGATGGGAAACAGCTGGACATGGAAGCCCGTTTCTCAGGAAGAGTTTTTTCGCCTGAAGGATCTTGAAGGCTAAGCCAAGTTGGACTTACCCAATCCCCGGGGTGGAGCACTGGGTGCCATGGCCTCGCTCGCGTGGCCATGTTCTTTTGAGATTGGATCGTTGGCCGTCCAAGCTTCGAAACCTACTCAATCGATTCTCGTTAGGGCGTAGCCCACGCGTTGCAAGGAGCATGGCACCCAAGAATTCAATCTGCGCGATTTGCACCTGACCCCTTCGTTCTGCACCAACTTCTGCTTTGAATCTGGGCGCCGTGAAGCGGCTGTGATCTTTCATTTATGCATGAACAGAATGGCGTAGCCTGCATAACCCATGGAAACCCGAAGCGTGAGAGCGTGAGCGAGGACGTGTCAGGTTCGTCCTCGCTGACGCGTCTAGGTAGTGATTAAATTCTGCAGCGACAGTTTTAGCGAAATTTTGGCGCTGGATTTTTGATTTTGAATTTTTGTTTGCCGTTTTCAGGCTTGGTATGTTTTTGTGTTTCGATTGGTTGCTTTTTGTAGCATTCAATCGCGCCCTTTCTGCTTTAAATCGCCGCTTTGACGCCCTTTAACGCCATCCAACGCATAAAGTTAAACGTCAACGCTACGAGTAACGTTGCCGATTGCACTCGAGCCAAACCTCGAACTCGAAACTGCTGGAGCCCTCGGTTGCGGAACTCCGCGTTAGGAAACTCTGCGATCGAAGGCCGCGCTTTATAAAGTTCCTTTGCTGAGTCCGTTGCCATTCGCTGCCGAAACTTGAACACCTCGTCGGTGTCTTTCGGCTGACGTTCATGCGGATCGTTGCCGTTTTTTAGCAGCTTTGCTTCTTTAGGAATCGGACCATAAACCGCAGTGCCTTGCCTTTCAAGCAACGTGATATCAGCGTGCGTCGTAAAGCCGCCATCTACCAGCATTTTCTCTGGAACCTCGCCATGCCGAGCAACTACTTTTTTGTGCATGACGCTCATCTGCCCGCCGTCACTGCCATTGTTGTTGACTTCCACGTCGAGGATTACACGAGAATCTGCTGTCGTCGCAAGGTGAACGTTGTAGCAAGGACGGTAGCCACCGCTGGCCACTTTCATCTTGCGGGCGTCAGGGTCTGTTGTGCTACAACGAGCTTCAGCACCGCTACCCTTCTTGCGTTTTTCTTTGCGGGCGCGAAGTTCTTGAAGTTGTTCCAGAGCGTCAGCGAGCCGTGATTGGCGTTCTTCGGCGGAGCGAAGTTGAGCCGCTTCTTGCTTTGAACGACTTGTTTGCCCGATAGAAGAATCGTCCATTTCTGCTCGCAATTGTTCTACGCGTTGCTTGGCCTGGCTCAAGCTTTCTGTGAGCGTGCCTTGGCGGCGAAACGAACCTCCACCAGCGCTGGCGCGAACACGCATGCCATCTTGAGCAATCACATCGAGTTCAACTAAACCTTGCGAGATCAGCGTGCCGACCGTTTCGCTGAGAAGCTCGTCAAAGAACTCGGGGTTGGTTGAGCGGAAATCACTCAAGAGGTGGTGGTTGACGCTGACTCCGCCGCAAATCCACATGTAGCCAAGGTCGCGTTCGCACAACCGTGCCACGTGACGGGCGCTGCTGATCCCTTCGAGCGTCGCGAACATCCAAAGTGAAAGAAGAATTTTCGGATCGACCGGCGTCCGTCCTGCACGCCCTTCCACTGCCAGGATCTTTCCGTAAAGCTTTGAAAAATCCAATGACTCTACATATTCCCAAACCACGCGAGCACGATGGTCTGTCGAAAGAAGTTCGTCGAGGCAGAAAGGTTTCCATTCTGATTGATGACGTTCTGGCCGTTGCACTCGTGCAAACACTCTTTTTTTATTGTTCATTACTAAGTTTTAGCGCAAAACAAATACTTGCTCCAGCCCAGTTGATTTAATCACAACCTAGTCGGGTTTCCATAAAACCTAAGGCAAACGCGGAACCATTCGAACATGAATGAAAAAGTCACGGCCTCATCGTGTCACGTCGCCGTTGTTTCCAAGACAAAACGACGAAAAATACTGCCATACCTAAACCAAACGCGATCTAGTGCAACCGTGCTTCTCCAACTCACCGTTATCGCTCGACTATTTATTCCATCAAAACGACGAGCATGAACCGCCGCATCTGCAACAACAGTGAATGCGGCATGCACTCAATCATCATCACTGACGAGGGACGCATTTTCATTTTACTGCATCATCTTCGGATTGAGGTAAGTCGAATGTTTGACCTGCGACCAGCAGATGAAGCTTGACTCCCTCCGCCGCGTGATCCTGCCCCGAATTCGTATCGCCAATTTCAGCGTTTGTTGCATCCACGATCAAGACGCTGCTTTCTCCCAAAACTTCAATCCGGTTATTCGAGACAACAACTGCTGTTCGCTCATCAATTCCCACACCCAACATTTCTGAATGATCAAGAACGGCACTTAACAGCCGATTGAATCGGCGACGACGATGAAAATGCTGATCGACAATCAAACTCGTCAAACCGAGCCCTTTTTCCAATCGCGTCGCGTCTGCATGAACCCCTTCGAGCTCCGCCTCCCCGGTTATCATTCGCTCAGACATCACCGCCGCACCGGCGCTGGTCCCTCCAATGGTGCACCCCTCTTGAAAACGCTGCTGAATTTTCAGCACGAATGATTCCGGCAATTTTTCCATCAACGCATTCTGATTGCCACCTCCGATCCAGATTACATTTGCTTCATCTAATTGGGAGAGCCCTTTTTCGGCTTCGCGGATGTTGAGAACACTCACGTTTTTCGCTCCAAACGAAGTAAAAAACTCGATCAATTCGTCGCCCGATTCGGCTCGCGAGGATGCTTGTGGGATCACAACAAAGCTTCCAGCTTGGCCGCCCATCGTGACCAGTTTTTCCATCACAGAATCTGGAGTTCCGCCGCCTCCAACAATCACCAGCGCTCCGGATTGCGACTCCTGGGAACAGGCAGTCGCCCCTATAAACAAAACGAGGAGACAAATTGGGTATTTGAACATTCGCTGCATCGTTGCTACCTCTGAAGTTTGATCATCGAATCACCGAAGGCGATTCCAACTTGGTTGAAAAAATGGGGGGAGCCAAAATAGTGGTAGGAACGATCGTCACCGAACTCACGCCATTTGTCGATGTCACGTGTTGCCTCGTCCGCCCAGTGTTGCTTAAACGCCTCTTGAGCTTCTGTGTCCCAGAACTGAGCGGTCCGAATCGTAATCACCCTTCCATCGAATTCATCCTCTGCAGCGACTGCCGCTTGCGCATCGGCGATTTCCTTAATCTTGCCGCCCTGTTCCTCACCACCATGGCCCATCGCGCCGATCACGACAGCTAAGTCGGGTGATTTCAACTCGCTACGAAGATCCTTGATCAACCCAATCAAATTGTCTTGATAATCTTCAACGGAGGTCGGCGCGTACTGATCATTCCAACCTTGAAACCAGACAAAACCGGCGAACTCGAATCCTTGATCTTCGTAGTTGGGAACGTAGGTCTTCAGATCACCTGTCACATTCTTTATTTCTTCGATCATCAAACGGTAGAAGTGCCCATAGGTTTCCTTGTGCTGCTCCAATGTCAGTTCGGGGGTTCGCTCCTTCGCTTTTTCATAACCGGCTTGCAGGGAATCTGGATAACCCCGACTTGGCGGTCGAAAATCACAATCAATCGATTTACCACCCCACGCAGTCTTGATTATCAGTACGGTTTCATCGAAATGTTCACCAACCGTCCACCCAAAACCCAATTCAGGTCCAAATAGCCGAACGCTATTCGGCTCACTGATTCCATATCCAACGGTAAGCCGACCGTGTCGCTGGCCTCTCCCGCCCAGGTAGTCAATCCAAACATCCTCGCGCTCCACAAACGACTCACCCTTTTTGTAGCGTGCGAATCTCTCGGCCTTCTCCGGGACATTCAGTTGGTGATTCAATGTGTGAACGCTTCCTTTGCCTTCCATGTTGGACTGCCCTGCCAAAATGAAGATTTTGATAGGCTTGGTCGCGTCTTGAGCAATACTGCTATCAAAAGTGCTGACTAGAAAAACGAAAAACAAAAAAATGGAACGGTAATCTTTCACGACTTTCTCCAACAAACTACGTTGCGATCCAAGTTTGACGACAAGACCGGAGATTGTTTACTCCCAAAACCCAGCTAGCGGAACTCCTCCCAGCCATGCCATCCTTTCCATCTTCGCAAACTTTGCGGCGGTATGACAGCTAGCGACTACGAACTGTTTTAGTTGGCGAGTTTATCCGTCGATACCAGAAGAGAGACTTTTCTGTTTGCAGGGATTATCCGACCGATTTTACCTAAAAACGAGGTCGAATTCCCCCACACCCCAAATATAGCGTGAGAACGGGCATGACCCGAAAGCAGTACTACCTGTCGATGTGTACGGCACTTGTGACTTGGATTGCAGCGAGTACGTCTCTGTATTCCCAATCGCCTGCCGACCAATTTAGCGAAGCTGCGGGATATTATTCTCGGGGAGAATGGACGGATAGTGTCTCGGCATTCGAAACGCTAATTGGAAATCACCCCAAAACGGAGCAGTCCAACGAGGGATATTTTTTCCTTGGTGAATCACAACTGCAACTTTCCAATTTCCCACTTGCGAAAATTGCCTACCAGAAATTCCTTGTATATCAGCCGCACAGCGAGTTTGTCCCCAGGGCCAGTTTTCGACTCGCGGAAATTGCTTATCGAACTCAGGACGTTCAAGCCACAGCGATGCTTGAAACATTCATTAGGGAAAACCCGAATTCGGAACTCCTTCAATTCGCGGCAGCCTACCTGGGTGAAGCCAGACTGCAAAAGAACGAACCCAAATTAGCACAGCACGTTTTTGAGAAGGTCCTGTCACAGTTTCCCAATTCTACGATGATTGACGAGTATCGCCTTGGGTTGGGTAAATCACTTCAGATGCAATTCCGTCACGGCGAAGCTCGAACTTATTTCGATCAGTTGATACAACAGGGTGGTCCAAAGATTATTGGAGAAACCCGACTTCAACTTGGGTTGCTTGAGTTTGCACAGTCAAACTGGGCAGAGGCGATCGAATACTTCAGCGAAGTCAAACGAAACACGGTAAACACCCCCGCTCGGATTACCGAAGCAACCTATTGGCTTGGCCGTTGCCATCTGGAATTGGGTGAACCACAAAAAGCCATTCAATACTTTGAAGACCTTTCACCAGAACAGGTTTCCGCGAAACTTGGTCCAGCTGTCTATTTTGATGGGGCCGTTGCCTGGACGCATGCTGGGCGCACCGAAGAGGCGATCAAGTGGCTGACACAAATACGCGAGAATTTTTCTGACAGTGAATGGGGCGACGACGCACTGCAGTTGGAAATTGAAATCGCTCAGCGGCTAAGCGATCATGATAAAGTGCTGGAACTGGTGGAGCGCTTTGAAACCAAGTACCGACAAAGCCCACTTTATGTTGACGTCAAGGAATCTGAAGGACGGATCCATTACGACCGGCGCGAGTACAAGAAAACCGTGGAGATTTTCAGTGAACTTTTAAGCCAGCCCGCTCATGATACTCCTGAAAGTCAGCGCCAACGTGCCACATGGAATTACTTCGTTGGATTGGGGCAGATAGGGTTGAAGGATTTCGACTCCGCCGTAGCAACACTTTCCCAAACCAAAGTGCCCGCAGACGATCTGTCTTTCAAAGCGGCTGTCGCGATCGCTCATGGAACTGCCCTTTCAGCGATTGGTGATTATGAAACGGCTACGCAACGCTACAGAACCTACCTTTCTCTGCAGCCAAACGGTGCTGAGGTCGCCCGTTGCCTTTCGGAACTTGCGATCTCCGAAGCCGAATTGAAAAATTGGACTAACGCAGCGACAGCTTTCGACCAACTCAAGCAAGATTTCGAAAACGAGCAATATGTCGTAACGACTGCCGTTTTCTTGGCATCGTCGGCTTACCAGGACAAACAACTGGGGTTGGCGGCTCGCTGGTATGAAATCCTCATTCAACCGGGTATGGAGAAAGAACTTGTCGGAAAGGGTTTGACCGGGCTGGCCTGGGTCTACCTCAAAGGCGGAGATAATCGCCGTGCGTTGGAACATTTCGAACGGATTCTAGCGGAGTTCCCCGACACCGATTTTGCGATTGATGCTGCGATGGCACGAGCCAAGCAATTAGAAGACGCAAAAAACTATGACGAGGCGTCAAAGACTTATCAGCTTGTCGTTTCACGGACATCGCAGGTTCGATTGGCCAACATCGCCAGGCTTCGGGTCGCATACTGTTCTCAAAAACTGGGTGGCCCCAATCACCTCAACGCAGCCAAGGTTGCTTTGACAGATTACCTCCAGTCTCCGACCAACCAAGATCAGATTGACGAGGCCATCTATCAATTGGCGTGGGTTTACAACGATCTCAAACTGCCCGAACAAGGTTACCGTCAGTTCGAAAAACTTGCGCAAAACCATGCCGACAGTAAGTATTGGGCAGATGCCGCCTATCGATTGGCCGAGTATCGTTTCAAAAGCAAAGACTACGAGAAAACACAAGAATTAATCAATCAACTTCTTACCAGCACGACTCAGCCAGAGATTCTATCTCGCTCGATCTATATGAATGGGCAAATGGCGGCAATGAGAAACGAATGGGCGAATGTTTCCCGAGACATGCGATCATTGATCGATCGATGCGATGACAAAGGCATTTATGCCAAGGCGAGTTACTGGTTGGCTGAATCGCTTTACCAACAGAATGAAATCGTCGCAGCAGCAGACTTGTTTGGACAATTGGTTGAAAAAACCGATTTGCTTGATCAAACCGTTTGGCCTTGGGTCGCACTACGCCACTCTCAATGCCAAGCCAAAATTGACCAATGGCCCGTTGTGCTTGCCGCATCGGAAAAAGCAATTGCGTCATTCCCCGAATTCAAATTGAACTTTGAACACGTCTACTTGATGGGACGTTCCTTGGAGAAACTAGGACGATTGGACGAAGCCAGAGAGAAATTCCAGTCAGTTGTCGCATCCCCCAAAGGGGGACGCACCGAAACTGCCGCGAAAGCCCAATGGCGAATCGGCGAAACGTTCTTCCACCAGGAAGATTACAAAAAAGCCATTCGAGCGTTCTACAAAGTTGATTCACTATTCACTTACCCTCGTTGGCGAAGCGCCGCAATTTACGAAGCCGGCAAATGCCAGGAACACTTAGGCAATTGGACGCACGCGGTGATTCTTTATGAGCAACTATTGAGAGACTTTCCTGAATGTGAGTTTGCGGATAAAGCCAAAAAACGCTTGCAATTTTCCAACCGGCAGGCCAGCGCTGTGGCAACTGAAGTAAACCGATAATCGTCATTGTCGCACGCGACAAAACACTAAAACCTTTGAAAGACTATTCTCAGGACAAACATTATGAACCGTTCAATTCGAAACCTAAGCCTTGTGCAGATCAGTTTCGTATTCATGGCGATGATATTATCCACGACGTCGTCAATCGTCGGCCAGACGTCGCAAAGTGGTTTTAACGTTCCCGTGGAAACCGAAGCGGTCACTCCGGCTGCTATTCCGACTAACGAGGTCGTTACGTCCAAGCGACTCACCGATGTGATCCACAACGGTGGTCCGCTCATGATCGCGATTGCCGTTTGCTCATTCATCCTGGTCATGTTCAGTTTTGAGCGTTTGATTTCGCTTCGCAAAGGCCGCATTTTACCAGGCCCCTTTGTAAAACGTTTTCTCGAGCAATTGAGGGAAGGTGAATTGACGCGGGATTCAGCGATTTCGCTCTGTGAAAAAAACAACAGTCCGATCGCTCAAGTCTTTCGAGCTGGGGTATCCAAATGGGGACGCCCTGCAGTCGAAGTCGAACAATCGATTCTCGATGCCGGAGAACGACAGTCAAATCACTTGCGAAAATATTTGCGAGTCATTAACGGCGTGGCCACCATCTCCCCACTGTTGGGTTTGTTGGGAACCGTCCTAGGAATGATTTACGCTTTCGACGCAATTGCCAATGTCGACCCAAGTATTGGGGATCCGAAGGTTCTGATTGCCAACGGGATCAGTAGTGCGTTGTTGACGACGGCAGCAGGAATGACCGTCGCGATTCCGGCATTGATTGCCTATCTCTACTTTTGCAGTCGCGTGGATCGCCGCGTGATTGAAATCGACGAACTTGGCATGAAAGTAGTCGACTTGATTTCCGCGGAATCTATCGTTGCCAACCAAGCCAAAACCAAACGAACACGCAAAGCGGCCGCCTAGGTAAGTCTGAAAAGGACGGGAACAAGACGATGCCTTTAAAAACACACAAAGAAGATTTGTCTTCGATGAATCTGACGCCATTGATCGATATCATCTTTCTGTTGATCATCTTTTTTATGGTGGGCAGTCGGTTTACGGAGCTTAACGAAATCGAAAAAGACATATCGCTGAGCGTGCCGCAAGTCACCGATGCCAAGGCGCTCAGCACAGCGCCTCGTAACCGCGTCATCAACATCTTCGAGAATGGCCAGGTTCAACTGGATCAGGAGATGGTCACACTGGACCAACTTCTCGAACGATTGGAATCGGCTCAAAAACAATACAACAACCTTGGCGTGGTAATTCGCGGAGACGCCAACGGTCGTTACCAAAATGTCGTCGATGTCTTTTCGACTTGTCGCCAAGCGAACATTACGGAATTGAACATCTCCGTCCAACAAGCGACTCAACGTCGATAGAGCAATGGCAGGCGGGAATCCCTTATGGAAAATGTACAACTCTTTTTTGGTAATCTCTGGGCGGGAATCGGTAACGTCCTCGCAGCGCCTGGTTTTCAGTGGGTGTTACTGATCGGCTGTGGCTTGCTGGCCGCCGCTTTGTTAATCCTGACCCTGACAAGATGGGGACAAGTTCGCCCAATTTGGAAATGTGTGGTTCTGAGCGTCGTTGCGCATTTGCTTTTGATTGGATACATGTACGGAACTCACTTGATTTCCCGCGCACCTGCCGTGCAACGCAAAGATACCATCACAATGCGAGTTGTCGATTTGGCTCCCGAATTGGAAGAAATTGACCCACCCGCTATTGAGGAATCGGAACCCGAAGAACAGTTCGTCGATACAGATTTCATGCCTGAGTTGGAGCCGCTTGGTCGGCCCGAGATTGATTCTCAGGTAGAAATGCAGGAAGCCAACCTAGAAGAACTTGGAAAGGCCTTCGAAAATGTTGGACTGAGTGCCGAGCAATCACCCTTTCAGGCCAAACCGGCAATGATCGAACCTGAAGGTTTGCAAGCGACACCCATATCGCGGGAATCTGCAGCCCCTGAAGAAATTGAATTTCAACGACGGCCTACCGCAGACGGGCCCGGTGAAGAATTCAAGATGCTTGACGAAGGTGGAGATTTCGTGATTCCGCGTGTTGAACCTGAGATTGATGAATCGCAATTTGAGCCCCTCAATATTGAAACTCCCGACGATAATGAGCCGGAAGCCGTTGAAGATTTTGAAGCACCAAAACTTAAAGAGCTCCGTGCTGAGCCGTCCAACGCAACGCCCAAATTCAACGATAGCCGTTCCGTCATTTCCGGATCTCCCGAGACCGAAGTCGTTCCGGTTTCACGATTAAGACGCGCCTCGGACGATGCGCCAATGCCGGAGCTGTATTCATTACGAATTGACGATCGAACCGCCGTTGCCAAAACACGCGGCGGCACAGAAGCATCCGAGAAAGCAGTCAATGAGGCATTGAATTGGCTTGCCGAAAACCAGTCCACAAATGGACGCTGGGATTCTGATCAACACGGAGGCGGAATGGAAACACGAGCCCTTGGCCACAACCGAGATCGCGCGGGCGTCGAAGCGGACACTGGCGTAACCGCGCTGGCGTTGCTGGCTTTCATGGCAGCGGGGAACACCCACTACCAGGGAGAGTACCGCGAAAATGTCCAGTATGGACTCGAATTTCTCATTCGTGAACAGAACGATGATGGTTTGCTTGCTGGTGACGCAAAACTATTTGCGCGAATGTATTGCCACAGCATGGCGTTGTTAGCACTATCCGAAGCATTGGCAGTCACAGGCGATGAACGTTTGAAGGCCTCAGTTCAACGTGGCGTCGAATACACCCTCCGCTCTCAAAACAGTTCGGACGGCGGCTGGCGATATCAGCCCGGCGATTCCGGGGACATGAGTCAATTTGGCTGGAAGGTACTTGCACTTCACAGTGCGTCGCTGGGTGGCATTCAAACACCTGAAAGGACCACTAATGGAATGCGTTCATTCCTGGATAGCAGTACGAGCGGAACCGCGAAGGGGCTGGGCTCGTATCGCCCCCGCGAGAAGGTAAGCAACACAATGACAGCGGAAGCGTTGGTGTGCCGTTACTTTCTTCAGCCCTCGGTATCGAATGAAACGATCGATGAAGCTGTTCAACAAATCCGGTTGGAGCTGCCCAGCGAACGAAACGTGAACCTGTACTACTGGTACTATGGAACGATGGCGATGTACCATACGGGCGGCGAGCCATGGCGTGAATGGAACGAAGCGTTACAGGAAGTCTTGGTGGCGAAACAAATTCAATTTGGCGTGCAAAAAGGGAGCTGGGCTCCCGATGGTTTATGGGGCGGCTATGGTGGAAGAGTTTATTCAACCGCCTTGGCAGCCCTTTGCCTAGAAGTCTATTACCGCCACTTACCGATCTACGAAGTACGCCCACATTAACAATTATGCGGCTTGGCAACGCCTTGGCCCTCCCAGACTGCGACGATTCGCCGCCCTAGTCGATTCGGGTTTGACACCGATTTGTGCGTTTCTACAATAGATCATAAGAACAAGGTCCGTTTTTTGATCGAGAATTGTGATGAATATTGAATTGCTTGCTTTTGGTTTCGGCCCTCAAGAGATGATGATCATGGCCGTCATTATTCTGGTTTTGTTCGGAAGCACTCGACTTCCCAAATTGATGCGTTCAGTTGGGCAGAGCGTTGGAGAATTCCAACAAGGCATAAAAGACAAACCAATCGATCGGAAGATCGACGAATCCGACCCAGAAAAAATTGACAACTAGTCGATTTATCCTGTTCCTTTCCAAGTACTTCTGTCAGACACAAGGCCAAGAATATGTTTCCAGGCGGCATAGGCATGTACGAATTGATCGTATTTGCGGTAATCGCCGTCCTTCTATTTGGCAGCCGTCTTCCTGAAGTCGCTCGCAATGTTGGACAGTCGTATCAGAAGTTTCGTGAAGGCCTTAGCGACATCCAGGCGTCATTCAAAATTGACGCCGACGCCAAAAGCCCTTCGGCAGAACCAGACTACTCGGATCGATACGACGATCACGAAGAACCTGTGGCCCCTAAATTCGAACCGCCCAAAAAAGACGATTCGTAAAACAGGCGATCCTGCACATCATTGTCATATTGTGATTCACGAACCCCATTGAGTCTCCTGTTCCCTGCGACGCATTTAAAATCATGCCCCGCATTCTCAGTGCGTCCTTCTGGCAATGTCGATACTCGTGAAAACCAACGTTTTGCAACGAGTGGCTGATTCATCTAGCGTTTATTCTTCCTCAAAACAACTCGTAGCCGATTCGTAACTGCGACCAGTGTGGAAAAGGTCTTGCGAGCTTGATAGAATAGTTTCATCACAGCCGAACACCGTTAAACAAAATTGGCGGGACCACCTGAAGCTGATAGTATTCAATCTAGGTGGTTGACCGTGAATAAGCTTCTTTATTCTTCCGCGTACAAGTTTTCTCAAGCTTTCTGCATAGCCGTTGGATTCTTTTTGTTTCTTTCCAACTCGGCATGCCTTCATGCCTTTCAGGATGAGAACAAAAGTGCCGACGCCATTGACTTCAATCGCGATATCAAACCGCTATTGTCTGATCGCTGTTATCAGTGTCACGGACCAGATGGCGGATCACGCAAGGCTGGGTTTCGATTAGATGACTCGGCGAGTGCCATTGCCGAGGCCGACTCTGGGCTTGAGCCAATCGTGCCTGGTGAACCAGACGAAAGCGAACTTCTTCGTCGCATCATGCTCTCGGCAGACGACATCGATCACATGCCGCCCAAAGATGCTCACAAACCATCGTTGACCGCCGAAGAAGTTCAGACAATCAAAACTTGGATTGAATCGGGAGCCAAATTCGATGAACACTGGGCCTTCGCCGCTCCCCAACGACCAGAAGTTCCCAACGACCCCACCCACTGGTCCAACAATTCAATCGACCAGTTTCTGCTCAAACGTATGCAGGAGAACGGTCTATCCCCTTCGAGACAGGCAGGACGGGCCAAGTTATTGCGCCGCGCTACGTTCGATCTTACGGGGCTACCACCTACCGTCGAAGAATTGCAGGATTTCCTGACTGACCGCGATGAAAACGCCTACGAAAAAGCCATCGACCGTTTATTGAACTCGCCAAGATACGGTGAGCACATGGCACGATTCTGGTTGGATGCCGTTCGCTACGGCGATACTCATGGCTTACACCTCGACAACTATCGTGAAATCTGGCCCTATCGTGACTGGGTAATTCAAGCGTTCAACGACAACACAAGTTGGGATGACTTCACCACTAAACAAATCGCGGGTGACCTACTTGAGAAGCCTTCCGAGTCGGACCTTGTTGCAAGCGGTTACAACCGGATGCACGTTTCCACCAACGAAGGCGGTTCGATCAAAGAAGAAATTTACGTGCGAAACGTAGTCGATCGAGTCAGCACGACCGGTTCCGTCTTTCTTGGGCTAAGTGTAGGTTGCGCCCAATGCCACGATCATAAATTCGATCCAATTTCTGCGAACGACTTCTATTCCATGTTCGCATTCTTCAACAGCTTAGACGCCGACCCAATGGACGGCAACAAAAAAGACCACGCGCCAGTACTCTCAATTTCATCGGAAGAGTCCTTTCAGCAACTGGCGATCCTGGATCAAAAGCGAGCCGAGCTGAAAAAACAAATCGATGCACCTTCGCCAGAATTTGATACGGCATTTGCCAAATGGAGAACAGAATGGCGAGGTCGGCTCGAGTTTCGTTGGAGCGATGTAACAGTCACAAACGCCAAATCCATTCACGGAGCGACGCTCAACATTTCCTCTGACGGCAAAACCGTCAACGCATCAGACAAGAACCCAGCCAAAGACAGCTTTGAGCTAACGTTCCGTACAGAGTCGATGGAAATGACAGGTTTAAAACTGGCAGTGCTTTTGGCAGAAAACGGACTTGCTGGGCGAGCCCCGAATGGCAATGCCGTTCTTTCCGAAATCAAAGTCGACGTTAAACCGGACAATGAACAGGGCAAATTTGAGCCACTCACATTTGCGTCCGCCGACGCAGACTACTCACAACCCTCGTTTTTGATTTCCCATGCGATTGATGGAATCATCAACGATCAGAATGGTTGGGGCCTCAACGGCCATCAACGCAAAAAGAGTTTGACGGCGGCCTTTTTTACCGATAAGCCCTTTGGGTTTAAAGAAGGCACGATCGTCCGGGTTCAACTTATTTTTGAGACGCTTTATGTTCAGCACGTGTTTCAGAAAATTCAGATGGCAATAACAACCGACAAAGACGTCGGAGTTCACGGCTCAGGGCCATGGCATCGCGTTGGCGCGTTCCATGCAACATCACGCCAAGAAGCCTTTGACAAGGATTTTGGCCCCGAATCGGATACTGACATCACCCAAACCTACAAACACGCAGACGGTGCCGGAAAAGAAATTGAGCATCAATGGAAACTTGAAACTTTTGCTGACGGAGAACTGCATGTGTTTTCCGATACGAAGGTTGGTCCGACGTACCTGTATCGGGAAATTATCTCACCGGGTCATCGCGAGATTTCTGTATCCCTGGGATCTGACGACGGTATCAAAGTTTGGCTTAACGGCGAATTAGTGCTTTCCAACAATGTGGCCAGAGGCGTCGCAGCAGACCAAGAAACATTGACGCTCAAACTAAAACCCGGCATGAACCGGTTGCTTTTGAAAATCATCAATATTGGCGGAGCCTGTGGATTCTACTACGCCGAGAAAAACACGACCTCGCTTGAACCCAACTTGGCCATCCAGGAACTGCTTCATCTTGGCAATTCGATTTCAGACCAGCAGCAATCGGAACTCAAATTGTTTTATGGACAATCCAGCTCAATTTTCCGCATGCTCAACGATCAAATCAATTCGGTCGACCAAGAACGAACTGCTATCGTCGCGGCGCGACCAACGACCCTGATCATGAAGGAACGCATGGAACCAAAACCAGCATACCTTTTGAAACGAGGGGATTACGATCAACCCGACAAAGAACGGGGCGCCATTCCGAGGGCGGTACCTTCGTTCCTGCCTCCGCTACCCACCGGGGCCCCCGTCGACCGCTTGGGATTCGCCCAGTGGTTACTCGCGCCAGAACATCCACTGATGGCTCGCGTTACGGTCAATCGGTTTTGGCACCAATTCATGGGCGCAGGCATCGTCACGACCCCCGATGATTTTGGATCACAGGGGGCGACTCCCACTCACCCAGAGTTGCTCGATTGGCTGGCCGTCGAATTTCGCGAAAAGGGATGGAACGTAAAGGGACTTGTCAAATCGATCGTCATGTCAGCCACTTATCAGCAAGACTCAACAATCACACCTAAACAGATTGCTGACGATCCGAAAAACCAGTGGCTTGCACGCGGACCACGCTATCGACTGGATGCGGAAGTACTTCGCGACCAAGCTCTATCGGTAAGTGGGTTGATTCATCACCAAATTGGGGGCCCAGGCGTTAAGCCGCCGCAACCCTCCGGCCTATGGAAAGCGGTGGGTTATTCCTCATCCAACACCGCCAATTTCAAGGCAGATACAGAACCCCAAAAAGTTCACCGCCGCAGTATTTACACGTTTTGGAAACGAACATCACCGCCTCCACAAATGGCAGTATTTGATGCCCCATCGCGTGAAGCCTGTGTGATCGTCCGCGAACGTACCAACAATCCGCTTCAGGCACTCATGTTGCTTAACGATCCTCAATACTTCGAAGCGGCAAGGCACTTGGCAGAAAGAGTCACTCGAGAGAAGCCGGGCGAATCCATTGAATCTCGTGCGGTTTGGATGTTCTTTTTGGCCACAACCCGAAGACCAAGTGAAAAAGAAACGACGGTACTCGTCGAGATTTTCGAACAGGAATTAAAGGTCTACCAAGCGGACATTGATTCCGCCAAGAAGCTCCTTACCGTCGGGGCATTTCCACCGCCCGAGAATGTTGATGTCGGAGAATTGGCCGCCTGGACCGTCGTCGCCAATACAGTACTCAACTTGGACGAAATCATTAATAAGCAATAGGTTGAATCATGAATCCACTAGAAAAAAGACTCAACACGCTGACTCGTCGTTCGATCTTGAAAAGCGGGATCATGGGATTGGGTGCAACGGCACTTTCCTCGATGCTCCCCAACCAGCTATCGGCTGGAATCGGCGGCGGTGCGGCAGAAGACATCGTAAAAACAGCCATGACGCATGCGCCAAAAGCAAAACGAGCGATATTTTTGTTTATGGCGGGTGCTCCTTCCCAGCAGGACATGCTCGATTACAACCCCTTGTTAAAAGAAAAGTTTCGGGTCGATCTACGCAAAGAAAAATTCGAAGACGGTTCCCTCGTGTTGAAGAACCGTGTGACGACAATGACGTCGGGGCAAAGTGCATTCCCCATCGCCCCAACGAAATTTAAATTCGAACAACACGGCAAATCGGGTGCGTGGTTCAGTGAACTGCTTCCACATACCGCCAAGATGTCGGATGACCTTTGCATTATCAAATCCATGTGGACCGATGCGATTAACCATGATCCCGCGATCACTCTCATTAACACGGGAAATCAGTTGCCCGGCAAACCGAGCCTGGGTGCATGGCTAAGTTACGGACTTGGATCGCTTAACGACAATTTGCCGACGTTTATGGTCATGACTCCTTCTTGGACAGGAAGGCAGGACGCACAAGCACTTTACAATCGACTCTGGGGATCTACCTTCCTCCCCAGCAACCATCAGGGAGTTCCGCTACGCTCCAACGGGGATCCGGTCCTGTTTCTCTCCAATCCTAACGGTATGACTTCCACCGACCGTCGACGCACACTTGATGCGTTGGCCAAATTAAACGCTCAACATTTCGAACAGGTTGGCGATCCAGAAACCGAAGCGAGAATCGCCCAATATGAGATGGCGTTTCGAATGCAAACCAGCGTACCCGAGTTGGTTGACACCAAAAGTGAATCCAAAAAAACACTCGAAATGTACGGTCCAGACGTGACAAAGCCGGGTACCTTTGCGGCAAGCTGCCTACTGGCAAGGCGGATGGCGGAACGGGACGTTCGCTTTGTTCAGATTTTCCATCGTGGTTGGGATCAACATGGCGATATTAGTGGGATGCTTCCCCGCCAATGTCATGACATTGACCAACCTAGTTGGGCGTTGGTCCAAGATCTCAAGCAACGAGGCTTGCTTGAGGATACGTTGGTGATTTGGGGTGGTGAATTTGGTCGCACCAGTTATTGCCAAGGCAACCTCACCAACGAAAACTACGGTCGCGATCATCACCCTGCTTGCTTTACGATTTGGATGGCAGGTGGAGGCATCAAGCCTGGAATGACGATCGGTGAAACCGATGCCTACGGCGTCAATATTATCGACACCAATGGTCAACCTACCCAGAATTTCACCGATGACGCATTCCATACCCGTGACTTGAATGCCACGATACTTAACCAGTTCGGAATTGATCACAACAAATTGGTGTTTCCCTATCGCGGACTGGATGAAAAATTGACCAGCGTCCAGGAAGCGCATCTAATGAAAAAGATCTTGAGCTAGTCTTTTGTTAGGGTCCCAGTGAGCAGCAGCCATGGATCTTTGGCGATTCTTCATGTGAATTCCGCAGGAATTGCCCGTCGATTGAGATAGACGAGCCTTCGGTGAGAACATAGGCTGTTGGAATCTGTTCCCAACGAGAGCCAGCGATGACCGAGCGTCCTAAGAAATCCAAAAAGAAGCGACCACTTTACATCCGATATGCCGGCCCCATCTTGCTGGAAACACCGCTCCTCAACAAAGGAAATGCATTTTCTGTTCAAGAAAGAAGAGCATTCAATCTGGAGGGACTCCTGCCGGCAACGATCGAGTCTATCGAAGAACAGTCGCAACGAGCCTATCAACAATACCTGCAGTTCGACGAAGATCTTGACAAGCATGTCTACCTTCGCAGCATTCAAGATACCAATGAGACTCTCTACTTTCGATTGATCACTGATCACCTCGAAGAAATGATGCCGATCATCTACACGCCCACGGTCGGGCTTGCTTGTCAAAAGTTTTCGCAGATCTACCGGCGCAAACGGGGTCTTTTTGTCTCTTATCCAGATCGAGATCGAATGGATGATTTGCTGCAAAATGCAACCAAGCAGAATGTCAAAGTAATCGTGGTGACCGACAGCGAGCGAATACTGGGACTAGGTGATCAAGGCATTGGCGGCATGGGAATTCCGATTGGAAAACTCGCGTTGTACTCATCTTGTGGAGGCATCTCACCGGCTTACACATTGCCAGTAACCCTTGATGTCGGCACGAACAATCAGGAGTTACTTGACGATCCAATGTACATGGGTTGGCGGGAGAAACGAATTACGGGCGACGACTATTTTAAATTTGTCGACGACTTCATACAAAGTGTTCAACGACGTTGGCCGAATACCTTGATTCAGTTTGAGGATTTTGCCCAAGCGAATGCGACTCCGCTGCTAAAGAAGTATCAAAACCAACTCTGCTGCTTCAACGACGACATTCAAGGCACAGCGGCGGTAACGGTTGGCACGCTATTGGCGGCTTGCCATGCTCAAGGCACAAAGCTGGGTGATCACCGAGTGGTTTTTGTTGGAGCGGGCTCAGCAGGTTGTGGAATTGCCGAGCAGATCGTTGCCCATATGAAACAAGAAGGCCTATCGGACTCCGAGGCCGTCGGCAAGATTTTCCTGACCAGCAGCAAAGGACTCTTGACGGATGATATGCCCGTCAGAGATTTCCAAAAGAGGTATACCAAACCCAAATCAGACGTTGTCGATTGGAGCAGTGACGGCAGGCAAATCGGACTTCTGGATTTGGTTCGTCACAGCAAGCCGACTATCTTGATTGGTGTTTCTGGCGTTGCGGGACTGATTAGTGAAGAGGTTGTCAAAACAATGTATCAGGATTGCCGCAAACCTATCATCCTGCCGCTATCCAACCCAACGTCCAAAGTTGAAGCATTGCCAAAAGATGTGATCGAGTGGACAGAAGGAAATGCGGTTGTGGCAACTGGCAGTCCATTTGAGCCGGTTAAGTTTGGCGGCAAATCCTATCCCATCGCGCAGTGCAACAACAGCTATGTCTTTCCGGGCGTGGGCTTGGGGGTAATCTCTTCGGGGGCAAATCGTGTAACCGAGGAAATGTTTATGACTTCAAGCGAAGCCTTGGCCGCCTGTTCACCCTTGGTCAAAGGCGAAGGCGACGAACTCCTGCCGGATTTATGCAGTATCCGTGAGGTGAGTCGTTACATTGCAATTCAGGTTGGATTGAAAGCCATGGATCAGGGTTTGGCGACAAAAGTTGACTGTGAGGTTTTGGAGAAATCAGTCGAAAGAAACTTTTGGCTGCCCGAATATCGAAATTATCGTCGAACCTCCTTTTAATGCGACTGGAGGATAGCATGCTCCATTTATTTTCTTATGCCGGCTCCTCAACAACCCTACGCGCGACGACTGACTGGCGCAACCGATTTGTACCAGGCCATTTAGATCAACTGCATCGTGTGCCCGAAACTGCCAGCGTGGACAACACCAATCCTACGAGTGTGTCACTGGACTTGAGTCGATGCCTCTCCGAAAATGGATCGCTCAAGGATGCCATAGTAACCCAATGAGGCTGTGACTTTTTCATTCGTGCATCTAAAGATGGCTTGGAAGCAGTAGTTTATGGAAACCCGACGCGTGAGCGAGGACGTGTCAGGTTCGTTAGAAGCAGTGGATTTTGGGAACCCGACGCGTGAGCGAGGACGTGTCAGGTTCGTTAGAAGCAGTGGTTTTTGGGAACCCGACGCGTGAGCGAGGACGTATCAGGTTCGTTAGAAGCAGTGGTTTATGGGAACCCGACGCGTGAGCGAGGACGTGTCAGGTTCGTCCTCGCTCACGCGTCGGGTTCCCATCAAGTGTGAATTCCTCGCCAATCTATTTACATGAAAAATCGCACTCTCTCTGCGACAAAGGCGAGAATGCAATAGTTTGATTTGCGACGGTGATTGATGGATGACGTCGCATTTCCGTTGCCATACAGTCACCCAAATACCGAAAGTCGCTGACAACTATATCAATTTGGACAATGCCTGGGAATCTCGTCGACTGCTCGAAGTCGATCAGGAACTCGACAACCAACTTCTCAGACGACTTGTCGAGAGAGGATCAAAGAGCGAAAACAAAGACATCCAAGATGCTGCCAGAAACTTTTGGACACCCCAACGGGCACTGAGTCCAGCAATCCAAAAAAAGAACAAACCCATGCCCGAATTTCCCAAGACTCCTTCCGAGTTCAATCCGCTACGAACCTTGTGGAAAATTGTGGGAATCCATGGAACAGTGAACCGACCGTTTTTTGCGTTGACCGGTGTGGGGCTGATGCTCTTCAAGTATGCGGTTGAATTTGCTGTGGTAATGAGTGTTACGGGAAAGTACTTCACGCCGTTGGCGTTCATGATTCCTTCACTCATCCTTCGCGACGAGATTTTCCAGGGTGCTCCGACTTGGCTCCCTTGGGCTATGGCGTTGTGGAGCATCCCCTTTGTTTGGATTGCCGTGACAATGTCCTGTCGTCGTGCCATCGACATAGGCAAGACTCCCTGGATGGGCATGTTGGTTATGATCCCCTGCATCAACATTCCTTCGATGCTGTTCCTGGCAATTTCATCCTCAAGTTCGAAATACCTGAATCTGCCCAATGAAATCCCGCTGCGTCAACCTATTGATTCCAAGAGCGCGATCTCCAAAATTTCAGCAGCTGCACTAGGATTGCTGATAGGTGGCTTGTTTTCACTTGGACTGGTACTACTCAGCGTCTACACGCTCCATAACTATGGCAGCTCATTGTTCATTGGAATGCCAATCGTTGCCGGTTCGGTCTCCGGCTATGTGTACAACCAACCGACCATTAAGTCAGTTGGATCAAGCTGTTTGGTTGGCATGCTATGTGTTTTGATGGGTGAAGCAGCGCTTCTGCTTTTTGCACTCGAAGGCGTCATCTGCCTTGCAATGGCGGCTCCGTTGATGCTTCCCCTTGGAGCGCTCGGTGGACTTCTAGGCTGGTTTCTCGCGAAAACAATATTGCTTCAAAGCCGAATGATGATAGGTGGAGTGTTGATTTTGTTTCCGATATTGAATTTGATCGAGATGCAATTCAAAGACTACCAGGAAGTCATGGTTGAAAGCTCAATCGTTATCAACGCGCCGCCAGAACGAGTCTGGGAAAATGTCGTTGCGTTTCCAGAGATCAATTCGGCGCAAGAATGGTACTTCCGACTTGGAGTTGCGGCCCCGTTGAGAGCGAGAATTGACGGTAATGGCGTTGGGGCAGTGCGACATTGCGAATTCACTACCGGCGATTTCGTCGAACCTATCACCGTTTGGGATCGTCCAAACCGGTTGGCGTTTAACGTCTCAGAACAACCGGATCCCTTGATCGAATTAACGCCCTTTCGATCCGTACGCCCACCACACCTCCAGCATTCGTTCCTCAGTCAACGAGGCGAATTCGAACTAATTGCACTCGGTGAAAACAAAACCCAACTGATTGGGCGAACTTGGTATACCATCGACATGGGACCTCGCATTTACTGGCGACTGTGGACCGATCAGATCATTCATCGAATTCACATGCGAGTGCTTGACCATATTCGTAAGCACACCGAAGATTTACCAGACTGATTAAGCGAACGAGATCAGTTCATGAAACAGGAGCAAATATTTGGCGTCCTCATCAGGCAACGACATTCTTAGAAGCAGTGGTTTATGGTAACCCGACTAGGTTGTGATTAAATCAACTGGGCTGGAGCAAGTATTTGTTTTGCGCTAAAACTTAGTAATGAACAATAAAAAAAGAGTGTTTGCACGAGTGCAACGGCCAGAACGTCATCAATCAGAATGGAAACCTTTCTGCCTCGACGAACTTCTTTCGACAGACCATCGTGCTCGCGTGGTTTGGGAATATGTAGAGTCACTGGATTTTTCAAAGCTTTACGGAAAGATCCTGGCAGTGGAAGGGCGTGCAGGACGGACGCCGGTCGATCCGAAAATTCTTCTTTCACTTTGGATGTTCGCGACGCTCGAAGGGATCAGCAGCGCCCGTCACGTGGCACGGTTGTGCGAACGCGACCTTGGCTACATGTGGATTTGCGGCGGAGTCAGCGTCAACCACCACCTCTTGAGTGATTTCCGCTCAACCAACCCCGAGTTCTTTGACGAGCTTCTCAGCGAAACGGTCGGCACGCTGATCTCGCAAGGTTTAGTTGAACTCGATGTGATTGCTCAAGATGGCATGCGTGTTCGCGCCAGCGCTGGTGGAGGTTCGTTTCGCCGCCAAGGCACGCTCACAGAAAGCTTGAGCCAGGCCAAGCAACGCGTAGAACAATTGCGAGCAGAAATGGACGATTCTTCTATCGGGCAAACAAGTCGTTCAAAGCAAGAAGCGGCTCAACTTCGCTCCGCCGAAGAACGCCAATCACGGCTCGCTGACGCTCTGGAACAACTTCAAGAACTTCGCGCCCGCAAAGAAAAACGCAAGAAGGGTAGCGGTGCTGAAGCTCGTTGTAGCACAACAGACCCTGACGCCCGCAAGATGAAAGTGGCCAGCGGTGGCTACCGTCCTTGCTACAACGTTCACCTTGCGACGACAGCAGATTCTCGTGTAATCCTCGACGTGGAAGTCAACAACAATGGCAGTGACGGCGGGCAGATGAGCGTCATGCACAAAAAAGTAGTTGCTCGGCATGGCGAGGTTCCAGAGAAAATGCTGGTAGATGGCGGCTTTACGACGCACGCTGATATCACGTTGCTTGAAAGGCAAGGCACTGCGGTTTATGGTCCGATTCCTAAAGAAGCAAAGCTGCTAAAAAACGGCAACGATCCGCATGAACGTCAGCCGAAAGACACCGACGAGGTGTTCAAGTTTCGGCAGCGAATGGCAACGGACTCAGCAAAGGAACTTTATAAAGCGCGGCCTTCGATCGCAGAGTTTCCTAACGCGGAGTTCCGCAATCGAGGGCTCCAGCAGTTTCGAGTTCGAGGTTTGGCTCGAGTGCAATCGGCAACGTTACTCGTAGCGTTGACGTTTAACTTTATGCGTTGGATGGCGTCAAAGCGGCGATTTAAAGCAGAAAGGACGCGATTGAATGCTACAAAAAGCAACCAATCGAAACACAAAAACATACCAAGCCTGAAAAACGGCAAACAAAAATTCAAAATCAAAAATCCAGCGCCAAAATTTCGCTAAAACTGTCGCTAAAACTGTCGCTGCAGAATTTAATCACAACCTAGACGCGTGGGCGAGGACGTGTCAGGTTCGTTAGAAGCAGTGGATTTTGGGAACGTGTTAGGTTCGTTAGAAGCAGTGGATTTTGGGAACCCGACGCGTGAGCGAGGACGTGTCAAGTTCGTTAGAAGCAGTGGTTTATGGGAACCCGACGCGTGAGCGAGGACGTGTCAAGTTCGTCCTCGCTCACGCGTCGGGTTCCCATCAAGTGTGATTTCCTCGCCAATCTATTTATATGAAAATCGCAATCTCTCCACGACAAAAGGGAAGGATGCAAAAGCTTGATTTGTGACCGTGATTGATAGAAGACGTCGCATTTCCGTTGCCATGGAATCACCCTCCCTTCGGGTGTTGGTGTCTACACCCGTCCAAGTCGCAAAGTGCATACTTGCGGATTCACCGTGATTGTGGATTCATCGTTTTTGAGCATCTACGATTCTTGTGCACTTCATGGAACCTGATTCGTGAGTGCGTGAGCGAGGAACGGTGTCGGCGGCGCATCGATCGCAATGGTAATCCGACCCCAATCAATTTTTCCAACTGAACCTGGCGGCTTTCGAAATCAGGCTCGAGAGAGGTAGGCGCCCGTTCGAGTGTCGACTTTGACACGTTCACCTTGTTTAAGA
Source organism: Mariniblastus sp. (assembly GCA_965224765.1). Taxonomy (GTDB): domain Bacteria; phylum Planctomycetota; class Planctomycetia; order Pirellulales; family Pirellulaceae; genus CAZDBA01. The sequence continues at coordinate 40,999 of CBDDAC010000008.1, forward strand.
TACTCGGGAACCTGGACGATGTATCCGGTTTCCAGGGTCGCAGGTTTGGTGCGACTGGTTGCAGAATTTCCTTTCACACCAGGATCACACTGGGTGACTTCGAGTTCAACGGTCGCGGGAACCTGAATACCCACACATTCATCTTTGTAGATCAGGACAAACATCCCTTCGAGAGGTTCTGTAATGTAGTTAACTTCGTTTGCCAAGCCTTCCAGAGGCACAGAGTGTTGGTTGAAATCCGCTTGATCAAGGAAGTGCATGTCCTTCGCATCTGCGTACATGAACTTGACACTACGCTTTTCGAAATCTGCTTCCTCCAGCGCCTCGGTACCTTTGACTTTGATATCGACCTTCTGTTTGGAGACCAAATTCCGGCCTCGAAAAAGGTAAAGCGTTGCAGCACCTCGTGCAGAAGGCGAATTCACACTGACCCCTTCAATGATAACGGGTGAACCTTGATACTCAACGATTGAGCCGTTCTTGATTTCCTTAGCTTGCATGATTCCTTTTCTACATAAGCGATTGTGATTGAGGGTCCAGGCCAACGCCGTCGCAAAGTTGCGCGATGGTCTCCAAGACAATTAGTAGCCCACCAGGATCTAACATTTCTTCGTCATCCACGCCTTGGCATTGCTCGAAGTGATAGATATCGAAACGAGCATCACATTCTTTTAGTTGCTGAAGTTTTTTGACATCATCTCCGGCGAGCGTAATGGTACGAAACTCAGTCATGATCTCCTGGATCTGATTGGTGACTTCTTCGCCGTGCACAAATGTAATATCCATGGCCGATCGGTCATTGGGAGACCGAACCGTCAACGACTCCAACTCGCCGTCCGTCGCCTTGAGATCAAGTGTTTCATACTTGGGTCCCAATTCGGCAAGACAAGCCTGGATTTTGTCCGAGCTCGGTCGATTCTCTTTCTTGAATAGCACAAAAAACGTGTCGCGATATTCGTAGCGACTGTCCCCAAAAAGTCCCACTGGGCTCTCCAAAATTCAGGCGGGAAAATGAAAAAGTTCAGAACGAACCGTCGGCTCACCAACAATGATCGTCTTGCACCCCGAAAGCCATTGTATCGCATCGGAGTTTATCGAAAACCGGCCAACGCCCAATCAATCCAATGTTGTGCCACATTTTGAAACGGTTTTTCATGTCAACGGGTCGACACGTGCTGTTCGTCAAGCGACGCCGGCTGATTGATTTCGCTGAGCAATAATAATTCCTCGAACAAATAAAGCCGTTGAATTTCAAACTCATCCTGGCTCCGAACAAAGAGGCAATAGAGTTCCCACAAACTTCGGCGAAATATCGATCCTCACTACATAAATCCCAGGTGAGATTCGCGTTTCAGGTTGACATCCCGCGATGATTCTGGACACTTAACAGCGTAAATTTCAAGGTTTTCGGCGTTATTAAGGACATCCATGGGCGTTTTCGATCCATTCAATTCACGCGATACTTTCGAATCTTCAGGCGAGTCGCTCGGAATCTATCGACTTTCCGCGCTCCAAGATCAGAGCTTGGGTCAAATAGACCAACTGCCGTACTCGATTCGTGTTCTTTTAGAAGCGGTTTTGCGAAACTGCGACGAAAAAATCGTCACGAAAGAAGATGTCGAAAATCTCGCCAAATGGAACGCAGAAGCTCCCGACAAACTTGAAATCCCCTTTAAACCGTCGCGCGTCGTACTCCAAGATTTCACCGGAGTTCCTGCCGTTGTTGACTTGGCCGCAATGCGAAGCGCTATGGGGCGATTAGGTGGAGACCCCAAAAAAATCAATCCATTGATTCCCGTTGATCTAGTCATCGACCACAGCGTTCAAGTCGATCGATTTGGTTCCCGCGAAGCACTCAAAACAAATGTCGAAATCGAATTCCAACGTAACCGAGAGCGATACGAATTCCTCCGTTGGGGACAACAGGCCTTCGACAATTTCCGCGTGGTACCACCCAATGTTGGAATCGTTCACCAAGTCAATTTGGAGTTTCTCGCTAAAGGGGTCTTTCGTCGTGAAACGGCAGATGGCGTAATCGCCATCCCCGACACGCTTGTCGGAACCGATAGTCACACGACCATGATCAACGGACTTGGCGTGCTTGGCTGGGGTGTGGGAGGCATTGAAGCAGAAGCTGCGATGCTTGGCCAACCGATTTACATGCTGCTTCCTGAAGTCGTTGGGTTTGAACTCACTGGAAAGCTCCCGGCTGGAGCGACGGCGACTGACCTTGTACTTATGGTCGTTGAACAGCTTCGCGCCGAAGGCGTTGTTGGAAAATTTGTCGAATTTTACGGCAGCGGTGTTTCCAACATGTCACTTGCCGACCGCGCGACCATTGCAAATATGGCACCCGAATACGGTGCGACGATGGGCTTCTTCCCGATTGATGAAGAGACGCTTCGGTACCTGTCCATGACAGGGCGAACAGAAGAAGAAGTACGCTTGGTTGAAGACTACGCCAAACAGCAAGGCATTTTCCGCACAGACGATGCTTCGGCACCCAAGTTCACAAAAACGTTGTCCATGGACATCGGAAACGTTGAACCCTCGCTGGCGGGACCCAAACGCCCTCAAGATCGAATCAAACTTTCGAACATGAAGAAGGCGTTTGGTGAGTCTCTCGCCGCCCCAATCGCTGAACGCGGATTTGCTTTGAATTCTTCAGATATGGCTCGAACTGCCACGGTTCAAAACAACGGACATTCGGCGGAAATTGGACACGGGGCCGTCGTCATCGCGGCGATCACCAGTTGCACAAATACCAGCAATCCATCCGTCATGGTAGCAGCCGGTCTCCTTGCTCAAAAAGCCTGCGAAAAGGGCATGAACGTCAAGCCATTCGTCAAAACCAGCCTAGCTCCGGGGTCACGCGTTGTCACAGAGTACTTGAATAAAGCGGGCCTGACCAAGTCACTCGAACAACTTGGATTCCACACCGTTGGGTACGGTTGCACATCCTGTATCGGCAATAGCGGACCTCTTCCAGAACCTGTCGCCAATGCGATCACCTCAGGTGACCTCGTTGTTTCTGCGGTTTTGAGCGGCAACAGAAACTTTGAAGGTCGCGTCAATCCATTGACCAAAGCCAACTATCTCGCCAGCCCACCTCTGGTTGTCGCTTATGCCTTGGCCGGCACCACGGATATCGACTTGACCAACGAACCTGTGGGTAAGGATGGTGAAGGAAACGATGTAATGCTTTCCGAAATCTGGCCTTCCCAGGACGAAATCGCAGCCGTCCTGAAAAGCTCTATTTCGGCAGAAATGTTCCGAACACAGTATGCAGGGGCTTTCTCGTCCAACGAAACTTGGAACAACATTGAAATCGGAGCTGGTGACCTCTACGACTGGCAGGACGAAAGCACCTACATTCAAGAACCTCCGTTCTTGACAAGCCTGACCCCAAAGGTCGAGCCGATCAAACCGGTTCACGGCGCACGTTGCTTGGCATTGCTTGGTGACAGTGTGACGACTGACCATATTTCGCCTGCCAGTGCGATCGCCAAAGACTCTCCCGCTGGTCTGTTTCTTCAGGAACGTGGAGTCGAGCCGAAAAACTTCAACAGTTACGGTTCACGACGTGGGAACGACCGCGTCATGATGCGAGGCACATTCGCCAATATTCGCATTCGAAATCAATTGGCACCCGGTACCGAAGGCGGCGTTACTTGCCACCAACCCAGCGGCGATCAAATGACGATCTACGATGCGGCAATACGCTACCAGAAAGAAAGCACTCCGTTGGTTATTCTGGCGGGCACCGAGTATGGAACGGGTAGCAGCCGCGACTGGGCAGCCAAAGGCACAATGCTCATGGGCGTTGAAGCCGTAATTGCGACGACCTACGAAAGAATTCACCGCAGCAACTTGGTTGGCATGGGCGTTCTTCCTCTTGAATTTGTCGACGGGGCAACCTGGAAATCGATGGGGTTCGACGGAACAGAGACCTTTGACATTCCCGAACTCGCAGACGATTTACAGCCTCGAAGTACTGTGAAGGTCGTTGCTCACAAAGCCGACGGTTCTCAAGTTGAATTCAACACGACTGTGCGGATCGACACCCCGGTTGAGATGGATTACTATCGAAACGGCGGCATCCTACAAACCGTCCTTCGCAATCTGCTTTGAGTTTAAGACGACTGCAAAACTCTTTGCTGGCAGCTAGTCGGTTTACCGACCAAGCCGTTGGAACAACCCAAATAATCCGCCGGCAAGCACGCGTCACCTGCGTCACCGCAAACCGAACGTTCATGTCGATGCATGAGCGAGAAATTGCACTGCGCTGTCGAAGACAGTCAATCGACAATTCAACTATGCATACTTTCCTGGCGATCTATGCGCCATTGGTGGGTGGTAGCAAACAACAGAGCATCTTTCTTTTCCAGGGTCTGCGGAACCTCAATTGCGTTCACGCGATCCACCTCTTGAAAATGGACTTTCCGATGTCACGAATTCCACGGTCGATGCTTGCACTGCCCAAAGTAATACCATTAACACCGGAAACGGAAAGCTAATTGTTCTAGGACTCTCACGCCGATTCCTCTAGTATTTGCGAAATTTGCATTTCAAGGAGGGTCGGTAAAATCAGGACCCAATCCGCATTCGAAATGACATCGGAAGTATTCAGTCAAAGTAATGGTGGAAGATGAGCAATTCTCCCAATAGATCAATTCGAACCCAGACTCTTTTGGCCGGGCTCTTGATATGCACTCTATTTTCGACGGGTTGCAAGTTTCCATTCTTGAACAAACATGGCGCCAAAGCCAGTCTGCCTTCACCTGCGCTGAACCGGACGGCTCGAGATCGTCATGCCAACCGAGAAGAATTGAAATGGCTAACCTCATCCGATTCTGCGATGCAGACCGCCGCACGTGACAACAAATTGGTCATGGCACTCTTCACAGGAAGTGATTGGTGTCCCTACTGTGTAAAACTGGAAAAAGAAGTTTTTGCAGACGATGAATTCGCTGGCTGGGCAGAACAAAATGTGGTCCCACTCATGCTAGATTTTCCCAAGCGGACAAAATTGCCTCAGCGGCTTGCCGCGCAAAACGAGTCCCTACGTGCTCGCTACGAACAGCACATCGAAGGGTACCCAACCGTCCTCTTCCTTGACGGCCAAGGCGAAGTGGTTGGAAAGATGGGATATGCGCGGGGCGGCCCAAGAAACTGGATCTCACAAGCAGAATCGAAAATGATTCGCTAATTTCCATTACCATCGCGTTAGGCTGCCCGCAGCTCGACGGGGGCAATTACGCGGCAATTCGCCGGCCAAAAACCGAGTCAAAATACTCAATGGCTTTCTGAAGCGGTCGGTCGACATGGGGTGCAGCTGCTGGAGATCCGTCCACCTTTTCGAGCTCAATGAGGCTCTCCAAGTCGCGTTCATGTCGTTTGCGTCGATTGAGAATGACCTCTTCCTCCTCCATTTCAATCTCCCAACCCTCGTGAGGTTGAACACCGTGTTTCCCTGGAGTCTTATTGAGATGCGGGTCTCGATCAAAATTGTTGCCACTTGGTGGCCAATAACTTGACGTCGTCAGCTTTAACGCGCTCTTGCCACGTTTGATCGGAATCACATTCTGAACGGTCCCCTTACCCCAGCTGGATTCACCTACCAAGATGGCACGGCTATGGTCCCTAAGGCACGCGGCAACGATTTCGCTTGCGCTTGCAGACTCACGATTAATCAAAACGACAAGTGGTTGATTGACGTTGTAGGCAGTATTCTTGGTTGAGAAATACTCCGAGGTAACGACATCTCCGCGGCCACGCGTTTGAACGATCATTTTGTCCTGCTCTAGAAACATATCGCTGATATCAACCGCAGCGGTCAACAGACCACCCGAATTGTTTCTTAAATCAACGACTAGACCGTCTACCTTGCCATCGATTTCCTTGAGTGCCGCCGAAAACTCTGCAACGGATTTGTCACCGAATTGCAAAAGGCGAATGTATCCGATACGTGGATTTTCCTTCAACGTAAAGTTCCACGAGCCATCCTGATACTGAATGTCACCATGCACCGACGATACCGGGATAATCTCACGCTCAAGACTGACTTCTCGTATTCCGTCGCGGCCATTGACGGTCAATGTAACTTGAGTCCCAGCAACTCCACGCATGTATTCAATCGCCTTTCCACGAGACATTTCCGTGGTCGGCATACCTTCGATTTCCACAATGGTGTCACCTGGCATCAAACCTGCCCGAAAAGCCGGCGTTCCCGGCATGGCAGCAGTGACGATCAACATTTTGCTTTCTTTGTCGACGTCGACGTACATTCCCACGCCGCCAAACTCTTGTCGGATGTCTTCATCAAACACTTTGAAAAGTTCTCCCGAGATATATTGAGAATGCTCATCGTGATTCTTCAGCATTCCTTTCATCGCAGAATCAAATAGTTTCTGGCGAGGAATCTCTCGAAGGCTTTCTTTTTCAACGACGTCCAAAGCCTCGGCAAACAGATTGGCAAACTGATTTTTTGAGGCAACACCATAGCAAGCCATCGAAAAAATGACGGTCAGCATAATGACAACGATGTTCCGAAGCGGCATAGTAAACCCGTGGTGTTCTGTGAACTTCCTGTGTTTTGTTTCTACCAGCATTTTAACGCAAATCCCGATCAGGTAACATCGCTGTGAAGATCGTCAGCTTGCGTTTATCCAGGAATTTCAGCGAGTTTGAAGAAACCGACTCCGACCCGACGGCGCATTACACGTGCCGTCCAGAACACATGGCCCAATTATTGGCAATCGCGTAAATGCCTTGGAAAGTGAGGGTAGGTTTCGGCAGGAGCCTCAACCTCCCGTCAAAAACGAAACAAGGTCGGACAAGGGGACAAGATCGTACAGGGCGGGACAAAACCGCGTTAAGCTTGCGCACGAAAAAAGCCACCGGTTTCGCGGTGGCTTAGAAGTTCAACGTTAACGTCTCTGCTTAGAATCCAGGAAACCGGTACTCGGGATTCTTGGTGTCAAAATCTGCGTCAGTGAGACCAACATTCAGCTGGACATCGACGTAGGTGTACTCTTCCATCAGGACCGGCTTGCCACCTGGCTGCGTCGGCCATTCGTAGGATGCATAACGAACAGGCAATTGCAACTCGTCGTCAATAAACACCTGTGCCTTATGAAACTCGTAGGGAGCACGTTGCTCATCATGAATTACTTCAATCAAGCTGCATGATCGACCATTGATTTTTGCACCTTCGCGGTAATTTACCTTGCAGGTCCCAGCGGCACGATCTCGCGTCGCTTTCTCAATCAGCCGAACGATCAAGTTTTCCATTCCAGCTTCTGAAATCGGATAACGGTTGCCCTTCATCGCCAACCAACCATTCGGATCGAGATGAAACGTCTTGAAGTTCAATCCGCCACTTTCATGAACCATCAACTTGCCATCGTTTTGACCTTTTACCCAAATGACTTCACGGCCTTTGACCGCTTTGGGCTTAACGAAATTCATATAGATGCTTAACGGCGTTGGGCCAGCGTCCGTATTCCGCTCGTTGCGAACCTTAATTCGCATGTACTCAACATCACCCAGTTTTCCATTGACTCGCTCCCGCTTTACCATCAGTGCGGTATAGTCGAATACGTTGGCTTGCATATTAGCCAAGCCGTTTTCGGCAACGGTTACGGCCTGATCCAATGGATGTGGCGCGGGAACAACGACCGCTTCGGCAACTGTCGCATCACCTGTGACGCTTCGATTGTTGGCGTTCAAATCATTGGAAACATTGGAAACATTCGACGCCACTCGAGGTTCAGTTGGGCGGACTTGATTCTCGCCCTCTTGCTGAAGCACTTGCGCAGGAGCTACACCGTCCTGTGTGCCTTGTTCACGAAACGTTTGTCCAGGCAATTTAGCCTGGCGGAAAACGGGTTCGCGAGTCAGTTTTTCTTCCTGGGCCTGAGAAGCAATTGGGGCGCTAATCCCAACAGAAAAAGCGATTGCGGCGGCGGCCACTCTAAAAGAAAAAAACTGTCGTACCATCCGATCCTCCTTGACCAGCATTGCGAAGCTAAAAAATTACCACGCAAGTTTTATTGATGCAATGTCTTCATTAATGGGTGGGCACCATTGGTGACTATGAGGCTTTCACCTAAGTCTATTCGTTGCAGCGGTTTGACTTAACGGCAGTCTGAAAAAGCCAAAACACGCTAGCTAAAAAAATAAATAATAGTGCTCCCGAGTTTTAGAGGTATCGCCATTTGACAAGTGGACAGCCCAGCCGTTTCGATTACCCAAACGGCACAAGCCGAAATTCCATAAACCATTAACAGCCAAATCCGCACAAGCCACAACGTATTCGAAAGAAGCGTCAAAAACCCACCCAGATTTTCACAACATAATCACATTTTTTTCCCACGATGCCCTTCTCGAGCCGGTAGGAGACCAGAAATCAATCCGTTGTAGCCAACTAGCCAATTTTGAAAGCCCCTCATGGCGACGGGAACGTACGAATTTGCCTCACCATTTACGGATTGTTCACGAGTTCTAAAACACGAACTAATTTTCACCTGGGGATCCCTTATTGACTGGCTGTTGTCTTCGGTTTTACCCATTTCCGTCATTCCTAAATCCATTCGGCAGACATTGAATCAAGTTTTCCTGGAAAGCGAGACCAGATCAAAATCGGATTGAATTGACGCCCATTCTCACGTGCCAATTTTATGTCACAATGGGAATCAGTTCGATTGATCGCACTTCTTCATTCGCCGCCGATTCAATTGGCGAGGGAAGTCATCCATTTTTAACGTGCGCGTTGATGGCGCCGCAAATCACAGGAAACTAAGAATGAGTATTATCGCTGATGTCCATGGTCGACAGATCTTAGATAGCCGCGGAAACCCAACGGTCGAGGTCGAAGTCACGCTCACCGACGGATCGTTTGGGCGGGCTGCAGTTCCAAGCGGAGCCAGCACCGGTGCCCACGAAGCCTGGGAGCTTCGGGATGGTGATTCCAGCGTATACATGGGTAAGGGGGTAACTCAGGCGGTCAACAACATCAACACGACCATTGCAGACGCGGTGGTTGGCATGTTGGCAACTGACCAATCCGCCGTCGATGGAAGAATGCTTGAGCTGGATGGAACAGACAACAAAAAGAATCTCGGAGCGAACGCCATTTTGGGCGTCTCGTTGGCGACGGCCAAATCAGCGGCCCAATTCACTGAACAGCCTCTGTTTCGATATCTTGGGGGAACTGCAGCACGCGTCGTTCCGGCGCCAATGATGAACATCGTCAACGGTGGAGAACATGCGGACAACTCCGTAGATGTTCAAGAATTCATGGTGATGCCCCTTGGATTTGAACGCTTCTCTGACGCTCTACGTTGCGGAACCGAAATCTTTCACCACCTGAAAAATGTTCTCTCATCGAAGGGTCTGAACACCGCAGTCGGAGACGAAGGTGGATTCGCACCTGACCTGGGGTCCAACGGAGAGGCACTCGACCTGATCATGCAGGCAATCGAAAAAGCCGGTTATCGTCCTGGAGAACAGGTATCGATCGCGCTCGATGTCGCCGCTACTGAGTTTTACGATTCGGAAAACGGCACCTACGCCATCGATGGCAAGAAATTGGACGGCGGCCAGATGGTTGACTTCCTTGCTGATTGGGTTGATCGATATCCAATTTGCTCGATCGAAGACGGCTGTAGTGAAGACGACTGGGACGCTTGGAAATTGCTAACCGACCGCGTTGGCGAACGTGTCCAATTGGTCGGCGACGATTTGTTCGTTACCAATACGACACGTCTTCAGCGCGGCATTGATAATGGAATCGCCAATAGTATCCTGATCAAGGTGAATCAGATCGGGACACTTACGGAAACCGTCGAAGCAATTCACCTGGCAGGAAGGAATGGTTACACCAGTGTTACCAGCCATCGCAGTGGCGAAACCGAAGACTCAACCATTGCCGATTTGGCAGTGGGCTTTAATACCGGCCAAATCAAAACGGGTTCGGCATCACGTAGCGACCGAATGGCGAAGTATAATCAGCTAATTCGTATCGAAGAGTTGCTTGGAGATCACGCAGTTTATGGCGGCCCACTCTTCCCCAAAAAAGTTCAAAGATTGGCTACTGCGTAGAATAGTCCGATCGCGTTCAACTAGCGGAGTCCGCCAAAGAAATACTTATCACTGACCTGCAGTAAAAGGTCGGCTTTGATTGATCTACGGAATTTTGAGGATTCATTTGTATGTATTGGCTGACTGAGAATGCATTTCAACCCATGATGTGGGGGCTGCTCACTGTATTCGCGGCCGGCGCGTTTGGATTCGTTCTTCGAAAACGAATCCTGATCGTGATCAGCCTCGTTGTCCTGGCAATTACGATTGGACTCGTTGTCACTGAGCAGTTGATTGTGACCGACAGTGAACAGTTGGTTGCCGAAGTCAACTCAGTTGCCGCGGCGATTACGCGCAACGACCAAGCCGCCGTATTGGCGTGTATCAGCCCAAAAAACGAAAACTTGATCAACGAGATCAAGAACAAAATGCCAAAAATTGATTTCAAATCTGTCTCCGTCAACGGCTTGACTCCTCCAGAAATCGACATGGAATCCATACCGCCAACAGCGCAACTTCGATTCAACTCAAGGGTTTCAGCCGATGCGACACGTTTTTCTCAAATTGGCGCAAGCGGAACCGCGATGGTACGTGTGACTTTGTATTATGAAAAAACGATCGGCGGTGAATGGAGAATCGTTGATTATGATCACAATCGCATTCGACCGAATGATTTTTTCGGCGGCTCAGAGAAGTAGCCGCACTTGCATTTACCAACGTTGTTGCGCGCGTTGCTCTCGATTTGCACTTTTCTAGATTACCGCATTTCGTGTGGTTCAAACTCATCCTCCGTCGTTTTTTGCATCGAGATGAAAAAACGAATAAGATTCGATACTGCTGAGCTGCAACCTGACGAATTGCTTGGCAAAAAATCAATGCATCAACACAAGACTTCCATTTTGCTGAAAAAACCTACCCATGACCAAACCTTCCTCCGCATCTCAGATTTGGGTCCGGCCCAACCTGCACGATCGCCACCTTTTGTTTTTTCTGGTCTTCGCTTGGATAATCTGTCAGCAGGCATGCGCCGGAACTCTTTGGGGGCAAGAAATCACTGGCACGGCTCCCGAGAGTGAGCGGTTAGAAACAACCGTCTGGTCAACAACCACCCAGCTTTTCATCCACGTTGAGATTGATAAGGAATGGCATATCTACGCCCCAGGCTCAAAAGCGGGAGTTCCCTTTTCTATTGAAATGCAAAAGGAATCCGATTTCGTAGTGGCTGGCGACATTCATGTAGAACAAGACGAAAAGGGAGTTGTTGCGAGAAGCACGACCCTACGTGTGCCAATCAAACGTTCGGGAACCGGCAATCAACTGGCGTTTCAATTTGACTATCAGGCATGCGATGCCCTGGAGTGCGACCAGCCTGAACGGCTTGAGTTTACAGGAGTCGTCTCGCGAACCAGCCCGAAGCGCATCCTCTTAGTTGTCGACGCCAACGACGAACGCGCAAAGAGAATTTCCACCTTGATCAAGGATACGGGGATGGAATGTGTTGTTCATCAATATGCAGAAAACCTAACTCAGGAAATCTGCAATTCCTATGACGTCATCGTGACCGACTGCCCTGGATTTCGCAATTCGAAAGATGGATTCGCCGCAGTCAAAAAGTTTCCTAAAACCGATACACCGATTCTGGCTTCGGGATTCTTGGGAACCGAGTTAATAGAAAACCATCAGCTGGCCATGACAAGCGGTTACATATGAATTTGCATGAATCACCAAGGCCACGGGTTGGCCGAAGACCATGACGTATTCAACTATCCCTACGCTGCAACTTTTGAAAAAACAAAAACCAAACGTGATAAACAGTATGAAAATCTGACATCAACGCTTTACCCCGATGGAATGGGAGAAACCTATGACGTCGTCCATTTTGAAAAAGTCGAACCAGAAGATGGACGTTGGAACCCAACAATCGTCAATAGCGAAGGATTTTTCACTGACATCCCAGGCTTTGAAAGTATCGCGGAGGGGTGTTCGGCCAAGAAGTTGGGAAGCCTATCACTTGCGAGGCAAGGAACCTACTTTTATTGGGGCTATTCGATCGACCCAGAATTGTTGACGGAGGGTGCCAAGCGATCGCTGATCAATTCAATTTACTACATCCATTCGAAGCGAGGCAGTTTGACTGTCGACTACGTTTGCGATACTCGTGAATCACTACACAACTATGTCTATCTCAATAAAACATCTGGTTACGAACGTGGATTCAACGAGCATATTTATGGGAATGTTCTTGAAAAGTCTCTTGAAGACTATGAAGAATCTGCGGAGGGCTTGGAAAATTGGCTTGAGAAGCATGGCAACTATCTCTTTAGCGGCAAAGAAAAAAGGCACATCGGTACTGGCAAGTTCGAAAGATATGGCAATCGATTTGAAGTCGACCAAGACGCTGAAAAGTTGGGCACCCCCAACCACACTCGTGGCAGCCTTGAGCGGTGGATTGACCTGTCGCAAAGTGATAACCAAGAGCAACGAACCTTGGCTTCGAATTGCCTTAAACGATACGTGCATCCGGAAATCGCTCCTAAAAATCTGGATTCGGCCAATTGGGTAGAGTGGTACGAAAACCAAAAAGACCGGATCGTATTCATTGAATCGACGGGTTTTTGGTGGCAAACGGACCCTCGCGTGCTGGAAAGGGAATCCAAGGCACAAAAATCGGCAAAGCAGGAGTAGTTGGCCCAGATTGACGTCTGAATGAAACGTATCTCTTGTAAACACGAATGTTTGCAGTGCTTTAGTGAGTGTTCCCCATCGAACTGAAGGTGGCGCAGCTCACCTTGAGGTGCGTTGATTCTCGGGGAACTATACAAATGTTTCAATCGATTGGCTGCTCTGGTACGATATAGGTAGTAAATTCAGGTACGGAGATCCGTCAGGAGCGCGAAGTATGAGAATATTGTTGTTGGTTGTGTGGCTGCTACTGCCTGTTGGCACGTTGGCTTTCCACATGGGACCTGGTCAAAATCATTTGAAATTGAACAAGGTATCCCATTTGATTGAAGACGCCGATTCGGCGACAAACGAAGAAAAATGGGAAAACGCCCAGGCGAAGTACGACGCTGCACTTGACCTTCTTCCCGAAGAAGAACAACAGATAAAACGTAAGGTTCGTCTCGAACGTGCCAAAATGCAGCTGATGAACAAGCAGCTACCTAAGGCCCACAGCGAACTGAAGAGTTTGGTTGATGACATTGCGGCCGACGAAGTTGTCGATACTGCTCTGCTCACCGAAGCTCAATCCACATTGGCCAATTCGCGTTATTACATCACTTGGTTGATGCGAATCGAAGGCAAATCTTCAGATATCTGGAAAAAGGAAATCGATGCCGCGGAGCAAACCTATCGAATGCTTGCTCGCCAGGCAGATGAGAGCGGTGACGAGGTTGCCCTAAAGAAGTATCAGGAAGACTTGGAGTCAACTATTCGGCTTGCACGAATGGATTTAGGTGAACTTCAGGGGATTCCGCTACCGAGCCAATGACAGGGCACATGATCCGGCAACGGAAAAGGTCGCGGTCGCGGCAAAGGTAAAAAACGCTCAGATGCTCGTGGTGCCAGCTCTGGATCTCCTCCAGATGACGGCGGGAGCTAATCCGAAAAATCGGACCAACCCAATAATTCAATCTAAATTGCGACCGGAGCTTCATAAATCGAAGCAAGTTCCGGTCGCTTTTTTGTTAGAATAAAGGACTGATTATGAAGTCCTATTGAATTATTGAGCATCAACATGGTCGCAACTCGACTCTTCTCAATCCTCACCATTTTCCTATCGTTTCTTGCGGTGGAAGCAAATGCACAAGTAATAAGAGCGGTACCGCTTTCCAGCCCTCGCCCGATGGCTCGTGCAATGCAGATCCAACAGGTTCAATCCCAGGCAGCGGCAATAGCTGCAGCAATTCAGGGGCAAGAGCCTCAACCCGTGGAAGATCGTGATGCAACTCAAGCGACCTTGATGAGTCAACTCAACTCAATACAGCTTTCCAGATTGCCCTCTGAGATTCTCGAGGCTTGGGCCACACCAGCCGACACAAGCGAAACAGATGATGGCGAAGACGTCGATGACGAACCGCTACCGCCCGCTCCGGAAAAAGCCTTTCTCTACAACGACAAACGTTTCGAAAAACGGATCACAAAATTCCGTCGCGATTTTGTCTTAGGGAATTGGGAGGAGATCGGCAAATTCCTTGAAATGCTTCCAGAAGACAACGCAACAACTTTGTATTCCACAATCCTTACCGCTCTCGGGCAATCAACGCCACTGGATGAACTGGAACAACTCCGCATGCAGCAACAAGGGCGAGGGATGGACCCACGAGCCATGGAAACACAGTACCTCTCGTACAACGACATTCTCGAAATTGCCCGCATGGCACCAGGCGAGATTGAAGAGGATCGTTTGGTTCAACTTTCCCAGTTGGTCTATGGAATTATTCAACGCGGCGACACGCTGCAGGACTTCATCGCTACCTTGAAGTCAGAAATTGAGCAAGCCGAGCCCGTGTTTACCAAGCGGCAGGTGGCCAAAATGTTAATCCTTGCCCAACAGCCAAATGAAGCTGGACAATTTCTTCCCGAACTCGAAACAGCAATTTCAGACAATGATTATGAAGCACTAAATTTACTTTCTACTTATCTATTGAGCCGACACGAAAAGGACAACAAGGTCGCAGATCTGGAACAAGCGTGGACTGTCACGCAAGCAATTTTAGTAGCGAGCGAAGCCGAAACGAAACAACGAGAAGAAGCCATCAAACGAGCCGTAGATCTGGCCAGCAAAGTACGTGAAGAACTTGGCAAAAAGTGGCTCACCGAAAGTTTCACAGGCAAACCCGAACGAGGAATCGAGATCATTTCCGCAATCGGATCTGATACCGCCAAAAGCATGATGCAGATGCCGAGCGATTCAACGGCTCGGCTCAAGAAGTTGCAAATTCAGAATGACGCGGTCAACGCAATGCTGGAGGCGGTTGGTGACGAGGCCGACAGTTGGAAAAACACACTCAACCTGCTCGCATTGAGTTGGTTGCGCGAAGCAGCCTTGTCCTACGAAGACGACAGTTCCACAGGGTTGACGCCTGGAATGCAACGCGATGTGTACGGAAATATCTTTTACATGGATGGTGGAATGGGGATCCGCGGCGGACGCGGCAACGGAGGCACCAGTCCAATTTCGACGGGTGATTTGCTTGAAGCAAGGCCGTCAGATCGTTGGCTTTCCCTGATCGAACCTTCGTTAAGATCCAAATTTGATGCGATATTTGCTCAGTTGTATCTCAAAGTCGGCGAAGAAAGCCTGGCATTCCCGTACATCGAATCTTTGGGTGCCAAGTACCCCGAGTTGGCCAAGAATCTGGTTGACGAATTCTTGAAGGTTTGGGCGAAAAACCATGATCCCAATTCGGCGCGCAGCAATACCAACAACTACATGTTCATGTTCGGATTCGAACAACGTGCCGAAAGCATTCCATTAACACGCTCCAAGCAGCAGCGGAATTTGAAGGAATTGACCGAGTTGATTCCGCGACTAAAGTCATTGAAACTTGGCAAGATCGATCAAAACCTGATTGCCGACGCCTTCACAAGGTTGCATAGCTCAGCTGAAGTCTACCAGCCCGAAGCCATCGCTGCAGTGTTTGGGTCTTTGGAAGAAGTAGACCCGGAAGTCATCGGTAATCTCGCCAAAAAAATGCGTGCCAATCTGGCATCGTTGTGGCGTGACGCAGCGGTACAAAAAGACAAAAAAACCAAGCGTCGCAAACAGGAAATGGAGGCCGAAGTCGTTCGAGGATATGAAATCGCCAAAAAATTGGTTGCCGATTCAATGGCAAACCACGAAAGCTCCTGGGCGTTGGTCAACGCTCGCGCTGCGTTGATGCACGATGAAAACAACTACAAGGCCGAACTTGCCAACCACAACAAGTTCGCCATCGATCGTCGAGCCGCGATGGCTGAATTCAAACGGGCTGCCGACATTTATGTCGCCGAGGTCCCTGAACTGGAAAAAAATGAATATCGAACGACCGTTTTTGAAAACTGGTTTTACGCCACTCTCGGCGCCTGCGATTTAAACTTGATCGAAGAGACGCATTTCACCGCGACCAAGCAAGCGGGCATCATTCGTGACACGTTGCTTTCAATGCCCCCGAGCGCCGCAGAATGGCACATGTCGCGTTTCGCCAATTTGCTCTTCAATCGAATGAGCAACGCCAAGTCGACACTGAAGTTTCGCTACCTAAAAACGGGTTTTGAAGTTGTCGGCGATAACAAACAGGCTCGAAAAGCACGAGAAGTTTTCGAGTACTACAATGACTTGGTGACCGAAATTCAGTTGGTATCTCATATCGACGGATCAGATCGAGTCGGACATGAGAGCGCATTTGGGCTCTATGTTGACATCTTTCACACTACGAAAATCGAACGCGAATCGGGTGGGTTCGGAAGATACCTTCAAAACCAAAACAGTAACGCCTATTTTTCTTACAACTACGGTCGTCCAACTGAGGATTACCGCGACAAATTCGAAGAACATGTCCGTGAAGTCTTGAGTGAACAGTTCGAAGTTCAAGCAGTTACTTTTGAGACTCCAGAGGTCACATCAAAGGCGACCAAAAAAGAGGGTTGGCGTCGCACGCCCTACGCATATATCCTGCTTAAACCTCGAGGCCCGGAGGTCGACAAAATCCCTTCTGTCAAACTGGACCTCGACTTCTTGGACACCAGCGGATACGCCGTGCTACCCATCGAGTCTGAGTCAATTCCAATCGATGCATTGACGATGACGCCTGACCCTCGCCCCGCCAATGTGACCGAAGTCATCCAAACGCTGGATGAACGGCAGTCCGAAGAGGGCAAGCTGATCTTAGAAATCAAAGCAACCGCTCAAGGCTTGGCACCGACCGTCGAAAGCCTTTTTGGCAAGTTAGATTTCGCAGATTTTGAAATCGAGAAAATTGATGACCAAGGCGTCAGCGTCAATAAATTCGACGGTGATTCCGCTGATGCGGCCGTTCTTTCGGATCGATCTTGGCTCGTCAACTTGAAGGCAAAAGACGGCTTGGGCAAGCGGTCAAAATCGTTCGAATTCCTTGCGCTTGACGAAAATTGGAACGCGGCTGAGATGGTTTATCAACGTTACGTCGATGCCGATTTAGCTACCGTGACCAATGTCGTAGAACTCGAAGAAAAGTACGGAAAGATTGCCGTTTGGCAAATCGTTGCCCTCTCCCTGGCAGGCTTAGCGGGACTTTTCCTTTTGGTAGGTCTGATCATTTTGATCAACCGCTCGAACAAAAAAGAGGCGCCAAGCGATCAGCTTGCTGAAGATCTGACGCCATTCGGTATCATTACTGCACTTCGCGACATTCACCAAAACAACGGGCTGAAACCAGGCAAAAAGGAAGAACTGGGCAAGTCGATCAATCGCCTGGAAGAACATTATTTTGGTGCGGCGAGTCTGGCCGATGGTGCACCTGACCTTAAAGAAATTGCAGATTCCTGGTTGCGACCATAAAACATTTCGTTCGTGGCGATCGCGGGTTTGTGTTAGGAGATCAACATCAGAATCCGCTACATTCAGGAGTGCGTCGCAAGATTTTGAAACTGGGTACGTTTCCTTTCTGGTAGGAGTACCCGAACAGATGCCGTCGCGCCGCGACTCCGAGTTTGGAGGGACATGTTACCCCAGACTGAAGGGCTTGTTGATTAATTTCAGTTTCGTTGGTTTGAGTTTGGTTTCCCCCCATTCCCCCGCTCGGTCGAAACAGACCGGTGGCGGGGGCAGCGACGACTCAAATTAAAAGGGTGAAAGGGACGGGGAAACTTCGCATGCTGGTGGCGGAGGACCGGCATGGTTGCGAGACAGTCCGATCAACCGATGGACGTTGAAAGCGGCCACGCACCAATTCCATTCCTGGCTTACACGCTCGAGGGTTCGAGTCAGGAACTGTCGCATCCCAAACTGTGACTTAATCACGGCGAACGGACGCTCGGTCGGATGTTGACGTTTCCGGTAGATCTCTTTCGCTTCCTCCGTCGCCATCTTCTGAGCATGAGCAACCCGCGAAAGTTCGTGCTCTTCATGGGTCACCTGACGGCCAGTGCCCGCCTTGCGTATGCAAAGTGCCGCCAGCGGGCAGCCAGAACAAACTTCGCTGTCGATCTTGTAACGGAAACGCATGCGACTTTCGCCAGAAGAACGCTTATCACGCGATTTGCCTTTGAACTCCAGTGCTTGGCCATTGGGGCACCAGTAACAATCGTTCTCCGAATCGAAAACGAAAGCGTCTTTGGAAAGTTGTGTTCGCTTAACGCCTGCCACCGTCACGTTGACGACGGGCAGCCTGCCTCGGTCTGATGGGGCGACCGGCTCCTTGAGATTCTCGCGAACTGCTGGGTTTTTTGTGGGATCTGTCGTTTTGGTCGGTGCGTAAAGTTCGACGCCTGCTTCGTTGCACTTGGCGATGTTTTCCCCCGTGGCCATCAAGCCATCGGCCAACGCCTTGCCGGGCGCCGACTCCAGCCCAAAGTTTTCTTGAACCCTTGCGATCGAGCCCATCAGCTGACCGTCTTCGTTGATTTCGTTGAGCACGCTCGCGTCGACGATCACCCCGCTGTCGATATCGACCGTTGAGATCGGACTGTAGTTGGGAGAGTGACCGCCGTCTTTATTGGGCATGATCCGTGATTCCGGATCGGTCATCGGGATTCGGGCGGGAACCGTTTTGCCCGCCGATTCGAGCTTTTCCACTTCGGCCAAAGCGGCGTTGACTTTGGCAAGTTTCCGCTCCAGCTGAGCCGAATCGACTTCCAGCTGATGGTGCGAAGCTCCGCCAAACTGCTCGGATTCGTGTTGATCAGCCGCTTGGGCCTGAGCGTCAAATTGTTGGTAGGCTGCAGTGAGTTCTTTTTTAAGTTCACGCAGACGCTCCGGAGTCCGACTGGCTTGGCGCGAGTTGTTGGAACGCATGCGGGTCGCGTCGAAGCCGAGGCTGTCCAGGCGTACCCAGCCCAGTTCTTGTCCAAGCAATGCCATCTGGATGAACAGTCCGCTCAGGGCTTCTTGGTTCCCGATCCGGAATTTGCAAATCGTTGTGTGGTCGATCGAACGACTTTCGACGAGCCAGCGGAAATCCAAGCGAATCGTTAACGCTTCCTCCAGCATCCGACTGCTGATGATCCGGCAAAACAAGCCGTAGAGGATGACGCTGGCCACGATTCGCGGGTGAAGCGGAGGACGACCCCTGACAAGGGCATACTTCGTTTCCCAACTTGACCAGTCGACACCTCGAAGAATCCGGTCCAACACGCGAACGTCATGGTTGGCCGGAATTGATTCGTCCAGACGCTCCGGAAACAAAACTAATTGATCGCGACTCTCTTTGACCTTGGCCCAATCCATGTTTGACTCCTTTCCAAACATCATCCGGGTTCTCATAAATTTTTAACACCCCAGGCAAGTACTTAATCAACAAGCCCTGAAGTCTGGGGCTAAAGGAAATAGCCGCTCTGCGGCCCCTGTGTTTGAGGATCTACCGGAGCCAATGGCAACCCGACGACGCTGTAAGGATCGCAGGCATGTTAACCCAGACTGAACTCTGGAGCCAATGGAATAGCCGCTCTGCGGCACCTGTGTTTGAGGATCTACTCGAGCCAATGGAAACCCGACAAGGCTGTAAGGCACGCATCGAATGTTAACCCAGAATGATGGCTGGGGCTAATGGAAATAGCCGCTCTGCGGCACCTGTGTTTGAAGATCTGCACGAGCCAATGGAAACCCGACAAGGCTGTAAGGCACGCATCGAATGTTAACCCAGAATGAACGCTGGGGCTAATGCGAATAGCCGCTCTGCGGCACCTGTGTTTGAGGATCTGCAGGAGCCAATGTAACCCGACGAGGCTGTAAGGCACGCATCGAATGTTAACCCAGAATGAAGGATGGAGCTAATGCAAATAGCCGCTCTGTGGCACCTGTGTTTGAAGATCTGCACGAGCCAATGGTAACCGGCGAGGCTGTAACTTTTTCGACTGGGCTAGTATTTAGATGAACTTTGGCGCTAAAACCCGGATGCCAAAAATCGAACACCCTTCCACCGGGCTCAGAACTACGCACATCTTTACTAGCATTTTCATGCCATCGTGAACCCTTGGATGCTTTGTTGAGTATTACCTCTGGATTGTCTTTGACGGAGGTTTGGAATGAATGTAGCGATTTCGAATGAATTGGCCGGCGCTTTCTTTAACGACGAACGTCTAAGTAGGCGGCTTAACATTATCGGGGAGATGGTATGTGACCAGCCGAGTAGAAGTCTGCCCGCGGCAGCTTCGGGTGGGCGGGCAGATCTCGAAGGTTCTTATCGTTTTTTTAATAACAAGAAGGTAACGCCGGAAGCAATTCTGGCACCTCATTATCAAAACACGTTGGAGCGAATTCGAGCCAGCGAATCGGAATTTACGATTATCGCCCAAGATACGTCCAAAGTCGATCTGACTCGTCGTGACAAACAAGTCGTCGGTGCGGGTAAACTGAGTGGGGAACACAAATCCGGTCTTTTCATCCATCCGCTTGTCGCGTTTACTGAAACCAATGTTCCGTTGGGGGTTGTCGGACAATGCAACTACATTCGCAAAAAAATCGACAAGAGTTCTAAAGCAGAAAAGGACAAGAAGCGCAGGCAGGCACCGATCGAAGAAAAAGAAAGTTTCCGCTGGCTTCAGGGAATCAACCAGGCAAGAGAATTGGCTGAGCAATGTCTGAACAAGAAATGCATTGTCGTTCAGGATAGCGAAGCGGACATCAACCAGGTTTTCGCCCAACCTCGCACGCTTTCAAACGGAAAAGAGCTGCACATTATCGTTCGAAATGGACAGGCACGGTCGACATCCGAAGGCGGCTTGTACGAAAGCGTCAAGACCGCTCCGGTGTGTTTTCAAATGGACATATCCGTTAGTGCCCGAAAAGCAAAAATCAAATGCACTTCACACAAACGTGAGCAAGATCGTCCGGCCCGACAGGCCGTCGTCGAGGTCAGGGCGAAATCTGTTACGCTGACACCCAAGGGGCATCACCCGCTTCAGTATAATACTGTTCTGGTGGATGAGATCGATCCACCGGCAGAAGAGGAGCCCATACGTTGGCTGCTAATGACCAGTTTGCCCATTGATACAAACCAGCAAATCAACCAGATCATTGCGGCATATTGCACCCGATGGCAAATCGAAGTCTGCCAAGCCAGATACACCGAAAGATCACTCTTGTATCTGCACGCCGCATAAGAAGAATGGTCTTCCCTGTATCGACGCCGACGCGTTGCTGTTGCTAGCAGATTGGTTTGAGCAACGGTCGTCTGTTGAGCATTTGGAAGTTTCAGACAACGGAGGTCAACAATGTCACGACCAGAGATTCCCCCCCCGCGCTCAGCTCAGATCGGTCCGCCCAAGCCGTTGCCTCCAACACTCCCATTGGCCGAATTCTGGCAACACCTGGAGCCCGGTCACCAGCATCGGGTCATCGATCGTCTGACGATCATGCTTCATCGCCAACTTCCGGAAACGCCGGAGGTGACATGCGATGAGTAGAAACACATCCACCGAACTGGATCAAGCTGCCAAGTCAATCAACAATCGCGCAGTACAACTCAGTGCCGCGATCCCAACCAAGATCAAGTCATCGCATTTAGACAGACTGGCAGTTGTTTACGTGCGCCAGTCAACACAACAACAGGTACTTGAACATCGAGAGTCGACGGCTAGGCAATATGCATTGGCCGATCGCGCCGTTGCCTTTGGGTGGGCGCGAGACAGGGTCGAAGTGATCGACGAAGACCTTGGACAGAGTGGTGTGTCAAGCCAAACGCGTAGTGGATTCCAACGACTGCTCACCGAGATCAGTAAAGACTCTGTGGGGATTGTGCTTGGTCTGGAGATGAGTCGGCTATCACGGTCTGGCAAAGACTGGCATGCACTGTTGGAGTTGTGTGCGATCTATCAGACGCTACTCGCCGATACCGATGGCGTCTACGATCCGAGTGATCATAACGACCGATTGCTTCTCGGTCTCAAAGGAACGATGAGTGAAGCCGAACTCCATGTATTGAAAAATCGAATGTACTTGGGACTATGCAACAAAGCCGCTCGCGGAGAAGTGCTCAATCATCCTCCGATTGGGTACGTACGAACAGCGGCTGGTGATTTCGCGCTGGATCCCGACGAACAAGTTCAAGCTGTTGTCCGAAGCATCTTTGATCGATTCTCGAAATGGGGCAGTATCAGTGGACTGCTTAGATCCATGGTGGAAGACAAGATTCAAATGCCGGTGCGTCCCCACTTCGGTGCTGACCGCGGTCAATTGCAATGGCGTCGTCTCAATCGGGTGACGCTATTGAATCTCCTGCATCATCCAATCTATGCCGGAGCGTATCGTTGGGGCCATCGAGAAATCGACCCAAAAAAGAAAATCCCCGGCAGACCCACCACGGGTCGCACGTTGCGAAAACACGATGAATGTCGTGTCCTGATTAAGGACCGATTCGACGCGTACATTACATGGATCCAATTCGAGACAAACCAGCGAAAACTCGAAGAAAACAGCCGGAAGAGCCGATTTCTTGCATCACCCGGTCGAGGTACGAGCTTGTCGGCCGACTTCTGCTGGAAGCACTCACTCCAGCAGCGATCGAACTGAGTCTCAACGCTGCGCGTGACATCGTTAAAAGACGCGTCGATGCGAATCAACAATGGCAACATCGGCTTGCCAGAATTGACTACGAGATCAGTTTGGCCCATCGACAATACATGTCGGTTGATCCAGAGAACCGACTGGTTGCCCGAGAACTAGAACGTCGCTGGGAAGAGAAACTTCGTGATCAGGAACAACTTCGTCTGGAGCATCGTCGATTCACTGAAGCTCAACCAGGCGAACTGACGACTAGCGAAGCCCTGCGAATCAAAGAGTTGTCCGCCGATGTCGCAGCGCTATGGAATGCAGAAACGACGCGTCCCGAAGATCGTCAAGTGATCGCACGCACGTTACTTGAACGTGTCATTGTTACGGTCAACGGTGATAGTGAAAACGTGGACGTCGAGGTCCGCTTCGCAGGCGGCTTCGTCAGCCATCTTGCTCACCGCCGCCCTGTACAAAGGTACGACCAGGTGAGTAACTATGGCGAGTTAATAGCACGCGTTGAGCATCTCAAGCAGGAAGGGAAAACATTGGCACAAATCGCCGATGCATTGAACAAGGATGGCTTTCGTCCAGTAAAGCGGGCGACGAAATTCACACGCAATACTGTCTGCCAACTCATGCGTCGCGAACGTGAACGCCGCGGCATACAGCCCAAATCACCACGAGATCAAAGCCAGTTGCGTGAGGATGAATGGTGGTTACCTGACTTGGCAATGCATCTAAAGATGCCGGTCACTACGATGCATCGTTGGCGTAAAGTCGGTTGGGTCATCGCTCGCAAAGTTGCCGAGACCGGAGGCCACTGGGCCATCTTCGCAAACGCTCAAGAGTTGAAGCGGCTAGACAGGCTTCGCAATTACCAACACAGCTGGAAAGACAAGAACAAACCAGTCAAACTCACGACCCCGACCAAGAATCACCGACAATAATGAATGAATCAAATCAAACGAATCGTAACCTGCTCCCCAGATATACCGTACACAAAGGACGCATCGTGACTGGAAAATCGAAATTTTCTTTCGCACCCTGAAGTCCGGTTGCAGAATCGAACGTCGCCAGTTTCGTAAAATTGAGCCGATTGAAAATGCCATCGCCCTGTACATGGTTGTCGCTTGGCGAGTAATGTATCTGTGTATGCTGGGACGGGAATGCCCAAATATCAGTTGTGAATTGATTTTCGAGCCTTGTGAATGGAAGTCAGTTTATTCCGTGCTGGGTAAAGAAATTCCCCAAGAACCCCCGACACTAAACCAAGTAATTCGTACCATCTCACGTTTGGGAGGCTTTATTGACCACGCCAAATCTGTCCCAGGGCCAGAGACACTCTGGAAAGGGATTCAGGTAGCCAGCTGCTACGCATCCGCATGGTTAGCATTTGGACCCGGGTCAACAACTTGATTTTTTTGAAGAAGCAGCAAAACATGCACCCTTCACCCTCCAAAAACATATGTTGTATTGTGAGCCACCGGGAGGGTCGGGAGGGTCGGGAGCGCAGCGACCGGAAAAGAGAAGCCACTACCGATTCCCGAGGCCGCAAAAAATTGCGTCTCGTTGGCCGCTGGCTCGATGCCTACTGCACCTGAACATCTACACTCTGCTTGTGGAAACCCGACTAGGTTGTGATTAAATCAACTGGGCTGGAGCAAGTATTTGTTTTGCGCTAAAACTTAGTAATGAACAATAAAAAAAGAGTGTTTGCACGAGTGCAACGGCCAGAACGTCATCAATCAGAATGGAAACCTTTCTGCCTCGACGAACTTCTTTCGACAGACCATCGTGCTCGCGTGGTTTGGGAATATGTAGAGTCACTGGATTTTTCAAAGCTTTACGGAAAGATCCTGGCAGTGGAAGGGCGTGCAGGACGGACGCCGGTCGATCCGAAAATTCTTCTTTCACTTTGGATGTTCGCGACGCTCGAAGGGATCAGCAGCGCCCGTCACGTGGCACGGTTGTGCGAACGCGACCTTGGCTACATGTGGATTTGCGGCGGAGTCAGCGTCAACCACCACCTCTTGAGTGATTTCCGCTCAACCAACCCCGAGTTCTTTGACGAGCTTCTCAGCGAAACGGTCGGCACGCTGATCTCGCAAGGTTTAGTTGAACTCGATGTGATTGCTCAAGATGGCATGCGTGTTCGCGCCAGCGCTGGTGGAGGTTCGTTTCGCCGCCAAGGCACGCTCACAGAAAGCTTGAGCCAGGCCAAGCAACGCGTAGAACAATTGCGAGCAGAAATGGACGATTCTTCTATCGGGCAAACAAGTCGTTCAAAGCAAGAAGCGGCTCAACTTCGCTCCGCCGAAGAACGCCAATCACGGCTCGCTGACGCTCTGGAACAACTTCAAGAACTTCGCGCCCGCAAAGAAAAACGCAAGAAGGGTAGCGGTGCTGAAGCTCGTTGTAGCACAACAGACCCTGACGCCCGCAAGATGAAAGTGGCCAGCGGTGGCTACCGTCCTTGCTACAACGTTCACCTTGCGACGACAGCAGATTCTCGTGTAATCCTCGACGTGGAAGTCAACAACAATGGCAGTGACGGCGGGCAGATGAGCGTCATGCACAAAAAAGTAGTTGCTCGGCATGGCGAGGTTCCAGAGAAAATGCTGGTAGATGGCGGCTTTACGACGCACGCTGATATCACGTTGCTTGAAAGGCAAGGCACTGCGGTTTATGGTCCGATTCCTAAAGAAGCAAAGCTGCTAAAAAACGGCAACGATCCGCATGAACGTCAGCCGAAAGACACCAACGAGGTGTTCAAGTTTCGGCAGCGAATGGCAACGGACTCAGCAAAGGAACTTTATAAAGCGCGGCCTTCGATCGCAGAGTTTCCTAACGCGGAGTTCCGCAATCGAGGGCTCCAGCAGTTTCGAGTTCGAGGTTTGGCTCGAGTGCAATCGGCAACGTTACTCGTAGCGTTGACGTTTAACTTTATGCGTTGGATGGCGTTAAAGGGCGTCAAAGCGGCGATTTAAAGCAGAAAGGACGCGATTGAATGCTACAAAAAGCAACCAATCGAAACACAAAAACATACCAAGCCTGAAAAACGGCAAACAAAAATTCAAAATCAAAAATCCAGCGCCAAAATTTCGCTAAAACTGTCGCTGCAGAATTTAATCACTACCTAGACGCGTCAGCGAGGACGAACCCAAAGCGTCCTCGCTCCTAAGCCCTGACTTCACTAGCCAGTCTTGGTAAACGCATACATTCCGTCGGCGTCGGGATACTCAAATCGATCCCATTGGTTTTTCTTAAAGAATGCCATCGCGTCTGGATTTTTCTCGTCAACGAAAGTTCGCCAGCTATAGTCTTCATCTAATTCAGTTTGTGACAAAACCTCATTGAGTGCCAGACTTCCTACCCCTTGTCGGGCTAGTTTCGGATTGATCGCAATATCCGTAATGACTTGAAACGGATTTTTAGGAGTTGCGAAACAAACGCCGACAACCGCGACGATCTCATCATCATCCAGAACAACCAGCTGGGCCCCCTCACCGTCATACAAAATTTGATCGAGCCAGAGCTGATCTGGCGCGGGCCCAAGATGCTCGTTCAAAGCTTCAGACAGAAACCAAGATTGGTACTCACCAAAATCGTCCTTGGTGAAATTCCGGACAGAGAGCTTGGATTCAGGTGGGAGTTCGGTCATTTTCGCCTTTGCTAGAACAGGCACAAAAAAACGCGGGCATCAACTGCCCGCGTTTTTGATGAAACTGATGTTTGCCAAATCTACTTTTTGGCTGTTTTCTTCTGAGCCGATTGGTAATTTCCACCAAACTTCTTCTTGAATTTTTCAACGCGTCCCATGGTGTCAACGAATTGTTGCTTGCCAGTGTAAAAGGGGTGCGAAGCACTGGAAATGTCTACATAGTAGACGGGATAGTCGTTTCCATCTTCCCAAGTGATGGATTCATTGGTTCGAATCGTCGAACGAGTCAAAACGGCGTAATCGGCTTGTTTGTCCTTGAAGACGACTTCGCGGTATTCAGGGTGGATATCAGATTTCATATTTTCACTTCTTCGATTTACTGGAGTCAATAGTCTAGCGAAACCAAAATATTTCGTCAAAGGCTCATTGCCCCCCAAAAGACTATTATTTCTCGGGATTTTTGCCATACAATGGGTGTTTCCTGCAACCTCGCTCCGATTTGAATTTACGGTGCGTTTCACCGTATGATTCTGCCTTTAAGGGAACTACCTCCAACAGGTAATCATGGAATCTCATACCGGCAAATTGCTGATCGCTACCCCGGAATTGGCTGATCCCAACTTCTTTCGCACCGTTTCGTTGATTTTCCATCATACGGAAGAAGGGGCTGCGGGTGTTGTGCTCAACAGACCATCGAATACCAGTATCGGCCAAGTTTGGAAGGACCTAAAGGAGAATCAGGTGCAGACCCAGTTGGTTCACATCGGTGGCCCAGTTGATGGCCCCATCATGGCAGTCCACAGCAGCCTGGCACTCGCAGAAACCTCGATATTCGGAGGGGTCTACCTGTCCATATCCCAGGAAAACTTAGACGAATTGGTCCATCAATCGAAATTCCATTTCAAAATGTTCAACAGCTATGCGGGCTGGGGAGCTGGCCAATTGGAATCTGAGATTCAAGCTGGAGGATGGATGGTCCACGAATGTCGCTCTGAAGACATCTTCGAAACTCCAGAGGAACTTTGGAAAATCGCATGTGAGAAGGTAGGCAATCAAATCATGTTCTCAAATGATCACCTTGATCCCACTTTGATTGACCCGCTAGCGAACTGAGCCGAAATGGAGTCA
This sequence comes from Mariniblastus sp., assembly GCA_965224765.1. Taxonomy (GTDB): domain Bacteria; phylum Planctomycetota; class Planctomycetia; order Pirellulales; family Pirellulaceae; genus CAZDBA01. Next base: position 68,544 of record CBDDAC010000008.1, read on the forward strand.
TCAAGCACCTCTGTCATTTTACCCCGTAAAATCGGGTTTTCTCGTTTCGGAATGTTTGAAAACAACTGCGTTTCCACCGCGACCTCCCGACAAAGTTAAAACAGTCAACCTGCAAAGCCTGGGGCCTTCACATCAACCGTTCCGTCAATAACAGTCCTGCTTATTATTGCGCTAATTTGGACCGATTCAATTGTGCAGACAGAGGTTTCTGCGATTGATCAACGTCTGGAGGATAAAGGCGTGAGGCTGTTAATTTTAATTTGTTTGGTGGCATTCGTTAACGTTTTCGCTACCGGAACTACAGAAGCTCAACACAATTGGGCTCCGCAAAGCTGGGTAGACCGGCAGCATAGTAGTGACTGGTGGATCGAAATCGGTGCTGCGGGTTTTGACCGCCCATCAAAGTCTTTTGGTATCCCACTGGTTTCTAATTCCGTGACCAACGCGGTTTTATTGAGCGCCGAGGATGTCACAGACCTTGAGACCAGTTTCGGGGCCAATGTTGCCTTCGGGGGTAAAACCCGATCAGGGCAATTGTGGGAGTTTGAATCGTCGATCGTCAATTGGGACGAGTTTCACGACATCAACGGTCCAAACTTGATTACACCGTTCTCTGCACTAGCTGTTGATAACATCGATCTCACGGTCGATTCCGATCTGTATAGCCTGGAGTTGTCGGCCAAACGAACGGTTTTACCGGGTTTGACTCTGACTTTTGGCCCCAGATACTTTCGCCTCGAAGAGCTGTTGCGGTTCGAGACGGACACGACGATCACTAACTTTTTCGGAACATTCCAAGTCCTGACACAAAACGACTTTGAAGTCCAGAATTCGATGATTGGCTTGCAAATGGGTTTTCAGTTTAACCAACCCATCACTCAGCTGATATACATCCAAGGCCACGGCAAGTTTGGTGGCTACAACAACGCTACCAGTTTTACTTCGATTGGGAGCGATAACCTTGGCGGTAATCCGATCATCAACACCATTGATAAGTCAACTGGATCATTCATTGGCGAAGTGGGCGGCAAGCTCTACATGGACCTCGTTCCAGGAATGATACGCAGCTACGCCGGCTACGAAGCCACATGGGTCGACGGCGTTGCCTTGGCTCCATCGCAAGCGTTGCAATTTGGAGCACCTGTCGCCTCAATCGAAACAACGAACACTTTGTTCTTTCACCAAGTCAACTTTGGATTCTCGTTCAGCCGCTAGTGCAGAACAACGAACAAAGTTAAACGAAACAAACTGGAAACGCTCTCGATAATAATCTCACGCTAAAAACGAGGGAGTATCCAGTTTTCTCTTCTGGAGAACGACTTAACGGTTTGACCCAGAACCAGAAAGGCGGCACCAATTTGGTGCCGCCTTTTCTTGTGTACAGCCACAGGCAAGGACCAAACATAGATTAGGTGTTGACGGCGAATAATGCACCGCAAAAATCGGAAACGAATCGCCAGATAACAAAGAAGCGGCAAGGATGATCTGAAACGACCTTCTGGCGGTTGGGATTGAGTATCGAGACAGTCGTGGTAGAGAGTTTGATTTCCATGCCTGAGACATCAATTCATCACAGAGCTTTCCCGTTCCGGCGAGTCCCTCCGATCCACTCAAAAACTGGCTCGGCATTCCAAGCCAGAACTAACGACTAACATCTACACACACCTTACAATTCGAGAAATACCCCCAACAGGAATCGAACCTGTATCTGAAGATTAGGAATCTACTGTTTTATCCGTTAAACTATGGGGGCTTGGGTGGCGAGCATCTTATCAGAGTGTTCCCGATTCATAAAGACTTGACGGTATCTGGCAAAACAAGGTTCGTTATTGTCATTCTTGGCGACCCCGCCGTTAGATTCGTATCGTGATGCCGCTCAGTCTGTTCACCAACGTCGATCCGGTGGTCGCACGCGTGACGATTTCAGAAGCAAAACCAGGTCACCAGGAAAACTCGTTGGCCTTTTGAGAGTAGTACCCGAAATCGCATGACTGGGGAGTTGCTTCCTAACCCAAAAGGATCGTTCGAAATTGCCTCTCAACTCAAAAAACTCAATTCGTGACACTTGGATTGAGCCGAAATTCAGTATCAAACGAATGTTACTTGCGACAGCTGCAGTGGCGGTTTCGTTCGGCGTCTTCAGTAGTTCGGCGGGGGAAGTCATCTCTGGATGGGTTGGTTTGAGTGTTGCGTTAATCTGTTTGATCGTGAAACGCAATCAGGCTTGGCCGATGCTTCGAACCGGAATTTGTGTCGTGACTGGTTGGCAGTTGGGGCTTCTTTGTAGCCGAGACGTTCTGCATCCAGACTACTTGTTGAGGGCGCAACTCCCGTCAGCATTATTGGGTGTCTTCATCGGAATCGTGATTGCCATTTGCGTGTCCATCTATCAAAAACCCAACACGTCCCTGTCATAAACCTCCACGACATGGTTTCCAGGGAACTCAAAAATTTCAAGGAGTAATGATTGGACAAAAGAAGAGATGGCAGTTCCTACGAAACCTCCCCCACATTTTCAGGTACGCATTTGGGCAAAGTTCGGTGAATTGTATTTTTGATTCGTACAAAGGGGGACGTATTGTGTCTCCAATTAGGGGGCTGCTTATTACACGCGACTGGTTGATTGAGTGGTGGCCTGAAAGTACTAATAGGAGTGTTTTGATTGTCTGAAGCAACAAACGAAAAAGTCCCGTGTTCCAATAGTGTTCGGCACGATAGTTTACGGCTACCAACTCCTTGGTTTTCGCGGTGTGTTTTTGGTTATTTTCTGTTTTGAAACGAATTGTTTTCAGTATGGGCGGTGGCGTTTTTCGGACCGCGCAGCGTAGAGAGCCGTAGGAACTCTGGACAAGAACCAGCCTACGGAGACTGCGATTTTAATTTTTTGATGTGCGTCATCAGTTCATCTTCATCCGCCATTCCGCAGAAATAGAAGCAGATCATCTCATAAGTTCGAAGCGTTGGCTTCTTGCCCGTCCAGAGGCTGATCAACATGCAGGCGATGATCGCGCAGTACGTTTGAATCTCGATTCCTTCGGGATCGTGGCTCAGCAAGTGGCGGCAGCCGAGCATGTGCTTAAAGAAGCGAAAGAAAATTTCGATTTTCCAGTCACGATGCGTCCTTTGTGTACGGTATATCTGGGGAGCAGGTTACGATTCGTTTGATTTGATTCATTCATTATTGTCGGTGATTCTTGGTCGGGGTCGTGAGTTTGACTGGTTTGTTCTTGTCTTTCCAGCTGTGTTGGTAATTGCGAAGCCTGTCTAGCCGCTTCAACTCTTGAGCGTTTGCGAAGATGGCCCAGTGGCCTCCGGTCTCGGCAACTTTGCGAGCGATGACCCAACCGACTTTACGCCAACGATGCATCGTAGTGACCGGCATCTTTAGATGCATTGCCAAGTCAGGTAACCACCATTCATCCTCACGCAACTGGCTTTGATCTCGTGGTGATTTGGGCTGTATGCCGCGGCGTTCACGTTCGCGACGCATGAGTTGGCAGACAGTATTGCGTGTGAATTTCGTCGCCCGCTTTACTGGACGAAAGCCATCCTTGTTCAATGCATCGGCGATTTGTGCCAATGTTTTCCCTTCCTGCTTGAGATGCTCAACGCGTGCTATTAACTCGCCATAGTTACTCACCTGGTCGTACCTTTGTACAGGGCGGCGGTGAGCAAGATGGCTGACGAAGCCGCCTGCGAAGCGGACCTCGACGTCCACGTTTTCACTATCACCGTTGACCGTAACAATGACACGTTCAAGTAACGTGCGTGCGATCACTTGACGATCTTCGGGACGCGTCGTTTCTGCATTCCATAGCGCTGCGACATCGGCGGACAACTCTTTGATTCGCAGGGCTTCGCTAGTCGTCAGTTCGCCTGGTTGAGCTTCAGTGAATCGACGATGCTCCAGACGAAGTTGTTCCTGATCACGAAGTTTCTCTTCCCAGCGACGTTCTAGTTCTCGGGCAACCAGTCGGTTCTCTGGATCAACCGACATGTATTGTCGATGGGCCAAACTGATCTCGTAGTCAATTCTGGCAAGCCGATGTTGCCATTGTTGATTCGCATCGACGCGTCTTTTAACGATGTCACGCGCAGCGTTGAGACTCAGTTCGATCGCTGCTGGAGTGAGTGCTTCCAGCAGAAGTCGGCCGACAAGCTCGTACCTCGACCGGGTGATGCAAGAAATCGGCTCTTCCGGCTGTTTTCTTCGAGTTTTCGCTGGTTTGTCTCGAATTGGATCCATGTAATGTACGCGTCGAATCGGTCCTTAATCAGGACACGACATTCATCGTGTTTTCGCAACGTGCGACCCGTGGTGGGTCTGCCGGGGATTTTCTTTTTTGGGTCGATTTCTCGATGGCCCCAACGATACGCTCCGGCATAGATTGGATGATGCAGGAGATTCAATAGCGTCACCCGATTGAGACGACGCCATTGCAATTGACCGCGGTCAGCACCGAAGTGGGGACGCACCGGCATTTGAATCTTGTCTTCCACCATGGATCTAAGCAGTCCACTGATACTGCCCCATTTCGAGAATCGATCAAAGATGCTTCGGACAACAGCTTGAACTTGTTCGTCGGGATCCAGCGCGAAATCACCAGCCGCTGTTCGTACGTACCCAATCGGAGGATGATTGAGCACTTCTCCGCGAGCGGCTTTGTTGCATAGTCCCAAGTACATTCGATTTTTCAATACATGGAGTTCGGCTTCACTCATCGTTCCTTTGAGACCGAGAAGCAATCGGTCGTTATGATCACTCGGATCGTAGACGCCATCGGTATCGGCGAGTAGCGTCTGATAGATCGCACACAACTCCAACAGTGCATGCCAGTCTTTGCCAGACCGTGATAGCCGACTCATCTCCAGACCAAGCACAATCCCCACAGAGTCTTTACTGATCTCGGTGAGCAGTCGTTGGAATCCACTACGCGTTTGGCTTGACACACCACTCTGTCCAAGGTCTTCGTCGATCACTTCGACCCTGTCTCGCGCCCACCCAAAGGCAACGGCGCGATCGGCCAATGCATATTGCCTAGCCGTCGACTCTCGATGTTCAAGTACCTGTTGTTGTGTTGACTGGCGCACGTAAACAACTGCCAGTCTGTCTAAATGCGATGACTTGATCTTGGTTGGGATCGCGGCACTGAGTTGTACTGCGCGATTGTTGATTGACTTGGCAGCTTGATCCAGTTCGGTGGATGTGTTTCTACTCATCGCATGTCACCTCCGGCGTTTCCGGAAGTTGGCGATGAAGCATGATCGTCAGACGATCGATGACCCGATGCTGGTGACCGGGCTCCAGGTGTTGCCAGAATTCGGCCAATGGGAGTGTTGGAGGCAACGGCTTGGGCGGACCGATCTGAGCTGAGCGCGGGGGGGAATCTCTGGTCGTGACATTGTTGACCTCCGTTGTCTGAAACTTCCAAATGCTCAACAGACGACCGTTGCTCAAACCAATCTGCTAGCAACAGCAACGCGTCGGCGTCGATACAGGGAAGACCATTCTTCTTATGCGGCGTGCAGATACAAGAGTGATCTTTCGGTGTATCTGGCTTGGCAGACTTCGATCGCCCAGCGATGGGAGAAGATCAAGGCAATTACTTCCGCCGGAACGTCCATCAGATTCGTGGCGATCCGCAACACGCCATCACTGTTGACTCCGTTGGAACTGCCTTTGTACAGCCCTCGAGTCGTATGCGGGTTGCAGCGAACACAAATCACCCGCAACTTGTGATCGGGACGGCTCTTAACCAATCCGCTGGAGAAGGTGACGACTTCATCGCTGATGATTTCGCTAATTTCGGCGGCCTCGTTTCGATATCTGGTCTCCTGTGTTTGCCACTTGCTGTTGTCTCGCAAGCGACAGACGTAACTGCTTTTGGCCGCCACAATTTGATTGAACAGTGTGAACTTCTGATAGCCGCGATCCATCACGTACAAACGATCAGGCTCCAAAACCTCCGACATCATCGAGCGTTCATCATATTCACCACCGCCGTTGGGAGCCAGGTCCATTCGCACTGGCCAACCTTTGGCAATCTCGAAATGCGTATGCAAACGCCATTTCACCATGCCGCTGCCGGTGGATTGTTTCCGAACCGAGGCCTCCATCATTTGTGGCAAGGCCGATAGCAGCGTGCCGTCAACCAGCGTGATCGTCTGGTCGATATTCTTCAGTCGAGAATCGGTGGCGATTGGCTGAAGTTGCTCACCCAGTTCCTTGATGATCTCCTTGAGCGACTGTGGATTAAAAACAGACGTGGCTTCGGATAACGAACCGAGCGAAGCGCGGGCACACCCAAGCTTTTTCTGAACTTTCTTGAGCTCACTGGCTTGTTGGATTCCCCGCAGCGAAGTCACGATGGGATTGAACAGGTAGAGAAGTATCAGCATACAATACTGATCGTAATGCAGCTTGCGGTTGCCTGCGATGTCACGCTCGCAGCCCTCTTGGTGCAAACGCCCCAATAGCGGTGCGAGTTGGTCGAAGTATTTCAAACCGGTAATGTCAGACGATTTGATTTTCGATTTGCCGGAAGGCGAATCCGATTCGTCCTGGGCCATCGCCTCGCCTGACGCGTTTTCAGAGTCAATTGGGCTCACCGGGCCATTGAGTTTTCGATCGGCAAGACGTTTGCTACGCTGCCTCCTCGCTTTGCGGGCGAGGCGCTGCGTTGATTCCGTCTCGAGCGAACTTTTCTGGTTGGAAGCTGATTGCGACAACGTGACAGCAATTCAATTGCGAACGATTGCACCTTCTTACATGGTCTTCCCCATCAGAAGTGTACAGTTTGCTAAGCATGAAAAACGAATTGAGCGCGAAGGCTTTCGCTCTCTGGCTTCACCAACCAAGGTGCCTTCGATGTCGCCCTTGTTTTCGCCATCGTCGGTCGCCAAGTTCGCTGGCGCGAATGCTGCGCGAGCGACCAACGGCTGACTCCAACGAAGGTGACATCTCCAAGGCCAATTAAGACTTTCTCTTTCTTCTTTTTGTCAGGCCGCCAATTCAAATTGGATTGGACTGACGTAGCCCAATGATGAGTGAAGGCGAATTCGATTGTAGTATTGTTCAATATATTTGTTCAAGCTGCGCTGAACATGTAACTGACAAACGTAATTTTCCCAATAAACACATTCGGTCTTTAACGATCGGTAAAAACTTTCCATCACGGCGTTATCCCAGCAGTTGCCTTTGCGGCTCATACTGGGGCGATAGTGGTTGTCAGCGATTCGTTTTTGAAAGGCCTCGCTACAGAATTGGCTACCGCGATCGGTGTGAACAATCAAATCAGATTTCGGTTGACGAATCGTGATTGCCATTTGCAAAGCATCGACGGCCAACTGAGCGTCGATTCGGTCACTGATCTTCCAGCCAACGATTCGCCTGGAGAACAAGTCCAGGATCGTCGTCAGGTAGATCCAACCGGTGCGGGTGTCGATGTAGGTCGTATCGGCCACCCACTTCTGGTTCGGTTCTTGAGCCGTAAAATTCCGATCAAGCAGGTTTTCTGCTACCGGCAACGAGTGCCTCGAATCGGTCGTCGTTACGAATCTGCGTTTGCATCGTGCTGCAATGCATGCTTGCCGCATCAGTCGGGCGACGGTTTTGATATTGCAGGGTTCACCATGAGCTAACAGCTCTCGGTGAATTCGCGGACTGCCGTAGCCTTTGTGTTGGGCGTGGATTGCTTTGATCAACGTCAACAATCGAGTCGCACGTTGTTCTCGGGCGCCAGCCAATTCAGTCTGACGCCGTTGATCCTTGCTCCACTGGTAAAACCCGCTACTGGAAACCTTGAGCAAACGACACATCGTTTGCACAGGCCATCTTTTGCGATGATCTTCAATAAACTTGAATCTCATCGGCTTCCGTTGGCAAAGATGGCCGTGGGCCAGGTGGCCCGAGGCGATTACTCGCCCCGGGCTCCCACAGATCCGTACATGCACGCATTAGAGCATACGGCTCCTCACATCAAACGTTCGCCTTGCGTGTCTTCATGACCGAGTGAACAACACGTAGCGGTGGCAGCGGAAAGGTCTCAAGCAAACGATTAAATTTCAGCCAGTCCAGTTTTCGTTTCCGATCGCGGCGGCAAAGCCAACGACGCCAGACACGATGAACTAAATAGCGAAACTTCTGCAGTGATCTTCCGTTACCTGTAATTCCATAGTACGCGTCATGTCCTCGAATCTTTCGACAGAGAGCGGCATGCTGGTCGGCGATCCGATCGTGACGATGGGATCGACACCAACGAGAAATGGACTGGACTGAGCGGGTCAGACGAGAAGACATCGTCTGTCGTTTGACCACGCGTTTGCCGCTTCGGGAGCGACTCCAGTAATGAGTAAAACCCAGCAAGTCGAAGGTCTCAGGCCGTTTGCTGGTCGAACCACTGGTGAGTGGGCGCAGCAACGGACGTCGAAAATCGACAAGACGAGTTTTCTCTGGATGGATGGTCAGACCGAACTTGGAGCAACGTTTGCCCAGAACGGCCAGGACGCGGCGGGCATCCGATTCCACTTCGAAAATCATCACCGCATCATCGGCATACCGAACCAAATGAGCTCGGGCCCGCATGCAAGGAACAACATCATCGTGGAACCACCTGTCCCAAAACGTAGTGAAGAAACGCATTCGCTAATAATGGCGAAACGACTCCACCTTGCGGACTGCCACGGCCCGGGTAACTGATGTTCCCCGAATCCATCACACCCGCATTTAACCATTTACCGATCAGACGTAACAAAACGCCATCGCAAACTCTTCGCCGTAGAAACGTTCGGAGATGACCATGGTCCAGAGTATCGAAAAACTTTCGCAAATCGACTTCCAGTACAAAACCACCTTTCAAGTCCATCGTGTGTTTCCACGTCGATGCAATCGCCTGATGGGCTGAACGGCCAGGACGAAAACCGTACGAACAATCCAGAAAATCCTGTTCGTAGATCGGCTCCAACAGCATCAGCACTGCTCGCTGCAAAACCTTGTCTTCGAACGTTGGAATACCAATCGGACGCGTTTCGTTGCTGTTGCCCTTGGGGATCTGAACACGACGCACTGGTGGTGCACGGTAGGTCCCCGATTGGACTCGCTTCAGCAACGATTGCAAATTGGCATTGAGATTAGATTCGTAGTCGGCTGCCGTCACGCCGTCGACTCCCGCTGCACCGTCTTTACGTGTGCGACGAAAGGCTTCGGCCAACCACTCAAGATCCATCTGGTGAGCAAGGCTTGTGAAAACCAACTCAGGCGAACGCTTCGCCAACTCGGCTATCCGACGCTGTTTCATGGATACGTTATTCAAGTTTCTGTGCACTCGCCGTAGTTCCCAACATCGGTTGTTTGATGTGACATCCCGCTTCCCTCCATCGGGTCCTCGCTGAGTCGCAAGTTCCCCGAATTCCACGGTTACTATCAGGATGCTCCGATTCCCCGTTTGTTCATCTTGCCTCGCTCCGGTTCGCGTTCGCTTGGCAATACCAAGTGTGCTGCGGTTAATTTCGTTTCTCCCGTTGCCACCACAGACTCAAACAACGGACCGAGAGTTGGTATTCCGGTCTCGCCGGACGATTCACTTGGAAACAACTGGGCCTCCCAGGTTTCTGGGGAACCCCAATATCCATCTGCACATGTTCTTCGACCCCGGCCGGACAACAGGCCGCTAACCACTTCGCGGTTGTTGCATGGCTCCCGCTAAAAAGAAAACGAAAGCTCCAACATTGTACTCTTTCGAGGCTCAATAGCATGGCTTCTGGAATCGCTGTCTACGCTTCGCAGCGCCGGTTACCCGGACACCACGCAAGACTCGCTTCCGGCTGCTGGTTAGGCTTTACCGGGTGAGGTTAACTCACTGGGTTCCAGCAAAAGATTTCAATTCAACAACTCATCAAATATCCTCCTCTTCCAGACTTTCCTGGCGCAACCTTTTTTAGAATATCTCGCTCGATCTTGAGTTGACGGTTTTCCTCCTGGAGCTGCCGAATCACTTTCATTTCCTGCGAAACCGTTTCAACATTCTCTAAAGGCTGGTCGCCATACTTCTTTTTCCAGCGACGGATATTGCTGACTTCCAGGCCCAGGTCTGTCGCCACTTGACGTGCCGTCAGACCCTTCTCAATCATCAATTTGACCGCCTCAAGCTTGTATTCCAATGAATAAATACGACGTTCTGACATCTCTAATCTCCATCATGTAAACAGCAGTAAAAAGCTTAACCACTGTCCACCAATAATGGGTAGGACCAACATGCTATCGATCAATTCTTACAATCGCTGCCGCTACTTTACGGCGAAATCCCGTTCTCGCGAATCAAAAAACTATCTACGCAAGTACCATGCCGAACACTATTGGACCTGTCACATATTGCTTGCTACTTACGGGCTCCACGATCTGCCGCCGCTTCCTTCCTGATTTGATCAATAGTTTGGTCGTCCAATAGAGTGACGCCGCGATTTTGCTGCAGGTCTGCAGTTGTCAATCGTGCCCAGTCGCCAGCGAATCGGAACTTGAGTTTTTTAGCAAGCCACTGGTAGTAGAAACATCGGTTCTTCTTGACCTTCCAGTAACCATTGGGAACTGTCAATCCACTGAAAAGCCATGGATACCAGGTGACGTTAGGGTACAGTTCCATCACGCCCTGATCAGGCCGCCACCGGTAAAATGTAAGCAATGAAAATCCCTCATGGTCACGGAGGTCGTCACGCTCAATCTGATACCAATCTTTAGGCTTTTTGTATCGAAGCTGTTTTCCGAGCCAGCGGAAGTAAGCGATTCGGTTTTTCTTTTGCTTCCAAAACCCTTTTGGAACCTTGATGAAGAGCCATGCCTTCCAGTCGTGCTTTGGGAAAACGTTGTTCATGATATGGAAAGGACTGTCTTGATATCTTTCCAGCAGCCCCAATCCATCATTTTCAACGAAGTCTGATTTGGTCACCTGGTACCAATCTGAACGCTTCTTGTATTTGAGCTTCTTTCCCAGCCACTTCATGTAGTCCAAGCGATTCTCACGCTTGGACCAAAAACGGCTTGAAACCCTTTTGAACTTCCAAGGGAGCCATTGGTATCGAGGATACAGTTCGGACAAAAGCTCGATGAGGCTTTTTCGCTTGGTGGCTCCCCTGCCAAGATTTTGATTGATCCTGCTGTCACAAACCTGATACCAATCTTCCTGAGATTTGTAACCCAACTCCTTTCCGAGCCACTTGAGATAGTCAATGCGGTTTTGCTTCAGATCCCAGAATCCCTTCGGTACGACGGTAAATTTCCAAACATGCCATTGGCGTCTTGGAACGAGTGCTGTGATCAATCCGACTGCTGAGCCTTCGTAGCCGGTCCGAAGAACTCCTCCGCCGCAATTCTCGATAATGTCGGCTCCAGTAACCCGATACCAATCATCAAGAGTTTTTATATTCAGCTTTTTCCCAAGCCATTTGATGTAGCGGCGATGATTTTCGGGATCATTCCAAAATCTGTTGGGTACTTTGTCGGTCTCCCACTCTGGATGCGTCAGCTCGGCATACTTTGGATTGATTGAGTCCCAATACTTCTGCTGTAGCTTTTTTTGCCCTCTTTTCGCCATCAGATTTACTTGTTGATAATAATTATGAGGTCAGTTTCACACAAAATTCACCGATCTCTCGATTGTTTGATATTCGATAGGCTGAATTGTAAGCACTAACCAATTCGACGCTACAACACGAAAGAAGTTTAAACAGTCCGTTCGCGACTTTTAAGCGCCTTGGGAATAAACCACGCCCTACAGGGCTTGTTGATTAATTTCAGTTTCGTTGGTTTGAGTTTGGTTTCCCCCCATTCCCCCGCTCGGTCGAAACAGACCGGTGGCGGGGGCAGCGACGACTCAAATTAAAAGGGTGAAAGGGACGGGGAAACTTCGCATGCTGGTGGCGGAGGACCGGCATGGTTGCGAGACAGTCCGATCAACCGATGGACGTTGAAAGCGGCCACGCACCAATTCCATTCCTGGCTTACACGCTCGAGGGTTCGAGTCAGGAACTGTCGCATCCCAAACTGTGACTTAATCACGGCGAACGGACGCTCGGTCGGATGTTGACGTTTCCGGTAGATCTCTTTCGCTTCCTCCGTCGCCATCTTCTGAGCATGAGCAACCCGCGAAAGTTCGTGCTCTTCATGGGTCACCTGACGGCCAGTGCCCGCCTTGCGTATGCAAAGTGCCGCCAGCGGGCAGCCAGAACAAACTTCGCTGTCGATCTTGTAACGGAAACGCATGCGACTTTCGCCAGAAGAACGCTTATCACGCGATTTGCCTTTGAACTCCAGTGCTTGGCCATTGGGGCACCAGTAACAATCGTTCTCCGAATCGAAAACGAAAGCGTCTTTGGAAAGTTGTGTTCGCTTAACGCCTGCCACCGTCACGTTGACGACGGGCAGCCTGCCTCGGTCTGATGGGGCGACCGGCTCCTTGAGATTCTCGCGAACTGCTGGGTTTTTTGTGGGATCTGTCGTTTTGGTCGGTGCGTAAAGTTCGACGCCTGCTTCGTTGCACTTGGCGATGTTTTCCCCCGTGGCCATCAAGCCATCGGCCAACGCCTTGCCGGGCGCCGACTCCAGCCCAAAGTTTTCTTGAACCCTTGCGATCGAGCCCATCAGCTGACCGTCTTCGTTGATTTCGTTGAGCACGCTCGCGTCGACGATCACCCCGCTGTCGATATCGACCGTTGAGATCGGACTGTAGTTGGGAGAGTGACCGCCGTCTTTATTGGGCATGATCCGTGATTCCGGATCGGTCATCGGGATTCGGGCGGGAACCGTTTTGCCCGCCGATTCGAGCTTTTCCACTTCGGCCAAAGCGGCGTTGACTTTGGCAAGTTTCCGCTCCAGCTGAGCCGAATCGACTTCCAGCTGATGGTGCGAAGCTCCGCCAAACTGCTCGGATTCGTGTTGATCAGCCGCTTGGGCCTGAGCGTCAAATTGTTGGTAGGCTGCAGTGAGTTCTTTTTTAAGTTCACGCAGACGCTCCGGAGTCCGACTGGCTTGGCGCGAGTTGTTGGAACGCATGCGGGTCGCGTCGAAGCCGAGGCTGTCCAGGCGTACCCAGCCCAGTTCTTGTCCAAGCAATGCCATCTGGATGAACAGTCCGCTCAGGGCTTCTTGGTTCCCGATCCGGAATTTGCAAATCGTTGTGTGGTCGATCGAACGACTTTCGACGAGCCAGCGGAAATCCAAGCGAATCGTTAACGCTTCCTCCAGCATCCGACTGCTGATGATCCGGCAAAACAAGCCGTAGAGGATGACGCTGGCCACGATTCGCGGGTGAAGCGGAGGACGACCCCTGACAAGGGCATACTTCGTTTCCCAACTTGACCAGTCGACACCTCGAAGAATCCGGTCCAACACGCGAACGTCATGGTTGGCCGGAATTGATTCGTCCAGACGCTCCGGAAACAAAACTAATTGATCGCGACTCTCTTTGACCTTGGCCCAATCCATGTTTGACTCCTTTCCAAACATCATCCGGGTTCTCATAAATTTTTAACACCCCAGGCAAGTACTTAATCAACAAGCCCTACAAGTATGGGATGGCAAGCCATGGATCATTATTTTCCCTTCAGAGAATCGGCCCACGGTTTTGCCGTTCGTTATTGCTCATTTGAATTGTTCAAACTACCCACAGTACTGTCTCTCATCGGGAAGTATTTCCCAAAAAATAAATTCGATGACATTTACACATCCTTTCACAAAACGTTTCGTTGGCAATGATTTATTGATAGCAAACGTAACCCTATATGCAACATACGTTTTCGCATTTCTTCCCCACGTAAAGCACGATGACAAAAGTTTTTCTTGATTGTTTGGCAAGGAAGTTGCGGTAGCCGGCAATAAAATAATGTGAACAAAAATTAACTTGTATCTGTTCTCTGAGACGGTACAAATCTTTTAGGCAAAACTTGAGGCAATAGGGAACAGCGGAAATGAAAAAGTTCTGGATATTGGTAGGCGCATTGGTTGTAGGCGCCGGTGTACTTGTGTGGGGAGCTGGCGAAGGATGGTTTGACGGTGAGCGTGAGCAAGCGTCAATTCTTGAACCGGAAAGTACTGCGGTTGTTGAACCGCTTTCTAAGGAAGAGGCTAATTCCGAATTGGCCAATCTGCTGAAAATAGACGACGAGGATCTAGTCGAAATTGGGCATATTAGTCGCCCTAAACGCGATTTAGTTTTCGACGCGCCAAATAGCATTCCGAGAAGACCGGCCAAAGGCGTACTTCCCAACCCTGGCCGAGCACCCTTCCTCAAAGGGAACGAGAATTCTCAAGTTGCTGGCCTGATGGCAGAACTTCAGATTCAGGACCAAGATCAGGTCAAGGATGTCCAGGTAGCGAAGTCGACTTTCTTTCTGCCTGAGCCATTTGACAAAGAAGAATACGAGGCGGATCCAAAGGCTTACCTCGATCAAATTAGGCCGGGACGCGTATTTCAGTCGGCTCAACCTGGACCGAATGTCAAACGACTGACCGCGATTTCAGAGCCATTCATCAGCCTCCTTCAAGGCGAGTCAGTTTCACTTAAGGTTCAAGCGGATCCCGGTGCTCCTGTGGCTTTTCACACTCAGGAAATCGGCACTTTTGAGAACCAACTGAAAACTATCACGGTTGCGGCAGACAAAGAGGGTGTTGCGACGGCCAAGTTTACCTTGGGACCTGGCTCATCAGGACTGGTCAACGTATTGGCTGCTTCACCTGTGCATTCTGACCATTTGAAATTCACGTACCGTGTTTCTCTGCCAGGTCAGAAATAGACCTTTCATTGTGATCTCAGCCGCGCAAGCCTGCGGCTTTATTGTCGACTCAATTTAAAACAACATCATTGACGGATTCATTCAAAACCGTTTTGGCGACTAGCCACGGTTTCCTCAAAGGAACATTGCGATGACCACACCATTTAGCATATCAAAATTCCGTTTTTCTCGACTTCACTGCTTAGCTGCCTTTTTATTACTGGTTGGGTTTGTCTTTCCGGCAACCGTTTCGGCTCAGGTCGTGACTGCTCCCACGGTTACTTTTGGTTACACGACCTTAAAGAAGGGGCAAGCTGACTATACGGCAACCCAGACCAACTCCATCGTGGGTAGTGACGTTGTGTGGAGCTGTGATATGACATACGTGGATCCTATGTCTCCAGGACAAACGCGACTTTTCAAGTACGCCATCAACAATGGCTCGTTTACCAACATCACTCTCACGGAAGGCCTTGCCCATAACTTCACGGGGTCCAATGCGATTACCTCAGACTATTCCAAGTTGGAAGTCGAGGGCATCCACGTGCGAGGTTTAAAGTTCACCGGCAATTGGACTTGGAACAGTGCCAATCCTGATCCGGTCACCAACGTTCAGGATCCAGTTGATCCCTGCGGCGACGGAAACGGAAACAGCGGTGGAACCTGCCCTACGGATGGTCTATCTGGTACTGCGCAACCGGTCATGTTTTCACCTGTCTGTCCTCCCAATCCTCTACTGACCAAGCCAAACTGGAGAACGCTCTATTCGGCTGCGGGTCAGGCAGGAAGTGGCTGCAGCAGTTGTGGTGGCGGTTCTGCTCCCGGTTCTGCTGGCGCGGACAATCTGATTGCGGTCAGTCTGGGATTCGCTCCGAGCAACCAACAATCGATCGGCAATCTTTCTCCTGGAACCTTTCTGGGCATTGATCAGCGACTTGAGTTTCATCTGGTGAACGGGACCAAAGTCGTCATTTTGTTTGATCCAGCAACGGGTCGAACTTTCTATGGGGAGTTCGATGCAACCTCGTCAACCTACAAGTTCTACGTGGATGTGAATGGGGTTGATACCGAATCCAAGGCGTATTTCATAAATATCAAATTGGAAGATTCGTCGAGCAACACGGTGACCGATCCGGACACCATCGCCACTCAAACCGTCTTTGCCATTTTGACCAGTCGCTCAGGCTGGACCAGCAAGCATGAGTTGGTAGATGTCGATCCAGGGACACCAGTCGTGCCAGTGTCTCGGATTGTGGAAGTCACCAGCCCCAATGGAAATACCCAAACCTTTACCTACAAGTACGACGCAGGTGATCCGGCACTGACGGGCGCACCTAAGAAGATTCTGATGGTGGACGTCCAAAGTGACTGGCAAGGCAATATCGCGACATACACGTACAACACTGCTCAGCAGGCAGGACGCTGGGTGGTTTCCAATATTGCGGTTGTGGCTCAGGGCCATACAGGAACCGTCACCCGCTCTCTGCGATTCACTTACGACGGCAACGGTTATCTCTACCAAGTGTTTCGAACGATTGGGGCTTCGGCAGAAGAGAACATTGCCAGCTACACCTATGGCACAGACACCCAGTGGCAAGCTGCCACCATCGTGATGGACGAACAATTCGGAGCCGTTCCGCAGGAACAAACTCTCTATGTCTCTCAGGACTATCGCACTTGGGACAATGAACTGGTCAACCAGTTCTCCAACGTTCTGGTAGGTGCTGCAGATGGAGCGGGAATTCGCTATTTGACGGTGTTCCGTGACATGAATAATCCGGGCAGTTACCGAATTAAGGAAAACGACAACCTGATCGAATGGGAAGCGGGAGTTTCGGTGATTGCCTGTAGTTCTTATACCACGGGATCCGGCCAGGGCTATGACAGCTTTACCAATATCCAATACGAATCTACTTTTCCCGAGTACATGGATGCCACGGGCAACAACCCGCCCACAGCATCGCAAGTTCTGTTGGGCCAACCGGGCAAGGTCGACGATGGCACGATCCGTTCTGCAGTGACACCATCTTATGATTCTAACGGTAACACTGGCCGAATCGACTACGCCGATACTTCTTACGAGTTGTGGCAGTACAACAGCAACAATCAGGTAACCTATTACCGCGACCAGGAAGGCATCGTGATCCTTACCGAGCGTAATAACGATGGCCAAATCATTCGAATCGTCCGTGGTCTAGTCGATGTATCGGGACCAGGGACAGAAATCGCTGATTCGAATACGACTCCGGTTCAAAACATTCGTGGTTACAACAGCAATGGTCAACTGGAATGGAAAGCGACTAACGCTTACGTTGCCGGTACCATCACGGCCCCTGCTGCCAATGCTCGAACAGACTACGTCTACAAAGCCAACAAGCAACTGGAGAAGGTCTTAGGGCCTCTGGCTCCCGGTCAGTCATCACGCCCAGAAACTCAGTACCTATGGGAAGGCGAAAACTTGGTTTCAATGACCGTGGTTCGAGACAGCTCAAATGAAACCACAACCTACGCGTATGACTCTCGCAATCGCTTGATTAAAACAACGTTTCCAGATGCAACGACTGAGGAGATGGCTTACACCTCCAACGGCTTGACGACTTATCGCAAAGACCGCAGCAACATTGTTAGCTCGACGACACTTGATTCGACTGGAAGAATCGCCAGCCGAAGTAGTTCGCTAGCCTACGACGCTGATCTTACCAATGTTGATATTAACGGAACGCCCGCCACGATTTTCGAACGTCTCAGTGATCAAGTCAGCACGACGACCTATATTTACTCGCCAGGCGAGTCTCAGCCCGATGAGATCGTCACGGACGGAAAGACTACCGAATACACTTATGACTATAAAGATCGCCTGACGGAAACGCTTCGTTCCACCGGACATCGAGGGGGCACAGAACAGGCCCAGGCCACCCGTACCGAATACAAATCCAACATGCGTTTCGCTGAGGAGAGCATGTTTGGAACGGTTGCTTCCGGCACCTTCACTCCTGTTTACACTCGCAAGACTTACTTCGGATATGCGGCTGATGGAACCACCGTTCGCACGGTTCAAGTTGCCAGTACGAGCACTACCTATGCTGACAACACAGCAGTGATGAATGCCAGCCGTCCATCGAGTACTGCCGCCAATCCATCGATTCTGATTACCGATGCGATTCGCGATCTCAGCGGAAACATTGTCAGCCTGATCAATGCCCTGAACACAACACAATTGACAGCCTACGATACGCTTGGGCGTTCGTTGTCTCAGAAACCAGACTCCGTCAATTTCTCCAATCTGGTTAGCACCAGTGAATACGATGTCTGGAGCAATGTCACCAAGTCAACCGATCCAGCCGGTGTTGAAACGAGTCGGCAGTATGATACCTCAGGTCAGTATCAGATCAGCCAGATCTTCGGTGCCAATGCGTCTTCGCTTTCGATGAAGACTGAATTCACTTACGACCGAAGCGGGCGTCGCAAATCAGTGATTGCACCAGGGACTAACGGGCTCCCTGATTCCAACCGCACAACGACGATGTTTTATGACGCCGCTTGTTGCGGTCAAACCGTGGGAACTCGTGATGCCTTGGGACACGGTCAGATTCGAAGTAGTGATCCTTCCGGGCGCGTGGTTCATACCGCTCAGGTTGCCGACTACGACACTCACACAACACTTTTGAATCCAACCGACGCAAAAACCAACAATGAAACAACGACTCGCTATTTGGATGACGGTAAAGTTCAGTTTCGCACGTTGTGGACTCAGGCTTTGAATGAAAACGTTAACCGCAACCTTCCGCAATTGGCGGGGCTTGGTAAACCGGCGTCCTGGGGTGTTACCACTCAGTACGTTTACGATTCGGCAGTTGGTGACGGCGTGGGTTTGGAAACAACTACTGGCGTGAGTGTGCTTCGTATTGGCACTTCGCAAAATGTCAATGTTTCGATTGCCGCTGCAATCACCAAACTGGGGGAAGGCGTTGCAAACGGTGGAGCGGTTTTATCGCTATCAACTCACCATGGTAGTGCAACACTCGTGATCAGTCCTGATGAAAAGACCATGCAAGTCTCCATCACTGACGCTTTGGGGCGGGCAGTGATGTCGGCGATTTTATCGGGGCCAGCAGCAACCACTTCTAATCAACTGCTTGATTGGAGCTGCACTCAGTATGACTTGGTCTACAACCTGAGCGGGGTGGGCGACACCGAACAAGTTAAACAGATTGATGCTGATGGCAACGTCGTCAGCAGGCTCAGTGATGGTTATGGTTGGGGTGTTGGTTCCTTGGATCAGGACAGCAATCTGACTGAATCCGAGTTCAATCCTGGTGGCCAACCGCTAACCATTACTAATGCATTATCACATGACACGACTTTTGTTTATGACAGTTTGGAACGTCAGACTTCGATGACAACACCCGTGGCAACAACAACTGCCGTTTACAGCGCTACAACTGGGCAGCTAACCTCGCGAACCGACGGCAAGAGCCAGTCAACCAGCTTCCAGTACGATGCACTGGGACGTCCGAGCATCACCACGGACCGCTTGAACAAGCAGTCGAGTCGCAGTTATTTACGTACGGGCCAGCTTGCCTCCGTGACAGACGCTGAGAGCAGAACGACAGCTTATGATTACGACGTGCTGGGGCGGCGTACCGAACTGGAAATGGATGCCATCAACGGTGGAACGCCTCAAGAAACCACTTATGACTATGATTCAGCAGGACGCGTGGAGCTGGTAACTCTCCACTCCGGTGCCAAACGAGAAATGACTTATGAGTTTTCGGGAGCCTTGGATAAAGTTGATTACTACAATCCAAGTTCCACTCTCACGGGCACGGACGATTTCACGTACGATGCGTTTCTTTACCGCACGGCTTCCAGCAGCGACGACGACGTGACTCACACCTACACTTACACCGATCGTGGGCAACTGGACACCGACACGACCAACTACACGAGTCAAAACTATGTAGTGGATTACGACTACGACAGCCGAGGCCGTTTGAACAAAATCACCTACTCGTCCGGTCGAGAAGTTGACTACACGTTCACCAATCGAGGTGAAATGGACTTGGTCAAATGGGATGGAACTCAAATTGAAAATCGGGCCTACGATGCTCTCGGGCGGATGACCAGTGTTGACCGAGCTCATGTTGACGAAACTCGTGTTTACGACAACGCCAACCGAGTTGCGTCGATTGCCAATACCAATCTTGGCACGGCAAGCTACACCTACGACGCCAATAGCAATAAACTGGGTGAAACCTGGACAGGCGTGATGTCGAATTGGAGCTTTACGACCGAGGACTCGGGGGCATCAGATCCGGATGGCTATGATGACGAAGATCGTTTCGTTCGTTTCGAGCAGTCGAGTCAGACCAAAGACTATGACTTGGTTCGCAGTGATATCGGTAACATCACCAATCGAAAGCTTAACGGTGCAAATCAACTGCGTGGCTTTAACGAAGTTCATCAGCTTGACGATTTGGCTGGTACTGCACAATTGTTTGATGCCAATGGCAGTCTGACGACTTCCCACACCGGGATGACGCTTAGTTGGCAACACGGCAATGGTCGTCTTGACCAAACAGTCGTTCCTTCCGGTGCCACTGCTGGCATCGAAGGTACCAATGACTATGGCTACGACGCGGACAACAAGCGGCTCTGGCAAAAGATCACGCGATCAGGCAGTGTCGCTGAGCATACCGTTTTCATCTACGCAGGTCCAAACTGTATCGCTGAATATGATGCAGGTTCTGCCGCGACCTCACCCGAGCAGGAGTATATCTACGGGCAGGCAATTGACTCACTGCTACTGATTGCTCATGACAACAATTCTGAGCGACTCAATGTTCTTCGAAATCAGCAATGGAGTGTCACCGGCCTCACGAAGGATAGTGATGGCACAATCGCCGAGCTTTACAGCTATGATGTTTTCGGAAAACGAACCATTCTGACGGCTAACGGAACCACTGTTCGCACTACCAGCAGTTATAATAACCCTTACGGGTACACGTCTCGGCGACACGACGAAGAATCTGGCCTGATGTACTATCGGGCAAGATACTACGACCCAGAAAACGGAGAGTTCATCTCCCAGGATCCAATGGAAATGGTCGATGGGGCGAGTACGTACAGGGGGTATTTCGTTCCGGGGAGCGTGGATCCCGTTGGGCAAAATTTACAGGAAGACGACGATTTCAATCAAACGTTTTTTGACAACTTCTTGGCCGGCATCGCGGAGCAGTTAAAGAATGACCCTATGATCATCGCAATGGTTAATAATGGTTGTGAAATCCCACGTCTTATCGCGAAACGCGATAAAGCTATTGGAACCGGCTCAACGGCTGGAAACGGAGACATTTTAGTAGGAAGCAAAGGGTACGATCCGTTCAATGCTGATCACGGTACATTGATTAACATTGTGATAAGGCATGAACTTACGCACGCCTTTGATTTGTGTTTTCGGCCCGAAGATATTGACAGATGCCTCTTTTTGGCATGCTCGGAAATCAGAGCATTCGCTAGAGAAGGGCAATGTAGCAAATTAAAAACATGTGCAGAAAAGAAGACGTGTTTGGTCGATGTAGCAGCTGCGTCGGTGTTTTCCGGCATAATAGACGGACAACGGTGTGTCGAAAAACAAGAGGAAGACCCTGTAGGTGGGATCGAAGAAGCAAAAGAGCTACTGCGAAAAGTTGTTGACAAGTGTTTTCTTTGCGACAAATGTGCCAGCGACGCATTTCCTCCTGATTTTCCGGATTTGTCTGATATTAAATAATTTGAGAAATACCTGTAAGATAAACGCTCTCTGTAATTACGAAAGAATGGATAATACAACAGGCGAACACTCAATCAGCACTATTGCTGGTTTGATAAAATTCGTTGAGTGTTGTGCGACCAGCAGGAGTGTTAGTAGGAGCGTCAAGTTTCTCATTCATGGCAACACTGGTGAGGAGAATTTGCGTGAAAGGTATTTGTAACATACGGCTGATTTCTCAAGTCATGTTATGGGGGGTATTTCTAATACTTAATCTGCCGGGGCAAATAAAAGAATGTCGTGACGTCCCGAGTTACAGTAGACAACCAGAAGACAGGGATGTACCCGCCTGCTTTGCGAAGCTCTCTCATGGTTGGCCAATGGTGTTTCTGGATCGTGAAGTAACGACAAAGGCCAATCTTTTTGACACGAAAATACTTCCACCGTGGATGGTCCTGTTCAATTGGAAATTCACCAAAGACAACGACAGCAGTCACTTCAGCGCCTTTTCGTTTGCCATGAACCTCTTTCTTTGGATATTGTTGACGATTATCGTCCACCTTATGTACGTCTGGTTTGATTCTCTGAAAAAACGACGATTCGCAACTATCAGAAACCTGCTCGTTGGAACAGCATTATTGGCAATGCTGCTGGGATTTGCAGTTCGCCAACACGACCTTTATGCAAAGCGCGAATTGTTTACAAAAGAAATTCAATTGGCCGGTGGTAAGTTCAATCATTACACCTACCCCAGCCTTGCATCGAAAATTGTCGGTGAAGGAAATTGCCCGCAATTTTTGCGGTATCCAACTTGGGCTACATTTGCGTATATCAAGGCCGAGGACATTGAACTCGCACTGTCTAGGTTGTCGAGCTTCAAAAATATTGAAGGAGTTTCACTGCCCGCCGCGTACATTTCACGCCCTGCGATAGAAGATTTGGAATCTTTGCCGGTTTTAAAAGAGGTGATTGCGCAAGCGCGTACAAAATTTGACGATAGTTTTCTCAGTTCAAAATTAAAAAAGAAAACACGTTTTATGGGGATTGGCAAAACGGCCCCCGTAGGGTCCAAAAAGTCAACCGAGTAGTTCGCACGAGAAATTTCGAGTGGTCTACACAGAATTGAGCCTGAATTTGGTACGACTCCACGGATTGGCTTTTTGGAGAAACAGCCCGATTCTGGTGATTCGCAAGGATGGGCGCACGTCGATGGCGCAGAAATGAGCGAGTCGTGAGTTGCCGATTTGGTCAAGCGGCGCGGCAGTAGTACTTGAGTATTCCACCAAGTCGTTGTCGGCTGTCATTGGACCCGAAGAATTGCGCAGTTGTGTAGAGTCGAGATGTGGCGCGGTGGTTTAGGTTTGCCTATCTGTTTCCGCCCCTTTCGATTGGCGGTGCCTCAATAGCGAAACCATGCTCCGTTTCCACATCCCGCTCGTCAAACCGGACATGCGGATTTCTCGCATCCGGCTTACGGACAAGGAATCATGGGTTGGCCCACGGAAAGTTGCGTGTTCTGCGACAGAGTTGAGTTAAACCCAATTCTTTGTACAGGTGCTCGTTGGGGTAGCGTGCATGTCCCCGAGATGCCTGCTTTCGCTTGGCACATAACCACCGGCGAAGCCGTCGACGGGTGTGTTGGTCGATCGCTTGGTACGCTTTGCTCACCGGGCCTAGGCAAAAATAGTTCGCCCAGTGAACGATTGATGCGTGCCACTTGAGCTGATTCATCCAACAGCAGCCATCGGCGACTGGTGAATTCGCTGATCTGTTTACAGATCGAACTCACTTTCTTTCTAGAAGGACGTTGGCCGATATAACGATAGCCGGTTATCGGCGAGTAGTATCGGCCAAACGTGTACCCCAGGAAGTCAAACTTTTCGTCAGGAAACCGACAGATATGCGTTTTCTCTTCGTTGATTGTCAACTTCAATTGACGCATCATATTTCGGACTGCTTCCATGGCCGGTTCAACCGCACCGCGGCAGCAGATCACGAGTCGAGTAGCCCGGGGGAATCGCACCCCCAGGCCCTCACAGAACCGGACGTGAACCTCTCGGCTCATCCGGCTCTTATTGTCCAGTCGCAGGACGAATTCCGATTTGCCATAGGACGAACAAGTTCGGTTCGCGGCGGGCAACGACGCCCAACCAATGAACCGCAAGTCGACTATGGCGAGCGAAACGTTTGAACTTGCGACGGACCCAATACACAAGGCTGCGTTCGAGTCCTCGCAAGACGGGTGTTAAAGCCGATTTATAGAATCGGCCGTAGTAGTTCACCCAACCGCGTACGAAAGGGTTGACGAACTTCGCGATCTCCTCCAGGCTCTGGTTGTTACGCGTCGCGCCCAGCCGCCACGAACGAATCGCCGCACGGATGGACTTCGCCGCCTTGTTGCTCACACCGGGAAGGAAGCTGATGAACAGCTTGCCTTTCCGATTCTTGGCCCGACGAGGACGAAACGTATACCCCAAGAAATCGAACGAGGTATGTTCATGCGTGCCGCGTCGGTCGTCGTCTTTGCAGTAGACGATCTTGGTCTTCTCAGGATGAAGCTCCAAGCCGCACTCTGCGAGACGCCCGCGTAATGCCGCAAGAAGCGTGTCCGCTTCTTGCTGACTACGAGCATGCACGACAGCGTCGTCCGCGTACCTCGCGAATTGGATCGACGGATAGGTCCGACGAAGCCATTCGTCAAAGGCATAATGCATGAACAGATTCGACAACAAGGGACTGATCACAGAACCCTGTGGCGAGCCTTTCGTTCGTTCTTCGAGCCGTCCGTCTTCGTGTTGAACCGGAGCTCTCAACCAGCGTTCCACATAAAGTAGAATCCACGGGACGTCGGTGTGATGCTCTAACGCTCGCATGACCAAGTCCCAACGCAGATTATCAAAGAAGCCTTTGATATCCAGATCGATCACCCAGTTGCGACGCCAGCAACGCTGGCGAGTCACCCCCACAGCATCCAATGCCGACTTGCCCGGTCGATAACCGTACGAATCTTCATGGAAGTGTGGTTCGACTTGCGGCTCGAACATCAGCTTCACGACCATCTGCGCTATCCGATCTGAAACAGTCGGAATGCCCAGCGGTCGAGTCTGACCCGAGGTGCCTTTTGGAATCTCGACAAGACGAACCGGAGGTGGGAAGTAACTGCCGGAAGACATTCGATTCCAGAGCTTGTAGAGATTATTCTTCAAGTCCTTATCGAACGCCGCCAGCGATTGACCATCCACCCCGGCCGCGCCGCGATTCGCTTTCACTTTCTTGTACGCGTCCCAAACGATTTGTTTCGGGATCGCATACGGCTTTGCCTTTGTCATGAACTCCTCCTTTCAAAAGTTGGTTCAATTCATTAGCTGAACAATCTGGTCCCTTCGCTCCACGTCCATTACAGTCGCTTCATCACTACTACAGACCAGTCCGCCCCTGTGCCTCGCATCGGTACTCAGGTCCTTGTGGGGCTACCACTTGAACTTCTCCCTTAACATCGAGGCGACAGGTTCCCAGGTTACACACTCGAGCCTGAAACGGACTCACGCCACCTTTACGCCGGACGCCATGCTGACAGTAAGCGGATCACCTTCAGCACTCATCCCGGGCTAACGACTACCTCCCGGTTTTGACGTCATTCCTACGCTTTCGACGGGGCATCAGTGGTTCATTTGCATTCGTCTTTCCGTTTCATACCTGACAAGATCAAGTCTCGCCTTTTCCATAACGCTCACGACCAGGGCTCTTAACCCAAGCCGCTCATGGTGGTTTGAAGCCTGCTTCCGCAAGCCGGCTCCGAGGGACCAACAAACCCTCATCTCAAGTGCACATTGCCTGGCGCACAATCATCCGCGTAGTTAACAATCTTTGCTTGAAAACGATGTTCGTATCCAAGCACTTTCCATCCCAGAATAAAACGACGCATGTAGAGATTACTGAGCAGAGGTGAGATCGGAGCGCCTTGTGGGCAGCCTCGACCGTCATCTTTGTTCTTGGTCGTTCGATGCTTGTGCCCACGTGCATCCGTTTCTTCCACCGGAGCAACAAGCCACATCTTGATCAGGCGAAGAACGTGCCGATCACTGATGCGACGAGCCACCGATTTCATTAACTCGGCATGTGGGATTTGATCGAAGTAACCAGACAAATCTGCATCTATAATTTTCCAGTGTCGTGTTTTCAGAAGTTGATGAACGTGGCGAACCGCGTCCAATGCACTTCGTTTAGGACGATAAGCGTACTGTTCCGGCTGCAAATCGGTCTCGAAAATCGGTTCGAGGATCAACGTTGCCGCCGTCATTAGGACACGATCTTTAATCGTCGGAATTCCCAACGGGCGAGTTCGTCCAAGCTGACCCGGTTTGGGAATGTTTACCCTCCGAACCGCTTGTGGACGATACTGCTTCGTTCGAACTTCTTCCGCCAGTTCGTCTAACCAGCGTTTCCGTCCATACCGCTCAATGTCGTCGAATGTTTGGCCATCGACGCCTGGTGCTCCACCGTTAATCCGGCAGATTCGATAGGCGTGGCCGAGCACATCCGCACGATACATCTTGTCGTACAGAATATAGAAACGATAATCAGGCGATTCCTTCGCTTTAACATGTAACGCCTCCCGCAGCTTCCCAACCTTGGTTGGAGGTAATAGGCTCACACCACTCTCCTGGCTGTCGCCACTTCTTACGTTAACCTTGAACTAAGGTCCCTTCGCTCGACCAATATTACTTGGCGTCCACACTACTACGGACCTCTCCGCCACCTCGCTCGGCCCGGCCTGTCCCTCACGGGCTGCCAGTTACCAGTCACGCGCGTAAGCGTCCACAGTCACGGTTATTGACGTTAGTCCTATTCTGATTGATTTCCTTGTGGGAGATCATGATGTCAGGTATTTCGAAAAAAGAACGAGTTAAACTTTGGGTTGAGCGATTGAACCGGCAAAGCTCGTCTGGCGACTCAATTGCTAAATTCTGTGCCGCCGAAGGAATCTCGGTTCCTTCTTTTTATCAGTGGAAACGTCGCCTTGCTGCGTCGGTTAAGACGCGATCCAATCGACGACCAAGCAGTCAGCCGGTCAGCGTTGCCAAGGCGTCTTTTGCGGAAATTCAGATCGTTGACCAACCCTCGCCAGCAATCGTTTCCCTTCCTGGTGAAATCAGCATTCAACTGGGCCGCGATCCGCAGATTGCCGGCAACATTATTGACCGTGTCTTGCGACACTCACTTGGCGATCATCTCAATCCTCGCCGTGGTGATCGCCCCCGCTCAACCGAAAGTGAGTCGTAATCATGTTCACGCCGTCTACAGGAGCGAAGATATTTGTCCACACCGAAGTGACGGACATGCGAAAAGGATTCTCGGGTCTTTCAGCCATCATCCGTGAAGCATTCAAAGCAGACCCGACCGACGGAAGCTTGTTCGTCTTTATCAATCGACGACGCGATCGAATGAAGCTACTGCAAT
This sequence comes from Mariniblastus sp., assembly GCA_965224765.1. GTDB lineage: Bacteria > Planctomycetota > Planctomycetia > Pirellulales > Pirellulaceae > CAZDBA01. The sequence goes on from CBDDAC010000008.1 coordinate 95,515, forward strand.
TCTCCGATGGCGGCTTTTGGCTGTTCTACCGTCTTCTTGAATCCGGCACCTTTGAGTCACTTCGAACCGACGGCAATTCAGTGAAACTCCGAATCGATGCCATGGAACTTTCGATGCTGCTCTCAGGCGTGTCGTTGGCCCAGGCGAGAAAAAGAAGAAAGCGATACTCTGCCTGATAAAAAAATCTGCGACTATTTCCCAAAAAGGTTCGATTCGGTCTTGCTAGCCGTTTCGAACCTTTTTATCTTTAACCCCATGCAAGACCCTGCCAAACTTTCGAAACAACAACTGCTTGAGCTACTGGCTAAAAAAGACCAACAACTGCTGATCCAAGACGACACCGTCAAGCAACTTCTGGCGAAACTTGATGCCCAAGAAAAGGCCTATCTTAAACTCTGGCAAGAACGCTTTGGTGCCAAGAGCGAACGCTACATCGCTGATCCGGATCAACTCAAAATCGACTTCGGCGACACCGCTGAATCTGCCGACGCTGCTGACGGCCTGCATGAAGCGATCGAAGAAGCCGACCTGATCCCGGCCCACAAGCGTCGCAAGCCAAAAAAGAAACACCAAGGCTTGCCGGCACACTTACGCCGCGAAGTCGAAATCGTTGACGTCGAAGAGGCCGCGAAGGCTTGCGGCATCCACGGAGAAAAGCAACTGCTTCCCGAGTCCATGTGGGACGTCCGCGAAAAACTAATCGCCATTCCGGCATCCTACACCGTGCTTGTTCGGAAGTACAAGAAATACGCTTGCCAGGGACAGCCTCAATGCGGCATCGTTTCTCCCGAGCGACCGACAGGCATCGTCGAAGGCGACAAGTACGATACTTCGGTGGCGGCGCAAATCATCTCGCATAAATATGCTTATCATCTTCCGCTTTATCGTCTGCAAGACATGTTTGCCGGCAGCGGCTGGACGCCTTCGCGCAGCACGATGCTCAACATCCTGATCGGTTGCCACTTCATCATCGAGCCGTTGTTGACTTACTTTCGGCAAACCTTGCAAGCCGATTCGATTATCGCTTGTGATGAAACGGGCGTGACGCTCTTGTACCCGAAAGTGCCTCCCGATTTTGACTTAAACGATCCCAAGCAAAAACGTGCAGCGGAAGTCTACGCCAAAGCACTCGCCGAAAACAAACCAAGCATCAACGCGAAGATGTGGGCTTATCGGGGAGCAAGCGTCAAGCTGAACGTGTTCGATTTTACGGTCAGCCGTCATCGCGACGGCCCGAATTTGTTTTTTGAAAATTACTCAGGTACGATCCTTGGCGATTGTTGGCACGGGTTCGGTGGTCTTCCCCATCAGAAGTGTACAGTTTGCTAAGCATGAAAAACGAATTGAGCGCGAAGGCTTTCGCTCTCTGGCTTCACCAACCAAGGTGCCTTCGATGTCGCCCTTGTTTTCGCCATCGTCGGTCGCCAAGTTCGCTGGCGCGAATGCTGCGCGAGCGACCAACGGCTGACTCCAACGAAGGTGACATCTCCAAGGCCAATTAAGACTTTCTCTTTCTTCTTTTTGTCAGGCCGCCAATTCAAATTGGATTGGACTGACGTAGCCCAATGATGAGTGAAGGCGAATTCGATTGTAGTATTGTTCAATATATTTGTTCAAGCTGCGCTGAACATGTAACTGACAAACGTAATTTTCCCAATAAACACATTCGGTCTTTAACGATCGGTAAAAACTTTCCATCACGGCGTTATCCCAGCAGTTGCCTTTGCGGCTCATACTGGGGCGATAGTGGTTGTCAGCGATTCGTTTTTGAAAGGCCTCGCTACAGAATTGGCTACCGCGATCGGTGTGAACAATCAAATCAGATTTCGGTTGACGAATCGTGATTGCCATTTGCAAAGCATCGACGGCCAACTGAGCGTCGATTCGGTCACTGATCTTCCAGCCAACGATTCGCCTGGAGAACAAGTCCAGGATCGTCGTCAGGTAGATCCAACCGGTGCGGGTGTCGATGTAGGTCGTATCGGCCACCCACTTCTGGTTCGGTTCTTGAGCCGTAAAATTCCGATCAAGCAGGTTTTCTGCTACCGGCAACGAGTGCCTCGAATCGGTCGTCGTTACGAATCTGCGTTTGCATCGTGCTGCAATGCATGCTTGCCGCATCAGTCGGGCGACGGTTTTGATATTGCAGGGTTCACCATGAGCTAACAGCTCTCGGTGAATTCGCGGACTGCCGTAGCCTTTGTGTTGGGCGTGGATTGCTTTGATCAACGTCAACAATCGAGTCGCACGTTGTTCTCGGGCGCCAGCCAATTCAGTCTGACGCCGTTGATCCTTGCTCCACTGGTAAAACCCGCTACTGGAAACCTTGAGCAAACGACACATCGTTTGCACAGGCCATCTTTTGCGATGATCTTCAATAAACTTGAATCTCATCGGCTTCCGTTGGCAAAGATGGCCGTGGCCTTTTTTAGAATATCTCGCTCGATCTTGAGTTGACGGTTTTCCTCCTGGAGCTGCCGAATCACTTTCATTTCCTGCGAAACCGTTTCAACATTCTCTAAAGGCTGGTCGCCATACTTCTTTTTCCAGCGACGGATATTGCTGACTTCCAGGCCCAGGTCTGTCGCCACTTGACGTGCCGTCAGACCCTTCTCAATCATCAATTTGACCGCCTCAAGCTTGTATTCCAATGAATAAATACGACGTTCTGACATCTCTAATCTCCATCATGTAAACAGCAGTAAAAAGCTTAACCACTGTCCACCAATAATGGGTAGGACCACGGTGCGATTGCAACTGAATCCAAGGGCGTGATCGTGCGTGCTGCTTGCAACAGTCACGCGCGTCGCAAGTTCGAGGACGCCAAGGACTATCCAGCAGACCGTCGCAAGTGGATGCAGTGGTATCAAGACTTGTTCGACATAGAAACCGAAGCCAAACGTTTACCCGACGAGCAACGGACGGCTTTACGGCATGCGAAAGCAAAACCGATTTGGGACTTGATGCGAGCGGAGCTTGATTCGGTCAACGATCCAACGGAGCAAGTCGTGTTGCCCAAGAGCGATTTACGCAAGGCGCTGAATTACGCTCGCAATCACTGGACGGAGTTAACGCGTTATCTCGATGATCCGAAGTTGGCCGCGGATAACAACGAATGTGAACAGCTGATGAAACAGATCGGGCTGGGAAGAAAGAACTGGCTGTTTTGTGGAAGCATCGCAGGCGGCGAACGCAACGCCGGATTCATGACCTTAGTCAGCAGTGCCCACCGAAACGATCTCGATGTTTGGGCTTACGTGAACGACGTCTTGAAACGGCTGTTGGCTGGCGAGACGAATTACCAACCGATGCTGCCTTGGGTTTGGGCCAAAGAACATCCAGACTCCATTCGCCAGTTCAGGAAAGATGAACGTCGAGACCGAGAGGTTCGAAAAACAGAAAAACGAGCCAACCGAAGACTAAAAAAAGCCAGACAAGCCAAACTAAAAAATCGCTAGTCAAGAGCGATACCGAAACCGTGCTCCTGTACGCTTACTCACGCGCTCGTACCGACGAGGCTTCCCGTGTTGCCAATGTTTCCATGTACAGACATGCTGTCGCCAATACCCCGGTGAGATCGTTGATTCGTTGTCGTTCATGTCATCAACGACGGCGGCCTTCCTCCAGGTTCAAGAGAGTCGGCTCCCACATCACACTTTTCGAGGCTTGCTCAGCGTTTACTCACATTACGGCCTGTCTGCTCGCAGATCATCCAAGATGACCTTTCTCAAAGGCTTCGACAGTTTTGTCACCTCCACTGCCGCTCCGATTGCTACCGGCTGGAACGACTAATTTGCCGGGTGGGAATTGCACCCACTGAAAACATTGACCTTTGCACGGCGCACTGAACCCGAACTGTTACGCACGAGCTGGTTGTTGAGCCCTTGATGGTTTCGTTCTTCATGGTAATGCTCAAGATATTGCTGAACGGTGAATCGAAGTGAATTTTCACCGAAACAGGACAGAGAGAATGGGGGCACCCATTCACTGAGAACTCCGCCGATTCACAAAAACTGGATTTGAATCTTGATTCACCTACTCGGCTCTACCGGCCATAGTAAAAATTGCCTGCCGAATATGGTCAGGAAGCGTTTCCCACCGCTCGACAATGTGTGCAATCGAAGGATCTCGCAGACCATCGCAATTGGGCGAACACGAATTCGATTGGGCTTCGCAAATCGCAGCGGTTGCATCGTTTTCATTTTCTGTAGCTTTAAGTGGCGTCGTTTTTGGCGTCACCGAGTTCTAAATCGCCTGTTTCCTCCAGGCTTCGGCCGTGTTTTTAAGTCCAATATCGCCCACTTGATTTTTAAGGCTTCAAGCCGAACCATCCTTCGTATGTACCCTTTTTGTGTACCCTAAATACGGAGGATGGTATGCCACGCCAGGCAAAGCCTTATTATCGCAAAGTCCAAAAACGTTGGGTTTGCACCATCGATGGAAAACGCATCACATTGGATGCGGATCGTGAAAAAGCCCATCGAAAATTCCACGAACTCATGCTGGATCGTGAAAATCTATCTGCCGCAATTCACACGCTATACGGCCTCTCTCAGACGTATCTCGACTGGGTTGAGAAAAATCGTGCTGAAGGCACGTACGACAACCAATTGAGAATTCTCAAGAGTTTCATTGGGCATGTCGGTAAAACAATGAAAGTTGGTGCTCTAAAGAACCACCATCTACTGAAGTGGGCGGACGCACAGCCAGATTGGACATCAACCAGCAAGAACGACGCGATTAGCACGGTTTTGCGAATGCTTAATTGGGCTGCAGAGCAGGGGCACATTCAACGATCACCTATTTCGAAAATCACAAAGCCCAAACGCCTCCGTCGCGAGATCTTCTACACGCCGGAACAATGGAAACAGATTTGCTCCCATGTCAAAGACGGTTTCATTGATTTACTGGACTTTATGTGGTCCACCGGCTGTCGACCAAAGGAAGCCCGCGATTTGGAAGCCCGACACGTTCATCTCGACAACAGCGTATGCCTAATGAGATCAGACGAATCAAAAAAAGAAAAACCCAGAGCAATTTTCTTAACTGAAGAAACGAAGGAAATCCTCAAAAGGCTCATCGAAAAATATCCAACTGGAAAGCTCTTCAAGAATCGTCGCGGTAATCCATGGACGAAAGATTCCGTCAAGTGTCGACTTACACGGATCAGCTCCAAGGTCGGCTTTCGAGTCATTGCGTATGGCACGAGCCATTCCTACGCTACTGAAGGACTAACAAACGGCGTTGACTCAATCGTCCTCGCACGCTCATGGGCCACAGCAACACCAATATGATCGCCAAGGTCTATTCACACTTGTCCCGCAATCCTAAGTTTTTGCTTGAGCAAGCGACTCGTGTAAAGAGTTCGCCATCCAACGCAGAGGAAATTGCCAAAGACAACCCCATGTAACCAGCGGAAAATGGCCAGTTGATTGAGGTTCGCTCTAAATATGGAAGGTAGCCTACACGCCACAATTCCACAGAGCCCCACGAGTAAACCTGTGTTTCGCGAAATATCGTATTGCACGTCAAAATTCTATGCTGGCGATGCAGCAATGAATTTGTGGAGCACTGCGCAATTTGATGTCATAATGCACCAGGTGTCACCAAATTCGCCCGAAGTCATGGAACCCAATTGAATGTTGAAAGAAAATTTCGATCAATTCGTCGATGCTGGCTTCACCATCACGGATACGCAAGATCAAACACCCATAAACGATTGGGGAAAAACACCTATTTCGTTGCCTGCCGCCACGGCGACGGCCAACCGTCAGGAATCGTGTTTCGAGGGGAAAACGAAACATACTATTTCGACTACTTTGCCGATGCGAGATTGGTAATGGGCCCAAGTGGGCTAATTAAGGAGAGCAGGGATACGGTTCTCACTTGTAAGCCTGAGCAACCCTTTTTGACGCAGCTCAAACATCATTCATGTGAATGAACAATCTGGCTCTCAACTTCATTGAGCCAGCAATTCATACATACGCCCGATTCCACACGTTCTATGAGTTGCATAGCCCGTCCTCCAATTCGTGAAGGATTTCGTGCATCTCATCAAATTTCGAACTAGCCTGTCGGCGTTTTCCATACTTATGCGCCACAATGTCAACGCATCAATCAACCTGAAACAATCAATGTTTCCGCAGCTTCTGCACGATTCAACATTCCATGAATCGTACTAGCGAGGCAGATTTGGCTTGGTTTCGTGCATTATTTCGTGCACAAAAGACACTTCAAATTCGCCCAAGTTCATTCCGCGTGCATGTCACAAACTCCCCTCGGCGTTTCACGCCGAACGTTCGACCAGAAATGCAGGAACTGCATCGGCATTGTGACCGAAGCAGATTCGGAGAAATGCAATGAGGATCGCACCGACTCTTACTTGAAATGCCAATGAAGGTGAATTTCAACTGACCTATCAAGATTCTTGAATCAAACGTTCAACAATAGTTGCTTCAACCCTCTTGTCTTCCTGGTTCGTCGGATGAAATAAAGTGTTGAGCAACAACAGTCTTACCTGTGAAACGTTCTATCAATATCTTCTCGACGTCAGCCTTTTCCATCGATCGACTTTGATGGCCAGAAATTTGACATTTCATATTCTGCCCCATACGATGTTGTGGGAATCTGGAACACTACTCAGGAGATTATCATGCGTTACCTTCGCTCCTTTCCACTTCCACCGCTGCTTGTTTTTTGGCTGGCAACGGTTGTTGCCGCAACAAAAAGATGAACAAATCCTCGCGTTAGAATCTGAGATAAAGAAGTTGCGTCAACAGCATGCGGAGATTCATAGAGAAAACGAACTTCTCAAGCAGAAATGCGATTCACTGATCAATGAGAAATCCGAATTGGAGCAAAGCGTATCCAAAAAGAACGAGATGCATCAGCGGATTTTTGAACAGCTGCTCAATTCCCAAGAGTCAGCTCAGCAACAGATAGCGCTTCAGCATCTGATGGCCTGTCTCGACCAGGAACGCGTTTCAGGCGACATGCTTTCGTTGGAGGTGTTCAAGCCAGAAATATTCAGGCGACTTTCTCGATTGGTAGAATCTGACGACGCGAAAATTCGAATTCAGGCCGCCCGCGTTTTTACTGTCATCAGCCGTTCCTCAGCAATCGAAATGGGATTTCAATTTGGCCCTACTTGGGAACCAACAAGTCGATTCGATACCGAGGAGTCCATGATTTATAGGGCCCTTAAGCAACCCATTGACTTGGACTATGACGAACAAGTCCTGGAAGAGATCGTTGATGAGTTTCAGAGTTGGTTTGACATTCCTGTCACGCTATCCAAAGAGGTAAGTGGTCGTACTTTGGTTACTTTCAAAGCATCGGGACTGGAGTTGGATGGTGTGCTCGCGAGAATGCTGGACAAATATGATTTGGCCTATCGAGTCATGGACGATCAGATTGTGATCATGAAGAATACGGACAATCGTCTGAGCAAGTCCGAAACCTACAACGTTCGAGGCTTACTCTCCGAGAAACTGGATATCGACGGATTGATCAAGCTAATAACAATTGATGTTGGCGCGAATACTGTTTCGGTAAACGCAGTGGACCAACACAGATTAGTCATTAAGGGAACCGAAAACGATCACCGACAGGTCAGTCAGTTTCTTGGCTCCTTGGCGAAACCGGCCAAGTGGTAGGCGACAGCCGGCTCCTGTTTTCTGCACAGCGTAAGTAACACCCTTTTTGGAACAAGGACTTCGATTGAATACGACATTAGCCGCTCAGCCAACTGCGTTCGGCCGGGTGGCCGATGCAGATTGGGCGAACGGCGAAACTGCATCGAATTCATCGTTCGAACGCTTTTCTATCCCAAGTCATTCCCCAAATCGGCGTTTCACACCGAACGTACGAAGACAAAGTCCGAAAGTGCGTCGGTCTGTTTCACCGGTTCAGTTGACGGTCTTCAGCGTCGGGCTGGTTGCATCCGACCAAATTGTTCTAGTGCCTGTTTTCATTCCAAAACGTGTCACCGTTTAATTCGTTCACTCAGAAGCGCCGATCGCCACCAAGAGGGCGTGTAAATGATCCGCAAGTCTCTGCGAAAGTTCCTTGTCATCAGGCAAGCTCCAAACATCTATCGGTACTTGAAACAAATCGCTTCGCACACCGAACTCCCCTTCTTTGAGCTTGTCCCACGAATGGTTTCGGCGTGAGTGGCATTCGGCGCAGGTAGAACCACGCTGAATCGCTGCAGCTTTGACTTCCGTCAAATCGCCTTTACGGCTGGCTTCGACGGCCGACTGAATGGTCGCAATTCCATTTCGCGCCAACCGCTGATATTTCTCGACAGCTTCGTCGCCAAGAATCGGCTGAAGCTCCTCCGCCAGTTCAATCATCCTTTTATAGCGTGGAATGTACGATGCCAGCCAATCAGCATCCGGTACAACTTCACGTTCCTCGATATCGATCGTAACTCTTTTGACAAGGTAGCTGTTGTGAAGCATCAAGATTCTGTGTTCGTAGAGCGCCTTGAGCAAATTTCCTTCTTTACTTTCGTCTGGGAGGAGAACGGGGACAGCCATTGTTTGAAGTGCTCCTTCACGTTTTGCCGGGCTCTTTTGTATTTGAGTGGTTGTTTCTCTTCCAAAATTTTCGCTGGTTTGATTGACCAAAATCCACTTTCCGTTCAAGTGGCAACGTGTAAAAATTGGGTGTCCCTATTTGGACCTCTCCCTCCCTATTTGGACCTCTCCCTTGCAAAAATTGGGTGTCCCTATTTGGACCTCTCAACCTTATCGACCATGCTGGCCGCATCGCTAAAAAACCTCTTGGGCGAAGCCTCGTTAGGTTATCGCCTTTCCGACATCGCGGACTCAGCTTGTCATCTCATGGCGATTTGATCTGCTGATGTTGCCGATAACCGGGCGGCTCCTCAAGAGCGAGGATCTTGTTCAGTGTGTGCCAGCCAATCTTATACTTCTTGACTGCACCACGTTTACTCAGGCCTTCCACAAGAACCTGACGACGAACTTCCGTCCAAAACTCCATATCTACGTACAATCCGGCACCTCGGAGAACTTAAAAGATATCGAACTAAAGTTCGATACTCTCAAAAGTCAACGAAATACTACTCGGCGCGCCGCCATTTTGGACCGCCCCTCAACTCCGCCGGGCGCCGCTCTTTTCGACCGCCGTCAACAATGCATCAAGGCAGTGACGATCGAATCCTGAAGTTGTTGCGGATCGTTGGCTGCTTGGTAGGTGTCCAGAACGACTTCCTCGCTACTGCCGTCGGCGTTGTGCTTTTGCACACGTGGGCGGATCACATCCTCCCGTTCGCCCTATTTGTTTAGTCCCTATTTGTTTAGTTTCTGTCAAATGATTGCTTCGCCGATTTGGCTCAAGCATTTTCGCTTTGGACCTTTTGAATGGCTGTGGCGTTCACTTGCCTACTGGAAAGTGCAAAAACTCGCGCGCTAAACTCTGGTGGCGTCACCACGCCGATTTTGAGCAGGTGCTTCGGTTCTTGAGGAAGCGCACCCACAACTCCCCAGCAATTGTGTTGGAGGCGGTTGTGTTGGAGGCGGTTGTGTTGGAGGCGGTTGTGTTGGAAATTTGTTTCGGCGGGAGCCTCAACCTCCCAGTTGAGCCTAAGCAAGGATTGGCGGCGCATTGAAAAACGCAAACGAAACATAAGGTTCGTTTGCGTTTAACACATCTCGCAAGGTTGCGAATCGTGGAAAATTCAGATCGGGACGCTTTGCCCCTGCTTCCAGTCTCTTAGGTTTACTTGTTGACCTGAGTGTCGATATACGGATTGGGAACCCGTGTCGATTTATCTTTGAGCTCGGTGCCAACAGTAATCTTTTTTACTTCTTGCTCGGCTTCCATACTTTCGTTGAAGAATGGGTTCATCACTTTTTGGGCGACTGGAACGGCATTCATTTCAACGGGAATGATTCCCGGAGGCGCTGCGTAGGGGCTGACTCCATATGGACGTTTTACTTTTCCGCTGTAGTACACGGGGGGGAACTTGCTGAAGTAAGGCAGGTCTTCACGCCGTTCCTGCAATCCGCCGCCATAGTTGAACGGAATTCCAAACCCAGAACGGCCACATCCGTTGTGTCGTGAAAACCGTCGAGGAGCTGAGCGTGTGAATGTCGGGTTGCTATTGGCGAAATTGAAGCCAAGGCCAGCCCCATAGCCAGCGTTGTAGGATGTGGTAATGTTCTGTGCACTAGCTTCTGATGCGGTCGTCATCGAGAATGTTGCAATGGCGACGATTGCCAGGGCAGCATGTAGGAGCGATTTCATGATTAGCCTTTCGAAAGACAACGAGATGTGGGTCTTGAAGGATTTGCCTTCGTGTCAATTGACGATCTGCCATAAGTTGGGCAAACTCGTCTTGTTCCAATTCCACACTAACCAAGACCCGGCACGTTTCAAGTTGACAAGCTAATTGGTTTGCTGATTGTTCAGAAGTTTTCCTGCCCATGTTACCCGAAGAACTGACACGATCGTTAAAAGAGGAAGCTCGTCGGCTTGGTTTTCAGCTTTCAGGCGCCTGCCCCGCCGTTACGCCGGTCGGTTACGATCATTTTTCTCGGTGGCTTGAGGATGGATATGCAGGTGAGATGTTGTATCTTTCTGAACGAAAGGCGGCATATCGCGATCCTGGAAAAGTGATGCAGGGCGTAGAAAGCCTGTTGATGTTGGGAATGAGTTATCACACTCAGTCGCCTCAGATTCCACGTGTAAGTCAGGGGAGAATTTCACGTTACGCCTGGGGCGCAGGCGACTATCACGACTTGATTCACCGCCGACTGAAAGAACTATGCCGGTTCGCGCGTTCATTATCCTCCGATGCGCCGATTGAAGTTCGCGGCATAATTGACACGGCACCGCTATTGGAACGGGAGTTTGCAGCGCTGGCTGGACTGGGTTGGCAGGCCAAGAACACGATGTTGATCAATCGCAGCCATGGAAGCTGGTTTTTTCTAGCCGCCTTGTTGATCGATCGACCGTTGGCCTATGACCAGCCGATCGAAACCAACCATTGTGGGAGTTGCACCGCTTGCCTGGATGCGTGTCCTACCGACGCGTTTGTCGGCCCTCATGTTCTTGATGCGACCAAATGTATTAGCTATTTGACCATCGAACATCGTTCAAGTATTCCCAATGCATTGCGCAGTGAAATGGGGGATTGGATGTTTGGTTGCGACGTTTGTCAGGAAGTGTGTCCCTGGAACCGCTTCGCTGTCGAATCGGAGGAAAGTGTTTTTCAGCCGCTGGATTCACAAAACCCTTTGGAGCTCAGCGAGCTTTTTGATTTGGATGATGAGACGTTCCGAAGTCGCTTTAGAAAGACCCCGTTGTGGCGCTCAAAGCGCCGCGGCATTCTTCGAAACGCGGCGATTGTCCTTGGCAATCAGAGAGATCCGTCGGGGGTTGCCGCGCTGCAAAAGGGCCTCAACGATTGCGAACCGTTGGTTCGTGCGGCGAGTGCATGGGCGCTAGGCCAGATTGCGGTGGAGGTTGGAACCACCGCGCTCCAAAATCGACTGGCCATTGAAGAGGAGTCTGAAGTGTTGTCCGAATTGAATCAGGCTTTGACTCGCTAAAGCATTTTTCGATGATTTGTTCACGGCCATAGAGTCGGATCGGTTTCTACAGGTCGAATCAAGCGAGGTTACCCCCGGCTGAAAGTCCGGGGCTAATGGAAGTAGCCGCTCCGCGGCAAGATCCTTTTGAAGAAACACATTCTTCGACGAATCAATGGCAAGCCACGCGTGAAATTTCGCACCGGCGCGTGAATGGTGAATTCAGCAGGGACTCACTCTCCTTGGGCTTTCCATCATGCCGTCCCATCAATTTAGGATCGCGATTCGGATTCCAAACGGAGCTAATTCTGTTGAACGGAATGCTGAGTTGCTATGGGTGACGCCTTCCATACAGCGACAAGAAAATCCGCTGCGGAATGATCCGCAGCGGATTGAGTTTTACAAAGCTACTTTTCTGAGTTGTTATTACTTTCACGAGGAAAAGATGGCTTTCTTGTTGTGCCTGACTTTTGTTTGTGGCAAGTTCTTATCTGTATGGCAAACAAGTATGAATTATGCGGCGTGAACGCCGTTTATCCAATCTCCAAGATTCAAAAACGTGAACTTGGAGCACAATTATTTACAAATGAAAAAATCCGCAGCGACCTTTTTTGGCCGCTGCGGATTTGAGTCTTCAATTTCCTGGCAATCGACTTATTGGTCTTTGCCGAAAAGGTCCCTGATGTTGAACGAGGGTGCAGCTTGTGCATTCGCAGGGAATGTAACTGTGCCGTCAACCCACTTTTGAACTCGGTCGCGGCAGTCAGTCAGATGCGCCGCGGTGTAAGCGTCCAAGTTGTCCTTTTCACAGACCTCCTTCAACTTCTCCAACAATCTTTTTAGCTTCATCGAAGCCAAATTTGCAATCGGCTTCATGGCAGCTGTATTGCTCTTGAATGTGTTGGCAAGGTCGAACAATCGTTCAAGATGTTCCGCCTGTAAATTGCGACGCAAACTGGAAATCGCAGGCTTGCGTTCATTGAACTTGCCACTTAACTTGCCGTCGACTTCTTCCCAAATAGCGTCGCTCAATGAATTCATCATCTCGTTAAGAGTGAACGCCTCTTCAGCCGCAGGTACACGGAACTCGTTGTCATAGACTCGACGAAGAACGGTTGGGTTCATCAACTGTGATAGCGCTGAGGCCTGGACTCCCATGACATGATCATGAACTGGCCAAGCCGCTTCGCTGGAAGCGCCAAAGCTTGGATTCCAATTGTCGTTGGTCATGTGAACCAACAGCTCAGGGGTCAAACCGTAAACTTCGTCATTGAACGCGTGATTGACGACAAAATCGAATGCTTTGCGCTGAGTTTCCGCAGGAACAACGTTAATCGGCTTGCGGTTTTCAGGATCGCCCTTCTTGTCGCGATGGACAATCGTTCCACCTACCCAATTGGCCATCATTGAGGTTGCCTTGGTTTGCAAGCTCAGAGTCAACAGGTAACCCTGACGAGCTTTGTTCCAGCTATCGCCGTCTTCAACGAATTTTTCAAGGATCTGTGCTCGGTGATGCTCAGCCAGTTGAACCTGGTTGTTGGCAAAATCGAGTGGATCTTTACTGAAGTCATACCGACGAGCCAATGGATCTGGGCCCATCGTGTCTTCGTCGGTGCAGAAAGCCAATTGAGGTTCTGAGACTCGAGAAAGGATCTTGGGTAGCTTCTTTTCGTCAAATGTATAACCGTATTCAATGGCCCACATGTCGTAAGGACCAACACCGATCATTCCATAATCGCCCTGAGATTTTTCGGGGTCGATGTTGAAATTGGTTGGGTTGTAATCCATGACAGATCCCGCGTAAGGAATCTTGCCTTTGAATTCTTCGCTGTTCATTTCAGCAAGCGTATAAATCGAAGACGCTTTGAAGTTGTGACGAAGTCCAAGTGTGTGTCCAACTTCGTGGCAGACCAAGTCAGCCAAAAGTGGGCCGATGAAAGACTCTGGCATCCCGTCAAGCATTTGCTCTTTTGGTTCACCGTCTTCGTCTTCTTCACCGTCTTCTTCGTCATCGTCATCGTCATCCAAACGAATCAACGACATCGCCATACGCATCAGCGCGACGTCAAATTCACGGCCTTCAGCTGCGAGGCATCCGTCGCCGCCACCTGTCGCTTTTCCAGACATTCCGTGTGCACGAGAAACAAGCGATTTGCCTGGTAGCGATGCGGGATGTCCTGCGTAAGCCTGACTGGCCTGATGCTCAAGAGACCTTCGAATGAATTCACGTTGCGATGGAGGTGCCAGTCGCAAACGTGGATCCCAGTTAGGGTGTTTGGCAAACCATGCCAGCGTTTCAGGAGTCATTCCCTGCATCGCGATTTTTGGCATGATTTTGTCAAATTGGCTTTCAAATGCACGAATCCAACCATCAGTCAGAACGATGTCGGCATCAAGGATCTCGCCGGTAAGCGGATTCACTCGGCTTGGACCGATCGCTGTGCTGACGTCGTTGTTCAACCACCGGATGAAGTTGTACTGGACGTCTTCTGGATCGAGATCCATGTAGGCGCCAGAGGATTTGTCCTGCTGACGAACTTCAATTGCGGTATCAATTCCGATTTGCTCGAACGCTTGGTTCCAATACAAAACGCCTTCGCGAACCCAACGGCGGTATCGAACCGGAGTTGTATGTTCCAGGTAATAAACGATTTGTTTTTTGGGAGGGCTAAGGGTCAAACTACTGTCACGTTTTTCGAGGTGCCAACGGTTGATGTAGTTGACCGAAGTTCCGTCACCATCGTACTTGCCATAGTCATCGTAGCCGGTTGTGAAGTAACCGATACGCTGATCCGCTTTACGTGGCTTGTAACCCTTAGAACCTTCGTTCTTGCTGATTGAGTAGTGAAGTGTCTTCAGCTGCCCATCTGCCATTGCGATTTCCATACCGATCTCAATGTTCTTGGCGAACACTTTGGCTTGCGCGATTTGAGAGAGGTAAGGCTTGCCAATGCTAATTCCTTGTCCAGGGAAGAACGTCGCAGCGTTGTTGACCAACAGTGCATCTAAATCGATGACGGGTCCGCCGCGAGGCACGACAGTCAGAATTGGCAAGTCAAGCAAGACGGTATCTGTAAAGATCCGATTGACGGACGACTTTGACTCATCGTCCGATCCGCGAATCGAAATGTCTTCACGAACCAACGCAATTCGTTTACCGTACTTTTTCCAGTAAACATAATGGTCACCGGTCTGCAGGCCGGCAAAAATAGTACCGCCAGAAACTGTGGTGGCGATAAAGTGGCGATGATCAGCCGCAGCATAATCTCGCGGCAACATGGCAAGCAATTGGCCATCTTTTTCGCGTTTCCAAACTCGCATGAATCCCTTTTCGGAATTCATGGGTTCAAGTTCTTCGAAGTCTTTGGTGACTTCGGCCAATGGCGGGTACTCGGGCTTTTCAGCCTTTTCTGATTTTTCTGATTTCTCTTGAGCCGAGGTAACCAGGCAACCGAATCCGGCAAGCAACACTGCAAGAGCAGCGACCGGACGGCGTGAAAACGGCATATTGAATCTCCTAATTTCTTGATGCGAGTTCTACTGAATGTTCTTTTACGATATGGGGTCCCGCTGCCTTAAAAAGCGTTTTGCAAGACGATCTACTATTCTAAGCCGAAAATACGGGTCTATTAATGGCCTTTCCAATTTCCGGTCCAATTTGACCAATTTCTGATTCCGAAACTAAACGAACCGATTGATCGTTGAATCTCTAACCCCGTTTGAATCAAAACAGGTCTTATTTTACGTTTCTTCTGCAAAACTGGTATATTATTTGGGCAGGCCCAAGGAAATCATTTTCTTTGAGGCACGAGTTGGAGCTCGAAGCGATAGGACAAGGAAAAGCGAATGTTGGGCGTCATACAATCAATCAGCAACTTCTTTGCGTCGTTCAGTTTTGAACGGCCCATGTTTTTGCTTCTTTTGCTGGTGCTTCCTCTTATTTGGTACTTCAGTTTTAGCTCGCTCGCCGGGCTAGGGCGATTGAGAAGGGTGTTCGCATTGTTTTTGCGGACGGCCGTTTATTCGCTACTTGTGATCGCACTTGCGAAAGCTCAATGGCAACAGAAAACGGACAAGCTATGTGTAATCTACCTGTTGGATCAGTCGGAGAGCATTCCGATCGAAAAACGTGGATTCATGATGACTTTCGCGGCTCGAAGTGTTGAAAAACATCGTCGTGAAAACGATCAGGCTGGCATGATCATATTCGGAGGCAATGCCAAAGTTGAGTCTCCGCCTTACGATGGTCCACTACCCATTGTGGAAACTCGCACGGAATCCGGATTCAACCTGAAAACCGAAGCGACCAGTTTGGAAGCTGCTTTGAAACTCGCGAAGGCTTCGTTTCCTGAAGGAACCGCGCAGAGGGTTGTCATCGTCTCGGACGGAAATGAGAACGTTGGCGACGCTCGAATGATGGCGCGTTCGATGGCCGATGGCGGTACGGGAATCGATGTCGTCCCGGTTGCTCTTTTGGCTACCGCTGAAGTTTCAGTGGAAAAGGTCGTATTGCCGGTTGATATTCGAAAAGGACAGGACTTTGAAGGTCGAGTCGTGATCAATAACGATTCTGATGAACCGGTTACCGGCCGGCTTGAGATATTTCTCCGCAACATGCGCGAAAACAATCTGATCTCCAAAAGCGAGGAAACGCTTCAGCCCGGCAAAAACGTTTTTAGTTTTGAGCATCAGATCGACAGTTCGGCTGTTTACAACATTGATGCAAAATTTACACTCGATGACGACTCACAAGATTTCGTCAAAAAGAACAATGAAGCGTCCGCTTTCACCCATGTGCGAGGCAAGGGCCGCGTGCTACTCATCGAAGACGGGAACTTTCCGGGTGAATTCGATTACATGATTGGGCAACTCCAAAAAGGAAACATCGAAACGGACATCATGTCCTCGACGGATCTCTTCACAAGCCCATCCGAGTTGATGCAATACGATTCAGTCATCCTGGGGAATGTTCCAAGGGCGACGGGCGAAAGTGTCGAATCGACGGAATCATTCAGTGACGCTCAAATTCGTATGTTGGTTCGAAACTGTGAAGAGCTAGGATGCGGAATTGTGATGATTGGCGGGGATCGTTCCTTCGGGGCTGGTGGCTGGTCCAACACGGAGTTGGAAAAGGCGATGCCTGTCGATTTTCAAATCAAGAATGACAAGATTAGCGCCGTGGGCGCTTTGGCCCTGATGATGCACGCTTGTGAAATGCCAGATGGAAATCACTGGCAAACGGTCGTCGCCAAAGAAGCCATCAAGGTACTCGGTCCTCTGGACTATTGTGGGGTGATTGAATGGTCGAATATGGGGGGAGCCCCTCGTTGGCTTTGGCAATTCCGTGATGAAAAAGACGGGAAACTCAAAGGCGTCGCCCCAATTTTTACCAATCGAAAAAAGATGATGGGGATGGTCTCCCGAATGGTCAATGGCGACATGCCAGACTTCAATAAGCCAATGGAAGTCATGCTCAAAGGTTTAATAGCCAGTAATGCTTCCATGAAGCATGTAATCATTATCAGCGATGGCGACCCGGCAGCGCCCTCTGACCCGCTCTTGAAAAAGTTCGTGGATGCCAAGATCAAAATATCGACTTGCACGATCGGCGCCCATCGCCAGAACAATCCTATGCAGAGAATCGCTCAACGAACTGGCGGCAAACATTACAACATTACTGACGCCAGGGCATTGCCGAAAATCTACCAGCGCGAGGCTCGTCGCGTGTCCAAACCGGTTATCAAAGAATCCAAAGAGGGGATGGCAGCGATACCTACGTCTGAGGCCGCCTCGAATGATATCACACGAGGGATCAAACCCGAGGACCTTCCTCCGTTCTATGGTTACGTGATGACCACAATCAAGAGTAACGCCTTGGTGGAACAGCTTTTAGTTGCCAGCAGCCCCAAGGATTATCCCGAGAATTCTACCCTGCTTGCCAGTTGGCGATATGGAGTCGGGCGGACGGTGGCATTTACGAGTGATGCCGGCAATCAATGGCTGGGGAATTGGTACAACGATCCGCAGTATGGAAAGTTTTTTACGCAAATGATTCGGTATTCTATGCGACCGATTACGGAAGATGCGAATTTTACGATTAGCTCGGATATTCGAGACAACCGAGCCCGAATCGTCGTGACAGCACTTGATGAGAATGACGAGTTTTTGAATTTTCTGAATATGTCTTCTCGTGGGTTTGATCCGTCCATGGACGGATTTGATATCAACTTTTCACAAGTCGCGCCGGGCCGTTACGTTGCCGAATTCGATACGGACCGCTCGGGGAATTACCTATTCTCTGTATTTCCTGGAGAAGGTTATCAACGATTAACTGCGGGAGTCAACGTACCCTATTCCTCGGAATACTCCGATCGTGAATCAAATATTGCCTTGTTAGATTCATTGGGAGCACTCAAGCCCAAGCTGGGCGAAGGTGGAGCGGTTTTGGAAGGATACCTGGGGGGGGGAGACTCAGATCGGAATAACATTCCTGACGGGATCGACGAGCTCTTAAAAACGAATACCTTTCGTCCAACGCTTGCCAAGGCGATTTCCATCCAATCCATGTGGCCGTTCCTGCTGTTGCTCTGTGGAACTGTCTTTTTCTTTGACGTGTTTGTCAGGAGGGTGGCCATTCAAACGGACCCTGTCATCGGCGCGATGACGGCTGCTTGGCGTCGAGTGTTCCCACGTGAAGTAGAAGAACAAGCCAGTAGCATGGCTCGATTGCAAACTCGAAAAGCAGAAATTGACAAGAAGTTTGAAGAGAAACGAGCGGCAACTCGATTTGAACCGGAAGTCGATTCGGATGATAAAAAATCCGGCCGACAACAACTCGAAGACGTTCTAAGCAGTGAGCATCGCAAGGAATTCCAGCCTCCTCCCATTTCGCGTCCTGATCCGAAACTTGAGGAAGAGCAACAATCTTCTTATACTTCTCGGTTGCTGGATGCCAAACGGCGGGCGCAAAAAGACAAAGATCGCGGACAGGAAGGCTAAGTTCGCGGCATATTCGATTGTCATTGAACAGGGGATTCAATATGGGTTTCCAGAAACTCTGTTTGATTTGCAATCAAAACCCTCTCGAGAGAATTTATGAACGACGAACTTCAGTTGAAAGAACAAGCGGAAAAGTTTCGCGAACGATATGCGGCGGTCAAAGACGAAATCGGGAAGATAATCGTTGGACACGATGATATCGTTCATGGTGTCCTGACTTGTATGATGATCGGCGGTCACTGTCTTTTGGAAGGTGCTCCGGGTCTTGGTAAAACGCTATTGATTCGAACGCTTTCTGATGCTTTGAATCTAGACTTTAACCGGATTCAATTTACCCCCGACTTGATGCCTGCGGATATTATCGGCACCAACATGGTTGTTGAGTCGGATGACGGAAAACGGGTGTTTGAGTTTCAAAAGGGCCCGATTTTTACGCAAATTTGTCTTGCTGATGAGATCAATCGCGCCACCCCAAAAACGCAGTCGGCGATGCTTGAAACGATGCAGGAAGGGACGGTTACCGTCGCGGGAAATCGATTTACGCTGAAACAACCATTTTTCGTTTTGGCCACGCAAAACCCGATTGAGCAAGAGGGGACTTACCCGCTTCCCGAAGCTCAGCTCGATCGATTTCTTTTTAAATTGAACGTTGGTTATTCGAACCGCGAGCAATTGGCGACAATTATTGACAGAACCACCAAGGGCACCAAGATTGAAACGAGCCAGGTGATGGATGGTGAGGAGATCATTAAATGGCAAGGTTTGATTCGTAAGGTGATTCTCGCGGACCACCTTCGCGACTATATCGTTCGTTTGACACTGGCAACCCACCCAGAGGGTCCCTTTTCCGTAAAGGCCACCAATACCTATTTGCGATGGGGAAGTTCACCTCGTGGTGCACAGACGTTGGCATTGGCGGCCAAAGTTAGGGCACTGCTTGAAGGGCGATTCAATGTCAGCTTTGAAGACGTTCGTCGGGTTTACTTACCCACGATGCGTCATCGCGTGATCATGAATTTTGAGGCGATGGCGGAAGGAGTATCTTCCGATCAAGTGTTGCTCGAGATTTTGGAAAACGTTACCGAAAAAGGTGATGACGCTCCCGTTGTTGCTTCGGCAGTCTGATCAGGTCACCAGCTGACTGGCAAAAACTACAGAAAGCCCAAATGTCGAGCGACGCGAAAAAGCCTTTATTGAGTCCCGAACTTCTTGCTCAGCTGGAACGCATGGAATTGGTCAGTCGGAAAATATTCCGGGGACGCATGAAAGGCGAAAGGCGTAGTAAGCGAAAGGGACAGAGTGTCGAATTCGCAGATTTCCGCAATTATGTAGCGGGCGACGATCTTCGATTCATTGATTGGAACTTGTACGCACGATTGGACAAGCTCTTTTTGAAGCTCTTTCTGGAAGAGGAAGATTTGCACTTTTACAGTCTGATTGATGTCAGTCCCAGTATGATGTTCGGTGATCCGACCAAGCTGCACTACGCGAAACAGCTTGCCGGTGCGCTTGGTTACATCGGCCTGTGTCGCGCGGACCGAGTCAAGATTGAGCCGATCGGATCCAAACAGGCACTCGCAGCTCCTGTCATTCGAGGACGAGGAAGTTTATGGCGAATGGTGGACTATCTGGAGAGCATTGAGGCCGATGCGACGTCGACTCTTGAAGCAGGATTGAAATCGTTTTCACTTCGAAACAGCGGGAAGGGCATCCTCGTATTGATCACCGATTTGATGGAAAAATCTGGTTATGAATCGGCGCTTCGTTATTTGGTGGCGCAAAACCTGGATGTTTATGTGATTCACGTGTTATCTCAGGCGGAAATTGATCCTGATATTACCGGTGACCTGAAACTGGTCGATAGTGAGGACGGAGATATTGCCGAAATCAGTGTCAGCCAGCGCATGCTGGATAAATACAAGAGTACGCTGGCTCAGTTTATTGGTGGAGCCAAAGACTTCTGTGCCAAACGAAACATTGTCTACATGATGACCAGCACAGATCGCCCCGTGGACCGCTTGGTTTCCAGGTATCTTCGCCAGCGAGGGCTGGTTCGATGACTTGGATGAGTGCGTTAGGGCCTTGGCAGTGGATGTTGATGGGATTGATTCCTCCACTGATTATCATGCTGTACTTTCTAAAACTGCGACGTATGCCTTTGGAGGTGCCCAGTACTTACCTTTGGACGCGAACGATTGAGGATCTTCATGTAAACAGTATCTGGCAGAAATTACGTAATAGCTTGTTGTTGATTCTTCAATTGATGGTCATTCTGTTTCTCATGTTGTCGCTTTTGCGGCCAGGTTGTCAGGGCGACCGCCTGGAGGGTGAGTACTTTATCTTTATGATCGATAATTCGGCCAGTATGTCGGCAACGGATTTGCCTGCGAGAGATCGATTGACTGACGCAAAAGAACAGGTCAGTCGCATGATTGATCAAATGGATATCGACGACAAAGGAATGATGATCAGTTTTTCTAATTCATCTCGTGTTCTGCAGTCTTACACCAACAACAAGTCGCAATTAAAACAACGGCTCAAGGAGATTGAACTAACTGAACGGCCAACGGATATCTCCGAAGCCTTGCTGGCAGCGTCCGCGCTTGCCAACCCTGCCAATGTAAGGTCTGTCGAAGATGAGCGGGAATTTCAGGTTGCCGAGCCAGTTGAGGCGCAGTTGCATATCTTTTCGGATGGAAGCTTTCCCAACGTTCAGGAATTCTCACTCGGCAATCTTCAAGCGAAATATCATCCCATTGGCGGATATGAACTTCCTGATAATGTTGGGGTTACGGCATTTACGATCAGTAACGACGTGAATTTGACTGGGAAAATGCAGGCGTTTGCACAGTTCACGAACGCGTCATTGGACGAGAGAACGATCAATATTTCGCTTTACATCAACGATGAGATTATTGACGCGCGCTCCGAGGTGACGATTGACGGGCTGGGAGTGCGATCAATTGATTTCGATCTGACGGCCCTGGTGATGGACCTCGAAGAGGCGGCGGCAATCAAGCTGGTCATTGATGAAGAGGATGATTTTATGCTCGATAACGTTGCGTACAACGTCGTCAATCCTCCTAATCGTGCTCGGGTTTTGCTGGTCACCGACCAAAATCCTTTTCTGAGATTGGCATTGGAAACCGAACGGTCAAAAAAGATCGCTGATATCTTTATTGAGAATCGCAATATCCTTCAGGAAAAAAGTTATCAGCAGGAGGCAGCACTGGGATACTACGATTTGATCATTTTTGACCAATGTTCGCCTGAAAAGATGCCCGCATGTAATACGTTATTCATTAATGACGTGCCCAAAGGCGACGATTGGGGACTTGGCGAACCCCAGTTTCCGACCGTCATTCTCGACTACAACACCACGCATCCCTTGATGAGTTCTTTGAGTCTCAGCAGAATTCGAATTGCGCAATCGAGCAACGTCAGCAGTCCGAAAGCCACGGTTTCTTTGATGGATTCGACTTTTGGATCAATCATCGCTATCGGTCCTCGCGAAGGATTCGAAGATTGTGTCATCGGTTTTCCTCTGGTCGAGTATTCGGATAGTGGGGAGTTGTTATACAACACCGACTGGGGCAGCAAACTGAGCTTTCCCATTTTTGTCCAGAACATTTTGGAGGTCTTGGCGGGCGGCAGACGCTTTCAAGCATTGAAGACTTCTCAGCCTGGTGATTTGGTTCAGTTTCGTACGCAACTCGCAACGGAAAAGGTACGTATTGTGGGGCCGGGCAATGTCGACGAGCAAGTCAAACAGGGCCGCGACAAATCTTTTGTCTTTGGCAAATCGGAACGATCCGGAATTTATCAGGTACAGAATCCTGAGGATCAGAAAACGGTCAAAATGTTTGCGGTCAATTTGATGGATCCCAATGAAAGTCGTCTTGAAGTCAAGGAGAAACTGGAAATCGGTTTCGAAGAGGTCGAAGGCATGGCAGGTCGGGTCCCCGTACGTACTGAGTATTGGACTTGGTTGGCTTTGGTTGCGCTGGTTTTCTTGATGGTCGAATGGTTGGTTTACAATCGACGGGTGTTCATTTAGATCGCATTCAAGGCATTTTTTGGGCTTAATGGTTGGTCACTCTCAGGGTGCAAACGTCAAACGTGAACACAGATATAGAATGCCGTGGCGAGCCTCCATTGACTGCAGCCTGGTTGCGTGGGTTGCTTGCCGTCGCGATCCTTTCGCAAATCGCAACGCTACTGATTACGTTCACGACCTGGCAAGTCCGTACGTCGCCTCCGAACCTTCCGCTTTTTGACCTGCCCCAGATTCCCTTGTTGTGGTTGATCTTGATATTTGTTTCTGCCATCGCGCCCTGGTGGTTGGGAAAAAGAGGAAGCTGGATTCATTTAGCAGTGTTGATCTGCGCCTGTCTCTGGGATCAGTTTCGAATTCAGCCTCAGTTTTATTTTGGGTGGGTTTTTATTTTTGCAGCGACGAGTGTGAGTGAAGACTCTGAAGATGAGAAACCGTCAAAACTTGGCCTGGTTGTTTGTCGATGGGCTCTGATTTCACTCTGGTTTTGGGCAGGGTTTCATAAACTCATTTCTCCGGAATGGCTGACCTATCGCTCTTTTTTTTTCATGGTGAAGATGGTGCCACAGGGGTGGGCCGAAAATTACCATTTCGTATTTGCCGTAGTGGTGGGAGCATCAGAAGTTGGCTTGGCTGTGCTCGCTTTGGTAAAACCTCGTCTTGCAAGTTGGTTTTGCATTCTCTTGCATGTCGGCATTGTGCTGTCGCTATTGCTGGCAAACTGGAACTATAGCGTGATTCCATGGAATTTGATGGCCGCCGTTTTTGGCTTTTTTTTGTTGAGGCGACATTCGATCGGAAGTTTTGATTGGCAATCGATTGTTGTGGGATCGTCGTTGATGTTGATGCCCGCACTATTCTATGTAGGGCAAGTTGATCGGGCATTTGCTCATGTCCTTTACTCGGGAATGACTCCCTCCGGATTGATTTCGCATACAGACGCTGCGGACATGAATCGGTTGAAACCTAGATTGGAAAAGGTTCATGATTGGGTTTTGGCGGTCCCCTTTCCCAATGAACGTAGAACGGTAAGACAGTATTTTGAGTTGACGGCAGAGACCGGATCCAAGCTTTTTTTACGGGATCCTCGGTTGGGGCTTTCGGATCAGTATTTCCTGAGAACCAGTGATGGATCTTTGCCTATTTCAAAATATCAATTCTACTCGGCGGAATTTGGTTCGGTGATGGGGATTGCTCATGACTATTATTTGGCGACCTATATGTTGGACAAAAAAGAAGTTCGCCGATTGAAACGCTCGAACGATGAGATGGTATATGCTTTGGAGTTCAGTCCTGAGAATTATTCGAGTGAGTTACTGAAACAAGTGGCGGGCTACCCGAACCTTGAACAAGTTCAACTTTCCGGTTGTGATGTAAAGGATGAAGATCTGCGGGCGCTCTCCGGGCTTTTTCGTCTGGAAGGAATTGGGCTACAAAATACTGCCGTATCCGTGGATGGTTTGAAGTATCTTGAGGAATTGCCGCAACTTCGGTTTGTGGAAGTGAAGGGCACGAAAATTACCCAAGAAGAGTTGACGGCCTTCTTGAAAAAATTGGGCGGTGGAGCTTCCCCCAGACTTCAAGGGCTTGTTGATTAATTTCAGTTTCGTTGGTTTGAGTTTGGTTTCCCCCCATTCCCCCGCTCGGTCGAAACAGACCGGTGGCGGGGGCAGCGACGACTCAAATTAAAAGGGTGAAAGGGACGGGGAAACTTCGCATGCTGGTGGCGGAGGACCGGCATGGTTGCGAGACAGTCCGATCAACCGATGGACGTTGAAAGCGGCCACGCACCAATTCCATTCCTGGCTTACACGCTCGAGGGTTCGAGTCAGGAACTGTCGCATCCCAAACTGTGACTTAATCACGGCGAACGGACGCTCGGTCGGATGTTGACGTTTCCGGTAGATCTCTTTCGCTTCCTCCGTCGCCATCTTCTGAGCATGAGCAACCCGCGAAAGTTCGTGCTCTTCATGGGTCACCTGACGGCCAGTGCCCGCCTTGCGTAAGCAAAGTGCCGCCAGCGGGCAGCCAGAACAAACTTCGCTGTCGATCTTGTAACGGAAACGCATGCGACTTTCGCCAGAAGAACGCTTATCACGCGATTTGCCTTTGAACTCCAGTGCTTGGCCATTGGGGCACCAGTAACAATCGTTCTCCGAATCGAAAACGAAAGCGTCTTTGGAAAGTTGTGTTCGCTTAACGCCTGCCACCGTCACGTTGACGACGGGCAGCCTGCCTCGGTCTGATGGGGCGACCGGCTCCTTGAGATTCTCGCGAACTGCTGGGTTTTTTGTGGGATCTGTCGTTTTGGTCGGTGCGTAAAGTTCGACGCCTGCTTCGTTGCACTTGGCGATGTTTTCCCCCGTGGCCATCAAGCCATCGGCCAACGCCTTGCCGGGCGCCGACTCCAGCCCAAAGTTTTCTTGAACCCTTGCGATCGAGCCCATCAGCTGACCGTCTTCGTTGATTTCGTTGAGCACGCTCGCGTCGACGATCACCCCGCTGTCGATATCGACCGTTGAGATCGGACTGTAGTTGGGAGAGTGACCGCCGTCTTTATTGGGCATGATCCGTGATTCCGGATCGGTCATCGGGATTCGGGCGGGAACCGTTTTGCCCGCCGATTCGAGCTTTTCCACTTCGGCCAAAGCGGCGTTGACTTTGGCAAGTTTCCGCTCCAGCTGAGCCGAATCGACTTCCAGCTGATGGTGCGAAGCTCCGCCAAACTGCTCGGATTCGTGTTGATCAGCCGCTTGGGCCTGAGCGTCAAATTGTTGGTAGGCTGCAGTGAGTTCTTTTTTAAGTTCACGCAGACGCTCCGGAGTCCGACTGGCTTGGCGCGAGTTGTTGGAACGCATGCGGGTCGCGTCGAAGCCGAGGCTGTCCAGGCGTACCCAGCCCAGTTCTTGTCCAAGCAATGCCATCTGGATGAACAGTCCGCTCAGGGCTTCTTGGTTCCCGATCCGGAATTTGCAAATCGTTGTGTGGTCGATCGAACGACTTTCGACGAGCCAGCGGAAATCCAAGCGAATCGTTAACGCTTCCTCCAGCATCCGACTGCTGATGATCCGGCAAAACAAGCCGTAGAGGATGACGCTGGCCACGATTCGCGGGTGAAGCGGAGGACGACCCCTGACAAGGGCATACTTCGTTTCCCAACTTGACCAGTCGACACCTCGAAGAATCCGGTCCAACACGCGAACGTCATGGTTGGCCGGAATTGATTCGTCCAGACGCTCCGGAAACAAAACTAATTGATCGCGACTCTCTTTGACCTTGGCCCAATCCATGTTTGACTCCTTTCCAAACATCATCCGGGTTCTCATAAATTTTTAACACCCCAGGCAAGTACTTAATCAACAAGCCCTGAAAGTCTGGGGCTAAGGGAAGTTGCCGCTCCGCGGAATAGGCAACCCGACGTCCACCTTTACAAGCATTCACACTACGAGTTGGCAATGGTAACCCGAAGCGTCAGCGAGGACGATCCTGAACTGTTCCTCGCTGACGCGTCAGGTTTCCATAATGCCTGACCTAAAGCCTGTTACCGATTCCCGATGCAGATGCCGTCGCGCCGCGACTTCTGTTTGGGGGGGGTCAGCGAGGACCGTCTAGGTTGATCATCGGGGCCCTACTCGATTGCCCCAAAATTTTCACCGTGATTCAGTGAACGCCCCCATCCTTGTCTTTGGACTCTCCGAGAACCATTTTGCGAGTATAGAAAAGCGGGAGAAACAGCACGGGGAGCACTACAGCCGAAAGCGTAACAACCGTCACCAACCACTGCTTCTCTATCAAGGCAATGAAGCTTTCCTTGTCTGCGATTTGATTGGCGAGTTCGGTGTTTACTTCCGCAGCCAAGGCTCCTCCGCCTACGGCAAATTCCTTAGCCAATGCGCCGCCCCCTGCTGCGACATAATAAGCAAGTGCCGCGCCTCCTGCTGCAGAATGCCACCCAATCGCGACGCCGCCGCAAGCATCATACCCCAGCGCTGCTCCACCAAACGCTAACGCTCCTAGCGCCAAACCACCAAAGGACAACAACCCAATGGACATTCCGCCGACTGAAATCAAGCCACATGAAAAACCGCCGACCGCTACCGCACCATAAGATCGTCCGCCAGCAGCGAACAGAACACCTTTGGCCACGTCTCCTATGGCAATCCACCCCTTCGCCACAAGTGCCTGCGACCGGTCGAGTCGCGAGAGATTGTTCAAGGTCGGGTCACTGACTTGAATATCAATTAGCGGCAACCCAAACAATGAAATCGAACTGGTATATCGTCGCCCACAGACTCGGATGGTCGCTGAATTTGACTTGTCTTGAAATTTCGCGGCAAGTTTGGACTGGTTGGGATCCTCTACAGGAGAAAGCTCCTTACGAAGCAGCTTCACAAGGGTCTGAGTCTTGACGGCCTGGAGGATCGTCCACCCGGTAAAAGGCAGGCTCAGTCCAATTAACCCAGACAAAAATACCATTGGCGCTAGTAGTGAGAAAGACAGCAGTAAACTCAGCAATAACACGCCCAACGCATAAAACAGTCCCACACCAATAGTGAGTCGAGCCCGCTCAAGCAATAACTGCCGCTCTGTTTCCGTAGGGGCAAGCTGAGCCGGAAGCCAGGTTCCAAACCATGTGCCTCCAATACCTCCCAACGTTCCGATCAAACCACCCAACAATCCCACCATCGATCCACCAGCAAGAACCTTTGCGGTTGCAATTGCCGCTGACCCTTTCGCCATTGAACCCATCGTCGCGGCACTCGCCGACGCTGAGTGCCCCGCAACCCCAAATGCCGTGAGCCCCGCCATGACCCGCGCAGTAAACGTTCGACTGGGGTTACTGCGGTCCAGGACGCCTTCGATCAAGCTTGAAATCCTACCACGCAGCATCTCACGACCTCGAGCGAGTCGCTGACGTGCAGCCGCGTTCGTCAATCCAAGCGAGCCGGCAACTTCATCAATGGACTGTCCTTGTCGGTAATAGAGCGTTAGCACCTCTCGGTAATTCTCTGGAATCTGCTCAAGCGTTTTCCAAACCAGTGATTCTTCCTCCTGGGAAATGAACTGATCCGTAGGATCAATCGAAGAAGACTGAGGTTCAAACGCTAAATTGGATTGTTGAACTTCTCCGATGCGAATTTTCCTGCGACGCCATTGCCTGGCCATATTCCTGGCGATCCCACAAAGCCACGCACCCAATCGACTTGAGTCGCGAAGTTTCTCACGAGTCTTCCAGGCAGCCCAAAACGTCTCCTGGGCAATATCCTGACTGCTCGAAAAATCACCAACGATACTAAACGCGACCGCGGAAACGGCGCTTTGGTATTTGACAACAAGCTGTTCGAACGCCCCGGTATCGCCACGGGTCACTTCACGCCAAAGCTGTTGCTCTGTGTTGAACTGAGATTTGGAGGAGGTCGCTTGCATGTTCGTCACCTTATTTCGACTTTAGCTTGTTCATCTACAAGTGTTCAGGCAAGTCGATGACGTGACAAAAAATATCAAAATTTGATAAATCCCCGGAAAACCCGCACAAATTTGCAAAATCCGACAGCAGTCCAAACCTACCACTCAGTTCGGCAAAAGAGCCAATGGTCTAAACATTCTGGCCAGCCAGCCATCCCGTGCTAAACGCCGATTGAAAATTGAAACCGCCGATGGGACCGTCCAAGTCCAAAACCTCGCCCGCGAAAAATAGCCCCTCAACGATCTTACTTTCCATCGTACTACTGTTCACTTCGCTGAGATCGATACCTCCCGCAGTTACCTCAGCCTTGGCATACCCGCGAGTTCCGTGAATCGGGAAAGACAACTGTTTTAAGGATTGTGCCAAATGGCGAATCTGCTTTTTTGATAGCTCCGCTGAGCGAAATCCTGGATCAAGCCCCAACGACTGCAACAAGCTCTCCTTGAGCCTCTTGGGCCAATTCGAATTCATCAGCTGTGACAATACACTGATATCCGTCGATTTCGCAGACGCCTGGAACGCCTCAAACTGCCTTTCCACATTGACCTGCGGATACAAGTCGATGACCAAATCCAACTTTTTGTTGTCCGCCAGGCTAATGGCTCGACTCACATTCATCGGCCCCGGACCTGAAAATCCGAAATGCGTAAAAAGAACCGGTTGATCGCTTGTACTTAGTGGCTTCCCTTCCGCACAAACGACTTTGGTCTCGATCAGCTCAATGGCGATCCCCTTGAGCTGATTCGCCCAAGGCACCTGAGAAACAATCGGCGTCAACGCAGCCCCCAATGGAGTCAGCGTGTGGCCAAAGGACTGAGCCCAACCGTATCCGTCACCCGTCGTGCCACACCCCGGATAAGATTTTCCACCGGAAGTAATCAAAAGCGATTTTACCGAAAACGATCCTTCCAGAGTCTCGATCTGAAACTCAGAATTTGTTTTTCGGCAACCTGTCACGGAACTTTCGGTGCGAATCTCTGCACCTGATTTTCTGGCCATTCGCACCAAAGCATCTCGTACGTCAATCGCTCGATCACTTACCGGGAAAATCTTGCCTGTCGATTCAATTTTTGTATCGACACCTTCATCATGAAATTTCTTCAAAACGTCCGCTGGAGAAAGAGCCGCCAATGCGGAATAGAGAAAACGGCCATTGCTACCAAACGACTTAGAAATCTCACGGGCCGAACAATTGTGAGTCACATTGCAGCGCGTTCCACCCGACATCAAAATCTTGACGCCCAGTTTCCTATTCTTCTCCAACAGCAAAGTTGATTTGCCGCGCGACGCTGAACTCGCCGCTGCCATCAATCCCGCCGCACCAGCGCCAACAACCCCCACGTCCCACATTCAACGCACTCCGCCTATTGTTAACATTCACCCCGAAACACCATCGCCAAACCGATATTGTGATTGCGAGTTCCAAACAAAACCACTCCTACACAGCAACAATAAAACTAACTCTTAGCAATTCCCAAACCAACCATTTCACGGATGTCAAATGGCGCAACATCCTATCGCAATGGACATCGAAAAATCCCGCGCAAATAGATCTGGACCGACCATTGGCTCGCGCCACAGAAACCCTTAATGCAAAAAAAGACCCATAACCATGTTTAAAAAAAGCGACGTGCCGAGTCTTCGGCGCGTCGCTTCATGGGTCGACTGGGTGGAGACAGGTTCTGCTAAGGCCTAGCCCGAAGGGCCAAGACTGGTATGCGGGTGGGAAGCCCAAATTCGATTGTAAATTGAATGAACTACCTTCTAATTACTGGCCAAAACGTGGTTGCTCTTGGGCAGGCTGAGTTGGAGGTGTGTAAGTGGAGCGAAAACTCGCTGGCGCGGTGTTAATTGTCGGAACTGGCTTGGGTTTTGGAGGTGGAGTGATAGCGCGCTTCGCACTTGATGCAGCAGCCGCTGCAACTCGCTCGTTCTCAATCAAGACTTGCAGTAGCTTTGAGATGCAAAGCTTATTCATACTCGTGTTGTGATCACTGGCTTCTGCCTTAAGCGCTTCATGCAAACTCTCTGGCAAACGTACAGTAATTACGCGGGTGGGCTCATTGCTATTATTGCCTGGAATCTTTCTTCCACGCAATCCAGCAACCATCTTCTGAATTTCTCCGTACTCATTCGATTTCTCAAATGCGACGAAGTCGTTCTGACTGGGAAAACACGCTTCTAGCGGCACCACTTACGCCAAGCACCTCGCGGAAAAAGGTTACCCAGTCTGGGTTGCCTTGGTAAAAGTTGGCGAGCAACCTGCAGCACTTTTTGACAACGTGTAGCAAAATCTTCCTGTTGGACCATGAGATCGTTCATTCCCTGTGATTCCTTTCGCAAAGCTTCTAAAAAGGGTGAATATCCGTGTTCAGCCACTTATTGAAGCGACTTTGCCCTAATCATTTACACACAGTCAAACGATCGAAGTAATATCATTATTTTGCAAGCACTTACGTCGATTCTGAAAATGTGCAAATAACGCATGCACGCTTGCCTGATATTTACGCACGAATCCCCTGCACAAAACTTGAGCATCGGGCCGAGTCTCATAATCGGAGTGTCCATGTCCAGTAGACTTGAACGGAATGTGAGAATAATTGCCAGAATGGCGAAAAAGCGGCCGAGAATCGTTATGAAATCCGCAAATCTATCGACCTACTTGTAATATCGGCGATCAGCACAAGCTGGGACAACCAAACTTGTGACCGAGCACCAACGATGAAGCGTTCACTCTTCAGAAACACCCCCAGTTAATAATAGGATGACTAGCAAGACAGCAAAAGGCCGGGGGATTAGGAGAGTTCTTGCTGACAATGCATCAGAAGCTCTTTGGTTTTTCGAACGCCCTCGAACTCGCTGATGCCGCCACCCTCCCACTCGATGCCAACATACCCTTGATACCCAGCTTCCAAGACGATTTTCATCATCTTTAAATAGTCGGTGTTAACTTCTTTGCCGTCGCTGTCAAACTCATGACTCTTTGCACTGACAGCTTTGGCAAACGGCATCAACTCAGCGACTCCCTTGTAGCGGTCATAAGTCTTCCCACCACCGAGATTGAAATTTCCAAAGTCGGGAAGCGTTCCGCAATTCTCCAGTTCGACGGTTTGAATTACCTTGGCCAGCCATTCTCCGTTGGAGCTCAATCCGCCATGATTTTCAACGATCACGTCCAAACCATAATGTTGTGAAAACTCACATAAAGCTCGAAGACCATCGGCTGCCAAATTCACCTGCTCATCGTAGGTTCCACCAGAGGCTGCGTTCACACGAATTGCATGACAGCCCAAAAATTTCGCGGCCACTACCCACTTGTGATGATTCTCTACAGCCTGCTTTCGACGCCCCTCATCCGGGTCCCCTAATTGGCCTTCGCCATCAACCATGATCAGTAACGACTGGACTCCATGGTCATCACACTGCATTTTAAGATCGGTAAGATAGCGAAGATCGTTAGCTTTATCCGAAAAGAACTGATTGACGTATTCAATCGCATCTAGGCCAAATTCTTCGCGAGCGATACGAGGAAAATCCATGTTCGTCATGGACTTCTTGTTGCGGATTTCACGATGCAACGACCACTCAGCGATGGATATTTTGAAGGGAACGTCCTCATCCTGCTTTTCCTGTGCGACCGGTTGCGGCAAACTCGCTAGGGACTTAGCCGGAAAAGCGGCTGCACCTGCGACGGCTGCTCCAACCCCCGCTACAAATTTTCTTCGATTGATAGTTGATCGATTCATCGGTTCCTCGGTCCTCGGTATGGTCAAGTCTTCCAGAAAATCATAAGTCGGATCTTCTTTTGATACAAATCGTCGCGGAAAACTGTCTTTTATCGCGCGATTCACAAGTGACACTGAGCATGACGCCAAGACGGACTTCGCCCCTGATTCGCTGGAAACTCGAGGTGTCAGGGGACCCTACGAGGCTGTGACTTTTTCGACTGGGCTAGTTTTCAGAAGATTTCGGCGCTAAAAACCGGATGCCAAAAATCGAACACCCTTCCACCGAGCATGTATAGACCATGGAGGAGAAGCCACTGCCGTTTTCCGAAGCAGCAAAACCGCTTGCTTCGACTGGTAGCTGACTCAGTAGCCAACGGCATCTGAACATCCACATTCCGCCTATTTTGGAAACCCGACGCGTCAGCGAGGACGAACCCGACACGTCCTCGCTCACGCGTCGGGTTTCCATAAACCACTGCTTCTAAGTTTATCACTTCATGCACAAATGAAAAAGTCACAGCCTCGTAGGGTTATCATGGATGAATCCTCGAATGACAAAAACCAGATACCCTCTCGCCGGGCGGGAGGGTCGGGAGCGCAGCAATCGGGAAGGGGAAACCAGTGCCGTTTTCCGAAGCAGCAAAACCGCTTGCTTCGACTGGTGGCTGACTCAGTAGCCAACGGCATCTGAACATCCACATTCCGCCTATTTTGGAAACCCGACGCGTCAGCGAGGACGAACCCGACACGTCCTCGCTGACGCGTCGGGTTTCCATAAAGCACTACTTCTAAGTTATCGCTTCATGCACGAATGAAAAAAGTCACAGCCTCGTAGGGCTACCATAAACCACTGCTTCTAAGTTTTTGCTTCATATACAAATGAAAAAGTCACAGCCTCTACGCGACGGTCTCCCAATTACGATCGTAGTAGTATCAAGTTTAACAACAGGGCTCCAGCATCGCGACTTTGCGTTGCAGATGGGTTATAAAGTCCGGATCAGCATGCCCAATCATTCTGGACTCTACTATGAAACAACTCATTTTCCTCTGTTTGCTCGTTGCATCGATGTCAGCTCAATCTCAAGCCCAGGAAGACCCAACAGCTCCTGTTGCCGAAAAAATTCCGACCGAACTTAAAGCTCATGGTCAAATTCGCATCGACGAGTATTACTGGATTCGCGAACGCGAAAACTCAAAAGTAATCGACTACCTCAATGCAGAAAATGAATATACCAAGTTGATGTTGGCTTCCACTGAGGAGCTACAAGCCAAACTCGTCGAGGAAACCAAAGCTCGTATCAAACAAACAGACTCGAGCGTTCCCTACGATAACCGCGGATTCACCTACTACAGCCGCACAGAGGACGGTTCGCAGTACCCGATCTACTGCCGCAAACCAGCTGGAGACGATTCTGCCAAAGAATACGTTTACATGAACGTCAATGAACTTGCTGAGGGCAAAGAATTCTGCAGCGTTGGCGGACTTGGCATCAGCGACAACAACAATATCCTTGCCTACGCTGAGGATTTCGTTGGACGCAGAAAATACACCATCCGATTCAAAAACCTGGAATCTCAGGAAATGTACGATGACGTCATCAAAGACGTTACCGGAGGCGTAGTCTGGGCAGCAGACAACAAAACCGTCTTTTACACTCGCAAAGATCCTCAAACCCTTCGTGCCTACCAAATTTATCGCCATGAGCTTGGAACTGACCCCGCCAATGACGAGCTCGTATTTGAAGAAACGGACGAAGAGTTTAGCTGCGGTGTAGGCCGAACCCGCTCAAGAAAGTACATCGTTATCGGCTCGCGGCAGACGCTGAGCACAGAATATCGCTTCATCCCGGCTGACGCTCCCACATCAAACCCCGTGGTTTTTCAAACTCGAGAAAAAGATCACGAATACAACATCGATCACCTGGGCGAGCATTTCTACATCAAAACCAACCAGGATGCCAAGAATTTCAAGTTGATGCGAACCCGTGAAGACGCGACCGAAAAATCCAACTGGGAAACAGTCGTCGAACACCGGGACGATTCATACCTGAGTGGGTTTGATCTATTCAAAAACTGGCTGGTTCTGGAAAAACGCGAAAATGGTCTCACCGTAATCAAGATCCGAAACTGGAATGAAGGCAGTGAATTCGCACTCGACTTCGGCGAGCCTTGTTATCAAGCGGGAACCTCGGCGACGCCGGAACCCGACACAGACATGCTTCGATATCGATTCAGCTCCCTGAAAACTCCGGGGAGCGTGATCGAGTACGACATGTCCACCAAAGAGAAAACGGTTCTCAAACAGGACGAAGTCCTTGGCGGCTTTGACACAAACAACTATGCCACCGAGCGTATCTGGGCAACAGCCAAAGACGGGACTCAAGTTCCGGTTTCATTGATCCGTCACAATGACACTCCAAAAGACGGTTCGGCCCCCTGCCTGCTTTACGCCTACGGTTCCTACGGGGCAAGCATGTCAGCCTCATTCAGTTCCCCGCGGTTCAACTTGATCGATCGGGGATTTGTTTACGCCATCGCCCATATTCGCGGTGGTCAGGAAATGGGACGAGCATGGTACGAAGACGGAAAGCTTCTGAACAAGAAGAATACATTCACAGATTTTATCGATGCTGGACAACATCTGGTTGCTGAGGGCTATGCCAGTAAAGATCACCTTTACGCTCGCGGCGGAAGTGCTGGCGGCTTGCTGATGGGGGCGGTCTCCAACATGGCTCCTGACCTGTTCAACGGACTCATCGCTGACGTTCCTTTCGTGGATGTCGTGACGACGATGTTGGACGAGACCATTCCGCTAACCACTTTCGAGTACGATGAATGGGGCAATCCCAACGACTTGCAGTATTACAACTACATGCTGTCCTATTCACCCTACGATCAGGTGGAATCAAAAAACTATCCCAACATCCTGGTCACTACCGGACTTCACGACTCCCAAGTTCAGTATTGGGAGCCGGCAAAATGGGTCGCTCGACTTCGTGATCGGAAAACGGACAACAACCAACTGCTTCTGAAAACGAACATGAGTTCCGGCCACGGTGGCGCATCGGGGCGGTACGAGCGATACAAAGAAGCGGCGATGAGACATGCATGGCTTCTGAACCTGGCGGGCATCGAAAAATAGGTCGATCACGACCTGAGGCAACGAACGACAACTTTGCCATAATCGGGCCCAGGTGCTTCAACTGTTTTAGGTTTCGAGACCCGAGATTCTCAAGAAAATCGGCTCAATTGTCAGAACACTTCCCGAATTCTCGACTTAGATTGTGCAAATTGAAACCATCTACTGTAGTTGGATACTTCAAACTGACCGCAATGTGAATAGAATGGTCGTTTGAAAATAAGCCCACACCACTCAATTGACTGTGAAATAAATGTCGGACGGAAATTCTCATTCTCACCCGAGTTCAACGGTGACTGGTAGCCAAACATTTAAGCTTTGGTTAATGATGGTGCTCCAGTTTTTCATTTGGGGAGCGTGGCTGCCATTGGTATTTGGCTATCTGGCGGGAAGCACCAGCTACATCGATTCAACAGGTGCGGATGTGCCTGCCAAGATGGTTGAAGTAGCTGACGGTCAAGCGACTCACACAGAAACCAATGCAAAGCTGACCACTCAAAAAACCGGTCTTGGATTTACCGCTGCGCAGCAGACCTGGATCTTGATCGCGTTTCCCGTTGCCGCGATTATTGCGATGTTTTTTAGCAATCAATTCGCGGATCGTAACTTTGCAGCCGAGAAATTCCTCGCATTCAGCCATTTCATTGGCGGCATATCCATTTTGGGTCTTTATTTTGTTACGGACTTTTGGCCGTTCTGCATTTTAATGTGGGTGCACTGCCTGTTTTACGTTCCAACGATTTCCATTACCAATGCGATTGCTTTCAATGCGATGAAAGACGCTCAAAAGGAATTTGGAATCGTCCGCATGGGCGGAACCATTGGCTGGATCCTGGCAGCTTGGCCGCTATTCTTTTTGCTGACGGGCGCGGAATCTGCTAGATACACGTACATCATTGCGGGTGTTGCGTCGCTGGCATTGGCTGCGTACAGCTTTACATTGCCCCACACCCCCCCTAACAAATCTGCACAGGGACTTGCCTGGCTGACGGCACTTAAGTCGTTGGCAGTCCCCTTCGTCTTGGTCCTATGGCTCGTGACGATGGTGGATGCGATGGTCCATGACCTTTATTTCATGTGGACTAGCGGTTACCTGGAGCACATTGGCATCCCAACAAAATACATCATGCCTGTCATGAGTATCGGCCAGGTTGCTGAGATCGGAACCATGATTGTCCTAGGGTTCTTCCTTAAGCGATTGGGCTGGAAAACGACCATGACCATCGGAATTTTGGGGCACGCACTACGCTTTGGAATCTTTGCATTCGTTCCCATTCCCGCTGTAGTTATCGCAGCCAATGTACTGCACGGTGTTTGCTATGCGTTTTTCTTTGCAACGGTTTATATCTTTGTTGATGAGTACCTTCCCAAGGAAGTTCGATCGAGTACTCAAGGCTTGTTCAACTTGATGATCTTGGGGATGGGGCCGATTGTCGCAAGGATCATTGCTCCGTATTTGGCCAATGTCTACTTACCGGAGGGAGGCGTGAAAGACTATCAGGGACTGTTCACCATTCCATGCGTTATTTCGGTCATTGCAGCGATTGCACTGGCAGTCGCGTTCTGGCCGCCCAAAATCAAAACACCGGAAAAGGTACCTCACTAACGATTCCAACTGAACGCATTCCACAACAGGGTTCACGTGCTGATCGAAGTTGCAAAAATCGAGGCCACCGATAAGAACTGGTACCCCGAGCTTCGCAAAAAGAATTCTCCAATCAAACGGGAGATTTGTTGATTCCCCTGCCTGGCTGTTGCCAAGATGGGTTTGTACCTCGTTTTGTCGCATTTGAGTAGAATTTTAGTGAATGGCCACAAAAAAGAACGCGAAGCTATGTCGATCAACTTACGAATCGCGACGCCCTCTGACGCTGTGGCGATCGCGGGTTTAGGCCGACGAGCCTTTACCGCAGCATTCGGATCTTTCAACGAACCTGAGAATTTACAAACTCATTTGGCATCAAACCACACACCCGAAATCGTGGCCGCCGAATTTGCCAATGGCAGTACCTACATCATCGCAGAAGTCGATTCGCGAGCCGCGGGGTTTGGCAAGCTTCGAATTCACGGCTCACCTGAATGCATTCCTGGATCCAATCCCGGAGAAGTTCAACAACTATTTTTGTTGCCTGAGTTTCACCGAATGGGAATCGGCAGGCGGCTGTTGGACGAGCTAAAACGACTGGCACAACAAAACGGCGGCGACGGCTTGTTCTTGAGCACTTGGGCAAAGGCTGATTGGGCGATCAGTTTCTATGAAAGCTGTGGATTCAGAAAAGTCGGCGAACAAATTTTTCGCGTTGGGGCCGACGACCAAACTGACTGGCTAATGTACATCGAAATGCCCTGAACGCTGTTGCGCTCCTCCAATTGCCGACTCGTCGAAATTGATGATAATGTTGCTGGAGAAAATTCATGACAAACCAGCCTTATCCGCCTCTCAAAACTCGACCCTCCTTTCGTGAACGCATCCACGAAATCATTTTCGAAGCCCAGACGCTTCCCGGCATCATTTTTGATGTATTGCTACTGGTAGCCATTTTGGCCAGTATCGCGGTCATCAGCATGGAAACGGTCGATTCGTTTCGAGTTCAATGGGATGAACAGGTTCTCTATCTCAAATGGATTTTTACGATCCTGTTCACGATCGAGTACCTGCTGCGAGTTGTCTGCGTCAAAAAGCCCCTGAAATATATTTTCAGTTTCTGGGGCATTATCGACTTAGTCTCATTCTTGCCAGATTACATCCTCTTGATCGTGGCCTGGAATGCTGACGCTGAATTTATGACCAGCCATTTCGCGGTCGTACGTTCGCTGCGTTTGATGCGAGTATTCAGAATCCTCAAACTTTCATGGTTTCAGCACGAAGCCGACGACCTGGGAAACGCCGTTTGGCAGGCGCGAGGAAAGATCGTCGTCTTCCTTTCCGTGGTCATGATTATCGTGACAGTCGCTGGAACGATCATGTACGAGGTTGAAAATCAACTTGCCCCCGCCCCAAAACGCACCGCAGAAGTAGTTTCACCGTCTACAGATTCTTCAGATCTGGTTTCCCAAGGCGAAAGCGATTCGAAAAAGCCACCTGCCCCGGCCGAGAAAACCAAGACTTCACAGTTCACCTCCATTCCAACGGGAATTTACTGGGCGATCGTGACGATGACCACGGTTGGTTTCGGAGACATCGTACCGGTAACTGCGGCTGGAAAAATCATTTCGGCCATTTTGATTCTGGTCGGATATAGCCTGATCATCGTGCCTACGGGATTCGTATCCGCAGAAGTCCTCAAAGCCCGCAACCACAAGAAGGTTACCACCATTAGTTGCTCGTCCTGCATCACGGAGGGGCACGACGAGGACGCGATCTATTGCAAATTCTGTGGGGAAAAACTCTAATTTGTGAAATGAATCCGGCCTTAACTACACGATTAGAAAAGAATGGCAAACGCGATTGAGCTACGAGGCGTCACAAAATCCTTTGGCAAAACCGTCGCTGTCAACAATCTCGATCTCTCGGTGCCTGCGGGCTCGATCTACGGATTTATTGGCCCCAACGGCAGCGGCAAGACGACCACACTCCGGATGATACTTCGGATATTCCAGCCCGATCATGGTGATGTTGTGGTGCTCGGAAACCGGATGGGCAAAACGGCAGACGACCAACTCGGCTATCTCCCCGAGGAACGTGGTCTTTATAAGCGAATGAAAGTTCGTGACTTGCTAACCTACTACGCGCGTCTCAAAGGTTTCTACAACTGCAAACCTGAAATCGATAAATGGCTGGAAAGACTCGGCGCAACAGGCTGGGTCAATATGAAAATCGACTCACTCTCCAAAGGAATGGCCCAGAAAATACAGTTCATTTCAGCGGTGGTCGCTAAACCCAAACTGGTCATTCTTGACGAACCCTTCAGTGGACTGGATCCAGTCAACATGGAATCGCTTCGTGAGGCAGTTTACTCGCTTCGCAGCGAGGGAACCACAATCGTGTTTTCAACTCACGATATGGATATGGCGGAGAAAATGTGCGACACCGTTTTCATGATCTTTGAAGGCAATAAAGTCCTTGACGGGTCCATGGATTCGATTCAAGCCAACTACCCTGCCAATCGAATTCGGGTGGGATTTTCCAGTGAAGATCAAACGATTCCACCGCTGGACGGAATCAGTGAAATCGATCGCACAGGTCGATACTTTGAATTCACCGTT
Organism: Mariniblastus sp.; assembly: GCA_965224765.1. Lineage (GTDB taxonomy): Bacteria > Planctomycetota > Planctomycetia > Pirellulales > Pirellulaceae > CAZDBA01. Next base: position 134,666 of record CBDDAC010000008.1, read on the forward strand.
GACCAGGTCGAACGATCGCAGACGGTCCTCCAGGCTCTGGCGGCAAAAACTGAGTTAACTCATTTCGAAATCGTCAAACACTCTTTGCACGACATCTTTGTTCGCATTGCCAAACCGGCGCCAGAATCCGAAACAAACGGTCAAGCATCATGAAAAAAATCATTACGATCGCCGTTCGTGAATACAAAGCAATGGTCGGCACCAAGGCATTTCTGATTTCCATCATCATGATGCCGATCCTGATGCTGGGAGGATTATTCGCACTTCAATTCCTCAACAACGTTGGCGAAATCAAAGAACGAAAAATTGCGATCTCAGACGGGACCGGCAAATTGCTTTCGGCGATCCAGAATTCTGCATCGAAACGAAACCAAATGATCGACAGGATGCTGAAAACCAAAAAAGCATCCGATGCTAATTCCGACACAGATCTGTCCAACCAACTCGATGGTGTTCCCTCCTTCGCCAAAGGGGAACGATTCGAAATCGAGGTCGTCGAAGGCGAAATTGGCGATGAACGACGTGTCAAGATTTCTCAACGCATCAAGAATCAAGAACTGTATGCCTTTGTTGAGATCCCCGCTTCTGCACTGGATCCAATTGATCCATCCAGTAACCAAAAGGAGCAGGATCGGTCGAGTATCAAATTTTACTCGCAGGATTCCGGCTTGGCCGCAGCTCGTGGTTGGATCCAAAGCATTATCTACGAAACCGCAAAACAGCAACGACTCATCGCAGCAAATATCGATCCTGCAGTGGTGCAGCAAGCCAGCCAACCGGTATCGGTGCGGGCCATGGGGTTAGTCGCTCAGGCTTCTGACGGTTCGGTCACCCAAGCCGAAGAAAAAGATGAAATGAGCGCGATTTTCCTTCCCATGGGCGTCATGATGATGATGTTCATGGTCATCTTCATGGCCTCCCAACCGATGCTGGAAAGTGTTCTTGAGGAAAAATCTCAACGTATTGCTGAGGTGCTTCTAGGAAGCGCCAATCCATTTCAGTTGATGTCGGGAAAACTACTGGGTACCGTCGCAGGCTCACTTACGGTTTTTGCCATCTACCTGTTGGGAATGGCGTTTGTCGCGCAAAACCGAGGCTGGACGGACAGCGTTCCATTCCATTTGGTCCCCTGGTTTGTCGTATTCCAAATTCTGGGCGTACTTTTTTATGCGGCCATTTTCATGGCGGTTGGGGCAAGTGTTTCGCAGCTCAAAGAAGCTCAATCAATGCTGCTACCGGTGTGGATGATGTTGATGAGCCCCTTGTTCATCTGGATCTTTATCGTGCAGGATCCCAACGGTTCGATTGCAAAGTGGTTTTCGCTGTTCCCCCCAGCAACACCAACGACCATGATGTTGAGAATGAGTACCGGCCAAACGATTCCGCTCTGGCAGCCGATCTTGGGAATGGTTCTGACTTTTCTGGCCACCGTCTTCATCGTAATTATTGCAGGACGAATCTTTCGCGTCGGCATCTTGTGGCAAGGCAAAACGCCCAAGCTATCGGAAATCATCAAATGGGGCCTTACAGGCTGACATTTTTGTTGGGCATCACAAAAACTGAGGCCAAAAAAGACACCCTCTCGAAGAGGTTGTGGATTTTTTTTGAAGTTCTGTTCATGGTAACCCGGTGCGCCGGCGTGCTGGGCAAGTCCCAGAAGGTTCACCCATGGTAACCCGGTGCGCCGGCGTGCTGGGCAAGTCCCAGAAGGTTCACCCATGGTAACCCGGTGCGCCGGCGTGCTGGGCAAGTCCCAGAAGGTTCACCCATGGTAACCCGGTGCGCCGGCGTGCTGGGCAGGTTCACCCATGGTAACCCGACGCGTGAGCGAGGACGAATCGGGTTCGTCCTCGCTCACGCGACTAGGTTGTGATTAAATCAACTGGGCTGGAGCAAGTATTTGTTTTGCGCTAAAACTTAGTAATGAACAATAAAAAAAGAGTGTTTGCACGAGTGCAACGGCCAGAACGTCATCAATCAGAATGGAAACCTTTCTGCCTCGACGAACTTCTTTCGACAGACCATCGTGCTCGCGTGGTTTGGGAATATGTAGAGTCACTGGATTTTTCAAAGCTTTACGGAAAGATCCTGGCAGTGGAAGGGCGTGCAGGACGGACGCCGGTCGATCCGAAAATTCTTCTTTCACTTTGGATGTTCGCGACGCTCGAAGGGATCAGCAGCGCCCGTCACGTGGCACGGTTGTGCGAACGCGACCTTGGCTACATGTGGATTTGCGGCGGAGTCAGCGTCAACCACCACCTCTTGAGTGATTTCCGCTCAACCAACCCCGAGTTCTTTGACGAGCTTCTCAGCGAAACGGTCGGCACGCTGATCTCGCAAGGTTTAGTTGAACTCGATGTGATTGCTCAAGATGGCATGCGTGTTCGCGCCAGCGCTGGTGGAGGTTCGTTTCGCCGCCAAGGCACGCTCACAGAAAGCTTGAGCCAGGCCAAGCAACGCGTAGAACAATTGCGAGCAGAAATGGACGATTCTTCTATCGGGCAAACAAGTCGTTCAAAGCAAGAAGCGGCTCAACTTCGCTCCGCCGAAGAACGCCAATCACGGCTCGCTGACGCTCTGGAACAACTTCAAGAACTTCGCGCCCGCAAAGAAAAACGCAAGAAGGGTAGCGGTGCTGAAGCTCGTTGTAGCACAACAGACCCTGACGCCCGCAAGATGAAAGTGGCCAGCGGTGGCTACCGTCCTTGCTACAACGTTCACCTTGCGACGACAGCAGATTCTCGTGTAATCCTCGACGTGGAAGTCAACAACAATGGCAGTGACGGCGGGCAGATGAGCGTCATGCACAAAAAAGTAGTTGCTCGGCATGGCGAGGTTCCAGAGAAAATGCTGGTAGATGGCGGCTTTACGACGCACGCTGATATCACGTTGCTTGAAAGGCAAGGCACTGCGGTTTATGGTCCGATTCCTAAAGAAGCAAAGCTGCTAAAAAACGGCAACGATCCGCATGAACGTCAGCCGAAAGACACCGACGAGGTGTTCAAGTTTCGGCAGCGAATGGCAACGGACTCAGCAAAGGAACTTTATAAAGCGCGGCCTTCGATCGCAGAGTTTCCTAACGCGGAGTTCCGCAACCGAGGGCTCCAGCAGTTTCGAGTTCGAGGTTTGGCTCGAGTGCAATCGGCAACGTTACTCGTAGCGTTGACGTTTAACTTTATGCGTTGGATGGCGTTAAAGGGCGTCAAAGCGGCGATTTAAAGCAGAAAGGGCGCGATTGAATGCTACAAAAAGCAACCAATCGAAACACAAAAACATACCAAGCCTGAAAACGGCAAACAAAAATTCAAAATCAAAAATCCAGCGCCAAAATTTCGCTAAAACTGTCGCTGCAGAATTTAATCACTACCTAGACGCGTTACCAAAAAAAGGGGCGATCAGGCCTTCGTTTGCTCCATTACGCGATTGCGACGAGCAAAGAACCATGCCGCTGCCCCAGCAGCAACCGCCCAAGGCGCACAGGCGTTCATCTGGCGAACGTTGTAAGCACGAACGAGCGGATCACCGTCGACTTCAACTAAAAAGTCGCGGTTGTCCAGAGTGCCGCGAAGGATTTTTTTGTGAATCAAAAGATCAGCCTGAACGATTCCTTGCGTTTCATCGATCTCACAAAACTCACCGGCATTCCACTTCGATCGAACCAAGTTTGTTTTCGTATCGGCGTCACAATCACCCCGATACCTCCCAACCTTCGAATCCATTCCTGCATGTTGCAAAAAAAGTGTGTGGTCAAAAGACTCTTCCTCGTGGACCTCGCCATCGTGAATATGCAAAGTCGGAAAGTAGATCTCCTCCATCTTTGACGCAAACTTGAACGCCATCGGATGAGGCTTTTTGGTTCCCTCTACCAACTGAAAAACGACGAACCCATAGTCTTTGTAAATGGAGACTTTGGCCCAAGTTGATTTGGGCAGAGTAAAACGCTTGTCCAACCGTTCAAACTGAGACAGTTCGGGGACAAAGGAGGCAATGAAGTCACCAATTTCATGGACTTCCAGGCTCGACTTGGAATCAACAGGGCCTGCCGAACATCCAAAACCCGCTCGACGAACTCGCGGAAACCCTAAAGCGAGATCGTCAAAAAAATCCTCGTATTGACTGAGATCAATGAACTGAAAACCGTTCTCTTCCGTCGCCAAACGCCCCTTCGGAATGGGCAGAATCATCGCGTTTGAATCCGACGAAGAATAGTTCATCTGGTAGACCAAGAACTGGGAATTCGCCTTCGTTTTCCTGGCAAATATCTTAGTGTTGTCAACAGAATCTACGGGCTGAGAAAAAATGCACATATACCACCTTAACGAAACCGATCTATCAATTATTCGAGTCGACCCATCGCTGTTTATTCCCACTCAACCTGGAAAATAATGTTTACCGGTGCGATACACGTCACCACGTCGTCTTTGATGGGTGTTTGGTAATTCGCGATATCCAGCTCATTATTGCGAAGCATCCAGCGTCAATTGGCACGACAAAGATTCCACACTTCCTGCGGCGAAGTATTTATCCGGGACGAAATTACTTCAAAAAACTCCAAGATTCTTGATTGACCGATGGCTCCAACATCATTACTATAAAACCAAATCTAAGAAACCAAATCTCGGGGACGACATGGCCAGACCCAAAGCAAACGAATTGACAGAACGCGAGCTGGAAGTCATGCAGGTTTTCTGGGAACACGGCGAACAGTCAGCGCAAGACGTTAAAAAACGCATGGCCAAGGCGGGAAGAAAACTTGCATATACAACGGTGGCCACGTTGATCAAGATACTTTCCGAGAAATCGTACATTGAACAAACGAACGAAAAACGCCCGTTCACTTTCAAGCCGTCTCGTTCATTTGAAGACGTTTCTGGAAACATCGTGGGAGAGTTGATCGAAAAAGTATTCGGGGGTTCACGCGAACAACTCCTGATTCGAATGATGAAGCAAAAGCGTCTTTCCAAAAAGGAACGGCAACTCTTAGAAGCGATCTTGCAGGAGGGCAAATAATGAATGCCTTTACAGATGCGCTAGTTTGGAGTGCGTTGCAGATATCCCTTTTTTCGATCTTGATTGCCGCAATGCTTTTGGTCGCCCGTCGTTGGTTCTCGGGAATCTTAGGAGAATTTCTTGCGATTGCGATGACACTCATTCTTGGATTCACGCTACTTGCAATCGCTCCAATCCCCAGTTGGATCCCCTCCAAAACAACGGCTGCCAAACCGCTCATTGAAAAGAGCAAATCAATACAAAAAACCAACCGTCAACCAATTAGCTTCCAAAACTCCGCCCAACATCCACCTGCGACTCAAATGCCTACTTCGGAGGACATCACGCCCGAATGGGCGATCACGATCAATCGCTGGTGGAACGACGTCAAGCGAACAGCGGCCTCGGATGCGACTAACGAATTGGACTCCAGCGTCAAAAACGCGACTGCGGCCCCCCTACCCTTCCCATGGATTGGGCTGATTGCATCGTGCATGCTTGCCGCTATTGCTCTTGGGTTATCGAAATTGACGGTGGGGTTGGTTGCAATTAACCGACTGAAGAAAAATCGAATCGAACTAGACGATCACAACCTCCTCAATTTTTTGGAGCAGCTCAAAACTGAGATGGGGATTTCCAAGCAAATTGAGATTTCAACCACAAAGGACCTTTCCACTGCGGCAACCGTCGGCTGGCTAAGGCCGATTATCCTATTGCCCGATGACTGGTCACACTGGAGTCGTGCGGAACTGTCGTCTGCAGTCTCTCACGAGTTGGCGCATGTTGCCGGAAATGACTATTTAAAAAATCTGATCGCGCAGGCCTCTGTTGCCATCAATTTTTTTAATCCGCTAGTCCACTGGCTAGGCAAAGAACTTCGCGTTGCCCAGGAACTGCTGGCCGATTCACGTGCAGCTGTCGCAAATGGCGGGCAACAGACCTACTTGCTCACCATGGCGGAGATGGCACTGCGGCAAGATCAAAATCAACTGGGCTGGCTGGCCCAACCATTTTTGCCGACCCGAACAACGTTCCTACGGAGAATCGAAATGCTTAAAGGCGAAAAAAAACTTAGAGGGTCGAAAAATCGAGTCGCCAATTGGCTCGCAAGGCTGACGGTAGTGGGGGTCGCCCTGATATGCATCGGATTTCGGATGCCTAGCGCCGAAACAGTCGCCAATCAAACGGATCGCGTAACATCAGAAATCACAAAACCTGAAGGGACAGTGGATGCAGCCAACAAATTGGAATTTGTCGGCGATCGGGCACTGATATTTGCTGCGATCGAATTTTCAAAAAATGCCTCGGATCCCAACAGCATTGAGGCTCTAATCCGCCGCTGGTTGAAACGATGGCAGCGGATGGCGGATTGGTCATTCTTTGACATGGACAAGGCGAGCATGGTCACGATCCAGCAGTTGGACTCAAACGGCCTTGGTTTCGTCGTTCACATGAATGGACCGATGTCGACGGACCTTCCCAAGTGCGAACGATTCATGCACCGTGGCGTGAATTGTCTTGACACCGGCGGAGTGTGTGTCCACTTCCCCGACAACTCTACTATCGTATTTGGAACAGATCGCAATACACTTCGTGCCATGCTTGATGCAGGCAAAAATGGGCTCGTGACCTCAAAATGGCACGAAGCCGCCGAAACCGTTTTGGACGACCAACTTGTTTTCGCAATCACCCAACTGGGAAGCGAATTCTATCCTGAATTTCGTGGCGAAGTCGAGGAACTCCAACTTGAATTGCTCAGCCCTCTTTGGACCAATGTCCAGTTTACGGTTGCTGGGCTGCAATTCAATGAGTCCGACATCACAATGCATTTTCATACGGAAGCCGATAGTGAAGCAAATTGCAAAATCGTCCAAGACACGTTGTTGGCAGCAACGATCCTCTCCAGAAACTTGTTTCGGCGTCAATCCAAACTTATTGCCGAAAATGACCCAAAACTAGACGACAAGCAGCAAATGCTCCAACTTGGAATCGAAGCGATTGGAAATTCTCAAATTTCTGCAGATGGCACTTCAGTCCGACTTGAAACCAAGCTTGGATTGCTAACGAATGATTTTATCGTCTTGCTCAACTCACTGGCTGAAGACAGTCGACGGGCTGTAAGTACCGTCCAAAGCTTCAACAACTTACGCATGCTCTCTGCGGCAATGCTCAATTACGAATTCACCTACGGACACCTTCCTGGAACATCCATGACCGCCAGAAACAGCGAGCACCCGTATAGCTGGCGAATTGCGATTCTGCCGTTTATCGAGGGGGAGCAAGATCTCTACAACAGGTATCGATTCGATGAGCCTTGGGACAGTGAACACAATTCGTTGGTCACCGTAGAGATGCCTTCTATCTTTGGACATAGCGCTCAACCGAACAATGCAACTGACAGTTCCGTCTATGTTTTTTCGAGCCCGCAAACAATGTTTCCTGTCGACAAACAGCTCGGTCATGAGGATATCCCGGATGGAACCGCCAATACCATTGCATTGATCCAAGCCAAGCGAGAGTCCCACTGGGCAAAGCCTGAGGACATCGCACTCGACGGCTCAGGCGCAGCGCAACTGGAGGCTCTTGAGGAACAACTGATGGCCTACTCCAATGCAATTGTCTTTGCACGAGCAGACGGATCAGTAAGCAGTATGAAAGAGTTTGATACGGAAACTCTTCTCCGCCGCATCTTGATCGACGATGAAAAATAGGTAAATCGCTGCAAGGCAGTTTGAGTCAGCCAACATGCGCCAGCTGTGCATGTTTTGAGAAGCCGCGTCAATCGGGTTGGCCGCGGCTTTTCTTCAATTATTTCTTCCGATTCAAAATGTAACTCGATGCTGGTAGCCAACGGTTCGCCCAGTAAAGTATCATTACGTTTAAACATTTATTTCGTTTACTTGTGAACGTAGAACCCGACTATGCTTTCCTGTTTTGCCAGAATCTTTCTGATTATTTTTTCCTGCCTGTGGATCGCGGCTCCCCTCCAAGCAGCCAGTTTTCAGGAATCCATGGCCCCTGCAGAAAACGCCGCTCCAGCACCCGTGGAGACACAGACCTTGGAAATTGAAGTCCGTGGAAAGGTTACCGACGAACAAAAGAAGCTATTGGAAAAAGGCTTAAACCTCGATCAGGTAAAAAGTATCGTAAAGGAAGCCAAACACAAAAAACTCGCCGCCGACGTCTACGTCACCAACGATGCGGTCATCTTAGGCATGCTGATGTTAATCCTGGGGGTGGTTTTCTACACCAGCAATCTCGACATCAAAGGGTTCAAGATTTTCTACAAAGTCGTTCCGATGCTGTTGCTATGTTACTTTCTTCCTTCGCTTTTGACCTACTTCAAAATCGTTGACCCAAAAGTATCTTCGTTGTACCACGTCGCATCTCGATATCTGCTGCCAGCAAGTTTGGTGCTGCTAACGCTGAGTATCGATTTGAAGGCAATCATTAACCTTGGCCCCAAAGCTCTGATTATGTTTCTCACGGGAACGGTCGGGGTTGTTCTTGGGGGTCCCATCGCAATCTTGATTGTGGCCATGTTCAACCCAGAACTCGTCGGTGGCTCGGGCTATGAATCGGTTTGGCGCGGATTTTCAACCGTTGCCGGAAGTTGGATTGGTGGGGGCGCCAACCAGGCCGCCATGTACGAGGTCTGGTTTCCCGAGAATAAAATGACGTCGCAGGAGATCAAGACGGGAGAAGAACTCTATGGCGTCATGGTCGCGGTGGATGTCATCGTCGCCGAGATTTGGATGGTATTCCTCCTGCTCGGAGTCGGAAAGGCAAAAACGATTGATCGGATTTTCAAAGCGGATGCATCCAGCATTGATAGGCTTCAGAAAAAGATGGAAAACTTCAGCCTGAGCCGCGCCAAAATCGCCACAACGACCGACTTGGTAGTCATCCTCACCATTGCCTTTGGGGCGACGGCACTCAGCCATTGGGCGGCCGATTTCATCGGCCCCTATATTGAAAAAAACTTTGAAATCCTCAGCTACTTCAGTCTCAACAGCAAGTTCTTTTGGCTCATCGTATTGGCAACCGCCGTCGGGATCATTCTGTCGTTTACTCGCCTCAAGGATTATGAGGGTGCGGGTGCTTCAAAGATCGGGACGTTATTTGTCTTTGTCCTGGTTGCAGTGATCGGAATGAAAATGGATATCAACGCATTGCGAGAACATCCGGGGCTGTTCCTGGTGGGCGGTGTCTGGATGTTGTTTCATGTCATTCTGTTGGTGTTAGTCGGCTGGTTCATTCGAGCTCCCTACTTTTTCCTCGCAGTCGGCAGTAAGGCAAATATCGGGGGAGCCGCAAGTGCTCCAGTGGTTGCCGCAGCCTTCCACCCTTCCTTGGCACCCGTCGGTGTGCTTTTGGCCGTCTTGGGTTATGCTTTGGGGACCTACGCCGCTTGGCTTTGTGCAATACTGATGCAGGCAATCGCGCCGGTCAATTGACGCAAGAATACTCCATCGAACTTTGAGAATCGAACAACGTGAAACGAAAAAGTAATCAACTTCGACCGGTGAAAATCAAACGCAAATTCACCAAACCCTCCGCGGGAAGCGTTCTATATCAATGCGGGGAAACGATCGTGCTTTGCACTGCGAGCATCGACAGTCGCGTGCCACCTTGGATGGAAGCCTCCGGCAAAGGTTGGATCACCGCGGAATACAACATGCTCCCGGGCAGCACCAGCCCACGTAAACAACGCGACCGAAAAAAAGTGGACGGTCGCACAACAGAAATCCAACGCTTGATTGGCCGCAGTCTTCGCGCCGTGGCAGACCTGGAGGCACTCGGCCCACAATCCATCACCATCGATTGCGATGTTCTTCAAGCGGACGGCGGAACCCGAACCGCAAGTATTACTGGCGCGTTCATCGCGTTGGTGGATGCAATTTCCACCATCAAGAAGGATTTGCCCGACCCAAAAAGGTATCCGTTGCGTGATAGTATTGCCGCGATTAGTGTAGGAATCTGTGGTGGCAAACCAATCCTCGATCTTGATTACGAGCTGGACGTTGCTGCCGATGTTGACATGAATATTGTGATGACGGGGTCGGGTCGTTTCGTCGAAGTCCAAGGGACCGGTGAGGAAGCGACATTCAGCGACAAGGAACTTCAACAGCTTCTCAAGCTAGGAAAAATCGGCATCAAAGAACTAACGGATATTCAGAAAAAATCGCTCGGCCGTACGTGGCCTTCGTTTGTATAAAGGAACTAACCATGAAAAAAATCTTCAGTTTGTTTATGATCACTTTGGCTGCATTGGGTTCGGTCGCAACCGCTCAAGAGGAATTGCCGGAGGGTGTTCAAGCCGCCTTGGACAAGATCACACAAGAGGACGTTACCGCGATGATCGCGTTTCTCTCCTCAGACGAAATGGGCGGGCGTGACACCCCATCACCAGGTTTGACGATCGCCTCCAGTTACATCGCAGCTCGATTCCAGGGTGCAGGCCTGAAGGGCGGTGCCAAAGACGGCAGTTTCTACCAAGTGCACGAAATCGCCACGTCTCAGGCGCCTCGCGATGGGATCATGGCAATGGTCGATGGAAAGCCAATCGCTCACTTCGGTTTGGTCGCAGCGGGTCCGAACCCGATTGACTACAAAGGCCAACCCGAAGTCGTTAGGCACGACGACGAAAACTGGCGAAAGAAAAAGGTTGGCGAAGTTGTACATTTCATTCCAGCTCCTATCGCCGAGCCACGCGACATTTCAAACTTGATTCGCGGCCTCTCGGCATTGCGTCGCAACGGTGCCTCTGCAATTCTTCTCAAAATCGATGAGGACAGTCCGTTAATCGGAGAAGCAAGACGGGCTCTGGTACCCAAAATGGTCAACCCCCGTGGTGGAAATGCCCCTACAACTTTGTTGGTCACAGAAGAAAAATTCGAAGGCGAAGTCACACTAAGTATTCCTGCACAACGAAGCGGCAAATCTGAAGTTCGAAATGTGATCGGAATCCTACCAGGCAGTGACCCGGAGCTTTCCAAAGAAGCAATCATCTTTACCGCTCATCTGGACCATATTGGACAGCAGCCCGGGTTGCCTGATCCTGTTTTTAATGGAGCGGATGACGACGCGTCGGGTTGCACAGGCGTTTGCGAGTTGGCCGATGCATTTGGCTCACTGCCAGTCGCTCCCAAACGAACCGTCATTTTCATGACATTCTGGGGTGAAGAGAAAGGACTTCTCGGTTCAAGGCATTACGCAGCAAACCCTGAATGGCCACTCGACAAAACGATTGCCAATATCAATATCGAAATGATCGGTCGCCCTGAAGCCGGCGCGAACGAAAAGGCCTGGATGACAGGATGGTTCCAGTCGGACCTTGGCGAGCTAATGAACCAGGGCTCAGAAAGAATCGGCGTTCGAATTTTCGAGCACCCCAAATTCAGCTCAATGCTTTATCGGGCAAGTGACAATGCATCCTTTGTCGACAAAGGCGTCATTGGCCACAGCTTTTCCGCTGGCTCACTTCACGATGACTACCATCAACCCGGTGATGAATGGGAACGGCTTGAACTGCGTCACATGACCAAAGTGATCCAAGGTCTTTTCATGGGAAGCCTTCCTATTGCAAATGCCGAAGTCACTCCCAAAAAAGCCGAGAAAAAGAAAAAAGATTAGATCGCCATTTTTTCTTGGGTGCCATGCTCCACGCAACGCGTGGAGTTGCATCAGTTGAACTGGGCGGAGCACCCACCAAAACCGCGTTGAGCAAGCTTTACGCAAACCCTTTGACTTCGTTCTCGCTAACAAATGTCTCCTGAACCAACTTGCTGATCGCCTTGAATTCGGGTGCTTTGCTGGTTTCACACCACTCGAATATCGCAGACTCAGTGGTGGTCACAAAACATCCAGAAGCCTCCATTCGGCATAGTGCGATCTCGTGATCGAGATCATGGCGAGATCCGATTGCGTCGGCCACCAGAAAGACGTTGAATCCAGCGGTCACGCTATCCAGGGCCGTCTGCTGAACACAAACATGCGACTCAACTCCCACCAACAGAAGATTGGTAATGCCGCTTTTGAGTAAGCCCTCGAACAGTTCGCTGCATTCACGACAGCTGAACATCGATTTCTCGGGAACTTCGTCTAGCAAGGATTTCAGGGGTTCAACCGTTGAACCCAAACCGCGAGGATACTGCTCGGTCGCGGCAAATGGAATGCCCAACAACCGCACTGCATCGATCAAACGGCGGATATTCCACACGATCTTTTCACCGTTCTCAATCGCTGGTACCAGTTTTTCCTGAACATCAATCACAACGAGAGCGGTATTGTTTCGACTCATTAACAGGGGGCTTCGCATATTCCATCCGCTTTTTAACGACATATTTTGACGGACATTAGAACATAAGATCGACAAATCGCTATCGGCCAAAAACCCGTATCTCGTTGTGCATCCCCTAGAGACGAACGACGAATTTGGCAAAAATGGCGGGAAATAATCTCAGGGATCAATCTATGAAAATGCATGCGACCACCATTCTGACGGTCGAAAAAGACGGCATCGTTGCGATGGGTGGAGATGGCCAAGTCACATTGGGCACCGCCATCATGAAAGGGGATGCAACCAAAATCCGAAAACTGTTGGATGGAAAGGTGCTTTGCGGTTTTGCTGGAAGTACCGCTGACGCATTCGCTTTGCTTGAACGTTTCGAAGGGCACTTAAAAGACTCGCCGCGAAACATTGTCAAAGCTGCGACAGAACTAGCCAAGCAATGGAGGACCGACAAGGCTCTTAGACAACTTGAAGCATTGCTGACCGTTACTGATGGCAATTACATCCTATTGGTTAGCGGAAACGGCGACGTCATACAACCGACCGACGGCGTCATTGCAATCGGATCTGGAGGCAACTATGCAACCGCTGCCGCCAGAGCCCTAAAACGGCATAGTGAACTATCGGCAACAGAAATCGTTACCCAAGCAATGAAAATTGCTGGGGAGATCGACATTTACACGAACGACAGCATTAAAGTGGAGCAACTTGAGTGCACAAGATAAACCAAGAAAATTCAATGACAAACCACACTCCACGTGAATTGGCCGAAAAACTCGATCGTTACATCATCGGGCAGGATGCCGCCAAGCGAGCCGTCGCATTGGCAATTCGAAACCGATGGCGAAGACAGCAATTGTCCGATGAACTACGGGCCGAGGTCAGTCCCAAGAATATATTGATGATCGGCTCAACAGGCGTCGGAAAAACCGAAATCGCTCGAAGGCTGGCCAAACTCACCAAAGCACCATTTATCAAAGTCGAAGCAACCAAGTACACCGAAGTCGGATACTACGGCCGCGACGTAGAAAGCATGGTTCGAGACCTAGTCGAGAATGCCGTCAGCCTCGTCAGTGACGCGGAAAGGGAAAAGGTCAAAACGGATGCCGCAGCAAGAACCGAAAAACGCCTACTCGACTTGCTTTGCCCCAAACCCGTCCCCTACGAATACACCATCACGCCCAGTGCAGGTGAAGGCGAAAGCGACGACCAAGCCGACTCCTACGAGCGAACTCGTAAAAAGATGGGGGCGATGCTCAAAACGGGTGAATTGGAAAATCGCAATGTCGAACTCACCGTCGAACAGAAACAATCCCCCGTCATGTTTGGCGGTGCCGGCATGGATAACATGGATGTCGATTTTCAAGGAATGATTGAAAAGATCGTTCCCAAAAGCAAAATCACACGCGAATTGACAGTCGAACAAGCAAGAAAGGTAATCCTGGAGCAGGAAAGCGAAGCCTTGTTGGACGAGGACAAAATCAGCTCCACCGCAATAGACCTCACAGAGAACGTCGGCATCATTTTTCTGGACGAAATTGATAAGGTCATCGCCAGCGAGTCCAAATCGGCTGACGTCTCGAGATCCGGAGTGCAACGAGACCTGCTTCCTATCGTCGAAGGAACGACCGTAAAAACCAAACACGGATTCGTCAAAACCGACCACATTCTGTTCATCGCCGCCGGGGCTTTTCATCGCAATCAACCAAGTGAATTGATGCCGGAACTCCAAGGCCGATTCCCTATCCGTGTTGAGCTGGATGACCTACAAGCCGAAGATTTCGTCCGCATCCTGAGCGAACCAAAAAATTCGCTCACAAAACAATATATCGCACTGATGAAAACTGAAGGCGTTGATATTGAGTTTACAGATGATGCCGTCAAGCAACTTGCCGATTATGCTTTCCAAGTCAACCAAACGACTCAAAACATTGGAGCCAGGCGACTGTACACCGTCCTGGAGCATTTGCTGGAAGAACTCAGCTTCGAAGCACCGGATATGAAAATGGGGAAAGTCGAAATCAATGCCGAGTACGTGAAGCAACGTTTGCAAAAAGTTGCCGAAGATGAAGACTTGAGCCGCTACATCTTGTGATCTGTGAGCGTTTCCATCCAAGGTCAGCAAAGCATGCGAATGCAAAACCACATTGAAGAGGTTCCTTGCTATGTTGCCGCGATATCTGCGTTTGCACCCACCCCATAGGCCGGCTCTCGATTGAGCTACAACTTGAACTGAGGTCCTGGCCTTCGTATGTCAATGCTTCAAAGCGAAGAAGACCTATTCTCATCATTTGACGGGGGTTCGTCGCCGTCCTCAATAGCTTTGTCAGATTCCTGGGATTCTGTCTCGGGGGATTGCTCGGCTGCTTTATCCTCTGCCGTTTGAAGGTTAGCAAGATGTGCATCTAAGTCTTCAGCAAGTTTTTTTGCATCGGCCACGACGACTTGATAACCTGGCGAGTCACCATATCTTGACCCGATTGCCGTCAGTTGCTTGCGCGCATTGATCAGGTCTTCCTTGGTCTCCAGCTTTTTCATTTCTTCAAGTAGAGCACGAACTTCACCAGGCCCTTCAGGCAATGATAGATGAGTTTCAAGGTACGCAACACGAGCCTGAGTTTCCTCAATAATGTGCTCTTGTTTGCTTTCTTCATGTTCCAGCAAATTCTCTCGATACCCTTCCAGTGCCTCCACAAGGTCCCCATCCTGCTCCAGCTGGTAGGCATCAATGAATTCAAGTTCAAACTTGGTCTGGATTCCCGTTTTCTTGCCTGACATTGCTCGTTTGACTAAAAGGCGACGACGGGCGGTCATAATGTGCTGGGTCGCCTGCTCAGTGAAGTCTTGCTGCCCTCGATCCATCACCTTCCTCATATCAGCAATCCCCTTGCTCCAATCGCTCGATTCCTCCGACTCAATGAGTGCGACTCCACGATCAAACAATTTCTGGGTACTGATAGGCCAAACCGCAAAGGTTACGAGACTGACAATCAAAACCAAACAAACGACAAGAAACCAAATTTTCTCGTAAAAGGGTACCAGGTCTTCCTGATTTCTGGTCTTCTTCTTTCCCAACAATCGACGTGCCTCGGTTTTGTCGGAACCCGCAGTCAGCGGATTGAAGTTTCCTGAGACCTGAGCAATCGCCGCCCTTTTGCTTTTGTCAATTTTCTTGATCTCAACAAACGCCATGCCGATGGCCTTGGTCGTATGGGGGCGTTTGCGTGCGTCCGGTTGGAGCATCTTTGTGACAATCTTGTCCAGCCAGACGGGACAGTTCATGACAAGTTTTGCCGCTGACGGAACCGCCTCATTCTTCTTGCGATCAGTCATCCTTCCCATCGTGTCGGGAGCGTAGGGTAGCTTTCCCGTCAACATCTCATAGGTGATCACTCCTATTGAGTAGATATCCGATTTCTCGGTCGCCCCCTCCAGATGTTGTTCCGGCGCCATATAGGCAGCCAAATCCAGCTCGCGCCGAGTCGTGACGGCATCCCAACGTTTTTTCCTGGAGCGATTGATGCGAAGATCCGTAACTTTCACTGCCCCGTCACTGCCCACCAACACTTTGTCGGGTGTCAATTTCGCATGCAGCAATTCATTTTCATGAAGGTATTCCAGTAAGTTGCAAATCTGACTCGCAAAGTCGACAGCCAGATCGGGAGCCAGCCGACCGCGACGCGCAATAATTGCGGTCAACGACTCGCCTTTAACCAACTCACTTGCAAAAAAGATTCGGTCCTCGTGAACGCCAGCTCCGAAAAGCCTCACCAGGTTGGGGTGTCTCAACTCTTGTAAGAATTTGACTTCTCGGTCGATCTTGTCGAGCGCCTTGTCACGATCCGTACCGGGTGGAAGCTTAATAAATTTGAGGGCAACATCGCGGTCCTGTTCGACCTGCCTTGCTAGAAAAACCTGTTGGCGACGCGAACCCAAGCGACTAATGATTCTGAATGGGCCAACTTGCGTGTTTTCCACGATCGAGTCCTCAGCATCGAATAATGAACCGACGCAACAGAAAGGAAGTAAAACGAGTTCTCTATCTTAATTTTGCAATGCAATTTCGAGAATCACAAGATTTGATATTAGCAGTTTTTTCCAGCTTTTAATCGTCAACCTTCTCAGTCAATGAAGCAAATCTGTCAGCCGCACCCAACGAAATCCTAAAAACAGAACAAGTTGCACGCAACAATTTGCTTGAATAAACAGGGATCAGCCCCTGGGAAACTGTTTACAGTACTCGTACATCGCCATCGTTGTTGCGGTCACGACGTTGTAGCTGTATGGCAATCCAAAGACCGGGATTTCGATTGCCTCATCAAGGCAAGAAAGAGATTCATCGGGAATTCCAAGACGTTCGTGCCCGATGACCAAGACGCTTTTCCTCACGAACGGGTAATCGTGAAGACTCTTGGAATCATCAGTCTGCTCCAATCCAACGATTCGATAGCCCTCTGCTTTTAGCTTTTTGAGTACGGGAGGCACCGAACGTCGTCGCTCGATTTCAACTTCCTGCACCCCATCTCTGGCAATTTTCGGATCAATTTTTCCCTGCCCTGCGACAATCATTCGTGTCACACCACAGCAACTGGCTAATCGAACAATTCTTGACAAGTTGACGTTGCTTTTGAACTGAGGACAAACGAGCACCAACTCCCGAGGCTGTGCCAGCAGCGAAAGCTCTCCATGCCTTACTTGTTCCCGCGTCATTCTTGATCCATTGTCCCTAAGAGCCAGAAGCAAACGCTTATTCGTCCTCTGACAAGTTCTTGATCGCATCGGGTAAATCCGGACCCACGATTCCAAAAGCACCTTTTCCGTTGTCCTGAATCCGATTTTTGGCATCGTATTCAATGTCTTCCAAGCCAGCTACCCAATGAACCTCTTTGGCCTCACGTGTCGCTGGCTCATGCAATGGACGCATCAACCGAAACCCAACACCAAGCGACGGAGATTTCGTAAACCACCAAGGGCTTCGTGGCGTATTGGGATCATCGTCGCGCCACTTCTCTTCCGACAATTGACGAGCGGAACTCCGACATCCTTCTGCGTCAAACTCGAAACTTCCGCCTCGACAAACGCGAGGATGAAGTTCGGTCGGTTCGTTGAATGTATCGACCGCAGACGACGCCTTGCCTTCCAAACGCTTGTAGCTATCCTCAACATATTGGCCCAAAACCCATTCACTGGCGTTGCCATACATATCGTAAAGCCCAAAAGGATTGGGTTTAAGTTGCCCGACAGCGTAGCGGTACTCTTTCGAATTCCCCTTGTACCAGGCATGTTCTCCGAGTGTCTTTGGGTCATCTCCGAAATAATAGGCCGTTGTCGTACCACCTCGACAGGCATATTCCCACTCCGCTTCGTAGGGCAGCCGATAATAAGTTCCGGTTAAAAGACTTAGATACTTGGTGTACTGCTTGGCAGCAAACTGGGCGATGGTCGCACAAGGCTGATCGGGTTCTTCGCCGGCATCAAAAGTAAAGGACGGATCATACAATGCCGAAGGTGCAGTGATCGCGTCGATTTTGGTTTCGTCATTGACCGCGCGAATCTTCCTTCGCTTGAACTCTTTAAAAATCTTGTCCAGACGCATGAATGGTTTGTACTCACCCCATGTCACTTCGTATTTTCCCATCCAGAATGGTTCGACAACGATCTCGGCCTGCGGTCCTTCAATGCCTTGTCGGCCCGTTTCCGAATCGGGACTACCCATCATGAATTTGCCGCCCGGAATCGGGATCATTTCAAAGGAAACATCGGTGCCAGGAATCTGAGTCGTATACGGCACCATAAATCCGCCATCGATCTCTACAAAGGGTCCTGAATCCGGTTTCTCTTTCACTAAACCGGGGCCACTGATTTCAACAGGGGCCTGAGACGTTCCTTCTGTTTCGTGGCTGGGAGATGCCGAATTCTCGTCGCCTTCGCCTGTTGTTTCTTCAGAGTTTTCAGAGCCCTCGCTGTCAGCTGCCGCATCATCAGATGCATCGACGTTCTTTTTGTCTTTGCCCACGTTAGAAAGTCTCTCGTACTCTTCTTCGTCGATCTCACCGCGATCCAGACGCTGCTTGAGCAGGATTTCAGTAGAAGGCAAGCCCAACGGTTTTTTGGCAGATTGGTGATCAACAAAATCCTGCATGGGGAAATCATTTGGCCAGTCCAAACCGGTCAATTCAAGCATATCTTGATACAAATACATTGAATCCGTAAGCTTGTTCGCCATCTCACCATCCATCAACGAAGGATACTCGAGCATCACCTCGTTGAACATTTTGAAGGCCGCTTCGTAAGTTGAAATCGCACCTTCTTGGGTAATCTTTTTCTCACCAGTTTCCTGATTGATTTCATATTCGTCATCAAAAACACTTCGCCTTGCCAACTCCTGAGCGTCATACAAGAGTTGTCGAGCACGAATGGCTTCGTCCGACATCTCGGCAGTAGTCCGGATGCGCCAATGACGATAATTGACGGTCCCTTGATACTTGTCAATTGTTCTCAGCTCTGCCATCAACCGGGAAATTTCTTCACTTACTCGACGCGCTTGAAGCAGATTCTCTTGAGAGATTTTCTGTGAAACCAGAATATCAATCTTCTGCATTTCACGCGAAATCCGCCTGGACGCCTTTCGAGCGACAATCTCCTGCATATCTGATCGGCGGTCCGTTTCCAGATCCATCGCCGCCTGCTCCACAGGCGTGATCTCTATCTGCCCCATAATCTCATCCATCAAAAGGTCCCGGGTCCCCTCTGGGGCCAAGGCGTCCAATTCCTGACGTTTGCGTTCCAGCGCCTCACGTTTCTTTGATAACGCATCAAGATTGATGATTTGGCCTGTTGAACTTCGTAATGGCTGTTGACCGTATTCGATCCATTCACGATTGGCATCAACCCACATTTCTCGGTGCGTTTCACCAGAGCGAAATTCATCCTGCAATGCGTCGGCCAAGTTTCGAAGTTGAGCGGGAGGACGCATATAAAACATCATGTCGCCCGAGTGTTGTGTTATCCCACTTTGATTGTCGACCAGATTCTTCGATCGGTTGTACCACTGATAGGCCAGTTTCCAGTTGTCATGATCGAATGGTGTTTGGTAACTCTGGGGATCAATGTACTCTTCCATGGACGCATGAAATTCATCGTCACTTCGAAACAATCGACGAAACTGAAGTTTTTCGTCAGAATATCCGATTTTCATTCCGGTGAAAAAACCCAGGTTATCCGTCATACGATGATCACGATAATTAGGGGCAATGCCCTTGGTCAAAAAGCTAATCCCCTTTTTCACCCAGTGATAACGATATTGGTAGTCATCGAACTCCTTAGAGATGTTGTACGACATGTTATGAGCTTGATACTCCCAAACCTTAATAAAGTTGGGCTGAATCTTTACCAGCGCGTTGAGCGTCGACTCAAATTGATTCCACTGCTCTTTCTTTTTATGCTCCATCGCCTGCATCCAGAGCATATTAACGGCAACCCCGCGCAGCCCCAACGAAGCCAGTTTCATCGTTTCGCTGGCAGGATCAATCTCAGCCAATTTGGATTGAGACAAGTCATGCTTGACGCGCAGCTTGGCCAACATTCCACCGGACAACATCCGATTGTCTGAGGCATTCCGACTCGCGGGTCGTGAGACCAACGAAAGCGGGATCAAAAGACAAGCGATCAGCACGATGTAAATGATCTTTCGAGAAAATGAGGAGTTATTCATTTCCAACTCGCGTTACTTCGCGATCTCCCTTGTTTTGAGGCAAAAATACCCAAGCACACTTAGCCCGAGACAAAACGCAAACGCAATCATCATTGCAACGAATAATCGATCATTGTCTACCGAATAACCATAAGTCAAAAAGTCAGAAAAATTCATCTGCGTGAAGTTGGGCACGATGTAAGTCAACGATTCCAGGCATTTAACCATGAATGAATCCGCCTGCTGCATCAGCGTGACAACAACACCCTCGCCTAAGCCTTCCTGCATATTCTTTTGTGTAATCAACCGGTACATCGACTCAATGGGGCCACCCCCGGTAAGCTCCGGGTTGTCGATATCTCGGATAAACGGTGTGCAGAATCCGACGATGATCGCAACGAGCGAGGAAAGCATGACAATCGGAGCGCTCAAGAACGTACTAAAGGCAACTCCCATCGAAATAATGATCATCATCTGGCACCAAATACCAAGGTAGCCTTTGGCGAAGTTTAGCCCATAAGAATTGTCACGTGAGCGAAAATAAACATCAGCCCGCGCAACACCGATGTATTGATTCCGGTCCAGGCAACGTAGCTCCAAATCAAATTGTCCGTTTGCTGCGTAGTCATCAAACAGGTCAAATTCGCCCTCTTCAACCACTTTGCCCTTCGAGTCGATTTTTCGCCCCGAAAGTTTTCGAGAAACCGGACGGATCTGCAGGGTGTATTCATCGGTCTCAAAATCAATTGGATCCGACTCAAAGCGAAACTCATTACTGCCTTCAGACAGGCGACTCTTGAACTGCAGGCTTCCAATGACGCGTCGCTCGATATCTCCCTTGGTCGTTCGAAAGACCCCCAACGTCATCTCAAGAGGAAGAACATCCGGGTTCTGAAACGAACCCTCGGAGAAACTTTCAAAATGAAACACCGCCTTAGAAAGCGAGCTGTTTTCAGTTCCGCCACCGCCAGTGATATAGCCGCGATAACCCCACTCTTTTCCTACGTCGATTCCACTGGTCTGCTCACCTTTTTGATCATAGAACTTGACGTATTCGCAGTACTTGGGCACCCTGGCGCGAAAGTAACCGTAAGCAGGGCCGAGTTCAATTTCCGGATTCTTACCCTCACCAATGACCCTGGCAGCATGCGAGTGCCCCGAGGCACGAAGTACAAACACCCGTTGATAAATGATCTTACCGTCTTCTCGGATTTTTGTACGCCCTTTGATAACATTGGCCATGTACTTCGGTGGATTGCCCGGCTGGCGAATTTCTTCTCGTATCTCAATTCGATGTCGGTGCCCCGAGTCGAAACCCGTGTACCCCTGTTCCAATGCATTCGCAGAAACTCGTTGCCCCGTTTCTTTGACCTGAAGATCAGGATTCACCAATTCGAATTCAGCAGTCGTATTGGTGTCACCGGCAATTTGATGGGAATGGGAAAGCGTTCCCACCACGAACAAGTAGCTAATCAAGCCCATTAGCGCCAACAGCGATGTTCCAAGCAAACCAAATCCAACAATTCGCCCTACCACTATTTCAGTGGCGCGAACGGGCTTGGTCACAATCGTATAGATCGTTTTCTTTTTGATATCGTCAGGCAGACTAAACGCACTGATCAGCATGCCCATCATGAGGACCAGCAGTTGCGTGCCCCACAAAACGAAATTGACATAAATTCGATCTGGATGATCCGAGCCCGAGTTCATAAACCAGCCACCGAACAACAGCGACAAGGCAAAAATCCCGAACGTCACCAACACGATTCGACGACGCAATGCTTCTTTGATGGCAAGTCCGGCAATCGCCCACACTCGGCGAATGGATGTTCCAAAAAAATCAGGCAATGCCTGCCCACTGACCCCGGCAACGATATAAAACGCCTCAATTGGACCGTGCCGAAACGATGCGACAAGGTATCCAAAAAACAGACCCAGCACCGTTGCCACCAATGTCAACAACGCAAAAACTCCGAAACCGGAGCCAATCCATTCCGAGAACTTCGTAAATTCTTCTACAACCATCTGATTTTTTTCAGACCCGCAATTTGTTTTTAGTTACTTGATTTTGCTTGATCGACACCCGACGAAACATGTCCGGGTCGCTCTTCACTGTCACGAACAATGTTCAAGAACAACTCTTCCAATGTCGTTCGCGGATTCTCAACACTCAGGCATTCACCGCCGTGCTTGGCAATCACTTCCTGAATTTCTTTATGTGCTTCGGGTCCCAACCCCTTGGCGCGAATCTGAGTCTCGTCCGTGACCTGCAACAGATTGTCAACACGACCCAACTCTTTAAGATCACCCTGATAAAGAATTGCGATACGATCGCAAACATCCTGAACATCCGCCAACAGGTGACTGCACATCACAATCGTCTTACCGCGATCCTTCAATTCCAGGATCATGTCCTTCATATCGCGAGTTCCAAGCGGGTCCAATCCGGAAGTAGGTTCGTCCAGTAACACCAAGTCCGGGTCATTGATCAGCGCCTGAGCCAAACCGATTCGTCGCGTCATCCCCTTTGAGTACTCTTTCAGTTGACGACGGCGAGCTCCATTGAGGCCCACCTTTTTGATCAATTGATCAACGCGTTCCTTGCGAACGGAAACCGGCATATCAAAAAGCCGACCGTAAAAATCGAGCGTCTCTTCGGCATTGAGAAATTTGTACAGATACGACTCTTCAGGCAGGTAGCCAATTCGCTCGTTCTTGGTGACTTCCGAAGCGTCCTTACCAAACACAAGAGCCCTTCCGCTGGTCGGAAACAAAAGCCCCAAGAGCAATTTAATCGTCGTTGACTTTCCACTTCCGTTGGGACCCAACAAACCGAAAACTTCGCCTTTGCGAACTTCGAGATCCAAGGCCTTGAGAGCACGAACTTTTTGACGCCCCCAAAAGTCGCGATAGACCTTCGTCAAGTTCTGGGTTTCGATAACAATGTTGGGATCATAATCAGGATTCGACTGTTCGATTTTCCTGGTTTTGGTCGCTTCGTTGGCCGTTGCCATAAATTATCTCCGTTGGCGAGTATTCGCCTGTTCTACGGACCCCATTTTGAGGAACAATTGCTTGATTCTTTTTGGGCGCAAGTGAAAATGACACAACGCCAACGCATCAGCCAAATCTCGCTGGGATCACCCCATTGGGTTCTTACGCCGATTAATGGTGACAAGTTCGACAGTTGTCCTGTCTCACACCAAATTTGAGGAGCAAACCACTCCTTAAAAGGCGATCAGCGCCTCCGCAGAGTGTACATAATAAATCTCGAAAATAAAGGCTTCTACAGCCCTTAACCCCAGTATGGCACTGGATTTAATAAACAAAACTCACTTTGGCGACGGATCCGATTTCATCAAAAACACCTAACTGACCCAACCAAAATCAGCCGCCACTCACACTCGGATCGCCGACCTGTTCAATCCCATCAGTTATGAGCATTACAGGGTCCGAAAAACCTTCAAGTTCCAACTAGACTAATTCAAGTCGCCACTCAGAAAGCTTGACCAGCCCCACCCAAAGCCTCCAGCCGCTCATGTCGCATCAACCAAATTCAAATCGGTCCGGGTACTAGCCCCAAGTTCCAGGTTTGAGTGGAACAAGAATTGTTTCGGCAGGAGCCTCAACCTCCCGTAAAAAGGCAAAAAAACTGACCGGTGCCATGCTCCTCGCTTGCGTGGGCATGTGTTCTGCCAACAGCCTGGTACGTCGGCAAATCGGCATTCTATTGACCAAGCCAGATAGCATCTGAGAATATGCCGAAACAGGCGCCTGTTCCAAAGACCTCAATTGAGGAACAATTGCCTGAATCTGTCACACTCTAGTATTGAGACGCAGACCACTTCCCACGGGCAAACAGACAGCCGGCTAGAAGAAACTATTGTCAGTTCAAACGCTTCAGCCGCCCCTGTCCATTTCGCATTTAACGTCCTCAACTAACTCACGTGGCGGACGGTTCCTTTCCCATCAAAAACATCAATGAACCAAACTAAAACAAACGACTTGCAGGCACGACTCGGCAACCTGTTCAATCGCATCAACTACGAACGTCGTGCAGGACTGAAACCCTTCGATTTTAAACTAGACGGAATCAAGCAATTACTCGAAAAGCTTGACAAGCCACACCTCAAATGTCCGGTCATTCATGTTGCTGGGACCAAAGGAAAAGGTTCCGTTTCCAAAATGATCGGGGCAATCCTCACAGAAAGTGGATACAAGACTGGCGTCTACACTTCTCCTCACCTCGAATCCGTCAATCAACGGATTTCCATCGACAACCAGTGGATCCACGATCTGGATCTGGCGCAAATACTGGGAGACATCGAACCCGCGGTCAACGAGATCGATCATTTAAGCGAACTTGCCGGTATCCGTCCGCTAACCTTTTTTGAAGTCATCACGACCGCAGCATTTGCGCACTTTGCTAAATTCGCATGCGAGGTGGTCATTCTTGAAGTAGGCATGGGTGGGCGACTTGACTCTACCAACGTCTGTGAGCCCGACCTGTGCGTTATCACCAACATCAATTTGGACCACACCCGACAACTGGGCGATTCCCTGGAAAAAATCGCGGAAGAAAAAGCGGGAATCATCAAGTCAGAAATCCCCGTGGTGTGCGGAGTTACCAAGCGCAAGCCCAAAGACACGATTCACCAGATTGCGAAAGCCAACCGTGCACCGATCTGGCAACTCGACGACGACTTCTTTGTACAATCCACACCGCTCCCGCGGTTGATGAAATTTGATACCTGGAGCAATCCCAGCCTTTCCTCCAACGTGGGCTGGAATTTGAATGATGTTGACCTTTCAATGCTTGGCACTCATCAGGCAAAAAATGCGGCAGTCGCGATCGCCGCCGTCCAACGATTAATTCACGACGGCTGGAAGATCAACGAAGACGCGATTGGCAAAGCACTGGGAAATCTCAAGCTCCCGGGGCGTTCCGAGGTCGTTCACGAAGACCCACCCGTGGTGCTTGATATGGCACACAACGTGGCGTCAATCGAAGCACTCATTGAGACTTTAAATCAACATTTCCCCAAATGGCAGTCTGCCAAGCGAAAACGGCTGCTCCTATCCATAAGCAAGGACAAGGACGCTCGCAGCATCCTTCGCTGGCTTGTCGACACATTCGATGAGATTATTTTGACCAAGTTTCAATCCAATCCACGAGCCAAAGCGATCGATGATTTGCTCGAAGACGCCGAGGTTCTTTGCGATGGTCTAAGGACTAATACCATCATCAAATCGGCAGAAACCCCTGAAAAAGCCTGGGCACTTGCTCAATCAGATATGCAACCCAATGACTTTGTCGTGGTTACAGGAAGCGTTTTCCTGGTCGCCGAACTACGAGCGACCCTCGTTCGTTGATGGTCCGCATCGCTGCTATTTTCACCGCAACAAGACCGATCAAGAGGTAGGACCAGTTTCTCCAGCCGATTCACAGGATCGCTGATCAATTCATCGGCTGGCCAATAGAAACCGCCAATTCTTGCCTACGACATGCCTCGATAGAGACACGAGAAACATCTATGCCGCCGCGCTCACAGCCAACTCCACCGGTTTGCGGCAACAGATCTCAAGTGATTTGCAGAGCTTGATCGCACGACAGGTCTCTCGATAACCGCGATAGGCAATCGCGTACATCGCCATTGATGCCGATAGCGCCGCCGGCTTCCCCAAGATTCGCGTTGGCAGAATATCAAACCCAGAACCCTGCAATATGGAAGTCAGATTGTTGCGATCAAACGTGTAAAGATGGTCGGGCGGCCAAAACTTCAAATAACGTTGGCCCATCCATTGAGCTTTGAGGTAAGTGGAGTCTGGTGTTTCCAGAATCATGATCCCGCCAGGTTTCAAAACTCGATACCACTCCTGCAACGTTTCTTTGACGTCGCGGCAATGCTCGATCACGTGCCAGTTTGTTAATAAATCAAAATGATTGTCCTTGAAGGGTAGCTTGACTCCATCAATCTTGTGGCAATCAAGTCCTTCGGATTGACAGTACTTTACTGCATTTTGACTGATGTCGACTCCCATGGCCTCCCAGCCACGGTCTTTCGCAGCTTGTACCGTAGCACCAACGCTACAACCAATATCCAAAGTTCGCGGACACTCCGATTTCAAATACTTCGTTGTCGACGCCAAACGAATTGCTGCAGTTCGCATCTTGGATTTACGCCGCTTGGAATAGTGAACGTGGTAGTCACCTTCGTAAACGGTTTCTGATTCCAAATAGCCTTTTTGATAAAGGTTGCAGTCTGGGCAACGTTTGAGTTTGTGATTAGGCTCATCAAAGAAAGTTTCCAAATCGGCGTGGCCGCAGTTTTCGCATGTGGTTTCAGTAACAGTCATCCTTGACCTCTTTGAATTCTGGAATTTCCAGTCCAAGTGTTTTAAATCGCCCGATCTGGATTGATCAGAGCCTCGGTTCGAGTTGAGAAATCCTGCCTGAGTTCAACCCAGTGCGAATGTCCAACTTCAAGTCCTTCGAATGTTAGCGTCGCCCGATTTTCTACACAACAGAATGCGAGATTCTCACCAACTCGCTAGCAGCCCCATCCGCCATATTGGGATTGGGCGTGAATTCGCCAGTTCTATCGGCGATGGTTCGAGTATTTCCTGCAAATTTTGGCTCAAAGCAGGAAAACAGCTTGCTTTTCCTGACCAATGGTCAATTATTTAGCAATGAGCACCGTTTCAAGAAAACAGCAAGAGATTCTCGACAGGGAGCAGTTAATCCTGCGAACTGCTCGAGAGATTTTTAGGACGCGCGGATACCTCGGCCTGAATATGAATCGCGTCGCTGAACAACTGCAATATGCCAAGGGGACGATTTACCAGCACTTCAAAAACAAAGAAGAAATCATTCTGGCGATGGCAGCAGAGACACTTCAAATTCGCACCTCAATGTTTGAGCGCGCCGCCGAGTTTCAAGGAAAATCTCGACAGCGAATTGCGGCAATCGGATGTGCTGCAGAGTTGTTTGTCGAATGGTACCCCGATCACTTCGAATTGGAGAAAGTGCTGAGTTGCAGTTCGATAATTGAAAAAACCAATGAAAAACTTCAGGAAAAGAAGAATAACGCAGAGTTGAAATGTGTCTCGATCGTCGCGGGAGTCGTTCGAGATGGAATTGCCGCAGGTGACTTGGAACTCGATCGCAACTCAAGCGCGGATGAGTTGGTTTTTGGAATGTGGTCACTGACTTACGGAGGATATTCAGTGATGGCCTGCACGGAAACCATCCAAATGATGGGGATTTCCGATGGGTTCCAACTGGTTCGCGACAACTGCAATCGACTCCTGGACGGATATGGCTGGCATCTGCTCAGCGCTGACTTCGACTACAACGAAACCAACACCCAAGTTCGCAACGAGATTTTCGCTGATGGCCCAATCAAACACTAATCAACTTTTTTTTGGCAAGAAAATGACGCTTAGTCATTTATTGACGTGGCGTCTATTGCCGGCGGTGATCGTGATGGCGACGTTGGTCGCAGGTTGTTTTCTCCTCCCGCCCCTATGGGCGAAAACCAAAGCTGGATTGGACGAACAATCGCCTCAACGGGTCTACGTTCGAACGACAACACTGCAAAGCCGAACTAATTTTACCGTTCCCATCTGGTACACCGGACAAGTCAATGCGCGTCGAAAAACCGCAGTGGGCTTTCAAAGAAATGGAAAAGTTACCCAACTCCATTTTGACGAAGGCGATTTTGTCGTGGCGACCCAAGCGATAGCCAACCTGGACAATCGGCAGTTGCTGGCAAGAATCCAGCAGCTCAACGCCGAAACAATGGCCACCAAGGCGCGACGCGACGAGATGATCAAGGGACCGCGAGTCCAGGCCATTCGCAGCGCCGATGCCAACGTCGATGACCTTGAACAACAACTGGAAAATGCCAAACTCGACTTCGATCGTGCGGAAACCCTTCTGCCCAAAGGAGCCGTTTCGCAACAAGAATACGATCAAGCCAAGTATCGCGTCAGTACGTTGAGCGCTCGAAAGCAAGCAGCACTTGCCCAGCTAGAGGAACTAAATGTTGGAACTCGAATTGAGCAAGTTGACGCAGCAGAGGCGGCACTTCTTGGCGCTCAAGCCGCCAATCTGCTGGCCGAACACGATTTGGATGATTGCACGCTTCGTGCACCTTTCTCTGGAACCATTACACAGCGCATGGTGGATGAAGGGGCAGTTTTGGAATCGGGACAACCTGTTGTTGAACTCGTCGAAAGTCAGTACCTAGAGTTTCGAGTCGGATTGCCGGTCGAGTTGGTCAGAACCATGAATATTGGCGACACATTCCAGGTAAAAATCGACAAGATTTCCCTAGAAGCCAAACTCAAATCCAAGCTTCTGGCCCTGGATGAAAATACCCAAACGCAAACCATAATCATGAGCCTTGACGACTCTGCACCTCATAAAGGCATTGTCGACAATCAAATGGGACGACTTCGTTTTGATAAATCCACCAATGAGCTTGGCTTTTTGATTCCCACCTCGGCGATAGTCAATGATCAACAAGGGCTCTGGAACTGTTACACGATTGAAAAAGATGGCAACCAGTACATTGCCAAAAGACAAGTCGTCGAGGTACTTCATTTCCAGGGAGATAATGTCTTCGTGCGTGGCACCCTATCCAACGGCCAACCGATTGTCGTCGATGGCCTACAGCGACTGGCCAATGGACAAATCGTTCAGCTACTCGAATCGGAAGGGGCAAGCCAATAATGGACAACCTCTTTTATCGAAATCGACGTCTGCTGGCATTGACGATTGTCTTGATCCTGGTCGCCGGACTTTCTTCGTTCTATGTTCTTCCGCGACTTGAAGATCCAGAACTTCGCGAACGGGCGGCCATCATTACGATTCGATTCCCAGGAGCCAACGCGGCGCGAGTGGAGTCTCTGGTTACCGAGAGAATCGAAAAGGCCTTGGAAGAAATAGACGAATTGCGACTCGTTCGTTCCAATTCGCGAAACGAGTTTTCGACCATCACCATGGAACTGGAAGACTTCGTGGCAGGTCCAGTCGACGAAATCTGGTCACGAGTCCGAGACAAGGTTTCCGATGTCACTCCCCTGTTGCCGGCAGAAGCCCAAACTCCGATCTTCGAGAATATGCCGTTCAAGGCCTATGCCATGCTGGTCGCCTTGAAATGGACGCATCCCTCCGAAACAAATTTTGCGATCTTGCGAAGAAAGGCCGAGGAACTTGAAGGCAAACTCAGAAACCTGCTGGGAACAGAAGAAGTCAACCTCTTTGGAGAACCCGAGGAAGAAATTGCGATCGAAATCGATCACGCGAAGCTGACCGCATTGTCTTTGACTCCCGCCGATATCGCCGCGGCTATTCAACGCTCTGACGCAAAAATTTCGGCTGGCGGACTTCGATCTGAAACCAACGAAATGGTCGTGGAGGTGGACAGTGAGTTTGAGTCGCTTGAGTCAATCCTGGAAACTCCCGTACGCGGGGACGAAACAGGAGGCATCATTCGCTTAAATGACTTCGCAACGATCCGCAAAGGAATTCGAACTCCTTCCAACACCAAAACGATCGTTGGTGATCAAGACGCGATCGTGCTGGGAGCGTTCGTCCAATCCCATCTGAGAATCGATCAATGGAACACACGCGCCGTCAAAGTCCTGGATGAATTTGAGGCAGACCTGCCCGATGGAATCGTCCTGGAACGCATGTTCATGCAAACGGACTATGTGAACGCTCGTTTCTCCACGCTACTAAACAACCTTGGGCTTGGGGCGATCGCTGTGGTCCTGGTGATTTTTGTGATGATGGGTTGGCGTAGTGCAATTGCTGTCGGAATGGCACTTCCCTTTGCCGGTGCTTTGGTACTCGCCGGTCTGAGGTTTTTTGATGTGCCCATGCATCAAATGTCCGTAACCGGACTGATTATTGCGTTGGGACTGCTAATTGATAACGCGATTGTCATCGTCGACGAAACGAAAAATCGACTTCGTGAGGGCCTCGCGCCTAGTGTGGCCGTTGCCAAGAGCGTTCGCCACTTGGCAGTGCCGCTTTTTGGATCAACGTTCACTACTGCACTTGCATTTGCACCGTTGATTCTAATGCCAGGCCCCGCAGGTGAATTCGTGGGGGCGATTGGACTAAGCGTTGTCCTGGCCGTGGCAGGGTCACTTTTCATTTCACTAACCCTCATCCCGTCGCTCTTTGCGATCATGGCAACGCAGAATGAGTCTTCAACGGAAACGGCTCCATCAAGGGGCTGGAGGTATGAGGGCATCGGTTCGGAGGGTTTGTATCGTGGATACCGAAGGACCCTGACCTTCGTTTTCAAACACCCTATCATTGCGATTCTGCTTGGATTGTTCATTCCCGTCGTCGGATTCATCCAGGCAAGTAATTTGCCTGAACAGTTCTTCCCGCCCTCTGACCGAGATCAAATCAAAATGACCTTGGTTCTGCCTGCCCAGTCTTCAATTGAGCGTACAACACTCGTCGCCCGTGCCGCTCGTAAGATTGCCCTCAATCACCCGCAAGTTGAGCGCGTCGATTGGTTCATCGGAGAATCGGCGCCAGCGTTCTACTACAACATGCTCCCCCTGCGAAACAATCAACCCAACTACGCCCAAGCTTTCGTTCAACTCAAGAATGACGACAATGTCTTCAAGGTAGTCAACGAACTTCAAGGACTTATCGAGCGTGAGATAACACAAGCGACCGTTTTGATTCAACAACTGGAGCAAGGCCCTCCCGTTGACGCTCCCATTTTGCTTCGGGTATTTGGGCATGACCTGGTTGCACTGCGCCAAGCGGGCGATGATCTGCGCTTACACATGTCACAAATTGAAGGCGTCGTCACCAGCCAAAGTGAAACTTCCAATGTCAACGCGAAGTACCTCCTGGATGTCGATCAGGAATCGGCCAGACTCGCTGGCTTGACCCACGACAGCATCGCACGTCAATTGAGTTCCGGGTTGGATGGACTGGTAGGTGGTTCCATGCTCGAAGGCACCGAAGAACTCCCCGTTCGAATTAAACTGACTGGCGCACAACGGACGGACCCCGAGCAGCTTGGGTCGCTGGATATGATCGCCAGCGGCGGGAACACAGGAAAGGCCAGACGGGTTCCGGTGTCTGCGATCGGCAATTGGAAACTGGTTCCGAATGACGCGACCATTGAACGGCTCAACGGGATCCGATTTAACGAGGTCCAGGTAAACGTGGCGGCGGGGACCTTGCCTAGCCAAGTGCTTTCTCGATTCAAAGAGAAATTGGCGTCAAGCGACTTCAAATTACCACCAGGATGCAAACTTGACATCGCGGGTGAGTCGGCAGAACGAGACCGTGCCGTTGGGCATCTCCTCGGCAGCGCCGGAATTCTCGTCGTTTTGATGGCGGCGGGTCTGGTTCTTTCTTTCCAATCATTTCGGATTGCCGCTCAAATCGCGGTGGTTGCGATCCTATCGGTCGGAATCGGCATTGCCGCACTGTGGTTTTTTGGCAAGCCTTTTGGATTCACGGCGATTGTCGGAATCATGGGACTCGTGGGAGTCGCCATCAATGATTCAATTGTGGTTTTGGCGGCACTTCAAGAAAGTCCCGGGGCCAGGCGCGGGGATCCCAAAGCCATCTCCCAGGTTGTGTTTCACTCAACTCGGCACGTACTTTCTACGACGTTGACAACGATCGCTGGATTCCTGCCATTGATCTACAGTGGCGGAGGATTTTGGCCTCCGCTGGCCATCGCAATTGCAGGTGGAGTCACCGGCGCCACGATCCTCGCGCTGTATTTCGTGCCTGCAACTTACATGCTGATGATGCGATTCAAAAAACCGGCTCTTGAGTCAGAGGCCGTACCCGCGATCTCGCCGGCGTAGTATCGAATGACGGTAGGTTTCGGGCTACGGGAATCGCGATGATAAAATCAACACGACTCCGGTTCATCGAATTGTTACCCGCCGATAAATTCAGCGGGACGAGGACCGGCCAAATTGGGTATCCGATCAGGATTGCCTGATGGAATTCGTTGCTTGGTTGTGAAGCCGTCCAAATTATGTTGTTTCAAGAATTCAAGAGAAAGAATTACGAATTTCTCAAGACAGGCTTCGATCTCGCAAAATGGAAGCTCCCAGAAGATAATATTCTTCGATACCGTTTTTCGATCGGATTTCAAAAATGCGGAACCCCAAAGTTCAAAGGGGTAGTCGGCTGGAATGTGATCCGGCATTTGGTCCCAAACAAGTTGGTCCATTTGTATGTCAATAATGCAGCTGAATTGTTCCTGTTGGATCAAAGCGGAAGAGTGAGCATGGCGACCACGCCGCATGGGAGTTGGATCAAGATGGGCCATATGTGCAAACATGTCATCACGAATGCGTTGCATTTGAAACGAATAAATCTTCTCTTTGTCGAGAATCGAATTCACATTTTCTCCAAGGCGGATAACGTCATCATTCACGGAGTCACCGGAGTTGATTCTCAATTTCAAAACCGCCCAGCTCCGCGATTTCGTTTTCATCCCTTTGCTATGCCGAAGTTTCGGCGGTAGGCGCTCGTGAACCCAGCCATTTTACATAGTGACCAAAAAAGTATCCAATCGTCAGTGCCCAGAAACAGTGACCAATTCTCATGAAGGCTGGCAAATCGCCACCGGAAACAACCTTCTGACCGCCAACAATTATGAGTGACAAGTTCGGCACAAATTCGTCTGAATTGGTTTCATACAGATTTGAAAATGGATCGTCGGCACTACTTGAATCTAATTCATCCTGAATGCAAAAAACGCCACCGGGTTGTGGATTGAAGATCGTTTCCTGGCCCCAAACATCGCGTGTCCAGCTGTATGTCAACCAGAGCAGTTGGGTTGTCATTTCTGGACCGTTTTGTCTTGGAGATTTTCCCTTTTCATCAGGAACATGCGCAAAACCAAGATAGGCGCTGGCAGCCAAACCAAAAGCAAGCCAGAACGAGCCATTCAATCCTCGGCGAGCGATCGCCATCATGAATCCAGTCAGAATGGCAAGTAGTGTCAGTGTGTAACAAATGGATTCGTATTGTGGCGTTGCTTGGTTGAGGCTCACAACCGCCAGCCCGATCATTGCGACCACAATCAAGATTTCGATGATTCGAATCTGCAAAAGGCACCTTCTTAGAATTAGGTTAGGCAACATAACGGTTGAGATCACCGGAGCGAACATCGTGATCTTCGGATTCAAATTCCACACGCAAGTCCGGCTTCGATTCAACGCATTATTATCTGACGTTTCCGCCGGTAATTAATCCCTCTTTGCTCCAGTGACCACCAGTGTTGTATGGAGCCAATTCGAGTTTGGGTTCTATCAACTCCAGTACGCATTGATTCTAACGCGGCCTGTGTTTTCGTCCAAATCAAGTTCTGCGTGTTGTGCGCCTCCCCCCGGTTCGATCATGTATATCCGAAGGTTCCCATTTATCGTTGGCGTGACTTCTCTCGTGCCCGGTGATTCATTGAGCCAAATCTCAATATCCGAGAGTGGAGCGTCAAATTGGATAGTGAATTCCCGTGTGAACATGCTGCCTTCGGCTTCAACAGTAAAGTCTTTAGCTGTCGTTGGAAAGTCGTTCAATCGTGACCATTCTTTGGTTGCATCAAGTGCGCTGTAGTAATTGGCACGCTGGACGTAGATATATCCAACAACAATTGTGACGACAAAGATCAGAGCGGAAATCAGGATGCAACTAGCAAGACGTTTGTTCACAAATACAGACTCCCGAAGCCAGATAACGAAGAAGACAACCTAGTGCCAAGTGCAGATTAGGGCCAATTTCTCATTTTCGACTTAGCCCAGAAAAATCGCTGATCGTGGTCCAACGCCATCGCATCCCCTGATTCAAACACAAATAGACAGTCGCTCATATATCCCACATTTCCCATAAGTCCTTTCGATTTGTCACTCAACTTGCGTGAGATACTGTAAAAGCCAAACACTCAAATTACAGAAAATGATATTCGAATTCGCTTGCACAGAAAATCTTGCTAAAATAACAGAATCGATGCCTCGAAAACATTTCCGAAGTAAACCATATGGGAAATATCAGAACAAAGGACCCCAGTGGTTGATACGTTGTCCAAGCTTGGAAAAATCATGAATTTCACGGTCGTTATTCCACTCTGTTTCTCGCATTTGGAGTCGTCTCCTTTGCGACTCCACCCTTTGAGTCTCAAGAGTTGGGAACGGTCGACCAACTGCAGCAGGACCGAATCGACGTACTGCACGAGCGGTGCCAGATCGCACAAACCCAAATCGATGACGGAATGTACGGATTCGAAGTATTGACGGCGCCCAAAATCGATCTTTTGAATGCGAAGATTGAGTATGCAACCGATGCACAAGACAAAGTTGCGTACTACAACGAACTCATCAAGTTCTATGAAGAACTTATTGAACGAGAAAAGTTGAAACTTCATGAACCTGCTCGAATTAACGCCGGACCCATCAGAGACGAACCTCAACATCTGTTTTTTGAGTCAGAAAAGATTCGTATTCAAATCGCAAAGGCCAAACTGTTTGCTGAGAATTAGGACAAGACAAAATGCTGCCCTCGCGCCATCGACAAATCATCATGAAAAAAATCTGTTTGGCCCATTATTTAATATGTTCCTAAACGGGATAACGACCACGATCACCGAACCGGAATGAGCGACATAAACACTGAAAAGCACACGCAAGTCCGGCTTCGCATGCATCGTATCGCTATCGGGTGCCTCGTTGCTCAGATGGAATTACCTGAAATCGCTTGATTATGTTTTCTCGTAGCCATTCCAATGGAATGTCGTCGTGCTCTCCGCCACCGAACACAATATTTATTTTCGGTTGAGATTGGAGACAGTGCCATGAAGTTTCAATCGTTATGTCAGCGATTTGAATTCCATTTGCAGAGGGCTGGTAGATAAGCTCATGTTGACCAGAGATGAATCCCGGACCATTATCGGGTGAATATCCGACACTGGATATCCACCTATTGGCATTGATTATCGGGTATTGAGCAGAAAGCTGGGTGGAAACCTCCGCTGGTACACATGCGCCGGTGTCAAAGGAGTTCTCAACAAACTCAATCACGTGCATGAAATTTCTTTGTCGCTGTTGTTGGATCGCGACGAGGCCCATGACTGTGCCAATAAGTATGCAAGTGGAAAGGAATCGTGCAAGCGATATGCAAGGACGGTTCTTTTCTTCACGAGTTGTAGGTTGTCCTTTTGCATCTGATTTCATGATAAGTCAAATCGGAAAACGGAAAAGATCTTCAAGCCGGGTGCCGGCGCTAAGAAGAAATGCCTTGGGAGCACTCGCGAAGCAAACAACGATGCACAATCTCGCCAAAGATTTACTTCGCAATCGATGACAAAACGAACAGGCACATTGAACAACAACCAAATCGAATGCTAACAAATTCCGAGCTGCGTTCAACTTGCGAGCTCTCTCAAACGGAAAATAATAACACTTTACAACTGCTTCAGAAACGCAACGCTATCCACCGCCATTGTATGACGCCAAACGATGTGGTTTCAACAAGTCATTGCGGTCGTTCTTTGACGCGCCCGATTTTGTCAGAAAGTGTTCAAAGTTTTCAAATGGAGTTTCTGTTGACAAAGCCCATACTTCGAAATCTGCGAAAATAACGTGGAATCGTCCTGGTACGTGACCTGTCAAAAATTCGCCGTTCTTAGCCAAAATGTCATCGCGGAATGTTTCAATTTGGAAGTCCCCTGGCTCCATCCAATGTAATTCGGAGTTTGCAACCTCGATTGCGATAATTGTATCTGGTGGAATTTTCTCAGGTGACCACGAGGTTGCTTCGTTGGTTCCTGCTCCGAATGCCGTGTCTGGCCCGGTAACAGCATAGACCTTGGCGAGATTCTGCGGATTGTCATTCAGCCGAAAGGATAACGCAAGAGAAGTCGGCATCTTGTGGAGTCGCGAGTTGGATACTGAATTCCAACTCGATTGGTAATCGGTTCCTGGATAGCCGAAGCCCTCAAGGAATGATGAAACATTTAGCCTCCAACTGTAAAGTGGCATTGGCGGGTCAAGGTTATTCCAGTTTACCGCGGAAGGAAGGTTTCCTTGAGATGCAATATGGCTTTGCAGCGCCAGCGCAATGTCGCGAAATTCCGCGCCGACGGACTTCGCTTGGACATTCTGTTTGATGGAGAGAATCGTGACGCCGCCGATTGCAAGCAACGATAGTAGAAGAACCAAAACTAGGCAACGAGTTCGCATGCCGCTTTCAAGGTGGATAGTGTGAAAGATCACCGGGCGGTGAATTGACTTGAATGAGCCAAGCGACACCCGACTTGATATCGCTCCGGTTCATCGTTCTGCTAATTTCTGTCATTTTACCCCAAAAGAGTGTTTTCTATTTGAGCAATTTCCAAATTGGACTTTCAATGACGAAATACACACTCAGTTTTTCAATATCAGTGCCTGCCGGAACGGGAATTCCTTGTGGAGCAGGAGAACCATCGTTTGGGTGTTCAAACATTGGTAAACGTTTCTGCCGAATGGTTCCGGTGACACGAACGCGACAGCCTATTGGATCTTCAGGAATTGTTTCGTATTCGCCATAGAATAGGAATTCTCCTCGCGATGTCGAGATTCCACGTCGCATCGTTTTGTCGGCATGACTCGCAAGAATAACAGCCGTTCCGACAAGCTCAATTTGTTGTCCATCCACCAGTTCTTGTGATTGAGGCTGAAAAGCTACTGTTTTGGCGCTTCGGTCCCGTTCGGCGCACCCCATGAGCAAGGAAAGCGTCAGTGCGATAAAGGCGATGGTCCGTGCCATAGTTGAGGCCGTATGGAATTTGTATAGGAGCATAACGTCAGCGATCACGGAGCCGGAACCAGTGATGTCTCCACTTTTAAAGCACACGCAAATTCGGCTCCGGAACATCGTTTGCCTATCTGGCGTTTTTGCATGTTTGTTTTTCCGCTGCGGTTTCATTGGATTCTACATTTGTCCCTGCAATATCAAAACTGCGTTTGATCATAAATCTACGGTATCGCCATGCACAAGCGACCAAACCGAACGAGATAATTCCGCCAATTGTAAACCAAAAGGGAGAAATGGAACGACCACCTTTTGAATCGTCTGAACCCTTGAACGGGAATCTGACGCGATCAGCCCGTTCTTTATCCATTGGTGGTTCAAGTCTTGCCATGTGACTCGTTGAGCCAGAATGCAATATCCGCAAGTGGCGAGTCAAACTCAACGTGAATTCCCGAGTAAATATGCTCCCTTGGGAAAAAGGACGGTCAGATCGTATGAATTCAAGCCCACAGTGGGTTCCCCAAGAAGTTACAGGAGGACGTGTAACGCCCTTTGCCAGTAAAGAATTCAAGCGGGATAACGTCCAAAACCACCGGGTCGCGACATGTGATTTTCCATTTGAATGCGACGGGGTTCGTGACTCCGGTGCACTTTTTGTTATCCAGCAATTTCAGGTGCGTCTTTTAAGAGCGTCGCACGTCTATGGATTGAAGGACAATTAGACAACCCACTTTAACCACCTGATGAGGAGATTTAGATGACCGAGCAAACCAAACAAAAGGAACCAGAATGCTGCGAAAACGCAAATTGTTGCTGTAAGTGTTGTTGCTGTGGCTGCTGCCGCTCACAATGTAATTCCGGGACGAGTACAAAGACGGACCAATCTTGTTGCTAACATGAATCAAGAACAGAAGAAAACGACGACCGAACAAATCTGGCGTGAGCTGAATAATCGACTACGCCAGTTTGTGCGGTCACGTATTACATCAATTGCCGACGTCGATGACGTATTGCAAAGTGTGTTTCTAAGTATCCATACACGCTTGGATGATCTTCGCAATGTGGATCGACTTGAATCCTGGGTATTTCAGATTACTCGCAACGCGGTGACGGATCATTTTCGGAAGACGCGGGATGCGCAAAACGATGTAGATTCGCTGGTGGACGATTCAGACGACACCAATGCGGAGAACGTCAACTCGGAACTTGCGGGTTGCTTGGGCACGATGATCGAGAGATTGCCGGAAGATCAGCGCCAATCGCTATCAATGTACGAGTTGCAGCACATGTCGCAAAAGGAAATCGCAACGCAGGAATCGATATCGTTGTCTGGAGTAAAATCGCGTATTCAGAGGGGACGCAAGACTCTAAAGGCGTTGTTAAAAGCATGTTGTGAGTTCCAACTCGACGGACGCGGCAACGTTGTGGAGTACAAAACCATCGACCCAAACTGCTGCGACGAACAGTGCAGGTAACGACTTCGTTGGATAACGGCAATGATCACCGAGCCGGAATCAGTATCATTGAGTTTAAAAAGGCACACGCAAGCCCGTCTTCAAGTGCATCGTTCTGTTAACCTACGGATCCCATCAGCAAGGCAAGGGCAAATGGTATCCCAACCACCAATTCCGGGCTAATAAGATCCCAAACTTGCCATATTGAATTGTGTTTTCGGAAGTATCCTAGGCCACAGATGAAGTGGGCCGTCGCAGTCAGCATTGAAGGACCGCCGAGCAAGCCAAATGTAATCATTGTACCGATGTGTTGTTCTGACCTAGTGGTTCGTCAGAGTCGATTTGACCCGTTTTGGTGGGTGCCATGCTTCACGCTTGCGTGAGCATGCCTTGCGCAATCGCGAGGCATGGTACCCATCATTTCAGGTTGGTTGAACCACTAGCCTCGTTCGTAGAAAAGTAAAACCAAGCTGATATTCCAACAGCAAGAAGCATTAACCCCCACGGCCACAACGTCAAGTTAAAACTCAATTTAGACAATTAAAACGTTTTGCTTATTGATTGCGACGCCGTTCGTTCAATTGGTTTGGTTTCAATGATTTTCCTCAAGTCGGATAACGTCCGCAACAACGGAGTTACGGGATTTGATTGTCCATTTCAAAGTCACTCGGCTCCGCGACTTCGATTTCGTGTTCAACGCATTGTTAAGTGCGGACTTTGTCTGGAATTGAACCTAAATAAGGCGATTCTGATTTATTGTACCCAACAATGCCAAGTGCAATCACAATCGCCACAAGACCTGCAAAGAGAACAGAAGCGGGGTTTGCGCCCAGGCGTTCGAAATACTGGGTGTAAAAGTGAATGGCACCGAACACCGACAACAGATTGACGACCCAGCGTCTGTTCGCGCGTGCTGCCCAAACACCAGTAGCAATGAGCCCTACGGCCCACCCAACAACGAATACCCAATCGGGAATAGCCGCTCCATCTCGGAAATTCCAATTGTCGCGCTGAGACCAAAGCGAGTCACCCCAGAGTGATCCGACCCAAAAACCGAGATTGACCATAAAAAGTGACGTTCGAGAAAACGCGATAGCGATGCGTTCGTAGTCCGGGTGCAATCGCTTACTCAAATAATACGTGGCCAATGCGAGAATGGTGAATAACCCTATGGACACAGTTGGCTGACGAATAGCCAACATGTACGTCGCGTGCCCGTAAGCAGTCATTGCGCCAACCGTCGCTGACAGCGAAAGTGTGGACATTATCGACATCAGGACGCTTTTTGCGACGATGGCAGCAACAGCACATAGAACTGCTACGATCAGAAACCCAGCCAAGCCACCCTCGAATAATGATATTATTCCGCCTGCAGCAGTAACCGAACCAACGAGAAACAGGATAGAACCGAGCAATCCCCACTCGCCGGACGGTTTATTAGACAGGAGGATGCCTGCACCCGCCAACACCGCGCCCAAGAAGATAGCCGTCAATGATGAAGGCAGCAGTGCCATCGCACCTCCAGCAGTAGCGATAACACCGAATCCTATCAGTAAGTTGAAGGCGAGGGTGCCAGTTTCCTTGAGCGAAAGCGCCTTGAGTCGTTCATACTCGCCCTCAGTAATCTGGCCTTCAACGAGAAGCTTATCAATGTCTAGGACGATTTTCATTGGGTGCTCTACTCTATCAGGATAACCGAGTGCCGAAGAACGGTTAACCATTTCTAAAAGCTAACCAATCGGCATTTCGGTTTATCCGGTTTTCAGGCCGTTTGAAAATTCGGCCTCGTGACGCATTCGCGAGGAAGAAACAAACAAATGAATTAACGGGATCACGAAAACGATCAGGATCGGAATAATCAACATGCCCACATTCCAGTGGGCTGACTGTCCAGTCAATAATGCACCGAGGCCGACGACATAGAGAAGACCAAGGGGAACTACCCAAAGAATGATAACGAGCAACCGAGTCACAAGCCAACTTTCTGCAGATCTCGCTAGGTCAAATGCCGACGACAAACGGTGCATGGAGGTGCAGAACATGACGATGGCACAAAGCGACACCAGTCCCAAGACGTTTGACAGTACATTTAGTATCATTGGCGAATCAAAAATAAAGTGTCCGAAAAATGCCTCGACACAATTTAGTAGGGCACAAACAAAGACAAACTGCATTCTGGATTGAAACGATTGATCAATCCCAAATTTGGATAGTTTGGCTATACCGACCGCAATCAAGAACATTCCTATGAAATCATTCAGGATGTCGAACCGCCAACCAGTATGTGATTGGCCGTCAATCGACGTTGTGCTGCTAAACGAAAAATCGAAGACGCATAGCATGCCACCCCAGAAAATCATGCGTAGTGGTGTTACAGCCTGTGTGATGAACATTCGATTTGCCGGATAACGGAGCCGGTGAAGTAATACTGACGAGCGAAGCGAACGTGCAATTTGACTCGGCTTCGGTTCATCCGATTGTTATTTGGCGTTTCGTGCCGTGGGCACTCCCATTGGAGCGACCCAACAACAATCATTGTATCGATGTGCAGACGTCTCGCAAATGCTGGGGAACCAAATGCGGGGTTATGGCCTTGCTAGAAACACGGTAAAAAGTCGAATCTATTCATTGATTCCAGGAATTTACGGTAGCCAAGAATAAGACCACCAAAACCAAAAATATATTTGAGAAATCCAACTGCGATTCAAAAGAACCAAATGGTTTCCGATGCGCCCGTTGATGTTCCGTTAGTCAAGTTTATCAGATTCTTCTTGCTCCCACTCGTCGATGATCGTTTCCCGTGGTTCCGAATCCGGCCGAGTAATACTCCAGATCACGTAGGTCGCCATGATAACAACAAAAATTGCGGGATAGATAAATGCATAAGGGACTGGAGACTGCAAAGTGGCAATTATGGTAGCGGCGAAGAAAGTGATGTAAATCAGTTTACCGATGGACGTTTGTTTTCGATTTGGTGTCATTTTCTCTCGGTGCTCGAAAAGCGTGCTTCGATATCGAACTCCGGTTCACCGATAGTATTGAAACATTGCAAGGTTTAAAAAGGTTCTCCAATCTAGGAGGCTGCAACCGAAATTGCTGCCGATTTTTACGAGCTCGTCCGAAGACTGCTCAATTGATATTGAACCTGATTGGAGAACCCAAAGATGTTTTACCTTGGAATTGATCAACATGCCAGACAATTAACCGTCAACTTGCTAGACCATCAGGGGACGTGCTGTTTCAGCATGAAGATCGGAAAAACAAAAACAACTTGACAACTGTTTCAAAAACGTTTTGTTATCCAACGTGTTCCACGACAAGATTCGCGTCAAGCACAGAGATCGGTGTACTGAGTTTCCCGATACGAATTTTTACCACCCGTTGTTGTGCGACCGGAACCGGCAGATCGAATCGATAATCATGACTGAAATGCGCAACGTAAAATATCGGGCCGATGATATCCGCACGATAATCATGGCGAAACAACAAGCCCGATTCATCAAACCAATACCGTTGAATTCGACTATGAACATTCGAGCCATCCGGAAGATCATTTCTACGCAAGAGTGAAAATGGCATGCCAAAAATGGCTGAGCAGTGCAACCCGAAAAAAGCCAAGATACCATTTCGTTTGAAACTCAAATTGGCGATATCGCTGTTGGTGCGTTTACGCTGGATGTGGGACGTTAGTTTCTGGCCAGTTTTTTTCAGGAAGAATTTCCTGACAGGATTTACATGATGAACAGGATGACAACGGCTTGTTGATTTGGGGTACCATGCTTCTCGCTTGCGTGAGCATGTTTGATCGAGTCTCAACATGATTGCACTTCGCCGTAAAAAATTCATCAAGCAATCCCCGGAACATGGCCACGGCGAGCGAGCCCATGGCACCCGACAACATGGGCTTATCTGCTTATGCAATGACCGGCAGCAATCAGCCCAATTCGAAAGTTGGTCTTTCCCTGAATTGGGCTTTAATTCACCTTTTCTGCTCAAGCAAAATGCGGCTCTGTGCGATGCAAAACAGTCACCAATACCTCGCGCGGAGACCCAGTGGGTAGAACACGGCATTCCGTTTTGGCTGGCGTCTACAACCACCTTCACGGCAGCAGCTTAGGGCCGGATCCAGTTGATTTCCCTGTATTGATTTATTGGGAAACCGCAATCGACTTATGGTAAACCCGCGCTCAACTAGGGCGAAGAGAAGCCGGCAACAAGCTCAAAGCGTCGGCCCAATCATTTGTGCGGCGAAAAATTCTTGACTGCAATTATTTTCGATGCAGGATGCTTTGCAAAGACTTCGATCTGATCACTAACGTACTGCCGCGACTTTCGAACATGGCTTGTATCGCAAGGCAATGTTACGAACAACCCAAGACCTTCGCAGCGATCAGACGACTTTGACTAAACGAATTCTCAGATGAAGTGACCCGCTAAAGGAACCACCCTCAATAAATACTTCGCACGCCAAAGTCATCGAAGCCGTATTAAGCAACTCTCAGTCTTAACCCACGGTTCATCCCATGAGTGAAACTTCCAACGTTCAGTCGTCAACTGTGCAGATTTCTGCCCCAAAAACCATTCTTATCGGCATCGACTGGCCCGCCAGCGAACATAAATTCGTGCTCGCCTCGCCCGACGAAATGCAGGTTACGGCCATCTCGAATGGATGCCTGCCAAATTCAGGAATCGTAGTCAACTATTTTTTAAGCAACTCGGTTGGCGATACGCCGTCCACGCTAATTACCGTTAGTTGTGCCGACTCAACCCAACGGAGGTCGCCGGATTCATTGCAAACGCACGTCATGGCGAGCTGTCCTTCTGTTGTGTCAGCCATTAGAGCTCCCAGCAACCAGTTTGGTTTTTTTGACTGAAACGCGCCAAAACCCGCCCCTATGAGAATGTATCGTCTGTTTGTTGGGGTGTGAACTACGATTGTTGCCATTGAGATTCCATTTGCAAAAATTGACGATCTGGGCGGATCTATTCGGAATAACAAACGAGTAAACCGAGACGCGGCGGAAGTGTAATCTAGAATCGTAGCGGGAAAAATGACGAAGCCAACCCACGTAGATCCGTGCGAAACCGCCCTGTCCGCGGCTTCAGTTCATAGTATTGTTACCCTTCGGTACAAAGACTCGCAGTGTTCCTGTGATGCGTGTTCGTTCGCCCAGCGGCGATAAGAAATGATCCATTGGTAATCAGGTTTGGAACTGATTGCCGCAATCGTGGTTTCCACACCTGAGTCATCGCAAACCCTACGGGTAAATCCTCGAAACGGGATCGTTCATTCTTATGCGACGGGCTTCTTGAACAAACCACTTGAGCATAGGCTACGCTCGTACCTCGCCAAATGCATATTGGTTTCCCGGCGACTATGGGCGATCGTAACCAGTGACCGCCTGATAAAACCGAAGCGTCTCTGATTCTGAGAAATCGCCTGTAACTTGAAACGTTTTTGAGAATGGCGAGGCAATTGGGATTGCAGTCTCCGGCACGCCATTAACAACCAAGGCAATCATTTTTCCTGAGTTCGCGGCGGTTATCGACGACAGTTTCTGTGCCGCCGAATCACTGACGATGAACGAAATCGCAGGTCGTCCACGAGCGTCAGTCGTGATCCAGATTTTCTCAAAGTCGGAGCTAACTGCGATATTGGCGGAATCTAGAAAAACCTCATCGCCAGATGAACGCATAACAGCTGACACCAAGCCATCCCGCGCCACTGAGTCAGCTAGACACAATTCAAAGCGGTGCCCAGGCAGAACAACTGGCCGACTGCATCCAAGCGACAGGACGGATGTTAC
This sequence comes from Mariniblastus sp., assembly GCA_965224765.1. GTDB lineage: Bacteria > Planctomycetota > Planctomycetia > Pirellulales > Pirellulaceae > CAZDBA01. Next base: position 178,701 of record CBDDAC010000008.1, read on the forward strand.
GAGAACGATCGACATCAAAATGTAGCGAGTGCTGTTCATGAAAATTATCCCGTTAAACTCCAAGGATAACCGGTGCCCGAGGGTTGAGTGAAAACAACAAGTGATTCAAAGACCAAGCGATGGACGACAAGCGGTAGCGGATCATCCGTTTGTTAACCGGCGTTCAAGCTCATTTACTTGTTTGGGTACTGTTCATATTTTACGTTAGTAAATCTCATGTTTGGGATTGCGGAGCCCAAGAATTGCATCAAGACGCCCGTAAAAATACCAGTAAGATATCCAGCAAGCGGTACCATTAGTCCACCTCGCGTCGCTAGTCCTGAGACGTCAACGACACAAAGCACGAACATCGCAACGAGAAGTAGTTGGCCCAAGCCCATGGTCCACGCACCGATTGATTGTTGTTTTTTCATTGTTTCTCCTCCGGACAATAAGAACTCACGGGCCCATTCGTAAAGGGTGATCCAATCTTACCAAAATTATTTGGGTCGTAACTTCTTCGAGCCAAAAAACGGCAACGATCGCCGAGTCACCGGAGTGATCTAACCCTCAAAACACGCGGTTTCGTCTGCTTCGTGTTCCCTGCATTGTTATCCGACGCTGTTTTGCCGGTGTTTGAGTCGTCCGATTGTCACATCTAGTATTCGAAATGCAATCGCCAAGTAAAGTCCTAAACCCACGAGAAAAACCAACGTGTTTGAGATTTCAGGAACGCTAGGATATTGCGGAAGCGACGAAACGTAGAAGTAACCAATTGGAGAAGACAGCGCAAGGATTGCGAAGTAGCCGACGAGAACGCGTTTGGGCGTGAGAATTCCGTTGAAAACTGCCGAGAGCACGTGGAGCGTTGCGGCAAACAGTACGGCAATTGGCAACAAGCTAAAAATTGGGAACGTAATAATTGACGCAACGCATGTTGCAACGATCGCAGTCGAGGCGAAAAGGTATTTTAATGTCATGCGTGATGTCGGATAACGGTTATGTCCAGCCGGTCGCGGAGAATCCCATTGATTTCAAAAAGCCGCGCGACACGCGACTCCGCGTGCAACGCTTACGGTTCATCGTTCTGTTATCTGCTGTCTTGCGTTGGCGAAACGGGGCGACAGACACGCGGGTACGATAGGTTGAACCCCACAGCATTGTATCGGGCCAAATGTATGGGGGCGACGCCGATTGGTTCGGCATTGCACTGGACGACATAGGTGCTGGCGAAGCAGTCGCGCAGTGATTGTCCTTCGGTGTCGGCCCCAAGCCAAAGGAGATCGAGAAAAAGGTTAAAAGGCCCGAGTAACCACATCAACATCCGGAACGTCATGGTGAACAAGGAGGGCCGTTCGCCACTTGTGGATACAATCTTGAGATTGAGAAGGCGATATGCAATCGTTCGGAATCGTGATCGTTTGAGCGGAACGAGGTACATCCAGCTAGCCGCAAACCAGACGAGGTAGAACGTGCCGCTAGGGTCATAAGTGGAATCGATGCTCCAAGAGACGGTCAGAGTGGCAATCCATAGTACGACGCCAATCACGAAAAGAACGAATGAGTCAATGCACATCACGGCAATCCGGCGCATAAAACCGGCGTAAGCTTCGTAAGAGTAGTAAACACCACTCCCTAGTGAGTTGTCAGCTGCCATTTGAATTGTGACGCGAATGAAGTGTCAGTGATTTAGGCGGACAACGGCAAGGAATAACCGAGCCGGAAATTATTTTTTATGAGCGAAGTGAACGTGCGATTCGTTCCGAATTCGGTTCATCCGATTGTTCAAGTAAGCCGCTACGCGGCCGATCTGATTGTAACAAGTTTTTTCATTCGCACTGTGGCTTTTTGGAAGTTCCTGCTCCACCTCAAACTCGATAAATAGTACGCCAATGGCACCCAGAAATCATGAATCCTGCCTGTACACAAGCAAGTCGTTTTCGCCAACACATACGTCGGGCAATGAGCCAGAACCGACTCAAAGCGACTTCCAACTGGAACGACCACCGATTGACCTGCCGTGGAACTGTCCGACACGGATCAAATTACCGTCCGGATCAACAACAGCAAATTCTCGCATGCCCCAAGGTTTGTTCTCAACATGGTCCATGCGCGGGATCCCAGTCTTTGGCAAATTGGCCTTAGCGAACTGTTGGTAAATTCTATCGGCATTCTGTACGCGGACGTAGCATCCTGCTGAAGATTCGGCGGGATTGAGTTCGGAATGTGTGAAGAAGTGAATCTCCACCGAGTCACGGGTTAGTGCACAATAAAAATTCGGAGCACCCCAAATTTTGCCATCAAACCCGAGTTGTCGGTAAAAGTCCCGCGTGCTTTCTACAGATCGACTGGGCAAGATCGGAATTGCGAGATCATGTTGTTGCATGGTGGATGCTCTTGGCTTTCAGATGGATCACGTTCAAGGTAACCGGGTCGGGAGAAAACACTGATGAGAGAATCGCACGCAGAACATGTTCCGACTTCGGTTCACCGTCTTGTTATCTGGACATTCCTACGATTATTGATTGTCGGTGTAGATTCGGCAAATACGAGTTTCGTTGAGAATGATATCGGCATAGGCACTATTGACATGCCATTTAATGGCGGACGGTGACTCACGTGCTGATTGATTCGGAAACCCTCCGACCGGATGAATCTGAAGTGTTCGAATCGTCGTATCGGTTGGGATGTCAGTTAGTTTCAACCGGTATGGATCGGAATCACGCGGCGTCAATTGGCGCATAATGTCAATTCGAAATTGGCCATTTGGTGAAATGGCGTGCTGTCCACCGATAACCCCACGGGGAAGCCAGAATTGAATGAGGATCAACGCCAGAATAGCCGTGGCCGATGCAAGCAGAAGGAAGTTGGCGAATTTACGGCTAATCATCAATTCCAAGCTAACGCAGAACCTAAAGGCTGATTCTCGTCCAGATAACGGCAGAGATCACCGAGCCGGAAACAATAATCCAAACTTCAATTTTCACGCGCAAGTCCAGCTTCGTATGCATCACATTGTGTTGAAACCCAGGGCTAAAGAAAGTTGTCGCTCTGCGACAAATGCAGGCTGACGATGCCTCAGCCAACTCGTAGCTTCGTAGAAAAAGCGCAATCTGCAGGTCCTGATGCACAACGGTGAGAAAGGCCGAAGCGCATCAAGCGACAGAATTCGAAAAGTAAACTACACTTCGACCTCTTCGAGCATTTTCGTTGCGGCCTTTGCAGCCATCTGCTCGTTAGGGAATTCCAATTCTTCCAACTCTTTTACTTGAGCTTCGGTAAGAATTTTCTTACCCGTGTAACTGCCCTGGAACTTTCCTTCGGAATTCTTGATAAACAAGAAACCTTGAAAGAGAAACTTTTTGTTGGCGGTAAGCCATACGACGGAATGTGACATAGTAAGCGTGCGAGCAAGTCGCCTATTGAATGCGTGAAGAATGATTTTGAAAAGCCAATGGCTCCAATCAAGATCAAACCAACGACACTTTCGTCGCCAGCTCGAAAACAATCGGGAAGTTTAACCTACACGGTTTTCTTCCTCAAAACAAGCTGTTTGACTTTAGAGCAAGCTACTCAAAGATTCATCCGCCCACTCAATCGCCGTCAAATAGCAGTTTTTGATGCGGTTGGCATCAAGGAGCGAGCAAACCACGGTATCCCAACGCCCATTCTCATATTCCAACACGCAATTCAGCACCATCCCCAAGGTACCGTGACCATTCAAGAGTGCTTCGTGAACATCATTGCTGACAGGAACCCGATCCAATGCCTGATCCATGGGAAGATCCAGCAAGGCATCGATGGCGGAGAACAGCCCCACGAGAAAGAACGAGTCTGTTTTGGCCTGCTTGAGTTGAATTGCCAATAGCTCTGCCATTTTGGCTCGCACCAACAACGTCTTGACAAGTTCACCCGGCTTGCCCATTGCCGCTTCCGCCAGCATGGTCAGAGAGCAGAGCGTCTTGACGTGGTGAATCCCAACTAGCACAACGGCATGTTTAATCGATTCGATCTTGTGGTTAAGTCCGCACTGCGATGAATTGACGAACCTCAATAACTTGTATGCCAGCGTAGGTTCAGTCTGAATAATCTCAGATATTTCATTCAACGTAATTGCTGGCTTCTGAAGTTTCGAAATCAGCCGCATGACTGTAAGCCGATTCGACGGGACCCTCCTGCCTTTCACCACCGTTGGCCGACAAAAGAAGTAGCCTTGATAGAAATCGAAACCGAGGCTTTTACATGCCTCAAAGTCGTCGACGGTTTCAACTTTTTCTGCTAACAGTTTTACATCGTAACGTCGCAGAAGGTTAACGTGCTCGGCCAGTTCACAATCGGCCAGCTGGGGCAAATCAACCTTAACAATGTTAACCAACTTCACCAGTGGCATCAGTTCTGATGAATAGACAAAGTCATCCAAGGCTAGCTTGTATCCGACTTTCTTGAGTTCGGCCAATGCTGCTAGTACTTCGGGTGTCGGACGAACGTCTTCAAGGACCTCGATAACAACCTTGTCCTGTGGGAGCGCCTGGCAATACCCTTTTAGAATGAACTCTTCGGAAACATTTATGAAAGCTGGCAACTTGCCAACTACACGCTCAAGTCCGATCTCAGCAAATACGTTCAGCAAAAGTTCTGCCGTGGCACACTCACCATCGACAATATCCGCCTGGTTCTCTTCACTCGATCTGAACAGCAACTCGTATGCCACCGTCTGTGACACTTGAGAGTAGATCGGTTGTCTTCCGACGTAGGCTGCTTTTGTTAACGTTTCCATCGATCTCAATCGAATTAATGCGATCCAAGCAATTGCGTCAGATAAACCATCCCATCCACTTGATGAGATTAAAAAAGGCAGAAAACTATAGCTTGCATTCCACTGAATGCTTCAAAAAGCGCAAACATTTTACGTTTTCCATATGGACCAAATCCCGCTAAAGGGGCATTCAACCAACCCCAGATTGTGAGACGCGAGGCGAACGAGTTCATCGCGACTGAAAAAGCCTCAATTTTGCCGAGGAGCATGAACGTGGAGTCATTGCAATCAACAAAGCATCGACATGCAAGTGGTTTGCTGACGACTGATACAACAGCTACAACCTGCACCAGCCAGAGACACCACCGATCGCTGCTCAGTCTTGATGCGACTCATTGATTTCAGAAAACTTGGTGCCAAAATTGGCTCAATTCACCGGCGGGTCGCAATCCGATTCAAAGAACCAGCGCGCGTCAGATAGCACCTCCTGTACCTCTTCGTCCCCGTTAGAACGAGGGATTCTGGCCATAATCTTCCGTACTCTTTCATGGGGAACTTTTCCTGTTCGAAGCTGCTCACATTTTGCCAGCAGCAATTCCATAGTGATGCATCTCACGTCATATTCGCCTCGAGCGCGAACCAGCATCATGATTTCGTCCAATTGTGCCCAAGCTCCTTTTTCGTCCTCGACAAAAAGCCGTAGCTGTGCCAGTTGGAGTTTGGCGTCAAGTACAAAAACGTCGTCACTCCGAAACTCCTCTTCATAGGCATCAATGAGATTAGAGATCATTTGTTGACACTGCTCGCATACGTCTCGCCTGCTTCTGAATGTGATCAGTTCCTGATCGACTGTTCTGTCGTCGATAAATGGAAGTCGCACCGTATCCATTTCTACGTCAAATAATTCGTTCAACTCGTAACTTCGACCTAGTCGTGAAAATATCCAATGAACTCTCGAATTGCTGAGTTGCTTCGCCGCCGAATTGATATCTGATTTTACAACACGTCTCATTCGGGAAATAACTCCTTTCCATTCAGCAGATTCCTTACTTTCCTTTCTCGCCAATAAATCGTCCAATCGTTTCGAAGCGCAAACGTGCTCAAGTAGACATTGGCTTTTATTCGCAAGTTGAATTGCCAAATCAGCTTCATTGGCCAACGTTTTCTGAACTTGGCACATCTGTATCCAGCCGACCAAAGCCGCCAACAGAACAACGCAAACGATTACGAAAAACCGGTGTTTTCTTACCAACTTTTTTGCAACGCTAAACTTGCTTGGGGCTGCAACCGATATTGGATTTCCATTTAGATAGTTCTCAATATCCTGACGTAGAGTTTTGACACTGTCGTACCGCCGGGCTGGGTCATTTGCCAACGCTGTCCGGACAATCCAATCCAATTCTCCTCTTATCAATCGTGTGTACTTCTGTGTCGTAAAACCGTCCGAAAAATCACCGGGTGCGTCGGCAGCTCTAATCGACGCGAGTGGCGCTTCGCTGTCACGAATCATCTCCAAAATCTGCAACAACCCCAAATGACGAACTTGATGCTGGGCAAGAGGCGTTGAGCCAGTAAGCAACTGAAAGAGCAGGACACCCAGCGAGTACACATCCACCCTAACGTCAAGAGGTTGCGAATCCAACTTCGCTTGCTCTGGACTCATATAGAGAGGCGTGCCCAGAAGCGCTCCGCATCGGGTTGCGGTAACTCCTCCAATCACGTTGGTCTCACCCAATGCTTTGGCGATTCCAAAATCAATCACCTTGGGATTAGGGCGATCTGCACCGGCGGCAACCAGAATATTTGAAGGTTTGATGTCTCGGTGAATCACCCCTTTTTGATGGGCGTGCTCAATGGCTTTGCACACGTCAACGAACAATTCCAATCGTTTCCTAAGCAATAGACGATTTTCAATACAGAAGTCGACAATTTGCTTACCTTCAACATATTCCATCACAAAAAACGGTAGTCCGTTTTCCGTAACCCCACCATCAAGCACCTTCGTAAGGCCAGGGTGGTTAAACATGGCAAGCACCTGCCGCTCTGAAGCAAATCGCCTCAAAACTTCGTTGCTGCAAAGACCACCATTCTGAATCACTTTGACGGCGACAATTCGTTCAACGGGCAGCTCCTGCTGAGCCAAGAAAACCTTTCCCATTCCCCCCGATCCAACTTGGCGAATGAGCCGATATCGATCAAAAATAATGTCACCCAACTCGGGACCATTAAACATTCCGATCATTTCAAGTTGGCCGTCCAACAAGCGGTCTGAACGACGATCCGCTTCGAGAAGCGATTCAACTTCTTTCCTTACCTCGGAATTTCGAGAACACACTCGATCCAGAAACTTCTGTTGCTGTTCAGGCTCGAGCAAACATGCTTCGTTAAAAACCTTTTCAGACAAGTCATTCATTCGCAAATTCCCAATTGAGACAAGTGGTTTGGTCATAGACGAATTAAGATGCAACTCGCGTACTGTGCAATAACTATTATCATCGCAGCTCGATTTCCATGATCCCATTCAACTCGCCAAGGTTGGATCCCAATCAACCATCCGTTGATGAGCCTTTCTTGCCGCCACGATTCGCTGTGATTCGTTTCAGCAACCATGCCCGCGTAAACCTCCAACTTCTTTCCACGGTGGAAATGCTCGTGTTCAACGTCCGCGCACATTCCGCCAAAGTCAAACCAGTAAAAATATGCAACCGCACCAAATTTGCGCGAGATGGATCAACAACCTCAAGCTCCTTCAAGGCTTCGTCCAGGTCAATCAGATCGGTATCACTTGATGGCATGACAACGTAAGTTTCGCAAAGCGGGATTCGGGAAAAATCTCCGCCACGTTTCAATCGTTTCTTGGCACGAGCGCGATCCACCAAAATCCTCTGCATCGCTCGACTGGCCAACACGACAAAGTGCTCGGGGTTCTGATAATCCACCTCAGCGCCTTTGAAGATTTTCAAAAAAGCTTCGTTGACCAATGCGGTCGCCTGCAAGGTTTGCTCCGCCGATTCCCCAGACATTAGTTTGCGAGCAATTGAGTGAAGCTCAACGTAAAGCGCAGAAAACAACGCCTTCGTTTCGCCCCGAAACAAATCATTTGCAGGAGGCATTTCCTCAGCATCGCAATAAGACGATAGGAATAGTGCATCGTTTGCCAATTCTGAGTCCTCCCAAAAACTCATCCGCGAAATCGCATCGCAAAACGCAATCCATTTATCCACGCATGAAAAGAATGATGTAGGAAGTGAAGATAGATCTAGCAAAGGAGACAAAGCCGATCCAATGGTAGCCCCGAATACCGCTTTGACAAGATTAACATCTCCGCGTTCGGAAAATAAACAAAACGAGTCCGAACTCATGGCCATCAAGACCAGAACAACTGGACTACCCTGATAACACCACCACGCACCATCAGTAAACCAATCGTGCAGGAACGCCTAAAAACTGGGGCGTTTCAACAACCTATTCCCCCAAAAAAATAATGACGGAGTAGGTTGGCCACCATCGTTTTTTCAAATAGCGGCACACAAGACAGTTAACAATCCAATGAGTCTACCAGTCCATGTTCCACCGTTTTGCCACTTCCAATCTGAAATTTTGGTTAGTCTCTGCCCGACAAATCTGATTTCAAACAGAATTTCTTTGTGATTGCCAATCCAATCGGTGCAACAAATTCATTGCGACCTTGATGGCAAATCAGGACGTTGATATTCAGAAACGAACAACGAATTCCTCCCAATTCTTTTTTTCACCCGATTCTGGAGAAAACATGAGAATCACTCGCAAGGCATTTACCCTTGTAGAACTACTGGCCCTGATCGCAATCATCGGAATACTAATCGGCATGTTGCTTCAAGCAGTTCAGCTGGTGCGTGAGGCAGCACGCCGCACTGCTTGTTCCAACAATTCGCGGCAACAACTCACCTTGGCGACTCACACTACGAGTCTGCACTAGAGAAATACCCATCCGGTGATGGAGTTCTTGGGACATTCACCAATGCCTCGGGCGACACCGTTGAGGCGAAATACGTCTCGGTCTTCGTGAGTCTGCTTTTTTTCCTCAACACATCGTTACGTGAGAATTATCCCAATTCCGTCCGGCATACAGTGGCAGGAGACTTTCTCTATTCCATCAAACGATTACTGACGTCGAATTCAAACTCAAGGCAACGCCAAATCTGACAATCACTCTCCCACGCACCCCTCATCGCTGCGTAAATGCGTTAAAAACTTCAACCTGGCCTGGCCCACTACACGACTTTGGACGAAAAGTGCTGGGATGTGACACCCCTTTTCGATTGATCGCTAAAACGATTCTGAATCCCGATCCACACCGATTCAGCATTCACTTGACGTCGTCTTGGACTTTCTCACTTGCTACTTGTAACAGTATCCGCCTGGTCTGCTTGAAATTCTTCGGTCAGAAAAACGACGTTTCTGAATCATTGGCGGATCCGGGACGGCTCACATTCTTTGCTTTAAACAATCCTCTAGAGTTTCTGCAATAATCGCTCTCAATATTGCCAAGATTGGCTTCAGTCACGCACGAAGGAGGTTTAAGGCAATTGACCTAAGCGTCGAAGCCAATTATCTTCGGTAGTTGAACAGGTTGATAAGAGCGCAATTCGAAACCATTTGGATACTGTCCAAAAATGTCCCAGCTGGGGGGGGGGGGTGCGTTCGTGCCCAAAGGACCCGTTCATGAAATTAAATCAGCAAACTCGACAGACGTTCAAAGACCGCCGCCGCAGTACGGGTGCCGTCTCTAAAGTCGTGATCGTCGTTGTCGGATTTCTTTTGGCGGCGTCTGCCGTCATGTTTTTACTTTGGAAAAAGGAAAAAACAGATCCCGTTTCCAATCTGAATCAACATACGGTTGCGAATCTCGTCAATTCCGAGAACCTCATCCTGGAGTTGACCGTTGAGTTGAAAAAACTCAATCAAAGTGTTGTTGAGTGCGAACTCCCAAACAATTTGGGAAAATCACTATTCGCTCAAACGATCAGCGTTGCAGACATTGCCGATCAAGAAACGGAAGCGGAATCATTTGAATCGATTGACACTTCAAGTTTCCAAAGAGAAATAGGATCTACCCGTGAAACCGAAGTGGGCGCGCTAAAAATTTGGCACTCCATACTTCAGCAAATTGAAGTCGATTCGTTCCGCGATGCCAGCTTCAAAATTGTGCGTGGTCATTTCATCGACGCTTTGAAGGGCCAATCGGATGACTCGTCGAAAAGTCCTTCAAAATTTGAGACGTTGATCAAGTTCGACGGGTTGGCTCAACTGAAGACCGGAACTTGGCTGTCGATTCATGCGGTTCAAAAAGTCGATTGGAAAAACGAAGACGGATCCTGGAAAATTACCGGATGGCAACAGCAGACGTTTGAAACGGCTCATCGCAAGCAGTTGATGTTCCGCGACGCATTTGCCGAAGCGATCCCTAAAGATCAGCAAGAGCCGCTTTTGAATTCGCTCAATGATCACTTCACCGTGCAAAAGAGCCGCGGCGAAAAGCTAGATCTACCTTTTCCTGAACTTCGCAAGTTTTTTTCGCCCGACACGATGATGGCTCATCCTTCCGTTTCCATCGTCGACGTCAACAATGATGGCTGGGATGACCTCTACGTCATGACTCGTTGGCGGAAGAACAGAATGTTCTTAAACAACCAGGACGGCACATTTAAAGAGGTCGCCGAGGAAATTGGACTCGACTGGGATCGAACATCGTGTGCAATTTTCGCGGACCTGGACAATGACGGTGACAAAGATGCATTTCTTGGACGCTGTTTCGCGGACTCCAAATTGTTGATCAACGAAGACGGCAAGTTTATTGATCAAACTGACGAGCACATCCCGGAGCAACTGCCTGGATTCGTTACATCAATTTCTGCTGCAGACTATGACAACGATGGCTTGCTTGATTTGTACCTGTCGACCCACATGGTGATACGACGAGACACTCAAAACATCGGACTGACTTCGGAGTTCATGCCAGTCAACGACGCCAGGCGAGTTCTCGCCATGTTCAGCCGAACGTCGCCTGCCGACATGTGGCTCAAACGGCCAGGCCCCCCCAATAGCTTGCTAAAAAACATCGGTAATGGAAAATTCGCCAAATCGGATGCAATGCCCGAGGTATGGTCGAACACGTTTCAGGCGACATGGGCGGACTACGATGAAGACGGTGACGTCGATCTGTATCTTTGCAACGACTTCGCTCCAGACTATTTGTATCGCAATGACGGGGATCAAGGGTTCACGGACGTTACGGAAATTGCTGGCGGCGAGGCAATGCGTGGGTATGGAATGGGCGCGACTTGGGGAGACTATAACAACGACGGTCATCAGGATCTCTACGTTTCCAACATGTACAGCAAAGCGGGCAAACGCATTATCAGCCAGCTACCAGAAATCGACCGCAATTATTTGCTTTCCGCCAATGGGAACCGATTGTTCCAAAACGAGGATGGGAAAAAGTTTACTTTGGTATCAGGAGAAGGCTCCGAAGACCAGCATGTGACCAAGGCCGGTTGGTCGTGGGGTGGACAGTTTTGCGACTTTGACAACGATGGGTTTTTGGACCTCTATGTCACCAGTGGATTCTACACGGCCCCAAAGGAGATTGCTTGTGATGAAGACTTGTGAAGTCGTTACTGGCGCTCGGTCGTGCGCACTGACAACAACTTAAGCAACGAAGTTCGCAATTCGGGAGATTGGCGGAGCGATTCACCACAAGACAATCAACTAAGCGTCTCATTCAGTGGTAACGAGCGCAATCGCTGGTTTTACAATCAGAACCGGAACGGTCGCCGGTCGTTCGCGGATCTGTCAACTCTATCGGGCATGGACTCGATTGCGGACGGACGTGGATTTGCCATCTGGGACTACAACCGTGATGGTCGTGTCGATATCGCGCTTAGCAACGCCAACGCACCTCTGCTAAATCTGTACACCAACCAAATCGAATCAGACAACCGGATGGTGGCCATTCGGTTCGTCGGTGGCGCAACCACGGACGAGCCGGGAAAATACACCTCACGTGACGGATATGGGGCCGTCGTTACCGTTGAAACTTCTAATGGTTTAACGATCAAAAGAGAGTTTCGTTGCGGGGAGGGGTTCGCAGTTCAAAATAGCGACACGCTGCTCGTTGGAATCGGCGACTCAGGCTCGATTCTCAAAATGAATATCAAGTGGCCTTCAGGAATCACTTACGAAACGAAAGAAATTGAGGCAGGAACCCTGGTCACACTCTTTGAAAACAAAAACGATTCTCCAACTCACGAAATTGCTGCCTATACCCCTGGCAGCCAATTCCCTTAACCCCTGGCAGCCAATTCCCTTAACTCCACCTTCGTTGACACGTCGCTACGTTGTGATGGGACTGCATTTTTTCTTCGCGCAGTTTGAAGTTTATGCGATTGATTGACCCGTATTTTCTTTAAGCCGCTTGGTTCCCTTCCGTTGTCACATCTGAGGATGATTGACCAAAGCAAGTTGGGGAACTATCCTTTTATGTGGAATGGGTGAAGAGCGCGCCAGACAAAACACACTGATAATCTCACCAGAATTACCGACTGGTAGAGTGCGTCCGCGCTTAAAGGACCGTTCATGAATTCAAAACGCCAGTTTTATTCTCAAAACACACCCTGCCCTTCCCGTGCAGGTAACAGTATCTGGGCAGTGCTTGCCGTTATCGCGATTCTCATGTTTGGGGTTGCCGTCTTTGTCATCTTGACACAAACCGATGAGAAGCTATCCAACAGCTCCACGTCGTCGCTTGGAACCAAGACAAAATCGATACGTGTAGCGGCACCGGACGCGCCTTCTCCAAAAGTCGTGACGAATCTCGTCAACTCAGAAAATCTCATTCTTGAGTTAACCGTGGAGTTAAAAAAGCTCAACCAAAGTGTTATCAATTGCAGTCTCCCCGATCCTCTTGGAGAAGAGCTGTTTGCCCACTCGATTTTCATCGCCGATCTCAACGAGCAAGAAACCAACGTTGATTCCTTCGATTCAATTGGCACGGAGAGCTTCAGACAAAGCATTGGTGAAGGACGAGACACTGAACTTGCCTCGTTAATAATCTGGGATTCGGTTCTTCGGAAGATTGATGTCGATTCGTTTAGTCACGCTAGTTTCAAAATTGTCCGCGGAGATTTTGCCAGGCTTCCTGGCGCCAACGAAATTCAGCCGAAACTTGACACCTCAAAGTTTGATACTCTCGTCAAATTTGATGGATTGGCTCGATTGAAAACCGGGTTCTGGATTTCTATCCACGCAATGCAACAAATCCACTGGAGCAACGACACCAGTTCCAACTCAGACAGTTGGAAAATTGATCGCTGGCAGCAAAAGTCATTCGAAACCGCTGTTCGCAAGCATCTAATGTTTCGAGACACCTTTTCCGAAGCAATTCCAACAGAACATCAGGACCCTCTTTTAAATTCGCTAAACGATAAATTTATCGTTCAATCGAACGGAAACGGGGAAGTCAATTTGCCATTCCCTGAACTTCGACAATTCCTTACGGCCGATACGACGATGGCTCATCCCTCGGTTTCAATCGTCGACATCAACAACGACGGTTGGGACGATCTATATGTAATGACGCGATGGCGTAAAAACAGGATGTTCGTCAACAATCAAGACGGAACATTCCACGAGGCTGCAGAAGAGCTTGGATTGAATTGGGATCGAACGTCGTGTGCAGTGTTTGCCGATTTCGACAATGATGGTGACAAAGATGCATTTCTGGGACGCTGTTTCGCGAATTCCAAATTGTTGATCAATGAGAATGGCAAGTATGTCGACCGAACGAATGAACAGGTCTCGGAACGACTTCCTGGATTCATCACATCCATTTCGGTCGCCGATTTTGACAATGACGGACTCTTGGATCTGTACCTATCAAGCCACATGGTGTTAAAACGAGTGGCTCAGGACCTGCAAATTGCATCAAAGTACATGCCTTCGGATCACGCAGCAAAGTTATTTGAGCGTTATAGCAAAATGTCTCCATCGGACACGTGGCTTGAAAGGCCAGGCCCTCCCAATCGTTTACTCAAGAATCTGGGCAATGGAAAATTCACTGAGTCGAAAGCGATGCCTGAAATTTGGTCCAACACCTTCCAGGCGACCTGGGCAGATTACGACAAAGACGGCGACGTTGATTTGTATCTTTGCAATGACTTTGCGCCCGACTATCTGTTTCGAAATGACGAAGAACAAGGGTTCATTGACGTGACGGTCGAAGTGGGGGGCGAAGCAATGCGTGGCTATGGGATGGGCGCGACTTGGGGTGACTATGACAATGACGGCCACCAGGATTTGTATGTTTCCAACATGTACAGCAAGGCTGGCAAACGGATCATTAGTCAGCTTCCAAAGATCGATCGCAACTATTTGCTTTCAGCCAATGGAAATCGGCTTTTCCAGAACAAGGATGGGAAAAAATTCGAACTGGTTTCTGGCGAGGGCCTTGAGGACCAGCATGTAACCAAAGCTGGCTGGTCATGGGGAGGACAGTTTTGTGATCTTGACAATGACGGATTCCTCGACCTCTATGTGACAAGTGGTTTCTACACGGCACCGAAAGAGATTGCCTGCGATGAGGATTTGTGAAGTCGCTACTGGCGCACGGTCGTGCGATCTGATGACAATTTAAGTGGAGAGGTTCGAAACGCCGCAGCATGGAAAAACACAACGCCAATTGCAGACCAAGTTGGCGCTTCATTCAGTGGCAACGAACGTAACCGATGGTTTTACAATCAAAACAAAGACGGTCGTCGATCGTTCACGGATCTTTCGACGCTTTCCGGGTTGGATTCACTTGCCGATGGTCGAGGCTTTGCTATTTGGGACTGCAACCGTGATGGACGAGTTGATATCGCCCTCAGCAACTCCAATGCGCCTCATCTAGGTCTATTTTCCAATCAGATCGAATCGAAAAATCAAATCATTGCCATTCGGTTTGTCGGTGGCGCCGACACCAACAAACCTAGCAGATTTTCCTCCCGTGACGGATACGGAGCAAGCGTCGCAATTGAAACAAAAGAGGGGCTTACCATCGAGCGGGAGTTTCGATGCGGTGAGGGATTTGCCGTTCAAAATAGCGACACATTGTTGGTGGGTATCGGAGACTCAGATTCCATCAACAGCCTGAAAATCAAATGGCCCTCGGGCATCACCTACGGAACGCGAGAGATCCCGGCTGGCAGTTTGATCACACTTTTTGAAAACAAAGAAAACAAACCGGCACACGAAGTCGAAGACTACCGAAAAGACTAAACCAACGAACTCAGGCCGTCAGCAGTTAAAAACTAAAAACAACACGAAGCGAATGGGGTCGGGAGTCTTTTCTGTTCAAATGCGAGACAGTTAAATCAATCTAATCTCGCAATCGATATACTTCGGTCACCCAACAAAGAAAAGACTCCCGACCCCTTTATTCCGCACTAAAGCTGATCAATGAGGTCTTGCAAATCGTCTGTATTGACGTCCGCCTGTTGAGTTGCCGCAGCAACCTGATCAAAACTATTCAATTGCAGGTCGGGAGCACCATCGGCTGCAACTGGACCGTTGTAGATATCATACTGAAAATCGAGACTCTTGGATCGAACGATCGAAACCCATACTCCTTCGGCCCCAAAAATCTCTACTACGTTGGAATCAGTAAGCCGAATTGAGTATTGTGTATTTTCAGACATAGGATCGTTGCAAGACCTGATTGCTAATGGGGATAACTACCGGATTGGGGCACTGCGCCTCCAAGCGGCCTCAAAGAATAGCACTCAAAAAAGTTGCTGAAAAGGGGCATTTTCCATCTAATCTACCGCAATGGCAATCTTGATTCTGTGGAGGATTGGGACGTTTCGTCGTAAAACGTCGCAAGCGCAGTTGATGTTTGGCGAATTTCCCTTGTCCGCCGGCTTCGACAAAATGCCCGCGACCGCAAGAACTCAGAACCCTAGAGGCCCAATCTCCTCAACCGCCCGCAATTCGGCGTCACGCTTTTTCTCTGCAGCCGCGACCCGCCCTCGCCAACCCGATTTCATTTCACCAAGATCCTCAAATGCCAATTTCGGTTCAAATGCGTAGCGTGCCAAAACTTTTTTTGATTCGCAGATCTCACGATTTCCACCGCCAAGCCAGTCCGGGAACCCATCCGGATGGACGAAAATGGGCTGTCGTTGATGACCATGCTCCATCACAAATCCTGCTGCCGGACGCATGAGAAAAGTCATCGTGATCTCGTCTTCAAATCGGCTGTAGACCCCGGCAACACCTAGGATCAAATTGTCAGGCGAATAAAAATCGACTTGATGACCGGAATCGGGGCCCCAGTAACAGGGTTCTTTAAATCTTGTCAGCGGGATAATACAGCGACAATTCGCAGATGGCTGCCAGGGCCACTTGTCAATCGATTCGACACCGAGCGTTGTTGTAAACCGGCTTGTGGTGATCGAGCGACTTGGAACCCACCGGAGTCAAACCAAACCGCATCGGACCAATTTCACATTTACCATCTTCATCCAGTAATACACCTGGACTGGGTGAACGAGGAAAGACTGTTCCTGAGTGCCAGGTAAATCCGAGCTGAACGGAGGCGCCAGCCCAGTCCGCAATCTCATGGTGGTTCACATCAACATTGTACATGTTACACATAGGTCATGCTGCCTGATCAAAAGTGGTGTGGCCTTTTTTCATCTGTGTTTTCAAGATGCCATACTGCAAAACGTTTCATTCCAAGTTATTGATCGAATTCGATTGCAACTTCTTGATTTGAATCGATCTTGACGTTTTTTCGCTGGGCCTTATCAGCTCCCTTTTTCAAGCAATAGAGACAGTACTCGCCGGGAGTCAGCCCCAGCATCGTCAGCTCACCTTCATCGCCGACAACATAATCCGGACGAAAATCATCCCAAGGAATGATCGACCAACGGTGCGTATCAAATCCCTGCCGCGCTTCGTCACTCCAATCCAGGCTGGAAGGGCAAGCAACATTCAGCCAAACTTTTGAATCTGGCTGTGCGCTGACGACAAGCTTGCTCTGTTCTTCGGTATTGATCTCGACATCAAAACTGACATCTTCACCCTCCTTAATTTCTTTCCAAACCCAATGATAGGTGTCAGGTGTCCACCCAAAAACAAAACAATACCGGCCTGCTGGCAGTTCAACGTGCTCGAATCTCCACCCCTCTCCGACGACGTAGCGAAGGGCAGAATCCCGAGGTTCATGAGTCAGGATTTTAACGTCAGGAACTGAGGACCCCATGAAGGGAAACCTGACGCTATTCCCCACCGTTGTCCCTGATTCCAAAACACCCAAATATGAAGCGGAGATTGCATAATCCTCGTAGTTGTCCATATAGAGAACCCCGTCTTTAGATATTGTTGCATTCTCTTGAATTCGGGCTTCCCATGCGGGAATCGTGATTCGTCCGCTCACGGTTGATAATTTGGGCGGAGTACTTTCCGCGGTATTCTTGGACGCCACTGAAGAGTTTTCATTTTCCGAAGCGACAGAGTCTTCTGTCTCGTTCGATTTAGACGATTTATCGCTGCCCGAAGTCTTCAAGTCCGCTTGAAAACAGCCCGTGAACAGCATTCCTGAGAGGAGAAGAAGAAAAAATCGGATTTTCATTGTGAGTTCCTGTTCTGAATTTGGCATTTCCTCCAATACAAGCAGAACAGGGGAGTGTGACACCCAATCTAAAAATAAATCAACTCAGCAATTTCTCTTAGGACTCTTGGGGAGGGCAGATGAGATTTCCTAGCCTGATGAGATTTTCTATCCATCCATTTTTTTTCGCAACCAAGCCCGCGCAAAAACCCAATATCGCTCGGAGGTTGCGGTGGAAATCCCCAAATGAAGCGATGCCTCTGCATTCGTCAAACCAGCGAAATATCGAAGCTTGACCAGGTCAGCTTTTACAGGATCGACGCGAGCAAGTTCATCTAACGCATCATTGAGCAAAAGCAGTTGTTCGTTGGGAAATTCAGGATACATCTCTTCATGGAAAGCCAATTGGATGCCCTGCGAGCCACCTCTTTTTTGCCTTTTCCGCTTTCGAGCGGCATCGACAAGAATTCGCCTCATCGCATTGGCTGCTGCCAACAACAAGTGATTGCTGTTCCTCCATTGAGGATTCTGATTGTTGCCGATGAGTTTTAGCCAAACTTCGTTGACAAGCGCGGTGGTCTGCAAGGTCCCAACAGAGTTCTCCCGACTTAGCTCTCGATGGGCGAGCTGCCGGAGCTCATCGTAAATGATCGAAAACAGCTGACTGGCAGCTTGACGATCCCCCGATTCGGCCGCCTCAAGAACTCGATCAATTTGAATGTTTGGAGAGTTCATCATTGAGATTGAATCGCCTGCATTATCGCTCGAGAAATTCCCAAGGTCGAATCGTCCGTGGAAATTTCCATCGCTTCGCCCAAGAGGACTTCGGCCTCGGCATTCTGCCCAGAGTCCAAAAGCGACAGGGCCAATAGATTTAGCGTTCGTGCGATCTTTGGATTCTGATCACCGATGGCAATTCGATGCTCCTTCAACAAGATGCGAAAAAACATGCTACGACATTGAATCGCAATTTGAGCCAATTCAGTTTTCAAGTTCGCATCAATCGACCCTTCATTGGATTCGAATTCAGGACGATTCGGCTGTTCCGTCAACGAGAGATTCTTTGCGCAAGCTTGCAGTCGTGCTAACTCCGTTTTGCACAAATCTCGATTTTCCAAATCGAAGAGTACATCCAAATCAAGATATTCATGAGGAACCATTTGCACAAATCGAGTTCCCCGATCAAGCGGAAGGTCATCTTCGTCAAACTGAGATGAGCCTTGATTACTGTAGGTCGGCAATAAGTGTGAAATCTTAAGATAGTACTCCCAGCGGAATTTCATAAGCGCAAACTTGACCACGGAGTGATAGGTTTGGCCTTCCGCCGCTACTCGGATCGTACTATCCGCAACAATCAGTCTTTCGTGCTTAACTTCCAAGTCCCGAAGTGCCTTCGCCAATTGCACAACGGTTTCGTCCTTTGTGCGATTGGCCTGATAGGCGTTCCAAGCAAAAACCGAACAAACCAGCGATGAGATAATGAGCAGGCCGACGACTGCGACGGCTGCTATAACCGCCTTTCGGTTGCGACGAAGATAGGAACGGAGATGGTACATGTATGTCGGCGCGACCGCTTCAACCGGGACTCCATCGAGAAGTCTTTGAATGTCGGCGGCCAACTCGTTTGCAGACGGATAGCGACGGGATCGTTCGTGGGCAACAGCCTTCATGACGATACAGTCCAGTTCATGCCCGACTCTTTGATCATGTCCTGCCGAAATTAAACTATCCCGTCGTTTCGCAGATCCTTGTTTCGACATACGCTTCGAAGGCATCTCGATATGATGCTGACGAATCGTATCCAAGAGAGCAATTGGATGAAGTCGTTCGACAACATGCCGTTCCAACGGAGTTGAACCCGTCGTCAACTCGTACAGCAGGACGCCCAACGAATAGATATCGGAACGAGTGTCAATGTCAGCACCTAACTCTGCCTGTTCCGGGCTCATATATTGTGGCGTCCCAATGATGGACGCATATTGTGTAAACAAGGTGCGGTCCGTAAGCCGATGATGCAACGCTTTGGCCACACCGAAATCGATCACCTTGGGTACCGCCACCCCGTCAATCATTGATACCATGATGTTTGAGGGCTTCAAATCGCGATGCACAATCGATTTTTGGTGCGAATGTTGAATGGCTTGGCAAACTGAAATAAACAGTTCAAGTCGCTGTGAGAATCCAAGTTTATTCTCCGAAACAAACTTGAGAATATCGACTCCGAGAACCAGTTCCATGACCAAGTAAGGGCGCCCCGTTTTCGTGGCACCTGCGTCGAGCACACGTGCAATGTTCGGGTGATCAAACATCGTCATGGCCTGACGCTCAGTTTCAAATCTCGCAATGAACTGTCGGGTATCCAGTCCGAGTTTGATAATTTTCAGTGCGACACGCCGTTGAACGTCCTCCAGCTGTTCTGCCATGTAGACCACACCCATGCCGCCTTCGCCAATTTTTTCCAGCAACCGATATCGACCAATGATATCTCCTTCAAATTCCGCAATCTGTGCGGTGCATGTGTCAGGTCTGTTCGTCTCAAAGGGAACGGCAGGTTGATCCAGGATGAATCCCGATTCTTCGTTGGCTTGGTGGCAATTGAGTAACTCCGTGACCGCGACACGTAACTCTTGGTCGCCGCCACATTCTGCGAACAGGAACGCAGCTCGCTTCTCAGGCTCAACCTGAACCGCCTTACCGAACAGATTTTCAACCTGCTGATCGCGCTCGCAGACCGGTGAATGTTTGAATTTCGATGGCATTAGCACACTCGTTTCGCTCAAACGGTAAAATCGGCTTTCAGTGAATTGTAATGCGAATCTACAGCAACATCGAAACAAAGGACTGGATTGCCTTGAGCACAGTCACGAACACAATCATTGAAAACCAAAAAAGAGATTGGTCAACTGCATCACAATCCGCCCCTTCTTCGGCAAAAAGCAAAAAACTACCCGACAAAATGATAAGCCGGATAGTTCTTTCAACTCTAAATAATGCTACTAAACTCGGTTGATGTCGTTAACTGTTGAACAGCTACTTGGAACCTTCGATCGCGTCATCCAGGAATTCTCGATAACTCTTCCCTTGTTTCCCGCTGTAAATCGTTTCAAACATTTCCTCGATGGAGATTTGAGACAACGGTTTTCCTTCGGATGACAAAACAATACTGTCTACTGGATACGAAAACTCTTCCTGAACCGTTTTGGCCCAAGCCACTGCGGTTGGATCAGTGTACAGCTTTTCCGCATTCTTCATTTCAGGAATAATGATTGAAGTGTTGACGAAGTTCTCATTAAGGTGGTCAATAATCGCTTGGCGTGAGAGCGGACCCGCTCTCAATTGTTTACCTGACGCTCAGCAAGACTCATCGTAAAGTGTTCCAAATAGCGCGACAACCAGAAGCGGCTTGCCAGATTTCTGACTTTCGCCAACGGCATCCTCCCATGGCAACCAATTGATATTTGCTGAGCGATAGAATTTCTTAGCAAGCAAATCTTTGGCGGACTCTATATCTAAGACCGCGTCCCAATCGACGGCATCGACGTCATCGCCACTGGTCAATTCCATCACGGGAATAAATCCGATGTCGACGCCCGTCAAACCTTCGTACTCCGTTTTGTTGTTCATTTCTTCCCGGGTTGCGGAACGGTTGACATCCACGTTGGTCCGCACCGGTGGAACGAACAAACGAAAATGATGAACTTGATTGGTTTCGCTATTCCAAACCAGATGGCCTTCGAATTGAGACACGGTATAAAACCATCCATCTTCATGGCGAATTTCCCCGTGAAGGCGAATCAAGATATTGAGCAATTCCGCCTTTTTCCCAACCAGACAACCGTGAGCGCCAGTTGGCCCCCCGTGATGGAGCTTGCAACTTGCCCCAATATGGAACTGCTGCAACAGGGGCAGTAGGGCGTTCTCATCGATCTTCCAGGTATCACCCACGGATGTATCCGGCTTTGGTATCATCGAGTGAAAGAATGCGTGGTCATAAGATTTTTGTTCGGCCACGGGTTTCATCTGATTGATTTCTGGCCATTTCTTGGCAAATCCATAGGTGGACTCGTCATCCAAGGGTACCCAGTTCGCCGTGAGCAAAACCTCCCCTATTCCATTTTCTTGTTGAACCTGGGGGATATGCATATCAGCCGAGGGATCGTCATCATCTGCAGGAACGAATTCTCGCGCCCACAAATCCATGTGCCTTTCAGCAATTTCCCTTTGTTTGACTTCGTCAACTCCAGCGTATTTCCAAGCCCCGTTTCCAACCATCTCAAAACGGATGGGAGTTGGTGGCATCACATTCATGACCGACGGGTCATCAGAAAGTCGTGCCGAATCCACTTCGACGATTGCTGTTGCTGTATTTTCTAGGATTTCGATGTCTGTGATCTCGCCGAGACGTAACATCACGGTCGCGCCGACGGGCATCGGGCTATCGGCAAGAACAGCAGAAAGGTCCGCGAGAAACTCGTTGCGATTCTCCACGTGCTTTAGTACTTGCGCGGCATAGACTTGTTTCTTTTTTGAGAATGCCGCCATTGTCTCCTTGCTGGGACGTCCGGCTGAAAAGTCGGGGGGAGTAGGGCGAGCAATTTCGTCAACATGATGATTGGCGAACACTTCTTTAATTCGTACGCGGTGACGATCGCCTTTCGGCCCAGGCGGAAACTCCCTTTCCATTGCCACGGCGGCACTCGAGATTTCGCCACTGATCGTTGACTCTTGAATGGGAGTTGTCATCAGGGAAAGCATGGTTTCCCAATCCCCTTCGTTAGCCGCTTCTTGAAGCCGAAGAAATGTTGCTTTCGGCGAATCATCGCCCACCACTTCTAATCGGCCTGAGAATGCGGAAAACAACACGATCGCGATGATCGCAATGTTGAGTTTCATCGTTACCTCTTTGAAAAAAACTGTTTGAGTATCAAAAAGCCGTTCTTTCAGGTCATTCATCGTAGACGATTATGCCTTAAGAGATCAAAGCGACGGAATCATCAGCTTTCCATCACTGAAATAAAAGAAAAATTGTCTGGATGACAATCGAAGATGAGCCGAATTCCTTCGAGCCAGTTGATTGAGTCAGTTGCAGGCACGGATCCACTTCGGTCCGTTTTCCGGGAGGTTGAGGCTCCCGCCGAAACTCGTTGAACGTTAACTCGCAAATGCGAACATAGACAGATACCTTCGCGCATCCCATCGTCGAGAACCCCATCAAAGGCCAAATCTCTTCGATTGCGAGCATTGACTTGCGAGGACAACAATTGCGTCCATGTCCTTTTCACGGTCCCCGTCATCCCCACCACTCGGGGTGGACAGAGGCGAACCGTCGAGGGAGTTGGTGATCTGGCGTCTACGATTCTATCGCGGAAGCCCGACGAGTCTACAACTTCGTCGGATAAAACGCTCGGCCCGAACAAAACGACGCATCAAAAAATCAAACGGCGGATGCATTCTTCAGATCGGCAGACAATACACCGGCAATCGCTGACTCCGCAATGGTAATCGTTTCATTCACGTTGAGATTCCCTTTGAGAATAAAAGCTGAGTTGACAAGGTACATTCCTGGGACACTCGTCTTCATTGGCGGCAACGACTTGGAATAGTTCAACGTGGGGATGGCCATGACGCTCCGTGTCTTCGACAGTTCGAACGCTTCGATATCCTCCCGGTTGAATTCCGGATACATTTTTTCCAATGCGACAACAAACTCTTCTTTGATCTCCTCATCAGGGCGATCAAACGCTTCATGTGACGCTGGAACATACTTGGGAAGGTAAACCAGCGACCGGCCGCCAGTCTCCTGCTTGTCGATAATGTTGGTCAACTCAATGACCGCAGTCATCGGCACCCAAGTGTCAGTGATGTTGGTCACGTAGTAGGGAGAAATTGGCTTTTTCAGCAGCATGGATGCACAGCAGATCCCAAGATACTCAGTCCGCATCAAACGTTCACGTTCATCGCAGGACAGCTGTGGGCATATTTTGTGGACCACATTGTTGGGGGTCGTCATGATTACGCGATCAAATTCCTGAACGCTTCCATCCGATGAAACTTCAAAACTACCGTTGTCCATTTTGTTGATCGATTGAGTGGGACAGGAAGTTTGAATATCGACTCCCAATTCCGTCAAACGTTCGGTCAAACGCTCAATGACCGTTCTGTATCCTCCGCGCACATATCCAAACATCTCTTTTTTGAGGCCGGTGCGACGCGCCTTATACATTCGACTGATATGGGCCCAAATAAAACTTGCGGCCGTACGTTGATAGCTTTCTCCCAACTTGGCCTTCAATAGCGGTTCCCAGATTTTTTTGAACGTTCCTTTTCCACTCCATCGTTTAAGCCAAACCGCAACGGGAATCTTTTCGAGACGTCGCCAGTTGCGAATTTTCGATGCATAAAAAATCGTTCCGCCCAAGCGAAGTTTTTCCATCATGGTCAACGGAGGAAACTTGAGAAACTCGGCGGTATCTGACATCGAGTAAAGCGTGCCGCCGGTAAAGAACCCTGTCTTGGTTTCTACCCAACGCAATTCATCTGCCAAGTCGATTTCCTCCAAAAGATTTCGCAGGCGTGAGTCTGACAAAAGAATCACGTGATAATATCGCTCCCACTCGACGTTGCCAAGCTTCCAAGTGGAGGCGAGTCCACCAAGTTTCGGGGCTGCCTCGATAAGGGTAACGTTGTGTCCAGACTTGGCCATTCGATAAGCCAAAGTCATGCCGAGGATTCCCCCGCCAACGATTGCCCAGCGGCAATCCGACTCCGCCCGAGTGTCGACGGACTCGTTTCGGCTTGGCTCCTCGTCCTGTGGATTTTCTAATATCATTTGATGTTTTCTTCGTAGTTGTAGATTCTTAGATTGATTTTGCGATATTCGACTTGGCTAATTGCCGACGTCTTTTGGAACAGGACTTGATTGGGCCTGGCGGAATACAATCGCCATGACAATCAGCAGCGCGAGAAAAAGGCTGACTCCGTTGATGACCGTAACGACTTGCCAAATCAAACTCGACTGTTCAAGCCCCAACAGGTTTCGAGCCGATTGCGTTGAAGCATAGTTAACCATAGGAACGGTCAACAAACCGGCCAACAGCCACTTGGTTCGAGCGCCGACTCCCGGCAATACCCTGCCAGGGAAAAACGACACTCCGATCCAGGGAACAGCGATCAACAGGCAGTCGTAACTATGGTGGTAGATCGACAGCAACAACGTAAGCAAAGCAAGCATACTCGAGTTTCCAAGAACGCTGGAATCATTTTCCCGCTCCGCAACTCGCCAAATTGCGATGCAAGGGATCAAGGCAATCACGAACATACTCGCCAAGTAAACTTTATCCGATGGGATCCAGTCAACGAACTTGGCAAACATTCCCAACAGATCAACTCGAGTCCAAGTGTTAACGGGAAACTCGGTTTCGTCTGCATGAAACGCTTCCTGTCCTGCCGATATCCCTTGTACAACTTCCATGAAACTCGAGTCTTTGGCGAGCCAAGCCAGACCGCCCACTCCAGCGATCGTGCACAACGCCAGCCCAAGGATCACTGCCCGGAAATTCTTCCTTGCGATCATTAACAGAATCAACGGCAAAATGTAGGTCGGCTTGACCGAAGCAAGCAACATACCCACAGCCGAAAGCCAAGGTCGATTTTTTCCAAAATGCAGTGCGAGCAATACGCCCATCACCAGTTCAAGTGTGTAGTAACCGGTAAAGAGTGAAATATGACCTGGTCGGGACACCAACAAGAGGCTGCTTACAAACAACCACCAACCCATATGAAAACGTCCATACCCCAACACAACAGCAACGAACGACAGCAAGAAAAGCAGTGACGTGTTGTATACGAAGAAGATAACATCCGCCGTTTCCATATCGACAAACGTAAAAGGCAAATGAAGAATGAATGTAATCGGAGGGCAGGGGCGCGAAGGCGATGCGACTGGATATTTCTCCATGACTTCAGGTGCGTACGGATTAACGCCTTTGCGAAACGCTGTGGCAGGCAGGTAGGTTCCGTAATGAAAATCACTATGACCGCGTTTCGACCAGTCAAATGTATTCGAGGGCACCGAATAATCATGGTAGGTCCGATAGGCAGTCGCAAATACCAACACGATGCATAGAACCAAAAGGGTACCCACCGTACCTTTATGGTTCATAAATCGATGTATCAAGCGGTCACGGGGCGGAGAAATCATGATGATGGGATACAGGACGGGAACGGGCGGCAGAGCAATGAATACATTGTACTTACGGCGTTTTATGTCAAGTAACGGTTGTAACGATTACGCCCAAACAATCACTAACTAATTGTGAGGTATTTCTGCATCAATTAACAATTCGGATTATGATGATAATCATAAGTAAGCAACGATTGACAACACCACGATTCACAACCTGATACGCACTCCGATGCCCGAAGCCAATACTCATATTTGCCGCTGTTGAAAAACAACTGAAAGTCAAGGCCAATGGAACACCATTGGACCAGCTTCGTGATTCGAAGGTTTGGATTATGCTGCCGGCCTACAACGAGGAAGTCGGCATTGTTTCGCTGGTCGACAAAATCTGTGCCGTGGCCAAGCGAGAGATGCTCGTTTACGAAATCGTCATCGTCGATGATGCGAGTACCGACTCCACCGCACAACAGGTAAGCCGACTCTCGTTCCATCATCCGATTGAGTTGATTCAGCACCAAAGTAATCAAGGATTGGCTGGAGCCATGCGATCTGGATTGGCATTCGTGCTCCAGAATGGACAATCTGGCGATCGGATTGTGACACTTGACGCAGATGACACCCAACCACCTGCAGCAATTCCAAAATTATTGTCAATGATCGACGAAGGATATGATGTCTCCATCGCATCCCGTTACCAATCGGGATCTAGAACCATAGGCGTTCCGATGATTCGAACGATCTTTACCTTGGTTCGCCAAATGGCTTTTCAAAATCATCACACCGATCCGGGGCGTAAGAGATTACACCTGTGGTTTCCGTGCCTACAACTTTGACAAGCTCAAGGAAACTTCAGACCACTACGGAGACCAATTCGTCAGCGAAAAAGGCTTCTCATGCATGGTCGACGTGCTTTTGAAGATGCGCCGATTCAGCCCAATCATTGGCGAAGTCCCAATGTTGCTTCGCTACGACATGAAAGACGGCCCATCGAAAATGAAAGTTGCGAGAACCATGGTTCAAACATTGCAACTGCTGGTTCGCCGCAGATTGGGCAAGTAGGGCACGTCAATTCACACGTTGTCGCTGATTCGCTTTCGCAAAGCTTCGCAGCGGCCAGATAGGATCTGGCCAAGGCAGCATAAGTTTACGGGCCAAAGCGAATGGGGTCGGGAGTCTTTTC
This sequence comes from Mariniblastus sp., assembly GCA_965224765.1. Classification (GTDB taxonomy): domain Bacteria; phylum Planctomycetota; class Planctomycetia; order Pirellulales; family Pirellulaceae; genus CAZDBA01. The sequence goes on from CBDDAC010000008.1 coordinate 205,429, forward strand.
TGTTCAAATGCGAGAAAGTTAAATCAATCTAATCTCGCAATCAATATACTTCGGTCACCCAACAAAGAAAAGACTCCCGACCCCCTTTGCCGCGTCGACCCCCTTTGCCGCGTCTACAACTTACAACTTTGACAAGCTCAAGGAAACTTCAGACCACTACGAAGACCAATTCGTCAGTGAAAAAAGCTTCTCATGCATGGTCGACATGCTATTGAAGATGCGCCGATTCAGCCCAATCATTGGCGAAGTCCCAATGTTGCTTCGCTACGACATGAAAGACGGCCCATCGAAAATGAAAGTTGCGAAAACCATGGTTCAAACATTGCAATTGCTGGTTCGCCGCAGATTGGGCAATTAGAGTACAGTCAATTCCCAACGTTGTCGCCGATTCACTTTCGCAAATCTCCGCAGTAGTCAGATTGATCTGGCCAAGGCAGCATAAGCGTACAACAAGACGCGATCACCACGACATCCGAACTCGTTGCCAGAGTGACCAGCAACGAGTTTAACTTAGAGCACTTCCAGTATTAGAGCAATTTTCGAAGTGCTCTAGCTGCCAAAAATCTATATCCAATTGGCGCCAACTCAATAAAGATTGAGTCGCACAGAGCTTTCTAAATCCAGGAGATCTATTCCTGATCCATTACGCTGGAAAGTTGGGCCAACAGCGATTCAACTTGCCGGATCGCATCATCGGTTTGTTGAATAACCAGGCAGCCGCCGACCATAGTAATTGATCCATCTCCATTGGTGCTGTCCCAATCATCAGGCGTCACGGATGATATGATAGTATCGATCAGGTCGGCCTCTGCACTGTAACCACGTTTTACAACGAACCAGGTCTTTGCTTGCTCTTCTTGGTCGACTTGCCCAGCACCGTCGACGAGTCCAGGGATCTGATCTCCAGAAAGCAAATCGAAAACTCCGCCGCCGACGCCACGTCCTTCGGCAAAGTCACTCACGCGCTGAACGCTCGAAATCGCATCTTCCCCTTGGTTCTTGGTATTGCGAATTTTTTCCAAAATCGTCTCGCAGTTGATGATTTTACGATTAAAAAATTCTGGGTTCTTAGCCACCTCTTTGGAGACAATTAGAAGAACTTCATCTCGCACAAGAAAGGTAGCATTGAATCGATCAAGCATCAGCCGAAGCGCGGATCTCATCGAGATATCTCTGATAGAAAACGTAACGATATCTTTCTCTGACAAAGCGTCATCCCTGGCGGATTGGTCCAGTACGATGTTGATGCTGAATTCGCGGCGAAACTCATCCATGAAATCAATGAACGGCGTCTCATCATAATCCAAGGTGACTGGAGAATCGAGAATGTCGTTAATTCGCTGGTCCTGAAGATTCACTCCATTCTGTCGTTGCTGAATTGGAGCACTCTCCAACGAAGCATCGTCATTAGACTGACCGAGCAAACAGTCAGTCATGCCAATTGAGAGTAGTGTAACGAAACCGAGCTTGACCAAATTTTTGCAATTCATCGTTTTCCCATTCCTGAAATTATCTACCCAATGCAATTTACACAATGTGGAGGACGAGTGCGAGGAACTCCAAATTAGTGTTGCCGTGAAGCCTAAAACGTCACGCAAAATTCAGAAAAATTGCCGACATCGCCATCATTTATCGCGTTAGCAAAATCCGCTTGGGGAGATACCCCCAAGCCTCCGAAGCCAAGAATACCTGATCGGCTCAAAGTACCCTTGGCAGATTC
>CBDDAC010000009.1:0-269055 GCA_965224765.1 Mariniblastus sp.
AAGCCAGTCACGCTTTTCAATACACGGATTCCCCAGGAATTGTCTGACTTACTTGACGATCTTGTCTACAAATCCAAAAAAGACGGCAACCCGACCACGAAACAGGCCATCGCGATCGATGCCTTGACAAAGTTCTTCAAAAACATGGCCCTGCTATGAAAAGCCAACTGTTTGTGTTTGCTATTGTCGCTTTCGTTAATCTCAATGTGGTTGCGTCAGTGTACGCGGAGCAAGTGTACGAGTGTGTTTGGCGAATCGATTTTAAGAAAGGGCCTGGCTCTAAACCGAAGGATTTGGCCTTCGCAAGCCGAATTTATCAAATTCCTTTTAGCACTATCCTGAACGGTGAATTCTATGAAGAGAAGTGCGTCAATCCAACCGATGCGTTTTCAGATATCAATAAACCAAAGAATGGTCGTGAAATTGGTCCAATCATTTGCCTTGATGTTTTCGATGACATAATCAGCGCCGACCCAAATTCGCCAAACGGCGACAAGGCAATCGGGTTTTTTCTTCATCACCGGTTTAACCGCCTCAGTAACACCCCACAGGCGATCGTTGAAACAATACTACCAATTGGAACAAGCCCACCCAGCCCTTTAAGACTCGACTATATTGCACTGTTTAGTGGCGGAAAAAAAAGGAACCGGCCGCAAAGAAAAAAGATGCGTCCGCAGCTGGGAAGTTCTTCGATCTATTGCGAATTAAAACAAGAAAATGGCCAGTAAAAACTGGCCATCGACGAAGAGGATTCAGGATCGAAGTTTTCCGCTTAATTGTTGGGAGGGAAAAGGATTGACCGGAGTTCATCAATGCTATCAACGCCCCATCCTGGATGTTCATGAAGAACGTGAAAACAGGTCCCAATGCCTCGTGAATACAATTTTCGATTTAGTTCTTGAAGATAATAAAGTCCGTTACGATTGCTCTTCCGACTTTTTTTGGAAGTGCCGTATTCTGTGATTAGCACGTCGCGACCCCGATCTTGAAACCGAAATACAGGCGAAAGGCGATTTTCAAGCCGCTCACGAATTTCCGCTTCTGACCGGCCAATACTTCCCTTGTAATCGATTCCTTGAGCGTTGTATATTCCCGACCAAATGTGTGCGGTATGAATCGCATTTGAGTAGTTCAGATTGGAAATCTGTTGCAGCTTATGAGGATTCCCTCTGGCAGCCTCCATTTCGATTATCACGTTCTCATATCCGCTCTTCACATGAATGTCATGCTCAAGACGTTTGTAAAATTCCCGAAGCTTTCGGGGTGAAAATGGAACAGGCTCATTGACCGCACAAATCTGCGTCAGCCCTTTTGGTTCAAACTCACCAACAATTAGTCGACACAGTCGAAGAAGCTCAACTTTGTCGCGTTTGTTTTCCAGAAATTCTGGGGCGTTCGGGCGACCGAAGTTGGAAATGAATCGTCCGTCTGGCCTGAAGCTGACCGGAGAATCGTATAACGCAAAACAAACGTATATTTGTCGATCGCGGCACCATTCCACCAATCTGTCAACGCGAATATGCGAGAGGCATGCTTCGAGGCCTTTTGAGTAGGCCTGGCGTTTGTTAAATCCATTTCCCTGGAAAGCGAAGATTTGAAATCGAATCGTCAACGACCAAGGAACGTATTCATCATCCCCGCCGGCAGCCTCATAGATTGTTGTCAGATCGTCGAATGGCCTATCTGCATCATCCTTGAGCCTTTCCACCCCCCAATTTACATTCACCATACGCAAAGGCAGTTTCAGATGCGATTGCCCGTTGACCTTCGGGCGAATAGTCGTGAAGCGAGCATCAAATGCAGTAACGTGGTCCTCGACGTTCGGTCCCAGGGATTCTGAAACCAAAAAAATCGATGTCGTTCCCGTGTTTTCCAGATCGATCGCAACAGAATCTAGGGCGCCAGCACCGAAAGGTCCGGTGGTGTACAACTCTACACCATTTTGATTGAGAATTGAAAGACTTGCCCAGCCATAGTAGGGGTCTGGATCACTGAGTCCTAAAGTCGCTTGGAAAATTGACGCGCCGGCAGGAACATCGAAGCCAATGATTGAGGTTGCATTTGCAGGTGGGTGAATCGATATGCCTCGAGCGACGTATTCGCCATCGTGCATCAAAGCGTACGGGAACCACGGTGTCGCATCTCGCCCCTCTCCGTAAGGGGACGTATTAACGATGTATTGCAACTCAGAAGCCCAAGAAACGTTGAGGTCCTTGTCTTTGCAAACCCAACACTTTTGTTTAACACTGCCTGATCATCTGAATTCGATGAACCAGGAGAAATATCGACCGACAGTGTTTTCCCAATATTCGCAGCCGAAATTGGAACAACGAAATTGTGAGACTGCCCTCCGACGATCCCAGGCGAGGAAGACACCAGTGTGCCATCGATTCGGACATGAAATTTTACGTACCCGCTCGCGCCATCAAGCATGCCAGCTTCACAGGAATAAAAATCAGCGCCAGGTGGGATCGTGAAATCAATTGAACCGCCGGAGGGTGTTGGGAAACCATTCTCAAATTTTGTCAACCGTCGGCCATGCAGCTTTGGCTCGGATGCATAATCGACAAAATCGCGACCGCGACCCGATCGAACATCAGCGACTGCATCGCCATCTGAAGTATAGAATAAAACACGACCCGTCGTTGGAACGGGTCCTGACAAACTGAATGTCCGGTGTCGCGTCAAAACAAGCTTTGAGATTTCAGCGTTGGGTTCGCGTTCAAGAATCGAAATTGTTGAGAATCCTCTTGGCAATTGAATTTGAACGGCTGTCCATCCAAAATCGGTCCCACGGTGGAGACGGAAGTGACCTGCAACGACGGCCCCATTGACCGCCAATCGAACTGAGTCGGAATTTCCGTCTCGCCCGCGAGCGAGCAATATCGCAAAAAAGGAGCCCCCGTCAGTCATGGTTTGATATGTGATTTCGGCGTGGTGCCGAGCGGTTTCATTTGGTTCGGCGACACAGCGGAGTCCACCATCAATAGGCTCCCAGCTATAGCCATATCCGGGCGACTCGCGGTCAAAGTCCTGACAATCGATTACCATGCCCGGCCCCACAGTAACAAACGGGTTTTTGACATTGAGCTCGTTTTCGCCGTCGGCGAAGGCATCCGTTGCGCAACTCGCCAACAACAGAAGTCCAAACGTAACAAGTGCCATTTTCGCTCGAAAAAGCGAAAAACCAAAGCGTGAAATAAACATGAGCGACTCCAAAAATGAAACAAAAAACGAATTTGTTGGAATCGTCATGCCGGAAAAAACCGAGGAATCCCATGCTGCCGCGCACGACACCAAAAAGAAAAGGGGCTCACGGCAAATGCAACAACGACGACCCACAAAAGGAGTCTATGCGGCAGGCATAGACTGTCAACTGCTATTTTTGCCGCGCCTTTAAACTCGGTATTGCCTGAGGGGACTTTGCAGGTTCACGTCCACCGAACCGCAACACGATTTGGCCAGTGCTACTTGTGCCGCCTTTATTGATTCCGATCGATTGGACTTTTACGCCTTCAAAATAGAGCTCGATTGGCAAAAATTCGCGTATCGCTGACAGTCGTTGTTTGAAAATACGCTTCGACTCGGGGTCGCCCAATTCACGTCCAACGATTTCTGAAAATACTGTATTCAATAAAGCAATCGCCTTTTTGGGCTCGTTCAGGCCAAGAACAATCACTTCATCAAGTTTTTTTATGCAGAATTCGAGTTCGGTGGACACTTTTGTTGACGAGGGAAAAGAGCTTGATGCTAGGGAATTGTTTTCGTCTGAGGTAGGGAACAATTCGTCCTGAAGCGACCGAAACAGTTTCAACTTTTGGCTCTGGCTGATTTCTGCTACAGCCGAAAGAATCTCGTTTAGTTTTTTGGTCCGTCCCTGTTTCACCAATTGATTATCAAATATCGAAACGTCGATTGTCAAATCGTCGTAAAACCATGCGCCGACGAACCGTTCTGTAAAGACATTGTCACTCCCAATTGCCTCCAATATCTCCACGCCCATAGCCAGTCGTAGATAGTGGTCATCCCGGATATACAATCGCAACCCAGTTACCGGAGGCTTGGAGTATTCTTGTTCAACAAGTTTGACTGCACGGATGAATAAACCCGCAACTCCTATTGCTGGCTCGTTATCTGGCCGAAATTCATAAAGCTTCAGCTCCGGATCTCGTTTCTGCCCAACCAAGATTTGCTTGCCGATTGCTTCCAGTCGTTTTAGAATAGTTTTGTCTTCCTTGCGCCCAGAAGTGGCAAATTCCCCACAGGTCTTTGACGCGACAGCAAGAACCAGCATCCGATGGGACTGAGAACCCTTTGCCTTTTCACAAAGTTCACCAATTATTTTTTTTCTTGTTCATTACTCAAATTAACCGGATTCTAGATTGATCAACTCGAATTCATCTAAACCCATATTGCCGATTGCAGTAGTCGGGTTCATTGAAAAGCGCCAAAAAGAAGTGGGACTCACTCGAGCCATTGAGGAAACTGTCTTGGAATTTCCAAATTCAGAAGACTTGATTTACCAAACATACAGTACGCAAACGGCAGAAACAAATGTCGAACGCGCGAAAACAACATTGCGCATATCAATTTACAAAAAGCCAGCGATTGTCGCGATCGGGTTGGTCCTACTGGTAATCGTAGTTTCGCTGCTCGTGATTTCAAACCAAAAGACCAATTCGAGCGCGCTACAGGAGCCACCAAAGAATCTCGCAGAACGCGGGCCGCAAGGGACGTCCGAAAATGGCGATAGCCAAAAACAGTTCCAACTTGCCGAGAACGAACGGGCCATGCGAAAAGAAGAGCTTCGGGAAATGGTGGAGACTAGCGGCGGCCAATACAGAGTTAGCGGGGAAGGAAGTATCTTACTCACATTCCGCCATATTGACGATGCAGCATTGGCTCCAATTCTTACCATTTGTCGGGAGTTGGATGTAATGTCATTTGATCTAAGTGAGTCTTCAATTTCAGACGAATCAGTTAAAACAATCGCTTCCATGGATGGTGTTGAGTATGTCTATCTCCAGCAAACCGGAGTGACATCAAAGGGAGTCCAAAGCTTGAAAAACCTGAAGCTAACCGAGCTTCAATTCCATGATACGGCGGTTGGCGACGACGGTCTCGAATCACTTCCAAACTCACTTACCGGGTTGATGATTTACAATACGGCTGTAACCGATGAAGGAATGCACCATTTGGCCGAACTTACTAATCTCAGAAATTTATTCTTGGGAGGAAATCCCATTGGAGATGCCGGCGTCCGCGATTTCCGGCACCTCAACCTTCAATGGCTAGACCTCACCCAAACTAATATTACGGATGATTCCTTCGAGTACTTTCCGGCGTCGCTTACCAAATTGGAATTGGATTCAACGGGGATAACGGATGCGGGATTGGCCAAAATTGGTCGTCTCAACGGTCTAAAGGAATTGAAGTTATCCAACACGTCAATTTCTGACGAGGGCGTAAAGCACTTGGTACGGCTCGATGGTCTCAACAAACTCGAAATCAGGAATTGTGCCAATGTAACGGACGTCAGTATTGAAATGCTCAAAACGCGCTTTCCAAATATCGAAATCGAATTTTGAACAGGAAGATCGCATTGTGTGTTGGCTTCACTGCAACTTTGGCTGAGTTCCAATCAAAGTCAGAATTGCGGCCCGAACATTTGGGTCAAGCGTTGCCCAAGCTCGGGCAATGGACTCAATATCGTTCTTGAGGCCTGCGTCCACTCGTGCCAGTTGCTGACACAAGACGCAATCCTGACGCTGCCCTACCGCTGCCACGACATTTTCGTTTTCCGTAAGTCCTTGAGGATCAGCGACTTCGGAATTGCGACACGAGGGTTCGATCCCCGCCGCCTCCATCATTTAGCCACTTGCCAAACCCTGGTAAGTGGCTATTTTTATTGAGATTGAGGTTGTTTTTGGCATCGACCAACGACTTGGCCATTCACAAAACCTCCCAATGTTCTGATAAAAGTTCTTATTAGGGCGGCAATTCCGGACAAATGTTCCGATAGTGAGCCGTTTTTTGTGTGCATATGAAGAGTCGAACTCGACGAAAATGGAGTCCGGATTCGCGCGGATACTACACTCGGCAGATCGGTTGGGTGCTCAGCAAGAACGGAAAGAAGCAACAACAAAAGTTCCTGCTCGGGAAAGATCTGCGAGAAGCCGAATGTCGCGAAAGAAAGTTACGAGAACTTTGGGATCGTTACGCCTCGAGTCACGAGCAAGACCAACCGCTGTGGCCGGATGACTTGCTTCGCATAGGCAAGTGCGTGTCGCGAGGAGTCGAAGAAGTTGCAGTCGAGCCAAGATCTCATGAATCACAATTGGGCTATGCCGATCGAATTCGTCGACTACAGGCAACGCATCCTGTTGTGCTCTTCGTGCCCTCAGATCGCTATTTTTATGATGTGGGTTGTGCGGCGATTCACTGCCTGGAACAAGTCCCTGCTGGCTCGGTGATGAACCAAGCGACGGTGAAAGGGCAGCATAGACGAAACGGTCCTCGAACACCCCTAGGCGAAATTGAACCTGCCACTTCCAGTCAAGTGTCATTCTCAGCGAACCATCGAGTGTCTTTTGAGGCTCCTCGATATGGCGTTATCAACACCAGTCCGTCGGTTCAAACGAATAACACATCGAACTCAAATCAAGTTGGGCTAACGCCAGCAAATCTTAATCGCCAAACACTGCATGAGGCGTTTTCGGGTTACCAGGGCTTTATCAAGCGGGAATACTACCGGCCTGAATTGGATCGGCTTACCGATTGGGGACACACCCAGAACAAGCAAGTAGAGCTGCTTAAGGAGCATCATGACAACCGGCTTCTCGCATACGTGGATGCCGATGCGGTAAACGAGATGCTCGGGTACTGGCGTCGCCGACCTCCAAGAAAAGGTACTAATTCGCCAATGAAAGCCAAGTCGGCCAGCAACTATCTTTCAGCTCTCGTTCGATTCTTCAAATGGCTGCACAGCTCAAGCACATTCGAGTGGGCGAAACCCTTTGCATTCAGCGATGCCAACACCCGCGTCCAATCGCTTCCTAGCGATCATGCGAATCGTCAGCTTGAACAAGTCGAAACATTTTCGTTGCAAGAGTTGCAGCTGCTGATGCAATATGCTCAGCCCCTAGACCGATTGTTTTTGTTGCTTGCAATCAACTGCGGATTTGGCCGAGCCGAAATATCATCACTTCTGATTCGCGAAGTAAAATTGTTCGAAGCGCATTCCGACTGGCATTGCGAACTCCTCAACTACAAATCCACTGATGAAGACTCCTTCATTAAACGAGTTCGACGAAAGAGCGGAGTTTACGGCGAACATATTCTTTATCCATTGACCGTTAAAGGAATTCAGTGGGCAATTGAGGAGCGAAAGAAGCACTCCGGTTTTTCAGACGACGCCCGTCTGCTGCTCAACAAAAACGGGAAACCATTCGACCATCCAACAAAGAGCGGTAACGCCAACCAAACGATTCCAAATCGGCTCGGACGCCTGGTCAAACGCATCCGCGACGATGGACACGAGATTCGTTCATTGTCATTCGGTAAACTTCGCAAAACGGCAGGTCAGCTGATCAAGACTTATTCCGATGGTGAAATCATGGGTGTCTTCGAATGTCACGGGAAGCCAGTAAAAACTGACTCACTTAACGACATTTACAGCAACCGACCTTTTGGTCGCGTGTTTACTGCAACCCGGAAGGTTCAGCATTATTTGGAACCAGTATTCGCATAAACGGGGCAATAATCCTCCAGCCTTTCTTACATGGTGTCAATTCGTTAAAGGGCGCGCCAAACTTGGAAATCCGTCACGGCTACGCGTAACATCAGCGCCTCATCCCTTGAGCTGACCGGCAATGGCGTGAAAGTTCGTTGAAGAATTTTACAATGTCCCATCGCAGGAAAAATGTTGATACGCCCTTGCACTCCAGTAGAAAAGGGATAAATTAGGATCCCAATGTTTCCTGTTTTCATGAAGACGGAGTGAAAATGAACGACGAAAAGTGCCCATTGTGTGGTACCGAGATCACTGGAGAAGAGTTTCAGAAGGTAAAAACCAAACTGAACGAGGAAAACAAAAAGGCGATGGAGGCGGGTGAAATCGCTCTACGCAAACAATTTGCATCCGAAAATGAAACTAATCTTGCAGCCTTCAAAGCTAAGTTTGAAGCAGATGCTCGCAAGGCAATCGAGGCAGAGAAGAAACAAAATGCGGAACTGGTTAAACAAATTTCGGAGTTGAATTCGGCACAGGCAAAGTTCAAGAAACAACTAGGCGACGCCAATGAAGAAAAGCTTAAGGTTGAACGAGAAAAGATGGCGCTCGACACCAAAAAGCAAATGGACCAGCAGCGGAAGGTTCTTGATGACTCAAAGGCGAAGGAAAAGGCGGAAATGGCAGCGGAGCATCGTCGTCACAATGATGCAATGGAGAAAAAGTTACTTGCCGCCCAGCGACAGCTGGAGGACAAATCGGCCAGTAGCATCGGCGATGGTGCTGAAATCAATCTTTACGAAGAATTACGCAGGGCTTTTCCCAATGATCGAATTGATCCGATTGAAAAGGGCAAGAAGGGTGCGGACATTCATCACGACGTGATCAATGAAGGTATTTCAGTGGGGCGAATCGTCTACGACTCGAAGAACTGCCAACAGTGGCGGGAGAGTTTCGCAACCAAGCTTCGCGACGATCAAGTTGCGGTGGATGCGGAGCATGCCGTTCTTGCCAGCACTATTTTCCCAAAGGGACAACGCGAACTGTTTGTCTCGAATGATGTCGTCGTAGTTCATCCCGCTCGCGCGGTTTATGTTGCCACGATTCTGCGCAAATCATTAGTTGAGCTTGCGAAGTCATGTGCAAGCGAACAGGATCGTTCCGAGAAAACGCAGCGACTATATGACTTCATCCGTTCACCTCAATTCGCGAATCGGCTGGGTCAAGCGACCAAGTACACCGTGGAGCTTTTGAAATACGAAGTTGAAGACAAAAACCACTTTGACAAAATGGCGAAGAAACGAGGGGCAAAGATCACTGACATTAAGAACGCAGTTCGTGATCTGGAGTTGGAAATTGGTCAAATCATTGGTGGGAATCCATTGGCTCCTTCGGTCAATGGTCATGCAGACACTGCCAATAATCCAGCACAGCCACGATAGGTGATTTATGGTTTCTGTTGACAAAACCCAAACGACACTCAAACGGAAGATCGGTCAAACCGTCTTGCAAAGCTACCGCGACGTGGTTGACCTTTACGATGTTTGCCCAAACGATAACCAGCCTCGAATGGGATCGTTGGAGGATCCAGAACTTCGACGGCAAATCGAGGGCAACGGTGGAATCTTTGAACCCTTGTTGGTTGAACCTCATCCCAACAAGCGGATGAAGTTGCGGATCATTGACGGGCATCGTCGCTGGGAAAACTCAAGGATCCTTGTCGCCGATCAAAAGAAAACCAAGTTTAGTCAAATTCCGGTTGAGATTATTGATCGGACATTGGACGAGGAAGAACGACTACGCGTATGGATTAATATTCACCAACAGAGAAAAGAGTGGGATGCAAAGGAAAAGGAGATGGTGGCATTTCGACTGGTGCAGATTGTTGGTCGCGCCAGTGCTGCCAGCATCCTTGGCGTAACCGTTCGACAACTTGACAAGATGTGCGACGTATTTGAACTTTCAGAACGGCTTACGAATTTGCCCGATTCAAAGTCTGCGATGACGTGGTCACGTGAAATAAAGAGCCTGAGTAAAAAGTTGCTTACCCCGAGCGTTTCTGACGAGCTGGTTCGACGTGTCAATGAACAAGAGCTGACCAGTTCAAAAGACGTTAGAAAGTTGAGGACAATTCTGAAAGACCCATTAGCCGAGGATGCTTTTCTTACCAAAAAGCTTTCGATTGACCGCTGTCTTGGCATGACAAAGTCGGCTTCGTCACTTGGGGAAGCAATGTCTTCTGGCGGACTTGCTGACGACTTAAAAGTAATGTGCGAACGCATCAAGAATCAGCCATGGACAGAAGTCATCAAATTGAAATCTGACAAAAAACTAAAGCTACAAATTGAGGAAGCTCAGGAGCTATTGAAACAACTTAAGAAAAGTGTTTCCAAATAGCTCAAAAAACAAGCCACGCTGCACTGAAGTTTAGTCGACATCGTGTAGCGCGGCTCGGTGTGGGCGTCGACTTTCGCTGACGCTACGTTTCATCGTAGTTAGTCGAATTTGCCCGGTCAATGTCAGCGCAACGGAATGCGGCCCGTTGATTCATTCTGTCGCTCGGGAGAAAAACTCTTATGAGTTCCTCAACGAAGACCCGTTACAAAACGGGCGAAATGTGTGCCGTTACCGGCACTTACAAATTCGATGGCTACACAGATGGCACATCGACACCTTCTCCGACTACGGAGGAACGTGAAATTGATCTGGAATCTGGTGAGACTTTCCCACCAATCAGGTCTTGTGAGAAAGCCTGCTGGTGGAAGCTGAAGTAGCTTTCCCACTCGCCTAACCGCCGCGTCTTATTCGGCGCGGCGGTTTTTCTAAACACGCAAATTCAAAACGGTGTTTCTGTGCGCCTATCGAAAAAGACAATTCGTTCGATAAAACGGCACCGGCATACAAGAACTTCTGATTTTTTGAACAGGGAACCCTGCAATGCAAATCAAACACCTTAACTCTTCTGCGATCAACTACGTCAAATACGGCGAGGGGTCGATGCGAATGATTATCTCATTTTGCAGAAGCGGTGAATATCCGTTCTGCGGCGTGCCCGATCAGATTTTTATCGGTCTAGTCAGCGCGTCGTCTGCTGGTCAGTATTACAACACCCACATTCGCGATCGGTATCAGTGCTGAACCGAACCGTCGATGAACACCATCTTGATAAATGGAAACAGCAAATGAAGTTTCGTTGCTTGCACGAATCTCCTCTGTCAGGAGGAGGAAAACAATCAAGCAATATCATGTGGGAAAAGGTTGGCAAGTGGCCAATGAGAGCTGGAAAATTTCCTTCAGAACATCCTGTGATTGCGTTTGCATCTCAATTGGAAGAGTTTCGTTCGCGAGGATATTGGGTTAGCCCCTTCCTTGAAGGCGATGGCTTCACGATGGATTTGAAAAACAACCAAACATCCGATCAGGTAGTTTTCGACGTCGTGGAGTGTTTCGGATGGGAACATGTTTAGCAGTCGGCATACCTTCCAATTTGATTTTTTCTGACGGGTAATGGAATCGCTTAGGGCTTTCATGTGGAGTGGCTTTCTGTGTAAACCGCAGTCGTCCACGCGTCTGACGCAAAAAGGCGGCGCAAGATCGAGAAAAGGCGTTTCGGTCTCAACCGCGATGACTTGAGTCAACGCAACCATCATTTCAATCTAGACCTGTTTCAAGTGACCCGCCGAAATTCAAGTACGCAAGCAAACCTGACTACAACCCAAAGTCGCTGCCATGAATGCCACCGTTGACCAAACGTGTCATCGCCAACCGTAAACTCGTCGGAACCGTTATAGATTTACAACACAATGCGCTCTGAGGACAAAGTGTAATTCAATGACAACCGCAATTTAGCTGTGTTAGAATACTAGCGATCCAGTGTATTGGAATTCGATTAAATGAAACATGATTTGCCGCGCCTAAAACCGTTTGCCTATCTCGATACCGAGAAGTCGACGACGTATCGCGCGATTATGTCGATATTTCTCGACGCAAAATCCCGGTTTGAGATCAATCTGCGACCGGAGGAAATCGCAACACGAATGTTGGATTTCCTTTCGTTTGACGCGATTGAATCGAATCGGATTGAGCCGGACTTGCTGCAGCTTTGCGATTGGGGAAACCTGAAGAGGACTCGAGATACCAGCGAGTTCCGCACCGTCGAAGAATTTCACAATCCGCCCAGCCTCTACCAATTAACGCGGGAAGGCGAAGCCGCGGAGCGCGCAGTCCGATTTTATCACGAGAACATTATAGAGCCCGGAGAATTGCAAACTGCCGCGTTGGACATGATTCGCGAGCAGTTGCAGTGCCTGCTCAACTATGCTCGACATCCTGATCTGGATTCAAAGAAAATTCAGGTGGCATTGTCAATGTTGGAAAATTATTTCGACCAATTGACGACAAAAGCGCAAATTTTTATCGGCAGTATTCAGCGTGCGATCGACCTTCATGATTACGAGCTGGAAATGTTTCTGGCCTACAAGGAACGGCTGCTGGAGTATCTCGATCGTTTCATCAAAGAGCTGGTTTTTGCAACGGATGATATTAAAAGTATTGTCACCGAGATTGAATCGCATGGCGTAACCCGATTGCTGGACGCTGCCGCGCTACACGACGTTGTAGATGCCATTGATTCCGGTGATGAAGCGGTTGCTAGCGCATCCCAAGCCTGGCTGGATCGTTGGTCAGGATTGAAAAAGTGGTTTTTTGGTACGCCCGATTCTCAGTCTCAGGCGGATACACTTCGCACCTGTGCTCGTTCGGCCATTCCAGCATTTATGGTCGCTGTGTCCGGTATCAACAATCGCCGCGTTATCAGCAGCGATCGCCCAACCGACTACCGGACGTTGGCCCGTTGGTTCGCACAGGTCGAAGAGGAAGCCGATGCGCACCGGCTTTGGCGAGCGGCATTCTCACTTTCGCCGAGTCGGCATTTGCGTGTCGATGACGAAACGTTGATGGCAAGAGATCAGGATCCGATTGCAATGAACACAAGCTGGTTGGACTCACCACCAGTTTTGATTTCACCTCGTCTCCGCAGCACGGGCCGCCAACATCGGCGCGGACAGGCGGCGAAAGTTATTGACAGAAGTGCCGACAAATCACGCCTTGCCGAACTGGCTGCAAAGGAAGCGGAGCAAATCGAACGCGCGCGTCATAAGCTGGCGACCGGAAAACAGATTCGCCTAACTGATTTGGAATTGCTTGATCGAAACGAGTTTCTTCTTTTCCTTGATCTGCTAGGCAAAGCGTTGACCAATCAAAAGCAACCCAATGACAGGGTCGTTGCGACTTCCAGTGACGGTACACTGCAAATAGAAATTTGGCCGACAGAAGACGGAGTAATCGCTTGTGTTGAAACGGTTGAAGGAAGTTTCAAAGGGTTTGACCATTTCGTGAAGATCACAGATTTGACAGAAGATGTTAACGTCGATCCTGTGAATCGCCGTGAAGTGTCCGCAGTTTTAGCCTCACACGCTGCGTTGGGAGACGATAATGACTAACGCTGCGAAAACGAAAACTCGCAAGCCAACCAACGAACGTTTGGATGCGGTCACCCGTGAAGAAAGGCGACTCGCACTTCGCGCCTTGATTTTTCAGCCGTTGTTGTCGGCTCGCGGTAAATCATCGGATCGGTTCGCGTTGGTTCGCCGCCATATCGACTGGCTCCAAGAATGGTTTGCCGATAAATGCGGATGGAAGCTGGTACTGGAAAGCGATTTTGCCCGACTGATGAAGACACCTGCTGACGTTGGCGATGCAACTCGTTTCGCAGTCGAGCCAAAGTCCGGAAATCAATTTAACAGGCGAAGATACGTTCTGTTTTGTTTGGCATTGGCAAGTTTGGAAGCCAGCGATCGGCAAACGACGCTGGGTGTTCTCGCCAACGAGATCATTGCTCTGCTGGCTGGCGATCCGGAAATCCGCGAGACAGGGATTGGCTTTGATCTGAACAGCCGTGACCAACGCAGTGATCTTGTTCACGTCGTTCGGTATCTTCTCGATCGCAGAGTTCTTGAACGAATCGACGGTGAAGAACAGGATTTCGTAAAGAGCGAAAGTCACGATGTTTTGTACAACATCAACCGTCCCGTATTGTCGCTGTTGCTAAACGTCCAGCGAGCGCCGTCTACATTCGATTCGGATTCGACTTTCGAAGATCGGATATCAGGATTGATCGCCGAACGACGGCCGGAATCCGATGAAGTTCGAAATCGGATGCTGCGTCAACGGTTGACTCGGCGTTTGGTCGACGATCCCGTCTTCTACTTAGGCCATCTCGACGAAGACGAGCTGGATTATCTTACGAAGCAGCGTGGTCGATTGTTGCGCCGCGTGGAGGATGCGACCGGGTTGATTCCCGAGGTGCGAGCTGAAGGAATCGCGATGTTGGACGATAGCGGAGATTTGACGGACTTGGAAATGCCTAAAGACGGCACGGAAGGTCATGCAACGTTGTTAATCGCTGACTATCTGTCTGAGCGAATTAGATCCGATTCAGTGGCGACAGTTGGAATCGTCGAACTCAATCACCAAATGGCAACGCTCATTGAGGCTCATTCGAAGCATTGGCGAAAAGCGGTGCGCGAACCGGGGTCTGAAGTGCATTTATTGAACGATGTTTTGGTGCGGCTCGAAGGATTGCGACTGGTCGAACGGACGAGTCAAGAGTCAGTTCGGCCGCTGCCCGCAATCGCCCGATACGGCGTTGGCGAGCAAACTGTGGCGGGGAAAACATCAAACTTGGAATCGAAAAAGCTTTTTTGAAATCATAAATACGTTATTGGTTTGAATTTAGGTAGTGGACGAGGCTACGAGTCCGATCCTTGCACCGCCTCCGAAGGAATCGTAGCCTCGTCCACTACCGAAATATCCAATGCAGACAAATCCACTCACAACCAAAGTAGGAAACGAACGTGACGCGACTTATTGATGAACAAGCTATCGACGAGTTCAAGGCGGTCGAATTGCCAAGCCCTGCAAGAACTCGCTGGCAGCCAATTCGTGGCGGATTGCTGAACCTCTATTTGTATGACTGCGAGGAATTTCGCTACGAGAATGGTCATCTGCTGCTGCGCGGAAACAACGGAACTGGCAAAAGTCGAATCATGGCGCTGCAGTTGCCGTTTCTTTTTGACGGGCAACTTGCTTCCTATCGAGTCGAACCTGATGCCGATTCATCGAAAAAGATGGAATGGAATCTGTTGATGGGCAAGCACAACGAGCGTACCGGTTACACATGGATTGAATTTGGCAAAGTTCTCGATGGTGCGACAAACGTCTCGCCGACAAACGGCTATCCTGCAAGCGGCCACTCGCAAACCAACGGCGATGTTGCCGGCGCTGATACCATGTTTAACGACGAATGCTATTTAACGCTCGGATGTGGCTTGAGTGCGACCAAGGGCAGTGGAATGCGCAAGCCTTGGTTTTTTGTGACAAATCAACGAGTTGGCCGCGACCTGTTTTTGCAGTCCGAGACAGGGCATCCGATCGGCAAATCCGCACTGACGAATGCGATCGGTGAACACGGTGAAGTGTTTGACACGGCGCAAGATTATCGAGCCGAAGTTGACGAGCGATTGTTTGGACTTGGGCGGCGTCGATACGAGGCGATGGTTGATTTGTTGATTCAGCTTCGCAAACCTCAACTTTCTCGTGACCTGGATGAGAAAATGCTGGCCCGTGTTTTGGGTGAGGCCTTACCGCCACCATCAGAAAGCATGATTAAAGATGTTGCCGAATCGTTCAAGGGACTGGAGTCCGAGCGAATGCAACTTGATCGTTTTCGCATGACGCGGGATGGCGTCGATCAGTTTTTGAAAGTCTATCGGCGCTACGCGCAAGTTGCATCGCGGCGACGCGCGGAAGTTGTTCGCGCGCGACATTCCCAGTACGAGAAAGCCCAATCGAAACTCAAAGAAGCTCGGTCGGAGTTTGCAGAGGCGGAAACTAAACTTGAAAGTGTGAACCAGCAAGTTGCGGATCTGCAAATCAAACGGGAGAAATTAAACGCAAAGCTAACCGCGCTAGAGTCCGACCCCGCTATGAAGGGCGCACACGCGATCAAAGATGCTCAAAAGAAATTGGACATTGCGACAACGGAATTTGACGCAACGACTTCCGATCTGGATGCGGCGAAGTCCAAACTTGAAAAATGTTCCAGGGAAATGGAGTCGACAAGATCCAATTTGGAAGTCCAATTGAAAAAAACCAAAGGACTGGCTGCGGCTGCAAAGAAGGCAGCTGGCGAGTGCGATTTGGATACGCCTCATCAAAAATCTTTTGACCGAATCAATCTGACTGAAATCACTGAATCGAATCCGGAGTTTGATCTCGATACGTTGAAAGCGACGCTGGATAAAGAAATCCAGCAGAAACACCGGGCAATCCAAACGGTCGCGTCGCACAACGGAAAGCTTGATACGGCGAATTCAGATCTTCAAGACAAACGGGCTCAACTGGATGCCGCCAAGCAAAATACAGAAGCTGCAATCGAGAACGAAAAACACTTGGAAAAAGAACGCGAAAAATCACTTGACGATTTCCTGGATGCGATTTCAATGTGGAGCAAGGAGTCTAACTTGCTTGAGTCGACTGTGTTGGAATCGGTAGACGGCTTGTTGGATCAGTGGAGCCATGAAATCGGTGAGAAACCCAATCCGATTGTGGACATCATTGCTCGAGCGAACTTTGAACGCCAAAAGCAATGGATGGGTGAAGTCAACGAACTGGAGTCAAAGCGAACACTATTCCGCGACGAATTGGTGGAACTGGAGAAACAACGTCGCGAACTGGAAAACGGAGCCCAGCTTGAACCGCAACTTCCCTTCGCATTTAGCGAACAGAATCGACGGCAGACACTTGGTGCACCGCTTTGGACACTGCTTGATTTTGAACCGACGTTTCCGGCCAAACATCGAGCCAATATCGAAGCGGCATTACAGTCGGCAGGGCTGTTGAACGCATGGGTGACCGACGATGGCGAATTGCTCAATTTCGATACTCACGAGGTTGTATTTGATATTCTCAATGCTGAAGACGCGCCGGACGGCCGCCAATTGAATCGGGTTTTGCGATTGGCCGAAGAAGCAAACAATTTGGGCCGATTGAACCTCAAACCGGAAACGATCGAAACGATCTTGAGAAAAATTGGCGTCGGTGACAACGCAGTTGGAACGTGGGTTACGCAAAGCGGACGCTGGAAAAACGGTTTGCTTGAAGGGAGATGGTCAAAGCAATTTGCCGAGTATATCGGGACTGATGCACAAGAAGCATTTCGGTCGCGAACGATCAAACGGCTTGCGGCTGAGATCAAGCAAAACAATGAAGAGGTTTTGAAACTCGATGAAGCACTCGTTGGGGTTAAGAATCGCATGGCGGAACTGGAGTCGCATGTTGCGCTTCAACCAAGTGATACGAAGATTCGCGAGATCGCGACGACGTTGAAACTTGCGTCAACAGAAACAGTGGTTCGCCGAAACAAACAACTGGAGCAGGAAGAGCAATTTAACAAGCAGCGAACGAACGTCGAATCTGTGAAAAATCAAAGGGACACCATTGCACAGGATCTGGGTTTGACGCATTGGGTCGATGATCTTGGCGATCTAGGCGCGAACGTTTCGAAATACGAGTTGAAGTTGTCTGGATTTTGGCCGACGTGCGATCATTTTCGGCATGTTCGTCAGTCGTTTATCGACACCAGGTCGCGTCTTTCAATTACAGAGCAAGATCAAGCTACTTTGAAACAGCGACTTCATAAACGCGAAACGGCTTGCGCGGCGGCAGCTCAATTGATGAACACATTGAAAGAGTCGGTCGGAAAAGACGCCGACAAGATCCTGGTGGAAATCGAATCGGCAAAGTCGAGTCTTAGTTCAGTTGCCAACGACCTGGAACAAGCTGAAACTGATTCCCGTGAAGCCGACAAAAAGGTTACGCGACTCGATGAGCGAATCAAGTCGGCTGAAGCGATCGTCAACGAGGAAACTACAGAACGGCTTGATGCTTGCGAGTCGTTCAAGCGGCTCGTTGCCTTGGGGATTCTAAAAACAGCTTCGCGGAAATTTGATGACACTGAGAGTGAAAGTTGGTCGACCAGCAAGGCCGTTGATATTGCCCGAAAGACGGAAGCCAAGTTTTCGAATCGAAAGAGTGACCCAGCTGCTTGGGATCGCGTCCGACAGAATGTGACAGAAAGCAATCAGGAACTTGCGACCGCGCTCAGCCAGCAGTCATTTGTCCCGACACTCACGACTCACGACAGTTTATACATCGTGACCGTTCCATACGAAGGACGTGATCGGTCAGTCGCAGAGTTGTACGACTTTCTGGATCATGAGGTTGAGCAACGACGATTAATCCTTAACGAAAACGAACGGAAGATTATTGAGACTCACTTGATCGGCGAAGTTGCCTCGAAACTTAACGAACAAATTCAGGAAGCAAACGTGCTTGTTGACAGGATGAACACCGAAATTCAGCAGCGACCAATGAGCACTGGCATGACGTTGCGTTTCGACTGGCGAGCCGACAAGGAATTGTCGGGTGGAATTGTAGAGGTGTGTGAACGTTTGCTTGGCAAGACTGATGGCTGGTCAACGGCAGAGCGTGAGTCGATTGGTAGATTCCTGCAGGCCCATATTCAGGAAGTTCGAACGGCCAGAGAAAAAGGAACTTGGCTCGAACATCTTCGAGAAGCACTTGATTACCGGCAATGGCATCGGTTCTGGGTCGAGCGAAAACAGGACGGTGGCGGATGGAAAAAACTGACCAAAAAAACCCACGGAACCGGTTCGGGTGGAGAGAAAGCCGTGGCATTAACGATCCCGCAATTTGCCGCGGCGTCGGCTCACTACTCATCCGCGCGGGAAGATGCTCCTCGGTTGATTCTTCTTGACGAAGCGTTTGTTGGAATAGACCCCGACATGCGAGCCAAATGCATGGAGTTGATCGACGTCTTTGATCTCGACTTCCTCATGACCAGCGAAAGCGAATGGGGTTGTTACTCAACGCTTCCAGGCGTTGGAATTTATCAGTTGTCAACGCGCAGGGGATTCGACGCCGTATTCTTGACTCGTTGGATTTGGAACGGAAAACGAAAATTACCTGACAAACGCGAATTGCCTCCGGCTTCTTTGCCGAAAAAACCGAGGTAACGTGGCGCAGGCTTCCAGCCTGTGTTTTCCAGTTTACTTCACAGTTTTTCCTCACAGAAAGCCTATGCCACCATTTAGACAGGCATTGTAAGAAGTGAATTTGACGCAAGACAACAAAAAACAAATCGTATCGCTGTTCGAAAGTCCCGGTCTTTCGCGATTTGTTGAACGATTGCGCTCGCGCATGTCGCAGGGAAAGCCGCTGCGAGGAAAGCTTCAACTCAAAAATATTTCGCCCGAAGAAAGACTCGCGCTTGCAACGCTTCTTGGGCGCAAGCCCAAAGCACGTGGTGATTCCGCGACGATCGACCTAACGAAAGTCGTTGAGATTCTCAGCCATGCTGGACTATGTGAATCGCTTGAGTCCGCGCTGAACATTATCTCGGGGCCAATCGAAAACCGGACTGCCGCCAAAGAAAAAGAGGAATTGGCTTGGGAAGATCTTTGGGATACTGCAGCCAATCGACTTGCTAACGACCCGCCGGGTCTTCGTTGGTTAAACGGCCTGAAGAAAACCGGACTCCTCAAACGCCGAAGCAAACGGGACATTGCAGCAGCAACCTCTCTGCTAAATTCAGCCATGTCAATTTTGCTCAAGGTTCCAGTTCAAGCGTTGCGGCTATCAGAACTGGCCGCGACCGAAACGGGCAACAGCCATGCATTGGACAAGGGTCAACCTCTTTCTTCGTTGGTCATTCGTTATGCGAGGGAAATTGACTGCGAAACGAAATGGAAGTCGGCGGAAGACCGGCGGGATGCGTGGGAATTGCTTGGCGTAGTGCCGGACGAATTGAGCGCACCAGTCTTGGTACTCAACCTACGTGCTGATGACCAGACGTTTACAGGGAGAGTGCTTAATCTGCACGCAGACAATGGTGAACCGTATCGCCTGAGCGTGAGACAGTTGAAACACATGACACCGAGCTTCGATCCGACTGCCGTCGGGCCCGACGTCTTTGTCTGCGAAAATCCAACCGTTGTTGATGTCGCTGCTCACAGACTTGGAAAAGATTGCAAACCCATTATTTGCATCGACGGTCAGCCTAAAACGGCTTCGCGGCTACTGTTAAACCTGTTAACCAAAATCGGCACGACTATTCACTATCATGGTGATTTTGACTGGGAAGGGTTGCGAATCGCCAACTTGATTGTAAGTCGACACAACGCGTTGAGTTGGCGATACAGCGCGCAAGACTACTTAAGATCAGTCGCCCATGAGTACAAACTAAAAGGCAAACGAATCGAAGCAGCTTGGGATCCTGAGCTTTCGGAAGAAATGGAATCAACCGGCTTCATCGTTCACGAAGAACAAGTACTCGATTTACTGATGTCCGACTTGGAGTTTGAAGCGGGTTAGCAAAGGCCCAGAGGTTTTTCGCGAGGACAGCTGGGAAGCCAATCATCAACCAAGCAGCAAGTTAATCGCGAGCAAAAATAGAATCCCGGAAGAAGTGATCGGCCCACTTGAATTCAGAAACATCTGGAATTGTTGAATGCCATAGTTCTTTTCAATTAACTGTCAGCGTGAAAATTTGCTCTCGAATCAAATCTGTCAACTGGCTTGTTGGGACATTGACTAACAAATCACAACCTGGTTCATAGCGACGACTCAAAAACACGGATGCGAGATATCGCCAATTCGATTGATCTGTCCAGTGAAGTCCGATTAGCCCCAAAAGTGAGGCAGGCGACTCGGCAATCAACAACTGGCCTTTTTGAATCATCACTTTTTCTTGTGACCTGCCGGAAGTCATTTGAGAAATCACCTTCTTTGCCGCTGCAACCGAATTCTTTGGTCGTTCAATAACTCCATCAGCGATCAATCGAATCACCATCAAGTCCGTGAAGGCATAGTTGACCTGGATCTTGCCATCGTCATGAAACTTGTAGTAAATTACCACGACTGCTCCACCCGCTCCGCTGCAAATATCTCCCAATCCCGCGTTCGTGGCCTCAGCAGCTGTTTTTGAATTGCCCATTCATCCGTGGTTGAGTTTGTTTTCGAACGAGTTTTTAACTGAACTTTGCGGAGCTCGTCTTTGTCATCCAGGATGATATCGAAGCCGTCTCGGTCAACGGCTGTCAAATAAGTTTGCAAATGGTATCCACGCCCAACGGCAGCCCTTTTGATATCGTAAGCAAATCGGAAATTGAACAGGTCTTCACAAATATCTGCGTTGGTCTTGAGGTAGTCGCCGTCGTTCATTGGGTCTTTCACGTTTCCAAAATTGTTCAGTACCGAATCCAGGAATGGGCTAATCGACTGTAATTCCAGCCCGTTGCCAGAATACTGCGTCGGCCAAAATTTGAATGCCGTACTCTCGAGCCTTTTTCGCCTTTCCGGATTGGGTGTTGGGGTCAGCCACGACCAGCAAATCCAATTTTTTGTTTACGCCGCTGGAGACGATAAGGCCGGCTTGCTCCGCCAAAGCAGATGCAATGCTCCGTTTTATTGGCTTGCCTTCAATCGTTGCGCTCAATTCACCCGTAAAACAAACCCTTTGTCCTGCAAGGCTGGTTTCTGATTTGACGGGTGCTGAGGAGCTCATGGCTGCTGAAAATTGACTGGTCGCGTCAGCCAGGAGTTCATCTAAAGTGGAGTCGTCTTGACCTAGCAACGTGGCGACTCGATGAAGATCTTCTCGTTCTGAATTGGTGACAATTCCATCCGAAAGCGCCTGAACAGCAACGTTTTGCAGGTATTGCTTGTGCGCGGCGTCGATTTGCTCAGCGGACAGCTTCCAGCTAGTTGCAGCATCGACGAGTGCGGCTTCTTCTGCGGTATCAATAACACGATCTTCCAGAACTCGATCAATAAGCGCCAGATATGCCAAAACATTAGGTTCAGTTGCTTCAACATCATGGCGGATTCTCTGAGCGATTCGCTGAATAAACTTGGGTGGTGCGTTTTCGATAACATGCGCGTCATCTCGTCTAAAATGCGGAGTTCGCAACCCAGGAACTATCGGCCATTCAACACGAGATAGACGGAACTCGTTTAGTTGGCCTGGATTCATACGAATGTACTCTTGGACAACTCGCGCCGTGACCCGCGCGTCAACAATTGCTTTGTGGGATTCCTCCTCGAATGGAATTCCTAATTCTGTGCAACACGCTTCAAGGCTATTTCTACCAAACACGCAACAAGTACAAAGCATTGGCACTTCTGGAAACGAGACCCCCAATCGTTCAAATTCCTTGACCACGAAGTTTTTATCAAAAGAGACGTTGTGCCCAGCTATGAAGTCAACATTCTTCAAAACGTCAAGGAGATCTCCTGCGATTTCGTTAAATGTCGGCGCGTTTAGAACGTCACCTGTAGAAATACCATGGAGCCATGTTGGCCCGATGTCTCGCTTCGGATTTATTAGCGTTTCATATTCAGCTAACACCTTTCCATTCACTGAAGTGACAACGATTCCAATCTCAATTATTCGGTCGCTGCGAAATGGAGAAAGCCCGGTGGTTTCTACATCAATAATCGCGATTTGTTCTTCAGACATGGGCTTCCAAACTAAAACTAGAAAAAATGTTGAAAGAGATGCGCCGAGCACGCACTAGAAAAGATGTGTTATGTTAACCCGTTTCTGCAGGGCAATGCAACGCATTACTCTTTGGCCATCTTGTTTTGGCTAGGCAAACAAAGACGCTTACGCAAAACGCCTTTTTTGCCGACCGCAGCCGTTGTTGAATAACAGAAGACTCATATCAATTTCTTCTTGACTCGCCGTTTTCTTAATATCGCCGGGCCGCGGAGATGGTCGTGTGGGGACGATTCCGTCCCTGATTCGTAGGACGACAGTTCACGATATCGACAAACGCCATTGGCGAGTCGCATTTGTTCAGGCGTTGCGCACTGGGCTTCAAACAAAGCTGGTGATCCGACAAGCAAGACGATGCAACGAGCTCGGCTGGTGGCGACATTCATTCGGTTGCGATTGAACAAAAATGTTAAGCCCCGTGGGGCGACGTCGGTCGATGAGCTTGTCATCGAGTAGATAACGATTGGAGCTTCTTGCCCTTGGAATTTATCGACTGTTCCGATCCGTGCTGCATCTGGCAACGCTGACTTGAGAGCACTAACCTGTGCGTTGTATGGAGCTACGATCAGGATCTCGTTCCAGGTAATCGTTGCAAGATCGGAATCACGATTCGCCCATTCGTGCTTGCTGTCAATTAGTTGCTCAGTCAGTTGCTTGATTGCCTCGACCTCTTCGAAACTGCGGTTCTGGTTGCCGTCATGTTCAACAGGAATGTATCTCAGCCCATTGCCCGAAAGCTCGGCTCCAAAGACCTCTTGGATTTCCAATCCGTCAAGACTCTCCAAGCGATTATCGTAGTATTGTTCTGACGTGAATTCACAAACGGATGGATGAAGTCTCCAAGTCTTGGCGAGGAACAATCCTTCGCCATCCGGAATGGTGTCTTTGCCATCAAGCACGTGAGCCAGCGCGGCGATTTCGCTGCCCTCTGGATGCAATGCCTGCTGTGGTTGCTCTAGTTGTTGCGGATCGCCGAGCAGAATGATGTTCTTTGCTGCCCGTCCTGCGGCAAGTGCCATCGCCAAAGACATTTGTCCTGCTTCGTCGATAAACAAGTAGTCAAGCTGTTGCTCCATTGATGGGTTTGACCAAAGCCATGCCGTTCCGCCAACGACTGCACCTCCATTGAGTGCCTTCAACGCGTTTTCGTTTTTGGCAAGCCTCTCGACATAGTCAGGAAGCTCGTGAGTTGTTTTGTGAGTAAGCTGAACACGCTTGTTCGTGGAATCATTGGCTTCATGAACGCTTGACAGCAGGTTAATAATCACTGCGTGACTGACCGCGCAAACACCGACTCGTTTCCCGGACAACGCCAGCGTGTGAATCATCTGGCCGCCAATATATGTCTTTCCAGTTCCGGGCGGCCCTTGAATGGCCAGAAAACTATTGTCCAGATCGTCGGCGAGCGAAATCGCTACATCGACAGCGTCGCCTTCTTGGGGCAACTGCAATGTCTTCAATCGGGGAGGCCGCCGACACAACAACTCGTAGCGTGCTGACGAAAGCGGTTTGTTGTTCTTGGCTGCCGAATGTAACTGCTCACCAAGCGAAAACAAAGACTCTGGCATCGAGCCTGGGCCGATGTATGTAAACTCAAATACGGAGAACGGGTGAGTATCAACTGTGTCTTTTCGTTTCTTTATTCCGATCACTCGTTTGCCCAAGTCGATATGGTCGACCGAACCCACTGGATTACGTTCCACGTCCCAAAGCGAATGACCTTCATGCAAGGTTGTCTCTTGTTCAGGGTACTTGTAACGATGTATGGGTAGCCGAGCGCCCGGAATTGAATCGACGTACTCCATTCCAGATATAGCTTGATTTTCCTGAAGCAGTTGTTCATGCTCTAAATCACACAATCGAAAAAATTCCCACCAATTGCATTTGGCCTCGCGTCGAAAATACTCAAGCATGTGAGCCAGAAGCCATCTTGCTTGTTGGTCATCGTCCTCAGGAGACTCATCAATATCGCATGTTAGCAATTCGAAAAATCGTTGTGCCTCATCTGCCATCGCTTTGACTGAGTCTTTCGCTGTCGCTTCTCCCAGCGGTGGGCGAGGCAACGCAACGCCCGTTTGTTTGAGTTCCGTTCTGAGGTGTTCCGCCCAGTTTCGAAGTTCCAAGGTCGACAAGCAATCATCCTTGTTGTAACGCTCGACGGTATTTCGTTGAGCGTCACTGATTTCGCTGGTCATATCCAATTCGATCAGTCGTTCAACCGCGCGGAGCGCCACACTGGCTTCTTTCAAATCTTCCTGTCGTTCAAACGCATAAAATTGTTCGAGCTGTTTGATCGAATAACTTTCGACACTGGCGCGAATCGCTTGTTTTGTTATGCCGTAAAGGTCAACGAAAAGTTCAGCACGCAACAAATCGTCAAGTTCAAATTCTCGTGTAGCGTGTCGGAGAGACAGCCGCTTTAGCGCAGACGGTTCGTAGGGAGCGAAATGGTAAATGTGCATCGCAGGAAATTGTTTCCAACGTGCCAGAACCAAATCAATGAATTGCTCAAAGCATTTCTTTTCCTCTTTTCCATTAATTGCCCAGCAACTTTGATAGTCGGCCTCACTTTTATGGGTTGTCACAAAACCAAATAAGTATTCGAGTCCCTTGCCGGCCCGCGGGTTTCCTTCAATGTCAAAAAAGATGTCGCCTTCATTCGGTTCGGGCAAGCTTAAGAAGCCGCGGTTGTTTTCAGTTTCATTGAATTCGTATTCCGGTTTTCCGGATCGGATGCCTTTGACTTGAATTTGGGCTTGCCGATGAATCTTGTGATAGGACTCCATTGCGCCGCGAGCCTGATATTTCTCTAACGGTCTCGTCGTATCAGCAAACTCAGTCAGCTTGTTGACGCCTTGATCAACAATTTCCAAACGTTGCGATTTTGTTATTCCAGCAATGAATGAAAGGTGATCGTCGTCACGCCAAACTTGATTGCAATTTGGCCACCAATTGCAGATGTTGCAGTGGTCGCAAGGATCTGGATAACTGTCGTTGGAGTCTGCAGAGTTGACCGCATTTACGAACCGGGCTTTCGCCATTCGGTAGTATGCCATGAAGTCAGCAAGTCGCAGCGAGTCGATTTCAAACTCATCTGATTTTTCGATCCCTGGTTTGACGACGTGCATCTGCCTTGGAGCGATGCCTTGAATTTCGGCGAGGAGTTCGGAGTAAAGGCACATCTGCAAGACCGCAGTCGCTTTCGTCGTCTGAGAAAGTTTCGTATCAGCAACTTCGTACGACCAATCTCCAAGTTTGCTTGGCAGGTCGACTTTGTGCAGAAAGTCGCAGCGACCGTGCCAAGGTGGCGAAACAAACCAAGCTTGAGCGATCACATCGACGCCGTCGTTCATGGCTTGAATCGCCAGTTCGTTGTTTGCACGATCATCCGCGTCGAGCTCGACAACATTCAGGCCTTGCTGTTTCAAGTGCTTGAGATACGCGGCTTCGTGTCTTTCGCCCAGTTCAATCAACAGATCAAGCAATGGATCTGCACGATAGACAGCTTCGATTTCGCCATCAAGATGCAGCAGATCCAGTTGAGTCGAGTGAGAACAACCAAGATGATTGGCCAGATCAGTGGCGGAAAAAAGAAATTGCCCGTCTGAATTTTGCTTCATATTCGTTGCGCGAAGAGATTTGATAAGTCGAGAATTTCATTCTATCAAGTCTTTGAACGCAAATGTAAATGGGGAAATAAATGAATTCCTTCCTTTTGATAACTAATGGATTTTCATTTGCAAAAAAAGTATCATCTTTAGTACTATTTCTCATCTAGAACTTGGCACTCTCTTCAATGATTCAATGTCACTGTCCTAACTGCAAACAGAAGTTAAACATTCCCCCATCGGCTTCGGGGCGACTTCTAACATGTCCTAAGTGCCGTGGGCAATTTCAAATTGGAAATTCACAGGCGCAGATTGAACCAGTCGAGTTGGACAAGACACAAAAGTTGGTTTTGATTCTTGTTTGCCTGTTTGCAGTAAATGTTCTGCTGTTTGCCGGCCCTGCGATTCTCGGCTCGGTGGGATTGGGAATTTTTCTGCTGGTTTCGGCGATTGTGATCGAGGTCGCCGTTTGGAACTACAAGTTTGTTGGGCGACAACTTAAGAGTTTGTTCGCACATCTTGAGTCAAGACGAGAAGCCAAACACTTGGCGGCAATTCAGGAGTCGATTGTTCATGACGTTGAGGTCGTGCCGCAGTATTCGGAAAACATGACACAACCATCGGCACCGGCCCGCAAATCGCGAGAAGTAGAATCTGATGACATGATCTCAGCAGGAGTTCGAATCGAGATTGTTAGCGATTCTCGACCGCGACGAGGGGAGCGAATTCCATCACGCCCGAAAGCGAAGCATCGAAGTCGTGAGAAACAGGTGAAAGACATTGGCGATTTGCCAAGTTCACCGCGATTCCTTCAAGCCAACGAACGATTGAATGTCGGGTTTGGTGAAGTCGTCGCACCACTTGTCTATGCGAGTTCGTCGTCGCAACGCGGCCGGTATGATGCTTCGCTCATTGATGGGTCATTGCCGGTAACCAGCGGCGTACCTTCGTATACGGAATCGCTTCCATATTGGCCAACCTATTTTGACGCAACGCCTCAACAAAGGAAGACCTATCTCGATTGGCTGCTGGGAGGCCGGTCTGATCCCGAGATCGAGCTGGGCTATGTGTTTATCTATTTCTACGGTTTGGAACGCCGGGTTATTGTCGAGCAACGCGACCTTGGAGCAATCGCCGATGAGTTGATTCGTTTGATTCCGATTTATGGTGATTCAAATTCGTTTCGAGGATATGCGACTCGATTGCTTTGGATGGCTATCTATCTGTCAGTTGAAAAAGAAAAGCTGTCGGGCAAACGATTTCAAGCAGCTATTGATGCAACTAGTCGTTGGACTGACGACCTCATGGAATTGATGCTGGGAACGATCTATCGAAAAGGGGCTTCGATCAATTCTACGATTGCATCATTGATGGCGCAGAACGACCATCGTTCCAGCAATAGCGTGATTGTCAAAAGGCACAATGAACGGTTTTTGCAATTGTTCCGGACTCGGTATAAGAATGAGTTTCCAAAAGGTCTCAAACTAAAGGCGTCCAAACGGGACTCGGCAATTAGCTATCATCCTGCAAGCTCATCTCTGCACCGTGATCCAGCTTGGGAAAGTCGGCTGCCAAAGCTACCTGGTGTTCTCCGAATCACATCGCAGTTCAAACCATTTGTTGAAAACTGGGATGCATGCATTGAGGAGTTGAAGACTTACAATCGGCTTCATCGCAAGTCCGACGGCGCAATGACAGCGGAAGTTTACGAATCGCTTCCGCCAGAACTCAGGGATGACGACCATCCAGAATACGACCAATGGATGAAACTTTGGGAGCGATATGCGTCCAGCGAAGGTCGGCCAATGGTTCCCGTTCACGAGCTAGCGACGCTCAAGTCAATTGAACAACGCGGCAAGCTCACCAAAGGACAGTCCCAAAGGATTGTTCGAACGGCCGCTGCGATTGGTTTGGGGGTCGAACCCGATGTAGATGTGTCGGGAAAGAACTATTCGTGGAGCGAACCTGTTTGCCTTTTCTTCGAAGACCCCGAAGCCAAACGAAATATCAAGGCATACAAATCGGCAACGATATTGTTGCGATTGGGGATGAACATCGCAGGTGCGGACGGCGAATTTGACCGAAGCGAATTGGAGTTTATTGACCAGCATCTTGAGTCAACTTTCAATTTGTCTGATGCGGATTCCAGCCGGCTAGAATGCTTGACTCATTTGCTCGCGAAGTCGCCCGATTCAAATTTTTCGATTACCAAGAGTCTTTGTTTAAAACTTCAGAAATCAGCAAGAGCCTTGGTCGGCGAGTTTCTCGTTGGCATCGCAGCGGCCGATGGCGTTCTCCATCCCGCCGAATTGAAAGAGCTAAAGAAAGCGTACCGTTCACTGGAACTGGAACCGTCAGTGCTTGATCAGTTACTGTCGCGATTCAAGTCAAAGGACGAGCCCGCTCAAAGTGGAACTAAAGAACCCGAGAAACAGGAAGGGGTCGAATTCAAGTTGGACATGAATGCGATTTCAGACATCATGACGGAAACGCGACAAGTGTCGAGACTGCTTGAAGAGGCAATGGACTTTTCGGATGCGGACGATCAAGGGCCGGAACCAAGCGGTCGCAACGAACAAGTCTCAGAGCAAGCCGATGAGTCTACGCCGAATGGAAATAGTCGTGTCGATGCGGCAGAAATAATTGAAGCTCCGCACTTTCATGGACTGGCAGAACGATATCATGGGTTCCTGTCCGCAGTTTTACAAAAGGCGTCCTGGGAACGCGATGAGATTGAGATAGTCGCGAGGCACGAGGGACAAATGCTAACGGGTGCTGTTGAAGCGATAAACGAATGGTCTTATGAGCAGTTTGAGGACTGGTTGATCGAAGAAGGCGACGAGTATCAAATCCATTCAGCAATCTTGGAAAGCAAATGAAAAAAATTCCCTCTCGAGAACGAACCGCGATTCTCCGTTCGCTCGCAGCCGGAGTGGTTCCGGCAATCGGACTGCAGCACATTCAAGTCGGACGGCTGGAAGAAGTCGAAGCCTTGGTCGAAGATTTGGAGCTCGTTGAAGATGGTTCGGCAACGGTGCGATTTATCGTTGGCCGGTTCGGAAGTGGCAAGACATTTTTTCTCAACCTGATTCGCAATGTTGCTCAAAAAAGAAAGTTTGCTGTCGCCAACGCAGACATTACCACCGACCGTCGCCTACAGGGAAGCGGCGGCAAAGCAGTCGCGCTGTTTTCCGAATTGATGAAGAACTTGTCCACGCAATCACGGCCTGACGGGAACGCATTGCCAAGCATTATCGAACGCTGGATTGGCGAAGCAGAATACGAAATTACGAATTCCGGTGGTTCGTCAGACGATGTCGTCAGTCACATTTCGACGGCGCTTCGACCGCTTCAAGACCTGGTCAGTGGCTTCGACTTCACAAAAGTGTTGACCTGTTACTACGAAGGCTACCTTGCGCAGAATCAGGATAAGCAAGATCAAGCGCTTCGCTGGTTGCGCGGTGAATACACAACAAAAACAGAGGCCCGGCAAGACCTTGGTGTACGATCCATCATCACCGATTCAGACGTTTACGACTATCTAAAGTTGTTCGGAGCATTTTTACGAATCGCAGGTTACAGCGGCTTGGTTGTCAATGTAGATGAGTTGGTCGTGCTTTCGCATCGACTAAACAACACGCAAGCTCGCAATCGAAATTACGAAGCGATTCTCCGGATCATTAACGATTGTCTTCAAGGTCGAGTCGAGGGACTCGCGTTTTTGTTTGCCGGAACCGACGAATGTTTGGAAGATCGACGACGCGGATTATACAGCTACGAAGCATTGGCAACTCGACTTGCGCCCAACCGGTTTACACAGCCAGGCGAAACGGATTTCTCATCTCCGGTAATTAAACTTCAAAACCTTCGCCCTGAGGACGTGTTCGTACTGTTGTCCAACATCCGGAATGTTCAATCTGCCGGACAGGAGGCGGGGGAATTAATGCCTGACGAAGGGATCAAGGTATATCTAGAAGACTGTCACAACCGCATGGGCGCTACATTTTTCCAGACTCCAAGAGACACGGTGAAGGACTTTGTCAATTTGCTAAACGCCATCGAGCAAAATCCGGGGAAGAGCTGGCAGTCGTATATTGAGAAACTGGAATCATCGAGTGAAAACGTAATCGCGTCTAAGGATGCTCAAACGGCCGATGACGATTTATCCGAATTCCGACTTTAGTGTATGAAAACGATGAACGAAACGACAAGTTCAGCGTTCGAGTTACTTGAACGTCCAATTCAAAACGCGCTCTGGGATATGCAATGGCGCGAACTTCGCCCGATTCAAATCGACGCGATTCACCAGATCATCCGTACCCGTGAAGATTTGATTATCTCTGCCAGAACCGCATCGGGCAAAACCGAGGCTGCATTTCTGCCAATCCTGTCTGAGCTTTTCCGAAAGCCAGCAGGTTCGATTCAAGCAATTTACGTTGGGCCGCTGAAAGCGCTTATCAACGACCAATTCAGGCGGCTTGAAGAGCTGTGCGAACGCGCAGAAATTGCTGTTCATCGTTGGCATGGAGATGTCGCAGGCTCGAAAAAGAAAAAGCTGCTTGCGGACCCAAACGGCGTGCTCTTGATCACCCCAGAGTCGCTAGAGTCCATTTTCGTCAATCACAGCAATCGGCTGTCCTCCCTCTTTTCAAATCTCGAGTTTGTTGTAATCGACGAGATTCATGCGTTGGTTGGTACGGAGCGCGGGACACACCTTCGCAGTTTGCTGTATCGCATGCATCGTCATTGCCAAA
Source organism: Mariniblastus sp. (assembly GCA_965224765.1). GTDB lineage: Bacteria > Planctomycetota > Planctomycetia > Pirellulales > Pirellulaceae > CAZDBA01. The sequence continues at coordinate 30,790 of CBDDAC010000009.1, forward strand.
CAAATCCATTTCGAATCGTCGGACTTTCGGCAACGCTTGGAAATGCGTTTCCAATTTACAAGAACTGGATTCGCCCGGACGAAGACAATGAAGTTTCGTTGATTAACGACCTGGGCGAACGGAAGGAAGTGCAGTTCAAGATTTACGGTTATGTTGGTAAGGAAGAAGACGATCAATCAGAAAAAGAACAAATTCAAGGCGAAGAGCAATCGACAGTCGGCGAAGACTGTTTTCGACACATGGCTGGCAAAAAGAATCTGATCTTTGCCAACTCGAAGCAAACGGTCGAGTGGTTTGCAGACAGCCTGAACGGAACTTGCCGATCAGAAGGAATGCCCGAACAGTTTCTTGTGCATCATGGTTCGCTAAGCAAAGAAGTCAGAGAATTTGCCGAATCGGAGATGCGGGGAAGAAGGCCGTTGACCATCGTTTGCTCTTCGACGCTCGAATTAGGAATCGACATTGGAAACGTCTCGTCTGTCGGGCAACTTGGGCCAACTTGGTCTGTAAATTCACAAGTGCAACGCTTGGGCCGGAGCGGACGTGGCGAAGGTGAGGCTCAGCGGATGCGAGTCTACATCGTCGAAGAAAAAACTGATGAAAAGACACCCTTAGTTGACCGTTTGCGAACAAAATTGTTGCAGGCGATCGCGACTACCGAATTGATGCTTGAGAAACCGCAATGGGTTGAACCGCCATACATCGCCAAAATGGACTTCAGTACATTGACTCAGCAAATCCTCAGCATTATCACCGAATGTGGTGGAGTTGATGCCAAGACACTCTTTGCACGAACGGCAGGATCAGGCGCTTTTCGCGACGTTGGAAAAGATAACTTTGTACGATTGATCCGAAGTCTGGCTGAAAATGACTTGATCGAGCAAATGCCACAAGGTGACTTGATTCTTGGGCCAACAGGTGAGTCAATTGTCGATCACTACACATTCTACAGTGCTTTCTTTTCTTCCATCGAATACTCGGTCGTGTTTGGAAGTGAAAAAATCGGAATGCTGCCCGCCAAGTCCCTCCCTCGGTGCGGAGATCATTTTCTATTGGCTGGCCGTCGTTGGTTGGTTGTTGAAATTGACGACAACCAAAAACAGGTCGTTGTCAAACGAGGCTCAGGTCGAAAGGCGACGAAGTTTTTGGGTAACGGCGGCGATATCCATCCGCGTGTCCGTCAAATGATGAAGAAGACCTTGGTATGCGACAAAACGTATTCCTACCTATCCAGCGGCGCTGCCGAATTACTCGAAGAAGCGCGGTTTGCCGCGAGACGAGCTGGACTAGATCGCTGCGACTGGGTGTCATTGGGCCCAAGCGAATGCCAATGGTTTACGTGGACTAGTACCAAAGCCCAGCGAACGCTTCGATTGATGCTTGAGCGACATAGAATTGAAGTCACTGACGACGACATCGCGTTGAAGTTTTCGATAAGCGTCGAGGAAGCCATGAAAGTCGTCCCACGAATCGTCAGCCAACAACACGACGCCCGAGTTCTTGCTGAGTTGTTCCGAGCTAAGTGGCAACGCAAGTTTGATCAGTACGTCTCAGAAGATTTGTTGAATCAGGCTATTGCGCATGACTTTCTTGACGTGGAAATAGCCCAGCAAGCATTGCAGTCCACCACGAAACACAGGTCGTTGAATCTATAAACCGTGTTGACACGTCTGGGCAATTCAATAGAAGAACGAAAACGCCCCTCAATAACGGACGTGAGATTCCGTTTTCGGAATCTTTGTCACTCTCAACGTGCCCACTAATTAAGAATCATCTCAGCTCCAACCAAATGACATCTGCAGAGCTAAACTGAAGCCAAAAACGCGGCATTATACATAGAGGCATCGTTAGTTATTGACGGTGCTTTTTTCTTGCGCAATTGAATCTAAAGGGGGTTGTTTTGGTCGCGGTTTTTGTTGTTGGAAATTCGTTATTAATTTTGACGCTGACGGTTCTGTTCGTTCGTGAATCAAATCGGCGGCGTGGGCTGGAGCTTGTGCTTCGGCAGTCTGTTGAACTTTGGAGGAAAGTGTATGAAGCAAAAATGGATGGCCGTGATCTTGATCCTGGCTTGTCTGGTGATCGGCGGATGCGGGAGTGAGTCGGAGCGACTTGCCGGCATGGCCGAGCAGACTGTTGAAATGCAGTCAAAACAAAACTCGACGATTGCAAAAACGAGGCAAGAGTTTGTCGAGTTAAATCGTGACATTCAGTCGGAAAGAAAGGAGTTAAATCAAGGGTTTAGACAATTGGATCAGGATCGACGAGAGGTTCAGCAACAGCGACGGTCAGAGTTGGCTTGGGCTGAATCAATTCAGTTCTTGGCTATCGTCATTGCGGCTGCCATGCCGCTATTGTTATGCGCCTACTTAATTTGGGCTGCAAATCGGCCAACCCGTGACCCAGAGCTAGTAAATGAAGTCTTGATGCATGAGCTCGTTTCGCAACAACCGCGATTCATCGTTGGCATGAATTTGTTGCAGTCGAAACCCAATCTAGTTGAGACTACCAGCGGCGAGGAAACCAACGAGAATTTGAAAGCATCTAACTAAAACAAGGTCGAAATTGCGGCACGTATTAGGAAGGGATCGGCATTTAGCTATTCAAGTCAACACAGTTCATCTGATTAGGCATCTAAGATCTGCCTTCACTTTGACTTGGATTGAAATTGCTAAACTGAGGCAAGAAATGCGGCAAGTATATTGAGCAGCCCGGTTAGCTGTTCGTTGTCAATACAAGCCCATCGCGACCGTTCAGTTGCGGTGGGCTTTTACTATTTCCATCATTACAGGGGGACGAGTGTCACACATTGTTCAAATTAATACGGAGATCCGTGATGAGGTTGCCGTCCAGGCAGCTTGCAAGAGACTTCATTTGCCCCGAGCAACTCGCGGCACGTTTGAGCTCTACAGTTCAACGGAAACAGGGCTTGGCATAGAGCTACCTCACTGGAAATATCCGGTCGTTGCAAAAACCGAAACGGGCCAGCTTCGTTTCGACAACTACAACGGTCGCTGGGGTTCTCAAGAGTTTCTCGATCAGTTTCTTCAAGGATACGCAGTTGAGAAAGCCAAAATCGAAGCAAGAATGAAGGGGCATTCGGTTTTGGAGCAAAGACTTGATGATGGCTCTATTAAGCTAACGGTAAGCGTTGGAGGTGGAGCTTGAAAACGATCGACATCATTGTTTCGCCCACGGGTAAGAGTCGAGTTGAAACAAAGGGATTCACTGGCAATAGTTGCCGTGAAGCGAGCAAGTTCATAGAGTCTGCTCTGGGCAAGGTTGCGAATGAGCAACTTAAGCCCGAGTTTCACGAACACAATTCGTCACAAAATTCGATTGAGAGCTCCAACTAACGGCATCACTTCAAAAACACTAAATGACGGTCGCAGTTCCGAAGTGGGATTGCGGCCGTTTTTCAATTCAAAGGAGAATTATGCTTAAAGAAAAACTACAAGAGCTGATATCCGCATGCTTTACCGGTTTGTGGATTGAAAGTCACGAACACCAAGAAGCCGTCGCGGAAATACAGCAGCTATGTCGTGAGCAAGAATGGCAACTGGCCACATGGGATATTGATCGTGGACTGAAGATCAGTGGAAGCGATGAATTGCTGGAGGCAACTGATCCGCTTGCCGCAATTCGGGCGCTCAACGCTTTGGCGACGCCTGAAGGAACGGCGATCCTCGTCATGAACAACCTGCACAAGTTCATCTCGTCGACTGAGATCATCCAAGCGTTGCAGCATCAACTACTGGGTGGAAAACAGAATCGTACAATCGTTATCGGGCTTTCGCCAGTTGCGAACATTCCAAGCGAACTTGAAAAGCTGTTTGTCGTGATCGAGCATGCTTTGCCGTCTCGCGAACAGTTGGAAGAAATCGTTCGCGCCATTGCGACTGAAGAAGGGGAATTGCCTAATGACAGTGAGCTTCGGTGTGTTCTCGATGCAGCCGTCGGATTGACACGATTGGAAGCGGAAAATGCTTTTAGCTTGAGTCTTGTTCGCAACAGCCGAATCGAACCAGATGCGATTTGGGAGCTGAAGTCGGGGATGATGAAGAAGTCCGGCTTGATGCAACTTTATCATGGCGAGGAAGACTTCAGTTCATTGGGCGGGCTAGAAAACTTGAAAGCGTTTACACAACGAAGCCTGCTGCAACCAAATCGCGACAATCCACTGAAGCGTCCGCGCGGAGTCCTGCTTTTGGGTGTTCCAGGTACGGGTAAGTCAGCGTTTGCGAAATCGCTGGGGCGCGAAACGGGCCGACCGACTTTGGTTCTCGATATTGGGGCGCTAATGGGAAGTCTCGTTGGACAAACCGAAGCGAACATTCGTCGAGCTTTGCAGGTCGCCGACGCGATGTCTCCATGTATCCTGTTCATTGACGAACTTGAGAAGGCGCTAAGCGGTGCGGCAGGTTCTGGGCAATCGGATTCGGGAGTGTCGTCTCGCCTCTTTGGGACTTTGCTTTCATGGATGAATGACCATACGTCGAATGTCTATTTGATTGCAACGTGTAACGACATCAGTAAGATGCCGCCTGAACTTACTCGCGCGGAGCGTTTTGACGGAATCATCTTTCTCGATTTGCCAAGTCGTGCTCAGAAGGATGCGATCTGGAATCAGTACATGTTGGCGTTTGAACTCGATTCGAATCAGGCTTTGCCTAAAGACGAGAGCTGGACGGGCGCCGAGATTCGTGCCTGTTGCAGGTTGGCTGCTTTGTTGGATGTTCCATTGAAGCAAGCAGCTCAAAATGTCGTACCGGTTGCGACCACCGCAAGCGAATCAGTCGATCGGCTTCGTAGCTGGGCGAATGGGCGCTGCCTCGACTCCGAGAAAGGTGGAATCTATCAGTACAAGAAATCTATTCCATCGTCACGTCGAAAGGTCAATCGCGATCCGTCGCTTAACTAATCGGCAGTCATTTTCAAAGTCAAAAACGGAGGTTGCATGCTCAAAGAGAAACACATCGCGATAGTGAGGGCCGCCCTAACCTTTTGGGACGAGGAGATAGGAGCCAACGAATCAATGTACAAACACTACCTTCATTCTTCTGACCAAGGTATCGAAATTTCGCCAGCGGACATTATGGAATTGCGAATGTATTTCAATGAAGTCCAAATCCAATTCGCATTAGTCGACGACGAATCCGGAGTCTTTGTCTCGACCAGTCCCGTTCGTTCTCATTCAGAACTTGACCACTCAATTGACTCTGCACACGTTGTATCCGTTTGGATTCCAAGCGGAGATGCCGTGCGTCGCGACTAGATCCCTTCCATAAAGTCGGACAGGCTAATGCCGAGCGTATCAGCCATCTTTTTAATGTTGCGCAAAGCGATGTTTCTTTCCCCTCGCTCTACGCCACCGACATAAGTTCTATCCATATCGCATTGGTTGGCGAACTTCTCTTGCGACCAGCCGCGTTCCGTACGCAGCTCGCGTATTCGCTTACCAAAGTCTTCCAGGATGTCTCGTTTCTTTGCCATGGAGCGATATTGGTCGCTTGAGGCCGATGAGTCGACGGCTTATAAGTATCGACGCCTATGAGTATCATTTCTTGAATTCCCTTAAATCATTTACTGGAGCGTTAAATGTCAGAAAATCCCCTCGACCCTTCCAATGAAAAACCATGGCATTGGCTGTATTCAGTGCCATGGTGGGGTTACACGTGCTTCGCTTTTTCAATCATCCTTGTCTTGATCGGCCTAGATGGAATGTTTGATCGGGGTCAAGGAACGATTTTTCCAAATCTTATTGGCCTTCCTGTGCTCCTGATGTTGCCATTGGCTGGCTTGGCATTCACAGCCAAGATTCGGCGGCGGTCAGGAAACGGAAGCGACTACCCAAAGCCCAACTCAAAGTGGTTTGCAAGAGGGCTGGGTTTGAGTTTTATTTTCACCATGATTGGCGTTTCAATAACGCCATTTCGAGCTGCAGTCTTTGAAGTTCAGCAGGTTTCTGGCCAGTCGACGGCTGAAATTGCAGCAAATGAACCTTGGCTCCAACACACGTTTGGAGTTGAGCAGTTCACGATCAAGACTCCGTCCAACTGGATTCAAACTGATGTTCCTGGGTTTGGTACAAGAGGCTATCAGCTTTCAGATGAAACCAATCAACTAGCTGTCGTTTTTTGCGCGACTCCGAAGTCTGATGTAACCGTCACATCACTCAAAGCGGTTAACCAAATGGCGATCGCCAACATCAAGAAACAAGGAGCGAATCATTCTGTAAAGCACCAATCCAGTGAAACTCGTGCAGGAATTCCCATGACTCAATCAGCGGTGGAATGGGAAAGCGGAGCCCAACGAGTAATGACTATCACGAGGCAAATGGAGTTTCCGGATCATTGGGTCGAGATTGATGTCCATTGCTCTCCCAGCCGTTTTTCAATGTTTGAAAAACGGCTCACTCAGATCGTGGATTCTATCCAAAGGAACGAAGCATTGAAGGACAAGTAACACCTCTTCTTTTCAATTCATCAATTCACAAGCTCTTTGCATTTTGCCGTGAGCTTTTTTTTTGGTTCACACAGGAGACAATATGAGTATCGTTCTAGAATCGGAGCCTGCAACTGGTTCCTTGACCTCAGACAACACGGTTAGCCGACTCCGGCAGAATTTCATGGCGTGCCGCGTGAAGTTCAGATGGTTTGGCACAAGCAAGGCGTTGACGACTAACCAACGAACTCAAGCCGCCGAATCCTTCGGGGCTGAAGCTGCTGCGATTAGCGCCGCAAAACGTCTGATCGACACGAAACACCAAAGCTATCGAGCCTTGACGTCTACCAAAAGTCAGATCAACCGTTTTTGGCGAGAGTCAAGTCTTCCGTATCCGGAATCTGGCATTCGCTTGATCCGCAACGATGCAGTGGATGAATTCAATACGGCTTTGACTTTGTTCAAGAGCGAATTGGAGTCAGGCGTATACGAACTCGACCATCATTTCGCGGAGTTGAAGGAAGCGGCGCGAAGTCGATTGGGTTCGTTGTACAACCACGATGACTACCCTACGACGCTAGTTGGCGAGTTCGAAGTGAGCTGGGATTTCCCCTCGGTTGAGGCTCCAGATTACTTGAGGCAACTCAGCCCAGAAATCTATCGACAGGAATGTGAGCGAGTTAAAAGCCAATTTTCAAACGCGGCCTCGCTTGCCGAGCAAATGTTTCAGGAGCAACTATCGGATCTCGTCGAACATCTCGTTGAAAGGCTCTCCAACAATGAATCCGGAAAGCAGAAGGTGTTTCGGGATACGACCATTACCAACCTCGAAGACTTCTTTTCACGCTTTCGTCAACTCAACATTGGCAGCAATTCAGAGCTGGAGCAACTTGTCGAACGAGCCCAATCAGTCGTTCGCGGGGTTGAGCCACAACGACTTCGGGACAACGAAAGTTTGCGACGACAAATCGCAGCTCAAATGTCAGCTGTTCAAGCAAGTCTTGATGGTTTGATGATCGAACGCCCTCGCCGCAACATTCTTCGGAAGCGAAGGTAAGCCATGCAAATCGTAATTAATGGCAAAGGGAATGGTCGCTGCGTTTACGACGAGATGATTTCCTTGACGCAACTTGGGCGCATCAAGATTCGTCGCGGTTCTCATGTAGAGCCGGTTGAAGGCGGTAGATGGAGCGCCGACATGAAGCCTGTTGGTGGGCCAACCTTGGGGCCATTCAACATTCGGTCTCAAGCCCTCAAGGCAGAGCGGCTTTGGCTTGAGAAACACTGGCTTTTGAACCGCTAGCAAATCACAAATTCAATTTTTCTAACCGCCCGAATGCACATGTTGCGTTCGGGCTTTTTTTATGGAGCACCACAACATGACACAAAGAGAGCTTATTGAGCAAGTCGCTAAATCTACGGGCGAATCAATTGAAACCATTCAACACATGGGTTTTAGCCCGCATCAACGAACCATTCCATTTGAGGAACGGGGAGAGCCATTGATGGTCGACTGGGATCTTGAAGATAGACTTCGAAACATTGGTCGGAATCAGTTCTGACGAATTCGGAAGCTGATTCTCGTCAATTCACCGATCGTTAGAATCCAACAAGGCCAGAGTCGGCTATTGTCCGGCTCTGGTTTTTGCACATCTACATTCGTGATGTCACTGTATTTGGATTTCTCTTGGAGATGTTTTGTCCGTCGAATCTGCCTTTTTCAAGAAAACCTGAAAGATAAAAAGCGAGAAACTGAACGTTGGATGGATGGTGAATGTGATCGTTCGTGAAAAAACACAAAACTGGTATTGTTCCATTTCGCCTCGACCGGATAACTTGAATTCTCAGTGATTGATCACTGTTGCAGTGTAGAGCAGAGCAGAAACCATTCCATCTCTTTGGAGCTCGCTTTTTTTCGCAATCACTGCTAATTCTTAGTCGACCAATCTCTTTGGTTACACAATTGAGATTTACATCGCGCCCCTTTTGTCAAAACCCGACTGCTAATTGCTTTCGAGTTCGAGTTCAAAGAATTGCTTGGTCGTGATTGATGAGAAAGCTTTTGCTCGTCCTGAGAATTGGAGTTTGCAACGACAACAATTACTTGGAGCACAATCATGGATCGAATCGCATCTATCGAATTCCCCCTTTCAAATCTCGGAGACAATTTCTCGCCGGCCGGCAAACTTCACCTTCGGTCTAAAGAAATCACGCTTGCAAACAACGTGATCCGGCAATTTTGGGTTCCAAAACCTGGTTTGTTCGGCACGAGAAACAAAACATCACGCAACCATGAAGTAATACTTGAATTTTATAAGTTACTTTGTATCAATAGAATTGATGACGCGTGCATCGAACCTGCCAAAACTCATTTGCTTGCATCGCTGATTCCAGACATCAGATGCAATCGGGCGCAGGACATTTTTCCAGATGCGAGTTTGAAGCTGTCACGAGGCCGCTCCGTAACATCGGCATTTGGTCCGGCGGAATTGGAACCTCTCCTTCGGGAAAGTGAGAACGAACAATTAACCATCTTTGAATTTTGCAGACGCAACCGCGAAGCCGTCGAGTTTCCTGAATTCCCTGAGACTACGTTCGGCGAATACCGCAACTTTGAACAAGAACTTTTTCTTAACACCACAAGTTTATGGTGGAACGATCCCAATGCGGCCTACAAGCTTGTTTCTCAACGCTGGAATCACTGGTATAGGACAATTGGTAGACGAGGTGGCAACGAAATAAGTAAAGATGTCCTCAACATTCTTAGTTACGAAAGCAAGGCAGCGTTTCATCAATGCTACTCAGCGATTTGGTTTGAGATACTTCCCTACCTAAAGATGGGCCAACCCAACCAAGAGATCTTTCATAAATTTCACTCACTTTGGCATCTTGACCAACGAATGCCCTACGACTGTCATCGCAGTAATCACTTACTTCATGGGCTTGTTCTCGGTCTACATCCAGCATTCGGAGTGCTATTAAGGACGCAAACCGGATCGAGATTGGTCGGAGCGATGCTAGAAGCACCTGAAGACAACGTTGCTCAAGAGCGATTCCTACATGCTGGGCTCGTCTCGCTTTTCCTCTACGCAGCAGAACGAAATGCCAGACGAACCGTCTCCTCGCGAGCTATTGCCGGCATGAGTATTTAATATCCAAAAAAAGAAGTTCTATTCATCACTTTGTCAATGGAGTTCCATATGTCTGTTTACCCAAAATCACATCCGCAAGAAGAGTTTGAAGCGCCTGTATACGCTCGATATAGTTCAACTCGACAACACCACTCGTCCATCGTTGACCAATTGAATTTAATTAAGGCGAACAACAGCAAGACGAACATCAGCGATAGCAAGATTGAAAATAACAAGGATTCCGAGGAAAGTTGACACAATTCATTCCTTGACACGATCCTCACTAGGCACGTTGAAAAACGTGCCTTTTTTAATGCCTTGACTGAAAACATAGCCAAAGCGCGCAAATGCTTATGGGTACAGCCACTGCCATTTCCAATGCATTTGCGACGCCTATCCAAAGGAAGATCAAATGACGGAAAGTAACTCAGACTCAACCGATTCAAAATCCAAAACAGAATCTGATTTGAAAAAACTGGCGGATTTATGTGCTGTGGGAGCCCGTCCGATCCCCAACGACTTGCCCGAAAACCAACAGCGAAAGCTGATGGCAGCTATCGGTGCCCGTCGTCGAAAACGGCTACTTCATTTATTCGCCGCTGCTATCGCCAACGACATTCGGCGTGAGCAGCAAGCACAAGGAGAACCAAATGCTGAAGAGAAATTTCGACCCGAACAAACCATATACAGTTCTGCTGTATGTTCGGATGTCAGACAAGAAACAAAATGAGCGGTCACCTGATCAACAAATCGCTGAAATCAAGCGAACAATCAAACGACTAAAGTTGAATTGGAAGATCAAGGTTATCTACCGAGACGATGGGGTGAAGGGGGCGTTCCTTCGCAAGCGACCCAAGTTTTGGCGGATGCTCACCGACATTTTTTCAGGAATGGTCGAAGCTGACTTGATTTTGGTGGATACGACAGAGCGTTTCGCGAGAGCCAAAGAGATGGAAGCAATTCGTGAAAAACTTTGGGAAGAAGCCGGCGTTTTGCTGCTTACTGCCAACAACAATTTTGCTTCTCCTTTAACCCCGGAAGGTAAGATCTACGCGGCAGTTGAAGCAATGCGGGCAACGGAAGAGAATCGCATCAAGGCCCACCAAGTCTTGCGCGCCAAACGCGATACGATCAATCTTGGCCGCTGGCCCGGAGGCGCACCACCACGAGGCTTTGTCTTGAAAAAAATCATCGTGACCGAGAACGGAAGCGATAAGTATGTCGGTTCTTTGGTCGTCCTCGACTCGCGAAAGTCGAACGTTGACATCATCAAGGTAGCTTTCCGGGTTTCAGACGAAACTGGAACGAGGGGATCGGCTCTTGCCACGCATTTGAAGGCTATGCCCCAATTCAAGGCGGAATTCAAGGACCTTACTGGTGGCACCGTCAACAATTGGCTGTCGAATCCACTTTACAAGGGTGTTCTCGTCTGGGGCTTGCATTGCACTGGAATTGTCAATGATATTCGGAAATTGGAACGCAATGACCTTGAAGACGTTGTCATCAAAGAGGGTTTTTGCGAAGCAATTGTCGAAGTAGGCGTTTGGGAAAGAGTAAACCTTGGACGTGGCCGCATGGAAACCTCTGAAGACAACACCGGCACGGAAAAACTTCTGACGCCATTGGCTCCTGGCTTCAAGATCAAGTACATGCTCTCAGGGTTGGCTCGATGTAGTTCTTGCGGCGGAAGCATGGCGCCGGTCGCGAACAAAAGCAAAACCGGGGTCAGCTACGTCTACTACCGATGTCAGCGGACCGCCGATGCCAACTGTAGCAACCGAGCTTATATTCATGAATCGTGGTTGCGCGAGCAAGTCATTGGTTACATCAAGGGGCAAATTCTTGGTTTACCCTCAAGCCATTCAAAAGAATCAGCGTCGGGGGATGTCGATTCTACCGTGAGTGAATCATTCGAAACTATTTCAGATGAAGTTGCCGAGGAAATGCGTTCGTTGATTGAAGAATACCTTGAGAAACAGAGCTCCACAGAGAACGATTCTCGGCCAGCTATCGCTTCCCAAATAACTGAAATTGACGAGCAAATTCGTGGCTGGACCCAATCCTTGGGAAATCCCAGTTTGCCCCACGAAGTTCGCCGATCCATTGAAACTGACTTCAACGTGGCAATCGAGTTGAAGGCCGAATTGGAAGAAGCTTTGGCCCAGCTAGAATACGTATTTGCGTCGCGATCGTTTCGATTGGACAGTGCGAAAGTTCGCAAGATGATGTCGCGACTTTCAGATGTTTTGGCGGAGCCAAACCCTTCTCTTGCCAACATCGAGTTGAGTCTTCACATCGATAAAATCAACTGCAAGCCTGACGGAACTGTAACTGTTCGTTTCTGTAAGTTGGGTCTAGCGGGAATTGAAGCCGTCAATTCGATTGGTTTGGTTGAGGTGAATAACAATCCGATCGCCGACGGCGATACCGACTCTGACAATGGGGGGAAATACGCGTGCACGCCTCGCCGTAGGGCTCGACTATCGGCCAGTTCGGATCTCTACAGCGCGTGGGACCTGGAGTCGTTGGCTCACTGGGCCACCGACCCGCACAGGTTCGACTATATGGATGACTGTTGGTTTGAGGAGGTGACTTTCGTTCGGCCCAAGCAATTGTGCTGGGCCGAAGAAAATGCGATCGCCATTGCCGAATGTCGTCTCAATGAGCGGCTGACCGAAGCGGCGTTGGCAGAAAAGTTTGGCGTTTCTAATCTGACTATCCGAAAAGGCCTGAAGATCGCGTTGAAGCTAGATTCCAAGTACAACGACATCCCCAAAAAGATGCCTCGGTCACGCTGGGATGAAGATCACGCTGCCGAAGTTCATGCCATCAGCCATACTATGATGATGAAGGATATGGTTTCGCATTTTGGGAAAACAGATACTACGCTTCGTAAGGCGATCAAGTTCGCCAAGGAGATTCTTGGGCTCGAGTAGCCGCAACTATCTTGAAAGGGGCCTGCGGCGACGCGGGCCTCTTTTTTTCTTTTTTAGCTATCAGAAATCCGAATCAAAATTGATCCACCGTAAAACTCCGCATTTTATCGGGCGAAATGTAACAAACTGAATCCGATACGGTTTGCGCAATTCACGTGTACATGGTCTTGTACACCGCGAATGCGAAATGAGTTATGGACAAAATTTGGTGCAAGAGACCGATTCGGATTCTTGGCGGATTCTCAACCCTGAACTTCACGCCAAAGACATGGTTAGTCGAGTCTTCAAAACCGCCGAAGTAATCCGGTTGGTGAACTTTGTAACTTTGTCCCTGGCATTCTCCAGTATTGACCACTAACAAATTGTGTGAAAACAACTCTGAATATTGGCTTTCCTCCTTACACAATGCTCCTCCGCAAGCGAAAACCAACCAATCGTCCAAATGCGACAATGACAACAATTGTGATTGCGGTGCGTACCACGAACCAACCGTTTTTCGAGAAGAACCGAATTACTCGACTCGCACAGTAGATACTCCCACAATTGGTCGAAATAGCTGCAGGTCCGCAGTTTCGGCGTCGGGCTTCATCGAGTGAAGTTGCTCGTGGCTTACCGCCATGCGTTTGAATAAAAAACGCAACCACCTGGAGCTCCAACGCTCAGGTGGCCTGGGAAAAGCAGTTAACGCTTTGCGGTTTCGGTAAACTCATTCTTACCGATAATCTTGTCGATCAATTCGGTTATGTCCTCGCCGATCAGAGCAGAAGCGTCAACTTCGTCACCGAGATCAAGTGACATATCGACCAGCGCGTCAAACTCCGCCAACTTGAAGTCCAGCTCGTAATGAGCCTCCTCTAATGCCTTTTTGGCCTCCGCAAACAAACCGTCCATCGCAATCTGGTCAGCGGCTTCCTCATCCCAGAGCTTCCGCACATCCCGATACATATCGAGTTTGGTGGCAAGCAAGTCAAGGCTGGCTGCCATACGCCGAACCGATGAGGGTGCTGATTTTTCGAATGACTCAAGCTGCGACAGCTTCTTCCTGCGGAGCTGCAACATCGGATCAACGAGGCTGAGCTTTTCCTCGGCGATCGCGATCTGCTGCCCTTTGGCTTCAATGTGATCTCGCAATTCGCCCGATTCCGCTCTGGCGCCGCTAACAAAATACACTGGCCGATTGTTGGATAGCTTTCCCCTAATCAATTCGAGTTCCTGCTTCTTTGCCAGAATCGAATTCCTTCCAGAAACGATTTTCTTCTCCAAAGATGCGACAGCAACTTTTTGTTTTCGTACTGATACACGGATGCTTCTGGCGGTTGATTTGGATTCTTCAACCTTAATCTTGGCCTTTTCATACTTCATCTGGTACTCATCAACCACTTTGCTCAAGGGGTTTTTGAGTTGTGATTTCCCCGCATTCACCCACGACTGGAAATCGTCTTCCAGGACCCAACGCAATCCTGCAATGGCGATGATAAGAATCAGAACAATACCGAAAGCGAATCGAATAGTCTTAAACATTTTTGGCCTCTTGAAATCTAGTGGAAAACGATAAATCAAACTGAACGAACGGACTAATTGAAGTCAAAATCTGAATCAAACTCCGACAGCTCATCCGCGACACTTCGAGACTTGTCGGTTGCTTTCTTCGATTCGGACGCTTGGGAATCGGAGCCGGACTCGAGCCCTAGTTCCGCAAGGTCGATGTGGTGTCGTTTGAGCAACTCAGTATCGAAATTGAAACTGCTCTGCTGTAGACGGGATAGTCGAACAAGTTCGTTTGGCGATGCACCTGACGAGAACATCAACTTTCTTGCGAGTTGTTTTTTTTGACGCTCCAGGGATCCGACCAGATCGCGTGCCAATCCGAGATCGCCTTTCGCCTTCTTAATCAGTTCGACAGCAATCTTTCCATTTTTCCGCAATGTAGATCGTTCGTCTTTGAACGAGTCAATCAATTCAAGAATCTTGCGATCGCACAAAGCTGGCTCATCAGCGTGTTCTTCACGAATCAACCGAGTCCCATCGTTGACGATTTTTCGAATCTCTTCATATCTCGTTTTCAAGCGATCGAAGTAATTTTGCAACTCTAGATTGCTCGTTTCCGCGCTCGCTTCTTTGCTCTCCTGTTTAGCTTGAAATCGACCGTACGTCAGCTCGACAATCACTTCGATCGCCTTGTCATCCCCGATCTTGGCCAGTTCATCAGCCGACTTCTCCAAGAGCTGGCGATACTGTGCCGCCTGTTTTTCGATTGAAGTTTTACCGTCTGCTTCTTGCGCGAGTCCGATTGAGCAGCAGTTCATCCAAAGAGAAATTGAAACAAGCAAAATGAATCCAGAACGTAACATTAGATATCTCCCGAAAGTTATTGACCAAACGTTACCGCGCACGCGGAACCCCGAAGTCAAGAAAACGTGTGTTAGTCGACTGCCAATTCGGCTGTCTGTCAGTTTGACCTTTGAGGCCAATTATTGTGTTTGAAAACTTATGTCCTCAAACAAATGCCCACACACGAGTGGGAGATAAAGGATCAATGGAAATTGATCCGAGCGAGAGAAGTCTACGAAGATCGTTTCCGAAGTCAACCCTTAAGTCTTTCGAACCGTAAGGTGATTCAGCCCAACAACTACCATGACAATATTTACGTCATAGTGGTTCGTTACTTCTCAATAAATTTCAATCATTCAGCAGTTGCAGAACCTAAACCAAATGTGTCAAAATCGAATGACTGTCTTATTTGTTGTGTTGTTCTATTCCTGAAGCCTTGATTTTCATTTGTTTATCGAAGTTCTGCTTGAGTTCTAAATTTCACTGGCGTGAACTCCACGGATTGCCGTTCGATGAGCCTCAAGCCCTTCGTAAGCTGCCAGAAGCTCTGCAGCTTTTTGCGCCGAAGGATCAGGTTGCAAGTTGCGTACCAAAGCCGAGTTTCTCATGAAAGTAAAAGGCGAAAGCCCAGACTGCGAACGGGAGAGCCGTTCGGTTGGATCAGCACAACCTCGACCAATCGCACCGTAATCTCCGAGGCTACTGGATTGACGAACATAGACCACACCGGCCGTCGTGATTCGTTCCGCAGCGGTTTCATCAGCGACCCAAACCTCTGCGGTTTCAGGAGCAATTGCGTTGATCTCTGACACGCCTAATTCAACCGAGGACACTTTCTTAGAGTTGATTCGGACCAAATCATCAGCCTTAAGTTTTGGCACAACCGTCGCTTGGTATGCCTCGATCGAGTCGTCTACCAGCACGATTTCGGCAGCGCTATCGGGCCCGTGTTCAAGTTGGCTCACGATATCAACTACGATCTGAGCCCAATCTGCTGTATCATCTGCCAAGATTGCGAGATTGCTCGGGCCAGCCGACATGTCGCTCGTCGCTCCGGCGACCAAGCAAGAAGCCTGTTTGATGATATTAAGCCGCCGACCACAGGGCCCGCAAACCAAGTCGCATCCCTCGATGCCGCCGTCGGTCGTGCCGAGGCTGAGAACAGGAAAGCCGAATCGCGCAGGACCACCCAGAATTGTTGCGCCATACTTGTGCGCACACCAAAGGACCAGCGGATCCAAGTCGCCTGAGCTATCCTGCGCCGTGTACATAACAAGCTCGGTGACACCTGCAGCCTTTGCCGATGACAAAAACGTGAATGCAGTAGCTGGCAAGCGTTGAGGAACATAAACGCCAACGCGACGAATCGGATTCCAACGGATTTCAATATCATTTCCCGACTCAATCACAAACTGGCTGTTCGCTACCAAGCCGGAATTCACCGTATCCAAACGACCTGTTAATCGCTCAAGGGCATCAGCGTGCTCCGTTGAAACTTGGTTCAACCGTTCGGCAATTTCTTCCGCTGACCGTCGATAGGGCCGTGTCGCAATCTGCTTCTTGGCGTTGGCGGCCTCCAGGGCATTCGACGGATCATTGCTAAACGACTCGATCATGTCTAGCGCCGAACGGATGTCATCTACATTTTCCATAATCTACCTTATTCCAAGACCAAACCATCAAGCGCCAACAGGCGTTCGACACCGACTGCCATTCCGAAACTGTAAACCGGACCGATGGGCCCAAAACTCTCGACCAACCCCGCAAAGTCACCACCACCCAGGCATTCAGTCATGCCGGGCACGTCACCCTGCATGGTGATCCCACTGTAAAAGGCCAGTGAACGATAGATGCCCGGGTCGAACCGGCATGTCGACAACATGTCCGACTCTGCGAGTTTTGAAACAACTACATTCAAATCTTCATGAGCTTCGCCGAACAAATCCGGGTGTGCTTTTAGAAATTCAACTCCGTCCACCAAATCACTGTCACGCAATTTCGCAAGTTCGATGAGAAGACTCGAATACGGCTCTGCAACTTGGCAAACTCGGAGAGTCTCTTCGACATCTTCAATACTTCCCTTTTCCATCGCTCCGACGATCCTTCGTTTCGCGAAATCATCAAGCGAAATTTCTTCACCTTTCGTGTCTACCTTGACGTTTCCTTCTTTGCCAAAGGCTAATAGCACGTCTAGTACATTGGTTAGGATTGAAAGATGCGAAAGCCGCAACTTGGGTTCGAGTCCCAAATCACGGAGAAATTTGGCCGTAAACTTCAGAACATCGGCGACGTTTTGATGATGGATTTCTTTGTCGGTGGTAAATGCTTCCAAGCCAGCTTGATAGAACGAACGAAAATGCTTGGCATCAAGGTCCTTTGAAGCTTCCACACGAACCATCTCCTGAAAGTAGTTGAACTTTTTGTTGTATGGTTGTGATTTCAATTCATCAGCGACCAGCTTAGCCGTCAAAGCAGTTCCCTCATAGCGAACTGTCATTGCCCTTCCATCAGTGGTTACAGAGCTAAACAGCTTGTTGCTTTGTTTTTCCGGAAGGGGGCGAAAATGGCTTCCCAGGAAGTTGTTTGCGGGAGCAATCAACGGCAGTTCTAGCACTTCAGAAGAGACCGCTTCGCTGTGCTTTTCGAAAATTGAACGAAGCTTCTCGCGTCGCTTAATCTCACTGGCGCGCCAGTATCGAAAGCCACGATCGACCGAAGCACGGTCGTCTTCCGAGATCTCAATTGATGCTTCAATAAACGCTTTCAAGTCCTTGATATCCGTTGAACTCAGATACCGCACGTTTCCAGCGATACTTGTGTCATGGATGTTCTTTATGATCTTGTCGTTGTCGTCCAGTGCACTCAAAACAACAACCGGGATGTTTGTCTCTACAAGCATGGGCAAAGCGATATCAATCCCGAGTCGTGCACTGGGATCCCCAACATCACCAAAATACACGTCCAGGACAACTATGTCTGGTTTCGATCTAATTGCGGCTTGAACCGCTTCGATAACTTGAGGTTTCATATCGTTGGCGGCATTGAAAATGAACCCGTCTACATTCATTCCAAGCAGATGTTCATTGGCAAACTCGGCAAGCTCTTCTTCGCCGCTGCACCAAGTCGCAAAATGGTCGTTGATCACATAAACAAGCTTTGCCATTGGAAATTCCTACGATCGGACGAGTGCTCGAAGTTCGGTAATTGCTTTGTTGAATTGACTGGCGAATTGCGAACTGCATGAACTCTGAAGAACACGCAAGATTTGTGCCACAGGTATGGATTTGTGATTTTGCTGACTCAGGAATTTGCATACCGGCTGCCGCTTTTCAAATTTCTCGATGATTAAATTGAGGCGGATTCTGAAAATCTCCAAATCATGTTCGGTCCCATTGCCTTCGACAATTCGTTTACCGCTGCCAAAGGTGGAGACGGTTCCAAAAATATCATGATTGATCACGGTCAATAACGAATTCATCTGTTTCGTAAAAACGCATTCGATATGGCAACTGTCGGAATCGCTATTTGGACTATCAGAATCGCGCGTTTTCTGAATCAGCAACGTCAAAAGCAATTTTGATGGACTAACGACTTTTATTTTCTGACTCAATTGCGGACAGAGTTCCCATTTTTGTCGCTTATGGGGTTGGAAGTTCATGACAAAGACGTTTTCCGTCTTGCTCATAAAGGTCTCATCGAAAACAAACTGTTCATCTCGACTGTGCGAGACGACTATGTTGTTTCGATCGTCAAGAATCTTAAGGCAACTAGGCTGAGCAAGCACTGAAATACCAAGCAAGTTCAAACTTCGTTCAACAGCCCGCAGTAATACACTCATTTTAGTCCGCCATGTAGGTTATGGATCAATCCGGATCAATCCTTGAAATTTGAATAGCAGAACTAACGGCTTCATCAATAGTATTGTGGTCGCTTTGCGTCTTACCCTTCATGTCTTTGACGACGATAGATCCTTTGTCCATGACAAAAATTGCAAGTGGGATTCCTTTCTTGTCTGCATAAACCAGTTGCTTTTTGAAAGAACTTGAACCCGAGTACAGATCGGTATTCACTGCTAAATCACGAATCTTGCGAGCAACTATTTGGGCAGTCTCCCTTAATTCGCCCTTGCGAAAACCTACAAACACATCGGCTTCGGACCTGTAATCAAAATCGACCAAGCCCTCTTTACAAGCTGCGTAGAACAAGCGTGTCAGCCCAATTGAACCGCCTACCCCCGGCAAGCTCAACGATGAAAACGTAGATACAAGATCCTCATACCGACCACCACTGGCTACACTGCCGATTGATTCCTTCCCAACGAGAAATGTTTCAAAAACAGTTCCGGTGTAATAGTCGAGGCCCCGAACGATCCCGGGCTGGAATTTCAAAATTTCTTGCGGAACGCCCAAAGCAATCAATGCCGTCCATACGGATTCAAGTTCTCCAACAGCTTCGTCAATAACCGGGCTCTCAACAGGAAGTGACTTGCGGAAGGCGAGAAAGTCACCATCGAACGAAAAGACCTTAGTTAGTTGTTCAGCTTGGCATTGATCAAGTAAAGTTGTTTCCACCAGTTCTGCGGCGGTTGCCTCCACGCCAATCTTCACAAGCTTGTCGATAGCTACGAGCGCCGGTCGGCGATCAACACAGAATCCAAATTCATCCAAGATCGCCTTGGCCATTCCAATGTGGTTTAGTGTGATCTTGAATGAACCGATGCCGAGCTGATCAAGTGCTTTGAAGAGAACTGCGATACACTCGGCGTCAGCTGTAGGATCGAGTTTGTCTTGTCCAATAATGTCGATATCAGCTTGGAAGAAGCCGCGAAATCTTCCGGCCTGGGCTCGTTCGCCTCGGTAGCTGTAAGAAATGTCATATCGTTTATAGGGAAAAACGAGGTCGTTGGCATTCAACGCAACCCAGTGGGCCATCGGAACTGTTCGATCAAAAGGCAGTGCCAAATCGGTAGCCTTCTCATCAGGTAGTCGAGAGACGCCATAAACCTGTTTTTGTATTCCGCCACGCGAAAGCAAAACGTCACGCAGTTCAAGCGGCCGAGGAGTCAACCGGCTGAATCCATAGAGACGATAAGTCTCTTCAATAAGTTTGATCCACCTGGCCAGCTCAGCGTTTTCAGCTTCGGTGTAATCGGCGAATCCCGAGATGGTGCGTGGTTTTAGTTTTGGTTGACCTACGTTAGTTTTCATTCTGGCTCCTTCTTTTGTTCGTGTTTGACATGCAATCGGTGCGCCAGTCAAAAGCAAGCGATTCAAAAGGCCCGGAGCTTGAGTAAAAAGCTTGTCGATTCGGTTAACATCGCCAACAACCAACTCCCTCGCCAGCTCCAGTTGCGAACCCGCAACTCTTTGTGTCGGTGTTCGATTCTATGAAAAGACAAACGGTTGCCAAAATAAAGAGAAGCATAACCCGCTCACGCTTGGCAGGTTTTTGGCGCAAGTCTTCCATCGCAAGGTCCGTGAGGATGGAACAGCACGACGTCCTCTTCGTGGCGATCAAGTTCACGGTTCGTATTGGCGACTTGAAGACCGACAAGAAATGCTGGCGGATCTGGCGGTGACGTATTCTCCAATTAAGCCTGATCACAACTGATAGTGATCGAGTCGTAATCGAAGATGTAACTGGATTTTCTGTTGGTAGTGGTTTGTAACGCGAGATAAACTTGTGATCCACTCTCCACCTAAGGTAGCGAATTCGATACTTTAGGTGGCGGCTGGCAGGTCACGTTTGATTTGACGCAGCGGGAAACCCCATTGGCATGACGTTTGCACATCGCTAGTATTCTTCCCCTACGCTCAGGAAGTCAAAGTATCCAAATATCAAATGAGGTCGTCGTGAAAAAACCTACTAAGTACGTTCAAATCGGAATTTCAATGCTTGCCGTAGCTACATTCGTTTGCATTTTCGGCATGCTATCGAGTTCGGGTTGTCGGCAAAACGATGGGGCAAACGGTGCCCAAGCCAAAGAGAGTGTCTATGACCGAGTCATGCGAACTGGAAAGATCCGCGCAGCATATATCACTTACCCACCAGCGGTTATGAAGGACACGGTGACAGGGGAACTGACAGGTACGTTTTACGAAACGCTGGAACAGGTCGCAAAAAATCTTGAGTTGGAACTGGAATGGACCGAAGAGGTTGGTTGGGGCGCTCAGATCGAAGGGCTTGATGCTGATCGCTACGACATTGTGGGCTCGCCCGTTTGGGCAAATCCAACTCGAGGAAAGCTAACCACTTTGTCTCGGCCTGTTTACTACAGTGGCATAGGTGTTTACGTCCGCAAAGACGACGATCGTTTTGATGGCGATATAACAAAAATCAACCACTCGGAAGTCCGAATTGCGACAATTGATGGTGAAACGGGTGATCTAATCGCACGCACTCAGTTTCCCAACGCGAAAATTGTCTCGCTTCCTCAGTTGACCGACATCTCCCAACTCTTTCTGGAGGTGCAAAGCAACAAAGCGGATGTGGTTTTTGCCGAGCCATACTATGGGTTTGGCTTTCTCAAAAACAACCCCGACACCGTAAGAAACATTGCTGCAGATAAGCCGATCCGAGTACTTGGCAATTGCTATATGTTTAAGAAAGGCGAGTCCCAATTGGAAGAAATGTTTGATACTGCCATCGAGGATTTGTTGAATAGCGGTTTCGTTGATGAAGTTCTTCGCAAGCATGAGCCTTTTCCAAACACGTTCTATCGCGTTGCCGATCCAATCAAGATTGTAAATTGATTCCTTAGTGGCCAAATGCTTCACCAGATCATTTAAGTGAAAACAAATAATCACAACCGTTGGTCAGCCAATGTCAACTTTCGACATCTTGTATAAATATCGCGCTGAATTTTCAGTTGGTCTTTGGGTCACTGTCAAAATGTGTTTGCTGATTTGGCCGATCGGCCTTTTGGTTGGAACAGCCGTTGGAGTTGCCGGGGGACGATGGCGCAATGCAATAGGCATCCCAACCAAACTTGCCTCTTTTTTGCTTTCCGCAGTGCCAATCCTGGTCTTTCTGTTTTGGCTGCACTATCCACTTCAGACGCTTTTGGGGGTAATCATTGAACCGTTTTGGACAGCCGTCGCAGCGCTTTCAATCGTCAACATACTGCTCGTTGCAGACACAGTGCGAGGCGCGATGAACGACTTCCCGCAGCAGTACATCACTGCGGCACATGTATGCGGACTTTCAACGAGGCAAACGGTTCTTGGGATTCAGCTCCCAATCATATTTCGACAGGTGATTCCTGGATTGTTGCTCATTCAAATAACAATGCTTCAGGCGACGCTGTTTGCGAGTTTGATTTCGGTTGATGAGATTTTCAGGGTGGCTCAACGCGTTAATTCGATGGTCTATCGACCCGTTCAGATTTACACCGCACTTGCAGTGTTCTTTCTGATGGTGTGCTTGCCGATGCACGGGCTCGCCTATTGGTTGAAGTGCCGTTTTTCCCGTGACTTGTCTGAAAAATAGCGAGCATCCCTTGATTACTGGAACCCATATTCGAAAATCATACGGCGAGAAAAAAGTTCTCGACGATGTTGACGTAACCGTCGAGCCTGGCAAGATCACCGCATTGATAGGTCCGAGCGGCAGTGGGAAAAGTACGCTATTACGAAGTCTAGCTTTGATTGACCCGCCAGACAGCGGACAGATTCAAGTTGATGACGAATCTTACGATTTTGACAGCCCGGCCCCGCAGTTGATTTCTCCCAAACCATGGCCGTCATTGACAATCGTCTTTCAGCAATTGCATTTATGGCCAAACATGACTATCAGACAGAACATTGTTTGGCCGTTAAGAAACAATTCGCTACGCGGCGTTTCGAATCCAGATGAAGAGCTGGAGCAACTCTTCAGTATGTTTGGAGTTCATGAGTTTCTCGATCGTTTTCCAAACGAAGTATCTATCGGTCAACGCCAGCGTGCTGCAATCATCCGAGCGCTCGCGCTTCACCCAAACTATTTATTGCTTGACGAAATCACATCGGCCTTGGATGTTGAACATATTGCCGTCTTACTTCGGCACTTGAAGGATGTTTCGACTCGCGGTACGGGTATCTTGTTGATCACACATCTCATTGGGTTCGCAAAACGCGCCGCAGACCATGTCATTTTCATGGATAACGGAAAAATCGAGGAAGAGGGCGATGCAGATATCCTGTCGGCGCCGAAGAGCGAGCGGTTGATTCGGTTTTTGTCCCTGGTTGGTGCGGCAAGTTAGAAACATAAGTGATTGGCGAATTATGAAGACGAATCAATGGATCGCGGTGCTGGGCGGCGCAACTCGCTATACGGAAGAGCAAATAGTTGCGGGGTATGAAGTCGGTCGCCATATCGCGATCAGTAAACGAAATGTCGTTACTGGAGGCACTAGCGGAATCCCGTATGCCGCCGCAATCGGTGCGCAAACAGAAGGCGGGCTTGTTGTCGGAATTTCACCAGCCCTTAGCGAAGAAGATCATGTTAACCGTTTCAAAAAACCGGCGGACCATATTGATATGATGGTCTACACCGGGATGAGCCTTGATGGGCGAAGTCCACTAATTATTCGTTCTGCTGGCGGTTCAATTTTTGTCGGCGGTGAATTTGGCACTTTGAATGAGTTCACATCAGCATGGATGCACGGCAGGAGCGTAATCGGTGTTTTGGAAGGGCTTGGCGGGATCACTGATTCGATCCGGAATCTGCTTGAGCGTTCGCAGACACAATTTGGTAGTACCGTCGTTTTCGGAAGCAATCCAAAAGATTTGGTTCGAAGCGTATGCGATCTTCTCGAAAGCCAAAATACTGAACCTGACGCAGACAGCCACATTTGTTCGGATGTGCGCAATGTGATTGATTCGTATGTTCAGGGAGACTCGAAATGAGCCCCCCGAATCTAAATGACGATTGCATTGTCTGGAAAGATATCACCTACAAACCGGCAATCCCCAAGCCGGATGTGAAGCGGTTGCTGGACTACGTAGACGTTGGAATGAAGGTCTGTGAAGTTGGGTGCAATACCGGTGCAGTTTCTTGCGAACTGGCGCAGAAAGGCCTGATTGTTCATGGTGTTGACTTGAATCCTGAAGCAATCGCTATTGCAGTACAGACTGCGAAAACAAAAAGACTCGAAGACGCCGTATCTTTTGAAGCAATGGATCTACTGCAAGGCGACTGCAAAACTACGTTCGATGTTGTTGTTGCGTGTCGAGTATTGACATGCTTCCCAAACCAAAACCAGTGGGATGAATTGCGGCAACGAATCTTTGACCTGATCCGACCTGGGGGTCTCGTTTATATCAATGACTTTGCCGTTGCAAAAAATAGCGATGTATACGCTAATCGTTACAGGGCCGGAATAGCGTCGGGGCTCCGAAAAGGCAGCTTTGTTGTTCCAGACACTGACGGAAGCTTTCTCTTTGTTGCCCACCATCACTCGGATGAAGATATTCGTGTGATCGGTTCGAATTACAAAGTGGAATCGCTTGAATTCTCTGAGTCATTATCAATGAATGGCAATGCTTGCCGAATCTTTGAGTTGATCGGCAGGAAGCCTGCGTAGACTGCTTAGGTTGGTGCGTTATCGAGTTCCCGAGGCCGGTCCAATAGCTAATTTGTAACTGTTTGCAGACGATTGATAGATAAATTGAAAATGGTTGAAAACCAAGTACCGCGAGAAGCAAAAACACTGTTTTCAAAGCCTGTCACGCCGGAATTTTGGCTACGTGACTCCCCATGGAACCCGCTTTCTGCCGATTTTGAGATCGACAGCTCGGTTTCGCATCACCCTGCCTCTGAAGAGGACATGATCGAAGAAATGTGGGAGGCCGCCAGGGAGTATGAACAACGGCATGGCGTTACCTTCAAATCGTTAACTCAGTTTTCCAAACCACTTTTGAATGAAATTCACTCGGCATCTGAATCGCCGGATTCCGACTTGGAAAACGTTACCGTGGTTTCAGATAGCGATCAAACCGTTTTGGCCGACATTGAGACGCTCTCCCTGATTGCAAACTCCGACGAGCTAACTCCAAAGGAAAGCAAAGAGTATTTCCAAACACTTATCTCTATTTACAAGAAGCTTCCTCGGACGCCGTTCGATGCAGTGGTCGATAAACAATCGGCAGTCTGCGTCGGCATCAAGCGTGAGGGATACCAGCTTTGCCAGGAAATGAACTGGTTTGTTTCGGATCACAAACTTGCGCCCGACATGAAGCGTATTCCTTATCGGGATGGTTTGCTCGTCGGGATGACTCACCTGCCCCAAATCCCATTTTGCGAGACGGTCGTGATCGTGGACGGTGCGATCGCAAGCGGTGCAACAATCATCACGCTGATTGAGCGATTGCGGACCAGCGAGCGCTCGCCCGAGATTCACATTTTTGCCGTCCACGGTGGTTATGAAGGTATAAGAGCAATCACTCGATTTTGTAAATCAACTGGGATTCGCGTCTCTTTGACCATTGGTCACGCAACTCACGGCATCAGTAAGAAGTTCTACGCTGTGGACGCTAACAACCGTGTCGTTGTAGGCGATATGGGCGATACGATTAATGCAGGCGATGCCAGGAAACAACCGTGAAAAACCGGATAGATTCGTTTTTCCAAATCGCCGAAAAAGGCTCGTCGGTTTCAACGGAAGTACTTGCAGGGATCTCTGCATTTCTTGCGTTGTCCTACATTTTCGTTGTTAACCCGGCAATTCTTTCAGAAGCCGGGATCGACCGAAATGCGGTGTTGTTTGCAACAATTATTGCTTCTGCCGCCGCTACCTTAGCGATGGGGCTATGGGCACGCCTGCCTTTTGTATTGGCACCCGGGATGGAAATGAACGCGTATGTTGCGTTCTTCGCCGTCGGTTCGCTGGGCCTGTCATGGCAAGCGGCGCTGGGCGCCGTTTTCTGGTCGGGTGTCATCTTTCTGGTACTCACATTGACGGGCGTGCGAGAACGAATCATCGAGGCGATTCCAGAACGAATGAAAGCGGGGCTGTCGCTGTGTGTCGGTGTATTCTTGGGGCTAATCGCCCTTAAGATTGCAGGGGTTCTCAGTTATGACGGGGTCGCTTTGAAGGGAATCGGCGACCTTTTCACACCCGAGTCCGCAGTTCTCTTTGTTAGCTTGGCCGTCGTAGTATTGTCTGAGTACTTTCGGTTTCGTGCTGGCGTGTTGGTGAGCATCGTTCTGGCGACGCTCCTTTGTCACCTGTTGGGAATCGGCGGCAATGCTGAGCCAGCGACATGGTTGACTTCTGAAGCGTTCGGCGCCATTGGTCAGCTCGATGTTTGGGTGATTTTCAGTCCTAAAGCTCTTAGCGTGATCTTGATTCTATTCCTGGTTGACTTCTATGGAAGCGTTGCCAAGTTCATTGGCCTGACGACCAACACCAGCATTGTTGAAGGCGACCGTTTACCACGAATGCGTGAAGCGCTCGTGATAGATGGCGCAGCAACCGTTCTAGGGTCTGTGGTTGGAACAAGCAGCATTACGACTTATGTTGAAAGTGGCGTCGGCATTGGAGTTGGCGGTCGAACCGGACTAACTGCTGTTGTTTGCGGACTCCTGATGCTCGCTTGTTTTGGTATCGCACCTCTTATCGCTTACGTTCCCGTCGTTGCGACGACCGGCGCTCTTTTATGGGTGGCGGCAAAACTCTGCCCTTCGCTTCGACAATTGAAATCGTATTCCAAAGTGGACATGGCAGCTTTGGTTTTGATGTTAATCACCGTCATCGCAACATTCGCGATTGATCGAGCAATGCTGGTTGGGTTTTGCATCTATCTTGTTGCCGATCTGTTCGGGCGGCGGAAACCCAATCCATATCTGGTTGGATCCGCGGTTCTGTTGGCCATTGGGGTAGTGCTTCAGATTATTGGTTGATTGTCAAACGCAACAGACGCATGACGACAACTTTCCGCGTCGGTTGTTAGCTATCCTTGTCAATTCAACCTGTTACAATTGTCAATTCCCTCAAACGACCAGGCAGTCCAATACAAGTTCAGGATCGCAGTTGACCCAATGAATGAAACTCCACCCGATGTTGATGACCTGATTCGTCGAGTGGATCGCGCGCGTGGATATCTGCAAAACGGTTTTCGCAAATGCCAAATGGTGCTCAGGGAAAACGTGAAAAATGCGCCGAACGATTCCTTGGATTGGATGCTCCAAGCAGGCCAGCGACAGAAGGTTCTCAACCACGTCTTCAACGCAATGGGAGATTCTCTTAGGAAGGCATTCGCCGAGTTTGAAGATAATCAATCGGTGAATTCCACGGCTCAACACCTGATTCCAAACGACTTCCAGTTCTACATGTGGCCTGGCTACGATTTTATTTCCGTTCCTGGAAAGGCGTACTCTCGATCCTCTCTGGTTTGCGATTACGGATCGAAGGAAATTTCTTGCGGTTACGGTTCGAATCTAAAAGAAAAAATCGTGCAACTTGATCTCACGGCGGTCTGGTTTTCGAAGATTCTTGAACAGCAAGAAGAAGGCTCTTTTATTCCGGGCAGCACTCACGAATGGATTGTTGAGGTCACCGAACACGAAAAAGGTAAAGCCGGAGACCCCGAAAAACTCGACCATCTGACATTTCTTGAAATTGGCAGCGAAAAGACTTTGACAGTCGCCCCTGCGCAAGCCCCCAAGAAAGACTATTATTTTTATGCAGGCCAATCAATTGAGCTGAAGACAGCCGCCGGAACCGATGACTGGGTCGAATGGTCCAACACAATAGGCAACCATCTGAATTGTCAGAAATTCGAGGTCGACTGGCCAGCTCCCGCTACCCGACTCGATTCTGATCCTTCTAAAGCCGAACAGGAAATTCGCAGGCGGCTTTATTCTGTTTGGCTCGCGATTGCAATTGGCTATAAGGATACGGATCAGTTTCGATCCCAATTTGTTGAGTTGCTGAGTTCGACGAAACGATTCTTGAATGCTCAAATTGGGATAAGTGGACTTGGGGAACTGATTAAACAACTTAAATCTGAGAGTTGCTTGGAAACGGAGCAACTCAGGAAAGTCCCGTACCAAATCTGGTATTCATTGCCACTTGATCCAACCATCAATGTCACTGGAAAACTCGAATCACTTGGCTCGTTCATGTTGTTGACCACTCACCGGGTTGAACGACCGATTCTCTATATGATCAGTTCGTGGGTACACAAAATCTATAGTGAACTAAGACTTACGGAAAGCCTAGCAGAAGTCAGACGTGCCGAAACGAAATCGAACCAGCAACAGTTCGCTCATATGATTCAAGGGCAGATCAATTTGATTTATGGCGGGTTGAAGACGGCAGATGAAGGAATCAATAAACTTGCCGCCCAAGCCGCGTTGAGGCAACTGCAGTTTTCCGTGAATGTCTGGGATGATCGTCCTTTTGTGCGGCTTGATAAAAGCACAAAAATTGATTGGGAGCAATGTATTGACGATGCTTGTCACTTGGCTGTTGCACGCTTTAATTCCAGATTGGCCACTCGCGACACCGGCGAGCACAAGTGTCTGGATGCTTATTATAAGTCCGGTCAACACAACGAAGAGTACGAAAAGCTTTGTAAGCGAATCAGCGACAATATTTACGACAGCTGGAGTGATAGACCGACCACGCTTAGGACGTTTTTGCGGTTTGAGGAGGAGAGTCTCGATTGTTTTTCAACGAAATGGGATGGCCATGTCGCAATGGGGCTATTGACCTACCTATTGGCGCAATCGCTATTTCATGGCGCGGTTTTTGCAACACGGCAGGAAATACTCTGCTCGCAGCAATCGGACCGAACCGTTGAACTGAAATATTGTCAGAGTTCTTCAAGGATCGTTTTACGCAATCGCGCGATCGAAGTGTCGACAGATTTTAGTGATGGGGCAGACGATTTGACTCTTCAACAGATCACAAAGAGGATTCAGGAGAGTGAAAGTTCGACCGACGTGGACGTCATCGAACATAAGTATCAAACAGACGAAGGCCAAACCTGGTTTACGTTCACCATAAACGGCCTATAGGGCAGGAGACACCAAGTGGAATTAGAACGACAGGAGATCGAACAATGGTTTGGTGGGGATTGCCCAAGAACAAACGGCCAACGGTATAAACAGTTCGAGTCCAATCAAATAAATGCCCCGCTGACCGTTGTCGTAATTGATGACGCCGTATCGAAGGGGACAAACGAGGGACCGCCCAGTGTTTCGGACAAGGCGTTTGTAATGCACGCGGTGTTTGCAGCATTGGATAGCGAAAACGTACAACGAGTATTCGCGACCACATTTGACAAAGTATCCTACGAGGACATTCTTCAGAAGTCTGCGACCGATGTGCAGCAGGGCAGGATTATCGTTTTGCTAGACATTATGCTCGAACCGGACGGAAATAGTGGGGGGGTAAACAAAGGGGGAGAAATCGCGAAGGCACTAATAGAGACGCACAGTGTCGCGGCAACGAATATTGCGATTTTCTCTAAGGCGGGAGACCGTACAACCCGAACGATGTGGGATCTAGAAACTGTCGAAAAGCCAAGCGTTGATGCGACGGACAACGATGTGAATCGGGGCTTGCGCGAGCGTGTTAACACATGGATCAAGAAACGTGCGCAGCCGTTTAAGTCTCCATATCGGAAGGAGGTCTGAGATGGGAAGCCTATTGGATCCAATATGCGATCAGTGCAATTCATTTCATGGGCCTGTGGAGCGGCATGATGTAAGCAATTGCTTAACCAACAAAAAAGGAGCAGCGGAAATCCTTCGGAGTAACGTGAATGCCAGTGATTGCGATAAATACGCCGTAGCATTGCATTCTGTTGTTTCGATTGGCAAAACGAAGGCCGAGTCCTTGGTCAGTCCGTTAACGGATGTAAATTTCAGTGAATACGAAGCGCTCTTTTCAATTAGTAGATGCTTGTGCAATCGCACCAAGAATCCAAGAGAACACGGGAACAGCATCCCAGGGTATTGGGTGCGAACTCTCCTAGGGGTTACGTGTCCCAAAGATCTCGATCGGTATGCATTCAAGTTGGCGAAAAAAGTTCCCACGGCGGGGACGTTGGCAAGTCTCGAACGGCTGGGAGACGCCAACGTCACTGCCCAATTGGATACAAGCGATCCCAATGATCCAAAGGTCGTTTTTATTTTTAAGATCAATAAAGACCCCCAGGATAATCTTTGTGGCTTGAAGGACAATATCGAGGCGAGGTCAAAAAACC
Source organism: Mariniblastus sp. (assembly GCA_965224765.1). Taxonomy (GTDB): domain Bacteria; phylum Planctomycetota; class Planctomycetia; order Pirellulales; family Pirellulaceae; genus CAZDBA01. Next base: position 60,826 of record CBDDAC010000009.1, read on the forward strand.
TAGAGTATGGAACCGATCGGCACGGTACAACCGATGCGATCACGACCCTGTTACTCGCCGGGTTCACTCTTATTGATGCCCCTGCAATAGACAACGACGTTCTTACGTTTTCTCTCTCGTTTGATAAATTGACGTACTTGCCCTAGGGCGATTGAAATGACTGAAAAACTAATCTGCATCGACTACAAAAACGATCAAGGCGATTGGCAAAAAAACTGGACATCGCTCTACGATTCAACACATGTATTGACACTTCAAAACGCTGAAAAGCTCGATGCGGAATTGATACTGATTCATCAAAGTGCCATCGGCAATTTTGCCAATTTCGAGAACCAGGCGTTTGTTGATATCCGTGAGAAGACAGACGCGTGCATTGGGATTGTTTCCACCGATGGCTGCAGCAATTCGGAAACGTCAATGGACGGGAAGTGCTATAGGCTCCAAACTTCGTTTCCGAAAGCCTTGGACCATCTAAAGGGCAAAGTGGCAGGATTGATTGAAGAGTTGCAGGACGTTGAAAAGCTCGAGGAAGCAAAAAAAACAGGGGCGCGAAAGCGTGCGTGGGCTCGATTTGACACGACGGTCCTTCCGAACGAAAACTTAATCGCGTTAAGCTTTCTTTGCCAGGGCTACCTGGCGACGGGGGCGTTGAAGGAGGGTTTAGAGCCGCATGCAGCGAGTGACGTTGGCGTGGCTCTCGTCGAAATGGGATGGGCGGTCGAGGACGATCAAGATTCTTCGATATTGCGGGCAAGTTCTTCGGTTAGTTCATTGGAACTAAAGCCATCAAAAGAACTGCCGAAAGCCGATTATTGGCTTGGGGCTTTCGGAGAGCCAGAAGACGACAGCTGGTCAAATGTCATTGCTGAACTTGAACATAGTGTCAAGAACGAGTGGGGCGAAGATAACTTGCCAGAAGCCGCAAGTACGCTCCTCAAGAAAATTGGCGAGTCGGTGAGCCCAAAATGTTCTCTCGACCTTAACGTTGTCGCGGAGGCGTTCCTGGTTTTTCAAAAGCGGTTGAAAGCAGTCCCATGAACGTTCATCCAGAATCGAATTGGCAGTCGCAACGAAACCGGCTCAATCATGATTGGCTGAAGAACGATTTTTTGATTGCCTTTGACAAATTCATCAATATCCTTGACGACCGTATCGAAGATGATGAATTCATGGTGGGCTTCGTCGAAAACGGGCTGCTGACGTGGGGGCTGGAGTATCCACTGGCGCTTGAATTGATTGAATGTTTCGCCAGCAAGATGTCACCCATGGTATTGTTCGATCGACCGCCAATGTCTCGGTGGCCATCCAAAAAACGCTGGCTGCCCATGTTGGTTGATCGCTTGTGGCGAAATCGCCATCAAATCGACGAACTGGTCGATGCGGCTAGAGAAAAGGCCAAACAAGCAAACAAATCGTACTTGACTCTCATGGCCGAATTGGAATCAGCTGCGGGTGCTGCGAAAATTCACCGGGCTAGACAGATTCGCGATCACTTTGTGCAGTTCCGAAGCGACTGTCGCGCAATGGCCAGCGCGATCGGTCGGCTCCCCCACCGTATTTTAGTGACTTGAACATGAGTGAATCGCTTCCAAGAATCCTGATCGTTGACGACCTGTTTGGGCGAGTTGCTCCCGACGGCATCAATAAGGACCGTGAGAATCTCTGCGGTTCGTTCCTCCTAAAGGATGTGACCAACCCCAAACTGCACGCGTCACGCCAAAAGATCAGGAAACCTATCGCGGACGTGATTTTTTGTCGTGGCCAGAAACCAGCTCCTGCCAAACCAAACGACTTCGTCGAAAATGATTTGCCGGGCACGATGGACTTTATTCGTCAAGGTTGGATTGGCAGTGGACCAAAATTCAAACGGTGGTCACTTGTTTTGTTGGATTTGTGTTTCTACACGGGCAAGGTGACTGGGGAATTAAGTTCCGCTGTTGCCGGTGAGACTGGCAAGAGGGCGGAACCCGGGATGCCCGAAGGTCGAGCGGAGGACATTGTCCCGTCAAAGTTTTTTGGGCTGGATCTGTTGCGCGCGATCCATGCTGAGTTTCCCGATTTGCCCGTGGTGATCCTGTCCAGTCAGGAACGGGGCAAAGTCAGCCAGGAGTTTTCCGCCCACGGAGCCAAGGCATTTCTCCCCCGATCGAACGATGCCGACGGCTACGAGCTGCTACAAACCTACCTTGACCGGCATGGCTTAATGGAGGACCCCCACGGATTAATCGTTGGTCGGAGCTTGCCGTTGTTGAAAGCTTTGCGAGCAGCTCGACTCACTGCGTACACCAAAGAGCGAGAGAACATCCTGATTCGCGGTGAACGGGGTGTGGGCAAAGAGGAATTCGCGCGCTTTATTCACCGAACTCATCCCTCACGTGCCAAGAAAGAGTTGGTCCCAATCAACTCGGCCGTTTTGACTTCTGAACTTTTTCAAAGCGAGTTATTCGGTATTGAGAAACGAAAAGCTACCGGTGTCGACGCGCACAAAGGGGCAGCGTTTCGAGCCAACGGCGGTGATTTGTTCTTTGACGAAATCAAAGACATGATTCCGCAAGCCCAGGCAGGAGTTCTGCGTTTTCTGGAGGATGGCGGTTATACGCCAACCGGCAGTAAGAAATTGATCGAGTCTGATGTGCGAGTCATTTCGGCGACCAATGCGGATTTGGAATCCTTGGCCGCCAGCGGGCATTTTCGAGATGACCTTTTGGATCGGCTTCGCGGTGGTGCCTCGATTGTCTTGCCGCCATTGAGAGAACGCAAGGAAGACATTCCCTTGCTCGCACGCGCTTTTCTAATTCAAACTCAGGCGAAAGTCGAAAGTGGCGAGGTTACCCTACTTCGGCAGTTTTCCAACGAAGCAATGGCCTGCCTAATTGCCGACGACTGGCCGGGGAACGTTCGAGTGCTTCGTGACGTTATCAATCGGGTCGTGAGGGACAACGATGTCGAGTACATTTATCCGGCCCAAATCGAGAAAGCGAAAGAAGACTTGGGGATCGCCCAATCCCCAGCGGTCAGCGTAGTCGTTCCCAGTGCCATTTCGCAACAACACGACGGTGAAATAGCGGTGCGTCTGCCGGTTTCAGACCGACTTGCAAGCAATGACGATCTCGCAATATCTCCGAAGACGCCACTGACGCCGGACGGCAACATTACACTGCCAAACTCGAAGGAAGTTACCAGTTTGGAGGACCTTGTTTCGATCATCCGCGACTTCGATTTTGATTTGGCTGATCGAGACGGATTGCGGGGAAAACTCGATGAACTCGACGAAACTGCTGCGGGGCTCGTCGCCAAGTATCTCCTGGCGGGATTACAGATCACGAAAGATCCAGTAAACGGCGATTTGGGGATTACGAAAGCGATCCAGTTTGTGACAGGGAAAAAGATCGCGACATCGTCGGCGGCGGACACCATTAAGCGATTGCTCAAACGCCACCCCATGGCACGTGCGGTGGCGCTTGAAGATCCAATACTCAAGCAAGCGTTTGATCAGGCAGAAAAGCTGCGTCCAACTAAGTCAGCAAAGAAGAAATCCACTTAAACCGCAAACCACCAATTGGCTGATTCGCGTCGGCTGGAAATCTGACAACATGTCCACCACCTCAGTTATCAAACGAGCCTACGAACATGTATTCTCCAGTCTCGCAAGCAGCAAATGCGAATATCGTTTTTTTTCGTATCGCGAAGATTTTGCGCAGCTTTGGGAGCTTGATGATGATTGCCTCGATCTGGCGTCCGACAAGCCAATCGAGTTGATTGTTGTGTGGGACGGCATACCGCCAAAGGCAGTTGCAAACGGGGTCGATACCGCAGCCCACCTATCCGCACTTGATTGGGTCGTCGCTTTCTCGCTCAAGCGGTATGACGAGTACCGGCGTTCGCACAAATCGAATCCGGAGACAGCGGTTTGCCCAAATGTTCGGATAACAATTGTCGATGAGTTTTCTGGCAACATTGGTAATTCCAAAGCCGTTCAATTTTTCGACCAAATCCCTAAGCGAGATTGGTTGACGCTTCCCTGGTTGAGTATTTACCAGCCACGAGGCGACCTAAGACGGACGCAAACTACAACTGATTTCTTGGACCGTACAGGCTTTCTTCCCATCGGAGGATCGAGTCCAAACGTGCATGATTGCGTTTCATTTTCTGAAGCGATGATAGACTCACAATTTGATGCCAGCCAGATGGAGATTGTTCGGCGCACGTGGTCAGCAATGTTGCTTTCGCCCAACGAATCAGACGATCATCACGCATTAGCCAACGCCATCGGCCCTTTCGCCTTCCTGGGTGCCCAAGATTGCCTTCACGAAAAGGCACTTGTGCAGTTGTTATGTTGGCTTGGATACGAAATCCAAGGTAGTAAAACTTCCAAAGGTTCGACTCCTGTGATTTGGGATCGCAGTAAGTCCAAGCGGCGACTTCGCAATTGTTACAAACTTTACAATAAATTGAACATCCTGTTTGTCGATGATTGTGCGTTTTCCAATCGTTGGGCGGAAGTTCTACAGGGCTTTCTTGGTATGGAAGCATCCACCAAAGATTCGACGTTTGCTGGAACTCGGAGCGTGGGGCGTGTAATCGAGAACAAGAAAGCAAAAAAACCGTCTATCTACTTGCACGCGATTGACAACGTTAACGATTTGATTGAGTCACTCAGGATTGCTATTGACGAACAAGCAGGAAACAGTGACGCAGCACCAGTTATCAGAATCAATCATAAACAAATTGCTTTTGGCGACAAAGAAAAAAACGAATTTGTCGACATGCTAGTATTGGATTTGAGGTTGCAACAAGGCAACAACCTTGGTCAAGAGGTTAACTTTTTTCGCCAAGTTCATTCCATCGCAAGCCTTTGTCAAAATGCGATCAACGGATTCAGGATTTCAAAGCAAGCATTATCAGTGGTTGAAGCGTGGCTGGACGATGCCGAGAACAAAGACAAATCCGTTGCTAGAACGGATGAAGGATATATCAAGAGTTTGACCTTATTCGCTCGGCTTCTCGCCTCTCTGGATGAGTCGTTGCCAATCGTTCTGTTTTCATCAACCTCGCGTGGAGACATTCTTCGAATCTTAGAAGATCATCCCAACATTCTGCTGCAATGGTCAAAACCAAAAGTGGATTCGCAACACTTCCACGCGAATGTCCGCAAATCGGTGGCTCAGTTTCACGCCGTTTTTGAGGAAGCCTTGAAGCTTGTTCCAGCAAGACTCCTCGCACGGCGACTGACTGTGGATCGCCAGACCGATTTCGACAAATTACAGGAAACTGATTGCACATCGGTCGGCACTAACGAATCGCCATGGACAATCGAGTTGATGCTGGATGAAGTCGGACTTGCTGAGGAAAAAATCATACAGGATGAGGAGCAGCAAAAACATTTGAGGCTCGGCGGCTTCTTGTTCATCTCACCACCTGGAAGGAGCATGTCGGCCATAGAAACAGGCCTTCGCAGCAAAGAAACAGAAGCAAAACAAAATGAGAAACCTGGTCTGTTTGGAAAATACCAACTTAGGAAGTACAAAAACCTGAAGCCGTTACTTGAATATGTACTAAAAGAGGCAAAGAGTAACGACGTTTTGACTTTTCCAATCAGTTGTGGAGGCGATTTTGCCTCGTCACCAAACGCCTTCAAGAAAAAGTCAGACCTGACCAATGATGAGTCAGTCGCCGACAATTTGTTTTTGGAACTTTTCAAAACGATTGTGGAAATTGCAATATATGGGGTGGCAAGACAAATTATTCCGAACAATTCTGTCGTCAATTTTGATGTGCGCGGCGCGACTCGCATCGGGTATGTCGGGTCATTTGTAGTTTCCTATTTGAAGTCTGTAGGGGTAGTAAATGCCGATGAAAAAGAAGGAGATGTACTACGCTCGCTGGACGGAACACCCGAATATCGACAACATCGGAGCGAAATTATTAGCACGTTTCGCCAAAAATGGGGACTTAGGATCAAGGAAAAAATAACACGTGAATTAATTGTGACGCCCCAAACCGACGGGGATCTAGACGCCACTGTACACCCATGCGACGACGCGTCGGACCCGCCGGCAATCGACGACGCTGCGAGAGGACGCCCTGACAGATTTGACTTTGAGGATGATAAAATCTACTTTTTTGCTAAGGATAGCCCCCGTTTTCTGGTACAAGATGTGCGAAAACAGTACGCGGCCGACGACAATTATCGCCCCAAGGCAAATGTCATCAGAGCATTTGGTCTGAATTTTTCAAACTCACCGACATTGCGACTGCACCTATTGGCAGATGCACTTATCCACGAGTGGCTGTGGGATGGAATTGTTAAGTCGAAAGTTTTCAAAAACTCGTCGTTACTAAAAGGATGGGTGGAGGAAAAATCACTAGCGGATTGTTACGATTCAACTTTGGATTGTTTGTTGCAAGCAAATCGGCATTTGAGTCAGGGCCGAAGAGCTGAAGCGATCGCGAACTTGATGATGTTATCAAACATCAATATTAGTGCCGATCGACGTGGCATCGGGATGATCTTACTGGGGCTACAGCGAGCTGTGCATTGTTTGACAGGCGCAGATTACCAGCGGCTTGCTGAATTGATAGATAGCTTTCAACACTCGGACGATTCCCAGAGACTAAAAGGAATTGTCCAGAAAAATGATGGCAATTGGATTATTGTTTCAGGCAGTGTTGAATACGCAACCAACCCGAACTCTCTCCACAGTACTCTTTCTGAAGGTGATAAGGTCACATTCCTTACGGAACGCCATGTTGGTGGGCTGATTGCGAAGGATGTTCGCGCAACATTATCTCATAAGTGATGCGACCCGATGAAGAAAACTTGGCAAAAGAATGTCCAAGATTGTCAAAATTAATATCATCAAGATGAGGGCGAGCCACGGTATCACAACAACCTGGCCACTGGAAACGGACAACGTCGCTTGGCAAACCAAAACCGAAAAAGCGGAAACTAATCCCGTGCGGACGCTGTCAAGTGAAACGGTTTCGGCGGGAGACATTTCCCCCGATTCCATTGCTAATGAAGCACGCTGTCCGATTGCTCGGATCGCGCACCAGCCAAGAAACCCAACTATCAAGGCCGCAAATAGACTGGCCCATGCTACGTGGCCGTCAAAGCCGAGCCAGATCAGAAATTCGGCGAACAGTTTGAACAAGAACACGACAACGAGCGCACAGAGTGCAAACGCGACGAGACGAATGCCAAAAATGATCAGCACGTCAGCGAAAAAGTAAATCGCCAATGCGCTCAACAACAAGATCAACAAAATTTCCATCTTTACTTTGCCCTCACCATTTCTGAAACTTCTGCCAAACGGCTTTGCGACTGTCCCACGACGGAAGCACATACGTTTGACCACCAGGTAGATCCGCTTGTGACCGAAGAAAGTAGGCTCCGATTTGCCTTTGCGTCGATCGTGTAAGCTTCGCCGCAATACTTGGCGATGTAGGCGTATGGGATCAGTGCGTAACCCGGGCCTGCACCGTCGTGTTTGGCCACCGGATTGTTCTTGGCCCATCCTGTTCCCCAGGAATTGCGGACGAGAAACAGCCCGCCCCCCGGAGAATCATCCAATCCGTTCTTTGCCAGATACTCGTTGTCGAAAAAACCGATGGCTCCCATCGCGTGCCAACCGGCAACTTTGTCGAGGATTCCAAGTCGCATGATGTAGCGTCCTTCGGAATTGAACTTCAAGCTGTACTTGCTGCTGTTGAAGATCGGTACCGAAAATGCCACTCCTCGGCCACTTGCGATTTGATGTTTGAATTGTTCCACTGATTTTGGGCTCAAGGCTATTGGACTCAGCTTGGGTCGGTACTTGATGGCTTCGCGGTTAGCGGCGTTGGATGGCGCTTGCCGAAGTTTGGCCCGGTCGTCGATGTACGGCCAACTGCGTTCCAGGCATGTTCCGTATTTTGCAAGCATTTTGATTGCGACGCGGACATAGCTACCCTCAGAGTCAGGATGTCCGTCATGCATTTTTGTATAGTAATATAGAAACCGTTCTGAAAAGTCATGGTTCTTGATTTGGCTTTCAAGAACCGAAATAACACCGAACGAAGTGCAAGTTCCAACCGTGCCCTGGTTGCGAGCTGGCTGGAAATGTTTCGAAAGTGAGAAGTGATCCGGAAGCGACTTGATATCAAATTCGGCGACTGGATCATCGCTCTGCGTTGGAGCCAGTGCTCCGAAACCAAAACTTAGACTGAGTGTGGCACCGCTGTGTTCTGGGAATTGTCGAAGATCCAGCAGCACAAGCATTTCTTTGGCTGGCAGGTTGAGAAATTTGACCAGCATGTTACGCCCGTCTGGATTGGTCTGCAATATATCCAGCACATCATTCTTTGAACGGATACCAGCTTGCCAAAGTTGGTCGACAACTTTGGCGGGGGCGTTGTTCAATTCGGCATTGAGATTCGCAGGCGTCATACACATGGCTAGTTATCCTTGTTGGCGGTTGGGGGCAATGCTCCGAAGCTGCGCGGCTCCAGGGTTTGATTTGCCAAAAGCTTGAGCTCATCCGCAGGTAATTCCTGTGCGATCTGCTCAACAAGAATCCGGGCTTCTCCTACGTCAATCTTTAACAGCGAAGCAAGTAAGTCGTGCTGTTGAGGCAAATAAAACTGAAGTGTAAAGTCGCGGGCGGTCCTGATACGCAGATCTTCGAGACTCTGGAGCTGTGCTTCCGTAAAGTCGAATTCGGATACGGGGCGATTCTGGTTCATGTTTAGGTCCTCCATTGGTTTGTCGCTCATGGCTATCATTCGTTGTAACGTTTGGTCGAGTCGGGTCACAATTCGGTCGGAGAAATCAAGTTCTTTTTGAATACGTTCTCGAACTCGATCAAACATTTGAAGTTGCAAGTTGATCGAAATCCCAGGATGACTACCTTCTGCTTCAATCACGCGGAAAAATTTCTCCTTATCCACTTTGGCAAGCGCGAGTAGTTGGGCCAAACGCAACTTACGTGCCTGCTGTCCTACAAGTCGGATTTTTGTATCCGCGATATCGCTCCAGAGGGTGAATTGCCTGTTTTCGAAGTGCTTTTCTGCCTCTGCCTTCGTGGTTTTCGATAAGTCCAATTCCTGAGACTCTGACACGGCTGGTTTGAAGTACTGCTGATAAACGGGTTCCGATCCTGGAGACGTGTTTGCTTGTTCGAAATCCGATTTGTTACAACCAACCAAACCAACAAGCAGGACAATCGTCGTCATCAATAGGAATTTGGTCATTGTTTTTGTCCCGGCGAAGTAGTGTGCAAGATGTGCAATCGGTCGGCGATAGAACGGTTGATGAATGCCGCCTGTATCCGGAGCAAAGTTTGGGCATCACCGTAGCCCTCTTCGTTCGTTTCAACGGACAACTCAGCACTTGTATTTTCATGTTCAGGTTGAGCCAATTTCTCCACCAACTTCGCAAGGTCGACGGGTTGATTGGCGGCATCAAGAAGTTGGCCGTCGATTTGCAACACGAGACCAATCGGGTCGGTTTTCTCAATTGGTTGCTTGGACGATTGTTGAGTCATTTCTGGAAGCCTAAGTTTCTTGATGTTGAAATCGGCTGAGATCAATAAAATACAAGACAGCAGCACCCAAAAATCAACAAAGAACATTGGAGCTGTTAGCTCATCATCGCGTTCATCAGTTTCCGCGCTCATGGGAACTTCCTTATCGTGGTTTTGTCGGTGAGGTTATGGCAGCACCATTGCGTTCGCTCGATTGTTTGGATGGTTCTCCATTCAAGCGGGTGGTTTGTGACTTGGGAGCAGTTTGGCTTGCCTTTGTTCTCGACTTCTCTGGTGCCTGAGAGACTTCAGTTGCCTTGGACGTGTTGATGAGGGAATGGACAAATTGCTTTTCACGGCGAATCTGCAAAGCGCCTCTGGTCGATTGGATTTGTGCCAACAGGTCTTTCGTCTTTTTCCCAGCAATCAACTGTTGAAACAGAGCACCTTTGACTTGAATCACGATTCCTAGCAACGTAGTAGGAAGCGCAAGTGAAAGAATCAGGTCCACATCGACGCCTTCTCCTTTTCCCATTACTCCAACCAAAGTCCCCATGAAACCGACCCCAACGGCTGCCTTAATCAGCTGGTAAATCCAGGCTAGGTATTTTGTGGCCATGTTTGACAGGATTTCCAGCTTTTCTCGAAAGACTGTCTCGTTGCCATGACTCTCTTTATACAAACGACTGACCCAGCCCAGTTCACTTGAAATGGACAGTCGACTTTCGGAATGTTTGCACCTCAGCAGGAACTCATCGAATGCAATTGGTTCGGCCAGCGCGAAGCGACAGTTGAAACTGATTCGATACGCAAACATGTAGGCCACGATCGTGCCAAGCAAAATCAATGTTCCAATAAACAATGCGTTTACGTTTAGAAATTCCATGCGATTGCCCTTTTATTTTTTCTGTTTCGCAGCTTTGACAGTGCCAACGTTTGCAATAATCATGCCGTCCTTTAATTGAACGATCACTTCAACTGTTTTTCCTTGGAGTGGTTGCTTCCTGGCTTCCCGGCCCAAACACCGATAGAGTTCCAGTGCGACTCGGTCTTGAACGATGAAGTCCTTCTTCTTCAGGGTTCCGAGGTTCTTGGCCTGACTTCGCACCGCCGTTGGCCAATCAGACTTGAAGTCGGAAAGTTCAATGATCAAACCCGTTTCGTATTGTCGTTCTGTGATTTCTACAAACGAACGACCAAAACGGCCAGATTTCATCATGCGAGTCTTTGACGTTAAGTAGTACGCCTCGGCTATCTCGTGCATTTCTTCGCTTGGAATTTTGCTGTAGTCAAATTCAACGTTGATTGCCCCTTCGGCCACCCACGATCTGTACTCGCCAACTTTCTTTTCAATATCCTCGTCTTGCATTTCTTCGACTGGATCGACAGATTCTTCTACTTCCGTTGGCTCCAGTGAGTCGGCGTTGATGGGTTCGGGGTCCGTTGTTTCTTCGGTCGGTGTATCGTCTTTGGGATCATCAGTTTCGGGAGGATAGTCAACAGCCGACTTTTCATCCTTCTTCTCCGATGAATCGGGTTTTTCGCCTGCGTCTTCCTTTACAGGAGGGTCTTTCCTGAACGGTTCCTTAGGCGGCTGGTCACGTGCTGTCGGCGTAACCTCTGATTTCGAGACCGGTTCTTTTTCACTCAGATTCATTGAGCTCAGTTCAGTAACGTCTTTGGGGAGGGCTTGCTGTTCGTCCGATTCCGGCTCAACGTTGTCAGGGACGTCGATCGAACCCATGCTGGAATGTTCAACCAAATTTTCTTCAGGCTCGGCAGCGCCCGAGTCAATGACTTGTTTCCCTATCAACCCAAGCAATAACAGAATGATTACAGTTGCTAAGGCAATCGCGTGAAGCGCCCGATTCTCGGATTCAATTGTGCGTGACATAGCGGGTCCTTGATGTGCGTTTGCGAAGTCCAAATCCTGTCAACTGCCTCCTACCTACCGGAACTCGCGGTACGAGTTCTGCTACGACTCAGGATTTCTTCCAACAAATTGTTTTCTTCGTCCGTGAAGTTTGCTTGGCGTGCCCGGTTTTCTTCCGACGCTTTCTCTAGATCGGAGCCTTGACGAATCGCAGTGTTACCATCCGTTGTTGGCAGTCCCTTGGTTGGCCCTTTAGTCTGATTCAGAATCGTTAGTGCGTCGGTTAGTTCATCCTGTCGGCTTGCGAGTTCTCCCTGACTGTGAGAACGGTGCTCGTTCTTTAGCGCGTCCCGAACGCGTTGAATGTGGTGGATTCGTTCCTCCGACATGTCCTCAAGGTCAGTTTCAAGTTTGACAAGCGCCTTGAGTTGCGAAACGTAGTAACCAATATCTGCTTCCCGCCGCTCGACTCGGGACTCAGCGTCTTTTTCTCTCAACGCAATCTGAAGCAGGATTCGCTTTTTCCCTGCCAATTGCCCGGTAGGCACTTTGCCGGAATTGATCATGGCGGCGTATTCGTCTACTTCATTTTTCAACTGTGCTTCCTGTTTTTGCTGAGACGCCAAATCGTTGACGGTCGCAGTCAATTCAAGACCGAGTTCTTGACGGTGATCTTCGATCGCTCCTGAAAGAGGAGTGACGGCATTCGCAAAGTCTTGTCCTGCCAGGATTTCGAAATAGTGGTGACCCATTATTGCCTTTGGAGTCCCATCAAGTTCTTTCGCCAATTCCTGACGAATCTGATCATGGATCTCATTCTGCCGCACGAATGACTCCAAGCGAGTAGTAAGCTTTGCCTTCGACGACGGGGGCGTCAGTCGATCACTTGCGTTTTCCGGTGAAACGACCGGCTTTTTCTTGTCCGTTTCTTGGGGCGACGTGACGGGGGCTCTTTCGGAATTCTGGGTCTGAGCGGACACGACTCCCAAGGGCAACAGAACGATGATGAATGAAGCAACAGAAAGTGAATTGAGTGAAAATAGATTGGTCATATCATTTTCCTTTTTGGTATACGGCTAGTCGGGATTGTTTAATTGTTTGGATTTTTGCCGCGATTTCTGCTTTTTTCGCGTCATCTGTCTGGCTTGCTAGTTCTGATTCGAGTTCTAATTCCTGCCGGAATAGTTCAAGAGTTTTTGAAAAATCAGTTGGAGACGTTTGGGCCGCGTGCTTGTTAATAGTTTGTGATATTGGCGGGTCCTCGCCCATCGAAGCAAAATCTAGATCCGTTCCAATCTGTTCCTCCTTTTGTTCCGATTCCAATTGGTTTTGATTCACATTCCATGCAATAAACGGAACGATCAAAATCAAGAGGAGGATCGAAAGCGATTTGGCGAATCGTTCTGACATTGAAATTCCCAAAGAATTATGGAAGAGCTTTTGCTCAACCATGGTTCGTGTGTGTTGGACTATTTGGACCCTCAACCAAACCGAATACTCGATCTGCCAATCAGGGTTCCAATTGTTTGGATTCGAGAATCATCCGATTCTGAATGAATCCAATTCGTTTAGTGGATCGCAAAGTTTGCGATCAAATTACCCACACACGAGTGGGAAGAATACGTCTCAAATCAAAGACGTAATTGAACTGTAGCGAACGACGGTACTCGGTCAAGTCCCAGCGTTCAGATTTTCCAAATACAGTCGTCATCATACAGGAGGCGGCAACATTCGGTTTGGTTCGCGCATTCAAATGGAATTTTCAATTTGAAAGCGCTTTCGACAATGTCAAATCTGCCACCAAAAGTATCAACTTTGCTACTGTCTACACAGTCAAGTCAGCCGAGTGACTGGAAGCATAACCAAGCAAACCTCATGCCAATAAAGATTACAAAAGACGTGAGCAAGACCTAAGGGCGTAGTCCGAACAGATTTTCGTCCTTGCAAACACCAGATAGACTTGGTTGTTCAAGGACGCTGCCCTAACACGTAGTGCCAATTGGCATGCTTTTGAGATGATTCGAAAAGTTGATTTTTTCAGTTAGAAAGTAAATCAAATGGCAATCTGGCTTCTGGAATCCGGTTCTGTTTGTCACGATTACGGTTCTTATTACGATCTGAGACAAATCGATTAGCAATCACGCATTACATTGAAATTATCGGGCTTACAGTCAAATGTTCTAGCGTGGTGCGAACTGTTTTCCACTTTCCCGCCGCCTCCACTTTTGCAATGTTTGTGACACTCGGTGCCAGACGTTGCTTTGAAACGCCAGAACCTCGGTTTTTACCGGGGTTCTCTTTTTGTTTGTCTGGAGCTTTGAGTGTCGTCTCAGTGTCAGTCGATGACGCCGAATGCCCCTCTGTGTGCAAACTTCCGCTACCGGGCCGCTGCCAAGCGTTCTGGTTGGTCTGGTCATCAACATCATTGGTAGATGCCGACCAAGGCAATTTGCCGACCGCTTTTGCTTGGTCCTCAAGCCCGATATGAGTGTACCGCATTGTCATGCGTACATCGCTGTGACGAGCAAGCTCACGGGCTTCAACCAGTGTGGCACCGTTTCGCAGAAGCTCAGTGATATGAGTGTGACGCCCAGCGGCATGGAAGTCGGCAATGCCTTCATCGGTTTTGTAGGGAATCTCGACTCGCTCCAAATCCTTTTTCACCATCAGCCAAGTGCGACGTTTGGCAAGCTTGGGGAAAAGTGGTTCGTTTCGTTTCAATCCCTTGAGCCAGAATTTCAGCATCGTCACCAATTCGGGGTGCAGAGGCAGGGTGTCTTTCTTTCGGTGCTTAGAACAAGCAGCCTCCACAGTTACTGTCGGAGGGGTTGCCTTCAAGTCGAAGCTAGAAGGGGTAAGAGAAGCCAATTCCTTGCGGCGAAGCCCTGTCATGTAAGACAAAGTATAAATTCTGGCCCGGGTTTCACCTGAGTAGCACTGGATATAAATGCTACTTTTCCTGGCCGACGCGACCAACTTTTGAAACTCAACTGGTTTCAACGCTCGTCTTGGATGCCGAATGTCAACATCGGTGTTTAGGCGATCCATTTCCAGAAGGGGATTTACCAGCATTCGTTTTGGAACGAGGAAAGAGCAAAACTGCTGTGCAACTTGAACGTAGTGGTTGTAGGTTTTGTGTCCGATTTCATCGGCGTCAAGCATGTCTCCGAGTACGGCTTCAATGGATTCTGCGTCGATGTCCTCAATCGCTTTGATTTCGGCATCGGTAACGAGTCTTCGCAGACGGCTCATTGTGAGCTTCACATGCTTTTCGCTGTTTCGTGAAATGCTCTTCTCGAATGCAACAAGGTGTTCTTCGATAGGAGCTTTAGCGGCAACTTTTCTTTTTGCCTGTTCTTTATCAACGAGCCCTTCTTTTAGCCGCCGAACTTTGACTTCGACTTCTCGTGCCAAATTCTCAGTGGCCCGTTTTTCGGTAAAACCCTTTCGAGTTCTACGTACTCCATTCTCGTCGTCGTAACTGAAGTACCAGCTCGCACCTTTGCGGCCTTTGTCACGACCTTTTTTAAAAACTGATGCCATTTATCTGTTGCCTGTTTGAGTTTTATTCGGATTTGGAATCAATCCAGTCGCTTACTGTTTTTCGTTGCCAACGAGCCAACCGTCCAATGTAGATCGGTTTTGGCAGTTCTCCAATACTTACAAGCCGCCAAACGCCACGAACTGAGATTTGAAGATGCTCAGCCAGCTCGACTGCTGTCATCAAACGTCCCGATTCACCGTTTGAACCATCATTCACTGCCTGCGTTCCGTTGCTTGTCACAGCGAGCCTCATGCTTTTGGGGTAGTGGTAAAAGAGAAAGAGTGGTCGACCTGCACGCACAAAAGCGTGTGTGCAGATTGACCCAGCAAGTTTTTTGTCACGAAGTTGTTTCTTGAGTGCAGCTATGCTGACAGAAACTGAACTGTTTAGAGACTTACTGACCTACTAGAAGTAGAATTCCGGTTGCGACATACGTTATTCCTGCCACACTAAAAAGCGTAAACAGCAGCAAATGAATGCGTTGATTGAATTCAATTCTTCGTTTGGTTTTCCTTCCTTGGCGACTCATAGCGGTATCCATCCATAAAAAGCGGCGTCGTTTCTATTGGTGCAGAAAATTCTGACCGTAAACGAACTGACCGACAAAATGCTCGGTTGGGTCTTAATTGAAATCGTCGTTTCCAATTAAGAGTTTGGTGTTTTGGTTTCAGGATTCCCCACGTTCTCTCGGCGAGAGATTTCAAAGCATTGAAGTTTGTAATTTGGTGAACGGAACACGACGATTGCAGATGGGAACGGGGCTGAGTGTTTACCGCCGACGAATTTGATTCGTCCTTTGAGTAATCTGATTTCGCCTTTCATAGCATAACGATGCCAATAACGAGTGTCTGTTCGGGCTGGAATCAGGCAAACCACAGTGGCCCCTTTGAGAGATGACTCATAAGCCTTTTTCATCCAGCTACCTATCACACGCCCGTAGGGTGGGTTCATGAAAACGGAGTGGTCGCCCCAATCTTGGGCAAGACCGTCATCTTCAATCGTAAAATGGTTTGGGCACTTGGTGTTTTCGTGCGTGCAACACGGGTCCAGCGTGAATGCGAATTCAGCATTCAGTGCCTGAAACAGCCAATCTGGTGTTGGCCACTCGACAGTCTGTGAAGAGAAAAGTGACTTATGAACCATGTTGAATCGATTTCAATAGAGTGCGTAGGGAAATGCGGCTTCGCGGTAGGCGGCATGCATTTCAATCAGTTTTGTTTTGTTGTAAGCGGTGCCGACCACATCCAAGGCGAGGGGACCTCTTAGGCCTGTTACCAGGGCGTCCGGTAAAATGCCTTGAAGTGAATCAATGTTGGCGGCTTTTAGCGTCGCCTCACTAATCCAACTTGCTGCGATTTCTTTTTTCGATTGTTCAAGGCTCAGGTACAGTCCTGCCACCATTAAATCGTGCGTAACCTCGTCACGCCGAATAACGCGGTCGATTGGCAACGCTTGAACAAGAGTAAGTTCTTTGACCGATTCCTTGATTCGGTTTCGTGTCTTCCAAGCGATGGAACCAAACAGAGCTTGGTCCGGTTCTGGTTCACCTGGCGACCACGCAAAAAGTGGTTCAGAGAGCGACAGCGGTGGCAATGACATGACATTGGTCACAACGATGGTCTTCTTGGCAATTTGTCGTGAGAAGGCCGCACGAACTGCTTTGGTCGGATTCATCGCAAAGTGGTAGTAGCTTGCAATCTGCTCAAACTCAAAAGCTCTGACTTTGCTTCTCAGTGGTCGCAACCAAATATCAGAGTCGAATCTATGTCCGGGCTCTGACTGCCGCTCACCAGCGTCAGAAAGGCAGTTGTGATGCTGAATTCCCAGCTCGCCACCATCCATTTGTTTTGGTGTTTCATCAGTCATCGTTAACGTCCCCCCCGAGATCGATTGCCATTGCCGTCATCGCATCTCTGACAACTTTTGTAATTCGGCAGCGGAGATCGACTTGTTCGGGTGTGAGCGGAGTTTCTGCGGTGACAGTTGTGGTTGAGCCGGTACCGTCGGGGATTGTGTGTTTAATTTCGGGGAGCGGTACGTGCGAGAGGTCGGGGCAATCGAAATCGATAGAGATCACGAAGGGCTCGTCATGCTGATCGTCACGTGAGCGAATGTGACAGATAGCATGACCGGGTGTGGAGGTGGCTTTTAGGCAGGTATCACGTGAGAGGAGCGGAACGATACTGGGATTGTTTGAAACGTTTGAGCCGTTAAGCCCACTGGAAGAGAATGATTTGAGTTCCATGATCGTATCGCGACTGTAATTTTGCATCGCTGTAATATCGTCGCCAACGCATGTAAAGTAAACGCGGACATCACTTCCCTCGGGAATGCTGTGCCTTAAATCGACATTGTTCGAGTTGAGTTGGTGGTCAAACTGGTGAGCGAGGTATATCCCACCGCCAGAAATTGGATTTTCACGAGAGCCTGCTCCGAGGTACTTGCGAGCGTGGGCGTAGGTTGCTCCAAAGCTTTGACTGATAACCTCTTGTGCCTCGTCAATAAAGCAGTGGGTAGAAACGGTTTTGACACCTTGGTGCTTAAGCCTTACAGCTTCGGCACGAAGATTTGAGAGAACGAGCGATGCGATAATTGGGGCAACGACTGGCTGAGCAGGCGTTGGACTTGATACGAACAACATAGTTGGTTCGGTTAAAACGTCTTCAAACCAAACTTCGCTCTCGCGAGTTGGCCCTCGTCCGATTTGAGGGTAGGCCGACAGCATGCCGAGTACCATTCGAACTCGGTCGGCATCTGGGAACCGTTTTTTGTTTTTGTGCAGGAAGGCTACGGCATCTTCAATGGTTGCATCGCGTGACCCGATTTTTACAAACGCTGCCATCGCCTCGAACATTGCTTGAAGATAGTATCCGGCGGCGTGAGTGTTGGGATCGTGAACGCACTGAAGGCCGTCAAGCGTTACTTGAGCATCTACAATCGGATTGGAGTTTTCTTTATCGACTGATTGAAAGGGCGGCATGAAGTGGCTGCACCGTGCGTCTAAAGAAATGATTTTGTAGCGAAGACCGTTTTCTTTAGCAATCTTTTCGGCGTTGGCCCTAAGCGACAAATCGCCACCGCAATCAATCACGACGATAGAGTCCTGAAACGTTTTTCCCTTGGCTTTATACTTTCTTGCTAACTGCTTGATGGCACGCAGGAACACGCGAGCAGTTTTACCTTGGCCCATGCTTCCCTTTACGTGCCAGTTGAGGAGCTTTCTAGGAACCCAAACCTCAAATCCGCTAACTAGGTCGGTACCGAGAAATACATCGGAATCGTCTCGTTTTGGATAGCGGTCAATCGGCTCGTGCTCGCCAGCGGTTGCCACTAGGGGAGGTAGCCGAGGTGGCACCATCTCAGAGCTAGTCGTCATAAAAGAACTACTACCGCTCATGCTTCACTCCCTTTAGCCAGCGATTTAGCTCGGTCGCTTTAGGAGCCATGCGAACCAGTACATCGTTTTTCAAATCCGAGATTGCTAAGACCGTTTTTAACTCTGCCGCAACTTCGTCAACGCTTGTAAACGCCATCAGCTTTATGTCGCTACAGCCAGTTCGTTCTAGCTTGTCTACCGTTTTACGAAGGCTACGAAGAGTTACCGCTGGAGTAGAACTCTCAACTAGAAACGCACGGTAGATACATGGATGCGGTTTTAGGCAGGCCAAGTAAGCAGCGTTGGCTGCCGGTTTGGCTCCCGCTCCGACAAGTTCTTTGAGCTCGGTGAAGAAGAGCCTTATCGCTTCCAAGTTCGGCTCCGCGAAAAAGACTTCCCATAGAAGTGCTACGCCCAAGTCGCTACCCAAACTTCCGCGTTGGCGTACAACGTTTTCATGAATACCAATTTTGCGAGCGGCCTTAAGTGTCGGAGTCACTACCGTTAGGCCTCCTCGCAAAAAGCGGAGATGCCTTGTTGCCAACTCCATTTGTTCCAAAATTTTGGCCAGCGATCCCGGTTGGCCGCCGAAACGTTTACAAACATTCGCTAACGTCTTTAACGGCAGACCCTCGTGGTGACGGGTGAGGCGGTTAAGAGCGGCTGCGATTCTCGCTTCAACGATCTCTTCCTTGGTCATTGGTGTGGTTCGCTAAGGAGTGATGAACAACTGGTCAAATTGGTTGTATTGGCGGTCGCCGGTGAAATGACCCGCCAGAGATTTGTTGCCGTCACCGAATTTCGTTGTGTCGGTGAGGCCATGGGTAAAAGGTGGCCAAGGCCAAAACGAGCGATGCGTAACGCATGCTGTTTTGACCCTGACCGATTTTCAACTACATCCTTAAGTCATGAACCTTGCCGGATGGATCGGCACCATTTGTTACTGGCAGTTCAGAATCGATGACCTGATCGGACAGTCGTTCGTAGGCAGCTTTGGCGAGCAAAGCACCTTCTCTACGACTATGATCAGACCCGAAACTTTCTAACGCAGTACAAATGGCCGAAAATGCCTGTGGGAGATTGCCCAATGACAACGTCCATCCAGGCTTTTGGCTATCGTTCGGATTAGTGTCACCGAATCCAATACGTGCTTGTTTACCGTGTGTAAACAGTCGGTATGAAATATTATCGGTAACTCTTCCGACAGAAGAAGGTTCAGGTTTTTTCTTTACGTTCTGTTGTTGCGAACCAACGAGGGCCGCAAGAAGTTGCTCAATAGAATTCATAGTGAAGTCCTAATTGATGAGCCTCGCCTATATCACGATTGAGAATCAATCGGGAGTGCTGGCAAAGACTCGTTGATGCACCCGGCAATTCAATCCAATGCGGACAAAATTTAACGCGGACATCAAGCACACAACACAAACAAAACGAAGAAACAAAAAAGGGAGAGTTGAAAAATGATCTATTAAAAAGGGAAGCTAAATTGAAAACAGGTCGAGCAACATGGCCCAGCCAGCGATCGCTTCCTTCAAAAAAAAGAGCACGAAAAAAGCGGTGCAAGTGGGATAGTTCCGCTTGAGACGAATTGGCAAACTCAGCAAAAACTTGCCTCGTCTGGTTAAGTCGTCTACGGACATTCTGTCTTTGCGAACCGTACCAGGAGATCGCCATTTTTCAAGAAGCTCTAGTTGCTTGGCAACGGACGCCTCGCATGGTTGAGACTCTTGGTCCAGTGGCGTAATTTCGAAGAGAAGTTCGCTCCAAAACTTACCGTATACGAACTCGCTCTTTCGAACGAAGTGGCTTTCAAACACCCTTGAGAATTGCTGCAGTTTGTCGGCAAGAACAACAACATCACTATCCTTCCGACTAAACAGTTCACAAACGTCATCGCGATTATCAATTTCCGCAGAACGAGAATAGAGATTCCCCAGTACGCGAACGCTTACGTGTCTAAGATCCGAAATTAGTTCGACGCGGCCTCCACCCAGAGCAATATGAGTGTTTCCATTAAAACTCGCATGCTCCAATGTGATGCGTCGCATCCCCTTGAGAACAGTGTCCTCAAATGTTTCAAATGGAAACATGTTGTCAACAAAGTATGCGTACCAACGGTTTTCCGGTCGAACGAAGTCTACGGAGAAACGAAAACCAGTTGACTCTGACCACCAATAAATTTTCGTATCACCACGTTTCCTGTAAAGGTAAGTATGGGTGTGATCGTTACCAAGTGGCTGAGCAAACGTATAGCAGTTGTATGCGGGGGCAATTTCAAAGATTGACAGGGCAATTGGCTCGCCAAGCGAAGCAATGCCGGTACGTTCGCTAATTTCGCCAGGAAAGCTAGGCAAACGTTTCCAAGCAGTTGTGCGCCATGAAACCGACCCATCAATGCGTAATTCGAAACCAAATAACGGCAAGCAAAACCCATGCCTCAATGGAACTCTTCTAACAGGTGGCTGACCATCGAGCGGGAAATCCACATCTGACGGATCAACTTTCTTGATCAATTGGCCCATCAAACTTGTTCCGTGTCTATGCCCAGAGAAACCCAACCGTCTTTTACATCGAATGACTCAAGTGATTGGCTATATCTCAGCACCAAGCCAGTACTCGTCATATTTGGGGTCTCGGCAATTGTTGACTGAACAAATTCCCAAACTTTGGCAACCTCAACGGAGCCAGATTCACTGTGTCCGATTGCTTCCTTAATAAGGCCTCGCACCAGGTCGTTGGTTGCGGCCTTTACACCAGTGGCTCGGACTTTCTTTTTGTCTGTTGGTCCTGTCAATTTTTCAATTGCTGATTTCAGCCGACGATCTAGTGCGGCAAGTTCATCGACGGTACTTCTAGCATCGGCAAGTTCTTTTCCCACGGCGTCCCGTTCCTGGGAAAGCTGTTCAACGATATTACTGAGTGTCATGTTCATCCTCCTGGACAGCAACGTATTTGATGAATCAAAAGGTGAGGTGCGTCGTCACCTGCGATTTAATTACAAAAAAATTTCATTGTGAATTCAACGCTTGGAAGGTAATGCGGCGGAAAGCAAATCATCAATGAGGTCATTTGCCTGACGCGTGAAAAAGCTATGCTGGTTGCTATTCCCTATGGTTTGAAAAAAATCTTCTATGGCACCGCTTGGCCCGTTATACATCGCGATGGTTCGGCGGTTTGCGTTTGCCTGATTGCACCAGCTCTTGATTTCTTGAGCTAACTGTTTTGAAGTGGTCGTAGGGCTTGCCGAATCATCCGTCTGAAACTCGGCGTGATCGGCAACAATCATTAAAAGCTGGCGTTTATCGGCACTGTTCAAAGTCAGCTGCTCCATACCGAGACCGAGCATGCTCTGCATGCTTGGATCGCCATTTGCGGCTTGAATGCTCTCGAGAAAAGACTCGAGTTTCTTATAGCTTGCCCCTCCATCACGTTTTCGATCTTTGATGCGCGTGATTGGAAATTGCTCAACCCCATCATGCTGGTGGAGTCCAATGCCGATTTCCAGGCTTTTGACCAACGACGGCAGCGACTCAGCAATCTTCAAAATGGTTTTGTTGTTATTTGCAAGATTCGCGGCCATGCTACCGCTTCCATCGTAGGCAAGCCACAGTACGACTGCGTCACCGGCCAACGCATCAGGATTGCCTCCGGCCATTTCCAGCATGTACTTGAACGAACCAGGTTTGCTGAAACTTACGCGGGCCTTTTCGACAGGAACAATTACAGGTTCGTCTTGAATATCGGTTGGGCCAAGCTTGGTTTCAACTTTGGGGTCGATCATTTTGGCCTTCTCATCCCGCATGACAATGTCGTTTGCAAGATAGGGTTTCGAAAATGAAAAGGCCAAGAAAGAGTCGGGCGTATGTCGTATAAGGTGCCCGCCAATCATTTTGAAATACAGTCGATAAAAACGCGCAATACCTTGTCGCTGTTGCAAGTTGCTCCCCCAGCGATTTCCTGCGGTCAACCAAGATACCTTTGCCTCGGGAGGAAGCCTCGGATTTGTAACCCAAGATTGTGTGTTCCCAATTAGCCCGTCAGACGGCACCATTCCAGCCGCCATTGAGAAGGTCGGATTTGCAGCGTCGTCGTAGATTGGCGTCCCAGCCAAAATCACGCGGCATTTCATGTCGGTCCTACGAAGGTTTAAAACCGTTTCAGCAACGACGGGAACTCCAAGCTGACTCGAATCGTTTTTGTCTGCATGTTCGTTGAAATACTTGAAAACTGCAGCATATTCATTTTGGAACAAGCGGTTTTTGAGACGCGTTTTGGGTGGGCCATAGGGGACGGAAACCGATCCGATAACGGCGTGCTTCGGGCATTCAATAAGATGACAGAGACTACCGCCAGGCAATCGAAGTACCATTGCCTCAAGCTGAACTTTTACTCGATCGCGTTCTGCACCTGACATGAAGACGAATACCTCAAAAGCTTCACGGTTCTCGCTGTCATTGGTTGGTGGAAAGGCTACCTCCGTTTCTACTGGCTGAACTGGCGAGCACCCACCCAGAAACAACAGGAGCACCAAGACGAGTTGATTGAGATTCTTCATAACGATATCCTGATTTTGAGACAGTTTAGTTGAGACTTGATAATTCAGTTTGTAGCTCGTGTCGGCGTTTTGACTGTTTGTTGATCGAACCAACTGCATACAAAACACTAAGTGTTTCTGCAGTTGTTTTGATGCACTCGAGGAGGTGATTTCCAGCATCTTCCAATTCACAGGAAAACTGCGAGCTTCTTGGGGCGAATACAAAGAAATGTGAGGCAAGCCACTTGATGCCGTGCATCACCATGGCACACACAAAACTCAAGGCTGTCATTGTCATCCCAAAGAAGTACGACGGCGGTGCATCAGCTTGAAATGAGGCGCCGATCTCCAAGGGGCTAGCCGTTCCGGTTCCGATCATGAAGGCAAAAAGCCACGTACAACCCATTGCCAGCGGCAAGCCGATGACTACCAAAAAGTAAACGAATTTACGTGGTCTTTTCTTCTGGAAAGAGAAGCTAATGAATTCTAAGACAGTAAAAAGGCCAACGATCGGGATGATCGCCAGTCCCATGCAAGCCGAAAATGTTGGTTCGATAGCCGGAAGTCGTGGATCACTTGGCTGTGATTCAAGCATTGAACCAGCTCTGATGCCCGCAACGGCCGTAGTGATCTCAAAACTGCCAACGAGAACCAAAAACAATGAAAGTACGGCAATTGCAATCAATAGTGGAATCGCAATTGGCTTGAAAACAACGTCATGGTTAAATCGAAGCTGGGAATCGCGAACGGGATATTTTGCTTTTTCTCGTTCGTTGATTTGGCGAGCGATTTCAAGCTGCTCACAATGGTGCTCTACCACGGGGATGAGCTTCTCAGCAACTGCCTGCCGGTAGGTTCGAGTGTTTTCATATTCTGAGTCTGAAGGAACAAGAAAACGCATTCCTTCATTGCTCAGTTTTACCCCATCTGGCAAGCCGTTCTGAGCCTGGGGCTGGGTTAATTGACTCGCCAATACCAAGGGTGAGTTGGGTGGCTTGTCATCAAAATCAATGTTTCGATGTATCATTTTTTTGGTCCTCCAAAGGAGTTAAAGAAAGAATGGTGATGTGTTGTTTGTTCGCAACGAGTTTGCCAATTTGGAAACGGCGAAGTTGCACATAATTCCCTCCAGATAAACTGAAAGAAACTGACGACAATGTTGTCGTAAATAGAACAGGATCGCGTCAAAGCTGGTGTAACAAAGTGTTCCGAATAGGTCGCCCGTTCTTACGAGCGTTCATGTCACCGGTAGTTCCGATGATGGTGATGACCAAGGCATCGGGTGGGCTGGCTTCCGCCCTGTATGGCTGGTGGTAATCGCCAACCACCACAAATCTCACTACTGAATGGCTTCCGGTGGTGCAGTCCGTTCAGATAATTCGTTGGTCGAACCGAAAACGATTGTTACGCAACGTAGGTCTTGACGATAACTATTGATCGCAGATTTCAGACTGGCTGAGTTACAAATTCGATTCCAAAATCGGTCGAACGCTGCCTGTTCGGCATCCGAGATAACAAAACCTGAAAGGCGTGATTCGCGTTTGGAAACCGTTATAGGTTTCCTAACGCAGCCAAGAGAACCAACGAGATTGATCTGAGCGGACATGCTGCACCCTAAAAACGGAAGACGCCAACTGGCTGACACAACTGCTTCAAGTGTAGCGAATGATAGGTGCGTGTAAACAGGAAACATTCCTGAATTCAGGAATTCGTGGATTTGGGAGGCCTACCTGTAGATTTCCGCTCTTTTTTCGAGAAATGCTCCACTTCTAGAACAGAATGGACATGGTGGTTTTTCGGAATTATTCGACCAAGCCTCCCTGCATTCGAGAACTTGCGAATCGAACTTTCGTCTAGATCCAATGTATTTGCCGCTTGGCCGGCGGATATGATGTGTGATAGCCCAAACGCATCTAGCCGCATATCCTCTCGTGCAACTTCCAGTTTTTTAGTCGATGATGTGCCAGACCCCTTGATTCGAGCTTCCATTTCATCAAGAAGGGGAACTGCGGTAAGTGCCAGCCACTCATCACGTTGCTCGTCAAGTTGCTGCTTTTCTTCTTTAGCCGCTTTAACTTCTTTTAATAGCTCTTGGTTAGAAAGGTTCGATAAATCCACACGTCGTCTTTTACCATGACCAAAATCACTAAACAACGTGACCAATGAGTAATCGCCATCACCCCCAGCCAAAAAATTGATTGACTCATCCAACGGCTTTGACAGTATATGCTGGACAAAGCCCTGATAAGATTCAGGATTTCCAGCACAACGGATCACGAACGCTCTTTTTTCTGCCCCGAAAAAACGAGTCACACTTTTTTGAAGCTCATCATCTAACAATGCGTTATCCATCTGCATAACGAGCGTTTTTGATAACGCATCATTAGCGTTCAGTGCCGCGTAATCAAACTTGCTGGGTAGTTTTTTGTCAGGCCAAATTTTGACACTTGCAAACCTGAGCGATCGGATTTGTGTCGCCGTTTGTTCTTTAATGAGGTTCTTTGGTGAACTTTTCTCTAGCGTTTGTTTCTTAGCCATTGTGCGTGCGTTGAATCCTCAAATGGTAAGGCACTGTCTTCTTTATGAAATGGTCCGCTACTTGATCTAATGTAGGCCAATCTTCCGCAACGGCGAAACGCAAATGTAAGGTCTTGGAAAGTTTCTGTCCTGGAAAGCAGCCTCTGAACCCGTAACGAACAGACATCCAACAGTCTTCCACCAGTCAGTCCCTCATTCTTCATACCTTCGTCATCAAACTTCGTCAGTCGAAACTGCCCCTCATCGTCATAACCAAACCAATAAGTTACGTCTTTCATACTTTGTGGAACTAACGTTTCTGCGTCCTGATTTGAACTCTCATTACGATCGCCAGGAGCAATTTGTTGACTAAAAAATTGCGTATTCGTTTTACCCAGGAAGTAGTCAACACGAGTTGTTCGGACCAACTCCTTGGGCGTTTTTGAGTTGGGCGAATAAAACGATGGGATTTTCCCACCAAAGAAATCATACCACAGGCCAAAATTTTCAAATTGAATAGCGGCTGTCTGACTAGGAGTGCAACGATTTATTCTCGGTCTTAAAACTCTTGGAGTAAGGTAAGAGTAAATTAGCCCTTTTGAAAGTAGTTTTACGTGACTCATTACCATGAATGGGTCATCTTTGAATGTCGCCAAAAACTGGTTGACGGCGTCTCGAATTGGTACGAATTCTTTTGCGACGTTAGCCCCTTTGAGTGGACGAAGAAAAGCCAACGTGTTTTTATAGATTGGCTGTGTGATTTGATTCCACCGTCCTAACAACTCAATCCCCGTACCGTAGCAGACTGTCGTAGCAACCTCGTTCCAAGCCGCGTTCTTGTGAATGTTGGTTTTCAGCAACGCATTCGGCTCAAATTCTGGCCCAATCAAAAAAGTTTTGGGAGTCCCGCGAGATTCATTTTTGGCAATCTTGAGGAATAGATCACTTGGTTGCATTGACATTTTTGGTCACTGGATAAATGTGGCACGGAATAGCTGTCAGTTCTGAAACAAAAACTAAATAGTCGCAACAACACATCAATGTAAGCGATTTCGTTAATCTCGTCATCCCAAATATATGCCACGCACGTTGCCCCTCTTTTTAATCATGCCCGCCGTGGTTGAGCATGATTTAAAAGAGGGGCAATCCAATGACTGACAACAATAATGAACTAATCAATCTACTTTTTGGCAACATGGGAAATGGCTGTGGGCAAGTCTTTAACGTGGCTAATTCGACTGGAAATGAAATTGAAACGGCTAAACCTAAGAACCTAAATCCACCACCACTCACGGTCGAGCTTCCGGCGGCTCCCCAAAATGCAAGCCCGGTACCGCATCTCACCAGCATCCACAGCTCTCGCGAAAGAGGCCC
This sequence comes from Mariniblastus sp., assembly GCA_965224765.1. Taxonomy (GTDB): domain Bacteria; phylum Planctomycetota; class Planctomycetia; order Pirellulales; family Pirellulaceae; genus CAZDBA01. Next base: position 87,547 of record CBDDAC010000009.1, read on the forward strand.
TTATGGTTGCTCCAGTTACCGCGGTAACTGTGGCGGCTTACTTCAATTTTTCGATACCAAGCATGTCCTCGACCCAAGAGTGGAAGCGGAACCTGTTTCGATGTCTGCCGGGCACATGGTATCCGTTGCGACACTATGGATACTTGCAATGGGCAAGATGCAGCAAACCCGAACAGCTATTCCGGTCAAGCACCGGTTGTTTTCATCTGGATGAATCTCCCGTATTGGAAAATGATCCACTACCACGATGACCCAGGGTGTTTCTCTAACGCGAACTCTCTGGATGAGTTTCTGGACCGTATGTATTTGGTTCTATGTAATTGCCGACACGTTCTCAAACCCAATGGGAAGATTGCGGAACTCATCGGCGGGTGTAACGAGCGTGGCCGTTACCAACCCATTTCCCAACTCTTGTTGGCAAGAGAGGTTGATGAACAACAGTGGCCCAGCTTGCACCGAATTTGGTCGTTTTCAGTATGGTAACACATCATCACTCAAGACCTACCAGTCTGGCTTCATTCCGAAACTTCATGATATCTGCCAAGTCTTCGAGCTTAGATACGCTCCGCTTTGCACTGCCGCTGAATCTGGCACAGTGCATGCTGATTTTTCCAATTGCCAAGTCACTATCTATCTGGATTTCTGAAAATAAGAGAATAGAATTGATTTCAACAATTTGACATGACGCGTGAGCGTCTGTTGCTGCTTTACAGGAAATTGCAACCCTGAGTCATTTGACTCTTGAATTCGCAGAAGCAGTGCCAGTAGCCGCGCTCCCGAACGGGAGCGTTGGCCAGGTGCTGTTTTGCGAACCCCGTTGCAAGGGTCCTGTGAGCGGTCTTGGTTTCAACGCTCCTTTTTACGGGATTCTACAAATGGATATCAGGTGCCCGAGTTGCCGTGACCAAGTAACGGTAAGTTTTGAAACAAGTTCAACCGGCATTGCCTGCTCGTGCGGAACGAGTTTTTCCCTCGTCGTTGATGAAACTCTCGACCATTCGGTAGCTGTCACTGGAAACGCCAAAACCAACGCTCGCACAATTGGTGGTTTTGAATTACTGGAGCAAATTGGACAGGGCGGATTCGGGACTGTCTTTAAGGCGTATCAGAAAAGCCTCGACCGAACCGTGGCAATAAAAATTCCACGGCATGGCATGTTGACCGACAAAGACGCTGACAGGTTCAACAAAGAAGCCAGAGCAGTGGCACAACTAAATCATCCGCTCATTGTTCAAGTCTTTGAAGTTGGAAAAGAAAACGGGACTAACTTTATCGCTTCAGAATTTGTCGAAGGCATGGCTCTTAACGAATGGATGTTGACACATCCGCTAACTTCCAAGGAAGCCGCCGCTCTCGTTTCAAAACTCTGTGATGCACTTCATCACGCTCACGAAAACGGAATCGTTCATCGTGATTTAAAGCCTGGAAACGTCATGATGGATAGTGCAGATGGACCGCATGTCCTCGATTTTGGATTGGCACGCCGCGAAGTGGGGGAGGTGACGGTTACTCTTGAAGGTCAAATTTTTGGAACTCCCGCATACATGGCTCCTGAACAGGCTTCTGGTGACGGATTCAAAGCTGATCGTAGGGCCGATGTTTATGCTCTTGGCGTTATTTTGTTCGAGCTGCTTACAAACGAGAAACCATTTCGCGGCAGCGTAACAATGGTGATGAATCAGGTTATTAACGATCAGCCACCATCCCCTCGAAAATTAAACGCCACAGTCCCAAAAGATTTAGAAACTATTTGTCTTCTGTGCATGGAGAAATCGCCTGAGAAGCGATTTTCGACGGCGAAAATTCTGGGCGATGAACTAAATCGCTTTATTCGTGGTAAGCCAATCAAATCACGACCGATTGGTCGTGCACAACAGTCATGGCGATGGTGTAAGCGGAATCCGAAGGTATCAGGTTTGCTTGCCGTAGTTTCTATGCTTTTGGTGTCAGCTTGTTTTCTGGGGATATACGCTGAACAAAAACGTCAGGCATCAGAGTTCAACATAAAGGAGTCGTCTCGCAAATATCGAAGAAATATTGGAAAGGCAGCTACGGTAAAAGCGGAAGGGGACATTCAACTTGGAGACCTATATTTTGAATATGGCGATACTGAAAACGCTCTAAAATGGTACGAGGCGGCTGTTCGGATCGCACCACCAGAGAATCGCGATCGATTTAAGGAAATCTTAGAAGAAAAAGCATCAAAACTAAAAACAAGATTCGCATTCCAAACTCCATCAATGACTCTTGGTGCTATCGGCAGACCGGAGTAGGGGATTAACAGATGGTGGCGATTTTGGGATTTTCAACTACGGTCCGTAGGAAATCTTCGTAGCCGTTAAATTGCTTTGACTTTACGTGAGCGATTGTGGCATTCTTTGTGTATGGCCAAGGAACAAGACAAAATTGAGCTAAATGACGAAGACCGCAAACTGATCGAGCGAGCAGCAAAAGGAAGTGGCAAACCTTGGAGAAAACTTCTTCGTGAACTCCTGTCTTCGATACCAATGAGCAAAACCACCCAAAATAAATCTGCATACGACAGGCTATTGGAAGCAGGTTACATCGGCTGCATCTCGGATTTGCCAAGTGACTTAAGCACCAACAAGAATCACATGACGGGCTTTGGTGAATAGGCAATCGGGTGTTCTCATCGACACTGGTCCTATCGTAGCGATTTTGAATAAGAACGATCAAAACCACCAAATCTGTTCAGAGTGCCTGAAAGGAATCTACGCACCCCTAAGAACCAGTTGGCCCGTAATTACAGAAGCAGCTTGGCTTTTAAGGAAGAACCAAAACAACGTCCAAAAACTATTTGACATGATGGCTGATGGTTTTCTTCAATGCCTGAGACTACAGCCAGATGCGGCAGCATGGTTTAGCAAGTTTGCAAATAAATTTGATGACAGGGAGTTCCAACTTGCTGATGCAAGCTTGGTTTACTTCGCAGAGAAATTGGAGATAGAAAGTGTGCTGACACTTGACCGTCGGGATTTTTCAATTTATCGCACAAGTGATGGAAGAGCACTTCACCTCCTACTCCCAGTACATGAATGACATTGAAAAACGTCACAGGATCGCGTTTCTAAACGAGTGCAATGATTGGATGCAGGTCGTTGAAACCTTTCACGATAGTTTAAGCGACCGAACTTATTGGATGGTCCGCAATGCCTGCCGATTGGCTCTGAACAAATGCGACACGGTAGATGAGGCAAGCCTGCATTTTGAGCATCTACGCCACCACTGGAGCAAGGCATCGGTGCTGAACTTACTCGAAACCAAAGAACTCGAAAAACTTCAGCAGTTGATTGAATTGATTACTGAATTTGTGGAAGTGGGCTCACGCTCATCGGTGTAGTCTTCAGCATGCCAATATCTGCCATGAAAAGACATGCTAAAAAATGTTGGATGTATCTAGGCAAGTACTTGTTTCCAAACTGTTTGACTTTGCTGGTTCACCTGTGACACTCTCAGGCCATGGCAACCGATAAAACAACCGATGACGACCAACCAACAACTAAAGGCGATCTTCGAGAACTTGAGCTTCGGATAGATACGAAACTTGAATTCGTTCAGAATAACTTGCAAACGGAAATGTCAGCGATGAAAGACGAAATCATCAGGGCGTTTCAAATGGCCGAAGAGAGCATTAGAAAGGATTCAGCTCACGCCGATGAGGTCGTTGATAACAAAAATCGAATTTCCAGAATTGAGAATCATCTAGGGCTTTCCAATGGCTAAGCCCATTGGCTTCGTCGATTCAGTGCCATTGCTTTCCAAATGAACAGACCGTAGTTGACATGGGTGACTCCGATACGGAGCATGCACCCATCGTTTTAACCTGTGGCGGCAGCCACTTAGGAGCTTCATTTATCATGCAAAGATACAAATACGACGTTCAAGAAGTAACGATTGGGAACTGGGCTGACTCCTACACCGTTTACACGTTCACGACGATCGCTCCGTTCGTAACCGTAGAAGAGGAGCAACATTTTTTTCCAGATGGCCTCGACCCGTGCGAACCGAAATGGTGGGCCGAAAAATACCTTACAATCCCAGGGAATGAGACAAGCGGCCCAAGATGTCCAGTGCTTGACGACGTACTTGAGGTTTATAGCCACTTTGGTTGGGATCACTACAACTCAGTGTTGATGGCGAAGGAGCATCCAGAGCATGTCGAGAACCCCGACGATGTAAAAACCACGCTACTTTTATTCTTCCGAAAACTCGTTCCAACACCGATTTAGCAAAATATCCCGTCGTATTACAGGCAACACTCACATTTATGGCTGCTTTCAAAGTTAAACCGGCCCTCTTGTCATCCCTGGGCGTCACTGTCCAGGGCGAAACTACGGAACGCCAGAAGTGGCGTTCAAGAATCTGGGAGCTAACTAATGGAGGCAAGGGATTCCGAACCAGTTGGAAAGCGAACAAACGCCCCCAAACCGTCACGGGATGTTCGTTTGTCCGAGGTTGGAAAAGTTCATTAACTTCTTTGCACGTCCTCCATGTTTTGGTCCCGCCCTTGGTGAGGGACCAAAACATGGAGGACTAATGCAACAAAAAAATAAACTTAGAATCTTACCAACAGGAGACATGAAGACTGAACTTGTGAAACGCTCACCTGAAGAGCTTTTAGCAATTCATGGCTTACCTAATACGCTACTTTCAGGTTCTGCTAAGGCCAGCAAATCACTCGGCGTTGGCGTTTTAAACAAAGTCATGTTCTTAACTTCTGGCATATTTTGCCCACGAGCAACGCCCGGATGTTTAAAAAGCTGCCTTGGTCACTCATCCGGGAGAATGTCACTGCCACAAAGCACACGGGCACGCGACAAACGCTCAGCCTTTTATTTGGTTCATCGTAAGGAATTTGTAGAAAAACTCATGAACGAAACTTTTGCTCTTCTAGTTGAGGCAAAAATCAAAGGGTTGATACCAGCTGTTCGACTAAACGGAACAAGCGACATTTCTTGGGAACAGTTTCATCCTGAAATATTCTCTGAGTTTCCTGACGTAAGGTTCTTTGACTATACGAAAATCCCTTCCCGAATGACAAGTTTTGTCAATCGCAGTAGCTGGCCGCCTAACTATCATCTCACATTTTCACTTGGTGAAACAAATGAGATCGAAGCTCGTAGAGTTCTTGCCCTTGGAGGAAATGTCGCATCCGTTTTTTGGCCCGAGCTGCCAACCAAATGGAATAGCCGAACGGTAATAGATGGCGACAAACACGATGCCAGATTTCTTGACCCTGCTGGTGTCGTCGTTGGGCTTCGAGCAAAAGGAAACGCTCGCACTGACAAAAGTGGATTTGTCATCCAGACTGAAGTACCAAGGTAATGGAAACTGCGTCTACCAAAAAAACAATTGCCAACGGCCAATTACGCAACTTCCGCAAGACTCGGGGAGATTTCTCGAGTCAAATGCTCGCCACGCAGCTTGCCGTTGAATGATTTAACGTAGAACGATCGCGGCGTATTTTTTTGCATGAAGAAAGCATGGACTCAAGAAGACAAATAGGAGCTTCGCTCTTTGGTTTTCAATTGCAGAACCGAGAGTCAGCTAAACATAAGTAAGCTCCGCCGGCATCCTTTCTCCTTACATTTTTTGCCTCATTCACGTGCAGGCCAAAAGATGAAGGGAACGGAAGCAAGCCCTAAACATTTCTCCACAAGGAAAAATCGAGGCATGGAACCCATCTGAAGTTGTGTTTCCAAAAAATGTGTAAGTAAATGCCCTGTAAAATCAATAACTTAGATCACGAGAAAAACAATTCTCGTGATCTAAGAGAGTCTTCAAATTTCCTGTCGTGCGTTCGGACGCGAACTACTCGGCTGACTTTTTGGACCTTACATGCACCCCGTCGGTGCCAACCGACGTATGAAAGCTATTATTTCGAAGGGCGACATTATCGCCTTCGGGAGATCACTTTTCAACTTTCACAATTTATTGGTTCACTTCCGTATTTTTTGCCGTATTCGATCTGCCTCTGCCGAATCCGAACCTAACAACAATGGCGAATTCAATTCGTAAAACGAACTTGCAGCGTCACGATGTCCGGTCACTGGGAGTAGTCGACCATCTTCCACCTTGAAGAAACACAGATAGACACCACTGTTTGAGATTGATGTTTCCTTCGTACTTGATTCACCATACTCGTTATCAATAATCCTTAGAGTTAGGCCACGATCTAACCGAAACCTTACTAGAAAAGGGAAGTTTTTCCCAAAAAGAATTCGCTCAAACCGGAAATGCTCAAACGAGATCTTGTCGGCCGCTTCTCCCTTTAAGCATCCCACTACCTCCATTTGTGTTTCGAGGCGTGAAATCTCTACACCCCATTGCTCTTCTAGCCTTTCAACTTCTGCATTCCTTTCCAGCGGCACCACTTTTGTTGGTTTGCAGATCAACACTAAATCTGATTCCTTAATGAGGGTCTCGTACGCTTCCTCTTCCTGCTGCACGGGCTCGTTCGCATTCATAGAGCTTAGTAGCGACAAAGTAACGGATAGAAAAAACTTAGCAATCATAATACTCATGGCCTTTCGTTTTATTTCTGTTCATCATCATCTTCTTGCTCGGAACGATCACTTGGCATTGTTCCTGTTATTCCATAGTGAGAATAGAATCCTGGGCGGCCAGAATCTTCAATAGATTCCCAAGGGCTCTTGGGTGAGTCACCTGAAAAGTTCTGGTACACGTAGCCCCATTTATGTTCAGAAATGACTTCCTTGTCTGATTTCCTTCTCACTTTGATAACCATATCGCTTTTGTCTCGCAACACATAATAACGGGCTGTCAAATTACCGTCATCATCGGGAGCCAACAATCCTCCAATTCCATGTTGGTCAATTATCGTTTCCTTGGATTTGTCGGTAAAGGCTCGCCATGTATCTGGAGGTGTTCCCCAACCAGAATCCATAACATCTGTTACACAAGGCCCCAACCTATCACTAAATTGTGTTCCTTGTTCTTCATAAATTTCGGCAATGCGTTCGTCGGAAAGCAATTCGCCTTCGCTGTCCCATAAGCTTATTTTGATGGAAATGAACTGCGTTACTTCACACTTGTCGAGATTTTTGCCGACAATTAGTAAGCGTCCACCAGCACGGTTTGTGGGACCCACTTGACTATCGGCGTTTGAGCTTGGCTTGCCTGGCTTTTCGTTCACGTCGGTTGGCTCGTTTCTTGTTCTTTCTGAGTTCGCGTTCTCGCCGTTCTTCCTGTCGGAAATTTCGGATGCTCTCCGGATGGTCCTTCGCCCAGTTCCATGGCAGCATTGGTTCATAATCTGTTTCGCCAGCGAGAAGCCGCTTCAAGATGTCGTTGACGTAAGCCCAAGTATCAAGATCATTCCGATGGGCACTGCTGACCAACGTCAGGAACCCGGCGTTTCGCTCGCCGCCAATAAGGCTGCCGCAGAACAGCCAATTTTTTCTTCCCACCGCGACTTGCTTCATCAACTGCTCGCATTCGTTGTTGTCGATGGCCAACTTGGGATCATCCAGGTAACGTGTTAGTTCCGCCCAGTGATTGCGAAGATAGTTGAGCGCTTTTCGCAAGTCGCTTTTGGGTAACACGACTTGCTCGGTGCGATCGTCAATCGAATCAAGCTCACTTCGCATCAAGTCCCAGACCGGTTTCGCTTTCGCGTGACGCAGTGCAGTACGCTGGTCGCCCGTTAAGTCCTTGGCTTCGGTTTCAGCATCGAACACGTCCTGGAACCACTGCATCCACTTGCGGCGGTCGGCAGGATAATCCGTCGCGTCTTCGAATTTTCGGCGTGCATGGCTGTTGCAGGCGGCGCGCGCGATCTTATCTTCGGACTCGGCTGCAATCGCGCCGAACCCATGCCAACAGTCACCAAGAATCGTGCCGGAGTAACTTTCGAAAAAGGAATCAGGACCATCGCGATGACGACTGACCGTAAAGTCAAACACGTTGAGCTTGATGCTGGCTCCTCGATAGGCCCACATCTTCGCGTTGATGCTCGATTTGTTTTCTTCAAGTGCCTTGGCATAAACTTCGGCGATGCGTTTTTGCTTGGGATCGCCAATATCAAACTCGGGAAGCACTTTCGGATACAAGAGCGTCAGGCCGGTGTCATCGCAGGCGACGATCGAATCGTCGAGCAACGTTTGCCGAAAGTAGACCAACAATGGCTCGATGATAAAGTGACACCCGACCAGGATGTTGAGCATCGTGCTGCGAGAAGGCGTCCAACCACTGCCGGCGAACATGTCTTGCAGTCGATACAGCGGCAAGTGATAGGCGTACTTGTGCGAAATGATTTGGGCGGCAACCGAAGTGTCGTACTTGTCGCCTTCGACGATGCCCGTTGGTCGCTCGGGAGAAGCAATGCCGCATTCGGATCGACTTTGGCAGGCGTATTTTTTGTATTTGCGAACGAGGACTTTGTACGAAGCCGGGATCGCGATGAGTTTCTCGCGAACGTCCCACATCGTTTCGGGCAGAAGCTGCTTCTCACCGTGGGTGTCGCAGGTCTTCGCGGACTCTTCGACATCGATGACGACCGTTTCGCGCGGCAAGTGTTCCGGCAGGCTGCGGTTTTTCTTATTGGGTTTGCGACGTTTGTGAGCGGGAATCAAGTCGGCTTCTTCGATCGCTTCGTGAAGCCCATCGGTTGCATCGAGCGCTTCGGCGGTGTCACCAAAGTCAATCCGCAACTGATCCGGGTCGGCGATGTAGCGTTCGCTTTTGGCCGCAAATCGCTCTTGCCACAGTTTGAGGTAAGCATTCTCTTTGGCGTTAAGCTTCACTTCGAGTTGGCGAATCGTGTCGGATTTGATCAACACTTGCTTGTTTTTTTTGGCTAACGCGACCGACTGCTGCGCAACTAACTCAACCAGTTTTTGTTTCGAAAGTGTGGCCGGATCTTGCATGCCTAAAGATAGAATGGTTCGAGACGGCTAGCAAGGCCGGATCGAACCTTTTGAGAAAAAACAATGTTTTTTTGCTAAGCAGAGTAACGTTTTCGGCGGTGCTTGGCCCCGGCCAATGAGATCCCCGAAATCAACATCGAGAGCTCCGTCGAATCAATTCGTAACTTACTTGAGTCGTCTTGGGGTTTGATCGCTTCAAAGGTGCCGGCTTCGAGCAAGCGGTAGTACAGCCAAAAACCACCTTCGCTAAAGTGCAGCAGTTTCATTCGGTCGCGTCGACGGTTGATGAAGATGAACAGGCTGCCATCGGTTGGATCTGATTGGAACTGATCGCGAACAATCGACGAAAGTCCTGCAAATCCTTTTCGCATGTCCGTCGCTTGGGTATGAACAAAGATCTGTAGCGAGTTGGAAAAGGTCAGCATTGTTACGCCTCTGATGTTGAAACCGTGGAATCCAACTGCCCAGAAATGAGCAGCACTTCCCGAACGACAGTCGCAACCGCGTCGAGTCGCTCCCCAAGCTCCAGCGTCACGTTGCCGGGAAGCGAAACGAGAATCCCAGTTGCTGGGCTAACTTCCACTTCCGCAAAGCTCGCTCGATTTTTCACAGCTGAAGGGATTGGTTTGGCGCGATTGGCGACAACTGGGGCAATGTCAACTCTTGGCTGAAACCGCCGCTTCCATTGATAGAAGGACGGAGCAGAAATGCCTTCCAGCGAACAGAAGTTGGCTACACCATGATCGGATTGAGAAAAACGATTCAGCCGATCAAGCCAAAGGGTCGTCCGCTCAGATTTAGAAAGGGAAGATATTGGCATCGTGATCTCCAAGGAAATCACTCAGAATAACAACAGCGCCAATAACCGTGCTGGTGGACGCTTACGACAATTACGACATTGAAAGGTACAAAAAAACCGTCAACTGATGTTGATGGGCCTCTATCGAAATTTACAGATACCGTAATCGACTCGATTTCACATTCATCTTCTTGACAGCGGCTTAATCCAGCCGGGTCAACAAAGGCAAGTCCCATGTACGCCCGATAGAGTGACATTCCATCCACATACCCTAGTGGGTCGTGGGAGATGAACTCACCGGTGTGTGGATCATAGTATCTCGCACGATAGAACATCAACCCTGATTCTTCATCGTGACGTCGGGAAGTGTATCCGTAAGGATTACTGTAGCTACTGGTAGTCCGAACAGTGGTTCCGTTGGCTGCCAGAATGGTTCGTTTTCCGAAGACATCATAGCTGTAAAGCTCGGCAACGCTTCCATCACTGTCTTTCGTGAGGCCGGTGACACTCCATTGCTGATTTCGAAGGACATTGAGTCGCTCAGAATTGTTGTCGTGGGCGATCATCAGCAATGAGTCAATCGTCTGCCCGTAGATATACTCTTGCTCTGGTGAGGTCGCGGCAGAACCTGCATCATATTCAGCGATACAGTTTGGACCTGCGTAGATGAAAACGGTATGTTCAGCGACACTGCCTGATCGTGTGATCTTTTTCCAGAGCCGCTTGTTGTCCGCGTCGTAGCCGTAGTCATTGGTACCTTCGATGCCAGCAGTGGCACCGGAAGGAACGACTGTCTGGTCAAGACGACCGTTACCATGTTGCCAACCGAGTGTCATCCCGGTGTGGGAGGTTGTGAGGCTGCCGTTGGCATCAAAAGTTTGCGAAGTACTTGCCAAGTCGGTGAGTTGGTGAACTTCATTAAAGGTTCGCGTCTGGCTCGTACCATTAAGCTTTCGGTTGGTGATATTTCCGATGTCACTTCGAACCAGGTCAAAGTCTTTACTCTGGCTCGATTGCTCGAAGCGGACGAAGCGATTTTCTTCGTCATAACCACCTGGATAACTGGAAGCACCTGAGTCTTCCGTAGTGAAACTCCAGCTGGACAATGGTCCGGTCCAGGTTTCCCCCAGCTTGTTGCTGTTGGCGTCCCAGGTGTAGCTCGCTGTGCCAAGATTGGTGTTGGCAATAGAGGTCACCCGGTTCGCATTATCATAAACACGAGTTTCATCAACATGAGCCCGGTCGTTGCTGGTCATTCGTCCCAGAGCGTCATAGGCCCGGTTTTCGATTTCATTTCCGTTCCAATTGACCGTGTCCAACTCACCTCGATTGGTGAAAGTGTAGTCAATCTCGCGACCCGATGGATACGTTATGTTGTTCAACCGGCCCCGACTGTCATAGTCGAAATCAACCACATAGTTCTGGGTGGAGTAGTTGGTAGTCTGGGTGTCCATCTGCCCGCGATCCGTGTAAGTCCAGGTCTGGGTCACGTTATCGGCAGTATTATCGGAGGCCGTACGGCGCAGGAAGGCGTCGTAAGTGAAGTCATCCGTCCCGGAGGCGGTGCTGCTGCTCGGTGCAAAGTAATCCACTTTGTCCAGCACGCCGGAAAACTCATAACTCAATTCACGTTTGGCACCAGAGTGCAGAGTCACTCGCTCCATGCGTCCTGCGGAATCATACGCATAGGTGGTTTCCTGGGGCGTGCCACCATTAATGGCGTGCATCGTCAGTTCGGTGCGGCGGCCCATTACGTCGAAATCATATGAAGTCGTTCTGTTCTCAGCGTCCGTGACCGATGCAAGCTGTCCAGTACGCAGGTAACTGCGGGTGGACTGCTTGTTCAGGCGATCGGTGATGATGCTCAATCGTCCCAAGTCATCGTACTGGAAGCTGGTTGACTGGCTCTTTCCGTCAGTTTGTGAAGTCAATTGCCCCGTCGTGGCACTATAAATAGCCGTGGTCGTCGCAGCAGGAGTGGTCATGGAAGTCTGACGTCCCAACGTGTCATAAACAAAAGTAGTATCGTGTGATAACGCATTGGTAACTTTTAGTGGCTGGCCGCCGGGATTGAATTCAGTTTGAGTCAGGTTGCTGTCTTGATCCAGAGAGCCAATTCCCCAACCATAACCATCGCTGAGGCGGCTTGCGACATTGCCGTCAGCATCAATCAGTTTGACCTGCTCAACATCCCCCACTCCACTTAGGTTGTAAACGAGATCGTACTGGCTGCAATTCCAGTCAAGGAGCTGATTGGGAGTGGTTGCTGCTGGTCCCGACAACAACGCTGTCATCACCGTCCGACCAGAAGCATCAGTAATCGTGGCCTGCATGGTCTTTTCATCGGGACTGATGGCCAGTGTTGCACTACCGTTATGAGTTGTTAGAGACATATCCGCTCCGCCATTGGCGAGGCTTTCTCCAAGTTTGGTGATTGCAGCTGCAATCGAAACTGAAACGTTCTGGGAGGTTGAGATTCTTAATACATCAACGCCCGCCGTTGTCTCCAGTCCGGTACCGTCACCGACTGCGGAATCATAAACGTACTGCGTGGTAACTCCCCAGGAAGCTGGTTTACCAAGTCCTGCCAGTTGAGGCAGGTTGCGATTGACGTTTTCGTTTAGAGCCTGAGTCCATAAAGTGCGAAACTGAACCTGACCATTATCCAGGTAGCGAGTTGTGGTTTCGCCGTTGGTTTTTGCGTCCAGTGGATTTAACAGCGAAGTGTGCGTGTCGTAATCTGCAATCTGGGCAGTGTGAACAACACGCCTGGACGGATCACTACTTCGAACCTGGCCATGCCCCAAAGCATTGCGAGTACCAACGGTCTGCCCACAACAGGCAGCATCATAAAAAGTGGTTGTTGTGCGGTTGGAATCGGGAAGCCCGTTGGTTCCAGGAGCGATTACCGATTTACGGCGTCCGCTACGGTCATAAGTAAACTCGGATTTCATTGAAAGCGTCGACGAGTTGGCACCGGAGACTTGGCTGATCTGATACTGACCAGAAGCGTCATACTGGCTTGTTGTTTCAACACCTGCCGGATTGGTTGATTTAGTAACGTTACTCCAAGCATCGTATTCACTCTCGCTGATCAGATTGGGGAAGTTAACCGAATCTGGTTTCTGAGAGAGGGAACGCCCAAGAGTGTCATAAGAAGTCAACTGAGTTGTGTTCAGCGAATTGATCAGACTGACGATGTTTCCGCTGAGATCGCGAATCGCGTCGGTAATCAAGGTTGATGGATTGGCTGCGGTGCTTGAAGGACGGCTTGCGTTCATCACGGCGGTATTGTCGGCATACGAGGTGCTTGTACTGGTGACCTGAATCGTGCGAACAGTGGTTCCGTCGGCTGCATAACCGTAGTAAGTCTTGCGGGTGTAGCCAGGAGTCAGAACGCCGGAACTGACGGTACCGAAGAGACTTTCTTCGCTGAACCGCATGTTAGATTTGTATTGGGTACGGGTAGCCTGAGCTTGCTCAGCACCTCCGCGATGTCCGGTAAAGCGAAGTGTTTCTGTCAACCGACCCTTATAGTCGTAAGCAAATTCAGTGGTCCTGCCATCGGTGATCGTTTTATTGGGGCGGGATTCACCCGGCGAGTAAAAATAATTTGTCGTGCTGACTTGATCGCTGAGACGTTCGAAGATCGTTGCCGGGGTTCCGTTGATATCAACATTGGTAAGGTCGGTGTCATAAGCCAGCGACTGGCTGCGGCTTGCAACTCTTCCAGTCGCATCAAGGGTTGTCGAACTAACAATATTACTGCGGTCTTTACGGTAAGTCGTCAGACCATTGGAGGTGTAAGCAATTTCCTCGGTGGTCGCATCAGGATAGGTGGTTTTCACCAAACGGCTACGAGAGTCATAAGCGTAGCTGGTGGTTTCGGTTCCGCTGTCTCTTACAACGACTGTCGAGACCAGTTGCTCGCCTTGCCAGAGGTATTGAGTCTCTGGTCGTGATGACTGGCCTGGTGCCAGAGGCTTCAGCACTTTTTCAAGTTGCTTGTTGGTTTTGTAGACGTAATCGGTACGCAAGTTGGTGGCAGGAGGCGTAATCGTTCCGCTCACGTAAGCCGTGGTTGCTTCCCATTCCAGTTGCCCATTGCTGTTGTAACCGCGAATGTCCTGAACGGGAGTGGTGTTGGTGTCGGCGACTTCAGTCCCCGGTCCCGATACATCGACCAGACCGCGAACGACTCGGATGATCTGGCCATCATTATTGCGTTCAGTAAGTGTGACGATGCCTTCCCGGTCCCGGTAGTATGTTTCCCGATGGTTACTGTCATACTGCCAGAGTTCATAGGAAGTATCGGCGTAGTCGATTCGGCTAACATTCCCGTCGGAATCATAGCTTGGCTCAACGGCAGAACGGATCGTGCCGTCTTTCACTTTACCGGGCCTGCCTAGCAGAACCTGCTCTGTCGTGGGGGCATTACCACTGGCGTCCTGGTATTCGGGATACGTGGATTCGTATTGAATGTTGGTAAAGTTGTCATAACCTTGGCCAGTTCCTGTCGTGTAGGACGTGCATGCAATTAGCGAAACCCCCGCAGCCCATTCCGTCAGGTCTTCGTTTTCCTTAATCCGGTAATTGCCAGGATTGTTCATGTCCCGGAAAACGGTTAGGTAACGAACCCCTGCTCCATCAGCCGCACCAATCAGAGCGTTAGAGAACTGGTTGACCAGTTCATTTTCCCAGGTCCGGTAATCCTGAGAGACATAAAGTGTCTGTTCCAACGGGACCGCGTCGTATTGCTCGTCCATAACGATCGTGGCAGCCTGCCACTGGGTGTCAGTCCCGTATGTGTAGGTGCCGACCGTCTCTTCGGTCCCTGAAATATCCCGGAAGACCTGGTGCAAATGGCCATTGCCGTTATATGTGTAACGAAGCGAGCGATTGACAGTTCCTGCATGCCCCTGAGCCACAATGTCAATATCTGAAATCACCCAGCGACCTGCCTGCTGAGTCCCAGAATAGCTGACCGTCGCAGTGCTGGATTGCCAATCCGTTAGTTTGTCTATTTGTAATATCTTTTTGGGAGCACCTACCAGAGCCGGATCGCCTTGATTGTACTTGTAGGTGAGTGACTGAACCTTGCCAGATGGACTCGTGGCAGACACCAATCGGGAGACGGGAGCGACTGCGGTTCCTGGATCGACATCAACTAGTTCTGACTTGTAGGTCCACCCGGAACGACTTTTTACTACCGCATAAACGGTTTGCGTGGCAATCGTAGTGGGATCAGTCACCGTGTTTCCAGAAGAGTCTTCCAGAGTCATCAACCCGTAGTAGGCGTTCGACTCCAAGTCAGTTCCATTGTCATCAATCAGCTGCACATAACCCGATTGGGCCGCATCGTATTCATAATAAAAAACACGTCCGTCGACTGGATTAAAAAATGTCGCCACTTTATCGCTACCGAACTCGAAGAACTCAATTCTCTGATCGAAGTTGAAATAGACTCCAGGTGAACAGTTTCCAATGGAAGCCTGATTGGCGGGAAGGAACGTCTGACCGATATACAGCAGATTGTCATCACCTGAGAATCCAGGACTGGAACCGCCACCGCAACTGCTGCAACCGCTTGCCGACGGCCCCGCCGCAGACCAGTGAACTCTCCAACCAAAGGTTTCGAGCTTGGGGCTGGATGGGCAGACAGGACTCCACTTAACCTGCGGATTTTCTCCACAGGTATTTCCGCCACCGCCAAAGCTTCCGTTGACGAAACAGGGGCTGACAGGTGGGTGGACAGTGACCACAGGATCGGGATTGGAGCTGTTCCAGGTCCAGTCGCCGATGAATCGCAAGCCTCGTACGTGAATGCCCTCGATTTCCAATTTCGAATAATTGGAGCTGACCGCATTGGAGCCGTTAAATGTTTTTGCAACTCCCTCCGTCATCGAGGTTTGAATCCAGGCACCGTTGTTGATGCGATACTTGAAAAGACGTGCTTGCCCGGAAGACATCGGGTCTGTGTAAGTAACATTACAAGCCCACACCACATTGTTTCCGACGATGGAGTTCGTTTGAGTCGCCGTGTAGTCAGCTTGTCCTTTTTTAATTGTCCAATAGGAAAATGTGACTGTGGGTGCCGTAACCAACTGAGCCGATGTCGTCGTCGGGAACATCAGCCCCGCCAGTAGAAGCACAGCCAGAAACTGAAGTCTGGAAAGTCGGAAACTTGTTTTTGTCGATTGCGCCGTCATCGCAGTGTTCCTGAGCAAGATGATGATCAAAATGTTTTGTAAGAAAGCGAAGCTGAAAAAAATCTACTGCTGACTGAGCAACTTGAGAGTTTTCGTTGCCACTAAGAAAATAGTCCCATTATCCCTTTACCCCATGTTTTGGATTCATGGATTTTAAGAACCTGCCAGACCACAGGCAAGTAAATCTGCTTCACATTAATAGATTGCCAATTCCCCAGTCACCTTTGACAGGCAAATTCGTTTTTTTGAAAAGGTGTGTTTACGTAGAGAAGGATGTGAAAACGCTTTTGTTTCTGAAGTTATGATCGCTATCAACGGAAATGTTCCAGGGACAACTTTATTGAATGCAAGAAAACGCAAGCGGAATCTATTTTTCAGAACTTTTTTGTTTTCCCCAAAGGGACAACTTGGTGGCAGGAACCCGTTTGCCTTGTCTTTGGCCGCTTCACAGCAGAGCGGAACTCTGTCGGTTACAATGGGGATCTAATCATAACTCTCTTTAAACCACGTCGCTGGCATGGCCAAAGCAAAACGCAACCGACAATGGGACTGGCAGTCTGCCCGATACGCCGATCTGAGTTGCCCCGAATGGTATGACAGGCGTGTGCCAAACGGATTCTGGGACGATCTGGAAAATCACCGTCGATACATCGTCTGGCTTGGTAGAAAGCTCAAGATCAAAAAATTTGATGACTGGTATCGGGTGACAGGAAACGACTTTAGAAAGAATCGCGGGCATTCTTTACTTCAACATTACGGCAGCCCAAGCCGCGTGATCACAACACTGTTCCCCAACCATGACTGGAAACCATGGTTGTTTCGCACGGCACCCAATGGGTTCTGGGAAAATCGAAAGAATCGGACTGAGTATTTACGCTGGCTGGGGAAACAGCTCGGTTACAAGAAACCTGAAGACTGGTACGCAATCCGGGTGTCTGATTTTGTAGAGCATCATGGAATCACACTATTGTCCAGCAGGTTGCTATCAATCGTGAAGGAGCTTTATCCGAAGTTTCAGTGGCAGGAGTGGAAATTCTCCATCACTCAACGTGGTTTCTGGCAACAGCGAAAAAATCGGAGAAGGTATGTGAAATGGCTTGAAGGTGAACTCGGAGTGAGTCGCCCCGCTGACTGGTACGACGTAACTTATGACGATATCACGGAAAACCATGGTGCAGGAATCCTGGATTTTTTTCAGTTTGATCCCATGGCCCTCCTCCGTGAACATTATCACCGGTTTAGCTGGTTGCCATGGAAGTTTCATGGGCGTCAGTTAAAGAAATTCTGGGGTACCAAAAAGAACCGAGTCGCCTACATGAAATGGTTGGGCAAACAACTGAAATTCAAGAAGCTCGATGATTGGTACTCCATTTCTCAAAAAGATTTTGAGAATAATTGCGGAACAACATTCATAAAAACTTACCGGTATTCTCCATCGGCTGCGGTGGTCGACTGTTTTCCGCAACGAAAATGGCTCACGTGGAAATTCCTGAACGTTCCCAATTGTTTCTGGAAAAATCGGCAGAATCGTTTCGACTATATGAAGTGGTTGGGCAGGCAACTGGGATTCAAGACATGGGAAGATTGGTACACGATTACCAAAGATGACTATGTGGACAATTACGGCAGCTCGTTGTTGCAGTATTTAGCTGGTTCACCTTCCCGTCCTGTGATGGAATGTTTTTCCCGAGAGCATGACTGGCTACCATGGCGTTTTCACAAAACACAGCGTGGCTACTGGAAGCATCGCAAACACCGCCTGCGGTACATGAACTGGCTGGGCGATCAAATGGGTTATCGCCGCAAGAACGACTGGTATCAGTTACGGGCAACTGATTTTAACACCAACCACGGCAGGCGGTTGTGGGTCTATTACGAAGGCTCTGCCGTCAATGCACTCCTGGATTACCGGCCAAACACCAAGTGGGAATGGCACACTATTTCCAAAGTAAGCCAGCCAGTACGCAATTTTCGCTTTACGGCCACCTCAACTGCTCGTCCCCTGCCAATTCAATAGTACCCGAGTGAAGATCCAAAAACGGATGGTCGAACTCGTTCCCAAGCGTTGCCTCAATCATTTCGATTGTGTTGCAGCGGGGAATAATTGTGTGGCGAAGTTCCAGGGTCATCAGGCACACTTTTTCTCAAGCTCGCCCATTTATTGACGAAGAACCAGGTATTCCTGTTCTCTGGTTTCATCACGTTTGTAGAGGCCGTCGATCTGAGTAGTAATCTGGTCAAATCGAGAATTTACTTCTTCCCGAAACGGTTCCAGCCCTGATTCGACCTCTTGTTTCATCAACAATTGAATTGCTTTTAAGTCATTTTCGGTAAGTGCCATGACCGGCAGTCTGCCACAACTCCCCACCGTACTCAAGCAGTTGAGTAAGAATTTTGTATGTGCAACCCTTACACCTCAAAACACCATGTAAGGAGGTAATAATCATGGAAGAACAAAGAAAAGAAAAGTATCCCAAGTACATTTGGGACGGTGCCGTCGGTGCCAAAATTGAGCCAGCCAAAAACAGCGATTTCTTAACGGTCGCACTTACTCGCCGCTACAAAGATGAGGCAACTGGTAATTGGAAGTACCCTTCCGACTACACGGTCAGAAACAAGGAGGCCTTCTTTAACGTGGCTGAGCAGGCGTTTGCTTGGATGGAAAACGAGGAAGCAAGCTCGTCTGACGAAGGCAATCGCCAAGTCCTCGGTAGAATAAATACTGTAAAGGTTCCGGCTGACCAGGCTATTATTGGTTAACCAACAAACCCCTATCGAATCGGCCTTTCTTTAAGGCCGATTTACCACCTGTCACGCTGCTACCCTACTGCCGTCTATGGCCTCAAAAGGCTTTACAACACGCCGCTTGAGCCAGATACAACTATTGGGCACGAGCTCGTAGCTTGCTTTTTTTCGCTTCTTATTGACAGCTCTCAGGATATCGAACGCCTGCCTACGAATCGGTGCGTAGGGCTCAAAAGGAAACCGGTAAAACTCTTCAATCAGCGACTCCTTTTTACGCCTGCAGGCCAAATCAACATAGTACGCTTTTAGCTCCCGATACGTCTCGTCATCAATCCGCACCTGGACGTGGCCAGCTCGGTGAGCAATCTGGTAACCGCCAAATCGAAAAGCATTCTCGCGGACATCTTTGATTCGATTTATCAGCTTGCCCTGGGCATCTCGCTGGTTGCCCTTTTCACGCTCAAAAAAGACATGCTGACCGTATGGGTCGCTCGCCATCATCACCATGAAGCTGCCGAACCTGATGAGCTGTAGATTTGATAGCCCCTGTTGTTTGCGGTAGGCCCGTTTCCACTTTTTCCAAGTGATGCCGTATTTCTCAATTAATTTCTGGCAGACCCGCTCCGGGTCCGAACACTCACCAATTTCTTCAGTGACGTAATACCAATATCCGTGTCGCACATACGACACAGCGATTTGCTGAATGAATCCTTCCAAGCTAGTTGCTTCGCACCGATACTGCATGCTCCTCCAAAATAAAAAAAGAAGAGTGCTTTTGTCTATCGCCAAAGCACTCCAAAAAAGCGAATCTAAACGACGCGGAACGAGTCGTTACAGAACACCAAGTACGTTCGTACTTGTTTGCTTTAAAAGCTTTCAGCTTTCGCTGCTGTGTTCTTATAAAGAAAACGCCCAATACATATTGGTCGTAATTTCTCCCGCATCAAACCTTTCGAAACAAAACCCTCGCACGCAAAGCGTACGAAACCTGTTGTTTCGCCAATTCGCTGAAAATTCAAAGTAACCCGCCAGGATTACTTTGCATTTCCACCGTGCAGCCCCGCCAGGGGTTACCTACCTGCAAGCGTGAAGATTTCCGATTTGCACCAGGTCTTCACGCCTGCTCTAAACGACTCCTCCGCAAAGAAAAGTCAGTCAGCCCTTTCGTCGTTCAATACGCTCGGCACCACCCGTAACGCTGAAATGGTTCACCACTGCCAGCAGTGCAGCTTTGAAATCCAAAGCTGTGGCTCCCTTCGAAACCAATTCCACCGAAACGATTGAAATCAATCACGATTTCAAAACGCCTCGCTTCTAATTAGGCCACACTCCCAGAATCAAGCAATTAAAACACCTGGTTAACATCCCAGGCACCGCAGTAACTAACTGCGGTCGCATGATTCCTTCCCGTATTAGTTACAATTGTCAAAACATGATTCACGTGAGTTTAGGGACGTTACTCCCGACGCTTGACTGATGAAAAACTCCGGTCAGGGAGTTCCACTTTCCGGTTCGCGATTTGGCACTGGAGTAAAGCTCCAATACTTAGTGGTCGCAAAACCGATTTCCCGATACGAACACAGAAGCTCTCGGTATCGAACAGTCGAAGGTTGTCCTCAGACGCATTGTGTACTCTTCACAACACCCCATACTTCGGCATCGTCTCTCATGTTTCTTACTGCCAAGCGGTCTCCCGCCTTTCAAAGTTGAGCTATTTGCCATCTGGGTTTGTTCGCCCGTGCCCACTAAGACACACTACGGATTTGCCAGAATGCCGGAGCTTGTTATCGCTCCGAGGCCCGATGTTGCCACCGTGACCACTCCCCTCAAACAGATACGTTATCCGAACTCAAAGACTCCGAATCCCGTACACTGGATTTGCACCAGTTCAATTGCAACGACTTCAAGTGATTTTAAAAACAAAACCAAAAGAAGCTTGTCTACGTCGCCCACACTCAAAAAGCAGCACGGGCTATCGGATAGAATGTTGGGATTACTCGTCTGCAATACAAATGCAGCCGGATTACGCCAACAAGCCTCCGTTGAGGCTGGACAAGCTACTCTCATAGCATCCAGCTCGACCGACCGTTTGAAATTCTGAGTAGTTAGCTCAGGTCCCTTAGCCTGGTTGGTGACCAGGTTTACCGGGCTCAAACGCTCTGCGGAGTCGTCATATGCAAGTGTTTAACGAGCATTGACGTGCAAGTAAGGGTTCCCCTTACCGCGAGCAGGAACCTAACACGGTTTTGGTTTCTTAGTCACATGTGTGACCGAAATTTTTACTTGCGGAATCTTTTTAATTGCAAGTCGTAGAACCGGGCCAATTTGTCGATTGTTGCCATGCTGATTGAGCGTTGATTGTCGCGAAATCGTTTCAGTACGGTTCGGTGGAGCTGGGATTTCCTGGCTATCTCGTTTAGCGACCTATCGTCATTTAAGAGTTCTATTCTAAGGCGTTCTGAAATCAACACCTTACGAAGGTACGCCAGAGTTCATCGTTGCCGATACCTAGCCAGCTGGCTACAGGCAAAATTTCCTTGAATCCCTGATCGCCTGTTGGGGCATCTTAATAGAGCCAGGTGGCTATAGGGTCTAACGATGAAACCAAATCCCAGGATTCTCATTTATGAATCAAAGGACTACAGCAGCAAACTTCTCCAAACATATTTTGAGGACGCGGGAGGCATCGTTTCGGTCGCGTCTGGCTTGGATGATTTTTCATGCCGACTTTCCCAGCAGGAAAGTGAAATCTTGGTGATCGATTTCCCTAGGAATGGTGACGTGGAACTTGCAATTAGTTGTGATCTTTCGAAGTATTACGTGATCGCAACAACCGCTGACGATCAAATTTCTAAGGAGAGCCTAGAAAGAAAAATCCACATCGATGTTCTTCTTTTAAAACCAATCAAGAGGGCTGCGTTCCTTCATGCAATCAACGCGGCAATAAAAGCTGTGTTATTTGAGTAGCAATTCAAAACGTGCGAGTATCACGTACAAAATTTGATTCTGGGTAGAACTGATCAGCCATGCCGCCTTTCTCCAGTTAGTTACTTTTCCCACCTCCCCAGGTGAGTGGAAAAAGTAACTAACCAAAGGAGAACCGCATGGCTGACAAAGAAATTAATTCACGGGTTTTCAAAGACAAGGAAATGTCTTTGAAGGCCCGATTCAACACAAAAAAGGTTTTAGTGATGTTGGGGCCGACAGTTGCAAGGTTGCCGCTGTTAATTTCCGTAGTAAGGAAAATGGAGGCTTCAACAAGATGAAGCAGGAACAAGTATTAGAAAAAGTCGACGCGGCTCTTTCAGAATTGGAAGCAGCTTTGGCTAATGGCAAGAGCGAGCAGCTCGTGACTTATCTCAAGTTCATGGGCCAGTTCCACCAGTATTCGTTTGGCAACGTTATCCTGATTTGGAGTCAGTTCCCGGAGGCCAGCTTTGTTGCTGGATACAGGAAATGGCAACAACTTGGACGCCAGGTAAGAAAAGGCGAAAAAGGAATCAGGATACTGGCTCCCCTAATTGGGAAAGCCAAGGCCAAGGAGGACCAACCCACACCGAATGAAGGCGAGAAGGCCGTTTACGGTTATCGTTCGGTTCCCGTTTTCGATGTTTCTCAAACCGATGGCGATGAACTCCCTGGACTCGGAGGCTACGAAGGTGAACCAGTCAAACAACTGGCCGCTCTCGAAACGTTTACCGACTCCAAAGGAATCAAGCTTATTTGGGACGCACCCGATGGCGGGGCACTTGGGGTTTCAATAGGTGGCACGATATTAGTTGATCCATCACTTGAAACCGCTGAACGGTTTGCCACATTGGTTCATGAGGTTGCCCACGAGCTGCTTCACAGAACCGATCGACGAAAGGAAACGACTAAATCACTTCGAGAAACTGAAGCTGAGGCGGTCGCCTTTGCAGTTTGTTCCGGTGTTGGCGTTGAGTCCGATGGCCACGCAGCCGACTACATCCAATTGCATCAGGGTGATGTTGAAAAACTCAAGGCTTCGCTTGATCTGATCCGAAACGCTGCATCTGAAATACTTTCAGCTCTGTCGGTCTCAGCTACGGCAAATGAAAAAGCTTTGGCAACTGGATAACTCACGTTATTTGGTTGCACCCGAAAGTCCGGTTTCGTCGTGTTGAATCTCGGACTTTCATTTCTTTTCAAGTAGCAGGCATGCAATGCCGCAAGCGGATTCGATGACGCTTGAACGTGACTACGCGAAAATCGTTAGGCCGCTTTGGTCTTCTTCGATTCGGTGACGAATGTCTTAAGGATCATTTCAAGGTATCCCTTTGCAGCTTCCCCCGAGGCGTTCTTGTTTCGGCGATACCCATCAACTAGTTCCTGGTGGCTTGTCTCGCAAAACGTAATCGCCTGAGCCAACAAGCGGTTCTGTTTTTCTATTGGCATTCCCTCAAATTGTGCAAGAATTCGTGACCCCGAGTTTCCAGCATCATGCTTGGTTGCCTCTGGTATCGATCGTTTCTGAATCCCCTTCTTATAAAACAGAGCCTGCAACACGCCCGTTTTTTCATGCGGTTTGATTTCCATTTCGCAAATAAACCCACATTCAATTAACCAGCTTGCTGCCCTTTCCAACACTCTAATCATTTCGCTGGGGCAGTATGACTGACTCAACCCAAGCGTTCCGATGCAAAGTTTCCTTAAGTCAAACCTTGCAACATGTGAGTTGTAAAGTCGTTTGTCCAGAACGCGGTACAAACGAAGCGGAACTTCCCGCCTTCGACCACCGCTAATTTTTCTGAACATCTTCATATCGATCGACTTAATAAAGCCATCCTGAAAACTTTTCCAAATAACATCGTTCCAAACAAAGGAGCAAAGCTGATGGCTTGCCTGCTTGTTTTTCATTCTGCCCCTATCAAACCTGTCACGAGAGCAAATCTTCACATTTTCTATCAAGTGAAACGTCATCGACATCCATTCAAGCTCTCCCTTGTCCCACCAGGAATCTTTGAAAATCAACGTTGTGCCCGCAATTCGGATCAGCGATTCCTCTAACCGTCGATAAGCTCTTCCGTCAGCCGGCCAACCAATTGTCCGACAAAGGCGGTAACGACTGAATTCGACTTTTTTGGTTGCGAACCGATTCTCGTAGGTTAACGCTTTCATTCCAATCAATACTTGATCGTCGATCGGTTTTGGCAAGCCAAACCCTTCGGAACCAGTAATCAATAATTTTCGTTTGACTTCCCGTTTTAGGTGGCGGTCGTAGACAGGATGTTCGACTTCGAATGTTTTCGCTTCCCCGGCTGTGATGGGACCAAACGGAAACTCAACCATATTCATTTCGTCCCGGCCAAAAAGCGGGATGACGTCTGGATTTTGATCTTTCCTGGCCATTTAGTCCGAAATTGAAAATGATAAGTTCATATAAGTTAATAAGTTCTATTAGTTCCGCCCCGGCAACCTATTGGATTCATTGACAAAACCGGTGCCAAACCCGTTTGGTAACACGGTACATTCCGTCTCAGAACACGGTACAACCCGTCTCAGAACACGAAACCACTTGTCTCAGAACACGGTACCCCCCGTCTCAGAACACGGTACAACCCGTCTCAGAACACGGCCCCCGTTTCGAAACACGGTACGTCTGGTTACGCCCCGTCTCACAACACGGTTAATGGCAGCCTTACTTCAAGCCCCTTAAACCAACCCAAGACTAACTCGCCTTTTGGCCAATACGCAAGTTGATAAATTCTGGGTGGCCGTACTGTACCGATTGCCAGTTTCAGAAGTTCGAATCCCTTTTTTTGCGCAAAATAGCCAACCCCAAATTTGCACGAGGACGGAATCTTTTTGAACGCGGTCTTTGGTATTCGGCGGACCCCAACTTTCAACTGGCGGCCAAATCCGACAGATTTGTGAACAACGCAATCGACCGGTTGATCACACAAGCAACATCAGACTCTGAACTGGTTGCGTGAGAGCTTGCACGCATGCGAGCAACCACACAGACAACCACGCAAACACGCATGTGTGAACGCAAACTTTCTATCTTGCGAGCTTGCTCGCATCGCGATACCGTCGTTCCATGAGTTGCGTAATTGCATTGGTAAACACAAAAGGTGGCGTCGGGAAAAGTTTTCTGGCGACCTCGATGGCGGTCTGGCTGTTCGATCAGGGCTACAAAGTCACGTTGGTTGACGCCGACGATCAACACACGTCCAGCAAGTGGCTTTCCGGGATCAAAGATCATTCAATCGAAATTAAAACGCTCGATGAAAAATCGGAAGAAAAAAGGGCAGATGAATTACGAAAACTAATCAACATCCAACGCGACAATTTTGATTATGTAGTGATCGACACAAAAGGGGCGGCAGGGCTTTGCACATCGGCAGGCGTGATCAAATCTGATATTGCTTGCATACCACTTCAAGCGAGTGCCGCCGATCTTTGGCCAATCGAAAACGCATTGTCGGTCATCAGATTGTCGCAAGAAGCAAGAAACGGAATACCAAAAGCGTTTTTAGTTTTGAATCAAACTGATGATTCCGATGTTCGCGCTCGCGAAGTCCGGGGACTCGCTGAAAAATTTGGCGTTCCGATGGCCAACACAAATATCAAACGCTTGCGAGCGTACCGCGACGCACCAGGAATGCGGGTTTCGCCAACGCGTCCAAAAGACAGAAGGGGGCAACTTGCCGCCGATCGTCTTGAGAAGTTGTTTAACGAATTACTCGATGGTTTTTTAGTGGATAACAAACAAAAGGTTGCAAATGAATAACGCAGGGTTTTTGGCTGATGATTTTCAGCAGATCAAAGCAAAATCAGACGACGCCGTTTTCGAGATGCTCAGAAAAAAAGACAGTGAAACCGTCGACGAGAAAAAGCCGTTGGCAAAAAAAATTGCAAAATCTGTCGAGATTCTGCCACAGAAAAAGGCGGATCGACCGCAAATCTCGAAGCCGACAAATCCGGTCAAGAAAGCGAAGCCAAAAATGGTTGAGCCCGTACAAACCGCACCGAAACCGATCGTTCCAGCGGAGTGGGGGAAGCCAGTCACGCTTTTCAATACACGGATTCCCCAGGAATTGTCTGACTTACTTGACGATCTTGTCTACAAATCCAAAAAAGACGGCAACCCGACCACGAAACAGGCCATCGCGATCGATGCCTTGACAAAGTTCTTCAAAAACATGGCCCTGCTATGAAAAGCCAACTGTTTGTGTTTGCTATTGTCGCTTTCGTTAATCTCAATGTGGTTGCGTCAGTGTACGCGGAGCAAGTGTACGAGTGTGTTTGGCGAATCGATTTTAAGAAAGGGCCTGGCTCTAAACCGAAGGATTTGGCCTTCGCAAGCCGAATTTATCAAATTCCTTTTAGCACTATCCTGAACGGTGAATTCTATGAAGAGAAGTGCGTCAATCCAACCGATGCGTTTTCAGATATCAATAAACCAAAGAATGGTCGTGAAATTGGTCCAATCATTTGCCTTGATGTTTTCGATGACATAATCAGCGCCGACCCAAATTCGCCAAACGGCGACAAGGCAATCGGGTTTTTTCTTCATCACCGGTTTAACCGCCTCAGTAACACCCCACAGGCGATCGTTGAAACAATACTACCAATTGGAACAAGCCCACCCAGCCCTTTAAGACTCGACTATATTGCACTGTTTAGTGGCGGAAAAAAAAGGAACCGGCCGCAAAGAAAAAAGATGCGTCCGCAGCTGGGAAGTTCTTCGATCTATTGCGAATTAAAACAAGAAAATGGCCAGTAAAAACTGGCCATCGACGAAGAGGATTCAGGATCGAAGTTTTCCGCTTAATTGTTGGGAGGGAAAAGGATTGACCGGAGTTCATCAATGCTATCAACGCCCCATCCTGGATGTTCATGAAGAACGTGAAAACAGGTCCCAATGCCTCGTGAATACAATTTTCGATTTAGTTCTTGAAGATAATAAAGTCCGTTACGATTGCTCTTCCGACTTTTTTTGGAAGTGCCGTATTCTGTGATTAGCACGTCGCGACCCCGATCTTGAAACCGAAATACAGGCGAAAGGCGATTTTCAAGCCGCTCACGAATTTCCGCTTCTGACCGGCCAATACTTCCCTTGTAATCGATTCCTTGAGCGTTGTATATTCCCGACCAAATGTGTGCGGTATGAATCGCATTTGAGTAGTTCAGATTGGAAATCTGTTGCAGCTTATGAGGATTCCCTCTGGCAGCCTCCATTTCGATTATCACGTTCTCATATCCGCTCTTCACATGAATGTCATGCTCAAGACGTTTGTAAAATTCCCGAAGCTTTCGGGGTGAAAATGGAACAGGCTCATTGACCGCACAAATCTGCGTCAGCCCTTTTGGTTCAAACTCACCAACAATTAGTCGACACAGTCGAAGAAGCTCAACTTTGTCGCGTTTGTTTTCCAGAAATTCTGGGGCGTTCGGGCGACCGAAGTTGGAAATGAATCGTCCGTCTGGCCTGAAGCTGACCGGAGAATCGTATAACGCAAAACAAACGTATATTTGTCGATCGCGGCACCATTCCACCAATCTGTCAACGCGAATATGCGAGAGGCATGCTTCGAGGCCTTTTGAGTAGGCCTGGCGTTTGTTAAATCCATTTCCCTGGAAAGCGAAGATTTGAAATCGAATCGTCAACGACCAAGGAACGTATTCATCATCCCCGCCGGCAGCCTCATAGATTGTTGTCAGATCGTCGAATGGCCTATCTGCATCATCCTTGAGCCTTTCCACCCCCCAATTTACATTCACCATACGCAAAGGCAGTTTCAGATGCGATTGCCCGTTGACCTTCGGGCGAATAGTCGTGAAGCGAGCATCAAATGCAGTAACGTGGTCCTCGACGTTCGGTCCCAGGGATTCTGAAACCAAAAAAATCGATGTCGTTCCCGTGTTTTCCAGATCGATCGCAACAGAATCTAGGGCGCCAGCACCGAAAGGTCCGGTGGTGTACAACTCTACACCATTTTGATTGAGAATTGAAAGACTTGCCCAGCCATAGTAGGGGTCTGGATCACTGAGTCCTAAAGTCGCTTGGAAAATTGACGCGCCGGCAGGAACATCGAAGCCAATGATTGAGGTTGCATTTGCAGGTGGGTGAATCGATATGCCTCGAGCGACGTATTCGCCATCGTGCATCAAAGCGTACGGGAACCACGGTGTCGCATCTCGCCCCTCTCCGTAAGGGGACGTATTAACGATGTATTGCAACTCAGAAGCCCAAGAAACGTTGAGGTCCTTGTCTTTGCAAACCCAACACTTTTGTTTAACACTGCCTGATCATCTGAATTCGATGAACCAGGAGAAATATCGACCGACAGTGTTTTCCCAATATTCGCAGCCGAAATTGGAACAACGAAATTGTGAGACTGCCCTCCGACGATCCCAGGCGAGGAAGACACCAGTGTGCCATCGATTCGGACATGAAATTTTACGTACCCGCTCGCGCCATCAAGCATGCCAGCTTCACAGGAATAAAAATCAGCGCCAGGTGGGATCGTGAAATCAATTGAACCGCCGGAGGGTGTTGGGAAACCATTCTCAAATTTTGTCAACCGTCGGCCATGCAGCTTTGGCTCGGATGCATAATCGACAAAATCGCGACCGCGACCCGATCGAACATCAGCGACTGCATCGCCATCTGAAGTATAGAATAAAACACGACCCGTCGTTGGAACGGGTCCTGACAAACTGAATGTCCGGTGTCGCGTCAAAACAAGCTTTGAGATTTCAGCGTTGGGTTCGCGTTCAAGAATCGAAATTGTTGAGAATCCTCTTGGCAATTGAATTTGAACGGCTGTCCATCCAAAATCGGTCCCACGGTGGAGACGGAAGTGACCTGCAACGACGGCCCCATTGACCGCCAATCGAACTGAGTCGGAATTTCCGTCTCGCCCGCGAGCGAGCAATATCGCAAAAAAGGAGCCCCCGTCAGTCATGGTTTGATATGTGATTTCGGCGTGGTGCCGAGCGGTTTCATTTGGTTCGGCGACACAGCGGAGTCCACCATCAATAGGCTCCCAGCTATAGCCATATCCGGGCGACTCGCGGTCAAAGTCCTGACAATCGATTACCATGCCCGGCCCCACAGTAACAAACGGGTTTTTGACATTGAGCTCGTTTTCGCCGTCGGCGAAGGCATCCGTTGCGCAACTCGCCAACAACAGAAGTCCAAACGTAACAAGTGCCATTTTCGCTCGAAAAAGCGAAAAACCAAAGCGTGAAATAAACATGAGCGACTCCAAAAATGAAACAAAAAACGAATTTGTTGGAATCGTCATGCCGGAAAAAACCGAGGAATCCCATGCTGCCGCGCACGACACCAAAAAGAAAAGGGGCTCACGGCAAATGCAACAACGACGACCCACAAAAGGAGTCTATGCGGCAGGCATAGACTGTCAACTGCTATTTTTGCCGCGCCTTTAAACTCGGTATTGCCTGAGGGGACTTTGCAGGTTCACGTCCACCGAACCGCAACACGATTTGGCCAGTGCTACTTGTGCCGCCTTTATTGATTCCGATCGATTGGACTTTTACGCCTTCAAAATAGAGCTCGATTGGCAAAAATTCGCGTATCGCTGACAGTCGTTGTTTGAAAATACGCTTCGACTCGGGGTCGCCCAATTCACGTCCAACGATTTCTGAAAATACTGTATTCAATAAAGCAATCGCCTTTTTGGGCTCGTTCAGGCCAAGAACAATCACTTCATCAAGTTTTTTTATGCAGAATTCGAGTTCGGTGGACACTTTTGTTGACGAGGGAAAAGAGCTTGATGCTAGGGAATTGTTTTCGTCTGAGGTAGGGAACAATTCGTCCTGAAGCGACCGAAACAGTTTCAACTTTTGGCTCTGGCTGATTTCTGCTACAGCCGAAAGAATCTCGTTTAGTTTTTTGGTCCGTCCCTGTTTCACCAATTGATTATCAAATATCGAAACGTCGATTGTCAAATCGTCGTAAAACCATGCGCCGACGAACCGTTCTGTAAAGACATTGTCACTCCCAATTGCCTCCAATATCTCCACGCCCATAGCCAGTCGTAGATAGTGGTCATCCCGGATATACAATCGCAACCCAGTTACCGGAGGCTTGGAGTATTCTTGTTCAACAAGTTTGACTGCACGGATGAATAAACCCGCAACTCCTATTGCTGGCTCGTTATCTGGCCGAAATTCATAAAGCTTCAGCTCCGGATCTCGTTTCTGCCCAACCAAGATTTGCTTGCCGATTGCTTCCAGTCGTTTTAGAATAGTTTTGTCTTCCTTGCGCCCAGAAGTGGCAAATTCCCCACAGGTCTTTGACGCGACAGCAAGAACCAGCATCCGATGGGACTGAGAACCCTTTGCCTTTTCACAAAGTTCACCAATTATTTTTTTCTTGTTCATTACTCAAATTAACCGGATTCTAGATTGATCAACTCGAATTCATCTAAACCCATATTGCCGATTGCAGTAGTCGGGTTCATTGAAAAGCGCCAAAAAGAAGTGGGACTCACTCGAGCCATTGAGGAAACTGTCTTGGAATTTCCAAATTCAGAAGACTTGATTTACCAAACATACAGTACGCAAACGGCAGAAACAAATGTCGAACGCGCGAAAACAACATTGCGCATATCAATTTACAAAAAGCCAGCGATTGTCGCGATCGGGTTGGTCCTACTGGTAATCGTAGTTTCGCTGCTCGTGATTTCAAACCAAAAGACCAATTCGAGCGCGCTACAGGAGCCACCAAAGAATCTCGCAGAACGCGGGCCGCAAGGGACGTCCGAAAATGGCGATAGCCAAAAACAGTTCCAACTTGCCGAGAACGAACGGGCCATGCGAAAAGAAGAGCTTCGGGAAATGGTGGAGACTAGCGGCGGCCAATACAGAGTTAGCGGGGAAGGAAGTATCTTACTCACATTCCGCCATATTGACGATGCAGCATTGGCTCCAATTCTTACCATTTGTCGGGAGTTGGATGTAATGTCATTTGATCTAAGTGAGTCTTCAATTTCAGACGAATCAGTTAAAACAATCGCTTCCATGGATGGTGTTGAGTATGTCTATCTCCAGCAAACCGGAGTGACATCAAAGGGAGTCCAAAGCTTGAAAAACCTGAAGCTAACCGAGCTTCAATTCCATGATACGGCGGTTGGCGACGACGGTCTCGAATCACTTCCAAACTCACTTACCGGGTTGATGATTTACAATACGGCTGTAACCGATGAAGGAATGCACCATTTGGCCGAACTTACTAATCTCAGAAATTTATTCTTGGGAGGAAATCCCATTGGAGATGCCGGCGTCCGCGATTTCCGGCACCTCAACCTTCAATGGCTAGACCTCACCCAAACTAATATTACGGATGATTCCTTCGAGTACTTTCCGGCGTCGCTTACCAAATTGGAATTGGATTCAACGGGGATAACGGATGCGGGATTGGCCAAAATTGGTCGTCTCAACGGTCTAAAGGAATTGAAGTTATCCAACACGTCAATTTCTGACGAGGGCGTAAAGCACTTGGTACGGCTCGATGGTCTCAACAAACTCGAAATCAGGAATTGTGCCAATGTAACGGACGTCAGTATTGAAATGCTCAAAACGCGCTTTCCAAATATCGAAATCGAATTTTGAACAGGAAGATCGCATTGTGTGTTGGCTTCACTGCAACTTTGGCTGAGTTCCAATCAAAGTCAGAATTGCGGCCCGAACATTTGGGTCAAGCGTTGCCCAAGCTCGGGCAATGGACTCAATATCGTTCTTGAGGCCTGCGTCCACTCGTGCCAGTTGCTGACACAAGACGCAATCCTGACGCTGCCCTACCGCTGCCACGACATTTTCGTTTTCCGTAAGTCCTTGAGGATCAGCGACTTCGGAATTGCGACACGAGGGTTCGATCCCCGCCGCCTCCACTGTTAGCCACTTGCCTATTTTTGGTAAGTGGCTTTTTTGGTTTTCCGGCCTTCGCACCGCTTCGTGGTTGCGGAGAATGAAGCGTGATCACGCGGCACGATTGCTCTAGAAACCATGTTGGCAAATGCATGTGCTAGGAATCGGGATTCATCTCGTCGTCGACAATCCTCATCGCATCCTCGACCGCCTGAACGATCCAGGCTTGATACTCGTCGAGGGAGTTGGCGATACCCTTGTGGAATCTTGCCCTGCAGGCCAACAACAATCGAGATATACTTCATGCTTGGCTTTTGTGAGAGCGGCTTCGTATCGAAGCCAGTCTGCCAACTTTGGGGAATTTCATTGTGTGAGACGCGATATGAAAATTAAACGCATATTTCTTAGTTTCGTTTTATCGATCGTGCTTCTTTTCGCTGCGGTGATCCTGGCCTGCTTCTCTGTCAAATCGCCATGTGATGTCGAGCAAGTTTTCGGTGACTTGAAGGTTGGCGAGCTTTGGGACCAGACGGCAGACGTCATCGACGACTGGTATGCCATTAGTGAGCTGGCTCCAAATACGTATGCGATTACGGAATTTCGCTCGTCCCAATACAACATTTCGTATTTGATCGAAGGTGAAAAGAAAGCGATTCTGTTTGATACGGGTTCAGGTGAACGACCGGAAAGCGTCAGATCAATGGACTCGCTGGTGGCGGGACTTACAGATACAGAAATTGTGGTGATGGTATCTCATTTCCATTTTGACCATACCGGAGATATTGAGAAATTCGATGGGGTCACAATGATTGACTTGCCCTACCTGCGAGCTGGCGTGTCGGAGGATGTCTACGATGTGTCCTTTTTCGAAAATCTCGCAGCGCAAATGCCAAAGCTCACTATCAGTTCATGGGTGAAGCACAATGAGAGCATTGATTTGGGAGGGCGGTTGATCCAAGTCATCAACACGCCTGGCCATACAAGAGAGTCGATAACGCTTCTTGACCACACAAACCGTGTCGCATTTACAGGCGATCTTCTCTACCAGCATCTAGGCGGTATTGTGGCATTCGCGCCGGGTGGGGATCTCGACGCATACATTGGTTCCCTTGATACTCTGGTCGCAAGCACAGACGGTGAAAGTTACCGCTATTTTGGAGCGCACGGGCTCCCTGAGTTCGAGAAAGAATGGGCGATTGAATTGAAACGACGGCTTTTAGGGATTCGAGACGGGACCGAAACCCTTCGGTATGCCGCCTTCATGCCTGCTCCTTCCATTCCCATGCGGTTATGCGCTCACGATCAAATGCTGATCTACTTGCTTCCTTTTTCAAATCCAGCATTTCTGTTCTCTTGGCGATCAATCGCTCTGCTGGTTTGCCTGGTGACTGGTGTAACCTATTTTGTTCAAGCGACTTGGGAGCTACTGGCGAATCGAAGAAGCCGCCCGGCCGACCCCGTCAACTAGCTCCTCGTTCGATGCACACAGTACCGCGTTTCATTTCGACTCTGAACCTGAAGGCACACAGGTTGCGGCTTGAACGGCTTCGTTCAATGTCGTTTGGTTTGTAACATACGTGCTACAACGCTGGCCGCGAAAGTGTTGAACTCACCGGCGATACGTTGTTGCAACGCTGCAAGTTGTTCATTAGAGCTGACTTGACCAGTATTGGTGGGTGCCGTTTTGGTGGGTGCCATGCCTCACGCTTGCGTGAGCATGTCTTCGCAATTGCACTGCATGAAACTTCAGTTCAGGTTGGTTGAACCACAAGTTGTTCATCCATGTGAAGCGCATATCGGTAGGTTCTTACGTTGCCGTCGTAAACGAAACGAGTGACTCGGAATGGCATACGGTTTCCCAGCAGGCCC
Source organism: Mariniblastus sp. (assembly GCA_965224765.1). Lineage (GTDB taxonomy): Bacteria > Planctomycetota > Planctomycetia > Pirellulales > Pirellulaceae > CAZDBA01. The sequence goes on from CBDDAC010000009.1 coordinate 120,942, forward strand.
TTTCTGTCAGTTTTGACGCTCATCGCGAAAGAGCGAATGGCTGTTTGCACAAAAAGCAGGTTGTACATCAGTGAGCCGATTTAGCAGTCTCAATCTCGGATGCGAGCATCTGCATCTGTGTGACGGGAAACTCCCAGCTCCATTGCTCGCTGTTGATTGCAGCGAGCAGCGCCGATTCGATTCCGCATATTGCACGCCAAATCTGAGTTGCGGTTTCAAGGCAGGGAAGGCTGGCGGAAAGATTGCGGCCCGGTTGAATCAGGCGAAGGTCCGCAACTGCCGGATCGTTAGTTTCGGTGGCAGTCAGGACACAGTATTCAGGCTCGAGGTGGAACTCGGCATCGCGTGAACCATGGTCGGGCGATAGCAAGAATCGCGACAATGAAACTAGCTGGGCGATTGGGTCAGCGGGAACGTCAGAAGCTTCAACGAGTGCGTCATCACCGAAAATGCAGAAGGTGATGGGTAGCCAGCCATGTGAGATGACACCGAAGCGGATGTTTAGCGTTTTATCTGCCATTGGTCTCTGACGTACACCGGTAGGGTTTTACGACACCGCCCTGGTAGAGCGATCGATTTCGAACTGCCTTCAATTGTACCAATGTTGATACCCGTTACCAAAATGCGAAGGTGTGCCAAAGGCGAGGTGGCGTTGAGTAGCAAGCAATCTCCCGCTCTTTTTTTGCTGTTTGAAGGCTTCTTATACTGCCAATTCGGCTCCTAGATCTTTTTATTGGGCTCGGAGGTGACAGCCAACCCGTAGAGCCCGAGCCGCTTCCTTTCCGTCAGCGAGACGAATTCCTGTCAGCAGCTGAGCTTTCGTTCTTCCACGTTCTCAATCAAGTTACTGGAAGTCATTTTTACGTTTGCACCAAAGTTCGCATTTCTGACTTGCTCTATGTGGTCCAACGACGAAAAAACCTAGGGCACGCCAATCGAATTGATCGCAAGCACGTCGACTTCGTGCTGTGCAATCCCAAGACAATGCAGCCTGCGTTGATTGTTGAACTGGACGACGTCAGTCATCAGAGGCTAGATCGGCAGGAAAGGGACCAACTCGTTGATGCTGCATTTGCCGCTGCCGAGTTGCCCATCCTACATGTTCGATGTCAAAGAAACTACGTGACGGAAGAACTCAAATAACAGATTCGAGACGCCCTAACTCCAGCTCAACCGTTTAGCCATTCGCCACCACCTGTCATAGAAATAGTTGAAGTCACGTCTCCAGTTCCGGAATGTCCCAAGTGCAATATTCCGATGGTCGAACGAAGGGCGACGCGCGGAAGCAACAAGGGCAAACGTTTTTGGGCCTGCCCCAGTTATCCCGAATGCCGAAAAATCATTGCAATCGATTGACAGTTCGCAGTAGCTCAACGTGAGCCCATAAGCATTCTAGGCGTGTCATTGAAAGCAACGAATGTAGCTAACCTTCTCTCAGTTGATACTGATTCAAAGCGGGAACAAACTTACGCTTCAGACGCTTGTCATTTGAGTCCACGCCGTCGAGTACCATGTTGACGTCCGAAATCACATCAGGACTTTCATAGATATACCGATGCTCTAACCCAAGAACGTCATCACAATTGATAACGGCCACACCGTCATCCAACTCGAGCGGTTTCGCTGGCCCTTTCAACGACATCTCATTGGTTTCGCCTAAAAATGTTTTGAAGAAACGTGCGAAGTCATCCGGATTGTAATAGAGGGATACTCGCTCACAAGTTTCCGGTAACTCCTCTAGGTTCTGCCCTGATTCAAACGCGTTTCTTGGGATCACAGGAGACGAAAGCACGACCTCGCCCAAGGGAGCATTTGTATTTTTGAGATGGCTTACTGCATACTCAAAAACCCGATTGCCCAAACTTTGACAAATCACATGCACCTTAGCCGCTGCCCCCTTGGTCGCTTGCCCAAACTGTTCGTTGAGTACACTTGCTGCATCCCGACCTGATTTTCTTGCATCGGATCTGTCGCTTTGGTAGGCCTTCCTGCTTAGTTTGCCCTTAGATGGCCAGGAAAAAAGAACCAACTGCCGCTTGCTATTGCCGTAACATCTAGCGATCTTTTTCACCTGATCAACGGAGTCCATAAAACTCGCCTTGAAACCATGAAAGTAATTGACCACATCTACGTCTTGACCAAGTGAGCTTTTCACTGCATCTAAGAATTCAGTGTGTGTCATTTCTTCAAAGTCCGGGTTGGTACTACAGGCGTCGAGGGTCCCGTACACATTCAATATCGAGGCCACGTTCATTCAGCCAGATCACCGAAGTCGTTAGCTCTCTTGAGAAATCGGCAGACACAAGAACCACGCGAACATCTTTAGCAAACTGCTCTTCATCAGGCTCATCCCATTCGAGAAATTCCAACAGGGAAGAGTTGGCGTCTTCGCCATTTCCGACTTGCATTAGGAAATCAGAGTAGACTTCGATGGCACGCGAAAACGTCATCGCGGAAAGCATTGCGGCGTAACGAATGGCCTGAAGTTCCATGTGACCGCCATCTTTGGTTCGCTTTAGCTCAATGACGACGAGATTGGCATTCTTGTCAACCGCCAGTAAATCAATTCTTCGCTTGCTATCCTCCCACTGACTGAACTCTTCAGCGATAACAAGTGTGTCTTTAGCGACTATTTCGATCTGGGTGCGGAGAAGCTGTTGAAGATCCTGGCGCTCACGCAGCCCTTCTGTACTGAACGATGTTTCGTCAATTTTGCGGAACTCGCTTGCTGAAATTTCGTAAATCGCCATGTGTCAATATAGGATAATTAAGTTTAGAGTTGGAATGTCATACTTGGTTGTCAATTTTTTCAAACTACGTTCTTGGTTTTACCATTCGCTCGACCATCATCAGTGCATCTAAGCTGCCAGGTGCCGTTCCACCTGTTAGCTAACTTTTGGTTACCAATGTCGTTGCAAGAAGGTGATCGGACTCTGGACCGAATCAAAGCGAACCGAGAGGGCTGAATCTCCCGTCGACACAACTTCCTTCCGAGTGTCGTTCGGGAATCAGCCCAGCCCCTGTCCAGAGCCACAATGTCATCTTTCCTGTGTGGATTTACTTACCGATGATTCTAGGGAGTTCTTTTTCGGAATGCCTGCAAGTTCATGTCAGGTATACTAATAACTATCAAATAGTTATAGCAGTGTTGATTTCATTTCCAATCAAATACATGCCTAAATCAATTCCCGCCGGCATCGCCAAGAGTCATGTTATCGAGGCCATTCAAGACCTTGATGATGGACTGAAACATCCGTTGGCAAATCAACCGGATATGTTCTTATTGCCAACGGCAAACAATATCCCCCCAAAGCCGTCATGGGCCTGGCGTTTCGCCACCATAGCGGCAACATTTTGCCGCCTTCGGAATTCAGTGGCGGCGAAGCACCAGGGCAGGCAAATTTCGTCCTGAGGAAGCTAGGGTTCACGGTGGTACACAAGGATGAAGTTGGAGAGCCAGAGAAGGGAAAGGGTTGGTCGAAAAAGGAAGTACAGCTGATCGTCAATGATTACTTCAAGATGCTCGAACTTGAGTTGCTAGGCAAACCATACAAGAAATCGGAACACCGAAGGTCGTTGCTCCCAAAACTAAGCAGTCGTTCAAACGGGTCCGTTGAATTTAAACATCAAAACATTAGTGCGGTGCTTGCTGAAATAGGAATGCCTTATATTCAAGGCTACAAACCACGGGGGAATTTCCAAAACCTGCTTGGTGTTGAAGTCGGCAAATTCCTGGATGAAAACAATGGCTTTATGGAAAAGCTAGTTGACACTGCGGTCGTTGCTCCAAAGGAACCCCAGAGATTGACGACTCCAAATCTCGATGTCGTGATCGAGCCCCCACCCAGCAGAATGATCGCCCCGAAAGTGGTTTTGAAACCATGGTTGTCACGTAAAGGACGAAAAGTGAATTTTGCTGAACGCGATGCGCGCAATCGGCACTTGGGAAAACTCGGCGAGCAGTTTGTTGTTGATTTGGAAAAGTATCGTCTTAGTCAGATAGGGCGAGACGATTTGTCGCAAAGAGTTCAGTGGACAGCGAAAGAACTGGGCGACGGCCTTGGCTTCGATGTGCTTTCATTTGATGAGGTGGATGACTCAGAACGGATGCTTGAAGTCAAAACTACTGGGCTGGGTAAGTATTTTCCATTCTTTGTTACTGCCAACGAGTTGAATTGCTCAGTCGATATCCCAGAGCAATATCATCTCTATCGAGTATTTGATTTCGGGAGAGACCCAAGACTGTTCATTCTTCATGGGGCGTTGAATGAGTTGTGCCAGTTAGACCCGGTGCTATATCGGGCGATTATTTGATAAATTACCAAATCGCAAATAGATATATGCATGCAAATCATTGGCGGTGCTGACACGAAAATACGTTTCAGAACAAAGTCGAGATTCAAAATCTTGATTTCGGTGAGTAGCCAAGTGAAGCATTGCCCCACATACTTGCGGCACGACTTGACGGTAGCGAAAGTTTTTTTGCTTTACTGGCCGAGGAGATTCCCTATGACATCAAGCAAATGATTCTTCGATTGGCGCAGTTATTTCACAATCTTGTGAGAAAGAATTTAGAACGGCTAAGAAATTGGGATACAGAATTCACAAAGCGTAGGCAAGAGACACTTCTCTAGGCCTGGAGTATTTGAGTGCTGAAAAAAGCACCGAGCTCCAGATATCCCGTCTGTATTAGGCTACCTGCAACAAAAAGAAGCTCATCTCAAATGTTCGATCTATTGATTCCTGTCGTTCTCCCGTTGGCCATCATTCTCGCAACGATGGGAATCATGTTTTTGGTTTTCCAGATCTGGCGCCACAAAGTTCAAAAGCGAAATCGTCGGAGCCCCTTAACGAGAAAGATGCTTCGTTCGCCGGGCGAAACCTTGCGAGAAGAGATTGAAGAGCTTGATACGGAAAGCACATTCGTCGTCATCATGACGTTCATGGCTCCATTCTTGATCTATTCGATCACGCTTTCGCAGATCTATTTCTCAAGCAACCCGAATCTCAGTGTAAGTTGGGCTGGGTCCGTTCTAATCACGGCAGGAGCGTTGTTTTTTTCCTCAGGCGGTTTTTTGCAAACTTTGGAACACTTAGAAAAAAGCGGTTGGGAATGGAAGGTGAAATCGCAACAGGTGAAGAGCTAAATCAACTGATGCTCCATGGTTGCAGAGTGTTTCATGATCTGCAATTCGAATATGGCAATATTGATCATGTTGTAGTGAGTCAAAGCGGGGTCTTTTCAGTCGAAACCAAGACGCTGGCAAAAGCTAACCATTCAGGATCGGAAAAGGTAACTGTGGATTTCGCCAACAACCGAATTCAATTTACCGATTGGAATTGCCCTATCCCGACCAAGCAGTTGAAGACGAATTCACGTTGGCTGAGTCAGTATCTTTCCAGTGCGACTGGAATGAAGGTCGAGGCAGAATCGATGCTCGCCTTGCCTGGCTACTTTATTGAGAAACGCATCGGCAAAAGTAATTTCTTCGTTTTCAATCCCAAGCAACCCAAGAAGTTCTTTTCGAACAGCCGAGTCGTTTTTACGCCTGAGCAAGTTCAGCGGATCGCACACCAAGTCGAACAGCTTTGTCGCGATGTTAAGCCTTCGTTTGGGAAACGTTAAAGCTAGTTGATTTGTTGACACCATCGCACCTCCTGTATTCAAATTCAGGAGCAAACGATGGCAAAAGCATTTCAGAATTTCCAGAACGAAAACGTCAACCAAATTGTTTCAGGACTGCAATCTAACGAAACAGTTTTCTGGCGGCGACCTTGGGGACCAGCTCCACGGCCCATTTGCCTTCATCCGGCCAGCCAATCGATCGGCCGGTGGGAACCGGCCCTACTTGCCTCGTACAATGGGAATTTGCAAATTAGAGAATCCGTCAACGGGTTCAGGGGGGGCGCCTCTTAGCCAAAGGTTCGAGCGACATTTCCAGGGCGGCGTAGTTATTGTCCCCTTTTGGCTCGGAGCTTCCCCATCGATTCGGGAAGTTTACGCGACTAAGGGATTCGATCAGAGGCAGTGTGAATCATGCTCAAACTCAAAGCCACATTTATTCAATCCAGATGGAGGGACAAGCGATGTGCCACGAAGCAATTGTTTGATTGTCGAACTGAAGCAAATCGAGCGATACAAGTTGGGCCTGGGACGATAGGTTTGTGGTCGCTTGTTCTCAGGAAGAGTTTTAGACAGGATTTACATGATGAATAGGATGGGAGGATGTCTTTATCATTTAAATCATGTTCATCCTGTCTCAAATAAACGGTAAGACGATTCTGTTTTAGACAATCGCAATCGATGCTCATCTCATCTGCAAGCTGGTCAATCCAGCCGGTGACTGATTGACTTTTCATTGATCAGAAACTTTAGGTGAGGGGCTTCTGTAGACCAACATTTGGACACGAAAGTCCCTTCGAAGTGAAGTGGACCCCCATTATCGGACCACCGGCTTAGATAGAAAAGTCGCTTGAATCGGTGAAACTGGTAGCATTATTAGTTTCATTATTGAGGAAAGAATTATGGCACGGAAGCGCCGTCGTTTCGGTTCGTCTTTTAAGGCGAAGATAGCGATCGAGGCTGTCAAAGAGAATCGTACGATTACGGAGTTGGCCAAAAAACACAAACTTCATGTGACCCAAATCAATCTTTGGAAGAAACAGTTGATTGACGGCGCAGAAGTCGTTTTTGAAGGCGAGACGAAAGGGGCTCAGACGCCCAGCGATGAGCCTCAGGCAGCCGAGTTGTACGAGCAGATCGGTCGCTTGAAAGTTCAACTGGAGTGGCTCAAAAAAAAAGTGGCCCAGGACGGTGAGTGAAGCAAGGAGCTGGATCGACTTCGACAACCCTGATCTGAGTATCCGCCAACAGTGTCGAATACTTGGCTTGCATCGCAGCAACGTTTATTACCAACCGGCTCCCGAGACAGTCGAGAACCTTCGGTTGATGCGACTGATTGACGAGGAACATCTGCGTCGACCGGCCCGTGGTTCGCGTCAAATGGTCGACTTTTTGAAGGACTTGGGTCATGGCGTCAATCGCAAGCGAATCCAGCGTTTAATGAGGAAAATGGGGATTGAAAGCTTGGCTCCCAAGCCTTGCACAACGGTTCGAAACGAAGGGCATCGAATTTACCCCTACTTGTTGAGGTCTCTCGATATCGTGAGGCCCGACCAAGTTTGGTGCTGCGACATTACTTACATCCCGATGCAGTTTGGCTTCTTTTACTTAGTGGCCGTGATGGATTGGTACAGCCGATATGTGATCTCTTGGCGATTGTCCAACAGTATGAATGTTGACTTTTGCGTAGAAGCATTGGAGGAAGCGTTGTCAAAATCAAAGCCGGAAATCTTCAACACCGATCAAGGTTCGCAATTCACCAGCCGCGAATTTACTGAAACACTCAAGTCTAGCGATGTCGCCATCAGTATGGATGGCAAAGGCCGTGCGATCGACAACGTAATGATCGAAAGACTCTGGAGAACTGTCAAATACGAGGAGGTCTATCTCAAGGAATACGTCACCGGAACCGATTGTTACAAAGGGCTCGGAGAGTACCTGAATTACTACGGACATCAACGCCGTCATCAGTCGCTCGACCGTCAAACACCATGGGAAGTCTACCGTCCCGGCCGATCAAAGAAGAAATCTTCTTCTATCTAAACTTTGCCCGCCGGTGGTCCAATAATTGGGGTCCACTTCATAAGTAACAAAACATGATCCATTGAACGCGATTTCCAGGCAGAAATTTCAGAAATTACAGGAATTATGACGGCTTCCTGTCGGGCTTTCACATTGTTTGAACATTGGTGTTATGTGATCGGAACCAGGGAGCGTGTTTCGCGGAAACCAGTTTACATAAACCTTTTGAAAACAATTTAGGAGTGATGAGCAATTGGGATCATAAAAAACCTCTTTTGCGTTTTGGCAATAACTTTGGTTGGCGCCACCAATTGTCAAGCAGATCTTTATGTGGATTTTGGCAACGGATTCGAGGGATTGCCGAACAGCTATGGAGCGGCGGCAGGTAGTTCAGGTGCTTGGAATGATGTCACGCAGTTTGGCTTAACTGGTGGCCTGCTTGACACCAATGGTGTAGCTAGCTAGTGGAGTTTCGGTGGTCTCAACCGGAAGCAACCCAAATGGTACTACTGGTTTAGGACTTACCAATGACGCAAAATTGTTGAATGACTTCTTCTTTGCTTCTAACGGCAGCGCATGGTCCGCCGATTTTAGCGGTCTTCAAAACGGTGTGTATGATGTTTATAACTACGCACCAACGAATACCACAGTTACGACAGGTGATTTTTCAATCCACGGAATCAATCAAGACAAGTTGTCAGCGTCGATCTCAACTCTTGTTCAGGGACAAAGCTGGGATGTGCTTTCAGGTCTTAATGTCACCAACGGGGAGATTAATTTCTTTTCGGCGGGCACCGGAGCTGACTGGGGCGGTTTGGCTGGTGTACAGATCGTTAGCCCTCAGCAGCATGTTTACTCGGATTGGGAGCGCTTGGATGTGTCCTGCGACGACGTCGGCGATGAACCGCCGGTGCACGAATCGGAATACAGAAAGGTGTCGCAATACTAAAAGGTTCAGGAACGAATGGCACTGCCGAGTGTGAAATTCACCCTCACGCGATCGGGTCTAGTGACTGACAACTGCAGCCATTGTGCAGCCAACTATTCAATGCGATTGCGTAAGTCGTTGTAAATCAAGGTAGTATCGTCGTTCAACATATGGGTTCGATCCCTGCCGCCTCCATTGGGCACCAACTCTGTCAGATGTTTGCCGTTTTTTGTCTATCACCGCCATTTACCGAGGCATTTGGCTTGTCTTGTTTGCGGTAGATGTCTGCTCGGGTGAGGGCCTGAAATTTGCCGTCTGGTTTTGAATCTGCGTGAGTAATGACAAAGGTAAGGTTAGAGAGACCGATGATTTTTGTTCTGGTTTGGTAGACCTTTTCGGTCTGGAGGCTACACGAAAGATGACAAATTGTGCGATAAGGGTTTCGAAGGTGCTGTCGGTTGTGGCGCGATGAGAGTCGAGGGCGGCATTAATTTCTTTGATGGCTTTTTTCGTGTCTTTGTTTAGACCTATGACGAGGGTTTGGGAGTTCTTGCCGCCCCATGTATTGTCCAGTCATTTGCAATGATTTTGAAATCGCTTCAGCACTGGTTCTCGCTCAATTTGCACAACGAATCCCCCCCACCTCGAATAATAAATTCTTGATTTCTCTTGACACCTACTGAAAGACCCGTAGGATAGGCTTTTGGTGTTACTGCTTGACCAGTAGGAAGGCATGGGAGAACGATATGGGCGACTATCAACCGACGGATCGAGAGCTGGAAGCACTGAAAGTGCTGTGGGAGATGGGAGAGGCGACGGTGCGTCAGATCTTTGACTCACTCAACGCAGCTGGCGAGGAACTCGCCTACACCACCGTCTTGTCACTCTTGCAAGTGATGGAGCAAAAGGAGTTGGTGACTCATCGTCGTGAAGGAAAGGCCTACGTCTATCAGCCAAATATTGAACGAACGAAAACGTTTCGCGATCTTGCTACCACGTTCCTGGACAAAGTATTCGATGGAGCGCTCGATGAGTACCTGGTACACGCGCTTGGCTCACGCCGCATCAGCGCGACGGAGCTCGACAAAATTGAAGCGATGATCGATCAGGCTCGCAGCAAGTCGAAATCAAAACGCAAGAAAGGTGGTCAATCATGAATGATCTGTCAACGGCGTTTCTGTTGTGGTTGGCTGATTTTTACCTGTTGACGACGATCTTGCTTATCAGCGTTTTGATTGTGTTATTTTGGATAAAACAACCAGTTCAAAAATTGGCCCTGATTCGAGCAACACTCGTCGGTCTGTGTTTATTGGCTGTCTTATGCGCGATCCCAAATTGGTCCATCGTACATTTGGCAATTGGCGATGCCGATTCGAAACCGGTGTCCGAAATTATTTCTGAGCCCAGCGTGATGCCTGTGGTGTCGCCAGCGCAATTTGAACCGTCGCTGATTCAGCCGGAAATGACTGTCGTGCCAAATTCGATGCCGAAACCGATTGACTGGCAAGCCATCGAGGCACCCCCGATTGCCCCGGCAGAAATCAAGGCCAATCAAGCTGTCATGCCGTGGGCAATCATTGGAGCGACATTATTTGTTGCAGGGTCTTGCTTGACGATGCTCTGGATTTTGCTGGGAAGTTGGCGCATCGCGAAGCTCTGTCGGCAATCTGCTCCGGCCGCTGGCCATGTTCGTCAATTGCTAGTTTCGTTGATTGATGCGTCGACGTTGCTGCCCCGATTGCTGGTAAACAGGCGGTTGCCAACGGCAGTTGCATTCGGGCTCCGTCAACCCACCATTCTTCTTCCTCGCTCGCTAACCGACCGAGGTGACCCTGGGCAACTCCGTTCCGTGTTGGCGCATGAGTGGGCTCATCTGGACAATGGAGATTTGAAATTGTTGGCTGCTGTGCGTTTGCTGATGGTATTGCTGTGGGCACAGCCATTTTACTGGGTGCTGCGAGTCCGTTTACGATTGGAGCAAGAGACGCTGGCCGATGCGGCGGCTGCAGAACTCACCAGCTGTCATGATTACGCCCAACAACTGGTCGGCTGGGCCCGTAGTGTTCCAGCCGGATCGCATCAGCGTTTCGCTTCGGCCATTGGAATCTGGGAAGGCCCTTCGCAACTCCGTCGCCGGATCGCGATTCTTCTGGATGACAAGTTGACCATCCTGAAAACCTGTTCGCGTCGCTGGCGAATGATGGTTGCAACGGTCTGCGTCGCTACAGTTGCAAGTCTTTCTTTATTCACACTCGCCGCTCCAGGAATTTCCAATGCAAAAACTAATGGCACGAACGAGATGGGTGAATTAAGTGAAGCAATCCCTGACCATGTTGTGCGCGTGATCGAATCGCATAACATCCCATTCATGACAGAAGAACGACTGACGGAAATACGTGCCGAGTTCGCCACACTGGTCACAACGCATCAGCGGAACGACCTGAGCGACGAGCGAAAGCAGGCAATTCTTGCGGCCATCGAGAATCACGGTTCGGACCATCTAAGGCTAGGCAGTTTCCAGTCCACCCAGCTTCGGTCGCTGAACCAAGCCTACCTAAAACTGCCTGACCGTCTGCTGACGCTGCAGTGGAAGATTTGGAACGCGATCTCTCAGCCGCCGCTTTCCTCCGAGTTGCAACAACGGCTCAACGATCAACGTCGCTGGATGACGGACTATGTCGATGGGCTGCCACCTTACCACACGTTCACAAACGTGGCGGCGCTGGCGGAATTGACCAGTCGGTTTAACGATCCGCTTTGTAGCACGCTCGATCGGCCGATGACCGACGCGCAGTTCGCCGATTTTCAAACGAGATTGCAAAAATATCCACGCGATAAAGCGTTGAATAACGTCGTCACCCACCTCGTTCAAAAAAGCCTCTACGCCCAATACAACAATTTCCATGAGTTTGACCTGCCGTTTGAAGACGAGCTCTGCGGCTACGGAGCCGGGCAAGTCGTTCACTTGAATTTCGTGTCGAAACGGCGGCACCGTGGTGACACGCAGGCATTGCGCGATATCGATAACAGCCATTCGGTCGTTGATGCGATCACTGGCCATTCGGTCTCCAGCCCGAAGCTTGTCCAGGGATCAAGGCAGTTCCAGAATTGGCTAGATGAAAACGGAAAAGGTGATTTTGCACTCGATGCAAAGGGTCTTGCTGAGTGCAATTTGTTTGCGGTTCGCGATGCCAAGCTAGTGACGCTCGACGCTGAGAATTGGTTTGAAGCCGATTCTGTCAGCGACGACTCGCTTCGCACATTACTGAATGAGAGAGGCGAAGACAGCGTTTCACTGAAACCGCTCTTCGAGGCCATTGGTGCTCGTAGTGGCATGTTCTTGATGCACCATTCGACCGTCTACATTGGCGTGTTGACCAAAGAAGGCCGTCTGGCTGTTGTTCACGTCGAGGACTGTAACGGTGTGGAGATTAAGTTCCGTGTTCGACCTCGGGCATTATCAATTGGACAATCGCTGTCGGAACATATCGGCGCCGAGAGCAAGGCCAAAGAAGATCGAACTCTTTGGGGCAAGAAGAATGTTGACGGCCTACAAGCCAAATTGCGGCGTGCGCCACAGCCAAATGACCACCGCTTTGCCTATGGTGACACGCTCCTCTATGAGTTCATCGTACGCAATACAACCGATGAACCTGTCGAACTAGAGTGGATTTCGAACGGTTGGAATCCGACAATTCATGATGACAACGTTGACTTAGTTGGCATGATATTCATCAACGGTCTAATGCATTCTGGAAAAGCGACTATCGCCGCGCACGAAACGCGATCCATTCAATCGATTCAATATGTCGTGCGTCCTGCTGATTACTCGGCTGAAGATCTCGACCAGCAATTGCGGATTGCGCCTGGGAAATATCGTGCAACGGCCAGTCTCGCAGGAGTCACGACTGGTGCAGTCGAGATAGAAATCGCTGAGCAAGCATCCGCTGAAAAGGGTTCAGACGATGTCCATCCTGACAACCCGCTTCGGCTCGACGACGAAACGTTGATCAAGCTATTCCGCTCAGGCGCCGTTTTACTTAACGTGGCGTTGAATTGCGAGTCATTTTATCATGATCGCAAACGGCTTCCGAAAGACGTGCCCGATTTTGCAACACGCTATCAGGAGCAGGGTCGCGCAGGCATTGGCAACGACCCGTTTGCACCTGGGCAGAAACTGCGGTTTGTTCTGGATGAGGAGCGTCCGCGAGTTGTCCAGGTTTGGAGCGTGGGCCCTGACGGCAAATGGGATGGTGGCCGGCAGATCGATTCGACACGCCAACCCCTCGACGGAGATCTGGGAGTAGAGATCAAGGTAGGCAACACCGACTGGCATTGGTTGGCCGACAAGGGCATGAGTCGTTATCTCGAAGGTAAACGCTTGGCGCATTACCTGGCTTCCAAGGGACCCAAGCTCCCGAATCCGGAATTGAAAGAAGATGGCCTGAAGTGGGGGCCCGTCGTTGATGGATTGCAATTAGCTGTCGAATTGAATCCGAAAAAGGACAGCTACCAACTTGGCCAACCGATTGACGTGCGGTTCCATGTACGCAACGCGGTCAACTATGTCATTCAAGTCGGTTTGGCGATTCCTTTGCGACAGGACATGAGCCAGCGCTCAGTCTTCATTTATGACGCGGAGGGAAAACGCGTCGAAGGTCGGAACAGATGGATGTCGGGTACTGTTAGCACAAAGCAAACCACGCTTCGTCCGGGCGAAACCGCCATGTACCAAAGCAGCGATTTGGCGTTCATCGCTCCGGGCGAGAAGCTGGATCCACGCACACAAGTGGGTTGTTCGGTCGAGGCGAACCCGGGCGAATATCGTGTTGAGTTCAAGCAGCACTTTCCGATCGGCTACGGCAGCGATCCGCACGAGTGGCAAGGCGTGCTGAAGACGGAGCCCGTTACGATACGTATCGATAACCCGCTCCAGCAGTCCGATGGGTCAGACAGAGGTGAGATGGGCGACTCCTCTACGGAGTCTTCACCTTCAAATAAAACACTGCAAGAAGCTTGGCACAAGAAAAAGCCACTTGTATTTGGACCCGTTTGCGAATTGAAGGTTATCTTGGATAAGAAAGGCCAGCCTGTTTTTCTTGATCTGCAATTTGATGGGGGGGTCAGTCCTTCAGGGGATGTCGACATCGCCGATGATGAAGCATTGAAAGTCTGGGCTAAGCCGCAAAAATTGCCTCTGGAGTTCCGTTTGGCGGGGAAAGGCTTTGAGCTTCGAGCCCACGACACACAGGTGGGCATCTGGGCGCGATTTCCGGCTGACGAGCAGACCATCGTGAGTCGGCCAGATGCGATCGATGACGACGGTCGATTGAAGATCGATGAATCGCGATTCGACGAGACCGCCGCGCACGCGCTGATGCAATCATTTTACGACCGAGCTGGGGCCGGAACTCGCTTCGACGTGGACAACGAGCAGAGTCAACTCGAGGCAAGGGAGCAAAATCGTAACCAGCGGTACCCCATTGACGACAAGATGTTGCCCGCGATTATCGAGTTCTGGGATTCCCATGGCCAGCTCGGCTTGCTGCACATCATGAGCTACGATCCACAAAAACGCTACCTTAAAATGCGATGGAAAACCGTGCAGGTTGTGGAAGAGGATTAGACAATAAATAAAGAAACTGCGACTGGTAACGCCAAAATCGAATCAACCGATGCCGGTTCTGACTCAGTAACGGTCGTTATTCAGTCGACATCCAAGATGGTGTTTCATCTCGTCTGATTAACTCAAGTGCTATGCATTTCCCCGTGAAAACGACGCAATTGTTGGATTGACGAATAAATTCGTTTCTCTGGTTGACACTGACGAATACATTCGTCATCTTGGGGGCTGTTGACGAATATGTTCGTCAGGGACGGCCGAGTGATGCTTATTTGTCGTCACTCGAAACAGCCCAATTTCAGCCAGGAGTTTGAACGATGCCCCGTCTTCCTTCCAGTACGCCGACCGAAGTCGAACTGCAAATTCTCAAAGTTCTCTGGCAAGAGGGGCCGAGTACTGTTCGCCAAGTTCACAATGCTTTGCAGTCCGAGCGTGACACCGGCTACAGCACGACGCTGAAAATGATGCAGGTCATGACGGAGAAGAAATTGCTGGTCAAAGACGATAGCCAGCGGCCGCAAATTTACCGGCCAGCGTCGACCGAACAGCATACACAGACGCATCTGGTCGATGACCTGATTCAAAAGGCATTCCGAGGTGCAGCCGATCAGTTGATCCTGCGAGCCGTCAGTTCTCAAAAGCTTTCTTCGGAAGAGCTGGCAGGAATCAAAAAAGTTCTGCGTGAACTCGAAGGAGGTGAGTGATGAACTTTGTCGATCAAGCTTTGTTTTCTGACTTCGCTCAACGCGTTAGCGTGGCTCTGCTCCATTCGCTATGGCAAGCCACAATTGTCGCCGCAATACTCTGGCTGGTGTTGTGGGCGATTCCCAAACGTAACTCGAATTGGCGTTACGGAATCAATTGCGCTGGGTTGCTAAGTATTTTTTGCTGGTTTGTGCTGACGTGTCTGTTGGTGCATCCAGCAGAAAAAGTGATCAGCAAAAATTTGACACCTCCCGCGGAGAGCAGTATTGACTCGGCGGTAGCGGATCCGCTTGCCAACATCGAGCCTTCGATTTTCGAATCCGAGGCTTTCGCCCCCGATGTTGCAGATGAATCAACCGAGATCGTTGCGGTAGCGCCCGAACTGCCAGCTTCTGCTGAGTCGCCAGTGGATCAGAAGACCAGCTGGAAAGAAAAGAGCTTGTTGAGCTTGTCGATTTTGTCGCCGATCTGGTTGACCGGCGTTATTGGGATTTCGCTGTGGCGATTGGGTGGATGGATCGCCTTGTGGCGGCTTCGTTCGCTTGGAACCATCGCCGTTCCGCAAACGATCCAGCAGCTGTCATGTCAGTTGGCCGAGCAGTTGAATGTTTCATCATCGGTGTCGGTGCTACAGAGTTTATTGGTTCCGACCCCGCTAGTGATTGGATTTATTCGTCCACTGATTTTGCTGCCAATGACGGTCGTCACAGGACTTCCGCCCGCCCAGATCGAAGCGATTTTGGCCCATGAATTGGCTCACATTCGCAGGCACGATTACTTGGTGAACCTGTTACAAACTGTGATTGAAACCGTGCTTTTTTACCACCCGGCAGTCTGGTGGGTTTCGCGTTCGATTCGCCGAGAGCGTGAGTTCTGTAGCGATGATTTGGCGTTGTCGATCGTAGGCGATCGCGTCCCGTACGCGCAAGCCTTAGCGGCAGTGGCTGAAATGCAAGGCACCTCGTCTTGTCTGGCTGTGGCAGCTAGCGACGGCTCGTTGTTAGATCGGATCGTCCGCGTCGCAGGTCAATCGGCCCCTCGCCAGCCGATGCAAACAATTTCACTACCCGGTTTGATGTTGGTGCTGCTTAGTTTGATCGTGCTGATCACACCCCTTTCTCTAAACGTCTGGTCGTCGACAAATTCAGATGCCGACGACGAACTTGAAATACACCGTGTGACGCTACCCGATGTTGATCGACGTGATATTAAAACGGTGCTGGATCTGGTAAGTGGTGAGTTCATGGACAACCTCGCTCGCGATGGAGATGCGACTCAGTTCCAAAAACTAGGCAAAGGCGATCTCTGGCAGGATGGCCCCAATGCGATCGGCACATTACGAGGTGCAACGCTTCAATATTGGAATGGAAGTGAGTATTGCCCCATGGCCCCCGTTCGTGAATCCGAGGGCTTCGCGGCCTATGAGCTGAACGCTTTGCCGTGCAAATTACTGGTAACGACTGTCAACGGACAGCGGTTTGTTGTTGATGTATTGAGTAAAACCGAAGACGCCAGTCTGGAGATCGAGTACCAAGCGATCAATTCGCTGCCGCCGTTTGAGGGGCTATATCAAGGGGAAATCGTCGGTCAAGAAGTGAAATGGAGAATCGTCAATCGGGATGGAGATTTTTTCTGGCTAAAAACTCCAGATGAAAAATCCGATCCAGATCAAACGAAGTTGAAGCTCGATGTTGACGGTTTAGTTTACCAAGACAATTCTAAACGAATTCGTTTTAGTCGTTCTGAGGAAAGCGATGGCATGTTATTCGAAACGTGGGACAGAGTAACGTCAAAGCGAACGGCAATGATTGTTCTTTCTAGAATCGAATCTGCTCCGGCTGATGAACCGCCTGTCGAAGAGATCATCGATATGAAAAACGTTTTGTGGGGCGAAGCGGCTGAGGGCATACGACTCGGCATTCGACCATCACCGATTGCAAAATCTGGCAGTCGTTTTCGTCACGGTGATTGGCTTCGTTACGAAGTGTGGGTGAAGAACGAAACCGATCAGACGATCCACATCCCGCGCGATCCGCGAGAAGGTAAGAATCCTGTTCTGAAAGACAAGAAAGTCAACTTGCTGGGCCATGGCATTTGGGCGAGTTTCCAGATTCCCTTAGAACAGCTCGAAAACTCAGTCTTAAAACTTGAGCCACAACAATCTGCGTTGCTATTACTCGGTGGTGCATCGCAAGCTCCTGTTCATCCTCTTAAAACAAAACGAGGGCGATACGGCCCTGAACCGCTCCGTCTGGCCCCCGGCACATATCCTTGCATGGCCGAACTGGATTTGTATTTTCTGCCAGGTGGCGGTTTTCAGGGATCCCGAGTCGATGACAAAGGAAATGTTACAGTCGAATTTGAGGGAAAGAATGTTCATCTTGAATCGGCCGCCACAGAGATCCAGGTTCTACCCGCCGCTCCTCTGCAAATTCGTCAAGCCCGTCAGGTGGTCGAAGCAGCCGACCGCGCGGCAGCAGCCCAGGACGCGAGCAGGGAAATTATCGAATGGACTTCTGCCGATGGCCAGGAAATCGAACTGACGATGAACATGAATTCCGAAGTCGTCATTGACGGCGACGACGTGATCTCGGCGAAGGCTCAGCCTGCAGACGATGACCCGAACCGTTACGACATTGTTTTGTCATTGACGCCTGCCGCGGCTGAACGGTTGCATCGGGTAACGAGCGAGATGGTTTTACGTGGTGGCCCCGATTCCGTATTGGCGATTCAGCTCAATGATAAAGTGTTGTTCGCTCCCAAAGTGCAAGCCGCCTTCCGCAGCAAAGCCATGATCAGCGGCGACTTCAATAAACAGGAAGCTGAGGAAATGGCCCGGTCGATTAAGGCAACGGCTGATCCTGTCTTTAAAGTCGGTGGCAAACACAAGGAGAGCGGTGTGATCCGCGGCAATGTCATCCTTGATACCGACGCTCCTGGCATTCCTGCGAACTACGTCGTTTTGCTAGAGCACGAACTATGGCGCAACAACAGTGGTGAGATTCCCAACCTGGTTGTCGCTGCGGGCCACTCCTTTGAGTTCACCAACGTACCCGTCGGTGAGTGTGCTGTCCAAATCATGCTGAACGCTGAAAACAACCCGCAGCCGACCATCGAAGATGAAATCGACGTGACGGTCAAGCACCAGCAAACGGTCGACCTGGAATTCGCCGAAGGGGAATGGCGATTGGAGCGCGAATGGGGAAAGTCGGTCGAGGGTGTGCAAGTGCGGCTTCACTCTCCCAATGCGTCGTGGGGCGACAATGAATGGTCGCTCGTTTTTAAGACCGATTTGCGGAGCACGACGGAGAGGGTTTTGCCCTTTTATGGCGCGCCGATCGATGAGTTCTTTTTGGAATTCGATGGCCATTGGTACGAGACCAAAGGCCGGGGATTCGAAGTTTCCCGAAGCGTAGCTCCCTCCGCCGGCACGTTGCGAGAGAACATGCATACGCTGATCGCTGCGCGACAATGGCGCTCGCTGTCGACGGGCAAGCCGATGCCTGCTTTCACAGAAGGTCATCACATCGTTCGTGTCGCTCTGCCATTGGCAGACGAACCAGATGACTCCGGTCGACGCCCACGTGCCGTCAGCCAAGCGGTCGAGATCGAAATAATCCCAAAAGAGATGAATGCCGACGTTTCTATCGATGGCAAGGTGATCGGCATCGATGGCAAACCGGCAATCGGCTATCGCGTGACGGCGCTATGCGAGAAACACGCTGGTTCCATGGGTTGGCCACCGACGGTCAGTACCGACCAAAAAGGCAAGTTCGTTTTCCACAAGCTCCCCGATGGTTCGTGCGATGTGGCGGTGACTTCGAATTCAAGAACAAATCAGCCGAACATACGGATTGAGAGTGTTGTTCTTAAAAAGGCCATCCGGTTGATGTCCAGTTATCTTTGGAACAGAAATTTTCGTTCAGCGGGCAATTTACGGGCTCTGCGGGAAAACCGCAGCCCGACCGCAATGTGTTAGCGATCTGGAAAGACCCAACCACCGGCACCAAGTTTAGCAGCAATACCAAAACCGACGCCGAGGGACGCTACCAATTCGCTTCGCCCTTTGAAGTCGCCGAAAGCGTGCGGATCAACGATTACAACACGCGCGGCATCAATGTGCATCAGAACGTCCAGCCGCAACGCGACGACGTTGATTTTATTTTAACAAGCAACGCAAAAGAAACTGCCCACGAAATTTCGTGGGGCAACGCAGCCAACGGTTTGCAGCTTGGCCTGCGGGCCGGCGAACTCGGATTGCACGTTGGAGATCGACCGCGGATTAATCGAATTGGCACTCGGGTTGATTTTGAAGTTGTAGTCCGGAACCTGAACGATACACCAATTCGCCTACGGCATTTTGGCACGCGAGGCTATGCTCCGTTGATCGAAGACGCCGCCGGAAATCGACTTATTGTAAATGTGCCTGTATTCAATGAGCCGGCTCAGGAGCAGAAACTCCGTCTGGCTCCTGGCGAACAAGTGTCAGTTGGATCGGTATCGGTTGTGCTGGCCTCTTCGCCACTGTCTCTCCGAGAGCCACGGGACGTGCAAAACCGAGTGGCCATTAAGCCGGGCACCTATCAAGTGAGCCAGGTATTTCGGTTCGATGAACACATTGAACCCGACAATGAAAACGGGTCTGGCGAGTTGCACGCTGGCTCAGTTCGAATAAAGGTCGCTTCTTCGGATTGGGGACAACCGGTTGAGGGTGTGCGGATGCGGGTGACAAAGGGGACTTATAAGATAGTGCAGGGCGAAAAACTCGACTTGCACGTCGATATTCACAACAACGGGGAAATCGATCGTCGGATTGACCTGGAACATGAAGCATGGGAGCTGGAAATTGACGGCAAATGGCTTCAGGTGACTGGTGGCGTCTCGGGGGTAAGACGCCATCTTTTGCTCGCGTCGGGGCAAACGCAAACCAACGTCGAGGTGACGACATGGCTTTGGGAGAATATGGCCGAGGCGCTTA
Organism: Mariniblastus sp.; assembly: GCA_965224765.1. GTDB lineage: Bacteria > Planctomycetota > Planctomycetia > Pirellulales > Pirellulaceae > CAZDBA01. The sequence goes on from CBDDAC010000009.1 coordinate 140,821, forward strand.
AGGATTTGCCACCCGGCAAGCATACGCTCCGCGTCGCCCGATTGCTCAATGGCGAAAGCCGCTCGCCGAAAAGCCCGCCTCAAATTCGTATCGTTAGCCAGCCGATCAAGATTGAAATCGTTATCAACGGAGACGCAAAAGCTCGCAACGAGGCTGTAGATTTACCTGACGGAATCTATCGTGTTCGCGCTGGCGATTCAGAGGAACAAGGCACGGAAGTGAAACGAAGTGATGCCGACGGAACGATCGTGTTATTGCAACGGCTGACCGATCAGTTTGGCTTGGCAACGATCCAATCGGATTCTAACGACAACACGCACTTTCATATCTACCTGAAGAAGGTTGGGCCACTCAACGAGGAGTACCGTCCGGGGCACTATGCTTTTGTGATTGATGGCATTTGCTTGATGGTGTCGGGACATCAAGAACCCGACCAAGAAGGACTGATGGAAATGTCGGCAAATATCGCCAGCCGAAAATCAGCAGATAAGATTGCTGACAGGTTGGGTGTCATCCACAGGCTACGAGCCCATCCGGGCCACCAATTTGAAACAACATTTAATTCGGTGGAAAAATCATATCTGCCGAACGAGCCAATTGTTTTGGAAATGAAGATCCAGAACGTGGGCGATGTTCCGTTCTCGTTCTATGACGGTGGCCAGCAACGTGGAGCCAGGAACAACCAGTTTGGCTTTGCCGCGTTCCGCAACTCTGGCGACGGTGAAGGAGTGCCAGACACGGGTGATCCGAACAACTTTGGCGGCATGGCGGGATTGCGAAAACTCAAACCGGGCGAGTCATTTCAGAAGCAAGTCGACATTACCAAGTGGTTCGATCTTTCGCAGCCTGATACTTATAAAATTAGCGGGCGTTTTGAGATGGAATTGCACGATCCTGAAGAGGAATCTTATTTCGTTTTGTGGGATGACATCGCTCAAGCAGATTGTCAAGTTTTGATCGAGAGTAATGATAAATTGACTCAGCAAGCCATGCCGAAAGGGCTTGAAAGCCTATCGCCCATTCGCTCATTTCGTGAATTTCGTTTGAAGATGACCGAGCAGCGGTTGCGCGAACTGATTCACGCCAATTCACTTGCAGGACACTTTGATGATGAAGGTGATGAAAATCGCTACCATCTATATGCTTCGGATAATAAGGATCTTGGCGAGAACGTGATTATCGGTTTTCGCAATGAAGAATGTAGTGGCATTCAAAGGATGCGCCCTGATCCAGATGGTGCCAAGCAGTTATTTGAGGAGCAGTTCCCCAAACAGGGAGTGGGTGCCTATTTCAAAGCTTGTGAGTTTCTTTACGAAGGTGGAGATCGCAAGGAGGCGGTCGAGAAGTTTCGTCGTGTTGCTGAATTGGCCCCGTTGACCGAATTGGGGGCGCGGGCGCGTGAGTTGGCTGGACTTTTGGAACAAATGAATGCAGAGCAGCGTCCGGAAATCGATCTTCCGTCTGGTGAACTTGATGCCTCAGGCGATACGTCGTTGGGACAAGAAGTTGAAGATTTGGTCTTTGATTTGCGCGACGTGGCAGGACAAGCGAGTCTCGTTTCTGGCAAGTGTCGTTTCTTGCTTCTGGGAAAGGCGATATATGCTGACACGACAGCAACCAAACAAGTGCAGAGACTGCATCAGTTGGCTCAGTCTGGAAGCGGAGCGGAAAAGTTTGTGATTCCGAAGCTGATCGAGCTCCTTGGCGATCGACGGCCGACTCGATCTTGGGCTGGTGCGCTGAACGGAGGTCATGTGCTTCGTAATTGCGATGTCGCGTTGGAGATTTTGTCCGACATCGCCGGGGCGAACAAACCGAACAGTACTTCGACGTTCGATCCCCGTACCACGCGTGATGCCTACTTGGGCAATGCCGACGTGAATACACGTAAGGAAATAGTCGCTCGGGTTCGTGGGTGGTGGGCAATAGAACGTCAGTCGGAAGAGCCGGGGGGAAATCGTAAAGGGAATGAAAGGCGCAAGATAGCTCGTGCTCTCGATGAGGATGCTCGACAGCAATTTCTGGAAATTGAACGGATGGCTCGTGCGCCACTGGACGAACAGGCGATGGAGTTGCCTCGCCTCTACAAAGAGTTGGCTCCACGTTATATGAATCCGTTCGTCATGGGGATCCTTAGTTCGAACCCGCAGAATATCCTCGATCGTGACGCTGGTTCCTATGGCGACTCAACAGGCTGGGCACAACAGCTTGAGGATGTCGCGTCTGATCTGACGGCCGATCAGGTTGCGGACAACCTCGAGCATGGTTTGTGGTTGAACGTCGCTGCTCGTGAGAGAGCGATGGCGATCTTCAAGCGGCATTCCGAAGCCGTGGAAGAATTGATCAATGCCGATCTGGATTCGCGTGACAAAGAGTTTGTCGAGAGAGCGACGACAACCATCCAGACATTGGAACTGCGAACGTTTACCGATCAAGTGTTGACGATTTTCATAGCGAATAACGAGCTGTCTGAATCGGCTTACCGAGCGTTGCTGTTTCTGGACGATCCTGCCATCTCTAATCTCCATCATGTAAACAGCAGTAAAAAGCTTAACCACTGTCCACCAATAATGGGTAGGACCACCCGACACGGAGATTCGTTATCACGCCACCCGAGCGATCTATGAGTGTCGCGATGCGAAGCTGGCGGCACCAATCGTGAAGTTGACGAGTGAGCCGGAAACACGTTTCCGAGTCGCCGCCGCTTATCTGGCTTCGAATCTCCCTGCCGAAAGTTTTAAAGCAGTCAGAAAAGATCTGTTGTCCTTGCTGAGTGACGACGATGCGTCAGTGAGGTTTGCTGGGCTGAGCTGTTTTGGCAAACAAAAAGACATTGCTGCTGGGGCCATCATTTTGGAGTTGCTCCAATGTGATCAGCTTGACGAACAGTTCAAAGTTACGGTGATGCAAGCTATGGGGGATTTGACAAACAATACCTTCCAGTACAACCTGCACGTTTGGGGGCCCGATACGCCCGGCAACGTTCACGCGATCGAGAAGCTTAAAACTTGGCTACAAGAGCGAGTAAAGGATGACTCGGCCAGCGAGCTGTCTGGTTCGATTCGATCTTGGAAGCAGTCGCGGCGACCTAAGCGAGAATTGTCGGCTTAAGTCAAACAGGCTGAAGTCAAGAATACTCAGGAACTGAGAGCGGTTACGGGAACGTGGGTCGTTGTTTTTCAAGATGAGAAAATGGAATCCGATTTTCGTGGTTTTAAGAACTGGATGCCCACCAAAATCAACGCCAAAAAACGACTGTTTCTTGAGCCTGGCAATCAAGTGTCAAAAAAATGTTTGCGACTACCTTTTGGCATCTTCCACTCATTCAACTAACTCCTGTGTTCGGTGAACCCGGTGCAGTATTGTCATTCGCCTCTGAACCTGATTGCGAGGAATGCGATTTGATCGGTTTGTCCAATGTTGTTTGGTTTTGTTACATACGTGTTACAACGCTGGCCGCGAAAGTGTTGAACTCTCCGACTCCATACGTCGTACCGAAAAGTACAAACCCATTTCCATCCCCTGTCATTTTTTTGATTTAGGATTGCCGTGCTTAAGTTAATGCTTGTTTCATTCGTTGGCGGATTCTTCCTGTTCGCTCTTTCCAACTGTAACGAGCAGGACCAACCGCCAGGGAACATTGACTTTAGCGATCATGTATTGCCTGTGCTTAAACGGTACTGCATTGAATGTCATGCCGCTGGGGAAATGGAACATTTGGATTTTCTCGCTGCCAAGACAGAAGCCGACGCAGTCAATTTGCGGCTTGTTTTCGAGAAAGTTGCGGAGACGTTGGCAGATGGTCAAATGCCTCCCAAGAAATTCGACCAGCCTAGTGATGAAGAACTGACACTTGTTGTCGATTGGATCGAGAACGCACTTCACGAGAACGACAGCGGCAAATCGAATACACCAGACACAGGCGATCAGACCGCAGAGTCGGTTCGTGACAGGTACGAAAAGTTGCTTGTTGCTCCGAAAAAATGGCATAGCGAGATGCTGCCGGTTCCACCACCGTTTGCACCAGAACTATCTCTCGTAGGAACAGAACATCTGAGGATGTCTCCCGAGGCTTACACCACAGAATCAGATTGGTTTTGCTCGTATTTATTTGCGGTTGATCTCGAGGAGCCGATGGAGATCGACGAAGAAGTTATAGGGGAACAGTTGTTATTGTATTATCGCGGTCTGGGGGCGGCGTTCAGCAAGACAGAAGCGGCGATCGAGACAGACAACTTTTCGATCAAGCAATCGACAACCGAGGGAGGCGGCGGTGAGGACGAGTATTTGTACACTCTCAAATGGCAAGAGCCATTCGTCAACGCCACCCACCAGAACCTCAACATTCGCGTCAAGTTGATCTCTGGCAAGAACCAACATGGAGTTCTTTTCGTTTGTGTTTCTCCGCAGCCATATGGATCTGATGTATGGGAGGAACTGTTAACAATTCGCACAAAATTTGAACGGTCATCACTTCCTTCCGAACAGTCCACAAGCCCACGGGGCGCCGGCAAAACCGATGACTACGGCGCAGGGGATATCGTGACAGGTGGGTTGGTTGATAAATCAGGACAACTTTGGTTTTGCACAACAGATGAAGGTGTATTTCGCTATGACGGGAAGTCGTTTGTTAACTTTTCCGAAGAGGATGGCCTCAATAGCAATCAAGTTTCATGTATCGCCGAAGATCGAGACGGAAACTTATGGTTCGGAACTGAGAACGGGCTTTGCTACTTCGATGGAAAAAACTTTAATGATGTCCCAATTCCTCAGACCGACCATAGCAGTCCCTGGTACGACGGAAAGTATCCGATCATCAACCCTAATCGCGTTCAATGTTTATTGCAGGACCGGCGGAATTTTCTGGTTGGGTACGGGTTGCGGTGGGGCATATCGCTACGACGGCAAGACGTTCACCAGCGTATTGTCGGATGAGGGTTCTGTTTACGATGACGGTCTCCATCACAATGTCATTCAAAGCATTACAGAAGATGCGTCGGGAAATATTTGGTTCACGTCGATGAGTCATGGAGGAGCAAGCCGTTACGATGGAGAAACGTTTACCCATTTCAAACCTAAAGACGGACTCTGTGACGACATGGTCTTTTCCAGTTTCGTGGATAAAGCAGGAAACATGTGGTTCGGCGCAAGGGATGGAGACGTGAGCCGTCTTGATGGAAAGTCGTTTCACAATTTCACCGAAGTAGATGGGCTCCGCAACAATTGTGTTTCATGTTTTTATGAAGACAAGGCCGGGAAATTGTGGATAGGTAGCGGGAGAGACGGTGTGTGTGTCTTCGATGGCAAGACGTTTACGCAGTTTCCGAGCGAGAACGGCCAAGACTTGGTTGATGTCAGGTTTGCCCTTGAAGATGCAACAGGTAACTTTTGGTTGGTGGGCGCCGTGGCCTTTTGTGGCGTTACGATGGAGAAACGTTAACTGATTTTACAAAGCTGAAACGCTAAGATTAGCAACGCCATTGCCAAATTTGTCGCCGAACTTGATTGGGAATGTTGGGAAAAGAACTCGATCAAGCAAAACAAGGCATCGGGGCTAGTGCTTTTTTGGGAGGTTGAGGCTCCTGCCGAAACAAGTATTTTGTTGGTCCGTTAGATCGAGTGTTTTCTCCATCAAACCAGCCAATGTCCCTTTGTTCCGTCTGCTTGAAATCTTCCGCGAACTCAACGCTATCCCTATAACTTGTATCAGTATTTTCCGTAGAACATGGCCACGGCGAGCGAGGCCATGGCACCCAGTATCTCGGCCCACTACCCATGTCGCAATGAAATCAAAGACAATCCCAAACCGAAACTCCGTTTAGTTAGAGATTCAGGGTGGCGATTTGGACAGGATTTGGACAGGATTTGGACAGGATTTGGACAGGATTTACAGGATTTACATGATGAACATGATGGGCACGGTCTTATCGTTTAAATCATGTTCATCCTGTCTCAAAAAAGCGGCGCGGAATGTCCCTGTTATCTCTGGGTGACTTGAGTCCATGTAGTCCCAGATTGGATGTCATGAAACTGAATGTTCTCAGCGTTGCCCTTGGAGAAATGCTTGATGCAAGAATGGGGCAAGCCAGTTTTGCGGCGGCAAGTAGTATGTCCTTTGCCGATTTAAGCATGTTCAAAGCGTGCTGGATACATGTTGCGGCCGCGATCATTGTTTGAAGAGCCTTCGTCGGCACCTGAGGCACCGTTGAATTTGATTGGCTATTTCTCTTTCGGTTTTCTCAGTCAGTTTGATAGACCACTTTCCTTTCAACTGGCAGCATACAAAGATTGGGTGTCCCCGTTTTCCATCCCGTTTTCATCTTCCGTTGTCTTCAGAACCGGCTCAGCGTTCAGGAATGTTGTCCAACGTCACCCGTCAGACAACCCGAATTTCGAACAGGACCTCGCAGTTGAGGTCGGCTGCTGGTAATGACGACTACTTAACTGCAAGGCAAATCGTTTCTCTGTATCTAGAGGCTTATCCAAACGATCTGCTCTATCAGTACTTTGTGGAGGGAGGTGGCAAAGTCCTCATCAAACCTCTTTCATGGGGTGCCACTTACTGGTCCTACGAAATCCATTTTGATAATAGCTGGATCGATAACGAGAGGAATTGTCAAGAAGCTGTGCGGCATTTGCGGAATCATCTGGAGGCGATGGCGGACGAGAAGAGGTCTGCGATCAACAAGTACCTCACGACTTGGGACGGAGATATTGAGGCATTTTTAGATCGAATTGCTTCTGCAGGAATTCCGTTGGGAGTTGTCTTCTCCCCCAAGCAGATGACCTCTTCGCAATTGGAGGGTCTAAACGAAGCGATTGTGGAAACCTACCGATTGGTGCCTTATCTGGGCGGATTCGTTTTGACGTTCGAGTTGGCCAGTGGCCAGACACTTTCGTTTACGGTCTACGGCCAACGGGAGTTAACCACTGGTGAGAAATGGTTGATTATCGGCACGCCAGCTGCCGGTTTTGCGGCTGGTGTTTTAGTCAAGGTTGGTGGAAAATGGGTGTTCCGCCAAATAACCAAGCGAGTTGATGATCTCGCTGATCTTGCGCCAAGGAGTGCATTCAGCCACCTGCATACCGGTTGGTACAAGCATATCGACAACGTTGTAGATGACTTGGTCGCCAGCGGACGGCCCAAGACAATTATTCTGGGAGAAGGTGGGCAAGGTAAAATCGCGAGTTTCGTTAATCGAGATCCACGCAAAGTTACCGAATTTCTAGAACTACGACCAAATAGCCTTGATTATTCCGGTGCATTCAGAGCTGGTAAAGGAACGGCCTTGATGGAAGCCGAGACGTTGGAATTCAACTTGGCGCTAATCAGACGCCTTCATCAACGTGGTTTCAAGTTCGAGGTTTTGGGAGATATTGGGAAATCATCTTCGGCAACTTCCAGTTGGTTGAGAGATGAGCTTGAAGTACTCGAGTCACTTGGTGCAAATTGGAGGACGATTTCTCAATCGCAAATTGACGAGATAATGAAATTACGACCATGGGGGAGACCACGGAGGTAACGACTATGACTACGACGAACTCAGTGACGTTTTCGGTTGACGATGTGGAACTGCTCTACTCGATACCCAAACCCGGTGGTGATCTCACCACGATTGTCCGTGCCTTTGTTTTTTTGAATCGGTGTGCAGCGCCTTCGTTTTTGGCACTTCGCGGTTGTTTTACGAAGGCCTTGCAATCGGGCATCGTGGTAGAAGATGGTGGGCAGTTTCAAATTGCACAGGTTTGGTACGAGAGGATTCACGCACACGATGATTCAATAGGCAACGAAATCGACGCGATGCTTGCGTTTCAGGACGATTTTTTAGGCGAAGAAGTTCCTGTTTTGAATGCCGCTCGGTTTGTAGTTACCGAGGAGGATTACGATGAACTAGTGCGAGAGGTGCAACTATGACCGAAAAGAACAGCAGCAAATGGGGGTACCCATTGTTTGAAGAGCCTTCGTCGGCGATTGAGGCGCCTTTGAGTTTGTTTGGCTATTTCCCATTCGGTTTTTTTAGCCGGTTTGATAGACCGCTTATCTTTCAACTAGCAGCATTTTTATGAAGACAAGGCTGGAAAACTGTGGGTCGGTAGTGGGAGAGACGGTGTGTGTCTTCGATGGCAAGACGTTTACGCAGTTTCCGAGCGAGAACGGTCGAGACTTGGTTGATGTCATGTTTGCCATTGAAGATGCAGCGGGAAACTTTTGGTTTGGTGGTCGCCGTGGCCTTTTGTGGCGTTACGATGGAGAAACGTTAACTGATTTTACAAAGCTGAAACGCTAAGATTAGCAACGCCATTGCCAAATTTGTCGCCGAACTTGATTGGGAATGTTGGGAAAAGAACTCGATCAAGCAAAACAAAGCACGCCGAGTCCGCATTGGGTGGTGCTTGCTAATTTCCAGCGATTGGGACGAGTAAGGCTGAACACAGGACGAGCTTTTTCCGCACAAACGAGCCGTTGATTTTGAACTAACCAATGCTGCCGCCTGGTGCCAAAATATGATGGTGTGTCCAAAAGCGAGGGATTTTTGAGTGGCAAGCAATCGCCCGTATCTTGTCTTCTAGGTGATTGGAGAATTCCTAATCTGCCAATTCGGCTCCTGCCCCATTTGTTCCCCCACGATCACTTGATTCCGCGGTCCAATGGGCTCGCGATATTCTGAGCTTTCATCGATCCATCGCAAAGCCCAATGCGCAAATGCGATTGCGATTCAGGTTGGCGATTTCGTTCTTGATGTCACGAGCGTTTAGGCTGGCGCGTAGGGACGATTCCCACCGGCCGATTGGAGAAAGCTAAGAGCTTGAGTTTTTGACCAACTCGCAAAGTGATGAACCAACTGTTTTTAGGTGGAAGGGGTCGGGAGTCTTTTCTGTTCAGTAGGCCGAAACAGTTTCAATTAGTCAGGATCAAGAAATTGGGCGGACTTAATAATATTGGAAAAGACTCCCGACCCCATAAGCATTCAGATAGGAAGAGTTTTCTGACAGGATTTACATGATGAACAGGATGGGCACGGTTTTATCATTTAAATCATGTTCATCCTGTCTCAATAAACGGCGAGGGAATCTGTTTTACACAATCGCAATCGATGCAGGGTTCGAGAAATAACCTCCGAAGAACATGGCCACGGCGAGCGAGGCCATGGCACCCAGTATCTAGGCCGGTGGCTCACGTCACAATGAAATCAAAGACAATCCCAAACCCAAATCCCATTTCGTTTGAAGTTCAGGGTGGCGATTTGGACAGGATTTACATGATGAACGGGATGGGCACGGTTTTATCATTTAAATCATGTTCATCCTGTCTAAAGCAACGGCAGGGTGTTTCGCTTTTTCTCCGACGCGTGACTTGAATCCATGCCAACCCTAAATGTTTTCGTCAATTTGTTGACAAATCAAAATTGCCGTTGCCATTAAATTGCCAATTCGCTCCTGATCGGGTTGTTCCATTTGACGTGCCTCATTTGTCTTCTGGCTAAAAATTGACATCAGCATTTCGTCCACTTTTGAAGGAATTTGAGTACGAATTGACTTCAATATGAATATTTCAAAACGTTTTTCGAGATCTTTCGGAATTCGCTGTCCGTATTCTCCAGCGAACGACAGTACTTAGAACTATGGCCAAAAATGCGACTCGATTCGAGTGTGCTCAATTTGATTTCTGATTACGAAAGTCGTCCAATGCTTTATTTCCGCGATGCGTTTAGAGTGTATTGTCGCTCTGCAAAAAGGGTCGCCTTTCGAGTCCTTTGGTGTTTCACGGTCGTTTCAATATCAGTTTGCTTCTTTGGCAATGCTCACTTGAACGCCCAGGCGACCAATTGGACTGGAGCGAATGGAACATCGTATTTTGATGCCGGCAATTGGAGTGTTGGTGTACCGGGGGTCAACAGTTTAGCCCGATTCAATTTGGCCGGTAGCCACACGGTGGATTTTGGATTTGGGAGTGCATCATCGGATGAAGTCGTTGTGTCTAGCGACTTTCTGTTCAAAGGTTCAACAGGCGCAGTTTATCATTCGAGCGAATTGCGTGTTTTTGACAGTCTGAAAATTGACGGCTTTCTCGTGAATACAAACACCTCCCTTTTTGAAGGTAATGTTGAGCTCGCGAATTCGGCAGATCTGAATTCTCCAGCACTCATTAGAATCAACGGTGGAGGAGGCATGTTGATTGGAGATAGCCTTGTCGCAACTCGGAAATTCGGCATGTCGAGTACCGGTTTTGTTGGGCTTGGGAATGGTGGACGGATTCAAGCGACTACTTTTGAGATCGGTCGTCCGCAAACTGGAGAAGCGGACTCACAGGGGAATGTCTCGGTCAATGGAAGCACCTCAGAAATTGTTTCGACTTCTCTCAGGATTGGCGGTGGAGGCGCGACCGGGGGCAATAAAGCCTATTTGACTATTTCAAATGGTGGAAAGGTCAAATCAAGTTCAGCCGTGATCGCGGTACAAGGATCCGATGCAGGCAATGAATCCATCGTGGCGGTCGGTAGCAATTCGACCTTCGAAAATACTGGCACGATGACGATTGGGAATTCGACTCACCCAGGTTTCACAAATTTGTTGTTTGTCGAAGACTCGACAGTAAACTTTGGTAGCAATCTGAGGCAGTTGGCCAGCGGCCATATCATACTTGACCAATCAACGCTGAGCGGTGCCAAATATGACAAATATGGTGGATCAACGACCATCGAGGGGAATGTCAATCTTACCGGTGACTTCAACCACTTCGATGGCACGACAAACATTACGGGCGGCCAAGTGCTTGGGCCGCGAGTCAACCTGACAGGCGGTACGATTCATTCCGATGTCAATCGAATCTCTACCGGATTGTTCATTCTCAATGGTGGGGAATACATTGTTGATCGACTCACGTTTTCTGACCTAAGTTCACTCATCGGTCAAAGTGGCAAAATCGCCGGAACGATTTCGGTCGGTGCCGGTGATATTTTTAACGCGGCAACCAATTCAAACTTTACCGTAAGCACCAACGTCGACACGTCTGGAGTGCTCATCAAGAATTTTGGAACCATTGAGTCAGATGCTGACGGCTTTGGGACCTCACGACTTGTTGGAGGTCTTGAAAACCAATCAGCGGGCGAAGTCCGAGTTTCGGCTGGGAACGGGTTGCGATTCGCGGCGCCCAGGGCACTTCATCGAAACCTGGGACGTGTGGATGTTGTTGGATCGACCTCCTCCGTTGCGGAATTAGAATTTGAAGGGAAATTCACCAATGAGCTTAGCGGCTTGATCACCGCACGAGACGCAATCGTCCGTTTTGATCGTGGCTTGGTGAATCACGGAAGGCTGTCGACAGCGCTTGGTGATTCAGAAGTCTACGGTGATATCGACAACAAGATCGATGGCGCGATCGGTGTAGGAGGGAATTCGACGATGGCGATCCTTGGCGACCTAGTTCAAAACGGCGACCTCAACATTTTGGCGGGTTCAAGAGCGGTTGTCTTTGGTGATTTTTCCGGAGCGGGCGGTACTTCAGGGACTGGCTTGTTGGAAGTCTTAGGAAAAACGTCGATCGGCAATAGTCCAGCGAGCGTAAGTTTTGGTGGTGACTTTGCCGTTGGCCGGGAAACCTTGTTTGAACTTGGCGGTCTTGGTATTGGAGAATTCGACCAACTGAATATCGCAGGTGATTTAATGCTGGGTGGAGATCTGATCGTCGAGATGTGGGATGGGTGGGAAATTAGCGCTCTCGATCAATACTCGATTGCCAATGTAGATGGAGAACTGTTTGGCAAATTTAATTTGCTTGACGAAGGCGATCTTGTTGGCACGTTCAGCGGGCACGATCTATTCATCAGCTACTCGGGCGGCGACGGCAACGATGTGGTGTTGTTCAACGCCGTGCCAGAACCAGGTGGAATGGCGGTGCTTCTTCTCGGTTTGGCGATCGCGAGTAAAAGAAGGCGAACGAGTATGGTGTAGTGCAGACGATGATGTCAGAAATGGCGAGTACGACCAGGCAACCGCCAGCAAGTATCCATTCAATGCAGAGAACGTTCTTGGGTGCCATGCATCACGCTTGCGTGAGCATGTCCAATGGCCAGAACTCGATCGCGCTTCGCCTAGCAATTATCAAACAATCCCTGGAAACATGGGCACGGCGAGCGTGGCCATGGCACCCAACGCACGTTGAATGAAATCAAGGGCGATGCGCACCGGCGTAATGGGGGCGCGTCTGCGCGAGCAACAAACCTGCGCGATGCAAGACAGTCATCAATGCCTCGCGCAGAGCCGCAGAGGAAGAACACGGCAAGGATGGTCCCGTTCAAAATACAATGATTTTGATTGCCGAGTTCGTTTTACTTCTTAGGTAGCAAGTGACTTGACGGCAAGTAAGGCATCAAGCGTCTCCTGCGGTTCCGGTCGTTGCGTGTAGTCGGGATGGACAGCGGCATCGGCTACCTTGCCGTCGCTGTCGATCACGTATCGCGCGGGCATCGGGAGTTCCCATCCGCCACCGCCATGATTTTTTGGCAAGTCGATTCCAAAGTTTGCGTAGACGCCTTGCAGGTCTTCGGGGAACTCGAACTTCAGACCATAAAGTTCAGCGACCGCGTTGTCGCTGTCGTGAAGGATTTCGAATTCGAGGCCCAGCTTTTTTTCCAACGCGCGACTGCGGGCGGATATCTGTGGGCTGATGGCGACGAGCGTGCCGCCAGCCGTTGCGATATCACCGGCGATCTCTTGCAAAGCTTCCAGCTCTGCGACACAGTAGGGTCACCAAGTGCCACGAAACCAGGTCAGCACGACCGGGCCTTTGGAACGCAAGTCACTGAGGCTTACGTTTCCACTGCGACTGGGGAGGTTGAACTCAGGTGCGGTTTGGCCAAGCCCGATCGCCCGCTCAGCTTGACCAGAAGCGATCAAGTGGTCCTTATGGGCGTGAAAGATGGTAACCACTTCGGGCGGAGCCATGTTCGTCTCGAAGTTTACGCGAATCGCATCCAATTTGGATTGTAGAGTCATCGGTTTTCCTGTGTTGATAAAGTTAATGCTTGTCAATTCGTAGACGGCTGTTGTTGAGTTTGGCGCGGGCGCTCCGCCGCGAAATCGCCCGCGATTGATATCTTTGTGTTGGTTCTGCGAAACACAGATCAGGCCGTTTGTTCGACGCTGTACCGGGGGTAGTCTACGTATCCTTTTTCATCGAACGAATACCAAGTCGACATGTCGCTGGAATCGGCCAACGGCCAGTCGTTCTCAAAACGGGCGACGAGGTCCGGGTTACTGATGAAGGGACGTCCGAAGGCGATCAAATCGGCGGCTCCGCTAGAAACCGCGGTCTCCGCCGTTTCTTGTGTGTATCCAACGTTGCCCATCAGGGGGCCGGTGAAGCTGGTTCGGAATTCATTCAACGTCATCGGCTCGCCTAGTTCGTGAAAGCCAAACCCGGTGCCGTCCATCACGTGCAGGTAAGCCAGACCGTATTTTTCAAGTTGCTGCGCCACGTAAGTAAACTGCTCCCGGTATTCCGGAGATCCCATACTGTTGTAAACACCGTTGGGAGCAATTCGCACGCCGACACGATTGGCTGGGAAGACACTCGTCACTGCGTCAACGACTTCGCCGAGGAAACGGAAACGATTTTCGATACTTCCTCCATAAGCGTCCGTTCGCTGATTCGATTTCGATTGCAGAAACTGGTCGAGTAGGTAACCGTTGGCTGAGTGGATCTCAACACCGTCGAATCCGGCGGCTTTGGCACGCTCGGCTGCCCTGCGATAATCCTCGACGATTTGTGGGATTTCGTCTGTGTTCAGTGCACGCGGAATTTCGTGTGGTTTCTTTTCTCCACCACCAGGAGTATGAATCCCGTCGCCTTCGATCGCGATTGCCGATGGAGCAACGGGAAGCCGGCCTTCATGAAAATCGCTGTGGGATGCACGTCCCATATGCCAAAGCTGCAAGAAAACTTTGCCCTCTTGCTCGTGAATCGCGTCGACGACTTGGGTCCATCCCTCAACCATTTCGTCGGTATAGATGCCAGGTGAATGATTCCAGCCATTGGCCTGGTCAGAGATCGTTGTCGCTTCGGTGATGATCAATCCAGCCGATGCTCGCTGAGCGTAGTATTCGGCCATCAATTCGTTGGGGATCCGAGTCTCGCCCGCCCTGGACCGGGTCAAGGGAGCCATGACCACACGGTTGGCGAGTTGCAGTCCGTCGAGCTCGGTTGGCTGGAGTAGTTCTTTGGTTTCAGGTTGAGTATTCATTGGAAATCCATTTTTGGGTTGATAATTTAGGTTTATTGGTTGGTTTTTGACTGATCGGTCCATAAGGGACGAAATAAAAAGGAGATGCTTACAACATTTTTGAAAGTGCTACTGTGACGACGTCATTCATTGCCGCTTTGCTTGCTGAGGCTTTACCCATCACACCGATTCCTTGAAGGGTACAATTGAGAAACCGTGCGACGGCTCTGGTATCCGTATCGGCCGAAATCTCCTTGGATTCGACGGCGCGGTCCAGAGTCGCCTTGAAAGCCTTTTCGATTCGATTGACGGCGGATCGAACGACTTTGGCAATTTCGTCGTCATGAGGCGCCAATTCGACGATCGAGTTGGTTACAAGACAGCCACAGCAGTCTTCGCCAGAAACAACCGACACGACTGCCGCTAGTGCCTTGCGGATATTGCTCAAACTGGATCCGGGTGCCTGTAAAATATCGAACAGCGGTTGGCTATTTCGACTGGCATAGCAGGTAACGGCCTCGACGAACAATGAGTGTTTGTCGCCAAAGGCGTTGTACAGGCTTTGCCGACCGATTCCCATCTCGCGGGTTAGATCCGTTAGGCCTGTCGCTTCGTATCCGTTATGCCAGAACAGCCGCATTGCTTTTTGCAGCGCCTCGTTTCGGTCAAATTCTGTGGGTCGTCCGGTCTTCATGGTGATATTATCGACATGTGGACTGATCAGTCAATAAGTGTTTATCGAGAATTTCCGAAGTTTTCTGGACGCGTGAGGTTGTCAGGTCCAGTTTTGTGTACGGAAGATTGGTTTCGATTTGATGTAGGGCCGGTTTCCACCGGCCGATTCTGTTGAAGATAAGCCTTCTTCAATCGCTTGGCCTTACACGCGTTTGCTGTCGTTCTTTCGTTTGAGGTAGTGGCGACCTAGGCAGCAGGCTGCGAAAACAGGGAGTGTTGGACTGAGCGTCTTGGGCCTAGCGGAACTTTTGAATGCGGCTGGGGCCTTACTTGATATTTTGTTTTGATAGAATCTGGTCCATGGCTCGTTCTGGCCGATTGTAGTTTTCGCCGATCTCGTCACGCAATGCCGACATTGGCGTGACGTTTAATCGCCGACTGATTTCACTCAGGTCCATATTTTCTTGAAGGTAAATTTTGGCAGCAAAGATGTGATCATTCATCGAACCGGTAACGGATCGGCTTAGTGCTTTTCCAAAGTGAATGTCCTCGCATTCAGGAAGAACCAACGTTTCATGATAGCGACCCCGGCCATCCTCTTGCATGAATTTTTCAATTGACTGAATTGTCTTGTCTACGAACTTCGATTCGTTCGTGATTCCTTTGCCGGGCATCAAGCAGGAGTAGAGCGACTTTGTGTTGCTGAGCAAGATGTATTGCTGCCGATTCACGACGAACAGATTTGCGGACCAGTCAGCGAGTTCATTTTGTTCCAACGGCTTTTCCGTGCGATTGCCAAGCTTGATTTTTGTCGCGAGTTTTTGAGTGGGTCGAAATAGCATGTCTTGAAATAGAATAAGGGGGCAGGAATAGAGTAAGAATAGAATAGAATAAGGGGTCAGCGACGGTTTTAAATAGAGTCAATGATCAAAACGACGGAACTTGGTGTTGCGACATTGCTTTGCGGCATTGCCCTCGCAACGGAAACTTGGGAATAGCTTGATGGAAGATGTCGCGAAATCCGAAAACAGCAACTTGGCAGGATTTGAATCCAACCTACGATTGCCAGTTGCAACCCAGTCGATGGCTGGGCCCGCCAAGGCCGTTCGGCAGGAGTACCGTGACTGTTCGCGATGGAAACGTTTGCGATGTCATCGAGTCAGCGTCTTTTCTGAACTTGATCATGGTACGGTATTTGTATTGCAAATTGGAAGTTCCGTTGAGTTCGATTGGACTTGGGAAGGTGCAGTGGCCTTCAAGCCTGTGTTGATTGACGATTTTGAAATGCTGTCCGACTTTGCCGTTGAGAATACCGTCTACAACGACGAGATCGCTTGGTCCGGCGAGATCCTTGAAGTCGACGAGCAAAACGGGTGCTTGTTTCTCAACATTGACAACCCGGAGTTCGCACCCACAACCGGCTCTTTCTTTGTGAGACCATTTGAGTTTCTCGCGGTACTGGATGCTGTGTACAACGAGCCGAACTTTGAGAACGAGCAAACCCTACTCCCTGCTCGGCTTGAAGCTACATGCGGAGGGATTCATCCTGTCAACGAATCCAAGTACAAGCCTGGTGTGGAATCACTTCAAGATTGGTGGCATCATTCCTGGTCTGTACTTTGGGGGCCGCCGGGAACTGGCAAAACCTACACGACCGGCCAGCAGGTCGCGTCAGTGATTCGCGATGATGGCTCTGAACGAATTTTGGTGGTTTCGACGACCAATCGAGCAACGGATGCAGTTGCATTGTCAATCGGAAGGGCGGCTGCTGAAGTCGCGGTTTCGGATCTAAATGATGGTTGCCTGCTTCGAATTGGTAAAGGAGCTTCGTATCAATCATTCGTTGAAGAGGACTTGGCCGTCATGTTGCGTGGTACTGAGTCGTCTGTATTGGAAAAGATTGATAAACTGAATCGACAGTTGCGACTGGTTGAGAGCATGGAAGAAAAGGCTCTTGCAAGAAAACAGATTGCTGAACTCCGCGACAATGGCAGTGATCAAGGCAACCGGATCATCGTCGACCCCAGTGTTCGCGTCGTTGTTTCAACTGCGTTTAAGGCGATGTCGTGCCTGCGAAATGATACGATCAAAGGTTTAACAGAAAAAGGGCAAGCTCCATTTACAACGATCGTCATGGATGAAGCAGGTTTGATGTCACGGGCAGCCATTGCGGCTCTTTCGTTGCTTGCCGCCAAACGAGTGGTATTGGTTGGCGATTCAAAACAGCTGGCTCCAATCAGTCGAATATCGAGAGTCTTGCCAACCCGACAAAAAACCTGGCTTGCAAGTAGTGGGTTAAGTCATCTAGACGATTTAGAAGAGACGCCCAATGCGGTTCACGTGCTGTCCGAGCAACGGCGAATGCATCCTGATGTCTGCAAGGTTGTTTCAGACTATCAATACGGCGGCTTTCTTTCGACCGCCCAAGATCGAGCCAATCAAGAGTCTCTTCTCCCGAACTCAATTTCAAGTTTCTCGCGAGCAATTTGGTACGTACTTGATGCTGACGCAATAGATTTGGCATCGATTCGTGCTGAACGTGGCCCCGGAAACAGAAGTTGGGTTCGCAAAGCCACACTTAGTGTTTTACAAAAACTGATGTCCACCCAAGACATCCAAGAATGTGATGGGCTGTTCATCTCTCCCTACAAAGCCCAAGCACAAATGGTGTCCAAGCTATTTGGCAAGTGGAAGTTGAAGTCCTGGGAAGCTTCCACGGTACACAGTCAACAGGGCTCGGAAGCCGACGTTGTCATCTTCGATACGGTCAATGCCGGCAGCTACAACTGGCCGTACGAAGAGTGGAAGCGTCTCGTGAACGTTGCACTTAGCCGAGCACGGGAGGCTGTCATCGTTCTTGCCAGCCGAAATGAAATGGATGAGCCCTATCTGAAACCGTTGATTTCGGTTTTAAAACAGGGCTTCATTGAGAAAACCAAGGAAGGTTATCACTGGCGAGATTTTGATGGAGCTCCAGCTGTGGAGTTTGGATCGGTTAACGAATCGAAGTCGCCATATCGTTCGGCCCATCCTAAACCAGACAGTCTCGGGAAACAGTTTGAAGATCGAAGCCGACTGACGCCGGTACCATCAAAAGAACAACAGAGGCTGTCCAATTTAGAGTTGGACGGAAAGCCAAGGGTTGTGCGTGGAGTTGCGGGTAGTGGAAAGTCGTTTGTGCTGAGTAACTGGCTGGCAAAAACGGTTCAACGTTTGAGGCCAAATTCGAATCAGGAAATCTGGGCGGTCTACGCAAACCGCTCTCTTCATAAACTGCTTCGACAATCCGTCGAGTCGGCATGGGAGCAACTTCATGAAGGCGATTTGTTTGGCAAGCAGGAGTTTCCATGGGACCGCGTTGCCTTGCATCACATCAAAGATGTTTTGTCGGGGATTTTACCAGAAGCATCATTGTCAATGGAGCGTTTTGACTTTGATTACGACCGAGCGGCGGAGGAGTTTCTGAGTCGCCAGGATGTTGAAACGCTGTTGCCCAAATGCACTGCACTTTTTATCGACGAAGCTCAGGATATGGGGCCATCGACATTGCGTTTGCTTTTGTCGCTTGTGGCACAGAAAGACCCTGATGACCAGAACAGTCGT
The DNA here is from genome assembly GCA_965224765.1 of Mariniblastus sp. Classification (GTDB taxonomy): domain Bacteria; phylum Planctomycetota; class Planctomycetia; order Pirellulales; family Pirellulaceae; genus CAZDBA01. Next base: position 159,321 of record CBDDAC010000009.1, read on the forward strand.
TCCGCCCATATCTTTTACGACAACGCTCAAAATATCTACGGTCGAAAGACCCCAACGTGGTCTGAGTTTGGACTCGACATGCGTGGACGTTCTACCATCATGCGAGAGAGTTTTCGATCAACCAAGCCAATTACCGAGCTGGCAGTTAATGTGCTCAATCGATTGTCAAATCATGACGAACGGAAGGACCAACAAGAGCTTGAGAATCTCGGTCTGATTGAGTCGTCAAAACGAAACGGTCAGCCGTGGCTTCATGTTCGTTACAACGAAGTCCATGGTCCCTCACCAATCTTTCATACTTTCGACGATCGACAAGATGAAATCGAACGGATTGGGAAACACATCCGATACCTGACTCAACAAGAGAGCGTGCGACCAAGCGATATTTGCATGATCTATAATGGCAAAAAGCTGGCCGCAGACTTGCAAGGAACCTTGACACCAGAACTTTCCAAAATTGGGATCGAGTTGTCGTTGCAAACGAATCGACCTTTTGAGCGAAACGCCAATACCCTCGTGATGACAACTCCACATTCGTACAAGGGTTATGAGTCCGAAGTCATTATCATTCCCGGTGTCGATCAGTTCGTATCGAGCAAGGAAGAAATCCTCGCCAATAACTTGTATGTTGCCATGACGCGCGCGAGATCATTGCTTGCCATCTATGGAACGAGAAGCCATTTCAATCCAAGCAAGCGAATCTTTGATGCGCTGAAAGCTTGTCTTGAATTGCTCAATACGAAACCAGATTTCGAGACAGCACCCAGTCGACAGGACGCGTTCAATGACGTGCTTGAGCAGATTGGCGACAAGCATCGCAAATGGCTTCGTCAAATTTGGGGTAGGTTCGATATCAAGCTGGAGCCAATCTTGAATGCAGCTGGAAAAGTTGTTTTTGAACCCTTGTTTTGGTTTCGAGATAACAACAGGATCTACGCGGTTGCGCATGGTAAAAGCAGCATGCCGTTGGGAGTTCCTGGTGTCTCCGAGTTGGTTCCTGGAGATGTATATTGAATCCGGGGCGTTTTGCTCGAAATTTCAGTTCGAACTGGCAGGTTGGATTTGCGGGCATGCGCCAGTTAGTTTTCGAAACAGGAGCAGGTGCCCAACCAGTGCTCCCGTCACCGCGATCGAAACGATGTAGCTGTAGGGGAAATAAAACGGCAGCACGAGGGCGGGCTCGTTGGTAAATTGTCGAATGGGCGTAGGGACCGATGTGATTGCGATCGAAACGACGGCCAGCAAGAGAGCCAGTCCAATGAGATTGAACACCCAAACGAAAAATTTCGGCGGCGTTCCAAATTTTGCCCAGGTTCCAATGGCGATCGCGAGAATGCCGGTTGCAATGTCAAAGTTGTAGCCTTCAAAGGTCATCTGAATCGGGATGGTTTCGGTTTTGTACCAATGGTGCAGAACCAATTCGAGTGGCAAACGAAATGCCTGAAAGCCGACAAACCAATGGATTGGAACTGTCGTGAGTCTCGCTCCCGTTTTTGAAAATGCGAAAACGATTCCTGCTACGAAACACCCACAGGCAAAAACCAATCCGGGTGGCGGAAGGATCTTGAGATGCAGCAGCCCCGACATCGGTAAGGCTGCACCCAAGGCCAGCCAGGCGAACAGTCCCGCTGAAAACCGCACAATATAGCGTTGCTTTTCGTTTTCTGCTGAGCCGCCGGAGCGATATGCACTGATCATGAACCAAAGAACTACCCAGAGAATGACAAGCAAAAACGCAATGATCGAACCCAAAGAGGGATGTTGGATTGAGGGAATGTCGGAAGGGTCGAACATCCGTCGGCTTTCTCAAGAGGGTATGATTGGTGTGCTTGCAAAACGCAAGTGTTGATGGTTGCATTTTGCAAGTGATCGACGTATAGTCAATAGAAGCTTTGGTGTTTTTCCTGAAATTCGTGTTCTGCGAATGCGTTTTGCTGGTGCTTGGACCCATGAAGAAACCACGATCCTGTTGCCCGATTGCTTGTACGCTCGACATCATTGGTGATCGATGGACGATGCTGGTTGTTCGCGATTTGCTGTTGGGTAGAACGCACTTCAAAGAATTTATGGCGTCTCCAGAAAAGATCGCAACCAATATCTTGGCGAACCGATTGGATCGGTTGGTAGAGTCTGAATTGGCGGAGCGATTTCCTTCTCCTGAAGTGCCAGGCAAGGACGCTTATCGGCTAACGGCAAAGGGCAAGACTTTGAGGCCGTTAATGAAATCGATTGCAAAATGGGGCTTGGATAATCTGGATGGAACCCAAGCCAAAATGGTCCCGAAAAAGTGACGGCTCCACGAGTACTGCTAACATGCAGATGTGATGTAGCAACCAAGAAGATTTTAAAATCATTCGCTTGCTACAGGGCGGTGGCTCCGAATTTGTTCAAGTGGGCGTCGAAGTTGCATTGCCATCCAAGCTGTTTGTCTACAAATCCTTTCGGCAGCCTGGGCATCAGTTGATTGCGAATTAGCCTGAGAAACCCGTTTCCGCCTTGTCCGATTTTGCCAAACTGTCTTGAGCCTTTGACCAACTTTGTCGTTCTTGGTCGACGAAACGCTTCATAACTTCGGAACGCAGATTCAACGCTGGTAGGTTCAACTACAGCAAATTCACCAACTTGTTTCAAAGCAACGCCAAGTACGACGGCGTCCTCGATGGCCTGCGCTCCTCCTTGACCAAAATTTGGCGTCATCGCGTGAGCCGCATCGCCGATCAAAGTGACACGCCCTTTTCCCCATGGAAAAATCGGAGCATGGTCGATGATGTCGTTGTGAACGATCTCCTCAGCGGCTGTGGAACGCAGTAACTGCGGAACGGGGTCGACCCAGGAATCGAATCGTGATTTCCAGTTTTCGGTGCGAGGTTCGTGGTCGGATCCCGCGGGACGGTTTTCTGTGGCAAACCAGTAGACTTGTTTCGCATTACATCGCATAAACCCAAATCTGGCGCCCTTGCCCCATACTTCTGTCATCGTATCAACCAAGTTGACCAGAGTTGGGTCGGTCACCATGCCTCGCCAACAAGTGTATCCAGCATAGATCGGATCGATTTTACCCCAGAGTTGCTCGCGGACGCTGGAGTGAATTCCGTCTGCGCCGATTAACGCATCGCATTCGATCGACTGACTGTTGGTAGTGACAACAACTTCATTTTCCGTTTCACGAAATGACTCCAATGACTGGCTCAGCAAGACAGTGGTTTTGGCTTTGTCCAATGCCTCGTGTAGAACCCGCATCAAGTCACCGCGATAAATCGTGTGCGGTAGGAAACCGAACAGTTCGCGGTAATTTGTAAAATCAAACTTGCTGTATTGTTTTCCTGAATTCGAAATGACCCGCGCACATTTGGCTTGCCAGCCGGCATTCGACACCAGATTGTCGAGATTCAAACGCTTGAGGGCTTGTAGAGCATTGGGTTGAATGCTGATTCCCGCACCAACAGGTTTTAGTTGTGGAGATCGTTCGAGCAAGATGGCTTGGTGCCCTGCGTCTGCCAGAGCATGGGCCATCGTCAATCCACCGATTCCGCACCCTGCGATTACAATTTTCATGATAAATTTCGTTTTCAGAGCATTCGGAAATAGAGCAGCTCAATTGTCTCGTCTGAATTGAGTTTCATCAATCCGCCAGGGGAGCTTAGGTGAGTTCTGATGAACCACGTTTCTGGAGGTGGCAATGGTAACCCGACGCGTGAGCCCGTGAGCGAGGACGTGTCGGGTTTCCATAAAGCACTGTTCTAGGTATTCGCTTCATGCTCGAATGAAAAGTCACAGCTTGACGTGTCGGGTTCGTCCTCGCTGACGCGTCGGGTTTCCATTGCCTCCTCAGGACGTCTTGCCGCAGAGCGGCTATTTCCCATAGCCCCAGACTTTTAGTCTGGGGTAACAGTCCCAAAAACAAGAGTCGCGGAGCTACGACATCCGTTGATTTGTTTTTGCGTTTTAGGATTCCTACGACACGTTAATCGGAGACAGTGTTCCAACCTCCCGTGCGGGCCCACCGGGCGGGTTCTTATGTCGCTAGGGTGGAATCTTTTCGGTTGTGGCCTCGTGCCTCGCCCATCTTCGATTGGCGGGCCGAGAACATCAGATACACCGGTTTTCTTAGCCTTGTTGCCGTCAATTCAAAACGATCCGGGTACTAGCGCAAATGAAAACTAACGGCGCTCATGTGATCTGCACGTTGGCGATCTCGATGATGTTTTGTTTTGATGCGTCTTGGAGAAGTCTCTATTTTGAATGTTCGCAGCATTGGCCTGGTATCAATGCAGGGTGACAATCACGTACGATAGGACAACACTCTACAGAAACCTATTGGAAAAACATGAGCGGAATTGAGTCTTACCTTGCGGACAATCGAACTCGATTTGAGAACGATTTATTCGAATGGCTTCGTATCCCCAGCATAGGAACGGATTCTGCATACGATGAACAAACCCGCAAGGCTGGACAGTGGTTGGCCGATAAATTTTCCGCACTCAATCTTCGTACGGAAATGATCGAAACCTGTGGCCATCCGTTGGTGTATGCCGAATCGAAGCCAGTCGACGGCGCCCCGACCGTTTTGATTTATGGCCACTATGATGTTCAACCGCCCGATCCGCTTGAGTTGTGGGACTCGCCGCCTTTTGAACCAACGGTTCGTGATGGGAAAGTTTTCGCGCGGGGTGCGACGGATGACAAAGGCCAGATGATTACTCACCTGTTTGGAGTCGAAACGCTATTGAAGACTCGAGGTGAACTGCCCGTTCAAGTGAAATTCCTTATCGAAGGCGAAGAGGAATCGGGGGGGCGAAGGACTAAAGGCTTTTCTCCAGGGCGAATATGACGGCGACGTTTCTGTTGCCGAAAAATTGGCGGCAGATATCGCGGTCATCAGTGATTGTTCCCAATTCGGGCCCGGTAAGCCTGCGATTACACACGGTCTACGTGGGATGATCTACTGCGAAATTAACTTGACTGGGCCGAATCGCGATCTACATTCTGGGAAATTTGGCGGAACGATTGCCAATGCGATATGTCAAATGCTAGATGCCATGATCGATCGCGAAGGACGAATTCAAGTGCCCGGGTTCTATGATGAGGTTCGGGAGTTAAGCGACAATGAGAAACGCAAACTGGTCGAGTTAGATTTTTCTGAGTCTCAATACCGAGCTGATTTGGGAGTATCAGAGTTGACGGGTGAGGCAGGCTACTCGACGCTTGAACGTCGTTGGTGTCGCCCGACGTTTGATGTGAACGGATTATGGAGTGGCTATCAGGGAGACGGAGCCAAAACCGTGCTGCCCTACCAAGCTGGCGCAAAATTCAGTTTTCGATTGGTCGCTGATCAAAACCCTCAAAAAATCAAACTGGCAATCGAGACTTGGCTAGAGAACCACCTTCCGGCTGGAATTGCAATGAAATTCACTGCATCCGAAGGTTCGCCGGGATTTGTGCTGCCCATGGAAAGTCCGTTCATGAAAGCTGCATCGAGAGCGATCGAAAGTGGTTTTGGCGCGAAACCCGTTTTTATTCGATCTGGTGGAAGTATTCCCGTCGTTGAATCGCTTCGAGTCATGCCGGGCGTTGATACGCTGTTGCTTGGTTGGGGCCAGGACGATGACAATCTTCATAGTCCTAACGAAAAATTTTCACTGGAAGATTTTCACCTAGGGATCAAGACCAGTTGCTTGTTGCTGGAAGAACTTGCCAAATAAGCTCTCTTGGAATTCGCAAAGCGAAATTGAGCCTCGCAAAGTTCAATGACCTAAGGACATACTGATCTTCCACGAACTTCGATTTTAGCGGTCAATGCTAATCAGCATTTCCTGAACGTACTTGGGCAGCATTTCACGCCAAGTTTCCCAGTCGTGTCTCCAATTGCTGTCCCAGACATCGACGCGATTGGGAATTCCCTTTTGCGCAAGTGCACGTTCGACCTTCCACGACTCGTCGGGAGCTTCGTTGTCGCCTTTGCCGGTTGCTAACAGGACGAAACGACTACGAAGTTTTTCTAGTTGTTCTCCATCGGGAAGCCGAGGTACAAATTGTATCGGGCATTGGTGATAAAACTCATCAAACCATTGGCCCTCCAGCCACTTTTCAATATCGTAAGTCCCACTTAGACAAATCGCACGACTAAACAAATCGGGATGTCGGCATATGGAAACAAGCGAATTGAATGCTCCAATCGACGCACCCGCCGTGAAGATCTCGATCTGATCGTCATTACAATCTCGGCGAATGAGTGGCACGACTTCATGGGCGATAAATTGGTCGTACTGTTGTTGCACCCAAACTCGGTGTGGGATCGAAGGGTTCGTGAGCCAGGTTTTTCCGTTGATACTGTCGACGGAGTAAACTTTCAATCGCCCCTCATGAATAAAGGGCGCCAGTTTTCGAATCAGAAAGAAGCGTTCCACTTCTTCGGCATCGCCCCCAGCGGTCGGGAAAAGCAAGAGCGGCGTTCCAAAGTCTCCCCACCGAACGATCTGCGTTTTCATCTGCAGTTCATCGGAATGCCAGAAGTGGACGTCCTTTAGACTTGCTGTGGCTGGGTCCAGGTATTGTGAGTGGTTCATGAGACACCATCGTGCGATCAGGTGGTTGTTGGAGATCGTTGTTAAAACGGTGAAGAGGAAGACCGCTCCACGTTGTTGTTTGTTGTCAGCGTTCGTCCACTAGGTCGGATTGGAAATGGAACTTCGCCAATTCTGAATTCGTTCCCAAAAGTGTTCAGTAAACGATTCTACTTCGTGCTCAGGGAAAAGCGCAGCGACTTTCTGGCGAATCGTGTTTTTCGCCAGATCCGTTCCGAAAAACTCATGAGTCTGTTCTTCCAGGTGAGTCAAATGGTGGTCGCAAAATTCTTGAAATCGATCGGATTCCATTCGCTTGTGTCCAATTGCCGCGTAGGCCGCTAGTCGTTCGCGATAAGGTAGGTCCTGTCGCATGATTTCCCAATACGGTTCCCAGTCCACACACATTCGCATCTTCTTTTTCGTGGTTGCACAGAAAGTTGACCAGCGGATATTGGCCATTACTAACCAAGGGAAAAAGTAATGCAATGAGGTTACCTGTGAATCGGGGCAGGCGTTAGCAAAGTCAATTGGGTACCACACACCATCGCAATGAAGCGATTCGCAGGAATTGAAATCCCATCCAAAAAACGAATTGATGGTCATTGCCATATCCTCCAGCAACGACTGTTCTTCTTGGTCAATGAAATTCAGTTTCATTTCGTAGCGTGCGTGAAGCGGTGCTGCCGGGTCGTAGCTGACTAACAGGAACTGAGGTCCAACTCCGATGCAACGCACAAAGCGATCAAAACCCTCAACCGACTTTTGCAAATGCATCAAGAAGGTCCCACTATTCTCGTAGGTCGAACGCAACTCTTTATCGTCGTCGACGCGACTGACGCCTTTCCAAGCTCCTCCGTCATAGGGCTTCATGAACATTGGAAAACCAATTTTGTTGCCAATTTCTCCCAGGTTGAAAATTTTTGCGTAGCGTTCAAGCGTGACGTCGAGATCGGTATGGGGGTCGTATGATTTTGGTGGAACCATCCAGGTTTCAGGGACCGGCAAACCGAGCTTCATCATTGCGCAATAAGTCGTCTGCTTTTCCATCGACTGCAGCGACCAGGGATTGTTGTAGACGTAGAGCCCGTCCATCAGAATTGACTTTTTAATCCACTCGCGACTGGTGTGATACCAATGCGTCAGACGGTCAATGACCACGTCGTAGTCGCAGCCCTGCTCTAGGCCGTAGGGTTCGATTGTGACTCGTTCAACATCAAAGCTAACGGTTTCGCCTTTGTGAGGAATCTGAAGATTCATCTTGTTGAGAATCTCTTCGTAGCACTTGGGCCAACAAAGATCTGCACCTAAAGAGAGGCCGATTTTTCGAGTTGCGTTTGGCATATTTGCTCTTGTGAAAAGGTTGCTAAGTTTTGTGTTCGAGCCAAAATTCCGATATTCGTCGAATGTTACATGTAAGTTTCCCAAAGTGGTCCTGGGAAAAGCCAGCATAGTCCGGTGCGCAACCGGTCTCGCCAGTTCTCCCAGTTGTGGCCATCATAGGCTTCTTCGAATTTCGTTTCGATTTTGTGTTTACGCAAGAACGGGACGAGCGAGCGATTTTCGTAAATCAACGACTCGTATACACCGCAACTCACAAACGCCTGTTTGACTGGATTGCCCGGCGCTTTGCGAAACTCATTCATGAATTCGACGACCGGGTCGAAGACGGGGCTTCGAGAATGATCGCCAATATCGGTAAAAGCAAATGAACCGCTTTGGACCAACATGGAATCAAAAACGCCCGGGTATCGCCAAGCGGTTGAAAGGGAAGCAACGCCGCCAAAACTAGCTCCCATGATGCAACGGCCCGATGATTCAGCGATAAGCGGATATCGGTTCTCGAGCTCAGGGATCAACTCTTCAACGATGTGTTTTGCGTGGCGAGGATCATGAGCGTACTCTTTCAAGCGATCGTGAGGATTCGAAAGGGCAACGATCAGCGGTGACATTTCGCTGCCAGCGATCAAATTATCAAGAACGTGATTCAGTCGCGAATACTGAATGTAGTCGTTGCCATCGTGGACGATCAGCAAACGGTATCGGCGATACTCTCGAAAGCTTGTCGGAATGTAAACGTTGATTTTTCGTTCATCGCCCAGAGCATCGCTTTGCATCGCAAATCCGTCGAAGCGGCCTTGATTGACGCCTGGGGTTTTCTGGGACCATGCGGGAATGATATAGTCCTGACCGCGCGCGACCGAGTTTCCACCGAACGGATCGTAGGCCACTTGATCGTTGAGCGGATCAAATATCCACTCCTCATGGCCGTTTCTCGTCACGCCAAATTTGTATTCGATTCTTGAACCGGTTGGAAACTCCATCGATCGATACCAGACGTCTGTCATGCCAAGTCGAGTCAAAGGCAAGCTGGAGGGCAGGCCATAAATCCAGTGGCGAAGTGCAACCTGTTCCGCGTCGCCCACAAACACAAACGTGACGATGGAGCCTTGGACCAAGGGAAATGAATGTTCGGCGATGATTTTCATCACCTCGTCAGATGAGGCGCTGGCATCGAGTTTGTCGAAGATCGGAGAAGCAATCATGAGCTAAAACTCACGACGCGACCTGAGCGACCTAAACATGACGCCTGATGGGGATCCGCGTTGTCGTCCAGGGAAATCCAGGTTCCCTTGTCTCGAGTAAGGATCGTCAGCTCATCCAGGATGACACAGCGAAACCTTTCAAACCGGCGAGCAAACAGTTCTACACGTGCCTTGTCCTTTAGTTTCAATCGGGAGCGGGCGTCCGGTAAAGGCAGCAGATCTTGATAGATGCCCATGCCTGCGCGAAGAACTTCGGGATTGCCTTTGCCCTGCGGGGGCGAGTCATGGAAAAATACGATTTGATCCGCAAGAGCCATGGCTCCACCTGACCAGGCGATGATTGGCAACTCTGGTCTCGAATCCAATATGCCGAAGATTCTCAACCGGTTTAAAATGATCGCCACATGTCCACCTGAGATTAAAATTGCGTTGACCTGTTTCAGGATCTCAAGAATTTCACGGCGATGATCGGCGACCATCGGGCGGTTTGCGGTTTGAAGTTTTTCTTCGTACTGGTCGATGATTTGACTTGTGCGGACGAAATACTGCCGATCAAGTTGTCGTACCATTTCGATCGCGGACTCCCGCTCTGAATCAAGGTCAATCAAGTGTTCTTTGCGACGGATGATTTGTCTGGCGGCTCTCAGTAAATGGTTCAAGCGATCGTTGTAGGCGTCTCGCAAGTGCCGCAGTTCGTCTTGTCTATCTCGCAGCATTTGGATGAGTTCAGGGTCGTCGGCAAACAACTGTTCCGTTCTTGCGAACAAATTCAAGTTGACACATTGGATACCGATTGCCTGTTTGAGTTCACCATCGTCTTGCTCGTCGGTTTCCCAACCGGCAGTGACCAGCGCGACGGGCCCAATAATGTTTTGTTGTTCGATCGTCGCCTTGAGTGATGCATATTGGGGTTGGGGACCAAGCAAGGTGATTTGTCGAAGCTTGTCAGGCATGAGTGGGCAATTGAAATGGATGTTGATTGACATGCGGCCGGTATTTTCCGGCGATCTTGATAAAGGTGATTTTAGTCGGAAGAGACGTGTGGGCACAGACGAAGCGATTCTAATTCCTGTGAAACGGGAGCTTCGACTAATCCGTTCGAGTGGTAACCCGAAGCGTGATAGGATTTTGCATGGGTGCTTTAACCTGTTTGTAGTCCCGCCTTAGGCGGAATCGTATCCAGCCGGCTAAAAACCGGTACTACGAAGACTTTTTGTAGCATGATGCAAAATCCTAGTGAGCGAGGACGATCCACGCCTATTCCGCGCTCAGGCGTCGTGCTTTCATGAAACCTCTGGCCTGCAACCCGGGTTGAATCAAGCGTGACGGATGTCGGTTCGTCACTTGCCTCAACTATTTGGCATGTATTTTCATGGTTTGTCCAACGTCATCGAGCATCTGCCGAAGTTGATCGAAATCGGGGTGTTTCATTCGCACGTATGCATTTGCCATGTATCCGGCTTCGACTCCTTGTGTGGGTGTTCCTTGTGAGGGCAGGTGGCAGTCGATAATCCACTGCCCATGTCGCTGTTCAATTTCTTCGGTCCCGCTGATGCCTGAAATGTGTCCGTCGCTATCGGGCCGCAGGGCGATGATCCCGGCGCTAAATTGTCGTGACGGAGTTGCGGAAGTTTTTCCGTGGGTGACCGCCAAAGCCCATTGGTGGTAAAGATCAATATCATTGGCGGAGTTGTAAAGATCCCAAGCCTTCACGCCTGGTGGCCGGCAACCGATTTCTGAAAACTTTAATCCTTTGGGGCCGAAGAACCATTCCATGTGAGTCGCCGAGGTTCCGATCTTCAGGGCCTCGTTCACGCGGCGTCCCATTTTTTTGAGTTCGTCGTAGTCTTCGACAGAATCCACTCGATTGGTGGTAATGAACTGCGGAGCAATCCAACGGTTTCGCATTGCTTCAAGTACGTTCGGATAATAGTGAGTGATGAACTCAAACACGACAACACCGTTGACCGTGATGGTGTCATAAAAACCTTCGTGTCCTTCGATAAACTCTTCCACCGCAACATCGCCTCCACTTCCGACATTGGATTGCACAAGAGCCGAATTGAGTTCACCTTCGTTGGTAACTTTGAAAGTGCCCGAAGCCCCCGCACCGCTACGTGGTTTGATGATCAAAGGGTAGCCAACTTCGTTCGCAAACTGGTGGATTTGGGCGGTATCTCCACTGCCAATCGATTGTGCGCAGGGGATTTCTGCGTCGCGAAGTACTTGCTTCATCGCCGGTTTATCGCGGCATAGAAAGGAAGTCTCCACCGAGATTCCGGGGATCGAACAGGCTTCTCGGACTTTGGCGATCGGCATGATGTGGGCTTCTACTGTCGCCTCCATGCGGTCGACCCACAGTTTTGACTGAACAAATTTCACCGCACTCGTCATTGCAGCTTCGTCACAAACACTGGACACTTGGATGTAGTCGAGCATCCATTCTCGCAGTTGGTCGTCGAGAGAGTCTTGGGGAGATTCGCCGATGCCAATGACGGTGGCCCCCGCCTGTACCAAGCCGCGAACAAATTCTCTTTGATTGTTTGGGAAAAATGGTTCGACAAAAATTACATTCATTGCGGTAGTACCCGGGATACTAAAATATTTTGCATGACGGAATCCAGCGGCTCGCTCAATCGACTAGTATAGTATTTCCGCCACCAGCGGGTAGCTTGGCTGATACGAAAGAATTAACGGCATGAAAAAGATTGTTTTTGTCGCTCCGTACTTTATGGACGCTACTGTTCGATTTATCGACGCCGCTACTCACGTTGCGAATGCTCGGATTGGCTTGGTCAGCTGCGATCCAGTGGCCAAGCTGCCATCTAGTGTCCGAGATCGACTGTCCGCACACTTCGGTGTCGACAACATCAGTACTCCACAGTTGCTAAGTGGCGTTGAGAAAATCAGCGAAAAATTTGGCGGAGTCGATTCTATCATTGGAATGTTAGAGCAGATTCAAGTTCCCCTTGGGGAGATCCGTGATCATTTGGGAGTGCCCGGAATGGGCGCTGCCTCAGCAAATAACTTTCGCGACAAAGCGGTGATGAAAACTGTATTGCGAGAGGCGGGACTTCCCTGTGCCAAACATTGTCGAGCAACCTCAGTTGATTCTGCAATCAAATTTTCAGCGGAGACTGGATTCCCTTTGATCGTTAAACCGCCAGATGGAGCGGGGGCAAAAGGAATTTATCGCTGTGAAGATCTGGAACAGTTGCGTTCATGCTTGGAACATGTCAATCCAAGTCCGCAGAACCCGACAGTGATTGAGGAGTTTGTTGTTGGCAAAGAGCATTCGTTTGACAGTATTTGCCTGAATGGAAAATTGATCTGGTCTTCGATCTCCCACTACGCTCCGGGACCGCTTGAAGTGGTTCGAGAGCCATGGATCCAGTGGTGCGTGATGATTCCACGCGAGTCTGACTTGCCTCAGTACGAACCCATCAAACAAATCGCCCAAGCAGCGCTTTCGGCGCTTGGGATGCAGACCGGCCTGAGCCACATGGAATGGTTTTTGCGACCTGATGGAAGCGTTGCCATTTCGGAGGTAGGTTGCCGACCGCCAGGAGCACAATTTACTTCGTTGATTTCATGGGCGCACGATTTTGATTTGTATCAAGCGTGGGCCGAGCTTTTGATTCATGGGCACTTTGAATTTCCTGAACGAAAGTTCGCGGCGGGCGCAGCGTATCTTCGAGGAATGGGCAACGGCCGTGTCGCGGAAATCCATGGTTTGGGCGAGATTAAGAATTCGCTAGGCGATATTGTTGCCCAAGCAAAAATTCCCCAGCTTGGGGATTCGCCGACAGGTAGCTACGAAGGCGAGGGACATATCATCGTCCGCCATCCCGATTCGGGTGTCGTCGAATCGGCTTTGAAAAAGATCGTGGAGACGGTAGAAATTCAACTTAGGTGATATGACTTGAGAGCTCGTGCAAACAATTAATTAGAAAGCAATCAATGAATGTGGTCATGATCTCGCCCGGCTTTCCCGTTGAGCAACCGTTTTTTACGCGAGGGCTCGCGCGTCAGGGGCACCATGTCATCGGCGTTGGCGATCAACATGAGAATGATCTGCCTGAGATCGCAAGGAATGCTCTGTCGGCATATCTTCAAGTTCCCTCTTTTGTAGATGAGCATGCGGTCATGCGCGTAGTGGCTGACGCGGCTGCCAAAGTTCGTATCGACCAAATCGAATGCACGTGGGAGCCGTTCATGGTGTTGGCGGCCAAGCTCCGTGAGATGCTGGGGCTGCCTGGAATGACGGTGGAACAGACCGTTCCGTTTCGTGATAAAGAGGTGATGAAACAAGTTCTCGACCGAAACGGAATCCGAACTCCAAGGCACGTCAGTACGATTTCAATAGAGGGGGTCCGCGACGCAACCAAAGCCATCGGCTATCCGATTTGCGTTAAGCCGATTGCTGGCGCGGGTTCGGCCGATACCTATCGGGTTGATAGCTCAGAACATTTGGAAGAAATACTGCCGCGCTTGGGGCACGTACGAGAGGTCAGTGTTGAAGAGTTTATTGAGGCAGATGAGTACACCTTTGATACCGTATGCGTAGGCGGTGAAATCAAATTCTTCAACATCTGCTGCTATCGACCACGGCCGCTCATGGGGCGGACGCATCAATGGATCAGCCAACAAACGATCACTGTGAGAAATGTGATGGATCCGTATCTTGAAACAGGTCGGGAAATGGGAGTCGAAGTGATCAAGGCGCTTGGATTTCGCGATGGGTTTACGCATATGGAGTGGTATCGGAAACCTGATGGAGAAGCGGTGTTCGGAGAAATTGCTGCCAGGCCGCCAGGTGCCAATACCGTTGACTTGATGAATTTCGCTAACGATTTCGATGTGTTTGAGGGCTGGGCAGAAGCCGTTACGAATGGATCATTCAGCCAGCCCATCAATCGCGGATTTTGCGCTGGCCATATTTTTAAGCGAGCCCAGGGCGAAGGTCGAATTCAACGCATCGAGGGGCTTGAAGGTTTAATGGCTGATTTCGGACAGCATTTTTGCTACATCGATTTGCTTCCCATCGGTGCCCAACGGCGAGATTGGAAACAGACGCTGCGTTCAGATGGAATGATTATTGTTCGCCATCCGGATTACGAAACCGCCTGCGAGATTCTCGATCAAGTGGGAATGCGGCTGCAGATGTACGCTGGTTGACCGAGCCGATTTCGAGAATTCGTTTTGCCAGTCGCGTCCACGTTGCCAAAAATCGGTGCGGCTTGAACAATTTTCGGCTTCTGTGCGAAATCGCCCTACGCTCGAAATCGACATGGCTATGACAAATCGGCAGCATTTGCATAAAAGCTTGGCAGTGAATGGACGAGAGTGCCAAGCGGGAGCGTTTGCAAGACTGTCTGGAATTCTTTCGCGTCTCGATGCAAGAACGAGAATTTCCTATTCGTAATTTGTGTTACTTTGTGAACTGGTGATTGGCATGGCAATTGCATCCATTATCTGATGCACGAGTTCGAATACCGAGGGACCATTGACTGAAAGCGATTTAAAAAATCGAGACGGCCGAACATTGCGTTTGGCGAGCTATAACATCCGTAAGGCAGTTGGGTTGGATTGGAAACGAGATCCCGTCCGAATCGTTAATGTTTTGGCGGAGCTCAATGCGGATATTGTTTTGCTGCAAGAAGCGGACCGACGTTTTGGCGCGCGACATGGGACGTTGCCCGTAGATGAACTCAGGAAGTCATTGGGGTATCAGTTTGCAGAGGTCTCGGTCTCACCAAGAAGTCACGGTTGGCATGGCAATGCTATTTTGTATCGTGGTGACATTACACTTCAAGAAACATCCAGAATCGATTTGCCTCAGTTTGAGCCTCGCGGTGCGGTTGCTGCAAAGTTTGACCGCGCGGGGCAGCAGTTTCAGGTGATCGGTTTACACCTTTCTTTGCTTAAATTCGCGAGGCGAAAACAATGCCTTGCGATCAAGAATTTCGTCGAAGGGTCAAAATCGAATTGCTTTAATTTGATTGGCGGAGATTTTAACGAACGCTCGTCGGTCAAGACAATTCATGAAGCCTTCGGGTGTGGTTTTCAAGTGCATTCGCCAGGTCCCAGTTTCCATACGTCTCGACCTGTGTGGCATTTCGATCGTTTCGTCATTGACGAAAGACTAAAAGCACAAGGTTGTCGCGTTCACTCATCCCCGAACTCACAACGGGCATCGGATCACCTTCCCATTTGCATTGACGTTGACGTCGGCGATGATTTGGTGGCTTCACCTGCAACGCCTGCGGTGAATTGAACATTGCGATGACCTGCTCATCGCATTTCAACGGGGCTTATTTGGGCGGCAATGTTCGGACGAATTGGATCGCGCGGTCGATCCATAACGTTAGATCTTCGTCGGTGTTGATTCCGGTGGGCTTTATTTTGGCCCAACCTTTCATTACTTTTCCCGTGATGTCCATCGGGGTTGCATGAGGCTGCGACTGGGTTGCATCGTGATCCTCTTTTGCCATTCGCACAATGAGCGAGCCTTTCCATGGGCCGACGCACATGTTTCCATTGATGAAAAAACAAAGTCCACCAAACATCTTCTTTTCAGAGTATCCTTTGCGGCGCTTGATCAACTGTCGTATGCGTACAACGAGAATTTCGTCCTCTTCAGTCATTTGGGTTCCTCGTTTTTTTTAGCGTAGTCGTTCCATCGCAGATCGGGACTTTGAGTTAGTGCTTGACTTATTGCTGTTTGGAGTAGGGTCTCAAGCCAAGCAGCATCTCTGCTCGCTCAGAAAGCGGTTGGTCTGCGAACGATTTGTCGGTGTACTCAGCGAGGTTATTGCTGACCGTGTCGTAGACGGCTTGGCGGTCTAGGCTGGTGTCGATTTCGACACATTTGTTTTTGCTTTTGAAAAGTTCGACCGTTGGTAAAGTCTCGGCTTTGAAGGTATCGAATCTCAGCTTGATACTCTCAACGTTATCGTCACTTCTACCTGAGTATTTGGCACGTCCCAGGATACGCTTTTCGAGAACATCGTAGGGGCACTCAAAGTACAGCATCTTGGGAAGCCCGGCTTCTTTGCCGAAGACCTTGTACCATTCTTCCAGATTGCTCAATGATCGAGGGAAACCGTCCAGTAGAAAGTTGTTTTTACCTGTTGTTCTGGTGATGGTCTCCATGGCGTTCTTGAGCAGCGTCACAATGATCTCGTTGGGTACCAGTTTTCCTGCCGTCATGAACTCTTCCAGCGTGTTGGCGGTAGGTCCACCGGCTATACGTTCCGCTCGAAGCAAGTCTCCTGTGGACAAGTGGGTCCAACCCAGTTGAGATTCAGCAAGTTCGCACATCGTTCCTTTTCCGGCTCCTGGTCCTCCCAGAACAAAGACGACATTGGGCTTGGGGCAGGGTTGTCTGGGGTCATAGTAATGGAGCACAACTTTGGGAGCTGGCGCGATCCCCTTTTTGTAGACGTGCCACTCTTTATCAGTGGGTGGTAATTCGTCCTCGCTGGTTATGTCATAGGCAAGATGACCATCGAGCCTGCAGATTCGCCAAGACTTGTAGCTGTTGGAATAGGAAAGTGCAGGACTTCTCTCACTTTTTCCATCGGCCCGGTCCCAAGCCATCTTGCCATTCCAGTAGCCGGAGCTTGAAACGGTTCCTGATTCAGATTCGGTGGGAGGAGCGATCGAAGGAACGAAGAGTCCATCAACCTCGGGAATCCCGGCGCCGGAAACTTCGATAAAGAATGTGTTGGGTTCGAGCTTATTTGATTCGTCCATAACTACTTTTGCCAAAATGATTGCGTTGAAGCTGGCGGTTCGCTGGTTGGGGAATGCTCACCGGAAGGAGACGTCTTTCACCAATGTCGTGCGACGAAGGATTCTAACCACTGTACAAAGTATTGTCGTGATCGACTAAGGGGCTTAATGGGAGGCTGAGGCTCCCGCCGAAACAAATAGATATTTTCTGGCTCGGTGGTGGTTGGTTCCTACGCAATTTCATGTTGACGATGGTGTGGCGCTTTGGAATCCAGAATTAATCGGCGAGACTCAGCAATACCCCCAAACCGAAATGGGCGGCGATAGGCTCGTTGGTCAATCTATCGATGCAGAAATACTGCCACTTTTGCGAGAGGATGATTTGTTCAAAAAAACTGTGTCGCAATCTGTGTACGACGTACGAAATTCAACAGATGCCGTCGCTTCCGCGACTCCGTTTTGGCTAGGGTGACGTTACCCCGGACTGAAAGTCCGGGGCTAATGGAAATAGCCGCGCCGCGGCAAGTGCATCGTGAGGAGTCTAGCCGTTGTACAAAGTATTGTCGTGATCGACTAAGGGGCTTAATGGGAGGTTGAGGCTCCCGCCGAAACAAATAGATATTTTCTGGCTCGGTGGTGGTTGGTTCCTACGCAATTTCACGTTGACGATGGTGTGGCGTTTTGGATTCCAGAATTAATCGGCGAGACTCAGCAATAGCCCCAAACAGAAATGGGCGGCGATAGGCTCGTTGGTCAATCTTTCGATGCAGAAATCCTGCCACTATCGCGGGAGGATGATTTGTTCAAAAAACCTGTGTTGCAGTCAGCATAAGACGTGCGAGATTCAACGGTGCCGTCGCTTCCGCGACTCTGTTTTGGCTAGGGTGACGTTACCCCGGTCTGAAAGTCCGGGGCTAATGGAAATAGCCGCGCCGCGGGAAGTGCATCGTGAGGGTTTTCGTGTTTGAGGAGTCAATGGTAACCCGACGCGTGATAGGATTTTGCATGGCTTGGGCTAAATCCTTGTTCATCATTGGTTTGCGGATTTCAATAGTCGAAACGCTAGAGATTTTTAAAACCTCGTTTAAGCCAACGTGAATCGTTGTTACCTAACGACTTACGTTCACCCATGCAAAATCCTAGTGAGCGAGGACGGATGCAGGCAGGTCCTCGTTCACGCGTCGGGTGTCCATAAAGCCGAATGACTATGCCCATCATTTCGTACGCGGATGAAAAATCGCATCCTTGACGCGTCAGCGAGGTTCGCTTCGCTCCTGATCTGAGCGATAGTCCTACGTTCTGCGTCGCTACTTGGAATTTCTTGCGGTTGCTAAACGAAGCAGGCCGTTGTTGTCAGAACGAGGAAACCAAGTTCTTCCAGCAACGGCCAGGCGATCAACAGGAAATGATAGAGTTGGGATTATCGTTTTTTCAGCGTGGCAGATTGTGATTGGTTTTCACCATCTGCGGTAAAGTAGGTCGTCAAAGTTAATTCGCCTGCTACCTCGGTTTTTTCGATTCGAATTTCTCCGTTCATCTGATCCAATTCGGTAGTGACGGCCTGGTAGGTTCCCATGAAGGCTCCAGACTCCACGTTTTCGCCATACTCGTTTTGTTGTGTGAAAAGTGTGTATTCAGCTTCGAAAGTAACGGTAACCCCATCGGCTTCGTTCGTCCCAAAGAGGCGTTTCCCTTCTTGTTTCAGACGCCAATTGAATCCCTCGATTTGATAATCGCCAGCTAGGTCGGGGGCGTCGTAAACTGGTGGTGTAGTTGCAACGCCTTCGTCATCTTGGGGGCCGTCGGTAGAGTTGATTAGACTTTTCAGGATGGCTTTCTGTTGCGCTTTGATGGCATCGTTCCAACCTTCTTTGGAGATCGTGATTTCAATTTTGGCCAACCATTCACCACGCTGGGCAAATGCGGTGTGGCGGTAGAATTGGTAAGGCGTTCGAGTGTTGGCCGCTGAATGTACGCCAGCATAGTAACTTGATTCGCCAATTCCGAGTCCGCCTTCGCCTGCCATTTTTTCATTGACTCCGATCGCTTGTGAGGGCTCAACATCTGCAGCAAGTTGTCGTTTAACTGCATCCGCACCACCCCGCCCTAACTCATCGCTGTCGTACTTGCCAAGTGCGATATCGTAGGTGACTTTGGATTCGCCTTCTGGGGCTTGAAACTCGAATCTTCGATTCGCTGCAATGTTGGTTCGTGCGTTGCTAAAGCCTCCGCCGGAGCCAAGTTCAACAAACTCGCCTTTTTCATAGAATGGAGTCATGCCCGCCTCTAGAATCTGAAGAAATTCTTTTTCGAATTGTTTGACGTTTTCCGCGGAATGGCCTTGAGCGAATACCGTTGTGCAGGAAGCCGACATCGTGAGGATCAGAGTTAATGAGTAAAGAATTCGAGTGAGCATTGGGAATCTCCAGTTGATCGTTGTTTGGTGTGATATCTGTTGATTCCCATTGCGGGACGAAACCGGCCAAGTTTCCCCCTGTTTTTTCTTGAGTGTCAAAAGTCTACGTAATTCGGCCCAAATTCGAGAGTTTTGGGGATTGAGCGAGCGACGGTGGATAACGCCCTACGCGAGAATTGTCTGAATGTTCTTGCCGTCGACCATGCTGACTTTCGCCTCTGAGTAAATCGAAATATCGTGGGGGAGCCATATTGAGCCCGCGGCGGTATGTCTGAACCGACTGATTTGAGCTGGCCTCACGACTTTGATCGATGTTTGGCGAGTTGAGGCGTCTGTGGAGACAAATTACTTGAAGTTGTTTCGGCAGGAGCCTCAACCTCCCGGCAACGCGCAACATCCTATTTGGTCCACCTGCCTGTAGAAATTCACACTGTATATTCATGTGACGACATTTGGTCCGCTACAGGGATTGGGAACACAGCCTAGTCATCACGGGTTACGATCCATTCGTTTTGCAATTGATCCTAGACAATCATCTCGCGAATACATCCCTCGACAGTTTTGCGATCCAGTGATTCAACAAAGAGATCAGGTGCGAGCAGATAGGGAGCAGGGGCCGAATCAGATTCTTCGTAGGGCCATTCAAGACGTGCCAATGGCAGGAAGTCAAACGTCCAAATGTTGAGAGCGAACTTGCGACCGTCCGGTAAGGTGACTAGAGCATTGCAGAAATTTTGATTTGAGCGGTTTGCCGGTTGATCCAGGGGTTCGCCAGTTTCCGTTTCCAGCCAAAGTTCAAATTCGTTTGGTTCCATGAATTCAAATCCTGTGTTTGAGCAATTGGTCGTTGAGCCATTGGGAATCACGATTTCACGATCAATCCTCAATCTGAAATTTTCCAGCGATAGAGCTCGACAGTTTCTGCTTCGTTCTGATCGTCGTCGGCGCATTGGCGAATGAACCCCAACTTGGAAAGGAGTCGGATTGAACTTTTGTTGTCAGGCAGCGTTACCGCATCGAGGACCCTGAACCTGTAAGCGGTTGCTCCATAGTCGAGCACGGCAGTCGCAGATTCAAAACCGAATCCGCGGCCGCAAAACTCCGGAAGAAATGCAAATCCAAAATCGACGTTCGTCAATTCAGGTTTCTTGAGAAATCCACAAATTCCAATCGGATCGCGATCCAATGTCCTGACCAGATAGTACCCAAATCCATTTTCACGATAACTTCGTAGAAATCCAGATTGAAGAAATTGCTTCGCTTCATCAGCTGTTTTGACTCTTCGGTCGCCAATGAATCGCAACCAGTCTGGAGTGTTCACGAGCGATACAAAAAAATCAGCATCGTCCAAACTGATGGTTTCGATGATTGTTCGTTCAGTTTGTAATTTCAGCATGACGGGCGTGCCAACGGAAAAACGGAGTAACCCTATGACCATACCATGGTTCAGAACGGATGGAGATTAGAATGACATGAATCTAGGTTGATCCTTGCAGCACCATAGTTCCAGTTCAACGAATGGTTCTGCCTGTGATTCATTTAGATTGAGTCGATGATTCTTCAGCTACTTCGTTTTGAGAAAGAAACTCCAATCTGTCCCAGCGTTCACAATTTGCCATTCGTTCAGCGTTGATTTTCTCGATGGTATTCACGGCAAGGTCGGATCGCACCGACACTGAATATCCAAGTGAAGAATCGGGGAGATCGAAATCGACTCCGTTTTGAGCTAGAAAGGTTCTGAGATCTGAAAGTTGCGAAGACACCACGTCGATGGTGGGTGGTGGTGATTTTGCGATGGTAACCCGACGCGTCAGCGAGGCACAACCTGCATTCGTCCTCGCTGACGCGTCGGGTTTCCATAAAGCATTGCCTCTACGCTTTCCATTCATTCATAAATGAAAAACTCACGGCTTCTCAGCGACATCGGCAAGTGCATGGTGAGGATTTTCTCGTGAAGGTTGCACGAACCTACTTGGGCGCATAGAAACTTGGCTTTCGCGGTTGTACCCCTAGTTTTTCATAGTTGAATCCCGAGTTGAGGGGAAGGTATTCGCCGACAACGTCGACGCAACTGTCGGGTTTGATTTCATCCTCCATTCCAAGGCCCCAATAAACAGCATTTACCGTTAACCGTCGAACTCCTTCATTCTCAAAATCCTTCGCCGACCCCATCGTGAAATGGAATATCTTCATTTCGTTTCCGCGATTGCCTTCCCATGATTTCGTCCAGGTAATTGGCAATGGGTCCTTGTCAATGTTGGCTTCGGCGCCCGGTGTGAGGTCAACCAAAGGCTGCCCTAAAACTAGCGTGGTGCAGCTGTCAGGAAGTGGCGAGTTGTCGTCGTGGCAACGATAAACATCCGAAGGACCCCAGATGTCTGTCACGCCAGAAAGTATCGGGTGCGATTCGTTTTCTCGTACAGGGATGCCTCGGGTCGATTCGTGGTGCCAGCCTCCGTGATGCTCCATAAACGTGCCGCCAAGTAGCTCGCGCAAAGAAACTTGTTTTTCGTCGATGAAGTACTTCGAGCCACCCCAGAAACCATGATTGGCAGTGCGGAGTGCGATTAGCGGATTGCCTGAATCGAAATAGTCATGGAATTGTTTCAGCTGTTCGTCCGGCAATTGCATAAACCTCGACAACCAAATCACGCAGTCTGCACTCTTCAAATGCTCCAGTCCAGGGATGTTGTGACGCTTCGTTTCGTCCTCGAATGGCGCCGGCAGCGTTGGATCAACCTTTCCTTGTTCATTGACTGAAAAAAGAACTGTGCAATCAAAGCCATGGTGCGTCGACAGAATGTTTGCCAACATTGGCAGCGACTGTTCGCTTCGGTATTCCTGTTCGGCGGCGATAAGAACGATGTGCTTCCCCTTGCCCGGTCCATCGCCCCCCGGAAACTTCAACCACATCTGGCTGTCAGGGACTGGATGCGTATCGATTGGTCGATTGAGAGTTGTCAGTGTGAAATTGACAAGGCTGTCCGACTGAAACCAACCTGCCCACATGCTGTGTCCTTGCCCCTCGACGACTTCAAGTGTCATTTCACCGCCCAGCTTCTTGTAGCGTTCAGCGACCAGGCCGGAATTCAATTCCAACGGCACAACCTGGTCTACGTCGCCGTGAATATGAAAAATGGGAACGCCAGCCTCTACCAGGGGTGTGAGTCGATCGATTGGATTGTGCTCAACCAGGTTGGCTTCAAGCTGTTCTGCGGTCAACTCAAATGCGGCGCTGGCTTTCTGGATGCCCGGGTAACTTGCAATATTGGTGACAGGATAGATGCCGGCGATACCAGCAACACACTGCGGGTGTTCAATGGCCCAGTTGTAGAGCATGAGCCCGCCTCGACTACGTGCTAAAAGGCATGGCTTGCGATTGAATTTTCGCGTGGAAGTCATGTAGTTGTAAAAGTCGTTGTACTTTTTCCGGCCATTGGGGTTGCCAAAGGATTCGCCGACATCGATTCCTGCAATTGCAACTCCGGCCTTGAGAAATTTCTCAAACATCCACTTCTCTGAGTCGGCAGGAAGCCCCTCCAGGGTTGGTGCATACCAGACCCAGGGAACATCAGGAGAATTACCGCGCGGCTTGATCACGAAAGCGTCGTTGCCGTTAAATTTGAATGACTCTCCCGGCAGAGGTAGCTTCTTTTGGCTGGTCGTGATTTTTGGCACGGTGTCGACCTGATCCTGGGCATGGTTGGCTGATAGGTCTTGGATCCAGATGTTGCGAAATTGGACTTGGTTGTGATGTCCTTGTAATTTGATCGGGCGTGCCGAAGCCTCTTCGATCTTTCCCGCACCAGTATGGCGGGTAAGTTCCACGTCGTCGTGAATGAGTTCTCCGTTATGATAAACCGTTAGTCTCGCGCTTCGGGTTTTCTTCTGTCCATCAAATCGCGCCGCACGAAACGCAATGTCGTAGCTTTGCCATTGTCCAGCTGGTTTGCATACGAGTTTGTCGGGCTTTTTCATTCCATAAATGCAACCACAGTCGTCGGTCTTGTAATCGGACTCTGAAATGCCGAAGGAATTGAGTATTTGTATTTCGTATCGTTGCTGGATGTAGACTCCCGAGTTTGCACTTTTCTCCCGTGGAATGTCACCCGCGTCGTTGAGGTTGAACTCCAAATGCATGCGGAAGTCCTGGTAGGCGTTTGGAGTGGCGACGCTGTCCCATTTAGGCGAGGCCGTCAGAATACCTTTTTCGAAAGTCCATTGGCATCTGGCATGAGTCTCGGGAACAAAAAGCGAATTCGTTTCGCCGACCAATTGAACGGCGTCAACAGGCCTTTTCAAGTCGATGATTCCCTGAGTCGTTTTGGTAGAGTCGGCTTCTTCGCTTGATTCCTCAAGTACAGGCGGCTGTGCGTCCAGCTTGGGGATTTCATTCAGTGTGTAATAGGCACTTGCGTGAAGAAGCTTTTCCTTTTCTTTGGCAGAACGCAATTCTGACAAGTAGAAATCATGGACGTGCCCTTGAACCAAACCATCGACCGTGAGCAAAACCTTCAATCCATCTTTGGAAACGACCGCTCTGGTAACGGTGGGGGTCGTTTGATCGACTTCGGGACTGCCGTAACCCTGTTGGTAGACGTGCGTGAATGTTTTCAGCTGGTAGGTGTCGGGCTTGGTGGCGACTTCTCGATCGATAGGTTGGGTGAATTCCAATTCGAATCCCAAAGGCTTGGCCGTGATCTGCTTGATTTCAAAGGGGACGAGTCCAGTCCAATCCAGACGTTGTACCGCATAGGCTTTGGGGCCACGAACAGGCCAGCCACGGTTGGTTCCTCCCGCGATCAAACTTCCAGTAGGTGTAAATTGGACCGCGAGTAGTCCCGTGTCGAAGCCTTCGCGAAATGGATAACAGCCACCTTGCCAGACACCATTGACCTTCTCTGTCGTCGCTCGCATCACAACACCGAGGCTAAAGTCGCCGATGAAGATTTGATTTTCAAAGGGGCCGAACTTTCCTCCCGTCTGGTCGACCGTAAATCCTGAGATGGAGCGTCCCATGCGTTTGTAGGGAAAGACAACCGCGTAGGGGATTAATTCCTTGACGCGGTTTCGTTCTGTTTCTAATCGCGAAGGTGTGTTGGGAAGGATTGGCGCTGTTCCCAGTTCCGGTGCCTTCTTGTACCAGTTGAAGCTTGCCGGGTGTCCCATGAATCCGCCGGGTTCCAACACCTTGAGCGAACAAGAACCATTCCAGGGACCTTGGCTTTCGGCGTAAAACATGACACCATGTTCATTGGGCCCAATGCCGCATGGACTGCGTATCCCACTGCAGACGGGAATGGTTTTCCCCTCGGGTGTGATTTTTAAGCACCATCCACGAAACGGGGCATCTGAGTCATAGGATTTTGAGAGGCAGAGTGCGACCCAAATGTTGCCGTCAGCATCCGGTTTTGAACCAAAGGAAAATTCGTGGTAGTGCCGAAATCCCCATGCGTCACTTAGCGTATCGAATTGATCAGCTCGGCCATCTCCATCGAGATCCGTGATTCGAGTGACCTCCGTTTGCTGGGTGACATGAAATGCCCCGTCTCGATAGGCCATTCCGAAGACCTCATCCAGGCCGCTTGCGAATTTGCTAAATTTGGGTTCTGGATGTTCTTCGAAGGCCCCGTCGACGAGGAAAATGTCGCCCCGTCGGGTTGCCAGTGCAAGTTGCTGCTGGTCCGGCATGACTTCGAAACTTCCTGCTTCGATCGCCAACTCTTTGGGCAACGGAATATCCACCAATTTGTAAAACTTGGATTCTTCTTCGCCAGTCCCCCAATACTCACCAAGCGGTTCCTGTTGTGGAAGCAAGGAGAGCATGGTCAGAGAAAATAATTTTAGCAAGGTCAGCATTTGGTTCTTCTCGGGCTGGGCTTGTTGAATTTCGATTCGCCGATGGATCAGCGAGTGGAGTTGTTTTGCGACCGCTGAAATCTGTTGCAGTTCAGCGACCTAAAGCGAAGATCTGCCGTCGACTAATCCCAAACATATTCAATGATCAGAGTTTGTTCGGTGCCGAGGGCAAGCTCGATCGGGATCTCAAGTCGTTTGCCATCACCAACTGTGGTGATCTTCGCCCTGTGGTCGGAAACGATGTTGATTCGCAGTTGTTCCCCTACGGAGAAAGCGTTGTTGTTGTTGTCGGATTGGATTTCACTGGCAGCCATGATCCGGAAGTTGAGATGTTCTCGTCCGTCTTTGGACGAGAGAAGGATGCTTCGGCGTAAGTGAGTTTTTCCTGTTTTTTGGTTGGCCACTTCAGTAAAAAAGTCTTCGACTTGAACCGAGTCAAAGATGTAGCGAAACGTTGGCCGCCGATCCTGGTCGAGAACATAGCCTTTGAATTGGTGATTGGGGGGCCTTCCGTCGTCCACCACCCAGGGTGCGCTAGCGTCGTCGAGTTCTGGACCTTTGGAGAACTTGATCGTATGGTTCATCGGGCGAACGACGCCGGAGCCCTGCCCTTTCCACACTCCACTGGGATCGACAAACTTGCCTTGCCAGATTGCCGCAAGCCTCAACTGTTCGGCGTCGAATATGAGGTTTACACCGCCGGGGTATCCCACGCCAATTCCCCTTTTTCCAATGTCTGGATAGCTTCGTCGGAGCATTTTGGCTTCGTTGGTCACAACAATTTCGAGTGGCTCTCGGACGACACCACGCGGGGTCCCCGCCTGCCTCCCGTCTAGGAGATATTGCCAGAGTGCTTCAACTTGTTCTCGGGGGCGGCCCGCGATATCGGTTCGGATCGCCTGCCCTTCTGGCCAGAACGAAGGCATCACCGTGTTGAGGCTGTATTTCTGGGGTTCCAGCATGTATTGGAAGAACCAATCTTTCTTCAGGCGTTCTGACATCTCTGTTAAATCGACTGCCGGCATCGTGTCCGACAGTTTGTACTTGTAGGTATGGCATGCGACGCAGTTGAGGCCCCGATTTCCTGCGAGTTCAAGGCCCTTTTCTCGCATCTTTTTCTGGTCTTTGAATTCGGCGAACTTGGTATCAGGAAGATGGTCATTTGATTCGAAAAGCTTCAGCAGATGGCCAACGTTTTCTTCACCAAATTGTGGCATGCGCGTATTCATATAAGGGCGAATGGAGCGTCCGTTTACTATGACATCTCGCATCCAATTTGAGTTCAACTTGGCTCCAACTCCCGTTAGCGTAGGAGGGATTCTTCCTTGATCCCCTAGGTTCAAGTTGGTGGTTTGGAAGTGAGGATTTCGTTCGGAGGTGACGCCTCCCAGATTGTCGCGGTCATGACAAGCGAGACAGTTGAACGCTTTAAGCGAAATATCAATTTGCTGTGATAGATCCAGTTCGACCGGCGGTCGGCTCAGGGTGGCTTGGATGGATTCACGCTCAGGTTGTGTTAGATGAAAGTTGGGCCAATCGCCAGGACGACTCGATAGGCATCCCGAATCAGGGTTTACATGGGCAAGGTCGAGTTCGCTCGACAGTTGTTCCGTCTGGTTCTTGAGGTCCGTGTGGCAATTGGTGCAATTGAGCGTTCCAAAAAGTGACTCGCCCAGCGGAACGAGTTCAGAGTCAATTGCCCAATCTGGATTGGACTCTTTGGATGATTGAAGAAGGAAGTTTGAGATTTCGACGGCTTCCCAATGGGTCAGTTGCATATTTGGCATATGTCCTGACGGTCGAACGGCATGAGGTTTTTCGAGAAACCCAGTAAGCCCGCGGACGCTGTACTTGATGGAAAGTTCGCCAAGCGGAGCTGACTCAGTAAAGGGCTGTTCGGCACCGAATTGATCTCGCGGCGAGTGGCAAGCGACGCATCCGACCGAGTGAAACAATTCGAAGCCACGCGGCACCGAATCGAGATCGATTTGCTGTGGCGTAAATTCATTGCCGATCGTGGCCAGGAGGTAATGGGTGAGTGCTTTGGCTGATCGAATGCGTTCGTCATCATTCAGATTGCCAAACAGGTCAGGCATCGTTGTCCCTGGTTTGGTCCTGTGCGGGTTGGCGATGAAGGTTTCGAGGTAATCTGGATTCAGGTGTTTGGCTGACCAATGCAATCGTGGTGCTTTTTTTGCGGCAATGGGGAATTTCAGGGACTCGTCGCTGTGACAGGCAGCGCAGTTCAATTTCTGGATAAGGACCACTCCCTTCAGTTCTGGACTGAGCTCTCGTCGCACCAAGCTCTGGACGGCCTGCGAACTTGCGTATGGGCCTCGTTCTTTGACATCGATCACGTAGCGAAGTAAGTCGAGGAACTGTTGGCGATTCTTCAGTTGGTCCGCCAAATTGCCGGGCATACTGGAAAGGGTGCCTGGACGCGTTGCCTCAATGTCTTTTCGTTGAATCGTAACCACGTTGTCTACGTTTTGGCTGTCTCTGATAACAAGCTTTTCACCGTCTTCGCTGATCTTCAGGCCGTCGATCGTTTGGCCATCAACCGTCAACGCGATGACGGTTTCGAATCCTTCTTTGATTTTCGTGGACGGTTGCAGGATCGATTCGATCAGAAACTCGTCGGTAACCTTTGCCTCGATGCGTCCCAGGTCAGGGCCAATGCGATCCTGTTCCGACGTCGGCCGATGGCATTTGGCGCAATTGATGTTGCCCTGATGAAATAGGATGGCGCCACGCACGATGTCGCCGTCTTGTCTAGCTTGGTGTGCAAGTTCCGCGGGATCCTCGGCAATGAGTTTTTCGGTGAGCGTTTGGGCGCTGCTGATTGACGTGAATTCGAACAGAGACATTGTGGCGAGTAGAGAAAGCAATATGCATCTACCAAGTCTCATGAAATTCCACTCAAAGGTTTGCGGTTGATCTCTGCAGTGTAATTCAATTGCACTCGCCGTTTGTAGCGAGGGCAAACAAAAACCATGGCAAATACGTTCTAACTTTGTTTCTGGCGATCGTTTTCCGGGAAATCGTTCAGTCTCAGGATGCGAATCTCTCTCGATTTCGCATTGCCAAGTCAAGACCAGGCTTGTGATGCAAGTCATCGGTGTTTGTGATTGGCCTCCACACTTGAGTCGCAGCGAGTTAATGAGTGTTTCTCAGTGAGCCGTTGGAAAGAATCGCATCATGTGCAACGCCATCTTCGGGCGCAACCGAATGAGTTCCGTTCCTGTGGAATGCTCGGGAATCGCTATGACATGCAACTTGCACTCGCCAGAGAGCGATATTGCTGGCGAGAATATTCGATGAATCGGGCTCTGATCGTTTTGCGTGTGCTGACTCACCTTTTAGGTCGTCAATCGCACGTTGATGGCAGTGATTTTTGCAATCTTGCCAAATCGAAAGAATGAGTCTTGATATGTACGGTGAGTTGCCGTATCGTTACGCATTGTTGTCGTACATCTACGGTCTCTAGTCGTAAAGTTGCGTTGGGCGGGAAATAAATTGAGTACAGAAAGACTAACGAATGCAGAAATGGCAGTTATGGAACTGTTATGGGAGTCGGAAAAACTAACGGCTCGGCAAGTCCGAGAACAGCTTTATGCAGATTCGGACAAGGCTCAGCATGGAACCGTTCAACGACTGCTGCAGAATCTAGAGGAGAAGGGGTTCATTCATCGGGACCGCAGTCTCGGAGTGCATTTGTTCTCGGCGGTGATCAGCCGGGAAGCTTACGGAGGCGCTCAGTTGGAAACGCTGGCTCAAAAACTGACGGGCGGATCGATTGCCCCGTTGCTTACACATTTGTTGGACGAAAAAAGATTAGGCAAGGCGGAAATCAAACGATTGCGAAGTCTTCTTGAGGAGGCTCAGAAACGTGGTTGATTTACTGCTTCAGGCAACACTAAGCAATCTTCTGGTATCGACTGGGTTGGCCGTGATTGCCTGGATTATTCAAAGTCGTTATCAGGCAGCTTCACTTGCGAACCTGCTGTGGATCATCGTATTGATCAAAATGATCACGCCTCCACTTTTTTCCCTACCGCTTGTGCAAGTCGAGTCGATGGCGAACGTGGGCGCGGCGAAAATTGCCATTGAACGGCCACTGGAGTTGCCTTTGGTTGACGAAATGCTCTTGCCGCTAGAGATAGGCCCTCGGGTTGAGAGTTTGGCCAAGGCATCAGCTGCTGAGGGCACTGAGGCTGGCGAGCTGTCAAAACAAAATCCTAATTCTTTCGCAACGAGTTTGGGCGCAATTTGGTGCTCTGTGAGCGTGCTTCTATTCGTGGTTTCATTGCTTCGCATTGTCCGATTCCATCTATTGCTGTGCCAAAATATTCGTAATTCGACACCGCGGGTGAATCAAATCGCTAAAGAACTTGCATCACAGCTAAAGCTCCGACGTGTGCCGCACATCGATTTTTCTCACGCAAACGTTTCCCCGTTTGTTTGGTGGATTGGAGGTCGCCCCAAGATTGTGGTGCCACAAACCGCGATCGAAGAACTTAGTGAACGCGATTTGCGATTCGTTTTGGCACATGAGATGGCTCATATCAAAAGGCGTGATCATTGGGTGCGATGGTTGGAATGGCTGACTGTGATTGTGCTTTGGTGGAACCCAGTCGTTTGGTGGGCTCGGCGCCAGTTGCGTGTCACCGAGGAAATAAGTTGCGACGCAATGGTCGTTGAATCGTTTGATTCGCAAACGCATGAGTACGCAAATTCGTTATTGAACATGGCAGAAATACTTACGACAGTGGCACTCCGCCCGCCTGCAGTCGCTAGTGCAATTAACAGTGGTGGAATTCTGGAGAAAAGACTAACGATGATTATCGCGAAGAAAAATTTGAAGTTGTCGGCGTCGCTGCGGATCGCGATCGCCGCCGTCGCTATTTGTATTTTTCCGATTGGCTTGGTGTATGCCCAAGACAGTGACGCAGTTGAGCGCCGCTTGGAAAAGGCTGTCGAGGCCGAGGAGCTTACCCCTGATCAGGCAAAGGCGATGATGAAAGCGATGGCCCAGATGTCGGGGAAGGAAGCTCCTAAGGACAAACGGGCGAACTGGGATGGAAGACTTGAGGAACGCAAACTTCAGTACGAGGAACTTGTTCGTGAACTCGAAGCTGCAGTAGCGGCCGAGAAGCTCACAAAAGAAGATGCCGAGCGAAAGCTAATTGAAATTCGTACAAAGTTGTTTGGTGATCGAAAAAGCGATGATCGAAGGAGCGATGTCTGGAACGAAAAACGATCAGGCCGTGAGATGGAGGAGCAAAAGCGTCGCTATATGGAACTGGTTCGTGATATCGAAGCTGCGGTTGTCGCGGAAGAACTTTCTAAGAACGACGCTGAGCGAAAGCTGATTGAACTTCGCGAAAAGATGTTTAGTGATGAACGAAGGAACGATGACCGGTGGAACAACGAGCGATTGAACGATGACCGGTGGAACAATGAGCGATTGAACGATGACCGGTGGAACAATGAGCGATTGAACGATGACCGGTGGAACAATGAGCGATTGAACGATGACCGGTGGAACAATGAGCGATTGAACGATGACCGGTGGAACAATGAGCGATTGAACGACGATCGATGGAACAATGAGCGAGCAGGCCGCGATTTGGGAGATCTGAAGCGTCAGTATATCGATCTTGCTCGCGAACTCGAAGCTGCCGTTTCTGCTGAAAAACTCTCCAAGGAAGATGCCAATGAGATGCTGTTGAAGCTTCGCGAGAAGGTAAACAGCGATGATCGAACGAGTGATGGACGCTGGAACGAAAAACGCTTAGGTCGAGCGGACGCTTATAAGCGTCAACTTATGGATTTGGCTCGTGATCTTGAAGTTGCTGCCGCCGCTGAGGGAGATTCCAACGAAGGCGCCGATGAAAAGTTGATCGAACTTCGCGAAAAGATGTTCAGTGAAAGCGATGATCGTTGGAATGAAAAACGTTCCGTTCGCGATATGCGACAGCAGAAGCGTCTCTACGTGGAACTTGCCCGTGATATCGAAGCTGCGGTTGTCGCTGAAGAACTTTCCAAGAACGACGCCAACGAAAAATTGATGAAGCTTCGTGAGAAAATGTTCGGCGATGCTGGCCGCGAAAAAGAAGACGAAGGACGGAAATTGGAAAAGCAAAAGCGTCGGTACCTGGAACTTGCTCGAAAAATCGAAGCCGAAGTTGTCGCCGAGAAGCTCTCCAAGAAAGATGCCAAGGAAAAGTTGGAGTCGCTTTTAAAGAAGTTGTTGCGGGACCGAGACTGATCACCGTTCTAAACTAAATCTCAAGCGTACTGTAGTCTTAGGTCTTAGTCGCTCCAGGGAATCAATAGGCCATTGTCTGTATCAGGCGATGGCTTTTTTTGTGACGATTTAGCGCTGAAGATTATTTTATTCCAGACTTACGATGATGCCAATCGCCAACAACCCGGTATCGTCGTCGTGGCAAAAACTCGCTGCCTGAATTCAATGCTCCAGTCAATTTTCTTTATCAGGCTGGATAGGATTGGTGCCGATCAAGTAGTCGCGACGTTTCGATAATTTTCCGACGTTGGTTAGAATTTCCAAATACTCGTGCTGATGATCGTAGAAACAGTTCCAGTGTTGGCGATTGAGTTGTTCATTCATATCGTTTACTCCAGCCACCATCCAGCCGGACCAGTTTCCACCACCCCCGAACCATTTGATACGGTAAAAAAGGATTTCTTGATGTGACTGGGAGTCTTGGAGGGTTCGCCAGGGTGAACTTTGATTCTTGTTTCGGGTGGGTTGCCGACGAACGAATTGAAACGCGTCGCTATTGTTTATTTTGGTGACGAGCTCATCGGGAACAGGAACTGAGGATTTTTCCCCGCTAAGAACGCGAGTGATTGCGATTTGCAATTCGTTCGCCAATTCAGGGTCGGGTGCGGCGACGATCAATTCTGCCGCGAGGGCTGCCAGCTTGGGGTCGTCTGCCTGCTGTATTGCCAGGAGGTTTTTCAACTGGTTCGGTCGTGCGATCGAATTGGAAGGTCCTTAGAAGCCGACAAAATTTCACGTGCGATCCTTATCCTGCGAAGGAGTAAATATTCTTGCCTATCGCATCATAGCGATTGTTGGAATTTCCCTCCACCGAAATCTTGGGGCTCTTTACAAATCCAGAGTTCGTTTCCAGGACCTAATGTTCGCGTTTGTCAACTCACTGCGAGTTTCCCCTTCCATCCAACGGAAGAAAGGACTTGTGAGGCTATCGCTCTGAAGGATTGATTTTTTCCAGCGCGAGTTTCACGATCCTGTCAATGGATTCCGCATGTCCAATTTTGGAAATGTCTTTCGTGTCGAAAATATCCATGCGGATTTCGGGGGGCACGCCGGGCCCTTCAAAGCAGATACCTTCGTGATCGACATAGATCTCGTTGGACAAACCTAAGCTCCAGCCGTTGGGCAAATTCTTGCTCAAAATGTCGGACAAAGCGCCTTCTGTTGGGAGACCGACGGTGGTTACGTTCGGCAACGCTCGCATGCACATCGCGAAAATTTCAGCAGCACTCGCGGTGACGTCATTGGTGACCAGGAAAACGGGTTTGTCGTAATTGACAGGTTCGCCTTGAGGATTGACGTAGGGAGTCACTGAACGATCTTGTCGATACTTTTCGTAATGTGAGGGCCATTTTGAAAACCCAATTCTCTTTTTGTCCGCGAAATGAGCGGCGATTTCGAGGCTGAAAAGATCAGAACCGCCACCGTTGAACGAGATGTCGATAATCAATGCATCCGTATCGGCTAGTTCATTCAAAATTTGATTTAGCGAACGATGAAGTTCTTTGACCTGAGTATCCGTATCCCCTATTGCATACCCACCCATGCCATTGATGCATAAATAGCCAATCTTATCGTGGGCTCTTCCCCAAATGATTTGCCCGCCAGCAACAACTTTTCCGGCACCACTCAATGTCGTTTCGAGAATGCTTTTTTGAAGCCGTTCTTCCCACTCTTGAACGTAGGTTTCGAAAGTCGATTGGCTTTTCTTTTTTTCAAAGGCGGCTCGGAGCAGACTGTAGGTGTCTTCACCACCGGTTCGAGCCCGGCGAGATTTGTTGTTGATCGTTGCGATTAGGCCGACATGCCCGTCATCGAGGTCCTTGATCATGTTCGCCATGGCGTCAAAAAGTTCCATCTCCGTCGTGTCAGCGGTTATCGTGGGCCGAATGCGATCAGCGCGTTCCTTCCAGTTGACGTTTCGCACTTCGAAGAACGGATAATGCGTATTGAATATCTCCACGAAGGCATCAAACAGCCGAGGCGGAGTCCATTCGGTTTCACGAAGGCAAGCTTCAGGCACCGAGGGAAGTTGCACGAGATTGTAACCTGGCTCAAGTGGGTGGAATGTGATGGACTGCAGTTTTTCGGAGTCTGGTTTTCCCTTTTCGTTTCCAATCCGCACAAGAAGGTCTTCGTCAAAACCTTGCTTCCAGCCCAGGTTGCCAACTTCGTTGTAAACATGAATCGCATCCTCCGTAATTTCGAAAACGTAGCCATAGCCTTCGGCCAGCCAAATGCCACGAGCGTCCATTGCCGATTTATGATCTTCGTCGAACAGTGGCAACGTTCCGTCAGGTAGTGAGGTTTTTGAGCGGTCAGTCACGGGTTGCATACCGATGTCGGTGATTAGATTTTCACCGTCAGCAGCTACGTTTAACTCGAACTTCAGAATATCTCCTTCTCTGGAACGGCAATGGGCTACGATGCGCAATGGCTCCGACTCAATGACCTTGTGTAACGAAAGCGGAGCCATTTGAAGATGAACTTGTTGGGCAATCGTAATTCGTTGTGCCGTTTCGTCCTCGTCTGTGAATCCGTTTGTCAAAAATTCGGTACGCTGCTCAGAATCTTCTTCGTTGACACATCGCAGTAGTTCAGCAAGACGTTTTCCTGCAGCCGTGTCTGGCATCTGAGCCTGATTGCTTGCAGCAAATGCAGACAGAACGAAGCAAAAAACACTAAATGGAAAAAGGGTGGTTGGGATGTGCATCGCGTTCTTTGGTTGAAAAGGGGGTTTGGGGCTTCCGTGATTTTCTGGGGAATCGGGTTCTATGATACTGAGATCAGCGATTCGCGGCTTGAACAGAATTGCTATTTCAGATGGAAGTAGGCAACGCGGCGATTCTGGTTGTTGATGGGCTACCCCAGACTAAAAGTCTGGAGCTAATGGAAATAGCCGCTTTGCGGCAAAAAGCATTGTGTGCAATTACGTTTCTTGAGTCGGCATGGAAACCCGACGCGTCAGCGAGGACGAACCCGACCCGTCCTCGCTAACGCGTCGGGTTTCCAGGAAGCTTGGCACAATCGCCAATGGATTCATGCACGAACAAGAAAATCACAACCTCACCGCGTCTCCGTTTTTTGGGCGGGAATGTAACCCTAGACTAAAAGTCTGGGGCTAATGGAAATAGCCGCTCAGCGGCAAAAAAGCATTGTGTGCAACTACGTTTCTTGAGCCGGCATGGAAACCCGACGCGTCAGCGAGGACGAACCTGACACGTCCTCGCTAACGCGTCGGGATTCAGGAAGCTTGGCACAATCGCCAATCGATTCATACAAGAACATTTATTATTTTGGAGGGTCGTTGGGTTTTTCCATCAAACTGATGACTTCGCCCGCGTGGCTTCCGAAATAAACTTTGCCCTGAATCGCGACAGGAGAAGTCCAGACATTGATGCCTTGGCTAACTAGATATCTCCATCGTTCGGTACCGTCGTTGCGGTTGATGGCGTACATATGCCCGTCGGATGAACCGACGTAGATCGAGTGGTCGGTAGCGGCAGGTGAGGAAAAAACGGCTCCATTCAAGTCGGTTTTCCATTGAAGTTCGCCCGTTTCTGTAGCCAGTGAATACAAATGATTGTCATTGCTACCGATGTAGATGGAACTTCCCACCTTGGTGGGCGACGAAAAAATCGAGCCCTCGGTTTCGAATTTCCACCGGATTGAACCGTCAGCGATATTTAATCCATACACGTTTTGATCGTAGGATCCGACAACCACGATTTCACTCGTGGCAACTGGTGAGGAAAAAATCGGTTGCTCGTTTTCATTGAATGACCAGTTTTCTTTGCCAGTTTTTCGGTCAATTGAAAATAGTTTGCCTTCATAGGTTCCGATGAACAAGGATTCCTCAGTAAGCAACGGCGAAGAAAGCATGCTCGCTCCGGCATCGAATTTCCAAATCTGCTGACCAGACGCTGCATCCAGGGCGTAGACATGGTTATCGAACGCGCCGAAATATATGACTCCGTCGGCGATGGCTGGAGAGGATTGTTCGCCGCCTTCGCCCAAGGCAAAGTCCCATTTCTTTTCACCGGTCTGGCAGTCCAAGGCATAGAACTTGTTATCATCCGCTCCAAAATAGACCACTCCGTTGACGACAGAAGGCGTCGCGCGAATCCAGCCACCTACGTCAAAGCTCCATTTAAGTTTTCCTGTAGATTGGTCGATCGCGTGCAATTTTTGAGCATGTCCTCCAATATAGATGACGCCATCGACAACCGCTGGAGAGGATTCGATAATATCGCCCGTCGGATACTTCCACTTGGCAACTGGGGTTTTGATTTCGGTTTGACCATAGGCGCTGTTGCCGCTGGTGTTCAAACGGAAACGAGGCCAGGAAGTTGGGGAGTTTTTTTCTGTGAGAAACTGTGACATGGAGATGAGGTTGATATCCGTTCGATCGAGCAGATTTTCCTTGATGTAATATTTGTGCCAGGCTCCAAATGTTATCAAAAAACGTTTGCCTTGACCGGTGTGGAGATCGAGAGCTTTTTCAATGAGACCGTAGTGCCCCGCATTGATATTGGTCCAACCTCCGTCGCCGATCAATTCGTTGAAGTGGCGATCATAAGGTTCCATCCCGATTTTGACGAAATCATCGTAGATTTGTGTGTGAATTGTGACCGGATCGTTAGAATCACCATGAGCATTGATGTTCTCATCGGCGCGGGCCTGAGCGGCTTGCATTTCAGCGTATTGAATTTCATGGGTTTTGCGAAGCTCCTGCAATGTTGCACGCCGACTATCACTCATGGTTTGGGTCCACGCTGCACAGGGAATGATTTCAAACTCCATTTCCTTCGTTAACGGAAAAACTGCGTCGGTGTATTCTGGGAAGACTCGCACGCGAGATTCGGTGATGGTCCCAGTTTCACGAAATTGCTCTTCCGCTTTTTCCAGGCGATCTGGAGGAATCTCGGTGAGAATGTAATCCGGTTCGATTTTTCGAATCAGGTCTTTGAGATGGTCGAGATCGAAAGGGCCGGTCTGGCGATGATCTCCGTGGATCATCCCCATAATGATTACTGTGTTTTTCGCACTCGTTGTTTTGTCTTGTCCGTTCATTGGGTGCGGCAGAAGAAAGCCTGTCAATAGAACAAAGGCAAAGGTAAAGGTAAATTGTCGAAAGTTTAGCATCGGGTCGTTTCTGCGAATGGTGGGGCGGTTGCAATCGTTGGTGAAAGAGGTTGCATTGCAGTTTTAATCGATCCCGTCGGCGTGTGCGACCAGAAGTAGAGTGCCAGCCGAAGAATGGTCTTCAGAACGAGGAATGTACCCACGATGTGCAGGGAAAATTTTGTGGCACAGAATTGTTTTGTGAATGGGGTGACGTTTCCGGGGCTTCAAAATGCTTCGTCCAAAAACTTGCAAGCAGTATCCACGGCAGGCATAATTTGAATCAAGAGTGTGGCACTCGCAGGAATTGGCTCGCCTGGAAGAGGGGCGCGGCGCAAGTCAGCTTTGGAACAATTGACTTTGCACGAGCAAATGCACGGCGTAATGATGCAGCAAGATTAACACTCTGCGAATCAACGTCGACGCAGAATTACGGAATGAGACCACCGAGAAGACGACGCAAGAAACAAGAACAACGGGTCCAAGAGATCGAAGATATATACATGGGTGATCAACAAATCAGTCCGCTTTCTAGTGAATCAAAAGGCGAGTTTCTTCGCCGATTGTTGGATGATATCGAAGCGCTGGAGCGCATGATTGAAAACGAGATGATTGAGAGCGGCGTGGTTCGAATCGGCGCTGAGCAGGAGTTTTGCCTCGTTGGTAAAGACCTTCGTCCCGCAATGACGGGTCCCGAAGTTCTTGAGGCAGTCAATGAATCTCATTTCACGTCCGAACTAGCTCGCTGGAATCTAGAGATCAACCTCGATCCTCAGGATGTTGGGGCAGGCTGTTTGACTCGCATGGATCAACAGTTGCAGCATCTGTTAAAAGTTGCTAGTGAGAAAGCGAAAGCAGCGGGTTGCGATATTGTCTTGGCGGGTATTTTGCCCACGATTCGCAAGAGCGATCTAGATTTTGCGAACATGACTCCCAAGCCGCGTTACCGAGTAATAGCGGACATTTTAAAGGAACTTCGAGGTGAGAATTTTGCGCTGCGACTCGAAGGTGTTGATGAAATCGAATTGACCCATGATTCGATTCTTTTCGAAGCGTGTAACACCAGTTTTCAGGTTCACCTCCAGGTAGATCCGAGCGAATTCGTTGATCGTTACAATTGGGCGCAGGTTCTTGCGGGACCCGTTTTGGCCGCGAGTGTGAATTCTCCGATGTTGCTTGGTAAAGAACTGTGGAGCGAAACTCGAATCGGGTTGTTTCGTCAAAGCCTGGAGATTCGCAATGCAGGAAATTACATACGTGACAGGCAGCCTCGTGTTTCGTTTGGGGCGGATTGGTTGAAGTCATCCGTCGCCGGAATTTACAAAGATGATGTCACCTACTACAACCTGATCGTTGCTGGCGCAATCGGCGACGAGGGCAGTACGGAACTTCTACGCCAAGGGAAAACTCCAGAATTGCGAGCAATGAACCTGCACAACGGCACACTCTATAAATGGAATCGAGCTTGTTATGGCGTGGGCAATGGAATCCCTCATTTGCGAATCGAGAATCGCTATCTGCCTTCTGGCCCGACTCCCCACGACCAGATGGCAAACGCCGCATTCTGGATCGGCTTGATGCATGCGATGCCAACCAAATGTATTGGTGCCTGGGATCAGTATTTCTACTTTCAGGAAGTCCGGGCGAATTTTTTGAAAGCAGCACGGAATGGGTTGTCCAACGAATTGCGATGGTTTGGCAAGTTCATTGAAGCAGATCGACTCATCCTGGATCAGCTATTGCCGTTGGCGGAAAGAGGTTTGGATTCGTTGGGCGTTTCCAAGGAGGAGTTTGAGCCCTATCTAAATACGATCGAGCAGCGCGTTTGCCGAAAGAAGACAGGGTCTCGATGGATGATCGACGCGATGCGTTCCTTGCGGCGCAAGCACACGATTGACGAATCGACATTGATAATCACTGAATATATGCGGGAGAATTGTCTTTCCGATGTGCCCGTCCACGAGTGGGAAACCCCCAAGGGATCGACTCTGAAGAACATCCCGAATCGCTATGACCGCGTTGATAGTATCATGATCACGAACCTGGTTACCGTTCGAGAGGATGATCTGTTAGACTTTGCCTCAACGTTGATGAAATGGAACACGTTTTATCATTTGCCGGTTGAAAACCCTCGGGGCGAGATCAGCGGGTTGATTACTGCGAAGGACATTGAAACGTTTTGCCAATCCAACCCAGAAACTAACAGCACGTTGGTCAATGCCTGCATGACCACGGACGTATTTACCGTTGCTCCTGAAGCCTCATTGGACGAAGCTGAGAAGGTCATGTTGTCCAATGGTTATGGAAGTGTCCCCGTGGTTGATGGGAACCGGGTAGTTGGCATCGTTACCGCCAACGATCTCCGCCGACTGCAAGAAAAAAGGCGCGGCGAATAACTGAAAATAATTTGAGTGCTGGTTGCACCTACCCGTAGCGTTTGCTCGCTATGTTTTAAGATGAAAATTCCGCAACATCCAGATATAAATCGTTCTAGTCAATTTCCCGCGGATCGCCAGGTTTTGCTGCAAAGTCGTTTGATCGGTGATTTGTCAGGAGAGACGGGGCCGAATGTCGTCTTCTTTGGTGGGATTCATGGAAATGAACCTTCGGGAGTGTTGGCCATCCAACGTGTGTTTGGGTTGTTAAAAGGCACTGGTGTTCCGCTTCGCGGACGAATCATGGGGCTGGCAGGAAACCTTCCGGCCCTTGCCATCAACCAACGATTTATCTCAAAGGATCTCAACCGACTGTGGAACGCAGAGTTTACTGTGAGATACGCAAGGCGGCATGAAACCGCCAGCAATGGCCAGGCTCTCGAGTATCATCAACAGTACGAATTGTTTGACGCGATCGAACCGTTTTTGAACACCGAATCAACATCCTATTTTTTGGATTTGCATACGACCTCGTCTCAATCGGTTCCCTTCATTGGCATTAACGATCAATTGAACAATCGGAAGTTTGCCCTTCAGTTTCCGGTTGCGACCGTGTTGGGCCTCGAGGAGTATCTCGACGGACCGTTACTTAGTTATCTGAACGAGTTCGGGCATGTTGCCTTGGCATTTGAGGCGGGGCAACATGACGCAGCAGAATCGATGGACTTGCATGTTGAGTTTATTCTGAAGTCTTTGCTCGTGTGTGGCGCAATCGACGAGGATGGTTTGAAGTTGCTTGAGGCGAAGAACGAACCTCCCTTGGCCAAGATGGAGAACACGGATCGCATGGAACGCGGAATCTATGAAATCGTTCATCGGCGAGCGATTGTCGAGCAGGATGAATTTGAAATGAAAACGGGATTTCAGAATTTCAGTCGAATTTCGCATGGAGAACTTCTTGCTAATGATCGAGAAGGTCCAATACTGGCGCCGCGATCGGGGAGGATTTTCATGCCTTTGTATCAAGGGATCGGGAATGATGGATTTTTTATCGTGCGAAAAGTTCCACGATGGGCGCTAAAGTTGTCGACAGTTTTACGAAAAATCAACTTTGAACGATTCCTTTTGCTGCTGCCAGGAGTTTCTCGACGTGATGAGTATCCAGACGCCTTGGTGGTTGATGAGAGAATCGCGTTCCTGTTGGCAACTCAACTTTTTCATCTGCTTGGTTATCGTCGAAAAAAGAAAGACGCAACCAAATTGATTTTTTCTCGCCGCGAAATTGTTCACTAACGCTGGGGGAATTGTGTTGCGAGTTTCTTTCTATTCCTGGTTGTTTCGCGCCGCTCGTTGATGATCAAAAAAAGCCAGCGAGTGGTTCGGAATCACCGATCCACTTACTGGCACTTTGTGTTTGAGTTGAAGATTTGGGCCGAGTTAGAATTTTCGCGAGGCGATAACCTATGGTGCATGACGTGCAACAGATGCCGTCGCTCCGCGACTCGGATTTTTGGGTTGGTTGGATACCCCAGACTTGAAGTCTGGGGCTAAGGGAAATTGCCGCTCCGCGGCAAAATTCATTCTTGTAGATTCAACGTGATGTGGAAGCATCGTTTTTGAGCATCCACCATTTTTGAGCACTTCAT
Organism: Mariniblastus sp.; assembly: GCA_965224765.1. GTDB lineage: Bacteria > Planctomycetota > Planctomycetia > Pirellulales > Pirellulaceae > CAZDBA01. The sequence goes on from CBDDAC010000009.1 coordinate 199,894, forward strand.
GGAAACCCGAAGCGTGAGCGAGGAACAACCAGCGCGTGAGCGAGGCGGCTGAGGCTTCCACAGAAGCAGGGTAACAGGACTTGTTTCGGCGGGAGCCTCAACCTCCCATTCAACGGCCCAGAATCGAATCGCAGTGCGTTCAACTCAAGGCCGTTTCAATCGGTGAGCAGAACGTCAAGTTGCTTTTTTTACCAATCCGATAACGAACAGCAGGATCACGGCACCCAAGGTACCGCCAGCGATCTCGTTGATAATAGGCGAATTGATCAGATTGAAGTTGCCAAACAGATATCCGAAAAGAGCAGCTCCGATGATGCCGACAATGATGTTGCCAACGAGTCCAAAGCCGCTGCCTTTCATGATCTGGCCAGCCAGATATCCAGCGATCGCGCCAATGAGTATAGCAATAAGTAAACCAGTCAGGTTCATTTCAAAGACCTTTCAAAAAATCCATGAGAAGATGAGTAGCGCGAGTAATTTCTAGATCGCGATTTAAAAAATGTAGGGGAACTTTTGTCGTTTCGCGCTGTAAACCACAGCGACGAGACGCCGAAGACAGTATGACTTGGGCTATTTTCCGCCAAAAATCTTGCCCATGGCAACCTTCGCCATATCGCCCATGTCAAAATCACCGTCTCCGTCCTGGTCAAGGAATTTACCCAGCAATCCACCGCTTTCCTTTTCAACGGATTCTTTTTCACCGCCGAGAAAGCCCATGAGTGAACCCGCATCAAGACCCTGTTGTTTTTGCTGTTTGCCAAGTGCTCCCAAAACCATTGGCGCGAGGATTTTCATCAGTTGACCAGCACTATTGCTGCTGATTCCGGCAGAATTGCCGACGCTTTGTTCAACTCGTTCGCGTTTTTCACCAAGGAGATGTCCTAGAATTCCAGCCCCAGCTCGCGGCTCATCATACTTTTTTTGTCCGAGGAAATCGGAGAGATTGTCCAAAATCCCTCCATCGTGTTGGTCATTTTTTAGAGCTCCCAACAGGCTTTCTGCTCCCTGCTCTGAGGAACCGTTTTTGGAGAGGGCTCCAATTAAAGCTGGCAAAGCGGCGCTGATCGCACTCTTTGTTGTTGCTTCGTCGGTGCCGACCTCTTGGCTGATTTTGGAAAGGTTGTTGCCCTGGAGTGCCTGGCCAAGCATTTCGATCAAAGATGACATATTGTTTTTCCTTAGAATTGGATGTGGTGAAATCTGTACTTTTCCCCAATTCGGCGCAAAACGATTCTTAGAAAAGACGTTTGGGCATTCGCGATTTTATCGCAAGTGGATGGATTGCCGGGTGTTCGGCAAAGGGAAGGTGAATTGGTGAAAAGGAGAAACTAGACGCCCAAGGTTATCGAATCTTAAAAAAATAGAAAGTTGAAAAATGAAATTACCGCCATTTCTAAACCGATTGACGGGAAGGACACTTTGGCGAGGCGTGCGCAATTCGGACCTCATACCTTATAACGTGTGGAAGTTGTATCTTGGCATGGCGTTTTTTCACGTTGTTTTGGCGCGTGAAAATTCGAAGAAGTCAGCGCAGCAAATCAAAAATGATCTAGTAATGGGGAAGTTTATTCAGGATGAAGTACGAAGAATTGCCAGAGTGGTCTGCCAAGGCGGCAGAGTGGGCCGCCAAGTATCACGCGGAGCTTCGGGATCGACCTGTTCGTCCGAATATGAAACCTGGCGAGTTTGGGGCTCAGATTCCCGCTTGCCCGCCGAATCTTCCGGAATCCATTTCAGAAATTTTTGATGACTTTGTTAACCTGGTTCCTGATGCAATGACGCATTGGCAACATCCGAGGTTCTTCGCCTATTTCAGCTCCAATGCGGCTCCAGCGTCGATGTTGGCAGAACAATTGGCAAACGCGATTTCAGCTCAATGTATGCTCTGGCAAACTTCGCCTGGGGCGACGGAACTAGAGACGGCGATGGTGGATTGGCTCAGGCAAGCTTTGGGGTTGTCCGAAAACTTTCGCGGAGTGATTCAAGACAGCGCGACTTCAGCGACGCTGTCTGCGGTATTGACCATGCGTGAGAAAGCGCTTGATTGGACCGGCAATCAGCGTGGCATGTTCGACCAACCCATATTGCGGATTTATGCGTCAGAACAAACTCATTCATCGATTGACAAAGCAGTACGGATTTCCGGAATTGGGCAACAAAACCTGATCAAAATTCCCACGGATAAAAAATGGGCGATGTGTGCCCAGAGCCTGGAGGAACAGATTGAATCGGATTTAGAAAATGGATTTCGACCTGCAGGATTGATTGGCTGCATCGGGGGAACCTCCATTGGTGCCTCGGATCGTTTGCATGAAATTCTCACCGTTGCGCAAAAGCACAAACTGTATTCGCATGTGGATGCAGCCTGGGCAGGCTCAGCAATGATTTGTCCGGAATTCCGTGACGTGTGGAAGGGCATTGATCTGGCGGACAGTCTTGTTTTTAATCCCCACAAGTGGTTGGGGGCCAACTTCGACTGTTCGGTTCAGTTCCTTCACAAACCGAGTGAGCAGATTCGGACGCTGGCAATCAAGCCGGCGTATCTTGATACGCTTGAGGAAGACCGCGTCGACAACTATTCCGAATGGTGTATTCCGCTGGGAAGGCGTTTTCGAGCATTGAAGCTTTGGTTCTTGATCAGGGCATATGGAATCGAAGGATTACAGACAAGAATTCGAAACCATATTCAATGGGCATCTCAAGCCGCGACCGCGATCGATGAAAATCCAATTTTGGAAGTTGTCACGCCACCCATGTTTTCACTTTTTACGTTTCGCATGGTTCGCGAGGGAGTCAACTCGGATGAGGCGACCCGCGAATTGATCGAAAAAGTGAATTGCGATGGACGTATCTATTTGACTCAAACGATTCATGAGGACAGTTTCGTCATTCGGTTTACCATCGGGCAATTTGAGACGAATGAAGAGGATGTGAATCTGGCGATTGAAGTGATTCGAGAAATTGCTGATTCGATCAGTTGAAATCGTGTTTCCGCCTTTACTTTTCGGCGCGGTTGCGGTTTTCTTGTTCGTGTATGAATCGATTGGCGATTGTGCCAAGCTTGCTGGAAACCCGAGGCGTCAGCGAGGACGTGTCGGGTTCGTCCTCGCTGACGCTTCGGGTTTCCATAATGCTGACTCAAGGTGCGTTGTTGCACACAATGCACTTTGCCGCAGAGCGGCTATTTCCATTAGCCCCAGACTTTTAGTCTGGGGTAACATCCCCACCCAAAAACGGAGGCGCATTGAGGTTGTGGTTGTCTTGTTCGTGTATGAATCAATTGGCGATTGTGCCGAGTTTGCTGGAAACCCGACGCGTCAGCGAGGACATGTCGGGTTCGTCCTCGCTGACGCTTCGGGTTTCCATAATGCCGACTCAAGGTACGTAGTTGCACACAATGCACTTTGCCGCAGAGCGGCTATTTCCATTAGCCCCATAATTTTAGTCTGGGTTAACGTCTGTCCGAAGCGGTTTTGAGAATTGAACTCACTGAGGGACGATCGTGCGGATCGGTGCTGGAGTGGTGCATGCGCACGATTCCTTGAGGATCGATCAAAACGTCACCGCCCAGTTGCCGCCAGTCCTTCCCTGGCCGACCAGGTTTCTGTCCCCCCCAGATCAACTTGAGATATTTCCAGATGGAGGCGGGGCCGTATAGGCTCCACCAACTGCCACGAGTCATGCCGTATTTGGTATAGAGCTCATGTTCAGAGTCCAAAAGGAGTGGCCAAGGTAAATTGGTTTCCTGAATGTAGGCCAAAGCCATGAAATTCGCGTCAAAAGCCACGACTTTGACTCGAATATCAAGTTCCGCCAACTCAGTTTCTTTTTTTCGCAACTGCGAAATATGCGCACGGCAGGGTGGTCAGCCGAGGTGCCTATGGAAAACCAGGAGCAGCCAATGTCCTCGGTCATCTTGATAGCGGTGAAGCTGACCTTGGGTGTCTTCAAGTTCAAAGTTGCTGGCGGGTTGGCCAAGGTAGTTTTTCATTGGGTTACTCCATCGATCATTGGCTTCTTCTAAAGGCAAGTTGAGTGCCAATCGAAGTCGGTTGTGTAGTGCGGCAGTATCATTGGGGGCGAGATTACGTGACTGTGCGAGTTGGCGCGCACTGCGGTAATTTGTCGCTTTGTTTGTTTCAAAGAAAAGATTGATTGAGACGAAAATACAATATGTGTACGTTGAATGTTCGCAGCGTATCGATTGTTACCCGATCTTTTCTCCCCTAACGGAAAAAATTGACAGAGATGAGTACCTTGGCACCAACCTCCGTTTTCCGAGCAACACAGGTTGCCAAAGTTTATGAAATGGGCGAGGTCAAGGTGCATGCACTCCGCGGCGTAAGCCTGGAACTCTTTGAAGGTGAGTTCGTTGTGCTCCTGGGTGCCTCCGGCAGTGGGAAATCGACTTTGCTAAATATCCTTGGTGGCTTGGATGTTCCCACATCGGGGACAGTGCACTATTTGGACAAAGAGCTTACCGCGAGTGACCCCTCAAATTTAACAAAATACCGCCGCGCCAATGCAGGGTTTGTATTTCAGTTTTACAACTTGATTCCAAGTTTGACTGCCCGCGAAAATGTTGAATTGATTACCGAAATTGCCGACGACCCTATGGATCCCTTGGAGGCGTTGGAGAGAGTTAACATGAAAGAGCGAGCTAATCATTTTCCGGCACAACTCTCCGGCGGTGAGCAGCAGCGAGTCGCAATTGCACGGGCGATCGCTAAGCGGCCCAAGGTCCTGCTTTGTGATGAACCGACTGGCGCGTTGGACGTGAAAACGGGGATCGTGGTGCTTGACGCCATCGCTCAGATCAATCGTGAGTTGGGAACCACAACGGCGGTGATCACCCACAATGCTGCGATCGCACAAATGGCGAATCGTGTTATTTCGCTTTCGGACGGCACGATATCGGGTGTTCGCGAAAACAAAGAAACGATCTCCGCATTGGAGCTGGAGTGGTAACCAATGCAAAAACTTGATCGCAAATTGATTCGAGACCTTTTTCAGTTAAAGGGTCAAGTATTCGCGATCACCTGCGTGATTGCCGCGGGGATCGCGGTGTTCACGATGTCGATGTGCGCGTATTCTTCGTTGAAAGAAAGTCAGTCGTCGTTTTACCGAGACTTTCGTTTTGCCGATGTGTTTTCCACGGTGCGACGTAGCCCCGACTCGATGATTCCTCGGATTCGCGAAATTTCCGGAGTTTCAGCTGTTGAAACAAGATTGATTTTCAACGTACTTCTGGATGTTCCAGAAATGTCTGAGCCGGCTACCGCTCGACTGATCTCCATTCCAGACTCTGGGGAACAACGGCTCAATAAAGTCTACATCTCCCGTGGTCGGATGGTGGAACCAGGGCGAGCCGGTGAAGTCGTTGTGTCCGAGATGTTCGCCGATGCTCACCAATTTAATCCTGGTGACACCGTAAAAGCGGTGATCAACGGCAAGCTGCAAACGATGACAATCGTTGGTGTTGCGTTATCGCCCGAGTACGTCATGCAGATTCAAGGAGGCAGCATGCTTCCTGACAAAAAACGGTTCGGCATTTTTTGGATGAACCGAAGAGAGTTGGAATCCGCCTTTGATATGTCTGGGGCTTTCAATGATGTGTCGTTGAAGTTGTCCTATGGCGCAAACCCACAGGAGGTGATCACTGCGCTGGACCAATTGCTGGCTCGCTACGGCAGCGTTGGTGCTTATGACAGAACAGAGCAGTTGTCGCATCAGTACGTAACCGACGAACTGTTGCAGTTGCGGACCATGGCGACACTAGCTCCCGCGATTTTCCTTTCGGTGGCTGCATTTCTGTTGAATATCGTGGTGTCCAGAATTATTAGTCAACAGCGAGAGCAAATTGCGGCGCTGAAGGCCTTTGGATACTCCAACTACGAGGTTGGGTTTCACTATCTGAATTTAGTCTTGGTGATTTCATTGGCCGGTATGGTCGTTGGGACGTTGTTCGGATTCTGGATGGCCGCCAACCTGACGGAAATGTATCAAGAGTTTTACAAGTTTCCGCTGTTGTCGTTCCAAATCAATAAAATGGCAGTACTTTGGGCGCTGTTGTTAACGACATTTTCAGCCTTGGTGGGAACTTGGTTGGCCGTTCGCAAAGCCATATCGCTTCCGCCGGCTGAGGCGATGCGGCCAGAACCTCCTCCTTCGTATCGGCCTACAATTATCGAACGCTGTTTGCCATCGGGAATGCTGCCTGCTGAGTTTCGAATGATTGTCCGCAATCTGGAACGCAAGCCAATCAAGTCCGCCGTCTCGATCCTGGGAATTGCGATGTCGGTCGCCGTCCTGATTTTGGGAAGTTTTTCACTGGATGCGTTGAACTACTTGATGGACGTGCAATTTCGCAAGGCACAGCGACAAGATCTTACTGTGGGGTTCGTGGAACCTGCGACTTCGGAAGTCGTCCACGAAGTTGCCAATCTGGAAGGTGTGTTGGATAGCGAAACCATCCGCGCTGTGGCCGCTCGGCTGCGGTTTCAGCATCGTTCCAGGCGAGTTGGAGTTACAGGGATCGATTCAGAACCTGCTCTGTTTCGATTGCTCAATGAGAAGGAACAACCCGTTCGCGTTCCAGAGCATGGCGTCATGTTGAACAGTAAGCTGGCGGAATTGCTGGGAGTGAAATTGGGGGATGAAGTGGAAGTCGAAGTTTTGGAAGGGAAGCGCCCGATCGCATATGTTGAAGTTACAGCAATCGTCAATGAGTTTGGTGGATTGAATGCGTATATGAAAAAATCTCAGCTGCATCAATTGATGCGAGAATCGCGAGTTGCATCGGGAGCATTTTTGAAGGTTGATCCGAATAAACTGAGGGAGGTTTTTGATGAGTTGGAGTCACGACCGGGAGTCGCCAATGTTTCGGTCAAAGAAGCAGCATTAGAAAGTTTTCAAGAAACCGTCGCCGATAACATGCTTACGATGCGGTCATTCAATATTTTGTTTGCGATCGTGATTGCCGTTGGCGTCGTTTACAACAGCGCTCGCATTTCACTATCTGAACAAAGCCGCGACCTTGCAACAATGCGCGTGATAGGATTTACGAAACGCGAAGTGGCAACGGTGCTATTGGGAGAGATCACGATTTTCACCCTGGTCGCGATTCCCTTGGGGTGGCTAATCGGCTTTGGCCTCGCGTGGGGGCTTATCCAGGGCCTGGACACCGAGAACTACCGAATTCCATTGGTGATTAGCCAGGGAACTTATGCGTTTGCATCGATGATCGTCGTCGCGGCAACGTTCTTTTCAGCGATTTTGGTGCAACGTCGTATTAGCCATTTGGATCTCATTGCTGTTTTGAAGACAAGGGAGTAATGGGCTCAAGCTCTACTGGGGTGCGCAATGATTTGCAATCAATGCTCGCCAGTGAACTAAATCGATGCCAGTTTTGCGGCATCGCAATGAAACGACTGGGACAAAACCGGTTGTCGCCGAAAACCTAGGACTCAATGAATCTCGTTGGGCGATTTAAAAACTAATAGTACAGATGCTGAAAAAATGAAATTTTCAATTCAAACCGTGATTTGGACGCTTGTCATTATTGGAATCCTGATCGCCAGCGTGATGGCATTTATCCCCGAACCGGTGGAGGTCGAGACGTCCAAAGTTTTCGAGGGGACACTCAGAGTATCTGTACAGGAAGACGGCAAGACGCGGATTCGAGAGAAGTACGTTGTGTCCTCACCAGTGGCCGGGCGATTGTCAAGGATCGAACTCAAGCCAGGTGACGATATTTGTGGAGACGGAAACATGATCGCGTTGATCATGCCCGCCGATCCAACGATGTTGGATGCTCGCTCTCAAGCACAAGCGGAAGCTCGAGTCGAACAGGCACGTGCCGCGCTAAATCGATCTCAAGCCAATTCAGAGCAGATGCAAATCAATCACGAGTTGAGCCAATCCAAGTATGAGCGTGCTGAGCGTTTGATGGAGTCCAAAGCGATTTCTCAAAACGAATACGATTCAGCACGTAGCGAGTTTTTGGCAAATACCCAGGCCGTTCGCACGACGAAATTTGACTCGGAGATCGCAGAGTTTGAGTTGAAAATGGCAGAAGCAGCAATGCTTCAGTTTTCCGACGATGAAGGGCCGATTGTCGAGCCGTTTGAGGTGACTTCTCCCATCAGTGGCACCGTGCTTCGTGTGTTTCAAGAAAGTGCAACGGTTGTGGGCGTTGGAACGCCGTTGATCGAGATCGGTGATCCACAGAATCTGGAGATCGAGATTGATGTCCTATCGACCGATGCCGTGCGTATTCAACCTTATGCGGAATTGACGATCGAACATTGGGGAGGTGGAGAGCCTCTAAAAGGCAATGTGCGAACCGTCGAGCCCGCGGCATTTACCAAAGTTTCGTCGCTGGGAGTTGAAGAGCAGCGGGTCAACGTGATTGCGGATTTTCGTGAACCCAAGGAACAACTTGCGTCTCTGGGCGACGGCTATCGTGTTGAGGCACGCGTCACAATCAATGAACTGAAAAATGTGTTGATGGTTCCCAATAGTGCATTGTTCCGTTACCAGCGCAAGTGGCACGTTTTTACGATCGTCGATGGCGTCGCACAGATGAAGGCTGTTGACATTGGAGCTCAGAATGAATCACACACACAAATTCTCACCGGACTTGAGCAGCGTGACGAAGTGATTATTTATCCGAGTGACCAGATTCGCGTGGGTGTCAAAGTTCGCCGCTCCAATGTGGCCGAATAGCCCATTTTCCAGGTTGGAATGGGTGAGCGCGTGCCGGGGCCAATGCCATTCAGCACCCGTAAATCACGCTCCCGTTTCTCTACAGATGCCGTCGCGTCGCGACTCCGATATGGGTCGGGGATGTTACCCCAGACTTCAAGTCTGGGGCTAATGGAGATAGCCGCTCTGCGGCAAGTTGTTTGTGGTCGCTTGCCTGTGATCGGTCACGTTTCTTGGTGGCAACCCGACGAGGCTGTGACTTTTTCAATCGTGTACGAATCGATTGGCGTTGGCTTCATGGAAACCCGACGCGTGAGTTTTGAAGTTGCGCTATATTGCTTGAAAATCATACGGCACTTCGGAATTCTTTGGGTAAAGCGAGCATGAGCAATCGTTTCATTTTTTGAACGCCTCCAGAAGTTTCCAGTCGTTTGGCGAGGTAATTCATCTCCTCGCCAGTACATTGCTGGTGAAAGGCTTCAGACAATCCGTGGATTCGCTGCGCCACCCACCAACGCCGTCGTTCCTCGCTCAAGCGTCGATCAGCAAGTTTCCGGGCTCGAAGCTGTTCCAGGAACAGCACCGTCGTAATCGCGCAGTTGATCCAAGCTACCACGGCTTCGAATTTTTCAAACTGATACTGGCCAACGCCCAGCGTTGATTTCAGTTCTTTGAAAAATAACTCGATCTGCCAGCGCAGCGAATATAACTCAATCACCTCGGTCACACTCATGCCGGTCGCATTGGTCATCAATATTTTGACATCATTGGGAGTCGCTTTCTCCAAATTTGGTTTCATTGTCGAAAAAACAAGTCCCACACAACCTACGTTGTGAACGTTCCGTTTTTCCTGATGGGCGTAATACGTCCTGGTTTTCGTTTTCGGCCCAACACGCCAACGAGACAGTCGCCGATAGTCAGCGTACTTGCCAGTTGAGGCTCGAAGCCTGATCGTTTTCAGCGACAGTCCCGTCCAATCCTTCAGACGTGATCGTAATTTTGGTCGTTCTCCAGTGGGCCCAGCATACACACGCTCGGCGTTGGCCGGAGTGATCCAGATGTAGCCTCGCTCATCGCAAGCTTCCTGAACGCAGCGAGCGTCATAGGCCGTGTCCCCCAGCACTACCACTTCGGCTTCTTCGTCCAACGGCAGTTGGCGAATCATCTCAGCCATCCCTGGGCACTGGTTTGAGGCGTTATGCCTTTCTTCTTCGAATACTCTTTGGTGTAGTGAGGAGTTTGAAATGGAATCCGATATCCCGAAGGCGTGATTAACAGTCCAAACGTAAAGCCATGAACTTTCTTGCGACGGGTTTTCTTCTTGTTGTAGCGAGAGCCTTTTTTGATTTTGCGCCGTTCCCGATTACCGGTGCTGTAAGTGTTCTCGGATTTAACACCCGCCTGACTGAAAAGCGTCAGGTCCACGATAAAAATGAACTTCCCTTTCCCACTTTCTAATTGCAGCAGGGCCGCCCGTAGCGGTTGGTTAAAATCGACCTTCTGCCAACGAGGACGCGCCAAAAAACGAGTCACCTGGCCACGATGCATGGGCCGGGAAGCAATCATCCCCGCCGCCGACGAGCAAGACATGCGGCCACGATGCAATAAAAATGCCAGTACCATTCGCATCACCATCAACCGGGCGTATTCAGAAACCAAGCTTTTTTCGAGATACCTCTTGAGCGATCCCGCGGTTTGTTCGACGATGATCATTGCAGTCTCCTTTGGTCAAAGGTGAGAATTCAATGAACTGGACATCGGGGGAGACTGCTTTTCATGCAATATCAATTTCTGATAGCACCCAAAAAGAGCGCAACTTCAAAGAGCGTCAGCGAGGACGAACCTGACACGTCCTCGCTAACGCGTCGGGTTTCCATGAAGCCAAAGCCGAAAGCCAAACTCTTCGAACGCGATTGAACCGGTTTCTCCGGGAGGTTGAGGCTCCTGCCGAAACAAACAAATTCCCTGTTTCAACCTCAAACCATTCCGCTTGGTTTCATTGTTGTCGAGTTAAGGCTGCGAGACATCCTGACTTCCCTGGAACTACAGGTGAATTGGCAACCACGATTGATTTCGAATCGCAACGCGATTCTACAGATGCCGTCGCACCTGCGACTCCGTTTTGGTTTGGGGGAATGACCCCAGACTGAAAGTCTGGGGCTAATAGAAATAGTCGCTCTGCGACAAATGCATTTTGTGAAACCACGTTCTTCGAAGAGCAAAATGGAAACCCGAAGCGTCAGCGAGGACGGATTGGGCTGTTCCTCGCTGACGCGTCTAGGTTGTGATTAAATTCTGCAGCGACAGTTTTAGCGAAATTTTGGCGCTGGATTTTTGATTTTGAATTTTTGTTTGCCGTTTTTCAGGCTTGGTATGTTTTTGTGTTTCGATTGGTTGCTTTTTGTAGCATTCAATCACGCCCTTTCTGCTTTAAATCGCCGCTTTGACGCCCTTTAACGCCATCCAACGCATAAAGTTAAACGTCAACGCTACGAGTAACGTTGACGATTGCACTCGAGCCAAACCTCGAACTCGAAACTGCTGGAGCCCTCGATTGCGGAACTCCGCGTTAGGAAACTCTGCGATCGAAGGCCGCGCTTTATAAAGTTCCTTTGCTGAGTCCGTTGCCATTCGCTGCCGAAACTTGAACACCTCGTCGGTGTCTTTCGGCTGACGTTCATGCGGATCGTTGCCGTTTTTTAGCAGCTTTGCTTCTTTAGGAATCGGACCATAAACCGCAGTGCCTTGCCTTTCAAGCAACGTGATATCAGCGTGCGTCGTAAAGCCGCCATCTACCAGCATTTTCTCTGGAACCTCGCCATGCCGAGCAACTACTTTTTTGTGCATGACGCTCATCTGCCCGCCGTCACTGCCATTGTTGTTGACTTCCACGTCGAGGATTACACGAGAATCTGCTGTCGTCGCAAGGTGAACGTTGTAGCAAGGACGGTAGCCACCGCTGGCCACTTTCATCTTGCGGGCGTCAGGGTCTGTTGTGCTACAACGAGCTTCAGCACCGCTACCCTTCTTGCGTTTTTCTTTGCGGGCGCGAAGTTCTTGAAGTTGTTCCAGAGCGTCAGCGAGCCGTGATTGGCGTTCTTCGGCGGAGCGAAGTTGAGCCGCTTCTTGCTTTGAACGACTTGTTTGCCCGATAGAAGAATCGTCCATTTCTGCTCGCAATTGTTCTACGCGTTGCTTGGCCTGGCTCAAGCTTTCTGTGAGCGTGCCTTGGCGGCGAAACGAACCTCCACCAGCGCTGGCGCGAACACGCATCCCATCTTGAGCAATCACATCGAGTTCAACTAAACCTTGCGAGATCAGCGTGCCGACCGTTTCGCTGAGAAGCTCGTCAAAGAACTCGGGGTTGGTTGAGCGGAAATCACTCAAGAGGTGGTGGTTGACGCTGACTCCGCCGCAAATCCACATGTAGCCAAGGTCGCGTTCGCACAACCGTGCCACGTGACGGGCGCTGCTGATCCCTTCGAGCGTCGCGAACATCCAAAGTGAAAGAAGAATTTTCGGATCGACCGGCGTCCGTCCTGCACGCCCTTCCACTGCCAGGATCTTTCCGTAAAGCTTTGAAAAATCCAGTGACTCTACATATTCCCAAACCACGCGAGCACGATGGTCTGTCGAAAGAAGTTCGTCGAGGCAGAAAGGTTTCCATTCTGATTGATGACGTTCTGGCCGTTGCACTCGTGCAAACACTCTTTTTTTATTGTTCATTACTAAGTTTTAGCGCAAAACAAATACTTGCTCCAGCCCAGTTGATTTAATCACAACCTAGACGGGTTTCCATGAAGCCAAAGCCGAAAGCCAAACTCTTCGAACGCGATTGAATAATCACAACCTCTTCGGGTTCCATAAAGTCCTAAATGACTAATGCCTTCGCCAATCAATTCGAGGCGAAAAAAAATCGCGAGATGAAAACTTCGCGCCCCCTACGCTGTCAGTTGGCGTAACTGCTGGTAGGCAAAGCGTAAAGGTACATCGACGCGATCTCTGGTTTCACTTTTCCGTTGAAGCCGAAGTCGGTCTCGGTATGATCCTTGACTTCACAAAGAATGGACCCGAATGGAGATACCCTTCCTGCAGGAAGGGCGATCACTTGTTTCCGGAGCGGAAAAGCCCGCAGGACGATCCCTCGATTTCGTCGAGGTTGTTTGACGGCCAAGGTTTTAGCGGCAATACGGCCACGATTCGCGGCCCAATTTGGCTTCGTGACGTTAATCTGTACCGATTCCTCTCGTTATTTGCGTCAGACAGTTCGTTATCGATGTTCCGATCATTTCGGTCTGCTTATGAACATTGGTTCGAATGTTCCTACGTGACCGATTACACGGAAAGTGCTGCTTCTTTGGTCGCATGATACGTGTATTCCTCAGGACATCGTGGTCATGAACAAGTCTCTTTTTACTCTGTATCTGATTCTCGGTGCATTTTTCCTCGTGGGATGCCGCGGGCCAAGAGGTTCTTTTGACTCCCGAATGGCCGTTTCTGTTCAACCAGGCCAAAGTTCCGGTCTTGCATTCAACAAGCTTGCGCTGAGCAATTCGGCGATCCGCACGAGTGTTGAAAACAACTCGGATATCCAGATGGTCTCGCATTCTCAGGCAGTGGGGTTCGTATGTGAGCCGATGCCAATCGATTTAGCGACAGCACTTCAGCTTGCCGGTGCCAGCAACTGGTCCGTCCAGTTGGCGCGAGAGCGAGTCAATGAGGCCAATGCGAAGTACCAGGAAGCCAAAGTCATGTGGCTTCCGTCATTGTCAATTGGAGTTGGCTACAACGGGCATGAGGGGCGATTGCAGAACACCCAAGGAGACGTGATCAACGTCAGCCGACATTCGCTGTTTGCCGGTGGCGGTGCGAAGATTGGCAACAGTCCCGTCGCAGGTGGTTCTGGCGGTCCGCTTCGAATGGGAATTGACCTGTCACTCGCCGATACGATCTTTGAGCCGCTGGCAAAGTGTCAGCTGGTGCGGATGCATGAAGCCAACTCCCAAACCGTTTTCAACGATACGCTGATGCAAACCGGAGTCGCCTACTATGAACTGCTACGCACTGAAGCGGGCGTTATGGTCGCTGAGGCGAATCTTGCTGACGCTCAGGAATTGGTTTCGACAACCAGTAAGTTCGTTGAAGCGGGAGAAGGCGCAAACGCTGACAATCTGCGGTCAAAGGTGATCGAGCAGAATCGACGACAGCAACTGATTTTGGCAGCAGGACTTCGTGCACAAGCTTCGGCTCGACTGGCTCGGTTGTTACAGTTGGACCCAGGAAAGTTGAACGCCGAATGTGGGCTTACCGTGCTCGACAAAAATCCGATCCCTGTCGATATCGTTGGAGCCGGTTACGATTTGAATTCACTGATCGCACACGCCAATCAATCTCGACCTGAGTTGATGGGACTAGATGCGAAAGTTGGCTACGCCGATCAGCAGCTTGCCCAAGCGATCTGGCGACCAATGCTTCCCAACGTGTTTGTGGGAGGATCGGCAGGTGGTTTTGGTGGCGGACCTGGTTCTGATTTCCCTAATTTTGACGGTCGTGGAGATCTGGATGTAATTGTCGCATGGCAACTCAAGAACCTTGGACTGGGCGATCAAGCGTCTCAGCAGGGCCGGATGAGTCAGAAACGACAAGCCGAGTTTGAATTGGCTCGAACACGGGATCAAGTCGTGACGGAGGTCGTCGAAGCCTATTACGAAGTTGAGGCCCAGAAGGCCCAACTACAGATAAGTTTGCAGACCGTTGAGGACGCTGAGCAATCACGAGCCGCAAATATGTCTTTGATCCGCGATCTGGAGGGGATGCCGCTGGAGCTGATTCAGGCATTGAACTCACTTGCCTCCGCTCGAGAAAGCTATCTCGACAATGTGATCAGCTACAACCAGGCACAGCTGAAACTACTACGTGCAATTGGCATGGACGCGACTGCAGCACCCGTTCAATAGTGTTTTTAGTTATCTCATATGCGAGAAATTGGAGGCGGCTCTCTTGCATCTTGTGCCGAGGCGATGTCGTCGATCTTGTTGAGCTTCAGGGGCAGTTTGTGCCCAGGAGCGTTTTTTTTGACAGGATGAACGGTGATGAACTGGATGAATGCGTGCGATATCCGGTCAATCATGTAAATCCTGTCAAAGGCTAGACCGGATGTGTTACCCATGTCTCAAGCACATACATTTCCAACGGCCATTTGGGAATTGACCATTTGGGAATTGACCCTTCATCTGAGGTTCGTCAGCTGGAATCTAGAGACTCTGGCGCAACCAATGCATCATCGCCGGAAGGAACTCCATGCTATAATTTGGTCTCTTCAAGCCAATAAGAAAACATTTTCCGAGGAAAAAATGAACCAAGAAGCGACATCGAATATGGGAATGGCCGTGATGCGAGATATTGTTGGCGTCATTGTCGGGTACCTTTCCATAGCAGCAATTGCAGTGGTTGGAGTCCTCATTGCGTGGCAGCTTTTTGGTGTGGAGGGGGCATTTGAAGGGAAGACAACGACCGCCAGTTCGACTTGGTCAATCGTCAATTGTTCATTTGGCCTGATCGCTGCGGTGATTGGTGGCATCGTCGCAGCTTTGATCAGCTACCATAAGAACGGTACGGTGTTGGCTCTTGCCGCTTTGGTCCTGGTGTTTGGAGCGATTTCAGCAATCGTCATTATGAACACCGATCCAGTTGCCCTGCCTGACGGAATGCAAATTTCTGATTTGAGCGTTGTAGAGGCTGGGGCCGTTGCCCGCTCACCTGACTGGTACAACTTTACCATTCCCGTTATCGGAGTGATCGGTGTCTTCTCGGGCGGATGCATCATCGGACCGAAAAGTATCCCTATCAAAAATGATTAGCGAAGGTGCCTGACGAAGGCGGTTCACCTGCTTCGACTTTCGCTGAAACGAAGGCTCCTTGCCGTTTGTCGACGCGAGCGAACTTGAAGCCATTGTCTGAACTGGGATTTGCACTAACTGCCAAGGGTTTTTTTGATGTTTTCCTTGGAGACCGGTTGAACAACTCCACGTTCAGTAATGATGGCATGAATGTATTCCGCCGGCGTCACATCAAACGCAGGGTTGTAGACCTCAACGCCATCGGGTGCCGTTTGCCGCCCAAAGCCGTGGGTGATCTCTTCGCTGTTTCGCTCTTCGATCGGAATCTGATCTCCAGTTTCCAATTCCAGATCAAAGGTGCTACTGGGAGCAGCGATGTAGAATGGAATGTTATGGGCTCTAGCCAAAACGGCAACGGAATAGGTTCCGATTTTGTTGGCAGAGTCTCCATTGGAGGCAATTCGATCCGCTCCGGTAACCACAGCCTGTACTCTGCCCTCCCGCATCACTTGAGCTGCCATCGAGTCGCAAATCAATGTTGACTTGATACCTCGTTGCATCAACTCCCAAGCGGTTAATCTCGCGCCCTGAAGAAGCGGCCGAGTTTCGTCAACGTAAACGTGCAGGTCGTGCCCGTTATCCTGGGCGGTAAAGAACACGCTTAGCGCCGTTCCGTACTCCGCCGTCGCCAAACCACCCGCATTGCAATGTGTCAAAACTCCGGAGACGTCACTCAGAAGTCCTGCACCATGTCGACCGATCGCATGGCACATTTCGCGGTCTTCTTCGTGAATCGCAATAGCTTCGGCCAACAAAGAACGGCGAATTTCCGAGGGTGATGCACCCGCGAGTGATTCAGCAAGCTGCTGCATTCGCTTCAATGCCCAAAACAAATTGACCGCTGTGGGACGACTTTCCGCTAGATAGGCGCAGACTTCCGTCAAACGACTGCGAAACTTTTCGATGTCAGAGTCGTCAACAGTTTGCATTCCAACGACGACTCCGTAGGCCGCCGCGATTCCAATGGCGGGAGCACCGCGAACGCGTAGCATCTTGATCGCTTCCCAGACGGTTTCAATGTCTCGACATTCGATTTGCAGCAATTCACCAGGCAACTTGGTTTGGTCGATCAGAACCAAATGCCCCGAGGTGTCGCCAGCCCATGTGATCGTTTCGGGGCGGTTCATCGTTTCACTCATTTTGTGTTTTCAAATAGTGAGGGTTGTTCGATCAAATCAATGTACGCACATTCGACAATGTCACTCTGCTTTATTTCCAGTTGTTCCATCAAGCGAGTTGCGAACGCGTGCCCTTCGGAGATTGCTTGTCCGTCTCGCATGACGAATTCAAGTTCGACAAAATCGCCAAGTCCTTTGACGGTATCAAAATGGATTCGTGTTTGTCCAACGATCCAAAGCGCACGAACCTTTTCCACGACACCTCGAATTCCCAGGGACCGCTGTAAGGCAAGCGACATGGATTCCGCGTCGGAAACGGGAGTGATGATGTAGTCACTTTGCCGCAACTGGGGATCGTCATCACGAAAATAGTGAATCAACTGTGAGGTTTGGCCCTGGATCTCACGTAGCTTGAGTCGACCATTGGGAGCATGGAAGAACGTGTCACGCTGAACGAGTTTCTCAGGTTCGCCACCGGCAACTTGGACAGCCAGTTTCAGCTGGCGGTCGATATCACTTAGATTTGCTTTGACTTCGACGTTGGCAGCCATAGAAAAATCGTTCGATTAAAGTTGCGATTGAAGTGAAGCGTTCTTCTCGTCAATTTTTGCGACAAGCTGTTGTTTGAACAGGGTCAATTTTTCTCGCAGGCTTTCATCGGCAGTTGCCATAATTTGCACGGCAAACAAACCCGCATTTCGAGATCCGCCCATGCCGACCGCCATGGTTGCCACAGGAACGTCACCCGGCATTTGAACGGTCGATAGCAATGAGTCCAATCCACCCAGTTCTGCAGTGGGTACTGGAAGACCAATTACCGGAAGCGTTGTATGGGCCGCGACGACGCCAGCCAGGTGAGCAGCTCCGCCTGCGGCGGCGATGATAACCTGTAGACCACGGTCAATGGCGGAGGTTGCGTATTCAGAGACAACGTGGGGTGTTCGGTGGGCACTCATCACGTTGACTTCGTAGGCGACTCCGAATTCCTGGAGTGCCGCGCCAACTTTTTTGATTTTGGGCCAGTCGCTGTCGCTGCCCATTACAATTCCTACACGAGGTGATTCGCTCATTTGTTTGTTTTTTGATTAACTTGAGGTGATTTGGTTTTTGGTTCTTTTCCCAAACGGGCCACCATCATATAAAATGTGGTTGACAATAACGAGCCTCCTAACGAAGCCCAAAACATGCCCAAATTCTCAGATCGTGCCGGAATTTTGCCCGCCTCCCCAATCCGCAAACTTGTTCCCTTTGCCGATGCAGCCAAAGCTCGTGGACTTCACGTTTACCACCTGAATATTGGTCAGCCCGATATTGAGACTCCACCGCAGTTTTTTCAGGCAATTCAGGATGCAAACGTCAAAGTCCTCGCCTATAGCCCTTCCGCTGGCCTGACGCCGCTGCGAGAACAGATTGCCGATTATTACGGCCGACATGGGCACGAACTGAAGATCGACGATGTGATGGTGACGACCGGAGCTTCAGAAGCACTGAGTTTCGTTTTCGCCGCGTTGATGAATCCTGGTGATGAGGTCATCATCCCGGAACCCTTTTATGCCAACTACCTCTCGTTTTCTCTCACCAAGGACGCAAAGATTGTTCCAGTAACTTCCAGTGTCGAGGATGATTTCTGCCTTCCACCTGTCGAAGCTTTCGAAGAAAAAATCACGCCTCGCACGAAAGCGATACTGATTTGCAATCCCGGGAACCCTACCGGAGTACTCTACCCCAAAGAAGCGTTGGAAAAGCTTCACGAGATTTGCAAGAAGCACGATTTGTTCCTGATCGCAGATGAAGTCTATCGCGAATTCGCCTATGACCAATTGGCTCACCATTCCGTTTTGGGCATGAAGGGATTGGAAGCCAACGCGATCGTGATTGATTCCATCTCGAAACGCTTCTCGGCATGCGGAGCAAGGATCGGATGCGTCGTGTCTCGTAACGAAGAGTTGATGGATGTGATTTTGAAGTTGGCCCAAGCTCGACTTTCCCCACCAACCCTTGGGCAACTTGGTGCCACCGCCGTATATCAACTGCCCGAGAGTTACTACCAAGGGGTTGTGTCCGAGTACGCAGGAAGACGTGACTTGTTGAAGCGATCGCTCGACGGAATCAACGGTGTCGTTTGTCCAAAAGTAAACGGAGCGTTTTATGCGATGGTAAAATTGCCAGTGGATGACAGTGAAAAGTTCTGCCAGTGGATGCTGGAGGAATTTGATCACAATGGAGCGACTGTGATGATGGCTCCGGGAGCGGGATTCTATGCAACAGACGGTCTAGGAAAAGATGAAGTTCGCATTGCCTATGTTTTGAACGAGACCGATTTGGCAGCGGCGATGGAGTGCCTCGAAGCGGCTCTCGTTGCCTATCCAGGCCGTACGTTGTCCAACACCGTTTAACGGGAGGTTGAGGCTCCCGCCGAAACCTACTCCCTTTGTGATTCCAGATGCCTCGACGGGAAGTTGAGGCTCCCGCCGAAACATCCCTCGTTTTTGAATTCACATCCCTCGTTTTTGAATTCACATCCCTCGTTTTTGAATTCACATCCCTCGTTTTTGAATTCACATCCCTCGTTTTTGAATTCACATCCCTCGTTTTTGAATTCACATCCCTCGTTTTTGAATTCACATCCCTCGTTTTTGAATTCACATCCCTCGTTTTTGAATTCACATCCCTCGTTTTTGAATTCAAATGTTTCATGGGGGGAAGAATTACAAAAACCTTATACAAAACGAATGAGGCAATCGGCGATCGGACCGAGAAGTTTCAACCAAAATTTTGGCAAACCTAAAGGCTTCCGCTTCGCATCCGATCCTCCCGAGGGCTCACAATACAACATATGTTTTTGGAGGGTGAAGGGTGCATGTTTTGCTGCTTCTTCAAAAAAATCAAGTTGTTGACCCGGGTCCAAATGCTAACCATGCGGATGCGTAGCAGCTGGCTACCTGAATCCCTTTCCAGAGTGTCTCTGGCCCTGGGACAGATTTGGCGTGGTCAATAAAGCCTCCCAAACGTGAGATGGTACGAATTACTTGGTTTAGTGTCGGAGGTTCTTGGGGAATTTCTTTACCCAGCACGGAATAAACTGACTTCCATTCACAAGGCTCGAAAATCAATTCACAACTGATATTTGGGCATTCCCGTCCCAGCATACACAGATACATTACTCGCCAAGCGACAACCATGTACAGGGCGATGGCATTTTCAATCGGCTCAATTTTACGAAACTGGCGACGTTCGATTCTGCAACCGGACTTCAGGGTGCGAAAGAAGATCTCGATTTTCCAGTCACGATGCGTCCTTTGTGTACGGTATATCTGGGGAGCAGGTTACGATTCGTTTGATTTGATTCATTCATTATTGTCGGTGATTCTTGGTCGGGGTCGTGAGTTTGACTGGTTTGTTCTTGTCTTTCCAGCTGTGTTGGTAATTGCGAAGCCTGTCTAGCCGCTTCAACTCTTGAGCGTTTGCGAAGATGGCCCAGTGGCCTCCGGTCTCGGCAACTTTGCGAGCGATGACCCAACCGACTTTACGCCAACGATGCATCGTAGTGACCGGCATCTTTAGATGCATTGCCAAGTCAGGTAACCACCATTCATCCTCACGCAACTGGCTTTGATCTCGTGGTGATTTGGGCTGTATGCCGCGGCGTTCACGTTCGCGACGCATGAGTTGGCAGACAGTATTGCGTGTGAATTTCGTCGCCCGCTTTACTGGACGAAAGCCATCCTTGTTCAATGCATCGGCGATTTGTGCCAATGTTTTCCCTTCCTGCTTGAGATGCTCAACGCGTGCTATTAACTCGCCATAGTTACTCACCTGGTCGTACCTTTGTACAGGGCGGCGGTGAGCAAGATGGCTGACGAAGCCGCCTGCGAAGCGGACCTCGACGTCCACGTTTTCACTATCACCGTTGACCGTAACAATGACACGTTCAAGTAACGTGCGTGCGATCACTTGACGATCTTCGGGACGCGTCGTTTCTGCATTCCATAGCGCTGCGACATCGGCGGACAACTCTTTGATTCGCAGGGCTTCGCTAGTCGTCAGTTCGCCTGGTTGAGCTTCAGTGAATCGACGATGCTCCAGACGAAGTTGTTCCTGATCACGAAGTTTCTCTTCCCAGCGACGTTCTAGTTCTCGGGCAACCAGTCGGTTCTCTGGATCAACCGACATGTATTGTCGATGGGCCAAACTGATCTCGTAGTCAATTCTGGCAAGCCGATGTTGCCATTGTTGATTCGCATCGACGCGTCTTTTAACGATGTCACGCGCAGCGTTGAGACTCAGTTCGATCGCTGCTGGAGTGAGTGCTTCCAGCAGAAGTCGGCCGACAAGCTCGTACCTCGACCGGGTGATGCAAGAAATCGGCTCTTCCGGCTGTTTTCTTCGAGTTTTCGCTGGTTTGTCTCGAATTGGATCCATGTAATGTACGCGTCGAATCGGTCCTTAATCAGGACACGACATTCATCGTGTTTTCGCAACGTGCGACCCGTGGTGGGTCTGCCGGGGATTTTCTTTTTTGGGTCGATTTCTCGATGGCCCCAACGATACGCTCCGGCATAGATTGGATGATGCAGGAGATTCAATAGCGTCACCCGATTGAGACGACGCCATTGCAATTGACCGCGGTCAGCACCGAAGTGGGGACGCACCGGCATTTGAATCTTGTCTTCCACCATGGATCTAAGCAGTCCACTGATACTGCCCCATTTCGAGAATCGATCAAAGATGCTTCGGACAACAGCTTGAACTTGTTCGTCGGGATCCAGCGCGAAATCACCAGCCGCTGTTCGTACGTACCCAATCGGAGGATGATTGAGCACTTCTCCGCGAGCGGCTTTGTTGCATAGTCCCAAGTACATTCGATTTTTCAATACATGGAGTTCGGCTTCACTCATCGTTCCTTTGAGACCGAGAAGCAATCGGTCGTTATGATCACTCGGATCGTAGACGCCATCGGTATCGGCGAGTAGCGTCTGATAGATCGCACACAACTCCAACAGTGCATGCCAGTCTTTGCCAGACCGTGATAGCCGACTCATCTCCAGACCAAGCACAATCCCCACAGAGTCTTTACTGATCTCGGTGAGCAGTCGTTGGAATCCACTACGCGTTTGGCTTGACACACCACTCTGTCCAAGGTCTTCGTCGATCACTTCGACCCTGTCTCGCGCCCACCCAAAGGCAACGGCGCGATCGGCCAATGCATATTGCCTAGCCGTCGACTCTCGATGTTCAAGTACCTGTTGTTGTGTTGACTGGCGCACGTAAACAACTGCCAGTCTGTCTAAATGCGATGACTTGATCTTGGTTGGGATCGCGGCACTGAGTTGTACTGCGCGATTGTTGATTGACTTGGCAGCTTGATCCAGTTCGGTGGATGTGTTTCTACTCATCGCATGTCACCTCCGGCGTTTCCGGAAGTTGGCGATGAAGCATGATCGTCAGACGATCGATGACCCGATGCTGGTGACCGGGCTCCAGGTGTTGCCAGAATTCGGCCAATGGGAGTGTTGGAGGCAACGGCTTGGGCGGACCGATCTGAGCTGAGCGCGGGGGGGAATCTCTGGTCGTGACATTGTTGACCTCCGTTGTCTGAAACTTCCAAATGCTCAACAGACGACCGTTGCTCAAACCAATCTGCTAGCAACAGCAACGCGTCGGCGTCGATACAGGGAAGACCATTCTTCTTATGCGGCGTGCAGATACAAGAGTGATCTTTCGGTGTATCTGGCTTGGCAGACTTCGATTTGCCATCGGGTGCAATATGCCGCAATGATCTGGTTGATTTGCTGGTTTGTATCAATGGGCAAACTGGTCATTAGCAGCCAACGTATGGGCTCCTCTTCTGCCGGTGGATCGATCTCATCCACCAGAACAGTATTATACTGAAGCGGGTGATGCCCCTTGGGTGTCAGCGTAACAGATTTCGCCCTGACCTCGACGACGGCCTGTCGGGCCGGACGATCTTGCTCACGTTTGTGTGAAGTGCATTTGATTTTTGCTTTTCGGGCACTAACGGATATGTCCATTTGAAAACACACCGGAGCGGTCTTGACGCTTTCGTACAAGCCGCCTTCGGATGTCGACCGTGCCTGTCCATTTCGAACGATAATGTGCAGCTCTTTTCCGTTTGAAAGCGTGCGAGGTTGGGCGAAAACCTGGTTGATGTCCGCTTCGCTATCCTGAACGACAATGCATTTCTTGTTCAGACATTGCTCAGCCAATTCTCTTGCCTGGTTGATTCCCTGAAGCCAGCGGAAACTTTCTTTTTCTTCGATCGGTGCCTGCCTGCGCTTCTTGTCCTTTTCTGCTTTAGAACTCTTGTCGATTTTTTTGCGAATGTAGTTGCATTGTCCGACAACCCCCAACGGAACATTGGTTTCAGTAAACGCGACAAGCGGATGGATGAAAAGACCGGATTTGTGTTCCCCACTCAGTTTACCCGCACCGACGACTTGTTTGTCACGACGAGTCAGATCGACTTTGGACGTATCTTGGGCGATAATCGTAAATTCCGATTCGCTGGCTCGAATTCGCTCCAACGTGTTTTGATAATGAGGTGCCAGAATTGCTTCCGGCGTTACCTTCTTGTTATTAAAAAAACGATAAGAACCTTCGAGATCTGCCCGCCCACCCGAAGCTGCCGCGGGCAGACTTCTACTCGGCTGGTCACATACCATCTCCCCGATAATGTTAAGCCGCCTACTTAGACGTTCGTCGTTAAAGAAAGCGCCGGCCAGTTCATTCGAAATCGCTACATTCATTCCAAACCTCCGTCAAAGACAATCCAGAGGTAATACTCAACAAAGCATCCAAGGGTTCACGATGGCATGAAAATGCTAGTAAAGATGTGCGTAGTTCTGAGCCCGGTGGAGGGTGACTTGTGTCACCGAGATGCAGCTCCCATCTAGATCCTGCCGGCAAGTGTTTTTGCCAATACAGAATTCGCCATTCTCACTTCTTTCAAGGGAAACTGCCCATCCTGCCAGCAAATGCGCTCGGTTACCGGCTCTTATTGGGGAATGAGCAGATCTGACATGGATTGAAATTCGAGTATGTATTAGTTTTACTTTAATCCTCACCAGTTCGTGTCCTTTACGGAACTGAAAACATCCCACAATTATTTCGAATACCGCAGGGAGGCGGAGTCATGCGCAGCGGGCTTACATTTGTTGTCAGCGCGGGCCTGGCCGTTTTGATGGTTTTGCAGATTGGTTGCGAGCCAGCAGTAGACCTTTCCGGCCAAGTAATCACGCCGGATACGGTGCCAGAGAACGGCTCCGCTCCAAACCGCAACGTGGAGGGCCAAACTGGCAACACTCAACCCCGTCCGAAATTCACAGCGCCAAATGCTGATTTTCCCTTGGTCATCGTGGGTTCGTTCAACATTCAGACTTTCGGCCCCAAAAAGATGAGCAAACCGAAAGTGGTATCGGTTCTCGTCGATATCGCCAGGAAGTTCGATATCCTGGCTGTTCAAGAGCTTCGTGACGGGGACGAAAGAATTGCCAAAGAGTTTCTCCAATTGCTCAATGCAGACGGTTCAAAGTTTGCCGCGTCAGTTGGCCCCAAGCAAGGTTATTTCATTAATGGAAAATTATCTCGCTACTACGAACAGGCCATCTTTTTCTATGACACAACCAAGGTGGAACTGATACAACCTGCCTACGTGGCTGAAGATCGTCATGAAGAGAATCAGCGAACTCCGATGCATCGTACGCCCTACGTAGGTTACTTTCGCTGTATCAATTTTCCACCAGAACAAGCCTTTTCGTTCGTTCTGATGAATGTTCATATTGATCCAGACGACGCTCATGAAGAATTTGAGTCGATGCGAGACGTGATCACGGGTGTTTACGCAAATCATCAAAACGAAGACGATTTTATCTTGTTGGGTGATTTGAATGATGAGCCTAGTCGATACAGCAAGTACGGCTGGATGCAGCAGCAGTATTCAGCGATTCCATCCGTTTGGAAAACGAATACCCGCCAAAGCGCATGCTACGACAATCTGGTGTTTGATGCCGGGTTCACGGCAGAATTCACGGGCGAATCCGGGATCTTGAACCTGATGAGCGAGTACAGTTTGAGTGAGAAACAGGCATTGGAAGTTTCCGATCACATGCCTGTTTGGGCAACCTTTTCAACACGCGAGGTTCGACAGGCCACGGTGACTCAAGAGCCAGAGGGCGATATCATTCGTTAGAGATTGGCACTCGATGGCTTGATGAGTGTCTAAAACAGGTTGAGAATCCAGCACAGAATTCGTTTGAGCATGCCAGGGCGAAGTTGGGGTGTGGCCTTCGCCGTTGATGGAGACTCCTTTTTCATTTGAGTGGTTGATTCTCGTCGAGGATTCAGTTGGTTTTATTGACCAATATTCACCTGATGTTCGAGTGGTGAAATGCAAAATTTGGGTGTCCCGGTTTTGCACCGCGGGAATAAGGGGGGAATAAGGGGTCGGGAGTCTTTTCAATGATGGTTTGGTCGGTTACGTTACGGAAACATTGTCCTTCAGTTTATGCTGCTCGTGGGCAACCTGAAAAGACTCCCGACCCCATCGTTTCCACCGTCTAGCTTCAGAGACTGAGTTGCTCTCAGGCGGCGCGGGCGGGACCGTCACTCACAGGGCAGAGGAATGGCAGGACAGAGGAAATGGGGCCATCGGCTGTCTTATGAATTAACTTTAGCGAGCTCTGTCTCGCGAGGATTGCGCCAGCATTCGTTGTTCTTTATCATCGTATTTAGCGTAACGAGTAACTTGCGCATGACAGCGACGAGTGCGACTTTTTTAGGCTTTCCTTTAGCCAGTAGCCTTTGATAAAAATGCTGAAGTGTTGGGTTGAACCTTGTGGCAACGAGTGCGGCCATGTAAAGGACTTTGCGGACCATCGAGCGACCAGCATATGTAGCTCGTTTGCCAATTTTTTGACCGCTGTCTTTGGCGATCGGCGCGACACCAACGAGCTTGGCGATTTGGCCCCGATTGATTCGTCCTAACTCGGGTAGTTCCGATAATAGCATTCCAATCGTTGCTGCCCCTACCCCAGGACAAGAGTCCAAGATTTTGGCTTTCTGGGTTAGAGTTTTGCAAGCAGCAAGAACTTGGCTGATTCGTTTATCGACTTCCTTGATTTGATCTTTGTAAAACTTGATCGCTTGCTCGATCATCGCTTTTGTTTCAAGATCGAAGGTTTGCTGCTTGCGGTTGTTTTCAGCGTAAAGCTGGGAAAGAATCTGGTCACGTCGATGGACGAGTGCTTTGAGTTTCCTTTCGCTTTCGGACGGTTTTTCCTTGGTTTTTGGCTGGACGACTTGTCCGAACCGAGCGATCATGCGAGCGTCAATCTTGTCGTTTTTCTCGATCATTCCACAGCCTTTGGCAAAGTTTCGCACCTGCAGTGGATTGCTTACCGAACAAGCGATCTTGTTAGCTTGAAGGGCACCGGCAAGCAGACTCTCGTAGCCGCCAGTGGCTTCCATCGCCACCAAGGTTTTGACCTTTGAGAGTTTGATTTGTTGAACGAATGTTTCGATTTCCTCCGGTGTATTAAGAATGATAGAATGCGTTCTGGTTTTGGAGTCAAAGATGTCCAGTTTTTTGCTGGCGACATCGACTCCTACATAGTTTTGGTAACTGTCGTTGTTCATCGTTTTTCCCTGGATGGTAAGTTCGAGCTCATTGAAGTATTCAGCGGCTCATCCGGCTGTTCGGGTTAGGAACGAAAAGGACTGGCGATCTTGATGGCCCACGGCATCTCATTGCGAGTGCCGACCCATGACGATCTACCAAGTCCGTGTCCTGGTGAGATTGGTTTTCATCAGGACTTTTTTATGTTGTAGCAAAGAAAGCTGTTCAAGTTCTGCAGCTAAAAAAGAAAGCTCCGATGCCTTGCTACATAAGACACCATCCATTGTTTGAAGAGCCTTCGTCGTTGGTTGAGGCTCCTTTTTAATTTGAGTGGCTGTTTCTTTTGGAGGATTCAGCTGGTTAGTTTGGCCAGTGTGTGAGTTTGTCAAAGTCATCGAGGAAGCATCAAAGTCGGCGCGTACATTGAGCCAACTTTGGCTTCGGCGTGCGGCTTCTTGTGAAACAGAATGCGAAGTTTCTGTCACTTGCTTGAAGAGCCGGCCAATCGACTGATCAATTCGTACCACCCATTAGTTTCGATGCGATCTTTTCACCGGTGTATCCGATTGCATAAGACCACTTTGGGGAAAATCCATTGACCACCTGGGTCTTCAGTTTAATTTCATGCGTACAACTCGTTGCACAATCGATGTTTACGACATGTCATTGAAGTGAATGTGGAGTTATCAAGAGCCGCGTATTTTGAAAGTTCGATGACCAATTAGGTTTCAATTCTTGTCACGACGGACAAGCCATTTAGCTGATCGAAAGTAATCAAAGTTTGCTGCCGGGAATGGTTTACAATGTTTGTTTTCACAATGTAGAATGCCTGGCAATTGATGGGCATGGCAATTCTGCCACAACATCGATCGCCGTAATATGCGGTGAATCTAATTCTACTTTTCTAGAGGAGCAACCTGTGAAACAAATTTCATTTGTACTGATGGCAATTTTGTGTGCCGTTGGATTCGCGATCGCTCAAGAACCTATTCCGCGAGGCGAGGACGACCCAAGCTTGGTCAACTCGACAGCTGTCGTGTCTATTGATTCAACGGGGCAAATTGGCGGAGATTTCACCAACGGCTTTTTACCCAACAATCGTCTCGACGTAATTTGGGTCGATGAACCCCAATACGGCACTGTCCAATATGATTCTGAGAGGCAACTGGTTTCTTACGAACCGTCTGCTGAGAATTTGGATCAACTGGACAAATTCACGGTTTACGCAACGGATGATGGTACGTCGTGGAACATCACCCGGTTCTTCTTCGATCCCACGACGAATGAGCTAACCTTTGCAACTGATCTTTCGAATTCTCCTTATGAGGGAGCCAGTTTGATGGGCAGCGATCAAGCTGTTCATTGTTCGACGCTCGGCACACCGTGCCGTGATGGTTGGACTCGACTTTGGGGCGGGGTCAAATTAATCGGTGGAGCACTGGAGACAACTGGCGGTGTTATCATTGGTGTCGGGACATCCTGGACAGGTGTCGGTGCTGTTGCCGGAGGTGGTATCGCGGTTCACGGTGCAGACACAACGCAAGCCGGATTCCGCCAACTATGGTCAGGTGAAGAAGTTAGAACATTCACATCTCAGGCAGTAAGTGGCACTGCTCACCATGCCTTCGGTGTGGACTCAGAAAAAGCGGTTGTCATTGGAGAGATTGTTGACGCCACTGCTGGATTGGCCGGTGGAGTGGGAACGATCGCAAAAGCCCCACAAATTGTGGACAAGTTTGGCGATGCTTTTGTTCTTTCTGCAAAAACCCGAACGGTTTTTGCGGGTGGAGGATACCTCGATGACACCATTGATATTTCTGGCAATGTTGCCGATATCATCAAGGCGGGTGGAACGATAACCGGTGGCATCAATGGAGGGAGGGGTGCCGACGAGTTGAATCAGCTTTTCTCGAAAATTCCCGATGAGTTTGATATCGCCCCCAACAGACCACTGGGTGAACGTGGCCCGATCAGCGGACGTCCATTTGACGCATCAAACGCGGGTGGCCCAGTTCGTAATTTGACTACGAATCGAATCAAAGTAACTGACCATGGAATCGACTATCTTGAACAGCACATCGCTCGATTTGGCGATGACGCTGCGAACTCTGGAATGGTTGACCGCCTTCGCCGCATCTCTCGTGATGAACTTCAACCCACCCAACGCGATCTAAATTTCTACTCGCACGAACTCCGCGAGTCTGTTCGCTACCGCCGTCTCGGTCACCGGAGGGGTGCAGGTGATGATTACGACTTGTGGAACAATGCACACACCGGAACGCTCGAAGACTATCGACTGCCGGACTTCGATGCCAATGGTAATCGTACGCTCTACCACCCTGATTTTTGGCATCTGTTCGAGTAATCCAATAGGAAAGAAAATGACTGAAGTTCAACAGAAATTATTAAATTCAATTAAGAAGCATGACGGTGAATGGGGTTGGTATCAGCTCGATCGCGTGGTCAATCCACGCGACCTGCCGGATGGCGCAACAGTTATGGACGTTCTGAAGTCGCTTGAAGCAAATGGCTTGATTGCCCAGATTAACGCTTCACCGCAGAACAAGTTCACGATTACAGAAGCAGGACGCGAAGCATTGGCTCACGCTACTTCCTAACCATCTATGAAAGGCGACTGCGACGAAACCCTTGAACTTTGCAAGATGTACAGCGAACCGACGGCTTTTCATTGCCATTCTTTTTAGCTTCCTAACGGTGGTCGGAGCGGGGTCTGTCGCCGTAGGCGATTTACTTGTAGCCCCCAAGAGTCTAACGAATGCTGATATTGACGGCTTTGCTGCTCGGCTTCGTAACGGGCAGCTAAAGGCAAAAGATTTGAAGAAGGCAGGCCTTTCGCCAGAGGATATCGCTGACATTCAGGCAAAATCAAAGCTGCTACGACCTCGAGCGCATGGCACACAGAAGATTATTGACGATATCACGAAAAGCGAAAAATCAGTCCAAAACGCATTGGAACGTGTACGTCAGAACCCAGGTGATGCGGCTGCACTCAAGGGACTAAGAGACGTGGAGGCACAGCTGAACGGCATCAAAGCTGCGTTTGACAAACTGCGTCGTCTCGACCGGGGAAACTAACTATGACTACGAACGACCGAAACGACATTCTTGAAGAATGCAACCGACTTGAAGACCAAGGTGAGTATGACCAAGCAATGCAGCTAATCTCTGGCGCGATCGTTTCTGAACCAGAAGAGGTGACGTATCGGGTGTTTAGAGGGCGATTGCTCTGTGATCGCCTAGGACGTGCGATTGAAGCTATTGACGATTTCAAGAAGGCGATTGCTTTGGACACTCTCTCAGCAATTCCACATCAACATATGGCGTTGTGCTTTCTCCTGCTGAATGATCATGATTTAGCAATATCTCATGCGGAAGACGCGGTAGCGTTGGCAAGTAAGGACGCGTTATCACATGTTTGTTTGGCACGATGCCGTTTACACTCGGAACGATTCTATTCGGCCATCAAACATTTCGAGTTGGCGTTGGAATTGGACAGGCATTCCGCACCCAGCTGGAGCGGGCTTGCCGAGGCTTGTCGTGGCGCGGGACTTCTTGGAAAGGCAGAGCAAGCATATGAGCATTCGGTCCGTCTAGAGCCAACTGCAAACAACTACATTCAACTAGCAGCAATTAGACTGGACGTAAACAAACCAACAGAGGCCCAGAAGGCATTGAAATCGGCTCAGCAGCACGAGTTGAGTGAAGTCGAACGCGCGTTGATTGGAGGTTATTTGGAGATTGCAAACCGATAGTAGGAATCTCGTAATGCCCCAAAGAGATTCGCAATATCAAAGTAACCGGTTGGTCGAAGGGCAAGGAAGCTGGTCATTTTGCCGATCACGCCACAGACATGGGAATCACGAGCCAACGAGCGTATACGCAAGCTGCGAAAGATCTAGCAAAGAAAGTCGACAACGTCATCGAATCCAAGGTTGGAAATACTCTTTTCAAGTACGACAAGGCGACTGAGAACATTTTGATTATCAATGGTCGAAACAGAAAGATTAAGACTTTCTACAAGGCGGATCACGGTCTTCAAAGCTTCAAGAAAGCGATGCAAGATCATTTGAAAGTACTCAGAAATCAACAGCGGTGAAAGATATAACTATGACTACTCCGAAAACGTGTTTCATTTGCGGGCACAAAACCCTTGAAGAACGATGCGACTGGGAGATTTGCCCAGTGTGTTGCTGGGAGGACGATGTGCTCGTTGTTGACAGGGAAGGTATTCAGGAAGATAGCAGTTCATCCGCAAACAAAGGGATGATGGTTTCTGAGGCGCAGACAAACTTCATGGCTTTTGGAGCGAGCACGGAAAAAAGGAAAGATCGTTGCCGCCCGCCACGACCAGACGAACCATTGGATCCAGATTGGAAACCGCTTGACGAAGCGATTCGACTTTCTCAAACGAAGGGCGAACTCAACTAGAACTAACCGGAGGCGACTGCGATCCGCGAATTGCGAGACGCGGCCTCGAAGATGGCGTGGCTCACAACTTCCCTAATAGCTTTGACGATGTGATCGTTGATAAGTAAATAAGGGGACATTCTACTTATTTGATTTGCGAGGGCGGCTATGAGGTCGCACGGTCGATTCCAAACCAAGTTTCTTGACAATCCGAGTGGTCCAAGTGTCGCGACCAAAGGGGCGGCCACGATTGAGACAAGTGTTCATCGCATTTCGTTCTGATCCGCTTAGCGGTTTCATTGACCCATCCAGCCAATCTGAGTGTCTTTTGACAGGGCCCAAATGGAGCTGGACCGATTCAAATTCTCTCGGAGGCTTGCCAACCGACGACCAAGGCCAGTTTTGCGCTTTGAGAACCGGAATCGATTTGGCGCGCACCGGGTTACGTTCGACATATCGCATGACCGTCAATAAATGCTAATCCGATTGAATTGGAAAAGCTCTAAATCGGCCCTGCCAAACATGTCCTGAGGAATTGTAGTGCCGATGATATCGACGAACGTGCGAGGTCATCAGCCATTGCATCCAGCGACTCAAGTCACCGTTGTTTCGAGGTGTTGAAGCTAGGCTCAGCGTGACTCAGATGTGGTGATTGATCCGATCGTTCCTCGTCGTTAACGCAGGTGGTATTCGCGCCCGTCAATTCAAGGATTGGCCAGAGAAAGCTCCCTACTGGTTTCAGCTGGCGAGTTCCGTATCAATCGATTCTTTTTCCCGTGATGAAGTGGATGTTCGAAACAGCCTAGATAGCCAATTAAATGAATGGACCACGAAAATCAGACTGCAAAACATCGAAAGCGTCTTCCAGTCTGGTCTCATCTCTCCGACCAAGCTCAAAAGGCGAAACAAGATGGCGGCAAACAAGATGATCTTTGAAAACTTGACTGGAATCGAATAGCTTTTCCGGAGCGATGGCCGACTGGCGACAATCAGCCATCCGCTTACCGCGGCGCCGATGATCGGGCAGGCGAACAGGAAAAATCCAACTTCACGGAAGTAGTACTCGTACGGAATTTGCGGTTCATTGGCTAAATCTAACCCAATAAACTGGGGCCAGGTCGCGATTGTTAAAGCCGACCAAGCTGTCACGACAAGCACCCCTGCAGCGGCACCGCAAACCAAGGTCCAGTTAGACATCCGAGAGAGTGTCAAAGAGCTAAATAGCCAGGCGAGGCTCAACGTCGAGAATATCATCAATGCTTGACGGAAGATCTCAAAGTCGCGTATTGCCATCACGCCAGCAAATCCCGAGACGAAAAGTAACATATGGACGAGTCGGAATTGCATAAGGGTTTATCGAGAATTGGAAGTCGACTGTTGGAGTAAATGCGTTAGTTCTTCTACGATGTCGGAATTTTTGTTGGCGATGTTTTCCGTTTCCCCCTGTTCCGAAACATGGCCGTATCACTCTACAAACCCATCGTTGTTGTGTCGAATGAGGCGATAGCGTTCCTTGCAAACGGTTCAGGCCTTGGGAGGTCTAGGAGGTTGCGTTGCGTCCCTTTTGCTCTGGGGATTGCAGATTGACTTGGCGGGGATTCTTCATTCGGGAGTGTCACCCAATTTGGCTTGCATGTCGTTGAGTAAAATTTCGACTTGCTGTAGGACTTTTCTGGAATTGCAGACAACCAGCAGGCCGTTCATTGGCACGATGGATCCGTTGCCTGAGGAATCCACCCAAGAGTCATGTGAGATCGTATTGACGATCAAATCGACAAGTTCCTCCTCGACGATCATCTTGATTTCCCAACGTTTAGGCGGCTCACGATCGTCTGCGTAATCTTCCATGCGTGAATGGGTTGCCAATTCGATCAGAGGTCGCGAGTCGAAAATTTTTCGGCTTAAAAATTCTGGGTCATGCGCGTCACCATGGGAAATGACTTTGATCACGTTTCCGTCGATAGCAAAATCAGCTTCGTACTTCTCCAAGATTAATTCCAGCACTTTGCCAAGTTTCACGGAGCCGTTGCATCGGAACGTGATTGAATCACTTCCGTTCAATGATGCGTTTGGGTGGATGTAAACGGCGATGCCCAGATCTTTTTGAAAGATCTTTTGCAGTTCGTCGAAGCGAGTTTTCATGAACTCACACTCGATGTATTGGTCAAGCTTGGCAGTGATCTCCAATGCCTGAACGGACGAATCGGAATTAGGCGTAGGCATTACCTGAAGCGACGCGGGGGCCTTCTTGGAGGCCGAAGGGTCCTGGTATGGATCGTCCTGTGCGTCCAAAGAGCTGACGGCCATGCAAAGACCAACTATTGCAGCACCTACGATACGGAAATTGAGAAACATCGATGACTTCGTTTTTTGCGCCCCGGCAAGCGGTGATCGCTTGCTATTTCACTCTATTCTTCTCAGGATCGGTCGTCAAATGATTGGATCAATGCCGAGGCTCTCGGTTTGTGCGGTACCAAGAAAAAGGCAGGCACCAAAAAATGATGCTGCCTCTCGCGCGGAGGGAGAAGTTCAAGTTGATTTGGTTGGCGACGCAGACTTTGGTGCGGTTGGATCAAAGCTCGTGCATCGCTGAATCGGAGGATTTGTCGCTGCATAGAAATGAATCTTTGCTCTAGAAAGAACTTATTACCAAAACGCCCCTTGGGCGGGACTTTTTATGGGATTTTTGTGAGGCATTATCGCAACCTTGGGCTAGAAGGCGTTGTAATGGCAACGCTGGTCACAGGATGACGTGGCTTCTTTTCCCGATGTCGAGAAAATGCAACGACCGAGGCCAGTTGAGAGTTTCGTCCCTTGCCATCGACCTGCGGTTGCGAGACACTATTGCCTCGGACTCAACCGTCGAATCCATAATTTGATTTTGCTACCACCAGGACCTTATTCCCATGACTGGCGTTTCGTACAAAGACTCTGGCGTCGATCTGGAGTTGTACAATCAGGCGATGAAGCGTCTTCCGTCGCTGATGCATCGAACGTTTTCGCCGCGAGTTAAACAGCTTGATGGTGGTTTTGCCGGGTTGTTTCAACTGGACTTTGACAATCCTCTTTTTCGACGAAACTACAAAAACCCAACGATGGTGGCCTGTACTGACGGAGTTGGGACGAAACTTAAAGTCGCCAACATGTTGAATCGCCACGATACCGTGGGAATCGACTTGGTTGCGATGTGCGTCAACGACGCCATTTGTTGTGGTGCCGAGCCATTGTTCTTTTTGGACTATGTCGCCATGTCTCATGACGATCCTCCCACTTTGGAGCAGATCGTCCGTGGAATCAGTAACGGATGCCTTCAGGCCGATTGTGCGCTGCTTGGAGGAGAAACAGCCATCATGTCGGATCTGTATGAACGAGGTGACTATGACCTTGCTGGTTTTTGTGTTGGCGTCGCAGAACGCGACCAGTTGATTGATGGGAAAGCCATTGCAGATGAAGACGTCGTTATTGGCGTCGCGTCCAGTGGACTTCACTCAAACGGATATAGCCTCGTTAGAAAAATTGTATTTGACGTCGCCAGCCTCAGTGCAGATGACGAGATTCCTGAACTTGGTAGTAACGTCGGCGATTGTTTACTGACTCCGACAATCATTTACACGCGTGCGATTCGACGTGTGCTCAGTCACTACAAGGTCAAGAACGTCGTACACGGAATTGCACACATTACCGGTGGTGGTGTTGCCGAGAACATCGAGCGGATTTTGCCCGAAGGGATTCAGGTCGATATCGATGCCAGCAGTTGGAACCGGCAACCTGTTTTCGACTGGCTGCAAAAATTAGGCTCCGTCGATGTCGAGGAAATGTACCGTGTCTTCAATATGGGGCTCGGTTTGGCAGTAATTGTCAGCCCCTACTATGCGGACAATGTGCGGCGAATGCTAACCGAGTCGGGGCATGAGAACTGGTTGATCGGTAAGGTTTCCTCTGCAGATTCCAGTCAAGTAAATTTGACGTTCTGATTCAGGTTACTCCCATACGCGTCGGTTTCCATGGATGAATCTTTCTAGACGGGTGGTTGACTCAGTAGCCGAACATCCACATTCCGCCTGTTTTGGAAACCCGACGCGTGAGCGAGGACGAGTCAGGTTCGTCCTCCCATACGCGTCGGGTTTCCATTGAACCGCAGCACTCGTGAGCATCAACCCCCCCCGGTCGTGCCACTTTTTTGCGGACCATAGAAGCGATTGCTCATGAGATGCTCGATTGCAAGAATCAACAGTACCAGTAGTAGCAACATGGGGTAAAACGATTGACCCTCGCGCATCGCACCTTGTTTGCGTTGGATTTCCTCGCGCTGGCGAGCCAGTTGATAATTCTCGGCACCGAAAATTCCGTCCAGTTGTTCAGGTGCGATTCGGGTCAGGTCGGTATCTGACGGGATCAGATTGACACTGAATCCACGTTGGATACGTCCGAGCCCCAGAAGATTTCCGGTGAATCGATAGTGGCCAGGAAGTTCGGTGAACCGGTATTTCACGAGGTCGTTTACCGATTTGAATTCGGTGGGCAATTTTTCGGCGTCGGGTGTGAAAACGGTGTAGATTTCGGGCTGAATGCGTGGGTCATTTTTCATTGCCACTGTCTGGCCAATTTCGAAATTCAATGCATCGGTGTCCGTTCCAACCAGATGCTTGGTCATTTGGATGACGAGCGCAAAAATCGGAAAATTGTCGCCGCTGAAAAAACTGTTCCAGCTGTCCCGTGTTTCCGGATACATGGATTCTGGAATCGGGGTGGTGAATACCAATACGCGGCCCTGACCGATCTGCCTTTCAATTAATGCACTTTCTTGGTTGTTGTACTTGAGTACCGTTTGGGTGGGATACTCGGACTCGTCAGGCTCAATACCCCAGTGCAAGAAAGCGCGATGAGCCGTCCAGTCCATGTTGGACTCAAAGGATGCAATGGCCGTGGTGATCGGGTGGGCAATATTGTCGAGGCTCAAAAAGAATCCACGTGGAATGTTGGGGCGATCTGAAGGCGGGGCGCGAAATGGGAATGTTAGTTTTCCGGTCAGCAAGATTTGAGCTGCTGGCGATTGAAAGGCTTCATCTGCAACTGCCCCTCGTTGTGCGTTGTGGCCCAGCATCAATGCAAGCCCGCCCCCATCTTCCACGTACTGCTGCAGCATTTTCCAGGTAGTTTCGGAAAGAGGTTTCGGATTGAGCCAGTAAATCGCATCGAAGTCGGCAGGGTCGATTGTGCTCAGTTCAGATTCGGTGGTCGTCTCACATTGGAATACGGGTTCGGCTTCGATGTTCTGTTTGATCTGAAACGGACTCACATTGTCTGCGTGGACCAAAAGAACTTTCCAGGCTTCGCGGACTTCAAAGGTAAAGTACTTTTCATCGTCGATTGCCAGTCCGTCATCGCCGATCACCTCTATCTTGCCATGGTGAATTCCTGGCGCCAGTTTTTGTGAAGTCGTGAAAGTGAGCGTCTCGGCACCATTTTCGGAAAGCGAGACGGGCAGGCTCAAGTCCCAGTCACCGCCCGGCCAAACCGCTTGGCCGTCTCGAAATACAGGCAGGAGTTCGTCTCTTTTTTCGAGTTGCATGCGAACGGTTCTCACACCCGCAGGTCCGCGTCGCAAAATGTCGGCTTCGATGTTTAACGTGCTGTTTTGAGTTAATGAGGATGACTCAAGTCGAATCGAGTTGACTGAGAAATTCATGGTTTGTTCTGAACCGACGTCCAGAACATAAATGGTGGGCTGATTTTCAGTCAAAAGCTTAGAGATCTTATCGGATTCTGCACCGGACCAGCTTGGCACGGTCAAATCAGAAAGCACATAGACTTCTTTGCGTTCCAGATCGGAGGATTTGATCAGTTGCAATCCTTCAGCGAGCGAACTCGGAATCGACGTCGACGTAAAGGAAACTTGGCTTGTTTGTAGCCGCTTTTGGGCCGCCGAGACGTCGACAGAAAAGTAGGGAGTGTCGCCATCGGTGAACAGAATTGAAACTTGACTGTCCAGCGGGAATTGGCCGATCAGCCATTCTCCAAGCTCTTTGGCTTTTTCCAAAGAACTTTGGTTGTCTTTTTCGTAGAGCATGCGTGGAGAGGTATCGACAACCAGGACCGCCGCGACTGGGTCTTGATTGTTGCCAATGATCGGTGTCGTATCGTCCTGCCATAGTTGGTAACCGATCCAGTTACCGTAGACAAGAATGGCGACCAACGCCGTCCCAAGGAAGGCAACAAGAATTCGGTTGCTGCCTTTTCGCATCCAGCTCAGCAACAAGAGACCGCCAACCAGTAACGCAGCAAACCCAATCAGCCCAAGTGTCAACCAATTGCCATAGGTTCCTGCAGCGACGGTGGGTCCAGCAAGTGCCATGGCGATTGCCAGGATCAACAGGCATCGCAACAGGAGCAGGACAAGGTGTCGAACTCGCATCTGACGGCGGTTCTTCATCTGTTTCCGCTTGATGAACTTTAGCGCCGGAAAGATCATCTCTCGGGGTTTCGGTCGCATCAAGAAATGAAGAATGATGGGGATCGCCAAAAGCAACCCACCCATCCCAAGTACTAGTCCATTCAGCAGCGTCATTGATTTAGAACCTCGATCGCCGGCTGACCAGATACTCAATCAAAGCTTTATCGAACTGCATGCTGGTGTCGATTGGCACGTAGTCAATTCCGCTTTTGCGGCAGTTTATCTGCAATTGGTTGCGAAATTCTTCGATCGCCGACTGGTAGTCGTTTCGAAAACCTTCACCATCCACATTGAGTTTTTCACCACTTTCCGGGTCTTCCAGTAGGCAGGGGCCTTTGAAGGGGAAACTGACTTCGGCTTCGTCCAGCACATGAAACAGAATGACATCATGGCCGCCATGACGCAGCCGATACAGAGCGTTCATTGCGGCTTCTTCGTCGACCAGAAGATCGGAGAAGATCATCACCAGACTGCGGTTCTTGAGCATGGCTGCAATTTGATTGACACTGTGAACGAAATCTGTTTCGCCTTCGGGGCGAAGTTTGGAGAGCAGTGAAAGGATATTTCCCAACTGGGCCCGTTTGGATTTGGGAGGCAGGCTGGCACGGACTTTTTCGTTGAAAGTGATTAGGCCGACAGGATCTTGCTGTGAGATCATCAGATAGGCAAGCGAGGCAGCCAGGCAGACCGCGTAGTCGAACTTGGTCAATTCTTGTTCGTAGGTAAATGCCATCGACTTGCTCAAGTCCATGACGAGGTAGCCTGTGATGTTGGTTTCTGCTTCGAACTTCTTGATGTAGTACTTGTCGGTTTTTGCGTAAACTTGCCAGTCGATATCTTTAGGATCGTCCCCGTGGGTGTATTTTCGGTGTTCGCTGAACTCAACGCTGAATCCGTGGTAGGGGCTGGCATGCAGGCCTTGCAGAAATCCTTTGACGACAAACTGTGCGCGCAGATCCAACCTTTTGATTTGGTTGATGACGGACGGCTTGAGGTACTTTTCTACAGACATTGAAGACCGGGGGAGTCAGGCGAAGCGAAGATCGGTGTTGGCAAATTCAACGGGTGATCATTGATTTTGCCGTTACTTCGAGTATTTTTCGATATTGGGTTCGGGGATTTCATCAAGCAGTCGAGTGATGACATCTTCGGTCGTCATTCCCTCGGCTTGAGCTTGAAAGTTGGTGCTGATGCGGTGGCGAAGAACGGGAATGGCCACTTTTTTAATATCGTCGATCGCCACAGAGAATCGACCTTCCATGGCGGCAATTGCTTTGCCGCCGGAAATCAGGAACATACCTGCACGCGGGCCAGCGCCCCAATCGACCAGTTCTTTGACGAATTCGGGAGTCTCGGCGTCGGCGGGGCGAGTCGCGCGAACTAGTGTGGAACAGTATTTGATAATGTATTCGGAGGTGGCGACCGAGTGCACGAGTTTCTGCAGGTTGACAATCGCTTTCGCGGACAACACCTTGCGGACTTCCTGTTTCTCTCCTTTGCTGGTTTTACTAAGAATTTCCACTTCTTCTTCAGCGGTTGGGTAACCTACTTTAATGTTGAACATAAAGCGGTCGAGTTGGGCTTCGGGAAGCGGATAGGTTCCTTCTTGTTCGATGGGGTTTTGGGTCGCGATCGTGAAGAAGGGGCTGGGCAGTTTCATGGTGTCACGTCCAACGGTGACCTCGCGCTCCTGCATTGCCTGCAGAAGTGCTGCTTGGGTTTTAGGAGGAGTTCGGTTGATTTCGTCCGCCAGTAGAATGTTCGTAAAGATAGGGCCTTCGACAAATCGAAAGCTTCGTCTGCCGGCTTCGTCCTCTTCCAGCACATTGGTGCCGGTAATTTCGCTGGGCATCAAGTCTGGCGTAAACTGGATTCGCTTGAAACTCACATCCAGGATCTGAGCGATGGTGCTAACCATCAAAGTCTTGGCCAACCCGGGGACCCCTTCCAGCAAGCAATGGCCGCCGGTGAAGATTGCTGCAAAAACCTGTTCGATGACTGCGTCCTGACCGACAATGACTTTTTGCAACTCGTCCTGCATCAATTTGCGGTGTTGGCTGAACTCCTGAAGCACATCGCCTAGACTGCGAGATTTTCCTGACACTCTTTCCTCACTGTATGGAAGTTCGTTCACCGACCGTTCGACGCGGTGATAATTCAATCTTTGAGTGCTTAATTTTATGGGCGACCACCAGAACCGGCAACGCTGAGTTGTGGTTCAAATGTGATTCGTGACTGATTTTAACGTCAGTGAAGCACATTCTTTCGAAGAATCTAGGATAATCAAGTTGACGCTTTCGAGTGGCATTTCTACGATTCACCTTGACGGTTTCGTTTTTTTCGGAATGAAACTCGATGCGATGGTGGGCAGAATTCTGGGAGAATATGATGCAGTTCAAGACGATTTTGGCTTTGATGATAGTCATGGGGTTCACCAGCTCAACATTTGGACTTCAAAGACGAAACATCCGCAATCAACCTCAGCCCGCAGCTGAAGTGTCTGCAGAAGAGGTTCGCGGCGCGATCAAAGATGGCGTGGTTTTTCTTTTGAGGAGTCAGGGAGACAACGGCAAATGGAGGGATTTAGAAAATTTCGTCGATGGCACGACTGCTCTTGTTACTCTAGCGCTGTTGAATGCGGGAGATGATGTGGTCTCCGTTGAAAGCAAGCCCATCAAGGCTGCTTTGCAACAACTGCAAAGACGAGACGCTGACAAACTCTCAACGTATGCGCTTTCACTGAGGATTATGGTTCTCGCGACCGCAGACCCGCAAGGCCGCCTCTACCTTGGACGCATCACCGACGACGTTCGCTTTTTGGAGCAGTCCCAGCGAACCGAAGGGAGCTATGCTGG
The DNA here is from genome assembly GCA_965224765.1 of Mariniblastus sp. GTDB lineage: Bacteria > Planctomycetota > Planctomycetia > Pirellulales > Pirellulaceae > CAZDBA01. The sequence continues at coordinate 239,988 of CBDDAC010000009.1, forward strand.
AGGTTGGGGCTACGGAGCCGCGCGAAAAAGCCTCAGTGCGGATGCCTCGAATAGCCAGTTTGCCATTCTCGCACTTCATGAAGCGAGTCTTCTCGGAATCAAAGTCGATGAAAATGTTTGGCTGAGAGCAAAGACGTACTGGTCAAAGCTTCGTCGAGGGAAGGGCGGTTTTTGCTACGATAACCGTGGGGGAATTCCCGTGACCGGCAGTATGACCTGTGCTGGTATTTCATCCTGGCTGATTATCAATGAAAACCTGGCCAAACCAGAAGATTTTTTGGAAGGCGGTCGGGTAGCTTGTTGTGGCGAGGATCTGGATCTGCAAGTCGTTCGAGCTGCGATGGATTGGCTCGGGGATAACTTTACTGTCAAGTTCAATCCGCCTGTTCGCGGCGCAAGACAAACGGGTGCACAACTGTATTATCTCTATGCGATGGAGAGAGCCGGAAGGCTGTCGGGCGAACGGTTCATCGGAGTGTACGACTGGTACCGCGAAGGGGCCTCACATCTTGTGGGTAAGCAGGCGTCAAATGGAAGTTGGATTGGTGGGGGAGGAGGGCATAGCGGCACCTTCGACGAAATTTCAACGGCGTTTGCCCTGCTGTTTTTATCCAAAGGCAAGCGCCCCGTTGTCTTTGGGAAATATCAACATACGACGACCAGCGATTGGGATCGCCACCCCAAGGGTATCCACTACCTGACACGACAGGTCGGAACGGAATTCGAGCAAAAGCTTAATTGGCAGACGGTCCGTGGAGTCGACGCAACGGTCGATGATTTGCTTGAGGCTCCCGTGTTGTTTTTCAGTGGCCGTGATGCGCTTAAATTGACGAAAAAGCAGAAAGATAACCTGAAAAAATACGTAGAGAATGGTGGCTTTATCTTTGCCGAAGCCTGTCAGGGGTGATGGTTGTGGGGAGAACGTTCCTTTTGACCGATCGTTTCGGGAATTGGGTTGCGGAACTTTTTCCTGAAAGTGAGCTGCAACCGCTTGCCGTTGACCACCCGATTTGGACGGCGGGCATTTCCGCTCAAGACTCCAGACCCGGAATGGCCTGTCCTGGGGGTTCAAGCTTGTTGTCGAACCAGCATTTGTCTACGTCCCTAGAAACTTGACCGGGTATTGGAGACTGGATCGCAAGAATTTGGATTTCCCGAAAAACATTGCCAAGAAAATTGAATACTGCTCTCAGTTGGGAGTCAACCGTTGCCGCCTATGCGACTGGCCAAAAGCTGGTAGACAAAGGGGACCGGCCAAAGATTGCCGAAGCCAAGGATTTTGAGATGCTTGCCGGACGGAATCTTCAGTTTCCGAAACTGAGTCATTCTGGAGGATCGGACGACGCACCTAACGCCTGGCGAAATTTGCAAAACGAAGTTCGTGCAAATCTTGGTTTGAGAATCGAGATGTGAAAAGAAAATGATCTTGCCGATCAAAGAGCAGTTGGCGGAGCATCCGTTTATCTTTATGCACGGTCGCAAGGCGTTTCGATTCACCAATGACGAGCGCGTGGCAATCAGAAGGTACCTTGAATTGGGAGGGTTTATCTTTGCCGATGCGATTTGCTCCTCGAAAGAGTTTGCCAAGTCGTTTCGGGATGAGTTTCGCCTCATCGTCACAGACCAGGAGTTGACTCCACTTACGAAAGACCACCCGATTCTCAATGGCGAACGATATTATCCACTGAATGAAGGTGTGATTTTAAGAAAGCCGGACTCCGAGGCTCCAAACGGATTGCGCGAACAAGTCCAGGACTCCCTTTGCTCGAAGGGCTAAAAGTTGACGGGCGACCTTGCGGTAATCTTTTCACCATTTGATATCAGTTGCGCACTGGAGAATGCGACGGCCACCCAGTGTGAAGGATACTCTCACTTAGACGCAATTCACATTGGAACGGAACATCATCCTCTATCGTCCTGGAAAACGACGAATAGATCTGCGACATTGTATTTTCACGAAAATAAGTCGACTCGGTAGGACTCAGACGGCTCAGCAGAATTCGCGAATGTGGATACGGATAGGCAGAAATGACAAAAGGATTTTTGGGGATTGATGCGGGCACTCAGGGATTGTCCATTGTCTTGACCGACCCGCATCTGAACGTCCTCGCGACTGGCGAAGGTGACTATGGCATGGTCCCGGGGCTTTCGGAAGGATGTTACGAACAGCTTCCCGCAGATTGGGAACTCGCGCTTTCGGCTGCGATGAACTCTCTTAAATCCAAACTACCTGATGTGGAGCTTGAAGTGCTTGGCATCGGAATCTCCGGGCAAATGCACGGAGAAGTATTAATGGATGACGAATGCAATGTTCTACGATCCGCTCGTCTTTGGTGTGATCGACGCAATGACGCAGAAGGCGTTGAGTTGACCGAACGCTTTGGCGTAAAAGTCCCCAAAAGAATGACCGTCGCGCGATGGTTGTGGACATTGCGAAATCAACCAGAAATGGCGAGTTCGGTTGCTCGTATGACGACGCCCGCGGGTTGGTTGGCCCATCGGCTGACCGGGCAGTGGATGTTGGGGATTGGGGACGCCTCGGGAATGTTTCCCATCGATCAGGAGACGTTGGATTATGCGAAACCTCCACTTGAATCATTTGATGAACTGAGTCCAACACAGGGTTCCGGTCCTTGAAAGAGCTGCTGCCAACGGTTCGTCTTGTCGGCCAGAATGGCGGACAGTTGAACGAAAAAGGGGCTGAACTTCTGGGGCTTCCCGAGGGGACGCTGGTAGCTCCGGCCGAAGGAGATCAACCAGCATCATTGGCGGGTTCACTGATCGGGAAAGCCGGTTTGGTTTCCGTCAGTTTTGGAACGTCTGTCTGCGCCAATGCGGTTGGAGACAGATCGTTCGAAGGGGTTGAGGATGGCGTCGATCACTTTTGCGCGGCTGATGGCAAGCCAATCAATATGGTTTGGCTTCGCAACGGAACGACATTTATGAATACCGTTGTTGAGATGTTCGGTGGAATCGACGGGGATCGAAAGTCCCGTTTTGCTCGATTGATGCCGCAATTGCTGGCCGCCGATGCAGATTGCGGAGGCCTCCTTGCCATTGCCTTTTATGGATGATGAACCCGGGTTGGGCGTGCATCGAGGTGGAACCGCGCAGCTTGTCGGACTTAATCCCAGTAATGCCACGCCCGGCAACGCGGTAAAAGCAGCGCTGCTTTCGACGATATTCAATTTGAGGATTGGATGTGAACAACTAGATCAACGTGGATATCCGCGAAAGGAAATATTTCTTGCGGGCGGGATTACCAAAACCCCGGACGCCGGGCAGATTCTGGCGGATGTGTTTAATACCGCAGTGACATTGCTAGGGAGTGCCGAGGAGGGGACTGCCTGGGGGGCAGCGGTAATGGCCTGCTATTGCCATCAAAAGAAGGGCAAGGCAGATGTGGGTTGGTCGTCGTTTTTGGAAAAATTGAAGGCGGAAAATTCAATTCGATTTGAACCGGATTCCGATGCCGTAGGCAAGTATCAGAAAAGTTATCTGAGATACAAGGCACTTCTTGCGACCCAGTCCATCGTTGGGGCGGCAATCAATCAAGAAGGATAGCGAATTAAAAAAACGGCATGAAGGATTGCAAAAACATCATGCCGTTTTTTATTGTTCTTGTTGCCAGTTACTCTCTGGAGTTTCACACCAATGTGATCTGGTACTGATCGTGCTCTAGTTGTCTTGATTCCTTCCCATGCGTGGGAATCGAGATTTGGGTTTGGCCTGTTCAAAATTGTCACCAAGCAATTCGGTTAATTTTTCACGTTGCTCTGACGTTAGTTCGTCGAGCAACTCTTCGCGGGCCTTTTCTTTTGCGGCTTCGATTTCCTTTTGGACCCGTTCTGAAAGTTCTTTTGATTTTTCGCGAAGGGCTTCCAGTTGCTCTTTGTCTAGTCCCAGGGCTTCTGCAACTTCTTCGCTTCCTAATGCATTGACCGTACCACGTTGCTTCATTTTTGATTGCAAAGCGAGTTGCTTCAGTCTTTCAATCTGTTCTGGGAGAAGCAGGCCTTCGATTTCTTCACGTTTATTCGCTTTGATTTCCTCCGAGACTTGTCGCAATTTTTCGATCATCTCCGAGTCCAAGTTCAGGTTGCCGCCGTCACCTCGCATCTGCGATGTGACTTCTTTCATGCGATTACCAAACTCCTTGCGAACTTCTTTGAGTCGGGCAATTTGCTCATCAACCAAATTGAGTTCACTTTGAACATTTGAATCGTTGAGGAGACTGAACTGGTCGGAACCAAAGGAAAAGCCGCCGTCCATTCCTGGGCTGGCCATCATGATGGATGGGCCGGAATCCATCGTAAATTCCGTCGCCGGTCGAGAAACTCATGATTTTGCATTTGTTCTCCATTGTCCTCAATAATGTCTGTAGACATCTCGATGACTTGGCCATGGGCGATTGTTGTTCCTAAAAGGCAAGCAGCGGCGATCCAGTTAAGCAATTTCATGAGGAAGGGTCCTTGTTCGTTTTTGGAAGTGGATTCGGTGCAAAAGTATGTGTTTGAGTTGTCGCGTATTGCGATGAAGGTTTTTTGCACAGATAGTTTCAATTTCTACGCCATGGACGCAAAAGGCACCGTCGCCCAATATTGGGGGAACTTGTCGCATTTCGACGTCGTCTGATCAGTCGCGATGACTTGGGGTTTCCTGACGTGAAAAACTTATTTTTTGCAAAAACCTAATCCAGATCGTTGTATAACGTTCCCTAATAGCTGTAGTGACTGGCCATACGGCGGCGACACGATTACAAGAATCGGGCCCCTTTCGTATTGTTTTTACTGACTTGGGCTGATATTTTCGCTGGCTAGCCAATTTTTGAGGATCCGATGAATCAACGCACTTCACTTATTGCCGTTCTGCTTTTAGGGCTGTTTGTCACGGCCAGTCCTTGTTTTGCTCAAGGGTTGTTGTCTGCGATTCAGCAGGGAGACATTGGTGCAATTGAAAAAGCGGTGGAGGCGAACCCTGGCATCCTGAAAGAGGAACAGACGCAGCCACCGATGATTTTGGCACTTCAGTATGGCCAAAATGCGGCAGCGAAGAAATTGCTCGAACTTGGTGCCGATCCAGAAACCAAGAACCAGCAGGGGCAATGCGCTCTCCATTGGGCGGTGATGCGACGCGACAATGAATTTTTGCAACTGTTGCTCGATAAAGACGTGTCGTTGGATACGGTGGACAACAATGAATATACTCCCTTGTTGATGTCAATCAATTACAACAACGCTGAGGCGGCCATGAAGTTGATCGAGGCGGGGTGCCGTGTTGACGTGAAAGACCGGCAGGGCTCGACTCCATTGCATGCGGCAATGAGTCATGGCAATAAGGACCTCGTCAAGCTTTTGTTGGATAAAGGTTGCGACCTGTTCGCCAAAAGCAAAAATGGAATGACTCCCTTTATGGGCGCTTGCCAAATGGGCGATTTGGATCTGGTGAAGAAGAACTTTGATTCTGATCGAGCCTCTGAGAAGACAACGCAGGGGCAATCCTGTTTGATTTTTGCAACGTACTCCAACAGCAACGAATTGATTGAGTTTTTATGCGAGCAACTTGATTTGGAAAATGTTGCAGACCAGTACGGACAATCTCCTCTTGGGATTGCGGTTTCGTCAAACAAGCTGGACATGGCGAAAACTCTTTTGAAGCATCAGGCGGATCCAAACGTTCTCGCCAAAGTTGATTACGCTTTGTATCCCTTGATCAGCGCGGCAGCGAATGCGAATCCGGAAATGACCAAACTGCTTTTGAATGCAGGTGCAAAAGCTTCTGTGACTGAAAATCAAACCGGAAACTTGCCGCTTCATGTTGCTTGTCGCGCCGCATCGCCCCCGTATGGTGGTGTAAACCCTGAACTCGCCAAGCGTGCAGGCCAGGTAATCAAAGTGCTTCTCGATGGCAGATGCCGATCCCAACGCCAAGAATGAGTCGGGTCAAACGGCATTTGAGCTTGCCGTTCAGGGCAGTTTTTCAGAAGGAATTGACCTGCTGATTCGACGAACAAAAAACATTGACGTTGATTTGGGACAAAGTCAGTTTTTGCATTGGGCATGTGAAAAGAACATGGTGAATGCTGTTAGTGTGTTGTTGGAACGCGATAATAGTGGCGTCAATTCGTCGGACGAAGCCGGCCAGACCCCGTTGTGCGTTGCTTCTTTCGGCGGTTTCTTGCCGATCGTAAAAGCTTTGCTTGACGCAGGTGCCGAAGTCAATCTAGTCGCTGAAGACGGGCAAGCTCCGATTCACGCCGCTGTTGCATCCAACTCTTCAGAAGTCATGAAGTTGCTGCTGGATAGGGGGGCAACTTTGACGTTGCTTGATGGTAGCGAACGAACTCCACTCCATGTGGCTGCCTGGTACGGAAATGCCGAAGCGGTGAAGGTTATTGGGGGCAATAGTATCAATATGACCCCGGTTACCCAATCGGGTTCGACTCCGCTCCATATGGCCGCGTGGCAGGATCACGTCGAGACCGCAGAGGCCTTGTTGGACTTCGCTGTTGATGTCGATCGCAAAGATTCGGATGGATGGACCGCGCTTCACAAAGCTGCGCATCGGGGTAACATCAAGATGATCAAGATGTTGTTGCGACGCGGAGCGGATAAATCAATCGAGGATTCGATTGGCCTCGTGGCAAAAGACAAAGCGGGCGGTGACCAAAAAGACGCCGTTGAAAAACTGCTCAAGTAGTGACAACTGAATTTTTGCTGTTCAGCGACAATTCGACTTAGGTGGCGTTGCCTAGTTGCGTAGCCCAGTCGATCAACATCTGGTACTGTTTCATAAAGTCGTTTTCCTCGGTGCCTTGGGGTGACTTGAAGAAACTTGCCAGTGCAGTCAGTTCGCCTTTGAATCCATTTCTCGCAGCGAGCTCTGTGAATTTGAACAGGTCCAATACGAGTGGGGCTGCCAGAATCGAATCACAACCTTGCCAGGTAAACTGCATCGTCATTGGAGTTCCCAAAAAGCCTTGGAAGTGAATGTGGTCCCAAGCCGTTTTCCAGTCACCAAGACTTTTGATGTATTCGATGCTTACATGGGTTTGTGGGTCGTAGCCTAAAATTTGTCCCAGAAGTTTGTCTTTGCTTTTGACCTTGGTTGCTTTGTTCTCGGGATCATCGAGTACGATTCCATCCATGTTGCCAAAGATGTTGTGGCCGACCCAGCTCATGATTTCCAAATTCCTTGCCGCAAATCCCGGTGCCAGCATGCTCTTTAACAACGTCTCGCCGGTCTTGCCGTCTCTTCCCATATGGCAGACTCCCTTTTGTTCGGCAAGATCGCGAATCGCTGGAAGGTTACTGCCTACCGAGGGGGTGAAATTCACATGGGGGATTCCCGCTTCAATCGCGGCAATCGCGTAGATGCTGCTAGGAGTGAGGGTCGTATTTTCAGTTTCTAGCAATGGGCTGAGTTCTGCCCAGGAATCGGGAATGTCGTGTCCCAAAGGAGGCTCCGTCGAGGCCAGGTTGACGACAATCATCTTTTCAAGGTCATTCGCTCTGCAAAACTCTTGCCAGTCTTTTTGGACTTGTTCAATGGCTTGGCGAATCGTTGAGCATTCAATACAGCGTGCTGCGTCTGACAGTCCTCGGATGGTTCGCCCCGCGTTGAGGATGACCCCAGGGCGGGTGTTCGTGTCCAGCTTTGCAAGATCGTTTTTGCTCAATTCGAAAAGGTGCAGCGGAATGGCGCGGCTGATTTCGACAAGTTGCTGGGCGGCTTCAATCGAGCTGGTAGAGCGGATTTCATGTCCCCCTAAGACCACTTGCTTCCAGTTAATGAAGTCCAGATTGGCAAACTCCGCGTTCTGGCTGACGAGGCCTGAAGTTGAGGTGGCGCCCTGTTGGAGTGCCGACAAGCCAACGGCGACTGTTGTTGCTACCCCGCCTTGGCAACCAATCAACCATAAACCTGTCTTTGTTGTCATATCTTTCCCACAAAAAATCCCGCTCAAAAAATGTAAGAGCGGGGCTACTACTTAATCATTATGAAACGTAAATTGAGATTTTTACACGCGATGGAATTCCGTCAAGGTAACGTAACTTCGGTTCCACCCATTCCCACTAGACCGCGCAGACATGTTTGAAAACACTCAAAAAGCTCCAGCCGATCCCGTGTTCGGATTAATCGAACAATACAACCTTGATCCAAATCCTGACAAAATCAACCTGAGTATTGGTGCGTATCAGAACGAGCAAGGCCAAACCACCATCTTAGAATGCGTCAAATTAGCCGAGAAACGCCTGTTGGAGGATGAATTAACAAAAAATTACCTCCCAATCCACGGAAGTCAGCCTTACAACCAGCAGGTGGCTGAGCTGATTTTTGGTGCACAGCATCCTGTGATCGAGAACAAGCGTTTTGCCACCGCGCAGACTCCGGGCGGAACGGGGGCTCTCCGTATTGCGGGGGATCTACTGAGGACCAATTTTTCTGTCGATACAATTTGGATTTGCAATCCAACTTGGGCCAACCACGTTCCCATTTACGATGCGGCGCAGCTCCGGGTAGAACGATACGAGTATCTGAACGATGCTCAGACGGCGTTGGATTTCGATCGAATGTTCGAATCGCTTCAGTCTGCCAAACCAGGGCAGGCGATTTTGCTTCACACTGTTTGCCATAACCCGACCGGATTCGACTTGAGTCCCGATCAATGGGAGCAGTTGTTTACGTTTTTTGTGGATCGAAAATTGATTCCAATTTTTGATTTTGCCTATCAAGGATTCTCGCTTGATATCGATTCTGATGCCTTGCCGATTCGGAAATACTGTGAAGGCAATGATGCCATCGTCTGCCAGTCATTTTCTAAGAACTTCGGTTTGTATAGTGAGCGGGTGGGAACAATTACGGCGGTGGGGTCAAACTCGCAAATCGCGGAGGCGCTATTGAGTCAAATCAAGCGTTTGATCCGTACGATGTATTCCAATCCACCACGTCATGGAGCTGCAGTCGTACACGCGATTTTGTCCAGCACTGAATTGAGGAGTCTTTGGGAAGGCGAGTTGGCGGATATGCGAATCCGTATTTCCGATTTGAGAAATCGGTTTGTTGCGACTCTGGATGAACTTACACCGGACACCGACTTTAGTTATATCTCGCGTCAATGTGGAATGTTCAGCTACAGCGGCTTGAGTAAATCTCAGGTTCAGCGGCTTCGTGACGAGTATTCGATTTACATTGTTGGCAGTGGCAGGATCAATATCGCAGGAGTCAATTCCTCAAATAATCGTGCCATTTGCGAGGGGATCGCAAAGGTCGTCCAAGGCGATTGATGCGGACTATGGAGTTGGCGGCGATTCCACCCGAACCTTTTGAGATGGAAACACTCCCATTGTTCGTTGGTGTTTTGTAACTCAGATACATTCGATGTGGCTTTGATGCGGATGGGTTCGCATCAAGTAAAAGGAAGCCGTGAATACAATTCTCTCCCAGTATCGTGAAGCCTACAGTGGCTTGTCTCGTGATGTCTGGTTTCTCGCGATGGTCCTGTTGATCAACCGATGCGGTAGTATGGTTTTGGCGTTTCTGTCGCTGTACTTGATCGAATCACGGGGTTGTCCCGAATCGTTGACTGGCGTTGCCTTTGGTGTCTACGGACTCGGCTCGATTGTGGGCGCATTTTTCGGGGGCAGATTGACCGAGAAATATGGCGCGATTCGAGTCATGACGATCTGTTCATTTCTTTCCGTGCCGGCGTTCTTGGTCGTGCCCCTTTGTGGGACGTTTTTTCAGGTCATGTTGGCTCTTTTCTTTATTAGTATGACCACAGAAGCTGTTCGGCCGGCCAACTCGACGGCAGTCGCGCTGGTTGCAAGTTCGGAGAACCAAACCAAGGCGTTTGCTCTTCAGCGAATGGCTGTTAACCTCGGATTGTCGATTGGGCCTGCGGTCGGTGGATTTCTGGCCGAGTACGATTTTAATTTATTGTTTTGGGTTGATGGAATTTCCACCCTGGCAGGTGCAGTTGCGATCCTTGTGTTTTTTTCGCTTTCGCCGATTTACTTCGGAACGTGAAGAAGATCAGAGCCGAGAAGAACTTGCCTCTGATGTGCGACATCGGTCGCCAATTTTGGATTGGCAGTTTGCGACGTTGCTGGGACTATTGCTTCTGGCATCGATTTGCTTTTTTCAGTACCACGTTACCTATCCATTATATTTGCGTCAGCAGTATTTCATGGAGAAGTGGATGATTGGACTGCTGTTCGCCGTCAACACTACGATCATTGTGCTTTTCGAAATGGTTTTGGTAGACCGAATCAAAGGTTGGTCAAAATTGTGGACGATTGCCTGGGGGTGTTTTCTGGTTTCCTTGGGCTTTGGCATCTTGCCTTGGGGGTTCGGGATCTTGCCTTACCACCTCGCGATTAGCTTTTGTGTTTTTTCAGCCGTGATTCTGACCTTCGGTGAAATGCTCTCGATGCCGATTGCCTCGGGATGGGTTGCCGAACGAAGTCAGGGCAAGAATCAAGGTGTTTACATGGGATGGTATTCAATGACCTACTCGATCGCCTGTGTCGTCGGACCTGTGCTGGGAAGTGCCATCTATGAATACAATCGTGATCTCGTTTGGGATCTTTCCCTGATTGTGGGTTTTGTGATCATGATTGGTTTTTACTTTTTCATCCGTGCGGCGGAAGCGGAAAAGCTTTTGGAGTCCGATACGAGTTAGGCTTGGAGCTGGTGTGTGTTTTTCTTTCCTGGCGTTCACCCAAAAAATCATTGCGCGGCCTGCGAAGAGTAGATGCAACCTGGTCACACCAATCTTTAACGTTGAAAAGATTGTTGGGAATAATCGCGGAAGATTGACATCAATTCAATGTTAGCTTCTACGCGGGAGAATCCATGCCTAAGCCAATCAAGCCACCTAAGCCACCGATGACTGGGGAGGTGCTTCGATGGCGCGTGTGGATCGTTGCTTGCTTATGCAGTGTCGCAATGGCCATCACCGTTTCAGCAGGGACGCTTGCGTTGTTTGGCTACGTGGCCGGAATTGCTGCGGAGACGGTCTTGGTAGGCGGGCTCAACATGATTTCGGCCGTTGGGCAAATTGGTCACGCCCTGCTGCAGGAAATCGAACACGGGTTGATGGAAGGGACTGAGTCCGACAGAGTGGCGATACTGCGTCAACTATCCGCGATTGATTTTTCTGAGGTTGAAGGGTTTCCCAATCAAATCTATTGTGCCATCGAAAGCAACCTGAATCATGAAAGTGTACAGGTACGCGCCGAGGCGCAGAATGTGCTTGGCCTGCTCCATCAATCGCCTAAATTTAAGAAGCCAGAATGAAAGAACAAACTACCATTTGGCAGCGCGTCCGACGTTGGGCCAAACGCCTGTGTATTGTCTTGGGCGTGATGCTTGGTGCTTGGGTTTTGATCGTCGCGATTGGGATGATCCCGGTCAACAATGACTTTGTCGAACCCGAGGACGGAATCGAAATCATTGTTGTTTCCAATGCGGTCCATGCGGATCTTGTTTTGCCGTTGTCGACGGAGACTTGCGACTGGCGAGACCATTTTCCCGCAGGTACATTTGCGGGTGATGTTGGTTTGCCAAGCCATGTTGCGATTGGCTGGGGAGATCAAGGATTCTTTATCGATACGCCAACTTGGGATGATTTGAAGGTTTCAACTGCAGCCAACGCACTGCTTTGGCTATCGCCCACATGCATTCACGTTCAAATGATTTATTTTCAAGAATCGAACGTACCTGCGGAATTGAAATCGATCCGAATCTCACGAGAACAGTATGCCGACCTGGTCGCCTATATTCTGGATGCGTTTAAAACTACCGAGGGTGGCGATCGCATTCAAATTCCTGGTGCCAGCTATGGCCAGGTCGACGCATTCTTTGAAGCCAAGGGTTCATATCACTTGATGAACACGTGCAACTCCTGGGTGGGGCGAGGGCTGCGAACCGCAAAGGTGTGTACCGGCATCATGACTCCGTTACCGGGAACGCCAACCTGGTACTTTCCCAATTGATTCTTGTCAGTTTCCTGACAATCGAGTGATTCGATCATTGCATTCATCGACGCCTTCTTGAATCCCCAACTCTTTATAGAGTGTGCGTGCTTGTTGCCAAAGCGCTAGAGCTTCATCGCGGGATCCAATCGCATCCTTCAAAACGGCCATTCCACGAAGGGCGTTGGCCAAGTCTCCAGGCGATGCCAATTCGTCGTTTTGCTGGCAAAGTGACGCAATCTACTCGTTTTGATAGAGAGTGCAGAATAATCGCTCTAGACTCGCTATAGCAGCCCCAAACGATCCTAGGAGAGTCATTTCAAAGATTTGTCGATTGGAGTATCCGGCGTCGGTCAAGTTGGTGACCAGCTCGTCATGGATTCGGTAAGCGTGAAGGGACAAGGGGCGGACAAAGTCCTCGACGACATGAGGGAGTTCGTAGCGGGGTCTTTTTGCGTTCCATAGAGAGGCTGCAAAGCCTTCGATGGATTGTCTTAGCTGAGAGTCAATTGCGCCAGAGTGATTCAATAGTTGGGTGCGGGCCAGGCAAAGTTCCGTCGGGCGGAATTGTTCATCATGTCCACGAGACCAGGAGGGTGTTAGAGGTTTGCCGCCTGAGGCGAATTTTGCGACCTGATTAAGAACTTTGGCCTGTCTGGCGACTTGTTTCTCGTTGGGAATCGGGAAGTTGATTGCATCGGCAGCACGGTTGATGAAGTTGAAGTGAAAGGCAACTGCTGCCAGTTCTTCGATTTCAAAAACCGTCAGTCCCTTGGTTTGAATTTCATCAATCAGCCGAGAGTCGATTTCTTGAGGCCGAAGTGTCATGACTTCGATGAGTCTCAGCGCTGCCCTTATTCGTTCGTCAACTTGCGCAGATTCCCAGTCTGCGAGAACTGCTTCAACAAGCTCAGAGTCCATGCCCAAAACTGCGACCGCAGTATGTGAATCCACTCAGAAATGGCAAGAATTGAGGTTAGATACAAAGGCCGCAAACAACTCCCGTTCGCCTTTGCTAAATGCTCCCCGTTTGGCGGAGCTTCGTAGTACATAGTGGAGCATGTCTCGTGGCACTTGCGCAAAATCATAAGTCATGAAAAGCATCGGCCCGGGAGTGAGTCCGACGTATTTACTGACGAAGTAGAGAACAAGTCTCGGGAGCCAGGGGCGGTTCGCTCCCTTTACAAGTTCAATTCGCATTTGGGCGTTCCTGATTTCAGCCACGAAACTGTTCAACGACGGCTGGCCGGATCTCTGCTACCGATTTCCATACCGTAGAAGTCGATTTCCTCTGGGTGACATTTTGCTTTAACAAACGGTAGGCAATGCGACGTTCAGTTTACCCGATCTCGTTCGAGTTGGGATCGAGTGGATAGTTAAACATCCAGTGAATTCCAAACTTGTCGGTGCACAGACCAAAATAGGATCCCCAAAAGGTTTCTTGAAGAGCCATCGTGGTTTGGCCACCCGTGGAGAGTTTGGCAAATTTTTCGTCGGCATCTTCTTTGGAAAGCGGGCGATAGGAGATGGAAAAGTTGTTTCCCATGACGGTAGGCGTGTCGCAGGGCGCTGCACGATCGGAACCCATCAAAATCGTGTCCCCGATCTTGATTGACGTATGCATGATGTAATCGGAAGGTTGGCCCTCAAACATGTCAGCGGGACCATCTGCAAATGTTTGGCGGCAGATTTCTTCCGCGTCGAAGATGGATACATAGTGATCAAATGCGTCTCGGCATTGCCCGCCAAAGTAAAGATAGACTGAAAGCGACATCATTAACCTTTTAAACATCAACGATCGAAAATATAGAATGCTGCAAGATACATTCTAATCGATTTGTTTCTTGGGAGGTTGAGGCTCCTGCCGAAACCTACTCATGTTTTATGGCTCAGGACAACGTACGTAGGTTTTCTCGGCGGGAGCCTCAACCACCCAGGAAATGGCTACTTGTTTCGGCGGGAGCCTCAACCTCCCAGAAAACGGTTTACCTGTCTCGGCGGGTCCCATGAAATCCCTGGAGCGGGCCAGAGGCGCATAAAAAAAGGCATCCAAAAGGATGCCTTTGAGATTGTTTTATTATCCAAGAACTACCACTCAACCGTTTGCCAGGCTGAGTTGATTTTGGCTGGCTGAGGCTTTGCTGCCGTTCGCTGTACTGGAACAAAGGTTCCTTCCATTTGAGAAGGGCCTTGGGCTGGTTCGTTGGCGACAACTTCAGTTGAGGTGTAGCTGGCAAGCTTGACCGTGTAGTTCCATTTTTTCCGAACCGGATTCATTGCAGTCTGGTTGCCATAGTTTATCACAGCGGGTTGAGATTGCTGAATCGGATAGATGTTGCTCGGTGCAGAAGTTGGAACGGCTCTTTGTGGAGTACTGTTTCTCGTGTTTGAGCCTTCAACCGGAAGTGTTTCAATTCGATCGAAAATCGGACGTTGATTCTGCTGTGGATTGACATTCTGCGGGATCGTCGGGACCGCGTCGGCTGCTGCTGGGTATTGAGGAATTGAATAGTTGCCATTCACTCCAACTCCGCCGTTGGGTGTCGTGACCACGCTGCTCGACTGAGGAAGAACTCCGTTGTTCGGGTAGGTGTATCCGGGAGTCGGGCAAGTGGAGCACGTATTGGTTGCACAGGTTCCTGTCGCACAACTGTTCGTAATGGTCGTCACAGGCACGGTGTAGTTCTCCGTTCGGTATACAGCACGGTATGTGGTGTATGGAACTCGCTGCATCTGCCAGTTGTAGGTCGTGCAGGGTTTCATGCAAGTAACGGAACAACCAGTGCAAGGATCACTGCTCGTCTCCGGACGGTACTGTGTGACTGGAACACGTTTCCAGTCGGTGCGGTATGCCGTGTGAGGTACGTAATTGACGACCACACGTGAACAAGTTTGATTGCAAGTTCTCGCGCACTGTCCAGGTTGAAGGTTGTGAGGGTTGGCAGCACCCGTGAGCGCGGTCTGCCGATACGTGAGGGGTTGGTATGTATTACACGGCCGTCTACGCAGTCCACGAATCCAATCCAACAAAGGGCCGGCTTCCGCAGATGGTGCTGTACACCACTGGGCTGCAATCATGACTGTTGTCAGCAGAATAATTTTTACGCGTAACATGGATCTCGCTCCGTTTGGTTCAATAGTGAACCAGTTTTGAAATCTGAAATTTGGTACTTGGCACAAAAGGGGCGCACACCTGCACCCGACCTGCTTATTTCCAAGGTTCGTAAGAAAGGTAGAACAATTTAAGTTGAATGAAAGTTAAAAAGTCGGAAAAGTTCACCCCGCAGGAATTTTCAGAGCGGGTTGTAACGACGAGTTAGTTTTGATTGAGTAGAAAGTTTAGAGAGCTTTCGTAAAGACATTAAGATTTCAGGACAGTCCTGCGAATCTGTAAGGGTTATTTGGATTTTGAACGTCGGTGGAGCGTTGAATCGTCTCTCAATGACGAACGAACCAAGAAAGCATTCCTGCTTGTTGGCAAATCGAATTTGCCAGAATCCGCACATTCATGGAGCGGCACATTTGATACGGCGACCGGGAGTTGATCGTTCAGTTGCAAACAAGTTTTTACCAATTGCTACCATTGGAGTGATTGCACTACCAAGGGAAGATGATCAAAACCAAGTCCAATCATTGCTGGTGAACAAAAAGTAGATAACGTAAGCATTGTGAATCTCCGGTGCCAGTGATTGGGTATTTGATTCAAAAAAAAGACACTGCCTCAACTTGAGAACAGTGCCTGATAGTTTTTCGATTGAGAGAGGTCAAGGGTTTTGCCGAAGCCGGGAAAGGTATCTGGCATGTTTCGACCCGAGCAACCTTCGATTCTCAACGTCAGCTCTTAGTCGTTCTTGACTTCAAACTCAGCATCAATTGCGTCGTCATCAGCTCCCGCAGCTGCAGGTTGAGCTTCAGGGGATTCACCGCCTTCTTCAGCAGTATTTTCGTACATGGCTTTGCTCAACGCATGGGAAGCTTGTTCCAACTCGTTGGCTGCAGATTTGATGGTTTCGGTGTCATCACTTGTTGCGGCGTCTCGAACTTTTTTGATCGCTGCTTCCAGCGGCAGCTTATCAGCATCGCTCAATTTGTCGCCCAAGTCTTCCATGGTCTTTTCGACTTGTCGAGCCATACCTTCGGCGTCGTTTCGAGCGGTTGCCAGTTCAAACAAACGGCGATCTTCATCGGCATTCACTTCTGCATCGGCTTTCATCTTTTCAATCTCTTCGGTGGAAAGTCCCGAAGATTCTTTGATTTCGACGTTGGCTTCGGTACCGGTCCCAAGATCTTTTGCGGAAACATTCAGGATACCGTTTTGGTCGATGTCAAATTTGACTTCGATTTGAGGCACGCCACGTGGGGCGGGAGGAATTCCCGTCAGGTCAAACTTGCCGAGGGTGCGGTTGTTGGCCGCCATTTTTCGCTCGCCTTGGAAAACCTGAATGGTTACTGCCGTTTGATTGTCGGCTGCGGTGCTGAACGTCTGCTTTTTTTCCGTAGGGATTGTGGTGTTACGCTCAACCAGAGCCGTTAGTACACCACCTTGGGTTTCGATGCCCAGCGTTAACGGAGTCACGTCCAACAACAAAACGTCTTTGCGATCGCCCGACAGGACACTTCCCTGGATGGCTGCGCCCACAGCAACAACCTCATCGGCGTTGACGCCTTTGTGAGGGTCTTTGCCAAAGAGCTTTTTCACCATCTCGACGACTTTAGGGACGCGAGTCGAACCCCCTACGAGAACCACTTCGTGGATGTCGCTGGGGGAAAGCTTGGCGTCTTTAAGGGCTTGTTCAACTGGAGTGCGGCATCGCTCGACCAATGGATCAATCAACTCTTCAAATGTTGAGCGAGTGATGTTCAGTTGCAAGTGTTTAGGACCAGAAGCGTCAGCAGTGATAAAAGGCAAGTTGATATCGGTCTGAGGCATACTGCTCAGTTCCTTTTTGCATTTTTCACAGGCTTCCTGAAGTCGCTGTAATGCCATGGTGTCATCACGAAGATCGACGCCATTGGACTTCTTGAATTCGTCGGCGACATAGTTGATCAAAACATCATCAAAATCGTCACCACCAAGATGGGTATCTCCACTGGTGCTGATCACCTCGAAGACTTTCATGCCATCGTCGTCATTGAGTTCGAGAACCGAAACATCGAAGGTTCCACCACCCAAGTCAAAGACAACGATTTTTTGTTCCTTTTGGGCTTTGTCCAAGCCGTACGCCATCGCTGCTGCGGTGGGTTCGTTGATGATACGGGCAACTTCAAGACCTGCGATTTGGCCAGCGTCTTTGGTTGCTTGTCGCTGTGCATCATTGAAGTAGGCCGGGACCGTGATCACTGCCTTGTTGACTTTGTGCCCAAGAAACGACTCTGCCGCTTCCTTTAGCTTGCGAAGTGTTTTTGCAGAAATTTCCTGAGGAGTGTACTGCTCGTCACCGATTTGGATTTTGACGTACTCTTCGGCTCCACCCACAATCTTGTAGGGGACCATCTTTTCTTCTGAGGCGACTTCGCTGTGCCGGCGGCCCATAAATCGCTTGACGGAATAGACCGTGCGCTCAGGGTTAGTCACCCGTTGGTTGCGAGCTGGTGCACCGACAAGAGTTTCGCCCTTGTCATTGAATGCAACAACGCTGGGGGTGGTGCGATCACCTTCTTGGTTAGGGATGACAGTCGGCTCGTTGCCGTCCATGACCGCCACACAAGAGTTGGTAGTACCGAGGTCGATACCGATGATTTTTTCGCCTTGAGCCATACTGATGCTCCGTATTTTATGTGAATTTGATTTGTTTTGTCTTTGCTGACGCGTGTTTCTATGACTGCCGAATGGGCAGTTGGCGCGACGGATATCCCTTAATGCAAAGACTGTGCCAGAAACGGCTGAATGTTCTGAGAACGGATTCCTTGCCCGGATATTCCACAATACAGGGAGAAAAATGGCCGTATGTGCCCGTCCAGACGAAAAGTTGCCGATGCTGAGCCGAGTTAATGCCAAATTGACACAATTGCGACACGGCGGCCCGTCTCATGATTCAGAAGCCCTGCCCTCATGGCCCACATGGGCGGGCGATGATCTCGAATTTCGATACTTGGCAAACGTTGCCGTAAAAAAAGGGGGGTGGCTGTCGACGAGGATTTAGGCTCCGGCTAAGGAGTCCCCGACTTGGGCACCGGTAGACACGCAAATTGATGGCTACTTTTCATCTTCATCTTTCTTACGAGTCAAGCCCGCACGGTCGAGAAGCGACTGACTGAACATGTTGTCAAGTTGCTCATCCTGAGGGGGGGTGCCATAGGCTCCAAGCTTGGAAGGATCGTAGGCCAATTCATAGTCATGTTTGGCGATTGATAAGATGATGCCTGGATCTAAACGCCTGCGGACCCCGGTCATGATTCGCTTTCCCTCGATTTTTACCCCGTTCTTTGAACGTAGATCACGTATGAACCAGTAGCCCTCTTCGATATCCATCAAACAATGATGGCCCGAGATGTTGGAAAAGTTCAGAATGATGTCACATCCCTCACGTCGACCAATTCGTAAACGCTTTTTCATTAAAGGGACGGGGTCTCCTCCGCCCACTGGGACCAGTTCGCCATACATGGGATTTGTAGCTTCTTTTGGGGTATCTAGAAGAACTCAAAAATAGAAAATGGTAACTTGGCAGCACCTTCAACTTTATTCCCAAGCCCCTAATTCGTCAACCAAATGAGCTTTTTCCTGCATTCTGACCAAAAGTCCGGGCCGGATTTGCCACCTACACACGCTGGGAGTCCCCATCAGTGGCGTGCCGATGGGTTGCGATATCACAGCTATAACCACTTTCTGAAGCAAAAATTTGGGTTTCGAGTCCAGCGAGTCAGTTTGGATGCGGGGTTTACCTGCCCCAATGTGGACGGAACCGTGGCAATTGGTGGATGTACGTTCTGCGACAATCGAAGTTTCAGCCCCAGCCGTCGCGTGCGAAGACTACAAATCCAACAGCAGCTTGAGGAAGGGATTGGTCGAGTCAAAATTCGTTATCGGAAATGCAACCATTTCATGGCCTATTTCCAGCCCGCCACAAATACTTATGCTCCCGTTGATCAGCTACGCCCGCTATATGATGTGGCACTGGAAAATCCAGAAGTCGTAGCCATGGCCATTGGAACTCGTCCGGACTGCGTCCCTGATGATGTACTCGACCTACTGTCCGAGTTTGCCGAAAAAACCTACCTGACCGTTGAGTACGGTTTGCAAACGGTTCATAACAAATCACTGGATTGGATGAACCGAGGGCACCATCACGATGCGTTCCTGGATGCGTTGGAGCGAAGTATTGGGCGTGGATTTGAGATCTGTGTTCACGTTATGTTGGGACTTCCCGGCGAAAGCCACGCAGACATGATGGAAACGGCGAATGAAATCGCCAAGATGAAAATTGATGCTGTCAAAATTCACAATCTTTATGCCGTGGAGAATACGCCGTTGGCAGCACAGGTGCGGTCTGGCGAAGTGGTTTTGATGGAGAAGGACGAGTATATCTCCACACTGGTTGATTTTCTTGAGCGGGTGCCAGGGCGCATGGTCGTCGAGCGAATCAGCGGTGAAGCTCCGCCTAAGTACTTTGTCGCTCCCCAATGGTGCCTGGACAAGCCAGACGTGTTGGACACAATCAAGTTGGAGTTTGAACGCCGAAATAGCTGGCAAGGCATACGAACCAAGTAGGCCAGCTACCCATGGTCAGCCTACAAAGCGACCGGGAGGCCCTGCCTGCATCTTCACCGTTTAGATATTGTTTTCTTTTTCAGGTTTGCGACCCTGATCCGCTTTTCGATTGCGTTTTACCGGACGTGGCGAGTCGCCAGCGCAATCGTGGCCGAAGACTAGATCCTGCAAGAGAATCAGCTCAGTCGTTTTTTGGATTTCTTCCCAATCGGAACGCAGTTCGGTGTCGATTTGGTTCGACGTGGTTTCGACGATGCCGTCGACTGATCGACTAATCGAGTTGTTCTGTTTAGCAAGCGATTCGACGGCACGATCAATTTTATGTTTTCGTTTCATGAGTCAGTTACTGGGGTTAAATTGTGAATGAGACGCATGTTGTCGGAGCGGTAGTCCGCGTAGAGCTAAAGATCGTAGAAGGCTAGGTTACAAGTAGTTGCCAGAGTGTTAACTAGATTGTTGGGCGGGCTAAAGTTTTGACCGGGAACCGTCCGAACTTAAGGTTGTGAGGGTTGGCCGGGTAAGATGGGACCATTTGATAATGGGCTGGTCTATGTCCTGTGCTTTACTCAGTCCACTTGACCTGAAAAGTCGGATTAGATAGCCTCCAACAGAGAATGGCGTCGTGGCCAAGTGGCTAAGGCAGCGGATTGCAAATCCGCCATCGCGGGTTCGAATCCCGCCGACGCCTCTTTACATTAGCCCGCATACGCGGGCTTTTTCTGTTTCTCAATCAGTTTTAGAGCTTCTTCGAAACTGACTCTTCCGTTCAATCATCCAATGGATTGGACCGATCCATGCATTTTAGGGTCCTGAGAACGCCCCCTCGAGTTTGGGGGCTTCGCAAAGGGAAATGCATCTCCACCGCCCCGTGTCTCGGGCTCGTGTCGCCAAAATAAATCCCGATCGAGTGGTCTGGTGCACTTTTCACTAAGCATTGATCGCTAAAACCAATCGCAAACACTAATTGAGAACTAATTTCGAACCTGATACTCGAAAATAGACTCGAAATTGTAACTTAATTAAAACGTAAGTAATTGTCAGATATAGACTTGTGGCGATTGGTGATGTCAGAAAAACTTTCTGAATGATTGATGATTCAACTTTCGAAAAATGTTTACTTTGTGATAACACAAATGATTTGAAGCGCGGGCTTTGTAGCTCTCACTATCAAAAATTCAAGCGTGCTTGGCGATCCGTTCCGGAATCCAAGCGGCTTGAGTTTGAGTCTGAATTGATCGAAGACGGGCTTTTGCTTCCTCCTCAAAAACGAGGCAGAAAGTCAGAAGATTTGATCTTCAAAGAAAAGGCTGCAAAGTATCTGATTTCCGAAACACGATCCAAGGGAACGAAAGCTACTGGCAAATCCGGTAAACGGGTGAAGGCGGTTGTGAAAAAGAAGCCCAAGCGAAAAAGGCCTTAGCGGCTGCCAATACGGCTATTTACTGCGAATTTCCAAGGTTTTTTCCGAGATTCGGTACGTCAGGTCGGTTCCCTCGAGTGTCTTTTCAATGATCTGTTTGACACTACTCTGTTTCAGATTCATTTCCACGCGTCTCTCCAAGATCGTCCTGTGGGCTTCGTCGAAACTTAGTTCTCTACCTACTTGGGCAGCCATCGCGTTTAAAAATTGGATTCGTTGATTGTTGCCGGCCAAATCAAACGTCTGGTCTGAAAGTTCAGCGACATTCGGCTTTTGCATTGCTACCAATTTTCGATGGAAATCGAGAACGTGTTCGACCCGACCCTCCACCACGATGGAGCGCTTTTGGGCAGTAACAGTCAGGTCGGAAAACTCTTTGGAGATCATCGACAAGGCCGAGTTCATTTGGTTGCCGACGCGAAATTCTCGGGAGACAATTTCTGGCATGGTCCGGGCCACAATTTCCAGTTTGGTCAGGTTCTCATTCAACGCAAAAGTTTTGTCGAACCCTGCGAGCAGGAGCGAGATTCTGGCGGAAAGGCTCAGGTTTCCGAGTTGCATTTCGGCCCACAAATCGTGTGGGATCGTTTCCAGCCCAGTGGGAGCACACCGGTTCGATTGAAAAAGCTCGGCAAGCGTACTTCTGGGCTCCGACAGTCTTGGCAGGTTCATCGGTGCTTTTCGTTGCCATCGTCGTTTGAGTGCCTTGTTTTCACAGTCACGTACGAAGTTTTTGAGCCGTGTGATCTCGCCTGGCAGCGAAGCGACTGAGTTTTTTGGGCCGATGTAGTAGACGTCTTCCACGCGACACATTCCTGCATCGATTTGATCGCATAAACGCCATAGCATTTGCTCGAAAGAGGCGTTGATTACAGAGAAGTTAATTTTCTGAGAGCCATCGATTTGACGGTCCAGAAACACGGAAATTCGTTGACTTTTGGAAAGATCTCGCAGTCGCTGCCGCAACGGAGCGGATTGCCAGTCGAGGGAAATCGCGGTTTCTCGCGCTTGTCGATCGAGTTGACTGCCAGTCAGCCACTTTACCTGCTCTTGTCCCCATGCCTGAGGAATCCCAAATGCGACCAAAATCAAAATCGCCAAACGTGTTCGCATGCAAATCATCGCAACCCAATCGTCATATTCGTTACTGCTTGAAATGAGACGTGTGTTTGTGCCGTTATTGCAAGCATACGCGGTCAATAAAACCGAAGCAACTCGTTGAGTGAACGTGGACGGGTAACTAGACTCGATGTTTCGCACGCAAACTAATTTTAGGTCCCTCCGCACATCATGTCGGAAGATTTCAATCGATTTCCGTTGCTGGATCGAATTTACCAGCAGTTTTTGAATGACGAGGATTCAGCTTCGTTTATTCAGTCAGTGGCAAAGTCCTATGGGCTTGGCACTTTGGAACGACTTGCCCGTTATGGACATCGGGTTTCTCGCCGCGCTTCGATCTTGGCGATCGGCTTCATGGGAGACTTTCGATTCAACGAAACGTTGGGGAGAGCCCTTCACGATTCAGACCGAGCGGTTCGTCTATTGTCGGATCATGGCATTCGAGAACTTTGGATGCGAGATGGAGATGGACAGCAACGTCATATGCTTCGCCAGATCGCCAGGCTCAATACCCGTCACCGACTTGTCGACTCCCTTGAACTTGCTGACGAGTTGATTGCGATCAATCCGAATATCGCAGAGACCTGGAATCAGCGTGCGATCAGTAAGTATGGTCTTGAGCTATACGATGAGGCCATTGAAGACTGTCGAGAAGCATTGTATCTCAATCGCTTTCATTTCAATTCCGCACTGGGCATCGCAAATTGCTTTTTGCAAATGGAAGACGCCTTCGTTGCACTGGAATTTTTTCGGACCGCGTTGTCCATTAATCCAGATCTGGAAAGCGTTCGCGGTCAAATTACTCAATTGGAACGAAGTCTCGATAGTTAATTGTTGATCGCACTGTAATCTTGATAGTCAACTGTGGATTGCACTGTGCTTGTCGCTTGCTGCTCCCTCGTCTTTTACGAGTTTCATGCATTACACAAGTAGAATTTGGTGTTTCATCGCGTGACTTTTCTGCTTCTTGCGAAAAGCAATTGATCGGTCTAAGTTAAATCTACAAATCGCGACGATTCCAACGCCTACCGATTGGCTTGGTGATCCGCTGAAGCTCAGGAGTCTGCTGTGAAATTTCCCGAATGTAAAACTTGGTTTCGCTGTTTTTCGGTCTTAATGATATTGGTGACAACGATGGTCTCGGCACAGGATCAGGTCAAACTGCCTTCGCTTGGTGACACGCTTACTGAGGATCAGGTGGTTGCCTTTGCCAACCTCGCTTTGAATGGGCTGGACACGGAATATCCGAATAAGCCCGGTCATGTCTTTGATGGTGCGGACACCGTGGCTCCGCCCAAGCAGTTGACTCCCGCGTTCTACGGTTCGTTCGACTGGCACAGTTCTGTTCACGGTCACTGGATGTTGATTCGACTGTTGAGGAAATTTCCGGACAACCGCCTTGATTCCGAGATTCGCGAAAAGCTTCGAGAGCATCTCAGTGCGGAAAACATCAAAATGGAAGCCGCATTTTTCTCCGAGAAACGTAACAAAGGTTTTGAGAGAATGTACGGTTGGGCTTGGTACTTGCGAATGGTTGCCGAGTGTGAAACCTGGGATGATCCAGACGCAAAAATCTGGCGTGAGAATCTGAGGCCGCTTGAAGAGGTGTTGATCAAGCAAGCCATTGACTACCTGCCTCTGCTTCAATATCCCATTCGAACTGGTCAGCATCCTGATTCCGGATTTGCCCTGGGGCAACTCCTGGATTATGCCCGTGCCGTGGGAAACCAGGAACTTGAAACGCTCGTGGTTAAGCGCGCAAACGACTTCTTTGCGGAGGATACGGACTACCCGACCCGATATGAACCCTCAGGACACGATTTCTTTTCATCCTGCTGGAACGAAGCTGATTTGATGAGACGCGTCCTTCCCCAAAACGAATTTGTTGAATGGTTCGACAAGTTTTTGCCTCGGTTGAAAGAGGGTGAAAGCGGTAATCTTCTCGTGCCCGTTGAGGTTACGGATGTGACCGATGGTAAGCTGGTCCACCTTGCCGGGCTCGATTTATCTCGGGGCTGGTGTTTGCAAGGCATTGTTAGTTCGCTTCCCGCCGATGACCCGAGAATCGAAATGCTCAAGAAGGCGGCCGCTGATCATGCTCAAATGGGTTACAAATACGTGTTTAGCGGACATTACGAGGGCGAACATTGGTTGGCAACGTTCGCCATCTATCTGCACACTCAAGTCGGTGTTGACCAGTAGAGTCTGATTTCCCGTAGTTGATCAGTCACAAGTCGCCTACAATTGGCTCACGTTTATTTAATCAATATGATTTCCTACATCCTGCACACGAGCATTTTGAGACTGTATCGTGTGCCAGCAAGAACTTCTGGAGCGACCATGACTTTTAAGTCACTTTTTCTTTGTCTGTTTGTTTTGACTGCCTTTCACTGCCCTGCCCTGCTTAATGCTCAAGAACCTGAGGTGGTGGCTCAAGATGAAAGCATGACATTGATTCAAAAGGCCAGCCGTATACTTGGGTATCGGCTGTTTGCCGACATGAAACAAAAGGGAGTTGAGTTTGATGCCGAGCAAGTGATCGAAGGCGTCAAAATGGCATTGGAGGACAAAGAACTTGGCATGTCCATCGAGGAAATGGGTTCGGTTTTGGACGCATTCAATGAGGAGATGTTCAATCGGTTGATGGAACGACGGAGAGTGCTTGGTGAAGAGAACCTAGCAGCCGCCGAAAAATTCCTTGCCGAAAACAGAGTGAAGGAAGGTGTCCTCGTTTTGGACAGCGGCGTGCAGTACAAGGTGCTCAAGGCCGGTTCAGGTGCCTCGCCCGTTGTGACGGATCGAGTTGAGGTACGCTATCATGGTACTTTGCTCAATGGGGATTTCTTCGATGGTACCGATGGCGATGCAACGACGGGTTTCCCTGTTGGTGGTGTGATTCGTGGTATGTCAGAAATGCTTCTCAAAATGAAGGTTGGCGAAAAAGTCGTCGTCTACATCCCAAGCGAGTTGGCCTATGGCGCAGACGGGCCGCGAGATCGTACAGGACGTCCAGATTTTAGTTCTCCCATCGGACCCAACGCATTGTTGACTTTCGAACTCGAACTTGTCAGCATCGACGGACAATAAGCCTTAGCAAAAAAGCAATTACCTACTCAACTGAGAATGCGTTCCAAGACCGGGACGCATTTTTTTTGGCTCTCTGACGGAATGACGGACTGAGTGGGTGAAAAGTGGTTGTTTCGCATCCTCGCTCGGGTTTCTCAGGCTTGTCGGCACTTGTCACAGAGTGACAATTTCTTTTAGCCCCAGACTTTTAGTCTGGGGTAACGTCCCACCCAAAAGCCAGAGTCGCGGGAGCGACGGCATCCGTGATTCCACACCTAAAGCAGGGAAATGAGAGTGAAATCTGGCAAGTTGTGAAACTCCACCCACCAATTTCGTGAACGAGGCTTTTTTTGAACCGTTGGCCGCAACCCGAGCCAATAATGTTGTTGGTCTTGCGACTGTTGGGGAGCCCTTGGTCCCTAAACTCTGTAACTCTTTGCGCGTTTTGTTGTAAATTCAATTTGAACCACAGAGGACGGGGAGGAACACGGAGAAAAAACGAAGGGCAACCAAACGGGGTTAAAGAACAGCAGCACACGGAACAGGGCAACAGCAAACGGAACAGCAGCAAACGGGGCACCCATTGTCTGAAGAGCCTTCGTTGGCGACAGAGGCGCCCTTGAATTTGATTGGCTGTTTCCCCTTCGATTTATGCAGCCGGTTTGCTAT
The DNA here is from genome assembly GCA_965224765.1 of Mariniblastus sp. GTDB lineage: Bacteria > Planctomycetota > Planctomycetia > Pirellulales > Pirellulaceae > CAZDBA01. The sequence goes on from CBDDAC010000009.1 coordinate 265,948, forward strand.
ACCACTTACCTTTCAACTGGCAGCATACAAAGATTGGGTTTCCCGTTTTCATCTTCAGTTTAGTCTCATCCTTGCTGTGCGGTTTTCAATAAATTCAGTATGCTGCAGCTCAAGGGCATGCAAGCCCTTACCTTTTCTCACTACTCATCTGCGGAACTCTCATGAAAATCTACACGATGTGTTTTTGTCTTTTCTTGTTGGGAATATCGAGCCTTGTTCAAGGGCAAGAAAATGCTTCATTGTCATGGGGAGGAAGCGATTCGCCGACCCTGCGAACGCTGTCATCGCTCGCTGAATTCACAGGCAATGCGTTGAGCGGTGATGTTCTTGGTAGCGTCGAATCAGGAGCTGATTTGATTGCTGCTTCGGCGAACGCGTTGTCTTCGGAACCTGCTCAGCGTTCAGGAATGTTGTCCAACGTAACCCGTCAGGCAACCCGAATTTCGAACAGGATCTCGCAGTTGAGGTCGGCCGCTGGTAATGACGACTACTTAACTGCGAGACAAATCGTTGCTCTGTATCTAGAGGCTTATCCAAACGATCTACTCTATCAGTACTTTTTGGAGGGAGGTGGCGAAGTCCTCATCAAACCTCTTTCTTGGGGTGCCACTTACTGGTCCTATCACTGGTCCAATGAAATTCATTTTGACAATAGCTGGGTCGATAGCGAGTGGAATCGCCAAGAAGCGGTTCGGCATTTACGCAATCATTTAGAAGCGATGGCGGATGAAAATGGTTCTGCCATCAACAAGCACCTCACGACTTGGGACGGAGATATTGAGGCATTTTTAGATCGAATTGCTGCTGCAGGAGTTCCGTTGGGAGTTGTCTTTTCCCCCAAGCAGATGACCTCTTCGCAATTGGAGGGTCTGAACGAAGCGATTGTGGAAACCTACCGATTGGTGCCTTATCTGGGCGGATTCGTTTTGACGTTTGAGCTGGCCAGCGGCCAGACACTTTCGTTCACCGTCTATGGCCAACGCGAGTTAACCACTGGCGAGAAATGGTTGATTATCGGCACGCCCGCGGCCGGTTTTGCGGCTGGTGTTTTAGTCAAGGTTGGTGGAAAATGGGTGTTCCGCCAAATAACCAAGCGAGTTGATGATCTCGCTGATCTTGCCCCAAGGAGGTCAGGTGTTTTCCTGAAAGGTGAGAACATCACCAAAAGATGGGTTGAAACTCTAACTGGTAAACATCCTGATGACGTTGCGTACCTTCTGGCCCGGAAGGGTTGGACCAAGTCAAACCCGCAAGCAGCTTTCCCGGACAAGATTCAACACACAGTCTTTACTCGTACTACGAAAGCTGGCGACACATACATTCTCGACTTTCATCCTGGCGGGGGAATTCATCAGTCAGAGTACTGGAAGGTCTACAAGGTTGTGAATGGAGAGAAAGTTGTGTTCGGGCGCATTGGAACTGGGCGATTCGAGAACTTCGGACAGATCACGGATTCACCGGTGTTCATTGATGGAATATTGAGGAATTAGATGAAACTAAATATTGATGCCGATATCGTTCCTGGCGAATCCCTTGGTGGTATCAAGATTGGCCAGGATATTGATGCGGTGATGCGTCACCTTGAAGACGAGAACGTTCCGTTTGCAGCTTCAGCTTTTTCAAATTCCGATTGCTCATTTCGGCGGTTGTCAATTATCGACGGAGTGATTTCGTTGGTTGCAGATGAATCAGGTGATATCCTTCGGATATGGTGCACCGGCTTATACCGAGGAACCTACAAATCAGCGATGCGCCCTGGCATGACAGTGAGTGAGGTTGTTGCTTGTTCGGAGAAACAGGCAATCGTCCACGGAGTTCTTGTGCTCGACGGGGAATTTGGGGTTGGCTTCAGTGTGCCGGATAAGTACGAAGGAAAGTTTTATGATGATGTAGACAACGTGAATGAGCTTCCAGGCGATATGAAACTTGAAGAATTGCATGTTATGCACCGTGAATGGTGGCGATGATTACTCGCCCCAAACAGTGCAGTAAGGGGCCGGCGACTGTTCGATAAGGTAACAGAATTCGGTGATTCGACATTGCCAGCTGGATTCGGAGAGACGGATAAGTTTGGAACGTCCTCTATTCGACCCGCGGCACAGCGGATGATGTCCATCTGGTTCGGTATCACGAAAGCGTACATTCCTTTCTTTCTCCGAAGTTCAAACTGTTTCGTGAACTTCGCGGGCATTGGGATGATCGCGTACAATAAGTCGTCTTTCTTGAGGTATCTCGAAGAAGCGCTTGCTGAATCGTACTCGCAATTGCGAGTCAACGGCCTTTGCGGTCTACCGACCGGGATAAAATTTCCAATTAAAGAAGGTTACGTGACAATTCAGGCGGTGGCTGCAGCGGGAGCATTAGGCTCGATTGTCATTGGTGGAGTGACCTACAACGTATTTCACGATGGGGAGTAGGGGATGACGTCAATGGAAGCAGTTGAAATCGCACGACAATATGCGGCGTCCCAAGACTGGCCGTGGAAAGATCCAGTCAAGTGTAGAAAACGTGGCGGATGGTTCACGTCAGTTCGTTGAGCAACAGCAGCACGGAGGCACCCATTGTTTGAAGGGCCTTCGTCGCCGACTGAGGCGCCTTTGAGTTTGATTGGCTATTTCCCTTTTAGTTTTTTCAGCCGGTTTGATAGACCACTAACCTTTCAATTGGCCGCATGCAAAGATTGGGTGTCCCCGTTTTTTCCCCCAGCAAGAACTTCTGAAGCGACCCCAACGCATTGTTGACTTTCGAACTCGAACTTGTCAGCATCGACGGACAATAAGCGTTAGCAAAAAAAGCAAATACCAATTCAACTGAGAATGCGTGCCAAGACCGGGACGCATTTTTTTTGGCTCTCTGATGGGAATGAGTGGGTGAAAAGTGATTGTTTCGCATTCTCACTCGGGTTCCTCAGCCTTGTCGGGACTTGTCACTGAGTGACAATTTCTTTTAGCCCCAGACTTTTAAGTCTGGGGTAACGTCCCACCCAAAAGCCAGAGTCGCGGGAGCGACGGCACCCGTGATTCCACACCTAAAGCAGGGAAATGAGAGTGAAATCTGGCAAGTTGTGAAACTCCACCCACCAATTTCGTGAACGAAGCTTTTTTTGAA
>CBDDAC010000010.1:0-23454 GCA_965224765.1 Mariniblastus sp.
TCAGGCTCGTCTGGACTCATTCCCAATTCATAAAGATGGCAGTAAAGGTTAGTGTGTCGATGATCCCATGCCACAAGACTAGCGGCCAAAGATTTCGCTTGAACAATAGAAACATCGTTCCAAAGGCCAAGCCAATCAACCCGGTCAATACGAAACCACGTAGCCCTTGATAATAGACATGGGCAGCACCGAATAGCAGAGCTGGCGTGATTACAGCAAGTGCGTTTCCGAATTTAATACTTGAGAATGCAGTTTGCAAACGCGTGACAAGATAGCCGCGAAAAAACATTTCTTCTCCGAAGGCCGCGGTGGTCCATACAATCCCCAGCCAAATCAAATACATCGGCAAATTGCCTCGAACGTTTCCCCAACGCTCTTCGACCCCAGCGGGTTTCTCAGTCAGAAACTCCCAACCAAACATTTCGGCAGCAACCAAAACAGGAGCAACGACGGCTGCAAACGCAAGAAAGGTCAGGAAGGCTTGCGGAATGACCATCAGTTTTGCTTTGATTCCCGGCAGCGCACGTAGCCCCATATCTGGCCAACCGAGACCACGCGAATGCAAATAGATCGTCAAGACCGCCAAAGTCATCACCAACGATATCGGACCTGACAAGGCCCAGGTGAACTGATTTATCAAAAACTTCGTTAGCAGCGCAAGACCAATGAACGCCCCGACTTCGATAAGAACCGCTGACTTGGAAGTGGTTTTACAGTCTGAAACTGCTATTTCTGAAACAAGATTCATTTCGTCTTCCAAAATATAAACTTCAAATTGGTCGCGATTTCGAGAATCGCAATACGACTTTTGAAACAATAAACCCCAGCGAAAAGAGCAAAGTTTCAAATTAGTTGTCATCAACAACTAATTAACGGAAATCACTATTTCTAGGCGCTGCCGCAGAAAGTCAGCACTTCGCTCCGCCAAAGCCAGCATACTTCTGTTTCAATATTCGCTCCTGAAAACTGGAGAAACCATGCGCAAAACGACAAAGTCATAATCAGTATCGATTGGGCCGATTGGCTTCACGCCGTCGCGACACTTCACGACGGAAAACCGAAACTTCAAACGTTTGAGCAAACTCCTAAAGCCATCGAGCAATGAGCTGCGTCTATGCAGCAACAATTTCGGGAACGGAAAATCGCTGCCTACCTCAAACCATCCGAACGCGCCCTCCTGGTCGAAAAAATTCCCTGAATGGCGATCAACTATCTCCTCAATACGGCAACTAGTACACGCCTATCGCTTGTCATCATTTGAGCAAGAACTTTGTATGTGAGACCCGTGACCTACTTGGAACGCACTCCTCGTGCAGCAACAACTAATGTCACCTTGGTAGAGCCTGCTGCGCGAAGCTCTTTCGCCGCCTCGTTCGCAGTGGCACAAGATGTCGCAACGTCATCAACCAAAATCACATGACGTCCTGAAACCCGTTTCAAATTACTCACACCGACTGAGCCTTTGACATTCTTGATTCGAGCGATGGTTGACAACGTTCCTTGCTTTCTAGTTAGCCGAGTACAGCAAAGTGAATTGCCAACGGTGGGAATCTGCAGAGATCGAGACAAGCCTCTTGCAATCACCGAGGACGCATTAAATCCTCGGCGAAATTTTTTCCACCAATGGACAGGCATCGGTACGATCACATTCGCATCGGATCCAACTCCTGCGGTAACCATCAAATTGGCCAACAGCTCACCAAGCTGAGTGGCTACCGCTTCAGACTTTGACCGTTTCATCTCGCGTACAATCTGCTGCAAGGCCCCATGGTAATTGCCGATAGAAACAGCGGATTGGAATCTGATTTTTGTGGTTCGACAAATCGCACATCCAATCTGAAATGGGCTCGCCCGCATCAAATGTGCCCCGCAGCGCAAGCAGACACTGGACTCGTCTCCAACCATTGCATCCACACAGCTCTCACACCATTGTGGCATTTGCTTGCAAGGCAATGGAGTTTGGCAATGCAAGCAGTGCGGTGGAAATACAACGGACGTTAAATGTGTTTTGATAAGGTCAAACATTAGTTTTTAGGCAAATTCTGAGGTGAGGCCACCCATTGTGCTGCATCAATCGGGCTTTGAAAACCGGTCAAAAAAACTGGTGTGCGTGATCCAAGCAGTTTTCTTTATACTCCGTTTGGCTTGCCACACTCCCCAAGAGCAATCGGGGTTCACTCTGTGCTGGCGACCAGCTCCAATTATCGCCAACGCAACGCGTCTCCACCTTTTGAAACATGAAGATCATTGACCGCTACCTCACGTTTGCCTTTATCAAGATTTTCCTAATTTGTTTCATCAGCCTGACGGGTTTGTACATTGTGATTCATCTCTTCACCAATCTGGACGAGATCGTTGAGATTGCAGAAGCAACAGGAAGCATGAAAGACACGTTGCTCAATTTCTATGGGCCGCGTGCACTGGAGTTCTTTGACCGAATGGCCGGAATCTTGATTTTGATCGCAGGCATTTTCGCCATCGCGATGATGCAGCGTCGACGGGAACTTACGGCGATTCAAGCAGCTGGCGTCGGCAAGTTTCGCATGGTTCGCCCCATCATTATTGCTTCACTTGTCGTCGTTGCTTTGAGCGTATTGAATCGCGAAATCCTGCTCCCCAAGTTCAAAGTACAATTAACCCGAACCGCGCAGAATTGGGACGAGAACGAATCGCTTGGCATGAACATCACCAAAGATCATGACACGGGAATTCTCTTCCGTGGCGAGAAACTAGAACCGTCACAGGAGCGGATTCGCGAGCCTGTGGTTCAGTTGCCTATCTATCTTAGTGACACGATCTCTCGCATGAACGCGAGATTCGGATACCTTCTTCCGGCACACAAAAATCACCCTGCTGGCATCAAACTGCAAAAAGTCAGCAAGCCTGAAAACATGATGGACGTACCCAGCATGAAAATCGGTGAGCAGGTCGTCGTGTATTCACCACGCGATTATCACTGGCTAAAAGCCGAACAATGTTTCGTGGTCACCAATATCAATCTTCAGCAACTTGCTTTTGGACAAGAAGACTCGGGCTACGAATCGCTTGGTGAAATGATTGCCTCGACCAAGCAACCAAGCCAGTGGTATTCCAGAGGTAAAAGAATTGCGATCCACAGCCGAATCATCCGCCCCGTGTTAGACATAGTACTGTTGATGCTGGGGCTGCCCTTAATCATTTCGCAAACCAACAAAAATTTATTGGCCGCCGCGGGAATCAGCGTCGGAATAATTCTTTTGGTTCAAGTCACAACACTGGGAAGCCAGTCACTTGGCTCACTTAGCCTCATCAAGAGTGCGGCACTCTCGGCTTGGTTACCTGCAATCATCTTTATTCCATTGGCTTCACTGTCCATGCGAACCCTGCGACGCTAAGAACGACCCTGGATGTTCAATTGATTACTTGCCTGCAGCCCAATCCCTTGCGGCTTCTGTCGACCCATTGCAAGCGGCACATCCCCAGTACGGGCTCCACTCTTTGTAACTCTCGTCGCTCTCCATCAATGTCATTAATTGACTCTTGCCTTCGCCGCCACGTTTCTCTATTCGTTGAGCCCATTCGGCGATTTGCTCTTCGGAAAACTGACTCGACTTAAGCTTTTTTGAAATCCATTTTTGAACGGGCACCTTTAGCATGTGTAGTCGATTTTGCGAATTCTGACTTAACAAACCCTCGCGAAGATCTTCTCCCAATCCTTCGCCAAAATGACTTGCCCCCGTTCCATCACTAAACCGTGGACGATTTTGATAGGCGACAAATGCCTCAAACGTCGGTTGACATAAGGGGCACTTTAGAACGAAGCTGCGACGGATTCGTTCTTGCATCAATTCAGCATCTTCCAAGTCACATTTGGGTCCAATGATGTTTTCAACAACGTCGTCGTTCACGCCATCGCTGTACAGCCCTTCGAGCACAGCAAAAAACACCATCTGACAAACCGGATCTTGTTTCCAGTCCAAGGATTCGTCGCTCGACCGTTCATCAACTTGCTCAAATGCAGACACATCGGTTGAAGCCATTGCATTGCCTGCATTCAATTGCCGATTGGGCGTTCTCAACAGAACAGTCAAAGCCAACAAGGCTCCCAATCCAACGAGTAAAAAAATATTCGATTTCATTTTTTCAATTCCCATGTTTTGTTCCTAAGATGGATGGTTCGAAATCAGCGAAAAATTGCCCGTAGAAAGAATCGAAGAAAACAGCGAGGCTGCCTCATCTTCCTCCATAGGGAAACGGACCAATCGGTAGAGGACAGTCAATCGAGTTGCCCAAATACTCCAATTGCATCATAGCGGAATTCTGCACGAGAAATGTAACGACGGTGTAAACCTGGACTGCGGACGGTGTTGGAATTTCTTCAATTCAAGTTACGCCTCATATCAGAAAGCTTAAAAAAAAATGGGGCCGAATGGTTGTGGCTTGGACAGTACTGACTACAGAAGTAACCATCAAAAAACGTAAGATCCAAGTGAACATCGAAAACGGTTTCAATTCTTTCCCTTTCGTCCTGGCAATCCCTTTCTGCCCCCCTTTTCCCAAACCTTTCCTCAGCTGACCTATTGTCCAACGGTAATTTTGAAACGATGGACTCATCCAGCACAACAATTCATGATGGTATCGCAGCCTTAGGTTTTTCAGCTGCAGATCAATGGTCGGTGTTTCACAACATCGATGGATCCACCGAAACGAAATTGGCTGACCTACGATGCTGCAGGGCTACTGCCGCCACTTCCCGGCCAAGACCCAAGTTCAGACCATATCTTGCGGGCAGAAGTCAGCCACGCGGGCAACGGCCTAGTCCAAGTCTTCGGCGCATTGGGAACCGGCCCCATCGCGGTTGAAGGCTCAGTCTGGATCCACACCAATCCGAGGCAAATTGTTGGGGTCGGTGTAGGAAACGGGGGCGCAACTTTTTCCACAGAATTCACGAATGGGTTAGGGGGATGGGAAGAACTCGTTTTCACTGAAAGCACTTCTCCCGTGAACGAGATGATTATCTACGCGGATACACCAGGTGCCGAATTCTTCGTTGACACGGCGTTTGCGACCGCTTCCGTCCCCGAGCCAACGTCAGCGGGCATCCTGGGAGTTTGTGGAATTGCCGCACTTTGCGTGCGTCGACGACGAGGAAAATGAATGGTATGAGCAAGCAAGTTCTCCGCGTCACGGAACGTTGATTACCCACCCGTCCGGTACATCCTAGGACATATGCAGAGGAGACAGCCATCGCGCCACGCGCGTCGCTCAATTCACTGGGCTTGTGGGCGATTACATGGCAATCGGTCCAACTCGACTCCGTTTCCAAGCAAAAATCAGCTTTTCAAGTTCCCTCAGAGCCGAAACTGCCGTTCCCCGCTATTACGATGGCAAGAATCGTGGCACGTCCTGTCCTTAGTCCGTCCTGTCTTTAGTCGCCAAGGCTGGGCAACAACGCTGGCCCGACCAATTCCGGACAAAATTCGGGGAGATCCGCAGCGCAGGGACTCTGACAGTTTGGCACGTTCACAAATCAACGTCGTATTAGTCCCGCTTCGTCAGAACACTGAGGCTGCCCGGGCGATCTTTCGCAAATTCTGGAGCGATTCACGTGGCTGGGCTTTTGACTTTCCTCTGAAAATCGCGACACTGTGGGCTCAGATTGGATAACAAATCACTTTGGCACGACGCTTGCATCTATTGGGCGGCATTCGAAACGGCAGTGCCGAATTGGCAGGCTAGGTCTGTACCAAGACGATCTGCCCAGAAAATGGCGATTGACGATCCCTATCACTTTCGTCCAATCCAACAAATAAACGGCGATCGCTCGCCAACAAATAAATTACTGAATTCAAGATTACTGGAGGAATCCCGTGGCAAAACAAATGGTTTTTGATGAAGCCGCACGCAAACCCCTTTTGGCAGGTGTTTCGAAGCTGGCTCGTGCAGTTCGTAGCACTCTCGGTCCACGTGGACGCAACGCCATTCTTGATAAAGGCTGGGGAAGCCCCAAAATCACCAAAGATGGTGTGACAGTTGCCGAAGACATCGAACTGGACGATCCCTTTGAAAATCTGGGTGTTCAACTCGTAAAAGAAGCCGCCAGCAAAACAAACGATGTTGCGGGCGACGGAACAACGACAGCCACCGTTTTGGCTGAAGCAATTTTCCGTGAAGGTCTCAAAATGATCGCTGCGGGTTTCGATCCAATGGCATTGTCTCGCGGAATCTCCAAAGCAGTCGAAGCGATTTGCCGCGAAGTTTCCAAACAAGCCAAGCCGATTGACGCCAAGAGCAAAAAGGAAATCCAGCAAGTTGCGACCATCGCTGGTAACAACGATCCTACAATCGGTAGCGTTTTGGCTGACGCCTTTTTGAAAGTCGGCAAGGACGGCGTCATTACCGTCGAAGAAGGTCGTGGAGCTGAAACTACCGTCGAAGTCGTTGAAGGCATGCAGTTCGATCGCGGATTTCTTTCACCGCATTTCGTTACCAATCAGGATGACGTCACTGTCGAACTCAACAACTGCCTGATTTTGATCTACGAAGAGAAGATTTCGAACAACAAGGCCTTGATTCCAATTCTTGAAGCCGTCAGCAAAGCGAAAAAACAGTTGCTGATTATTGCCGAAGATATTGAAAGCGAAGCTCTGGCAACACTTGTTGTCAACAAGATGCGTGGGATCCTTCAGGTTTGTGCAGTGAAAGCCCCAGGATACGGCGATCGCCGAAAAGCCATCATGGGTGACATCGGCGCATTGACCGGCGCCAACGTGATCTTCAAAGATCGCGGAATCGATCTGGAGAGCGTTCAGATTTCTGATTTGGGCAAATCCAAAAAGATTCGAATCAGCAGCGAAGAGACTATCATGGTCGGTGGCGCTGGCGGCAAAGAGGCAATCGAAGCTCGTGTTGCCCAGATTCGTCACGAATTGGATAACACCGACAGTGACTACGATCGCGAAAAGCTCCAAGAGCGTCTTGCGAAATTGGCCGGTGGCGTTGCCCAGATCAATGTTGGTGCTGCTACCGAAACGGAAATGAAAGAGCGTAAGGACTTGCTCGAAGACGCCAAAAGCGCAACAGCAGCTGCGTTGGCTGAAGGAATCGTCCCGGGCGGCGGAATCGCATTGCTGCGAGCGGGCAAAGTTCTCAAAAAGATCGCTGACAAGTTGCATGGCGACGAGTCTGCAGGTGCCCTGATCATCGAGAAAGTTCTCGAGTACCCACTTCGCAGTATCGCAGAGAATGCGGGCTACGATGGAGCGGTTATCGTCAATCGTGTTCGTCAGATGAAGGGCAAGACTGACGGATTCAACGCGGACACCGGAAACTACGGTGATCTGATTGCAGACGGCGTTATTGACCCAGCCAAAGTTGTTACTACAGCATTGCAAAACGCGGCCAGCGTTGCTGCTTTGTTGCTGACAACTGAATCCCTCATCGCTGATATTCCCAGTGAGGAAGAAGAAGGTGGTGACCAACACGACCATGACCACGGCATGGGTGGCATGGGCGGCATGGGTGGCATGGGTGGCATGGGTATGGGCGGAATGGGTGGCATGGGTGGCATGGGCGGAATGATGTAAGCCCCACTCGGTCTGTGGCGGCAAAGGTTCCACGATGGATTCAAATTCTGCTCGCGGTTGATCCGCTTGCTCCCTCAAACAATTTCAACTTCAAAAAAAAACTTAAAGACATACAGGAATAATAATCATGGCCAAAATCAAAATTCGTCCTCTTGATGATCGCGTCGTTGTTGAGCCAATGGCTGCTGAAGAAGTCACTGCAGGTGGCATCCTTCTGCCCGATAACGCACAAGAAAAACCACAGCGTGGAACTATTGTTGCGGTTGGACCAGGCAAATTGCTCGATAGCGGAGAGCGTGGCGAGTTGTCCGTAACCGTTGGCGACGAAGTAATTTTTGGTAAGTACGGTGGAACTGAGATCGAGATTGACGGAACGGATGTCAAGATCCTTCGTGAAAGTGACATCTTGGCCAAAGTCGTTTAGGACTTGCAGTCGGAATTCATTCCGCTCCCTTCATACAAAAAAAATCACAAGGAATATACTCGTGGCTAAACAATTACTTTTTGACGATCATGCCCGCGCTCGAATGCTGGCTGGAATCGACAAACTTGCCGACGCAGTCGCTGTCACAATGGGGCCAACCGGTCGCAATGTGATCATCGACAAATCGTTTGGCGGTCCTTCGGTCACCAAAGACGGTGTATCTGTGGCCAAAGAAATCGAATTGGAAGATCGCTTTGAAAACATGGGAGCCAAGCTCGTCGTTGAAGTCGCTCAAAAGACTTCTGATCTGGCTGGAGATGGCACCACAACCGCGACCGTACTGGCTCGTGCGATTTTCAAGGAAGGCATTCGAAACATTGTTGCGGGCAGTAACCCCACAGCAATTCGTCGAGGAATCGAAAAAGCGGTAGCCGCCGCCGAAGCTCGCTTGATCGAGATGTCGAAAAAGGTTTCCAAAAAAGAAGAAGTCGCCAACGTCGGCGCAATCAGTGCCAACAACGATCGCGTTATCGGTGACCTCCTCGCCGAAGCGCTAGATAGAGTCGGACAAGACGGTGTGATTACGCTTGAAGAAGGCAAATCCACTGAGACAACGATCGACTATGTCGACGGGATGCAGTTCAACAAAGGCTACATTTCGCCTTACTTCATCACAGACACCAACACAATGAGCTGCGACTTTGATGACGCGTTGATTCTGTTGTTCGAAAAGAAAATCAGCAACATTCGTGATCTGGTTCCGATCCTTGAAAAAGCAGGACAGTCGGGCAAACCATTGTTGATCATCGCCGAAGATGTTGATGCAGAAGCATTGACTTTACTGGTCGTGAACAAGCTTCGCGGAACACTTAACGTTTGTGCAGTCAAGGCTCCTGGCTTTGGCGATCGACGCAAAGCCATGCTTGGTGATATCGCCACATTGACTGGTGGAACTCTGATCAGCGATGAACTCGGCATTCAGCTTGAGAACATCACCATGGACCAACTTGGAAATGCCAAGAAAGTCCAAGTTGACAAGAGCAACACAACCATTGTTGAAGGTGCTGGCAAAAAGAAAGATGTCAACCTCCGCGTTGACCAGATTCGTAGACAGATGGACCAGTCTGACAGCGATTACGATTCTGAAAAGCTACAAGAACGCTTGGCCAAATTGACCAGCGGCGTCGCGGTAATTAGCGTTGGTGCTGAAACCGAAACGGAAATGAAGCAAAAGAAGGATCGAGTCGAGGACGCGCTTCACGCGACTCGCGCAGCACGCGAAGAAGGTATCCTGCCTGGTGGTGGTGTTGCCCTCCTACGTTGCCGCGAAGCTCTCGAAGCAGCCAAGAAGTCTGCTCGTGGTGATGAAAAAGTTGGTGTGGACATCGTTTTGAATGCGATTGATGCTCCTATTCGCCAAATTGCCAACAACGGTGGAATCGATGGCAGCGTCGTTGCCGACACGGTAATGCAGAAGCCCACCAACCAAGGCTACAACGCCTATACCGGTGAGTACGTCGACATGTTCAAAGCAGGCGTGATTGATCCAGTTAAGGTCGTTCGCACGGCGTTGGCCAATGCGGCGAGTATTGCTGGCCTGATGTTGACCACCGATGCGATGGTTTCCAACTTCGAAGACGAGGACAAGAAAAAGCGTCCTGTCGAAGGTGCGATCGCCTAGTGGTGACTCCGAAGTCCATTGCCCGGAAAAGGAAAACGAATTCGTTTTCCAATCCGGCCTGCCTCCGGATGAATCATCAATTCCTGATGCCCCTGACCGTGAACCCATTTTGACTCAACGGTTTGGGTTCAGCTTGATTTCAACAGCGGGCCTCCGAATTTCGGTGGCCCGCTGTTTTTCAATACGATTACTAAATGTCCCCATGGAAACGGCGGACCAACTCGATGGACTCTACCATGTCAAAACATGATTACTACGAGGTACTCGGAGTCGCCAAGGATGCTGGCGAACGAGACATCGCCCGTGCCTATCGAAAACTGGCGGTGAAGTTTCACCCTGACAGTAATCCGGGCGATGAAGAGGCCAGCAAAAATTTCAAACAGGCCGCAGAAGCCTATGAAGTGCTTAGCGATGCCGAAAAACGACCCAGGTATGATCGCTACGGGCACGCGGGCGTCGAGGCAGGCCAAGGAGCCGGTTTCGGAAACGCAGAAGACATCTTCAGCGCCTTCAGCGAAATGTTCGGTGGCGGCGGTATGTTCGGCGATCTATTCGGTGGAGGAGGAAGAGGACGTTCGAGACGTGGCGGAGACATCCGTGTCGACGTTACGTTGACCCTGGAAGAAGCCGCCAAAGGCGTTGATAAACCCATCAAGTTTGAACGCAATTTAATGTGTGGGACATGCGATGGTTCTGGAAGCAAACCCGGCAGCCAGCCTACCACGTGCGGACAATGTGGGGGCCGCGGTCAAGTCTTGCGATCTGCGGGAATCCTGAGCGTTCAAACGACCTGCCCCGTTTGTCGAGGCGCGGGACAAATGATTACGTCTCCTTGCGAATCCTGCCGAGGCCGAGCAGTTGTAACGGAGATGGTTGAAAAAGAGTTTTCCATTCCGGCCGGAGTCGACGACGGAATTCGTGTCCGGATTACTGGAGAAGGCGATGCCAGTCCGGACGGTGGACCCGATGGTGATGTGTATTGCTTCATCAAGGTTCGACGCCACAAGATCTTTCATCGCGATGGCAACGACCTAATCATTCAACTGCCCGTTTCCTACACGCAGGCGGCGCTGGGCTCAGAGATCGACGTCCCGACGTTGGATGGCCCGGAACAACTTGTGATTGCTAGGGGAACTCAGTCTGGCGAAGTCTTTAAACTTCGCGGCAAGGGAGTCGTAGATCCGCGAGGCGGCAGGGTAGGGGATCTGCTTGTTCAAACCTTTATCGAAACCCCGAAGAATGTTTCGGGGGATCAGGAAGAACTCTTGCGAAAGCTCGCCGAGATCGAGAAAGTCGATGTTTTGCCGCAACGGAAAAACTTCCTCAGACGAATTGCCGAATACTTCGGTTCAGAAACCCAATAGCCCCGATCAGATCCCAGTACACTTCGAAAACTTTCACACTCAATTGTAAACCCAAATGAACAGTGCCCCCAATCAAGAACCTGGTGCGGATCCTATCGCTGAAGACACGACCGCTGATCAAATTGCCGAAGAACTGGCAAAAGCCACAGTTGCCCCGGCCGATCCTGGAGATGAATCCATCGAATCACTGCGTCAGAAACTCAGTGAGATGGAAAAAGCCGCACTACGTCATCAGGCGGACATGGAGAACTTTCGCAAGCGAACCAGAACCCAGATGGATGAACAGCTAAAATACGCTTCACTGCCACTGCTGACTGAACTATTGGAGTCCGTTGACAACTTGAATCGGGCATCCGAGTCGGCGGAAACAGAAAGTGAAAGTTCAGGTCTACTGCAGGGCGTCACCATGGTCGCCGCTCAACTGAGTTCTCTGCTCGACAAACAAGGCTGCAAAGCGATTGAATCGGTTGGCCACCCTTTTGACCCCAATTTTCATCAAGCTGTCCAAATGCAGCCCAGCGATGAGTATCCAACCAATACTGTCATCCTCGAAATCCGTTCAGGATTCAGACTTCACGATCGAGTGATTCGCCCCGCACAAGTCTTCGTTTCAACTGGCCCCAATTCAGAAAGCGAGTGAGTTCCTGATGCCCACCTACGACTATGAATGTGATGCCTGCGGACACACTTACGAATTGTTTCAAAAAATCACCGAAGACCCTGTCAAGAAATGCCCCGAGTGCAAAAAGAACAAGGCCCGCCGTTTGTTCGGGACCGGAGCGGCAATCGTATTCAAGGGCTCAGGATTCTACGAGACCGATTATCGCAGCGAATCGTATAAAAAAGGCGCCAAGGACGAAAAGAAAAAGTCAGAGTCCAAATCGGACAGCAAATCAGATTCAACGAAATCTGACTCCAAAAAATCGGAACCAAAAACCGACAGTAAAAAATCTCCTAAGCCCGATAGCAAGTCTTAGTAGGCAAGCGTATTTGTGTCGACGTGGTCTCGGTCGTTCGACGTGGCACCAGCAAATTGTACCCAAATACAACTGATGATTAACTCATTCCACGGGGCGGGTTGGTCATCCCTTTTCGACGATCCGCTTCAGCAACTTACAAAAGTCGAAAAAAACGACGCCTGAGTGATGCCATCAAATGCCTCAGCCGGAAACCGATATCGCCGCTTATCCGTTTTTACGGGGACGGCATTGGGAGAGGCGTTACCTGAGAATTCATCTAAGCCACTTTGGAAGTGAAGCCGAATAGGCTCACTGCACCCAAGAAATCAACTTGTTAAGTACTGGGACTTCTTCAAGTTTGGTGCCGTCCACCACAAATTCAAACGATTGATTCCCCCGATTGATGGTTACATCAAACTGAAAATCATCGGCAACATTCTTTGCCCTTGTGGATTGGGGCACACGGTCCCAATCCGTATTGGCCAGAAGTTCTTTGATCTGATTTAAAGCTTCTGCATTTAGCTTTTTCTCCGAGTTAGTCGCTCGGTCACGCCGCGTCAAAGTCCCATCGGGCAATAACGTTGACGTAACGGAAATTCCAGCAAAACCACCCGACTGTACGATCTTGAGTGATTCAAAACTACACACTTCGTCATCATCGGGAGCTCCGATCGAATCGATGGTCACAATCCAGCGTTCTGCGATCTCGACGCCAGCCTTCTTTTCCAGACGGCCTTTGACGCGAGCCTGTTTCCCGTTGAATGACTCTGCCGTCTCTCGCATGTTATCGGCGACTTGGAGTTCCCAAGTAATGTTTCCTGATGTCACGATCATCCCGGTCGTTTCACCTCCGATGGCCATGATCCCAGTTTCAATCGTGCCGACAATGTCGACTTGAATCGAATCCCCTGCTGGTTTCGCTTCACTCATTTCAGGAACGAGATTCCCATTGACTGATTTGATGCCTGCTCGTGGAACCTGAATCATCGCGTGTCCAAAACCGGGGGCCGCCCATTCGTGTTGCGCCGGCCATTACTTTCAGGTCACTATCTTGCAGTTCCAGTTGATCACCGATCATCATCCGATTTGGACCGCCAACGGTCAGCGTGACAATCATGTCGTTGGAAAAATCGATTTCGGGAACCGCTTCTTCAGGATGCCATTTATTCCACAGCGTTTCGAATTCGTTCGCAGCAACCAAAATACCATTTTCAGGCCCTGAGTCTTTATGAGTTGGATCTGCCGTTCGACCAACCCATTTATTGACAGGAGTTACTTGTTCGAAAGCCATAACATTGGTCGAAAAAAGTACGCAGAGAAATAGAATCAGCATTGTCTTCATCATGCAAGCGCGTTTCGTATTAGAGTGTTGGTTGTTTGTTTCATTCGCCTTGCCCAACGGCAAAGCCACGAAGTCTGAGATTCGTCACGCCAATCTCATGGCAAGTTGACGAGTTAGCGTCCCTGATAGTTCCCAAACAGCTTAACGGAAAAAACGGCTGCCTGGCAGCATTCTCTGGATCTGCCGTTTGAATTGAAAGCTACGAAAAAACAGAGTATTGCGATGGCGGATGGTTTCTTGATGGTGCGGATGCATACTCTTTCGTGATTGATGATTTTAATGGATCAAAGATTCTCGCAAGTCATTTCTGAGCGATGGCATCGCAAGTATTATTAGGGAAAGACCGTAGCCATCACCCGTTGATAGCCACCTGAACCAGCGGATCGGTTAGGATGATTCGAATGGTTCGCAGCATGGATTTGGCCTGAAATCCACTTGAGTCAGCGACAAACGCTTAGTAAGGTCAAGTCTGCAACCTGATATTGTCGAAAATTTCAATAAAGGCCTCATCGCCAAACATGCCCGGCGGCATCGACACGTAAAAGACAAAGCAGCACCTATGAAACACCGCAAGTCAGATCACCACGCTCAATCGCCCGGGCTCAATTATCAGTTACTCGAACCGCGCCAGCTACTTACCGTCGTCGTTGGCACCCACAGGTCTCACCATCTACCCGAAGGCACTTCAAAAGTAATTCTTTCGAATCTGGATTCTGCACCAGAAATTGCCCAACCACCGCAACATGGCGTGCTTAATTTTGATGAAACAAATGGCACATTGACCTATACGCCAGCAGACGGCTTTACCGGTGAGGACACATTCGCTTGGGCTCGCGATGAACAATATACGGAAGAGTATTCGATTCGTGTTTGGGAATCGACCTATGCGGTCCCTGACTGGGTTCATGTCGAACCGGGGGGAGCGACCTCTGTCGCGGCATTGGACAATGATTATTCGTTGCGAGAGACAAAAGAACAATTTGCGATTGGCTATCCGCGGCGACAAGACTTTCGGCAGGATTTTGGTTGGCAGCAAGATTCCTCAGAGCTCAGGATCGTTGAATTCGTCTCGAGTTCAGGAGCAACGATTTCAATATCTGAAGACGGAAAACTGCTGAACTACACTTCAGCGGAGGGGTTTTCGGGTGAAGACCTGGTCACCTACATTTTGGAAAATGCGGAAGGCCATCGATCCGAAGGAGTCGTCACCTTTGATGTTTCTGATCAAGCCCCTGAGGGAAGTTACTTTGTAAGCGAAGCTCAGTTCCAGCAACAACAAATTGAAAACTGGATGCAAAATCACGCCAGTTCACTCACTGAATCAAGATGGTACTATCCTGAAGATGTCATATTGTTTGCCAACAATGTGATTATCAAACGATTTGAAACGCTATCCCTCTCCGAGCGGTTGGATAGGGCGACCAACGTCCAAGAGGGAGACATCCTCAAAAGCCATGGCGATTTGCTCTACTATGTCACTTTCGACGATGGAAGCGGAAAATTCTCATCCTATTTATCCATCATGGATGTCAGTGATCCAAACGATCCAAAGCTCGTTAGCACCACCGGGTTCGATCGAGACATCATAGACATTTTCCTGGACGATGATCGAGTCGCGGTCCTTTTGCAGGATTCGTTTAGAGAACGATCGAATGAGATACAAACACTCAACAATGGTACTTCCAACTACCAAGTTCTAGTGTTAGACGTTTCCGATTCTACCAAGCCTACTGAAATTTACCGCGCATCCATCAGTGGGAATTTTCACGAGGCGAGATTGATCGGTGACCAACTATTCGTCACCGGAAATTCGGCTTTCAAAGGAACGTTCCCTTGGCTACTGCGAAACAATAGAGCGTTAACCAATGCCACGTCACCGGGTGAATTCATCGACGTTCTTTTGGAGCCGGATTCAAGATTTGGCGTTCCGACAATTACAGTAAGTTCTGGCGGAGATTCGGAAACGATCACTATTGGACACGACCAAATTGTCAATCGTGACGACGCCTATACAAAGACACTGGTAACCGTTTTTGACCTGCGAAGTGACACTGGCACGCCAACAGACATCGATCTTATCCCAACTGACTCGATTTCCACGGTCTACGTCTCAAATGAATCGATGTATCTGTTTGACGGGACCTCCGTCATCAAAATGGATATCCTTACCCAGGACGCAGGGATTGAATTTGCTGCAGATGGCCAACTCGAAGGTCAATTGGTCAGCCAATTTGCCGCCGACGAATATAATGGCCGACTTCGGGTTGCGATCAATGACACATCAAATCAAAGTTCAGATGTTCTCGTCTTTGAACAAGTCGACACCTCGCTAGTCTTGACCTCCAGCCTAAGAGACATCGCTCCGGGTGAGCGTGTTTACTCTGCCTCATTCCAAGGCGACAAGGCCTACGTGGTAACGTTCCACCGCATCGACCCACTGTTTGTCATTGACCTAAGTGATGCATCAGGGCCGAAAATTTCTGGCGAGCTCAAGGTTACCGGCTTCTCGAGTTATCTTCAATGGATTGGGGACGGTTTGCTGCTGGCAGTCGGACGAGATGCCAATTCTACAACCGGACAGTTCGGGGCGCTTCAGATCTCATTATTCGACGTTTCAGACGCGAGCAATCCTAAACTTCTCGATCGTTATTCGTTTGAGGGAGCCAGATCCACGAATACCCCTCTGGTCAAATCACAACGTAGCTCACCTGAACATAATGCACTGACATTTGACTCAAAGACAGGGACGTTGGCGCTGCCGATATTCTCTGCAGTTGACTGGAGAAGCATAGGTCAAGAAACCTTCGCAGGTGAAAACTCTGCCGTTTCCCTTTTTACGATCGATCGAAAGAATGGAATTCAGGCTTCAGGCCAAGTCAATTTTGAATCCAAAGCCCTCCGTACAGTCATTGTTGGCGACAACCTCATTTACTTGTCTGAAAAAAGCATGAAGGCAGCAACTCGGTTTTCCCCTTCTGAAGTCCTGGCTTCAATCGGAATCCCAATCGAAGATGCTCAGCAGCTGACACTGCGTCCACCATTGGAAGAGAACGAGACTCCGATTGCCTCTGTCGAACAAGAAGAACCCAATGATTCCCCAACGAATTTGAATCTCAATTTGGCGATGCAGAGCAACTTCTTCAGTTTTAACTCGGTCCCTTCAGTTAGTCTGCCAGGCAGTTCATCAACGGATGTTACCAACTCTGATTGGGCGGACGTTTCCGAGCGGGAGACGAGCCCTCAATTGACAGAAGCGAATCGATCCGGCGTACAAGCTTTACCTGACCCGGGATCTCAAGAGTCCCCTGAGGTCAGCGATCCCGTTGACGACTCAACCATCGATCAATTCTTCGCTGGCTTTGAGGAAGGTGAATTCGAAAGCGAAATCGTTTCCACCAAAAGCAACTTCGAATTCTCGCAGCGAACCAGCTCCCGCTGATCGTTATTCTGGGGTTTGCAAGTCAAGGCCATATCTTGATTGGGGCATCGCCCTCGAAATTTCAACTCGGCATTCCACCCTCGTCGGTTTCGTTCTCCCCACGAAGTGGACCTGGTTTTTCCATCCGCCCACAAATCGATTGGCGTACGTATCTGGGATTCATGGAAACCCGACGCGTCAGCGAGGAACAGCCGAATCCGTCCTCGCTGACGCGTCTAGGTTGTGACTTTTTCGACTGGGCTAGTTTTCAGAAGATTTCGGCGCTAAAAACCGGATGCCAAAAATCGAACACCCTTCCACCGAGCATGTATAGACCATGGAGGAGAAGCCACTGCCGTTTTCCGAAGCAGCAAAACCGCTTGCTTCGACTGGTAGCTGACTCAGTAGCCAACGGCATCTGAACATCCACATTCCGCCTATTTTGGAAACCCGACGCGGCAGCGAGGACGAACCCGACACGTCCTCGCTCACGCGTCGGGTTTCCATAAACCACTGCTTCTAAGTTTATCACTTCATGCACAAATGAAAAAGTCACAGCCTCGTCGGGTTACCATAAAGCCCAATGCCTGATGTCTACAATGCAGATGGCGTCGCGCTGCGACTCACCTTTGTGGGGTGATGACACCCCAGACTTCAAGTCTGGGGCTACTGGAAGTGGCGGCTCCGCGGCAATTGGATGATGAGTGAAATGGTAACCCGGTGGGTCACCATTGCCCCCAGCGATTCCTGGCCGTTCGTCAGGTCTTCCGCCTTGGAAGGGATCGAGTCACAAACTCGTTGCGCAGAACCCTTGCGCCGTCATTCGGAGGAATTGCCAGCTTATGCCCATACAATCAAGGCCTGAACGTTCTCAATTTTCGGGCAATCTCGATTCTGCGGACAGAAACAAATCCCAAACCACTCCATGTCCATTCGTTCTGGCTATCCTATAATAGAGGCGTGGAAACAGCGAATCAGTCGGATTCAATGACAGAGCAAACCTAGTGGAAGAATCATGAAACTCAAGAATACGTTTGCGATATTGCTGCTTGGACTTGCATCGGTGACTTCGGCACAGACACTCACGGACAGCCAAGGCTTTCTCTGGGACATTCAGGTCAACGGAACCGTCATGGATGGAACAAGCGATACGTTTGACTCTGCCTTTCTTCTCTATGTCAATGGAACGACTTTTGATGGTATGGCCGCGCAGCAGAATAAAGGAGTTTACTCCTTTGGTCCGGTGAACGTGGGAGGAATCAACGTAACTCGCGACATCATGCTGACCACGGACCCGCCTGGGATTGTCTACGTTGACACGTTTGAAAATCCCGGCGCAAACTCAACCAACGTTACGCCGATGAATTACTCAGATATGGGTGAGGCCGGAACCTGCCAACAACTGCTGAACAAACGTGGCGGATTGCAGGCGTTTGTTTATCCTCAAATGAATGGCCGATCGTCGGTAACCGTCCACCTTGGTGAAAAGTCAACCAGGTACCTTCCCACATTGACGGCGAATGGGGATGCGCTCACCATCAACTTCCCACAATTCAAATTGCCTTCACGCCAAAAGAGATCGATCGGATACTTTGTTGGCCAACGAGCGACTGGGAGTGGTGCGGAACTTCGTGACAACCCAAAGGCGTTTTCCAAAGCCCTAAGAACGATTGCTTCGAAAAAACGTTATCGGTTTCTGAACATGTCCGGGATGAGTATCTTCAGCGTTGGAGATATTGAATTGGTCGCTCAAGGCGAAACTGACTACCTGGAAACAATTGGTGGTGACAAAGTTTATGGCAACCTGTCGACGACCGAATTTACATTAGAAACAGATCTCGGCAAAAGAAAATTAACGGTTGATCAAATCGTAAACATCATCGGTATGGAAAACGGACGCAAGTTTCAGGTGATCGCCAATGACGGAAGTGCATTGACGGGGAAACTCCAACCGTCAGCCGTGAAGTTTGCGTTGTCTGATGGCGGATCTGGCGAAATTGCCTTGGACGAGATTGTACGATTGGTTCCGAAACTACCTGCAGCTCTTCGCTCCAAGGACCCTAAAGAACGCGCCAAGTGGTTCAAGTTCGATCAACCGCTTTTTGTCTTTGAGAACGACGATCGTATCGCTGGGGAAATACTGAACAAAGAGGTATCGATTCACACAAGTATTGGTGAACTTTCCATTCCGTTGGAATCCCTGCGAAGTATTGAACTCAACCAGGATGACGGTTCTCTGAATACTGCGAGTTTCACCACAAAAGACGGCCAGCTCTTTACCGGCGTTTTTTACGAGCCGATGCAAGTCAAAGTCTGGACCAATAAAGCCATCAATATCTCGCCGGGTAGTTTGAAAACGATTTACCTTCAGGGGATTTCCGAAGACACTGCGGCACTTTCCGAAATACCTTCCGACAAATCACTGCTACGCCTCAATGACACTGAGTTCCTGTTCGCTACCATCAAGAGTGCGGAAAAACCGCTTGAGTTCCGAACCTCGTTTGGAATTCGCACCATTGACCCAGAGCAAATTTCATTGCTTGAAAATATTCCTGGGATCTCGGGAGAGATGAAAATTCAGCTTTGGGACGGCTCGAGTCTGACGGGAAAATTAACGGCTGAAAAAATCCTGTTTGATGTACTGGGCCGTGACATGGAGCTTGCCCCGTCAATGGTTAAAAACTTCATGAATCCCAATGCTGTCCCACCTGAAAGCCTCAGGAAAAAGTATGTTGATCTGATCAACCAGTTGGGTAGTCCAAAATTTGATGAGCGAGAAGAAGCCTTCGCACGGCTTGAAAACGATGCCGAAAAAATCAAAGGGCTTCTGGAATCTCACTTGAAAGATGCTGCCAATGCTGAAACGCGAGCTCGCCTCTTGAAACTATTGGGCCGTCAGGATGAAGACGAAAAAAAGAAAGACGAAAAAGCCAACGAAGGAGGACCGGCAGTGCCTCCTGTGGAAGGTGAAGCAGTCCCCGCAGGCGGGCTAGGCGGAATCAAAGCGGGCGTAGAAATCATTGACTTTGCAATTCCAAAAGGAAACTGGAAAATCCCAGATCGCGAATTTAGGAAAAATTGGAAAGTCATTGATCGCAATTAGCTTTCTGCATCATTCAAATTCCGGGTGCGATGCTTCACGTGTAGCGTGGGTACGTAAATCGGGAAACACTGTTTTTCCATGGGCAATACATGACCACGGCAAGCGTGGACGATGGGCAGCTTCCACCCAAAATCAAGTCACGACTTGCGAGATGGGCCAGGCGATTTCCTCCAACCTTTAACAGCCAACTCACCAGATTGCGACTTGCGGTGTCAAATTGAGCGTCAACTAGGGCAAAATGGCGTTCCGCTGCCCCAAAGGGGGAACTTTCAAACGAATACCGTGTCTTTTTGTGGGCTGAAAGCAATTCAGTCAGATGAGTTGCTAAAAATTCTTTTTTTTGCCAAAATACCAGATTAAACAGGTGTCGGCCGTCTTACGTAGATCGTCGTACTTTTCTTCTTTTGTACCTGTAGGGTTCGGAGTAGCTTAGATGGCACAGGGTATCGACATCGAATTGAAAGACATTGTTCTTTCCAATAGTTCGTTTGGCCCCAATGAAATCGCATACGTTTCTCGCCGCATTAGCGACGATTTTTCGCAATTCCCGATTCTTCGTGACTTGACGAATGAATTGGAAAATCAAATGACTCGGACTCCAGCGACCTCCGTTCGTTTGGGCGTCTGCCAATATCTGCTTGGACGTTACCTGTCTGCGATCACGACGTTGGGAAATGCTGACGGCGGTGCATTGGCATTGTTCTATCAGGGAAAGGCTCAATCGGCTCTCAACAATCACGCAGAGGCGATTTCCGCATACGAGTCGGCCAAAACTGCTGGCTACGATGCGGATCGATGTGGATTGTCGGTTGCAGAATCCAAACGACATTTGCGAGAACTTGAAAGCGCAATGGCTATCTTGGACAACATGTTTGGTCCAATTGAACAAACTGCCGAATACCTTTATCAACGCGCTGCAACGATTGCTTCTTTGGGAAACAACCCAGACGAGGTTGTCAAACTTTACGAGCGTGCCGTTGAACTCAATGAAAAGCATCCTGGAGCCCTTTTCGGTTTGGGATTGGAAAATGACCGTCGTGGCAACGACGACAAGGCCATGGAGCTTTATCAGCGTGCCGCTGCGGTGTTCCCGACCAACGTTGGAGCGTTGCTGAACCTAGGTTTGCTTTACGAAGATCACGAACAGTACGAGCGAGCCGTACACTGCTACGATCGCCTATTGGAATCCTTCCCGGCTCACAATCGCGCTCGACTCTATCGGCGTGACGCGTCTGCTTCTCAAGGAGGTGGCGATCGCTGGGATGTTTCGATTGAACGAGACAAGCAAAAAATGGCCAGTGTCATGGCGGTACCCATTGCCCAATTCGAACTCTCCGTTCGAAGCCGCAACTGCCTGCAAAAAATGGGCATTATGACGCTGGGAGATCTGACCCAAATTTCTGAGTCAGACCTTTTGATGAGTAAAAACTTTGGTGAAACGTCATTGACCGAGATTCGGGAAATGATGTCCAACAAAGGGTTGATGGTTGGCCAATTCGCTCATGAAAGCGAAATTGAGCTGGAGCCAGTCGACCTGAGCCATCTGTCACCTGATGAACAAGCGTTGCTGGAACGTCCAATTTCGGACCTCAACCTTTCTGTGCGAGCTCGCAAGTGCATGACTCGTCTGGGCCTAACCACGATTGGCGAGCTGGTACGCAAATCGCAAGATGACTTGCTTGAATGCAAGAACTTTGGTGTAACCAGTTTGAACGAGGTTCGTGAAAAACTAACTCAAGCGAATTTGAAGCTTCGTGGCGAGTAGTTGCCATTCGAAAATTCGATGAAGTCACAGGCCCGAAGGATCCTTCGGGCCTTTTTTTACTTGTGCCCCAAACTTGAAACTCATGAACAAACCCGGCTTCAGCTTTGAATTGCTCCATGTCGACAAGCATTGTGGTGCGAGATTGGGCCGCTTGACGACTCCGCGCGGTGTAATTGATTTACCCGCGTTTATGCCGGTAGGAACATGTGGGACCGTCAAAGGCTTGACGACAGGCATGGTCCAATCAACGGGTTCTCAAATACTTCTGGGCAACACCTACCATCTCTCACTTCGGCCTGGCTCGGAAATTGTCGCGGACCTGGGCGGACTTCACCAGTTTATGGGGTGGAATCGCCCGATTCTGACTGACAGTGGAGGTTTCCAGCTTTTCAGTTTGGCCAAACTGAAAAAAATTACGGAACAGGGGGCGACCTTCCGATCCCATATTGATGGCAGCAAGATCGATTTCCCGCCAGAACGCAGCGTCGAAATCCAACAGCAATTAGGCAGTGACATTGCGATGGTACTGGACCACCTCATTCAACTTCCCGCTTCTCAAAGTGAAATCGAGGAAGCCTGCTCGAGAACGACTCGCTGGGCAGAAAGATGCCAAAAAGCTCAAACCTTGGATTCACAAATTCAGTTTGCCATCGTACAGGGTGGCCTAGACCCAAAAATGCGAGAGCGTTCGGCAAAGGAGTTAATCGCACTTGAATTCCCTGGCTACGCGATCGGCGGACTGAGCGTGGGGGAAACCCAAGTCGAAATGTACGAGGCCTTGGATTACACCTGCCCACATCTACCGGCAACCAAGCCACGATACCTGATGGGCGTCGGCAAACCCGAAGATCTGCTCAATGGTATCCGGCGTGGCGTCGACATGTTTGATTGTGTTATGCCAACGCGCAATGGTCGTAATGCGATGGGATTTACTGACAATGGCCCTATCAAAATGCGAAACAAGATACATCAAACAGACCCGTCTCCGATCCAGGCGGACCTAAAAACCCCGTATTCTCACCTGAGCCGAGCCTATATTCGCCATTTATTTATTGCAGGCGAAATGTTGGGGCCGATCCTGTTGTCGCTGCACAACGTTACGTATTACCAGAAATTGATGGCCGAAAGCCGTGAAGCCATTGCTGCAGACTGTTTCCTCGAGTTCTTCGAGCGCAGATTTGCCGGCTGGAAAACCAAATCCAACCTGAGCATTCCAACGGATTGAAGTGCCACTTCAGCGGGTGAATTTGGCAGGGAACCGTCAAAACCCAAGCGAAAAACCTAAATTTCTCCCCAGGTCGTTCAAATGGACGTTGAGCGTCTGACTCAATCTCACCCGATGAGCAGATTGATTGCGAATCCAGCCAGTGCAACTTGCACAGTTTATCGATTGTGTTGTGTTCTGTTGAAAATAAGGCAACCCCAGTTCGAGGTGGTCCCTTTGAAATCGACGAATTTCGGAAAGCCACTGGAAAGGCTTCGAAAGCCCTTGTCGCAAAATTGGCAAAGTTTTAAGATGATTGGCTGGATTTTGTTTTGAGTAGCGGCCGAATTCCGACTCTCCATGTCGAAAGATGGCTTAAATCTGAAATCAATATTCGCAAATGAATGGTCTGCAATCGTAAAGCGAGTCTGCTTTGCGTGCCTTGTAGCCTTTACGATGTTTTAGAGCAATTGAATGTTTTCTTTGTACCAAGCCTGTTGGCTCCTTGCAGTTCAAATCACAACGCCGCCCGGTGCCAATGCACCAGCGACTGCTGAAGATGTAGGTGACACAGCGACATCTGATCCAGGTTTGTTTGGAAGGCTTTTTACTTTCCTACCCATGATGTT
>CBDDAC010000011.1:0-137590 GCA_965224765.1 Mariniblastus sp.
TGGCCCGATTAAAGGCGTTGCCCTTTCATTCACGATTGCCCATGCTTGGCAGCGTTACTGGAATGCACCGCAGTCCGCATCGGGCTCCAGCCTTGAATTCGCCGAATATCGAAAATACGTACCGGGTGATGATACCCGACGTTTGGATTGGCGAGCTTACGGGCGTAGCGATCGTTACTACATCAAAGAATTCGAAGCCGACACGAACTTGCGTTTGTGCTTAATCGTCGACACCAGTGGTTCGATGAAGTACGACAACGGATCGATGAGCAAGATGGATTACGCAAGAAAGCTGGCCGGATCCTTGGCCTTCCTTGCGTCTCAACAAGGCGATGCGGTTGGATTGTATTGTGCGGGCCAAGAATTCTATAAGGAAATCAAGCCCAAGCGAAACGCGACTCATTTACGAATTGTGCTTGATGAGCTGGCTGGCTTGGAATGTCAGGGCACCACGGGATTGGCCAACGCACTTCACGAGGCGGCCGAAAAAATCCGGCAACGAGCATTGGTGGTCGTGATTTCTGACCTGTTTGTTCAGCCCAGCGAATTGTCAAGTTGTTTTCAGCATCTGCGGTATCGGAATCATGATGTCGTCGTTTTTCACCTGTTGGAACAGCAGGAAATTAACTTTGACTTTGATCGGCCCATTCGATTTGTTGACCTCGAAGGTGGCGCACCCACTCTGGCAGACCCTTCCATCGTCGCCAATGAATATCGCAAAGCGGTAAAGAAGTATCTGAAAGATTTGAAAACTGTCGTTCGAGATGCGGCAGTGGACTATAACCGAATCAGCATCGATGAAAACTACGGAGATGTCCTGGCAAGGTTCTTACTTGAACGGGCACCAAAGAAAAAATAATCATGACTTTTTTAAATGAATTCCTTCTGTGGGTCTGTTGCTCTCAGCAATTCCGATCCTGATCCACCTGATCAACCAGCGACGTCACCGTACTGTTGAATGGGGTGCGATGATGTTCCTGCTCTCGGCCAAAAAGATGAGCCGAGGCATGGCATTACTAAAACAAATGCTCATTATGGCCGCTAGAATGCTGGTCATCCTCGGCTTGATCCTTGCCATCTGTCGCCCCATGGCGACGGGCTGGTTCGGGCATTAACCGGCGGAAAGCCTGAGACGGTCATCGTTGTCCTCGACCGCTCTTCTAGTATGAAACAGCAGCAACTGGCTACTGGAGAGACCAAAATCAGCGCGGGTCTGGTCAAAATTGCTAACATGATCAGTGCATTTGACAGCTCGAAACAAGTCGTGCTGATTGAAAGCACCGAAAACAAACCTGTCGAAGTGGGTTCACCTGAGGCCCTGTCGATTACCCCAAAACATTTCCCACTGACTCAACGGCAGATATTCCTGCCATGATTCAGACGGCGATGGACTATGTGTCTGACAACCAGACCGGGAGAACCGATATCTGGATCTGTTCGGACGCCAAACAGAACGACTGGGACCCTGAAAGTAGTCGTTGGGATTCTCTCAAAAGCGGGTTTGCCGAATTAGATGGTGTTCGCTTTCATGTTCTGAACTACGCGGAAGAGGCTGAAGAGAATTTCTCAGTCGTCGTCGATCGCGCAGAACGGGTCAAGTCGAACGACGGGGTTGAATTGGTAATTGACCTTTTCATTCGTCGCACCTCAAATTCCCAATCGCGTGAGCCTCTACGATTGACCTTCACGATCAATGGTGTCAAAACCGTTTTGGATGTCGAAATTGAAAATCGAGAGTACGCTTTAGCTGGCCATCGCATTCCACTTGATGCGGGTGTTGATTCCGGCTGGGGAATGATCGAGTTGCCGGCCGATGCAAACGAAAGTGATAACACTCACTTCTTCTCGTTCGCGGAGCAACCCGCTTATGAAACCGTGATCGTATCGGATAATCCAAACGCCGTTCGCTCCCTAAAACTGGCCACTCAATTTGGATTGGAATCGTCTCGGGAATACAACGCTAAAGTTGTCGCTTCTGATCAACTTGGCGAGATCAATTGGAATCAAACGGCATTGTTACTCTGGCAGGTTCCACTTCCGCAGGATCGTGAAGCCAAACAGATCATGAATTTTGTTAACAATGGACGAACCGTCATGTTCTTCCCTCCGGATGAAGTCGAGGGAACTGAATTTGACGGAGTGTCCTGGGTGGCTGGGAACGCATCGACAACGATGAATCGCAGTCGGTTGGATTCTGGCGAAACGAAGACGATTTGCTGCAGAAAGCACGCAATGGTCAGTCGCTGCCTGTCGACGACCTCAAGGTTTACAAGTACTGTTCGCTTAATGGTGATGGTCGAACACTGGCGAAACTGGACAACGGTTCCGCACTGTTGAGACGCAAAACAACGGACAGCGGCGGCGTCTATTTCTTTTCGACTCTACCTGACGGTTCGCATTCATCTCTCGCCAGAGATGGTGTGGTCATGTTCGCCATGGTACAGCGGGCGTTGTCAGCTGGAGCCTCTTCGATTGGAAAAGCCAAACAACTGATTGCCGGTACGACGGCCGCCATGAGAGTGACTGAACTCAAGCCACTTTCCGACCAGCGTGTCAGCTTGATTGAGTCGAGGCCTTATACCGCGGGCGTCTACGGAGATGAAAATGAAGTGATCGCGTTGAACCGCCCTCCGATTGAGGACATCGCGGTCTCCATCCCCAAGAACGAAGTCAACCAACTTTTCGAGGGTTTGGATTTTCACATTATCGAAGACGAACTTGGAAATACAAAATCTCTGGCAAGTGAAGCCTGGAAGTTATTTATTGTGATCATGGGCCTGGCTCTTTTGGCAGAAGCAATCTTTTGCCTGCCGCCAAAACCTGAAACCGATTCTATTCAATTGGGAGGAGCCAGATCATGAGCAGTGAATGGTTTGCACTTTTATATACGCCGTTTACCATCACGTTCGGCATCTTGCTTGTCTTGGTAACTGCAGTTTTTTCCTGGATCGCTTTGCAGCGAACCGGCTTTCTCGGAGCATGATCGCTCTCGAAACGATCCGAATGCTACTGGTCATCCTGGTGGCAATCACCATCAACCAACCTGAATGGCTTCAGGAATTTCTCCCCGAGGAAGATCCCGTTTTGGTGATCATGCATGATGTTTCGGTCAGCATGACGACTCAAGATGTTACCGACGACGGCGCTACCGACGCAAAAACACGTAGTGAATGGGTCCAACCCATTCTCGACGACGAAATGTGGGCGCCGTTCAAGGAAAAAATTGAAGTCGTTGTCGTTCCCTTTTCATCGGATCTGCGGAATCAGTCAAAGGGTACGGATCTCAATTCGGCATTGGCCAGCGTCAACAAGAAACACAAGAACCTTCGGGGCGTTGTGATGCTGACCGATGGCGACTGGAACATTGGCGACTCTCCAACGGTGGCAGCGACTCAATTGCGATTGCGGGAAGTCCCGTGTACACGGTGGCGGTTGGCAGCGAAAACGCCTTGCCAGATATCAGTGTGGTTTCTCTGGACGCACCGACATTCGGACGCGTTCGAAAACCAACTCGTATCCCTTACACAATCAAAAGTACGATGGCTCGCGATGTCGACACCGTCGTTACGCTTTCCTCATCTGACGGTGATGAAATGACTGCCACAGTGCGAATTCCGGCCAATGGAACTCTCCAAGAAGTATTCACTTGGAAGCCGAAACGAGCGGGCGAGTATACCCTCACGCTATCGGTTCCCGCTCAGGATGGTGAGTTGATCACCACCAACAATACGTCAAAACCAGTTCCCATTCCGATTCGGGAAAAGCCTCTTCGAGTTCTGGTTGTGGAGTCCTTTCCACGTTGGGAGTATCGTTATCTGAGAAACGCTTTGTCACGTGATCCAGGTGTTGAAGTTTCCTGCCTGTTGTTCCACCCTCAATTGGAAAAAGTTGGCGGCGGCAAAGATTACATTGAGAAATTCCCTGCCTCACTGGACGAACTGGCGACCTATGATGTGATCATGCTTGGTGATGTTGGAGTGGGTGACGGTCAGTTGACTGTCGAAGACTGCAGTCGCATCAAAGGTCTAGTAGAAAGCCAGGCGAGTGGATTGATCTTTATGCCTGGTTTCCGTGGACGGCAGTTTAGCCTGATGGAAACAGATCTTGCGGATCTCTACCCGGTTGTTCTGGACGACGTCCAGGTGCGCGGTTGGGGTTCTCCCATTCCTGCTCAGTTTCAGTTGACAGAAAGTGGACGTGACAGCCTGTTGACCAAGTTGGCGGACAACCCAGAAGCAAATGCGTCAGTCTGGCGAAGCCTGGCTGGTTTCCAGTGGTATGCTCCTGTACTTCGCGCCAAAGCAGGCACACAAGTCTTGGCCGTCCACGCAACCGAAAGCAACGACAGCGGACGAATCCCACTCTTGGTGACCAAAACCTATGGTGCTGGAAAAATTCTTTTCATGGGTACTGATGGAGCATGGAGATGGCGTGAAGGCGTTGAAGACAAGTACCATTACCGATTCTGGGGACAGGTCGCGCGATGGATGGCTTATCAGCGTAGCATGGCCAACGGAGATTCAATGAGACTTCGATACTCTCCAGATCGCCCAAAAGTTGGTGACACGCTTTCATTGAATGCCAATGTGATGTCGATTTCAGGTGAACCGCTTCAAAAGGGAAATGTAAACCTGCAGATCATCGCACCCTCAGGAAATTCTGAAACGATCAAACTTTCGCCCCAGGAAACAGAAGATCAATGGGGATTGTTTACTGGATTCTTTTCACCAGAAGAAAACGGGAACTATGAGGTCATCATGACCTGCCGTGAAAATGGGTCGACTCTAGAGACTGTCATTAGTGTTCAAGGGTCAGAGCGAGAAAAACTTGGGCAGCCTGTTAATGCTGAGGTTTTGTCGGAAATCTCCAAGATCACTCGCGGTAAGGCAGTGACGATGGCAGATTTTGACGATCTTCTTAACGAAATTTCTGAACTTCCTGAGGCTGAACCGCGACTAAAGCGTATTCGCATCTGGTCTCACTGGGCTTGGGCAAGTTCGATCGTTTTGCTGCTAACGGTATTCTGGGTAGGTAGAAAACTTGCTGGGAAGATTTAGCAAAATTTGTTAAAACCAACAAAATAAGATGGAGACATTCGTTTCCCTCTTTGTTCATTGAACGGCAATTCAACACTTACTTCAAAAGGATTAGGAAAATGATGCTAACTTCACGGAGCCAATGGGCTCGAGTTGCTGCTCCCCTCTTCATTTTATTTGTACTGGCTTCCAGCTCACCACTTCAGGCTCAATTTTTTGGAGATGGTGGTGATCAAGAAGAGATGATGCGAAAGCAATTTCGGGAATCTTTGAAACAACAAAAGGTTGCCCTGGAAAATTGGATCATTTCAAGAATTGCTGATATCGATCGAGCTTGCGAACTGTCAGATAGTCAAAAGCAGAAGCTTTCGATTGCTTCCAAAGGCGCTGTCAAAGCGAGTATGCCCGACGCGAAAAAGAACATTGCCCAAGAAGCCAAAGATATGGGTTTTGAATTTGACCCGGATGAGGCTCCAGAAGAAGAAAATGAGGATGAGAATGAAAACGAAAATGAGGCCGCGATGATGGCCCAGGAATTTTTCTTCGACGGGATGATGGGTGGACAGACGATCCAAGTCGAAAAGAACAAGGTTTGGAAGTCAGCTGTCAAAAAAGTGCTCAACGAAGAACAGACCACCAAATGGAAAGATTGGGTAGAACAGCGAGGCGTATACCAGCGTCGAGTTGCCGTCGAGAACTTTATCGCGAAGGTCGATCGCAAACTTCTCCTTGCACCTGAACAGCGCGACGAACTGCTCAAGTACGTCAACGAAAGTTATGGAAAAGAACTCTACGAACAACAATCCCAGACAGACTCCTCTTACGGAATAATGGTCATCTCTAACGGAGGTAGTGCTGCACTCAATGACGCTGACGAAGCACTGAAGAAAATTTTGAGTGAATCTCAACTGACTGAATGGATGCAATCATTCGAAGGTCAACTTTCCAACATGGGTGATGGAGGGGGCGCTTTTGGTGCTTTCAACATGATTGGAAATGCAGCCGGAGGAATGGTTCTTGATGTAATGTCAGAAGATGTCGAAGAGGAAGATGACGAAGACAACGACGACGATGAGGACGAATAGGGTCTGGTTACAGTGTTTTTTTCCACCTTTCTCAGACTCGTGGCGAATGTTGGCGTTAATTCACAGCAAAGTCGCATAAAACTAAAGTACGGGCGTTATCCACTTATTAATGGACGGGAAATAATGAGTTTGGCAAAAGAAAATTCGGGTTTAAAGATACCTGATCGAATGAAAGCCAAGCTGGAACAGTTCCAGCGAAAGGTCTGGATGGTCAAACTGGCGGAGGGCTTATTAGCTGCTGCCTTCGGTTTGCTCATCTCATACCTTCTGGTTTTCACACTCGATCGTTTCATTGACACACCGGCAATTGCTCGAACGGCAATTTTGCTTGTTGGGGCACTAGGGTTGGGACTTTGGTTCCCACTTGTTTGCCACAAATGGATTTGGAAAAGTCGACAGCTTCAACAAGTTGCAAAGCTGCTCAAGTATAACTTTCCTCGATTGGGCGATCATCTGCTCGGTATCATCGAGTTGGTTAACAACCATGAAGAGCACAGTCGCAGTGAGGCTTTGACCCGTGCGGCTCTGGCTCAAGTCGACGAAGAAACCAAAGATCGCGATTTCTCTAAAGCGGTTCCGAATCCAAAACATCGCCGCTGGGCATTGATCGCTGGTGTTCCAGCCGCAATTGCCATTGCTGCAATGGTCTTGGTTCCGGCTGCGGGTGGAAATGCTTTTGCTCGTTGGTTGATGCCTTGGAAGCAAACTGAGCGATACACCTTCACACAATTAAACCAATTGCCTGACCACCTCATTGTTCCTGTTGCAGAGAATTCCCACCTTCAAGCAAGCTTGTCCAAAGACACGAAATGGTCCCCTGAAACGGGTACAGCCTATGTTTCTGGTGTCCGCGTTCAAGCAGATCAAGATCAGGGCAATTACGGTTTTCAAATCCCCCCACTTAAAGGTGATTCGAAACTCAAGGTTGCTATTGGTGACGCACTCAAGAGCATTACGGTTGAACCTAAAGCTCGACCTGAACTTTCCTCTTTGCTTGCCACGATCACGTTGCCAGAGTATTTACAACGAACGAAGAACGTTGAAAAAGATATTCGTGGTGGCGTCGTAACGATGGTGAATGGAAGTGAAGTTTCCTTCATCGGCAAAGCGACTCGTGATATCGTCGAAGCAACTGCCAACGGCGAATCCATCATGGCAGATGGCGAGTTCATCTCAACGGCACCCTTGAGCGTGAATGATTCACAAGTCATGGAGTTCGCTTGGAAAGATGCCTTAGGCTTGACGTCCAAAGCACCAATGAAGTTGAAAATCCGAGCTGAAGAAGATCAGCAACCCTCTTTGATGTGTCGTCGCCTCGAAAAGCAACGAGTGATCATGGAAAAAGACGTTTTGACTTTCGAAGTCGACGCATCTGACGACTTTGGAATCAAAACCATCGGAATGGAATGGACGGGAAAAGTTGGTGCTGAGGAAAGCTATGAAGCTTCCAATGGCGAGAAAATCATTTCTGCCGGTACTCCTGAATCAACAGAACTAACTGCCGTCGCGACATTCAACCCGCAGCGTCAGAATGTTAAACCCCAAATTCTGAGTTTGCGTCTTTTCACGCAAGACTATTTGCCAAACCGCGAGCGAGTCTACTCTCCTGCGTATACGGTTTATGTTTTGAGTGAAGACGACCATGCAATCTGGCTGACGGGTCGTGCAGACCAGTTCTTCAAGAGCGTATTGGAAACCTACGAACGCGAGCAGCAGCTTTTCAAGGAAAATGTTCGACTCCGCAACAAGACTCCTGAAGAATTGGATCGACCAGAAAACCGCCGAGCGATCGAATCTCAAGCGGCTGCCGAAAGAGCTCAAGGACGACGGTTGTCTTCTTTGACAGAACTCGGAGCCAAGCTGGTTGACGAAGCGAAGCGAAACGACCAGTTCAATTCCAACACCTTGGAAAAAATGTCTAAGGCGGTACTGGATCTTGAGAAGATTGCCAAAGATCGCATGCCTTCCGTAGCGGGTCTTTTGAAAGAAGCTGCTGAAGCACAAGCCAGTGGTGAACCTTCGGAAGGAAAACCTTCAGAAGGCGATTCCAAATCTAAGCAAGCCCCATCGGTCAACGACCTAAAAGGCTCTCCAGAAGGAGGCAAGGGCGGCAAAGATGATGGCAAGGACAAACCTGCGGTTCCTTCGATCAACATGACCGAAAGTTCCATGGACAAACCTGAAAAGGGTGACGAAGAAGCAAAAGATGAAGAGGAAGCTGCTGCTGGTGGTGCTCCTCCGAAATTCTCACTTCCAAGTGTTCAGCTGAAAGACAACTCACCACCCGGCAAAGGTGGGGGAAGTTGCCCAGCGGAAAAGAAAATGGAAGAAGCAGTTGACGCGCAACAAGATTTGCTTGCTGAGTTCCAAGCTGTTGCTGAAGAGCTAAAGCAGATCATTCAAAATCTTGAAGGCAGTACTTTCGTCAAACGACTGAAAGCCATGTCTCGTCGTCACACTGAGCTTGCTCAAGACGTCAATGAGATGACTTTGAATGAGTTTGGTGAAATCGAGAATAAGGTTAAGGACTCTACAAAAGAACGTTCTAAACTACTCGCCAAACGCGAAGGCATTCATGGCAACACGCTGTCCAACATTCAAGATGATTTGGAAGCTTACGCCAATCGAATTAACGACGGCAAGTTCACGACGGTTCTCGAAGAGATGAGAAACGATGAAGTGGTCAAGCAAGTCGCTGATGTCGCTGAAAAGATCGTAGCTAACGAATCAGGCAGTTCAATTGCTCACTCCGAATTCCTGGCGGACACCTTTGACCGTTGGGCGGAGCAGTTAGTAGGACCTGGCTGAGCGGGCGGCTCGTGAAAGGGCGGAAAGAGTGGCAGTTTGCCACCTTCGATCGTTTTAGAAGTTATGAAAATTTTGGAAAAAGAAATCGCACTACGCGAAGAAACCCGTGGTTTGGAACAAGCGAAACCACAACTTGAGTCTGAGAATTATTTGGACGATGCTGCTGGCCTGGCTGATACCCAGGAAGAATTGGCAGATCGCACGGAATCCGTCATCGACGACATTCGTGATCTACCTGAAGGCGAAGAAAAGTTCGGTAAAGAGATCAAGCAACTGACCAACGCCTCATCGGCGATGTGGGACGCTGTCGAGATTCTCGTTACACCGAACACGGCCGGACCTGCTATTGCAGCCGAAACTGAGGCAATCGAGTGGCTATTGCAAGCCAAGCGATCCAAGGGCGGCGGCGGAAGCGGTGGGAACAACCCAGGCCAAGGTAATCGTGACGGTCAAGACATGAACGGTTCAGCACTGGCGCTTTTAGGTGAGTCTGACGAAGACAAATCTAAAGTTGTTGAGCGTGAAGTTCAGCAGGCGTCCGGAAAATCCGGTGAGGAGTATCCAGAAGAATTCCGATTCGGCTTGGACAAGTACTTTGAAGCCTTGGAAAAGAACCAATAGTTGGAGTTGGGCTGAACAGATGTCTTCCAAGAATTCGATTTGTTACCGCAATAATTGAAATTCTGACGTATGTTTAGAACAACTTTCTCCAGCTGACAATCATTACGCGGCAGCCTCGGTTGCCGCTTTTTTGCTAACTAGATCTACAACGAAGCATTTGAACGCTTCAGTGGTTGAATTTTTATTTGGATTCGTCCAGAGGAATCAGAAATGACTTTAACGGCATGTCGTTATTTGAAACTTCCGACTAAAGCCCTTGCGTGCTTTTTGGTGTTAGGTGTTCTCCTCCCCATCCAGGCGGGCAACGCGGCAACTTTTCAAGATGTTGATGTTATCGAAATCCCGGGGGGCGGCATCGTTTTGGCTGTGTCTGGGCAAGAATGGGAAGGCAATACCAGGAGCAAAAAGTACATTCAAGCCGTCAAAAAGCTTGATGTCATTTTGCAACTTCAAATGGAAGTTGACGTACTCAAATCCGTATGTGGAATCGATGATACTCAAGCAAGGAAATTGAACATCGCCGCCAAAGCGGTTGCCCAAAAGCAAATGGCTAAGTGGAGCAAGCGGATGGATGAATTCCAGATGTGGGAATCATTCGGTGTTGGCAAGGATGATGACGAAGAAGAAGAGAACGTCCGCGTTGAAGACATCGACTTGGACAAAGTCAGCTCAGATGTCTTGCAGTGGATGTCATCCAATTACACGGGGGATCTCGGTACCAAACCGCAAGCAGACAAGATTTGGAAAAAGGCACTAAAGTCTGCCTTGAATGATGAGCAGCGTGAGAAGCTGACGGTTTATGAAGCAACCAGAAAAAAAAGACAACTTGACGCAAACGTTGAGTTCTATGCAAACATGTTTGGTTCGCAACTAATGCTTAATGATGACCAACACAAAAAATTTGCCGACGTGATTCGCGAAAAGTTGGCCGATCAAGACACCCAACTTTCCTTTGACGAATCCTATCAAACCATTGTTAACCTTGCCTCACTCAAGAAGGACGAACTTGATGACTTCATGAATGAGAAACAGTTACAACGATGGCGAATTTTAATGGGCCCGTACACCAATGCGTTTATGTGGCAGGAAGACGAAGAACAAGTACCAGCCGAAGACGACAACTAATCTCCACGAGCCGGCTCACCTTTCCAAGAGTTAATTTGATGAAACAACGTTCTACTATCCTTTTGATCATTTGCCTTTTTTCTCTTCCGTCAATCGGTTGGGCGCAAATCGACCTTTTGAATGTCCGTGAAGGGACTGGAATTCCTGAAGGTGTCCGCAGCATCTACACCAAGAGCGCGGATTACCTTGCGAGAACCCAGAAAGACGATGGGACCTGGGGCAAGGGAGCACAATTCCACGGTTCGGAGACGAACGGAATTTGCGGCCTTTGTGTTATGGCATTTCTGTCTACAGGCGAAGATCCAAACTTTGGAAAGTACGCGGTAAATATCCGCAAAGCATTGCGACAGATTATTCGTGACCAGAATCCCAAAACCGGTTACATCCAAGGCAACATGTATGTCCACGGGTTTTCCATGCTGGCTCTTTCAGAAGCTTATGGAGCCGTTGATGACGAATTGCTTTGGGCAGGGCAACCCAAGAGCGAAAAGACTCGCACCATCGGTGAAGCTTTAGAACTGGCAGTTCGCCTTGCGGTGACTTCTCAAAAGAAAAACCCAACTGATGGTTGGCGCTATGGTCCCAATGATCCGTCTGCTGACACATCCATTGTGGGTGCGGTATTGATGGGGCTACTTGCCGCCAGAAATGCAGGAATCGAAGTACCTGACGAAACCATCGATAAGGCACTTGATTACATGAAAAGCATGACTTCCGATGATTCGGGGCAGGTCGGATACAGCGGGCTGGGCGGATTCGGTGACTCCACAGCGCGTTCCTCGATCGCCTGCCTGGTTTATTCGATTGGCAAGCGCAAGGACTGGAAAGAGTTTGCCGCAACCAAAGATTACGTTGCCGACAACTTTATGAATTCCCAGAGCTCTTCCTGGCCGTACTACACACGATACTATCAGTCTCAAGCTCTGTTTCAGGCTGATTACGAAACCTGGCAAAAATGGAATCGTGAAACGATTCGCATGATGTCGGAACTCCAGTCAAATGATGGTCAACTTGGCGATGGCCAACACGGCCCAGCCTATTCAACCGCAATGTCTCTTCTGGCACTTGCATTGAATTTTAGATTTTTACCCATTTACGAACGATAGAAAAAGCGAAAGCATTCAATGTTTGATTTATCGAAACAATCAGCTGCCACAGTTTTGTGCACACTGCTCTTTTTGAATACCGTTCTAGGGCAGAATAAAGATGACGACAAAGTAGAAAAACAACCTGAAAAGGCTTCCGCCCAAAAATTACTAGCGTGGAATAACGGAAACGTTTTGCCCGGTACGCTTGTTAAAGGCGATGAAGAAGACATTTTCTGGATTTCAGACCTGTTCCGCGGCGAACTCCAAATTGAATTGGCGGCCTTAAACAGCGTCAAATTCCCTCGCGACGAAGCGCATCGCAAAACCGCGGAAAAGTACTTTGTTCGTACCCTAAGTGGTGACAAACTCTATGGGGAGATTGAAAAAGTTGATGAAGACAGCCTGACCCTTCGCTCAGAGCGAAACGGCACCATCAACATTCAGCGTGATCAGATCGGCAAATTGGTCCATCTTGGAAACGCTGGTTATGTCTTTATGGGCGTTTCAGATCTTGAAGACTGGGGCTCACTTAAGCGCACCAAAAAGCATTGGAAAATTTCTGACTCAGGCGATTTGGAGTCCACGAAGTCTGGCATCAACCTCTTTTACCAAACGGAATTGCCGGACGCGGTACAAATCGACCTGGTTGTCAAATGGAAAAAGAACCTGGACATGGTTTTCGGATTGGGCGTTCCTAGCAACACCAAGGTCGTCGAAAAAGTTCCAAGAATTGAAAGCTGGGAAGACGCGATGGTCTTCAGCCAGGCGGATGACTTTGACATTATTTACGAATCCATTGATCCCAAACAGAAACGCCTTGTCTTGCAGATCCAGTGGGATCGTAAGACTAATAAGGTGCTAATTCTTGATGAGCAAGGCAAGCTACTTTGCGAAACAACGATTCCTGAAAAAACTCGTGGAATCGAACAGGGCATTTACCTGGAAAACAAGAATGGCGACATGCAGATCGAGACCTTGAGAATCAGCAAAATCGCTGCCGGTTACGATCCGTCCAAAAAAGGCGTGCAATTGACTGACGGTACTATCGCCTACGGTGAACTGGCGTCCTTTGACGGAAAAGAATGGACGGTCATTGATCCGGATACCGAAGAAGAAACCACAATCCCAACGGAAAAGTTTCGCACAGCGCTTCTCAAGAGTTCATCTGACAAAGAAGCAGAGCTTAACACGCTGGTTCGCTTCCAAAACGGTGGTTTGATTCTGGGAATGCTGGACTCCATCGATAAGGAAACGATCTCGCTGAAAACCAACTTCTCCAGTGAACCGATTTCCAGCAAACTGGAAGGTATTTCAGTAATTCGTTTTCTCGGAATGGACGAAGGCAAAGACCTGAAGGGGACACACACGCTATTTTCCTCGCAAGGCGAACTTTATGGTCAAGTTTTCGCGGGGACAGGCAAAGACGAAGACGTGTTACGCTGGCGCCCTGTTGGTTGCAAAACCGGCCTACCATTAACCAATGCAGATGCAAGAATTACGTTGACGGACAAGGCTGACACGTCGGTCGACAAAGATGAAAAATGGCCTGACACCCTATACTTCGTCAACCGGGACACGATCCCTTGTCGAATCGTATCGATCGACAAAGACCGAGTCGTCTTTGAATCCTTTGCGGAAAATGACCGAGTCGATCAACAGCTAATCAAAGCCATTGACTTCTCGGCACTTCGTGCCTCAGGAAGCATTTCATGCAATGACCTGGGATGGTACTTCTCCGAAAAAGCGGAAAAGAACATCGAAATTTCAGGTGACAAAGAAATGGTGATTCGTGGAAGCGGCCGTTTTGGTCACGCTTCACTTTCCTCCGTCGGTACATTGAAGTTTTCGCTGGATTGGAAAAATGGGCAGTACAACACGTTGGAATGTCTAAATTTTGTGCGAAGCCCAAAAGACTCCTCGGGTGGCTTGGGAGTTACGATCATGATGTGGGACAACATGGTCATGGTTGCAGACCTTCAGCAGAACTCAAACCAGCAAATCCCAACCCAAAACAACAAGGCCGACATCGAATTTGAGTTAGCCGATAGCAAGTTGATCGTTCGAGTAAATGGCAAAAAAGCTTACACCAAGAAAGTGTCAGCCAAGAGCATCAAGGGTAATGCCGTATCGTTCAACTTGAGTAACATGAATGGTAATGGGAAACCTCAGGTGACTTTTGGGGATATTTCGATCAACAACTCTGGCTCGAGTGCCTCACCAACATTTGTTGATCCAGAGAGAAAAGAGCTGTTGCTCACCATTCCTCGTCTTCGGAAAGACAATCCTCCAAAGCACATTCTTTGTGCTCGAAACAGTGACCTGCTTCGGGGAGAGCTGACCGCGATGGATGAGAATCGGATCTTGTTCCAATCTCGCTTGGATGGATTTACCTTCGAACGCGATGTGGTTGCCAGTATTGTTTGGCTGCACGCGAAAACACCAAAGCAATTGGAGAAAGAAGCCAAGGACAAAGAAACACAA
Source organism: Mariniblastus sp. (assembly GCA_965224765.1). GTDB lineage: Bacteria > Planctomycetota > Planctomycetia > Pirellulales > Pirellulaceae > CAZDBA01. Next base: position 14,245 of record CBDDAC010000011.1, read on the forward strand.
AAAGAAAAACCTGTTGTTTCGGAAAATCAAGTCGTCCAAATCATCATGAAGGGCGGCCAGCGTTTGACGGTAACGGCTCGATCATGGAACGAAAAGACGTTTGATGGTCTTTCAAGCACACTCGGGGAATGCAGTATTCCCATCGAAGACATTCGTGAACTTCGGCTTGGTAAATTCGCCACCGAAGCCACCGACGTTGCCTACGCTGATTGGGTGGCCAAGCCTGCACCTGAGCCAGTGATTGCCAGTGCTGACGGAGAAAACCCAGAGAGCTTTGGTAAAACCTCACCGCTGATTGGTCAGAAGTCAAAAGACTTTTCGCTCAAGATGCTGGATGGATCTACTTTCAAGCTTTCTGAAAACAAGGGAAAAGTTATCGTTCTTGATTTCTGGGCAACCTGGTGCGGCCCTTGCGTCAAAGCACTGCCAGACATGATCCGAGCGACTGACAGTTTTGATCCCGACAAAGTTGTTTTCATCGCGATCAATCAACTCGAAGAAGCTGAGTTGATTAAGATGTTCATCAAACGCCGAGAAATGGATATGAAAGTCGGCATGGATAATGGCGACATTGGTGACCTGTTCGATGTGACCAGCATTCCGCAAACAGTCATCATCGACAAAGATGGAAAGATCGCATTCCTCAAAGTGGGATCTGAAGCAGGTCTCGAAGCCAAGATGGTTAAAGCGATCCAAAGCGTTTTAGATGGCGAAGCAGTTGAAGAGCCTGCACCTCCTGCCAGTAACTAAGAACATTGAGTCAAGCTCCACATTGGCTTGGCTCCCAAATTCGAAATCCCACAGCCTTGGTTAACGAACGCCAAGGCTGTTTTTTTATCAACGTCTCCACGGCTGTTTCGGCGCTTGATCGCCAAAATTTGACTCGATACCGAACGTCGATATACTTTTGAATTCGTCCCCGCTGGCCCGTCCATTCCATTGAACTTACGATCATGAAAAATGTTGATTGATTTCGTGGAAGATCTGCTATCCGGAAATGCACTTCGGATCGGCCCCCCGGGCCCATCCCGACGAGGGTGATGTGATGGAGTCACTCCAAAAGGTACGAGCCTTTGAAAGAGACTGGCGGACAGAACTTCCTGGTGAGGCACATGCCCTGGATATGGATGCCGTACGATGGTCCCTCACATCCATTTACCTCGCGGCGACGTCCGTATGTAGAGCGTACTTTTGGATAGAACCGACCGAAATCACAGATGACGTCGCTCCGCGACTCTATTTTTGGGTGGGATGCTACCCCAGACTATAAGTCTGGGGCTAGAAGAAATTGTCGCTCCACGACAAATGCACGGTGAGGAGTGAGCACCAATAGAAACCCAGCGGGCACGCAAGACGTAGCACAAAAAATCCTCCCTTCTCCGGAGGCCTCAGGGAAGGGAGGGCGCGAAGCGGTCGGGGAGTGCGCGCGGCCGGGGAGTGCGCGAAGCGGCCAGGGAGTGCGCCGTCGCTTCAGATGGGGCAAAATCAAAGACTGAAAAAGGCTCACGAGGAGTATCGCGAGCCTTAACCACTCCTCATCTCCGTGGTCAATCCACGTCAATGATTCATCGAATTCGTTATTGAACCGCGACAGGGATCCAAGCAACAATTGAAGCTTGAGTCATCTTGCTATAGCGAATCTTTCGTCTTTGCCATCGCAATGAACCGCGATCGATTTCAAGCGAGAGAGCAACCTTGCTCTAACTTCTTTTGCGTCGAATCAACCCAACCAGACCAATCAGTCCCAATACCGCTGTTGAGCCTGGTTCAGGAACCGCACTGATTGTCAGTCTCGCGACGACGGTATTGGCATTAAAGGCGTTGTTGATTGTCGCACCCGAGACGGTGGACGTCCCGACAAAGTTGTTCAAATCACTCAAATTGACAAACGCAATTGGGTCAGATTCATCGACACCGGCTCCGCCAAGGCTAGAGAAAGCAGCTCCGCCGTTGATGGCATTCACTTCAGTTCCTGCATCATAGATCATGCCAGCGGTAATTTCGATCGTTTGGGTACCGCGGAAAACGCCAGTGTTGTCAAAAATTTCCAAGGCATCGGCATTCCCGAAGAACGCATCATTTGATGGGATTACCATCGAAGCATAATTCAAAAAACGCTGCGTCGACGTATCAACATCAATTCGCGTAGAAATCGATTCACCTGGATCAAAAGGGGGAGGCCCAACGGAATCTCCCAAAACGGTGACTGATTTCGAAGTAGCTTGTGCTGCCAACAGATCGGCTGCTACATCACCAGTCATTCCCTCTTCGACGAGCGGAGTAAAACTGGCTGATGCCATCCCGCCAGAGTCAAATATATCAAAGCCGCCGTCATGAAACCCTAAAAAAACCGGGGTGAAGAAGAAACCACCGGCGGATGCGGTGTTTTCAATTCTAACCTCAATCTCATCACCTCGAACGTTGGACTGAATCCCAACGACTGCGATCAAAGCAGCCACGCAAATCAGCTTTCTGAATCCCATTATTTAATTCTCCTCATGTGGAATGATGTCTTATAAGGGCTCAAATGTTCAAAAACATGGGGCCTAAGAAAGATCGCGGATTTGAGGATAAAAGCGCCTCACGCAATCGAAAAAAAAAAATGAAGAAGCTCGCAGCCCGAAATTTGTAGCCAAAATCACAAACCGACATCAATATCGACTACGATAGGTTCAAATGTCACCGCAGTCTTGTGACGATCCTCATCGCCAGTACCCTATTTCATCCATGAATAGCCAAGCGATCCAAGATTTATTCACCGAACTTCTCGACCTCCCTCCAGAGCATCGACAACAACATCTGGCAACGATTGATCAGCCAGATGAAGTGCGGGAGTCTGCCGCTCGTTTGATCACCGCCGCAGAATCTCAAGCACAATTCTTGAACGAGGATCTGTTAACGGATTTGGCCAATCTCGATCCTGATTTCTTTGAGTCCAAAAATGAGGACGTCGCGCTGCAACCGGGTGACAAGGTGGGCCAATACACGGTTGAAGCAACTTCTGGAAAAGGAGGCATGTCAATCGTCTACCGGGCAGTTCAAACGCACCCTATCAAAAGACAGGTCGCTTTAAAACTCATTCGCCCCAGTGTCATGGCTCCTAAAACGATTTTGCGTTTTTTCCGAGAGCAACAAGCTCTGGCAATGGTAGCTCATCCAAATATCGCGACCCTTTTCGAAGTTGGCGCAACCCAAACGGGGCATCCATTCGCCGCGATGGAGTATGTAGACGGCTTGCCTATCACCGACTTTTGCAAGACCCATCGTGTCAACAACAGCTTTCGAATCGAACTGTTCATCAAAGCCTGCCAAGGTTTGGCCCAAGCCCATCGACACGGAATCATCCACCGCGATATCAAACCTGAGAATGTATTAGTAGGAATTCGCGATGGATTGGCGATTCCCAAACTGATTGATTTTGGAATCGCAAAATTCGTGCAGCAGAATTCCGATCCCGGCCAAACAATGACCCAACCCGGTCAGGTGCTTGGCTCGCCTCGGTACATGAGTCCAGAACAAATTGAAGGCCGTGAAGTCGACGAGCGAAGTGATGTCTATTCGGCGGGTCTGGTCCTTTTTGAACTGTTGTCTCGGTCACCATACCGAAAAGGCGACACCGCAGAAATGATGATGTCCAGCGCTCGCACCGCCGAAGTCGAATTGCTCTCCGACCGAATCCGATCTGACCGTGTTGGATTCGAGCAAGAACTATCCAAAGACGCCGTCAAATCGTTGCTTAAAACGGCAACTCAAGATCTGAACTGGATCCTGGAAAAAGCTCTCGCCCGAGACCCCGACCAGCGTTACCGGACCATTGAGGAATTCTTGAATGATTTACGAGCCTCGTTTTTTGGTCAACCCATTTCTGTAGCAACTCCGGGCATGCTCCGCCGCGTTCATCGCTTCATTAGGACCAATCAACGCCCCATCCTTGCGACCGCCGCGATTGCCCTGATCCTGGTGGGCTCCGTAGCGTTTTATAGTTGGCGACAATCCGTCAATGAGCTTTCGGAAATCAAACTAGCCAACAAGGTCAGTGAAGAACGATGAGCTTTCGGAAATCAAACTAGCCAACAAGGTCAGTGAAGAACGAAATGCCGCATCTAACGACTTGATTATTAGCTTATTCGCTTCGCACCAGTATCAGTTGACGCCAGAACAGTTTGATCTAACTTCAATTCGAATGTATCAGAACGAACACGATCAGATCAGAAAACGGGGAGGGCCTCAAACCCAACAAGAGAAATCGGTCTACGGAATTCTGGCGGTGTTTTATGCCATGTCTGGAAGCTTCGACGAAGCTGACGAGCTAATGGATCAGGTTACCGATTTACAGCAGCGTTCTGAACTTCATCGAGTTCGCGAAAAAATCTGTGAGAATTATGCGGCCGACGCCAAACAAAAACTGGCGTTGTTGCCAGAGGGAGACAAGTCGATTGAAAAAGCCAAGCAACAATTGGTTCTGGGCCGATGCTATATTGTTCTTGACATGCTTTTGGATTCAGAGAAATTGATTTCCGAATCAATCGAGATCTTTGATTCGAATCCAAAACTGGCTTGCGAATCCTTGATCGCGCGAAACACACTTGCCGAGCTCTATGAACAGGCAGGAAAAACCAACGCCCACGCCCAGCTACTCCAAAAAACCTACGGCAGCTTCAAGGACAACCGCACACTTCTGGCCACAGACTGCGGAAAGAGTGCGTTTGGCAAAACCGCACAAATGCTGGCGGCCTGCGATCCGGAAAACTTCGGGGAGCTGTTGCAATGACAAGCGAACTCAAGGACCTTGAAAACCTTCAATCCTTCGAAACGAGAATACAAAACGAAGCCCCCAACGTCGACTCGGCGCAGTCAGAATTCGCAGACACTGGCGAATGGATGCGAAGGACATATCGAAAACTTCACCGGATCGCCGTGTCGCAGATGAGTTTCGAACGAAAGGGGCACACCCTTTCCGCGACCAGTTTGATCCATGAGGTCTTTTTGCGACTAAGGTCCAAAGATGCAAGCGACTGGATTAGCGAACGGCAATTTCTGGCAATCGTTGCTTCGGAAATGAAACGGGTTTTGATCGATGCTGCTCGAAGGAAAAAAAGTATCAAACGTGGCGGCGGCCAAATGAAACTTGCGATTGACGAATCGCAAGCCTCACAGGCGGTTGCCGATTCGGTCGTTGAGTTAAATCAAGCCATCGAGGAATTTGAGAAAATTGAACCAGAGAAGGCTGAACTTGTGCGGCTTAGATACTTTCTTGGACTGACCGAAACCGAAGCCGCCAGCACACTTCAGATCTCACGTGCCACAGCCTCTCGACACTGGGCATTCGCACGGGCCTGGCTGCTGGACTATCTTTCCAGCTAGTACCCGGACCGTTTTGAATTGACGGGTAACAAGGCTAAGAAAACTGGTGTATCTAATGTTTTCGGCCCGCCAATCGAAGACGGGCCTAGGTACTAGTCTGCAATTGTCGTTTCCAGTTCATCGTCAGGTCTGGTGAATTCGGAAAACCCGAAACTTCAATCAATTCATATGACCCGACATGAACTCGATTCGACCTATCGTTGAAGTAACTTCTTCTGAATGACACGCATCAGGGATTCGATCTGATCCTTCTCGTCACGGCTGAAAATCAACGGCGTGAAAACCGCGAGCAGCACAAAAACAACCAGACTGGAGAGCCCGATGAAACTTGGCAACAAAATCGCCAATGGCATCGCAGCGGTCAACCAACATCCAAGATCCGGTTTGGCTCCCTTCCAACAATTGATCAAATAAATCAGCGTCACGGTTAAACCGTTAGCGAGCGTCGTTGCTCCGACGGCTCCCCATAGACCATAGTGAGGAATCATCAATCCATTTAAAAGCAAATTGGCAAACACGCCAATGGCAATCGCTGCCACGCCATACTTCCCTTTTTCAGCCACCCACAGATAATCTTGAGCAACAATAAACAGGGAAAACCAGATACAATAAATCAAGGTCAAAGGAAGCACCGCCAGGCCAGCATCGTATCGTCCTTGCAACACCGTATCGAACAGCATCGGTGCAAAAAGCAGCACACCAGCTCCAATGATCGTAAAGCAAATCGCAATCAACTTGATCGTCCAGTTTAATTGAGTGCGAGCTTTCTCTTTTTCGTTCCGTTCCCAATGAGCCGTCATGTAGGGCATCATAATTCCACCCAGCATGGTCGCGACGCCAACCAGGACCGTTGGAATGACTCGTCCGCTGTGGTACTGCCCGACATAGGCTTGGGCAATCTCTGCGTCAACGGGTGAATAGTGCACCAGCATATAGCGATCGGCCACTTCAAACAAATTGTGCAAGAGATTGCACATCCACATCCAGGCAGCATAAGGAGCAATCCGAACCCACATGGAATGTTGAGTCAACTGCTCGCCATCGGCAGTAATACCGGCTCGATTTTTCCAGAGAAACCAAAACGCAGGAATACAGGCCAACGCACTTCCGACGCCCAGCCCAATCGTTACTGCCAACGTTCCATTCTCCCAGGTTGCGAGAAGGGCGGTTGCGACGATAGTAAACAAGATCGCGGCAATAAACCGCATCAACGTAACGATTCGAACCTGACGAAGAGCTTCCATTAGCGAAGTCAGGTAGTTGATGACCGATACGCCAATCAGTGTAAATGCAAACGCGTAAATAATAAGAGTATTGCCCGTTTCCCGAAAAAGGATCCACGAGAACATGTCTGGCATCAAAAGCAAAAGAATCGCGGTCGCTGCGGTCGCAATCCCGCAAATCCAGTTGACGCGTTTCAAAAACGTCATCAATTGTCCGCGTCGCTGATAGTGTTCAACGAATCGTCCGAAACAACCGGGAAGCCCAAGTACAGCAAGCGGCGCGAGCATCAATACGAAACTGTAGATCAGCGACCATTGCCCCAGTTGCTCGTCTGTCATGAATCGACAGAACAAAATATTTCGCAGGAAACCGACGAGTCTCTGAACGACGGTCAGAATTAGCGCAAACGCGACGCCCATCATCAGTGAATCTGAGGCGATTTCTCGATTAGTATTTTCTGACTGGGTCGTAGCGACGGACATCTGAGGATCAGCAAGCTTAATTGGGTTGTCTTTGCTTGTACTTCTCTTCCCATTCAAGATGGGTAGAGACAACAAAAAAACTTACGTCGCCATTTGACAGAGCAGATTTCGGAATCAAGGATTGATGATTTGCGACCTTGGTCAGGTCGGGTTGTAACGAAAATTCCGGCATGATTCGCTTGGGCTCAATTCGCCGAAATGGACGACTACTCTCTTTTGGGCCAGAAACCACTTCCTTGCGAAAAATAGAGAGTGAGTCTGTGCAGCGGCGTGTAATGTTCATAGACAGACATCACGTCCTCATACTTTGCGTTGGGCACCGGATTAATAATGATCGTGACGGCAGAATCAAGTGCGGGCAACTCGGCTCGATCGACCCTACTCCCGTTGATTTTTACGCCTCCGCTCTCATCAACATCGATCCGATACTCGCCACGAGAATTCATCGCAATCTCGCCCAAAGCTTCACCTCCCAGGATCACGGATTGGGTTTCTCCCGATCGAACAAAGACACTCCCCGTCGCATCTTGAGGGGTTTTAGGCCATTCCCAATTATTGAAGCTCGGTCTGTCCTCGCGTGGACGAAATCCTTCCAACTGCCAATTTGCTGATCCAGGCGCGACGTGGCGAACGGCAATCCTTCCCTCTTCGTCACTTTGGACATCAACCCAATAGATAACAGAACTTGGATAACCGCGAATCAATTCAACGTAAACAGAGACGCTTTCGCCCGGTGCAGCCACCGTTCCAACTTTTACAGTTCCTTCCAATTGCCCCCAGTTCTTTAGTTTCATCGTTTTCTGTTCCGAGAACGTTTGGAACTGCGTGAAACAAATCCCCCCCTCATGAATGGCTGCTACATGTGCACTTGGGTCGACCTCAGTGGGAAGAACGAAACGTCCATCGCCATCTGCCTCGACAATGATCGGTCGACTCCATTCGTCAGCCGTTCGAGCGGAAAGTGAACTATCGTAGTTGCCGAACACACCGTCTTGAATTGCCAATTGACGTGAAGTGATTCCGACCCCAATCAATGCTTTGGCGGCTGGTTCTCCACTTGGAAGCAAGACCTGCCCCTGAACTCCCGAGTCCTTTTTCAAACGGAACGTGATCGTTTGCGAGCCTCTCTCTTTATCGATCGGTGAGAACTGCTGAGGAACATATCCTTCCGTTTCGATTCGCAAGCACAGAGGTTGGTATGCTTTGCGGAGTTCCCAATAGAACTCGCCACCTTGAGCGCTGCGAGCGGTATGAGACTGCCAATTGACCCACGGGGAATCAGGAAATCGGTCAGCGGCGTCTGCCTCTAACATCTCCCTCCGAATGGGGACCCCCGCGACTGCAATAAACGATTCGATGGGTTCATTGGATGCGGCATCCAAAACGCGAATCAACAAAGCGGGCTTGCCATCCACGTTGACTTCAGGGCTATCGACCAATTCAACTTCGTCGTCAAACACAGTCGTCTTGGAGGCACGAACTTCCGCTTCAGCGGTTGGGGTCAACGATGCGTAGACAAGTACGCAAATCGCGAGCGAAACTGCCAAGCCAACAATAGGAAAAACCTGCATTGAATTCTTAGGAGAATTGGAAAGGCGTTGAATTCGATCCAGTAGTGCCCCGCCGTTTGCCGCAACACCAAGTAGACGAGGTTCGCGACATTCCTCAAGCGCCGTCAGCGCTTTGGCATAAACCAGATTGCCACCACAGTACCGGGCTGCCATTTGATCGCAACAAAACTCTCGCTCCGCACGAATCTGCTTGCCGATCCACAACACTGCGGGATGAAAATAGAACAACGTCTCAACCCAACTTTGAAGAAAGTTGATCAAGAAATCGCCGCGGCGAACATGGGCCAGTTCGTGCAATAGGATGGCTTCGACATGCTTAACTGGCAAACTCGTCAAAAATCCTACGGGGACAAGCACCGCAGGTTTTAGCCAACCAACGACCATCGGAACTGACAAACGCGAAGACTCAAGCAATGAGATTTGAGGTTGAAGACCGAGCTGATCGGAAAGCCGCCGGAACCTCTCTTTCCATTCGCTCGTTTCAGGAACCGCCCCTTGTCGCCTCCAGCGATTTAGAGTCAAGCATGAGCGAATCAAATTGACCTCCGCGAAAAAGACTCCGATGACCCAGCCCCCCACCAGCCACGGAAGTAATGGGTCGAGTGAAACCAGCCCGGAAATCTTACTCGAAGGCACCTGCAAAACCTTAGAAATCGTTGCCGAAGAATCTGCAGCAACGATTTCACCGGACAGACCAGAGGGAAGCACAGCCGAGATCGTAGGCGACAAAGGCTCAACAGGCGGCACCTCCATTGAGACAATTTTCGAAATCGTAACCATTGGTAACATGCAAATGATGACCAACGCCAACACAGAGGTCAGGTAACGGATCCGAGAGAAATTCTTCGGCAGCAAAGCCAACAGGGTCCACAAAGCAATACCGACGATCATTCCTTGCCACAAGAAATGGATTAACATCCAGCCAAGAACGTTGGACCAAGAAACCAAAAAAGCAGAGTTCATTTCTTTGTACCTTTTTTTCTGGGTGCAGAGGATGAAGCGTCTTGTTCCATGGAATCTATGAGACTGCGAATCTCTTTCAATTCTTCGGCAGACGCCTTTTGCTCGGACAGGGCCTGAATCACCAGTCTTCCTGGCTTTCCCCCAAACGCATTTTTTAACAGCTCAAGAACTAGATTCTTTTGCATCGTCTCCGCTTCGTTCGCGGCCTCGTAAACATGACTTCGTTGAGATTCATCGCGAGTAACAAGTCCCTTTTCCACCATTCGCTGCAAGATCTTTAGTGTCGTACTGTACCCGGTTTCTCCATCAACCAAGTCGTGAATCTGGCGTACCGTGCTTGGCCCCCGCTCCCAAAGTACTCGCAAAAGCTGCAACTCAGCGGGCGTTGGTTTGGGTATCGACTTTTGCGTTTTCTTTTTCATGGCTGCATTGTACGACACCTGTCGTATGTGTCAACGACAACTGTCGTACTATTTGAAAATCCGTTTTTTTGGGATTGGAGGTCTGCCATGCCCTCACCACGTCTCAATAGGCACTTTTGCTTCGCAATCTAATCAGCGAGCGATGCCTGTTGACGGCGGTCGAAAAGCTTTTCCGCCTGCTTACCGATGAGATTGGTGGTCCGCTTTTAGGGGATAAACAAACCAGGGACTCCGGTGAGGCCGATTTTGGGTTACGGAGATCCGCCCTACTGGTCCAGACCAAGCTTTTGAATCGTTGCGATATCCGAAACTGGATAAACACGTTCACGGGGCATCAAGAGTTTGTCGTATCGCAAGTGAACACTGTTTTCTTGTTGTTCACGAACGAATTCTGAGACGTCCGTTATCTCGACGACCCATTCGCGTGAATACTTCAACAGCGTTTCACCGCGCAGCCCAAGTTGAATCGCTCGCCTCTCTAATTTGTCTCCATTAGGAGCATGATCGGGATCCCACTGCAGGCGCACATTTGATGACGTCACCGCCTTTTTCCATGACTCCTGGCAAGTGTACAGCTGTCGTTGATATGACGAATAGACTGCTTGAGCCAGCATCAAGTCAAAGGCGGCGCGGCATATTCGGATCGCCAACACCACCGTTTGATCTTGTTTCGATGCCCAACCACAGCGGAACATCATCCAAAGAAAATTCGGCTTGATCCAAGACATTCGCGTGAATTTGAAGTCACCACCGAAATAACCATTCTCCGCAGCAAATCGGCCGATATGTGCTCGATAAGCCTGATAGACCACAATCGAGTCTTCATCGTACTGAGCGAGGATCACTCGCCCTGCATCCGGCCAAATAAGTGCTTGAGATTGATAGGATTCTGTTGCTAGATTCATAGTCGAAAGACAAGGATACAAAGAACGGGTTCGGAAGATTTTAACGAACTGTATTGAACGGGAGTTTGAGGCGGTTGAGACTCCTACTGAAACGATTTCGTTCGATTGGTTTCGGCAGGAGCCTCAACCTCCCAGATTTGGCCGACCGCTATTCGTTTCCGATTGGCATGGCCTCAGCAAACCCTTTACCAATCCTCGCTAGAATTTTACTACACCCCAAATAGACATTCCAGTGCTCCGGCCTGTTGACCGATTTTTGCATTGCGTTGCGTCCGCGAATGCCGATCCATTGGAACAGATCGCCTTGGCTAATCAAGCTTCATAGTAATGCGCAAGACTTCTGCGTCGGTCGTTAGTCCCTTCTCGACTTTGACTTTACCGTCATCACTCAAGGTTTTCATCCCGTTTTTGCAAGCCGAGTCCTTGATCAATGAAGCGTTGGGGCGGTTCTGAATCAAACCACGGATCTCTTCATTGATGATCATCAATTCAAACACTCCGACTCGACCGTGAAATCCGGTATTGCGGCAAGCTTGACATCGACTCCCTAGTTGGTCGCTGCCACAATTCCCCTTGCAAACTTGGCACACTCTACGAACCAAACGCTGGGACAATACACCAATCAGACTGCTTGCCACCAAGTAGGGCTCGATCCCCAAGTCCAACAAACGGGTGACCGCACTGGAGGCATCGTTCGTGTGCAGCGTCGAAAAAACCATGTGCCCAGTCAGTGCTGATTGGATCGCCATTTCGGCCGTTTCTTGGTCACGAATTTCACCGATCATGATGATGTCAGGATCTTGCCGAAGTACATTTCGTAATCCGCTGGCAAACGTCATCCCCTTCTTTTCATTGACTTGCGTTTGACTAATTCCATCAAGTTGGTACTCGATGGGATCTTCGAGAGTAACCACATTGCTTGAGAGGGTATTGATCTCCTGCAGCGCAGCATACAATGTCGTGCTTTTTCCGCCGCCCGTTGGACCTGTCACGAGAATCAAGCCGTGCTCCAATCGAATGATCTTTTGAAACTGCTTTAAACTTCCTGCCGACATCCCAAGGTCGTTCAATGAATAGAGCCGGGCACTCTTGTCCAACAGCCGAATGACAATTCGTTCTCCATGACTCGTCGGCAGCGATGCAATGCGAAGATCGATCTGGCGTTCCCCAATTTCTGCAGATGCTCGCCCGTCCTGAGGCAATCGTTTCTCGGCGATGTTCATTTTGCCAATAATCTTGACGCGGCTAAGCACCTCCTCTTGCGATGACTTGGGAATGACAAACTGATCAAAAAGAGAACCGTCAACTCGAAACCGAACTTGTAGTTTCTCTTCATAGGGTTGGATATGAATGTCACTTGCACGTTGGCGAACGGCATCAAACAGAATTGAGTTCACCAGCCGGATCACGGGCGGCCGACCTGTTTGATCCAAAAGATCCTCGCGTTCCGCTTTCGTGATTCTCAACACGTCGGGATTTTCTTCTAACGCTTCAATGGCGGTGTTCGTTTGGCTCGTTTGGTTCTGATAGGCAGAGTTGATCGCTTTGAGCAACTCCGACTCTGTAGTCATCATCGGATAAACTGATTGACCCAGAATCCGCGTAACAATATCGACTTGGGGAAGACTTTCAGAATCACACATTGCCAAAAGCAATCCATGATCTGAATCAAACGCCAGAACTTTTTGCTCACGAGACAGCGAAATTGGATATCGCTCAATAAATTCCGTACAGGGCCTGAGCCCATCTAGCGATTGGTAAAAGGGAGTATCTTGATTTTCGACGGTCATCAAAGACTCTGGCGGAGCGATTGGGGCAAACGACTATCTGCCTATTACAGAGCCGACGTGTTTAGATGTCAAACTTTTTCCGAATCGAACCGTTGGCAAACGTTGCTCAACGTATCAGAACTGGACCGCTTGAGGGAAAATCGTCTGGTAAACTCGCTCTGTTCCTTTCCAATTCCGACAAAAAGCGAAGATCTTTGAATTTATCGTCTCGCAAAATGATGGGTTTGATAAAAACAAATAGTCGCTGGCCTTCGCTTCCTTTGATTTGCCGATTAGTCAAATCCCTAAGGATCGGTAACTGTTCGATTAAGGGAAGTCCCTGCAGGTCGTCCGAAACTCGTCGTCGTGTCAGACCACCGACAATAACCGTGTGCCCATCCGGAATACTTACATCGCTGGTCACCTGGTCGGTATTTCGCGGTGGTGGAACGCCCGCGCTCCCCGTCCCAGTAAAGTCATTGATAAGAACATCAAATTCCAGATTCAAGTAGTCGTCGTCTGAGATTTGTGGCGTCACACTAATGGTGGTACCCGCTTGGGCAAACCCTGCGAAACTTGTTGTAGAAACCGTATTGGCCGCATTGATGCTGGTGAAGGGAACCTCCGCCACACTGGATAGCAGGCCCGTGGCGTTGTCATTCACAAGAATCCTTGGAGCCGCAATCACTCGGGAGCGTTTATGGGTCGCAAGAGCTCGAAGAACGACGTCTGCAATATCGGGGTCGACCAACGTTCCATTGAATCCTAATCCTGGAGTAAGGGTCAGGTTTCCAGCGGTGCCGCTCGTTTCACTCAATCCAAAACTGGTAAACGAGAACAACCGCTTGCTTCCGTTGCGATCTCCACCGCCAATTTCAATGCCCAAATTAAAATCGTCACTGTCGGTCAGCGTTACCACATTGACCTCAATCAACACCTGGGGCCTTCGAACGTCCAGCCTTTCAATCAAGCTGGCGTATAACTGCTGCACTGCGGGCTCGGCGACAACGATCAAGGTGTTGGTTGTCTCGTGGATCGTAATTTTCGCTTCACCAGGAATTACGTTCTCGCCTTGTTGAAACGCACCTCCCGCCTGTTGGAACGGAAATTGTCCCGGCCCCAACCCTTGCTGCCCTTCAAAACCGTTGCCATTGCGAAATGTGTTGTTTGGATTGATCGGGTTTCCATTGGCATCCTGGATGATTTGATTTGGGACTCCAGGAAATTGGCCTTCGCCTTGTGCACCAAAATTATTGGCTCCGTTGACTTGAAAGCCATCACGGGTAGCGAACCCATCGAGCCGATCATTCCTACGACTTGAACCGCCGAAACGATTTTCTCGAAAACGCCTTTCGATTGACTGGAGCGTGTCAAGAATATCAACCGCTTTGACGTTCTTGAGCGTATAGAACTCAATGGGGCTTTGATCGTTCTCCTTTTGTGAGGAAACGTCCAATTGCTTACGAAATTGCTCAACTCTTTTGTGTATCTCTTTCTGCGCGGTAACGGTCAACTGGTTGGATTCGGTATTCACATTTGATTGGTAAATTCGTTGCAGCGAGTCGTCTTCTTGTTTTCCCAGAGACTGTTTAACGAGCCCGTCAATTCGAGCCGCGGAAACAAATTGAAACTCATAGGTTCGAACTTCCAACCCGAGGCCAACATCAAGTTTTTCTACTAAATCGAGAGCCTGACGGATCTGAATCGTTGTGCCAATCAAAATCAATTCATTCGTTCGTTCATTCGCTGAAACGCTCAGATCAGATCCCTTCTGCAATTGGCTGGGTTGATTGGTTCGAATCGCAGCGTTAGAAGCCTTAGATGTTTGTGACAGAATCTCTTTAAGCTGAGTCGCCAGTTCGTTCGCGCCAAGATGAACAACTTTATAGAATATGGGCTGAGCAAGTTCGATCGGCTGATCCATTTCCTTGATCAGTTTGTGAATGCGAACGAGCTTCCTGGCGGTCTCCGTGACGATCAGAATGTTTCGACCTGGAATCGTCGACATCGCCGAACCGGCGGTGTCTCCCACATACAATAGATTGGTGATAAACGTCGAGACGGCATCAGGAGAAGCGTTGGCAAGTGAAAAAACAGCCGTTACATATTCGGCCTTGGGGACGTCATCCAGTTTCTCAGGTTCACTTTCAGGTGCGAAAACTCTGGCTCTCTCCAAAGGAACAACTCGATAAAAATTATCGATGTCAGTCTGCACCAAGGCGAGCTCCTTGGTTCTCAAAACCGCCTGGACCAATTCAAACATCTCATCAAGACCAACTCGATTGCGGCCATAAAATTCAATTTTTGCGTTTTGATTCGTCAACTCGCCAAAGTCTACTATTTTCAAATCTCGGAGTTTCGCGAGCCATTCGATGAACCCCTTCAAGTCAAGATCCGCCTTGTCCGCAAGATTAATCTGCCCCTCATCGTCGACTTGCGGAAACTCCTCTTGGACCTGAGGCACCGCCATAGACATCCTTGGGTGGCACAACATCAGTCCAACCAAGGAAATAAATAGGAACAGCAGTTTGATTTTTGCGCAATTCATGACAACACTATTAGGGGGCAATAACCTGAAGGCTTATCCCAGAATAAAATCGATCAAGTCAAGCCAATCATTACCGCTAGCAATTAGCCATGCCTGTATTCGCTTATGAAGCCCGAAATGAAGCCAATCGAACGGTAAAAGGCACCGTTGCTGGGGACAGTCCGCGCCAGGCGAGGCAGATGTTGCGCGATCAGGGCTTAAAAATTGTCAGCATTAACCAGCAAGAGGCAAAAAAACCCTCGCGAGCCGGACGTTTACTCCCGTTTTCGTCCAGAAAAAAATTTACGGCTTTGGTGTCAAATTTTACCGGCGAGCTGGCAACTCTGTTATCAGTAGGCGTTGCATTGCACGAAGCATTGGAAACGCTTTCATTGCAATACAAAGGAAAATTTCGTGATGTGATTCTACACCTCACAGAAGCAGTTACATCTGGACGAAGCTTGGGCGACGCCATGATGGATCAGCCCAACGTATTCGATAACTTGGCGATCAAAATGGTTCAAGTCGGAGAAAACACGGGACGATTGGACCAATCCTTGCGCCAACTTTCGGAATTTCAACGCCGTGCACTTTCCTTCAAGGACAAAGTGCTATCCGCCATGCTTTATCCATTGATTGTATTGGGAGTCAGCATGATCGTTACCATCTTTTTGATGGCAGTCGTGATCCCGATGCTGTTGGAAAATCTCATCGATGCAGATCGACCGCTACCATGGCCTACGAAAATCCTAAAATTCGCGAGTGATTCGCTGGTCCAACATGGCTGGTGGCTGGCAGCAGTTCTCGTCGCCGTTGCGATGGCCATTGCAATCGCAGTGCGAACGGAAAAGGGAAAACGAACCTGGTATCGAATCCTACGCAAGGTTCCGCTTTTTGGAAAACTAGGGGCAAAGCAAGAAATTGCCAAAGTATCATTGGTGATTTCGACCCTAATGAAAAATGGCATTGAGTTTTTGAATGCGATGAAGATTGCCAAAGGGGCCTCAAAAAATCCGCTATTGAGGGACGCCCTCGAGTCCTGCGAACAAAATGTCCAGTCCGGCCGAGATATTGGACAAGCGATTAAGGCCACTGATTATTTTCCCCCAATGGTCACTCAAGTGTTTACCGTTGGACAAAAATCGGGGAAGCTTGATGAGATGCTATTCCAACTTTCTCAAGACTACGATGAACAAGTAGAAACCGTATCGGGTAGAATATCGACAACGATTGAACCGATCCTCATTTTGGGACTATCTATTTTTGTAGGCTTCGTTTTGTTTGCCACATTATTACCTGTTTTGGAGGCAAGTAATGTACTTTAGTCGTCGACACACTCGGTCAGCATTTACGTTAATGGAAATGTTGGTTGTTATTGCGATTCTCGGCCTGCTGGTAGGGACCGTCGCAGTCAGCATGCAAGGCCACATGGCGCGTGCAAGAATTAGTACCGCAAAAGCAGAGATAGTCAGGCTGACTGAGGCCCTCGATTTTTTCAGCGGAACCAACGCTCGCTACCCCACCACTGATGAAGGACTCGAAATTCTCACGGCTCCTGGCGGCAACAAAGAGGACGAGTACATTTCGGCCCGTGACCTCAACGACCCGTGGGGAAGCGCCTATGAGTATGTCGTCCCTGGCCCGAACAACGAACCTTTCGAATTGATCAGTGCCGGCCCGGATGGTCAATTCGAATCTGAGGACGACCTTTCCAACCTAACACTCGGCGATGAGTAACCAGCGAAAGGCATTTAGCCTCATCGAATTGGTCACCGTATTGACGATCATTGGACTTGTGATGGCAACCGTTTCGCTCAACTGGATGACGCCATTGCGGCGAGCGCAATTTTCCGAATCCGTTCGAAAAGTCCAATCGATTGACCAAAAGACTCGACTTCATTCGCGAACTCGAAAATTCGCTTCTTGGATTGAGTTTGATATGGGTAGTAATCAAATATCCTATGCACGCATCTCGGATTTAGGCAAAGTATCTGACCTCACCTTTTCTCTCCCTTCCGATCATCAGATCAAAAAAATTACCACTCAGACCGGGAACAGGACTTCCGGAAAATATCGTTGTGCAATCAATCAATTTGGAATTAGTGAATCCTTCGGGATCCAAATCACGGACGGCAGCCAGGAAAAATGGATCGTAGTCGCCGGCGGAACGGGACAAAGCAAAACTTATGAGAATGAATCGCAATTCAGTATTCCCAACGCACAACTGGCCCCATAAAGGGCTGAGCCTTTTAGAGGTGGTTGTTAGCATTGCGTTGATGGGGGGAATCCTTGTCTCAATGCTCACGGCACACACAAGATTGGTGCGACAGTCCAATCGTGCAGCACTAACCCACACGGCAGCGACATTGGCCGATGACCTGCTGGCAGAATGGTTCGTAACAAACACAATCCCCAACAATGGGGCAGGAGAGTTTCCTACGGACCCTCGATTTCGGTGGTCGACTTCTGTGGTAGAGTTTCTCAATCATTCCTCAATATCGGCATCAGTCGTCAACTTACGTGTATTTGGAGACAACCGAGGCACACAGGAATTGGTTTTCGAAACGGAACTTGTCGTCGAGAACCAACGATGAGAAAACACATCAAACGCTCAGGGTTTACCCTGACAGAAATTCTTACGGCCTTGGTCCTGGCCACCATGGTCTTGACGCTGCTCATGGGTTTGACCGGTCGAATCTCCAGAACCAATCGCGGCATCATCCAAAGGCGCCCCGACAGCTCCTGGCAAACTCAGTTGCTCGAAAACCTTCAAGCTGACTTCGAAAACTGTCGGTCCATTACCGTCACCCCCCGTCAAATCGTCTTTGTGGGCTACTCAATCCCCAGGATCGTTGACCTTTCAGTTCTATCGGAAGTGCCCGCGGGACATTTGCCAATAGAAGTGGTCTACGAAACCGTGGAAAAGAAAGATACATGGTGGTTGATACGAAAAGAAAAACTGGCCGGGTACATTGATTCGGATTTTGAACAATCGACTTTGATGGCCAATGGAATCGCACGGTTCCGCCTGCTCGATGAGCTTCAGACAGACGTCGCGCCACCCGTGCTTCGACTCGTGCTTGAGGGCAAGGCGTTTAACGCGAATGAACGCATTCAGTTCAACTTGGTCCGGCATGGAGGAATCACCGAATGAAGATTCCCCGTCCACAACGGAAGGGATTCGTGCTGATGATGACCTTGTTTGTTTTGGCCATCGTTGGGCTACTGTTGATCTCCCTTGCCAATCACAGCATGGTCACGGCAACAGATGCCTTGAATCTCAGGCGCGAAACAGAGCGGAAATGGGCAAAAGCCAGTTGCCAACGTTTCGTCCTGGACCATATCGACGACTTCCTCACCACCCAAGGCAGAGATGGAAATCTGGTGCCCATTAGGCAAAACCGACTAACCATTTACCTAAATGAAACCGCGTTTGAAATTTTAATAGAAGACGAATCTGCCAAGCTTGGCATCAACTCCTTATTCGAATACTCCAGTCGGGTAAAAACAGCCCAGATAATCCGGCGACTCCTGCCATCCAACAGCGGCTTGATCGTCAAATTACGTCCCAACAATGACGAAACATCGGATGCCATCAACAACCGCTTCGAAAGCTGGGGACAGGTATTCAGCCTGCCTGCTGACGAAACAGGCTTCCTTCAATCCCGCTTGGCACTTGCTACTGAAAAACTTACTTGTTGGAGTGATCGAATCAATGTGCGAACCGCCCCGAATAGTATACTGACCGAAGCAATCAAATCGATCGCTGGCGGCTCCGTAGCGAGCCAAATCGTTTCTGCTCGAAACAAGACCCCACAAGCATCTGCCAGTGAATTAATCAATGCGACCGGCGCCAACCAGGACAAACATAAAGAACTGACTCGCCTGCTTTCCGATCGGTCATGGTGTCAATCTGTTACCATTCAAACACGACGTTCAGGTTACACTAGTACAACACAACTATTTCGCAAATTCTATACGTCCTCGATCTATCGCATTCAAAGTTATCGTTGGTAACCCGTTGCAGAAATTCTTCACTACAGCTTTTTGCTTACTTGCATTCGCGGGTTCATTCGCCATGATCGCCTGGAGCGTGATCGCGCCACTGCCAAATCCCCAAATTGCCGAATCAAAATCCGAAGAACCTCTAGAATTTGAGATGGCCCCAATGTTCGAAACGGCCGATTTCGAGTCTTTGTGGAATAAAAAATTACAGGGCAAACCTCCTGTATCGACTTCATCCACGGCCCCCGCTCCTCCCCAACCCAAAGTCGTCCTTCCTGAGCAATTAAAATTGCGAGGAGTTTTTTACGTGGGACCGGGAGATCCCGCCGCAGCGACATTTTCGACGGGTTCAGATGACCTAAAAACCTATTACGTTGGTGATTCAGTTCTCGACGCCAAAATCCTGGAGATAGAGGAGACTCAAGTAAAACTTTTTTATCGAGACTCGGAGTTCACATTGAAACTCGGGGGTAAGGAATGAAACCGACCTTCAGTTTGACTCTGTCACGAAACATCTGTCGCATTGATCGATGGGACACTCAACAAACACGACAAGTCGACACCGTTAACGATTGGGAGGCGCTGGCGGTCAAGTCACTACGTGAATTTGGACTCAAAACGGAAGCAATTCTAATCCTACTGGATTCGCAACTCGTACTCGTCCATCCAATCACCCAAGAACAAGGAAAGCTCAAGCAGGAGGAATTGGCCTTTGAGTTGGAGTCTCAATTCCCCATCGATGTCGAAGACATGCTTCCACTTGTTCACGGTAAAGACGCCCCACTCGCAATGGCGATCTCACGTGGCGACATCCAAAATTTGATGGAAAATCTCAATGCAGACAAGATTCCAATCCTGGGTATCACCCCGACCTCGACCCTTTTACTCGAGCCTCTCAAGGCTGAACGTCGTTCTAATACCTTTCTCATCGCCACAACCAATCGAGGGGAACTAATACGGCATCAATCTAACCAAATGATTGGCTGGCAAGTGTTTTACGACGCCAGGCAGATTGAGGAAAACTGCAAGGTAGGCGCCAACGAGCCCTGCCAACTCATTCATTCAGAGGACTCTGAGTTTTCACCAACAACATCTTGGGATGACAGCCTAGCTCATCCATGGGAAGACCTGCTAAGAAAGGCAATCAGTATCGCGATTGCCAGGCGACAACCACCCGAAATCAATTTCTTGCCGCTGATCTCCGGGGCAAAAACCTCTGGAGCAATGAAATTGGGCACTCAAATTTTCGGGGCCTTTTGTGTCATGCTATTCGTGATTGCGGTGTCGCTATTCGTTCGCGACCAAAAAATGTCTCGGGAAATCGTCAGCAATGAAAACGAAATGCAATCGATCCTAAAAGAAGTTCTTCCCAAGCACAGTCACACACAACTGGTACAACGTGCGCTTCAAGGCGAGCTTGATACCAGGCGAGCAATGCGTCCTCTGGCAAAACGAAGCCAGCAGGCTTCTTGGATCCTGGCCAACCTTCGAGCGATCCTGTCGAACGTCCCCAATGACAATACATTCAAAATCGATTCCATAGAAATCAACTCAAAAAATTCACGAGTCAAAGGGGCAACGGAGTTGGCATCAAGCCTTGAGATGCTCATCGACGGATTGGAAAACGACAGCCTGAAGGTTGAGTGGAATTCTGAAGACACGAATTTTGAGGCATTGATAAAACGCGCCAATTCGGAGGGCCAGCATGAAAATTAAGCCCATCTATTTGCTTCCAGTGTTCCTGATCTTTCTGATCGCGCTCGCCTGGTCAAACTACAACGCAACGAAAACTAAATGGAAGGATTCCATAACAAAACTGGAACGATGTGTTCGATTGAAAAATGATATTCAAAAACTGAATTCTGACCTCAACCAACACCTTTGTATATCAACGAGCGGATTTGACTATAGCCGAGCGTTTAACGATAAACTTTCCATGGCAGGTATCAGCAGTACAACGACTCCCTCAGAGTCCACCAATATGCAAGATTTGCAGGATTTGAAAATCGAAATGCGGCAGTTTGATACCAACTTTGCCACCCTCTCACTTGAAGAACTAGCTCGCCTTTTACTTTCTACTAGCCAGTCCAACAATGATATGTTTGTGGAAAAAGTTGAAATCAGCGCGCCTCAAGAATCCCAGCGCAAAGCAAACGAAAAATGGAGTGCAAGGATCAACTGGATTTACTTTGAATCCAAGTGATAGCAATTCCAAGATTGACAATTTCTCGCTCGATCTGTAATCAACGCCCATACCATTTCGCCCGGGATAGATGTGCGTATTTTCCTATTACTTCTGACCATCATTGCCTGCTGTCACATCGGCTGCGCTCCAGCCAAATCAAGCGCCAGAGTTGACTATCGAACTGCCACCGGTTCAACGGGCGGAGACCCCGAAAGTGCGCAAGCTCATTTCACTGAGGCGATCAACCTGCTGTGCGTCAACAACCTGTGTGATGCGGAACAGGCTCTGCACCAATCGTTGATTTGCGATGGCTCATTTGGCCCTGCACACAATGCGTTGGGCAAGATCTACTTTGATCAGAAAAAATTCTACTTAGCGGCTTGGGAATTCGAACATGCCAATCGCTTGATGGCCGGTAGACCTGAACCCATCAACAATCTTGGTTTGGTGTACGAATCCGTTGGGCAACTAGACAAAGCAATCCAGTGGTTTTTGGAAGCCAACACGATTGACGAATCGAATCCACAATATCTCGGCAACCTGATCCGAGCACGAATTCGGCGCGGTGACAAAACGTCAGATCTTCATTTCATGCTTGAACGATTGATCGTGATGGATGACCGACCCGAGTGGCGAACATGGGCGAGGAAACAAATCGCCGTCGGCACGGTCGACGCTCCGATTGTACCTGACTATCCGGCCATCGAGCGCGACCCATACGGACATCAAAACAAAGATCCCGAAATCGCGCCGCCTGACCTGGAATCACATTCCCGTCCGATCATTGAGCCGATTGAAGACAACCGCTAGTGTCCGGCATTTATGGAAACCCGACGCGTGAGCGAGGACGAACCTGACACGTCCTCGCTCACGCGTCGGGTTACCATTGCCTCCTCAAATATTGCAATACTCTGTACGTCGCATTCACCTGTAACTGCGGCCGTCACCAAGAGACTGGACAAGAGCCCGGACCGCCAGTCGACGTGGCCCAACGCGTCCAGGAAAAATACATTGAGCCCAACAGCAAATGATCGCGCCAACTGGAACATTGGCTCCCAGCTCCATCACTATCCTCAATTGCCAACGCTGCAAAGATGCATCAAAGACCGCCACAACGTCTATTCGACGATGTAGATTTCTTCTTCATTCATCAGCTCAGGAACCTCAGCATCAACCTCACCAAGCCCAGTCACGAAGTTCAAATCGCTCATTGTTCGTTCCGTGTCCTTCATACTCTCAGCGACCGCATCGATTTGCCCGCTCACAAACTCGGGATCCTGGCGATTGACGGAAATCTCTGCCAACGACTTAATTTTGTTTTCAACCCGTTCAAGCTCTAAGGTGACAAATTGATAATTGCCGCTGGCCCGTTTGTAATTCTCCAACCGCTCTTGAAGCGTGGATTGATTGTCCAAGAGCGTGCGACGAATTTTTGCAGAATGGGATTCCGTTTCACCCTGCTCGAGTTCATCCAGCTGAGTTTCAATACGCGTCAAATCTTCCTTGATCTTTTCCTCAGACACCGTGTCAAAGAACAGTTCCATTGAATGCTGAGAAAACAACAATCTCAAATAAACCCAAAGCAAACGATCCAATCCTCTAGTTTGCATCGAAGCAAGATTTAGATCCGAATTGAAATCAGAGGGTGCCTGAAGATCAACCGCGATCCGACCCAACCGTTTGCAACGCTCGCGCAAACTCTGGTAGCGTTCATACTTTTTTCTCGGAAGAGAACGCTGAATCTTTTCCAAGACACCCATGTTTCGACGAGAGGTTACCTCTCGGGTCGCTTTGGCCGATTGGGCATCAACGTAGCTTTGAAATTTCGGATGCGTGCCAAGCAATCCAAGGTAAGCAGCTTCAACCGCCATCACGATGGGAACCGTAATATCAGGTCGACCCGTCAGCGTAGCGAATCCAACACCGCCAGCAAAAAGGAGCAGGTTCCACTGATTCAAAAAGGCTTTTTTTACGTATGCGAACACAGTCAGTCGTCGTAATGTTGTTTCAATAAAGGAAAATGAGGATCAATTGCGTGGCAACGAACTTCCAAAAAATCCATCGTGGTCACCCAAGCCCGGATCGTTTCAAGGCCTCTTCGGCAGCGATTAGATCACGAACATAGTATACCGTGTCCTGAAATTTCTGTTCACGTTGCATTTTTGCAGCGGATCGGTCTGGTGGTTCCACTTCGATCTCTCGGGCCAATGTGCCGGGAGAACTACTAAGCACATAAACTCGATCCCCCAGATAAACCGCTTCCTCAATCGAATGCGTAACAAAAAAGACTGTCGCCTGAACCTTGCGCCAAAGACTGACGAGCAAGTCCTGCATGTTCAACCGAGTCTGAGGATCTAATGCACCGAAAGGTTCGTCCATCAAGATCACACGCGGCTTCAAAATTAAACTTCTTGCAATGGCCACGCGCTGCCGCATTCCACCGGAAAGCTCATGCGGGTACTTATTTTGATCATGGGTGACATCCAAACCAACTTGTTCAATCCAATGGCGACCCAGTTCTTCGCGAACTTTGCGAGGTACGCCATGACATTCCAATCCAAAGGTGATGTTATCCAACACGGTACGATGATCGAAACTTGTGTAATCCTGGAAAACCATACCGCGATCCGCTCCAGGACCAGAAACAACCTCTCCCATAACGGAAACCGTCCCGGACGTTGGCGGATGCTGAGGTTCCAAACCGGCAATCAATTTCAGAATCGTACTTTTGCCACAACCGCTCGGCCCCAGCACACCAATAAACTCCCCCGCCTCTGACTTGTCTTGCACCGAAAATGCAAGGTCCTTTATGGCCGTAAAGGCGTTTGGCTGACCTGCGTTATAGGTCTTGGTTACATTGACAAACTCAACGACCGGTGGCGATGAAGTGTTGGCTCGTTTCTTGTTTTTCGATTCTGCTGAGATGTCCCTGCCCATACCGACTTGAACACCAGGTAATGATTTGCTCAAGGTCGCCACTCCGATTTCTTGTCACCTTTTTTACGCGGAGGCGGTTTCTGCTGATTTCCTGAACTTTCCTCGATGCCTCCACCAGGACCGCCCGCAGTATGTTCGGCAACCAATTGATCAAAGGGTGCCTTGGGACGAATGATCAATTCCTTAACATCTCCCCATCGATGCGAAAGCATTCGAATGAAATGAAGCAACCATCCGTTCCCACCGTACTTATATGGAAACAGGCCACGCTGGATCGTGAACAGAATTCGGTCGATCACAAATGCAACGACAGGAATGATCAAAATAATCAGATAGATATGAGCGCGGGGGCCGACTCGCTGCGAAGTCAAAATCAAATTCCCCAATCCACCCGATTCGTTTCCGAGCTTGATCGTTTCAGCCAACATGATGTAGCCGAATGCCAACCCGAACAACAGCCGCAATGAATCAAACACAGCAGGCAGTGAAAGTGGCACCAAAACCTTGATAATCAATTGCCAGCGATTGGCACCTACGGTGTAGGCGGTATCAATATACTGCTGCCCGACATTGGAAACCGAACTGGCTGTATCGGAGACAATAAACGCAACACAAGCCATGAAAATAAACATGACTTTCTGCGGATCCCCAATTCCAAAAAAGAAGAAGGTCAACGGAACCAGAGCTGCAATGGGGATATTGCGGCCAAACAAAATCATCGGCATCAAAAATGACTTCACCGGTGGAAAACACCCCGCCAAAACTCCCACAGGAACTCCAACAAGTGACGCCAATGCAAATCCCATTGCCACTCGGTAAAGCGTCGTAAGCGTGTTTCGTGTCAGCTCTCGCTCAAACCAAAGACTCTTAAACGTACTAAAAGTCTCACTCGGACTCGGAAGCGCCTGGGGACTGACCATTCGGGTCTCAGCCTGGTCACCCAAAGTGACAAACCACCACAGACCGTAAACCATGGCTACGCAACACACGCCAAGCATCACCGAGGTGAATACACTGATTTGCCCACGAATCGGAAACCATTTTCGCTTGCCGCCGACAGAAGCTGGCGAATTCGTGTTTTCTTCCGGTTGGGTCATTGGCATCGAAGACTTGTTGAGTAACTCAATCTAAAAACAAACAACGTCATGTAGCAAACACTGCATCTGAATTCCCGAACGGGACCAGTCAACGAGGAGAGCTCCCGATGGCACTCCCACGTTCGCTTCGCTTGCGAATTCGCTCGAACCTACTCGATCGCTTCCGCTGGATAGATTTTGATCTCAACACGGCGATTTTGAGCGTGGTTTAATGGGTCGCTTGAATCTACGGGGCGATCCCACCCCACTCCGTCGGTATTAAATTGATTGGGATCAAGTTGATACTTTTTGATCAAACTCGCTTTAACCGATTCGGCTCGATTTTTTGAAAGCTCTTTCACCAGGGAGTCTGGTGCTTTTCCCTTCATGGAGCTATCCGTATGCCCTTCGATAACAATCCTCGCGGTACCAAACTGGCCGGCAAGTTTCGCAATTTCTTCCAGCACAAAGTCGATTTTCGGATCGTACAACGTCTCGATGTCTTTGTCGTTCTCTCGCTTGACGACCTTCTTATACATATCACTGCTGTTCGGGAAGAAGTGAATCACGACGGTGTTGGTCAAGATTTCTTCTGCCCCACGAACCTGCGAGGTGGTCGTGGCAATAAAGGGGACCGAATACTCGTCAACTTGGCCTGAATACTTTTCTTCTTTGCCAAGTTTTTCAATAATCGAGAAATCCATGACCTTGTCAAACTTTACCGTCTGGTGCGTGACTTTCCCGATACGCCGATAAATGTAATAGGCCTGATTCCAAACCCGTTCAAAGTTGGCGGGATTGTTTTTATTCATCAGGAATTGGTAGTTCTCAGCCCAGTTGGTACTGTGTGCGTCGGCAAGCATTTCGAAGGCCTCGCTGGCAGGCAAGCCATATCCGTCTGCCATCAGTTGAGCGACTTCTTTCTTGGATTCATCGGTGTTCAATTCCACCATCGCGTCGAGAATTCCGCGTACCAACCCTTCACATATTTCAGGCTGATCCTTGGCAAAATCGGCACGGGCAAACCAAACGTCTGCAATCAGTTTGTTCGCAGTTCCTGTAGAAACAATCATCTTGTTACCAGGAACCGATTCAAGATTGTAAATATCTGGTGCCCATGAAACGACGGCGTCGATTTCCTTTTGAGAGTTAAATGCCGCAGCGGCCTGAAAAGCGTCGGCAGTATAGATAAATTCAACTTCCGATGGCTGCACGCCTCCAAAGACCAACATATTGAGGATGAAGTATTGAGATGGTGAATTCTCGGCCAGGACAATCTTTTTGCCTCGCAGGTCAGCGATCGAACTGATTCCGCCACGCGCAACGATTCCATCTCCACCGTTTGACCAATCCACTTGCTGAAAAATTCGCGGCATCACCCGACTGTCGATTGGATCGCCATTGCGTTTCACGAAGCCTTCCATCAGAAGCGGCATCATATCCAGTGTCGCCCAGCCAATGTGAACTTCGCCACTGGTATAAGCGTCACGCATCGATACAGGATCGTCGATCAAAACAAGTTCAACTTTGAATTCTTTTCCGTCAGGCGTCTTCCAAACCTTGTCCGCTTTGAAGCCACCATTTGCCTTGATGATCGGTGCCCAGCCGGCCCAAACGTTCAACGCAAATCTGACGGTATTATCATCCATCTCTTTATATGCGGCCGTTCCTGTCACTGCAGGCAAGCGTTCACTCGGCTTGAATTCGTATTCATCGACCGTCGTAATTCCCATCGCATCCGCGGCTTCGGCGCCAACCAGATCCTTAAGGTCGATATCATGATCGCCCCCCCCATCCTTGCCAACTTGATCACCTCGAGGCGCGATAACGTCGCGGGCCTGATAAAGTGCGAATCCCAGCAGTCCAATAATGACTGCAGCAACTGCCGCATAGAAAATCGGTGTTGGTTTACCTGCCATTCAAAACGTCTCCATATAGTTGTCCGGAATTACCGGTTCGAATTCAAAATCCCCGTCCGAAACGGGATGCATCAGATCAGTCTAATGCTTGGCGGCCAATATGCCAAAAAAGCTAACCCTGAAACTGGGTTTTTGGCCGAGCATTGCTAAACATGTGCAGCATTTGCATCACATTGTAGGCCGACAACTCACACAAAAGCTCAGTAATCGCTGCATGTTGTTCGTCATCAAGCTTGGGCTCGATTATCTTCATCAAGTCGACAAGTTTCGCCTCTTGCTGAGCAACCTCTGACTCGACAATTTTCCCGTCAGCCATCGCATCGATGAATGAACCGGTTTGTTGAGCATAGTCATCAATCAACGTGGATTCGCCTTTTTCGTCCAGCCAGCTTTTGCGAGCCATTTTCTGTTCTCCAGAGAGTATGTGTTCTATAGGTTAAATCATGTTATCGATGGTCAACGAAAATCAGCGTCCAAGCAGCGCTTGAGTCGCCGCAACCTTTCGTTGAAGGTCTGAACGACCATTCGGCTTGGCAAGAACCTCCCGCCAATGATCCGTCAGAAAACGGCGGTCCGTACATTCTAAAACCGCGCACATTTCCTGTAAGTCTTTTTCCATTCCTTGTGCCGACGGAATGAAGCTACTCAGCGCCAAGTCAAGATCATCGCGACTCAGCAACTTCCGATCATCGGCCATCATTTCGCGTTTCGCGTTCAGTACAATGCTTTCGATGTCCGCACCGCTCAACTCACGATCCACGGAAACGTCAGGAATCGCATTCTCATCCAAATCGACCTTGTTCTTGCGAGCCATGATCTCAAACATCTTTCGCACTTCTTCCTGTTCGTGTGGATAGAAAAGCGGAATATGAACTTCGGCTCTTCCTTGACGTTTCAAGTCAATGGGCAACAGCTCTGGACGGCTGGTCAACAACATCCAGATGATCTTCCCCCGATATCGAGTGTTGCCCATCTGGCTGGCGATCATTGAGAACACACGGCTGCTGGTTCCAGAGTCACCGCCAGATTCACGATTTCCTAACGCCGCATCCGCTTCGTCAATGATCACCATGACTGGACCAAGTGAACGCAGTACGTTAAGTACTTTTTCCAGATTGCCTTCGGTTTCACCGACATACTTGGAGCGAAAATTGCGTAGGACCAAACAGGGAATCCCAATCGAACCCGCGTAGCATTCTGAGATAAAAGTCTTTCCCGTTCCAACCGGACCGCAAATCAAATACCCCATAGGCGCTGCATCCAGTTTCCCTTCAACGATCCATCTGGCATCTAGGCGAAGCCGTTCCTTGGCGGCGGTATGACCAACCACCATATCGAGTGTGTGCCCAGGTTCGAGAAAGGTAACCAGATCGTGACACTGTCGCTCAATCAAGCCCTTCTTTAAAAGTCGAAATGCGTTGATGTCGACCTTTTTTCCTGTCAGTTTGCTCCGAGACATGGCGACGTTAAGGTTAACAAGATTCAGGCCGTTTGAAATTTGAGTGACTGCCTCGATGGACATGGCGTTATCACTCAGCATGCCGCCCGTAACCTTATCGTCCTCGGCCTGCTGCCCAACGGGCTCGCCACTTTCCGTAGCCGCGTCATCAGAATCGTCGCTGGGCAAATCAAAGTTTGTTTGGATAAAGACTCGACGAACATCTGCACTTGGCAAAGGAATCTCAATCGTCGCAACGTGAGGATCTTCAACCAATCGCTTGTTGACTTCGTTTAGCGTTTCCGCGATCAAACAAAACGTCATATTGACGCGCTTAATATATGGATTTTGTGCCCAGGACAGAAACCTCACCAGATGAGAGGCCTGAGTTCTGGCAATCATTGACTGACTGCCCGCAGGGACCAGGAATTGAGCATAGGGAAACAAAAACGCCATCCGTTTTCGATCTCCCGGTTCCTGTTCCATCAAATTCCGCTGAACCATGCGTTGAAAAACCGTCAATACGTCGTCTGGCGAACGCGACCAAGTTGCCGGGCTACCGATGTTTGCAGAAAGAACCTTCATCATGTCTCGAAGGCGTTTTGGATCTGGGCCAGCTTGGGCCTGAATCCCACGCCCCATATCGTAGGACGTCACCACATCCCAGGAACCAAAGACTTGTTCCGATAGGAAATCGCTAAGCCCACAAAACCGATCGACCGTCTTGCCCTCAGCTTTGACCTTGCAATGAATCAGGTCGTTGACGTTGCCATGAATGACGAACAGACAGGTATTAGCGGCAAAATAAAGATTTGCCATCTCGCGAGCCCAGCCTGGATACCAATCCGGCACCGTTACGGCGCGTTCCATCTCTCCAGAGACCATGGGCGAGGGCGAATTTTCCGTTTCAGCGGGACTCATATTTGTGAATTCCAAGGACCATCAAACAACTAGGACGACTAAGAAACGGCTACCGCGTTAGTTTGTCTCGGTTGCCTTGTTGGCCGGCCCCATCTCTTTGACGTCGTCTTCGATCTTTGCGGTCTGCGGTGTTACCAGCCCCATTTCGACCTCAAAGTCGCGGAGCGCATTTTCAGCGTGAGCTTCTTCCATTTTTTCCTGACGCTCGAGATCGACCATTCCCTCTTCGCTAAGATCCGCAGCCACTCGGGACTTGCCACGGTTGAGCGCAATTTTATCTTTGATAACTTCTTCAATCTGCCCAAAGTCAGTGGTCACATCGAAGTTGAAATCTTTTGCCAGCTCTGCCATCTCCGCTTCGGCACGGCTCATCTTCAGCTCGGCGTCATAAGTTTGGATTTTTTCCTTGATGCCCTTCAATTTGCCCATCGCATTTTTTACTTTGCGGACATTATTGTCATAGGCTTTCTCATGCATCTCCAACTGCAACAAATTCTCAGCAAGTTCGGACTTTGCCTTATTCATCTCAATGGCAAATTTCCCAGCTGTCTCTCGATCACCTGACGATAAATAGGCTTTTACCTTGGATTCAAGTTGAGCAATGTGCCGTCTTTCACCGGCAACCTGCTGCGTTACCCGTTCGACCAAACCGCGGTACTGCTCCAATCCCTGACGTCCGCCCTTCATTTCATCGACGGCTTTGTCGTACTCATACTGCATTTGGGCAATGGGGTCCGCTGTCCAAAAGAAATTTGCCAACTTGTTGATTTGCGCGGAAATTGCCCGCCAAAACTTTCCAAAAATCATTCAGATCACCTCACCAGAAAACTGTATATCTGCAGCCGCAATTTGCTTAAGAACCATTGATCCCGGCCAGCTATTCGTTGAATACTCAAAATTATCGGCAGCAATCGCCTTGGCTGACCGTCAATTTTCCCGCACAAACGATTGGGAGGGCAATTTGTTGCCCCTATTAATGTAAGGTCTGAATGCCTAATTGAAAATCAGACGCCATTCTTTTTCTCATTTCCAGGCCAAACAAACAAACAACTCGCGGTGAATCCAACGGGCCCCGCCAACAAGCCGTTTAGAAGCGCGAAAAACCTCAGTTTCCCCTGTAAATCGCAATCTTCCGCAGTTGCCCAGCCCGCCTCGATTCGGTTTGAAACTTTTGCCTAACGCGCCCCAGATCGTTGGATACATCAATCAAAACGAACGCCTTTATGCAACCGGCATTGCCACTGGACCACCCAGATTAGTTCTGAGACGTTCAACCGTTGAGAGCCGACGCATAAAAATTTCCTTCACACCAGTTCCAGCTGCGCCCAGAATGACATCTCAATTTCGCTTCATTCCCCAACCACCAAAGTCACCAACAATCAGAAATGTCGCAATTCAAATTGGCAGATAGCTCACGAGGGCCTCGTTTGAGAGGAACAAGAATTGTTTCGGCAGGAGCCTCAACCTCCCGTAAAAGGCAAAACCTCGACAACGGGTGCCATGCTCCTCGCTTGCGTGGGCATGTGGTGGTCTGCCAACAGCCTAGTACCAAGGCCCGTCTTCGATTGGCGGGCCGAGAACATCAGACACTCCAGTTTTCTTCGCCTTGTTACCCGTCAATTCAAAACGGTCCGGGTACGAGGTCCAAGTTCCTCGTTTGAGAGGAACAAGAACTGTTTCGGCAGGAGCCTCAACCTCTCGTAAAAGGCAAAACCTCGACAACGGGTGCCATGCTCCTCGCTTGCGTGGGCATGTGGTGGTCTGCCAACAGCCTAGTACCAAGGTCCGTCTTCGATTGGCGGGCCGAGAACATCAGATACTCCAGTTTTCTTCGCCTTGTTACCCGTCAATTCAAAACGGTCCGGGTACGAGGGCCTCAACCAAAACTAACACTCCAACCCTTACCGCGGTCTCGAACAAAAAAACTGACCTCGTACCAAAGTGTCCAGTGAGCAATTTCATGATAATGAATTTCAAAGTTTCCCGGAATTCAGGGCGATTAGTTCATTGTCAATTCGCTAAAACGCCCAGCGAATCTGTTTGAAATTGTTTGCGACTCAACACTTTTCGCCAAGCCAACGGCGATAAGAAGCGTTCTAGAACACAAAACTCAACACTTGTGTCAATCCATTCACCAATCGCATGTGGCATTGCGACGCAACAACAATCCAAGCTTTGACTACAACCAGCGTGGAGTTAGCATCAGAGCGTCTGGCCAATCCTTTTTTTCTAATTTATTTAGGAGCCGGACATGAAGAGGCCACGCACAGCGTTCACACTTGTGGAGCTACTGGTTGTTATTGCAATCATTGGAATTCTTATCGGAATGCTTTTACCTGCAGTTCAGCAGGTCCGTGAAGCCGCCCGTCGTACATCTTGCTCGAACAAGTCTCGACAGCTTGCTCTAGCAACTCACAACTACGAATCGGCGTTAAAAAAATACCCAGCTCAATTCTCCTGGTTAGTCGGCCAAGACACACCGGCTGATTTTTCTGACGATCTCTTGTACAGCTCGTTTGTGATGAAGATTGCCCCTTACTTTGAAGGCGAAAATCAATACGAAGCCATGGTGCAGCGAGCAAAAGACGAAGGCGTTGTTTGGGTAGATGAAATTGATTGGGAGCTTCCAACCGTTCTACCTGGCTTGGATTTGGTCAAGTGCCCATCGATGACTGAGCCCAACACCATCTTTTTTGGTCCTATTCGCTCTCGCACCGACTACATGCCTTGTGACGGATACATTTCAACAGATTTTTCAGACGTACGACTCGGTGTCAACTACGCGGATCGTTTGGCGGAAATCAAGGACGGCACATCAAATACACTGCTTTTCGGAGAAAGCCAAGGTATCGTGATCAATGGCCAGAGAGACGAATGCTACAGCTTCGCCTACATCCCATTTGGCTTGTACATCAACTGGGCTTACGACACAGATTTTTCGTTTGTTGAACCCAATCCATTCTTGAATCCTTTCCTGGATTTGGATGGAAACCGACGATATTCAAACGAGCAATTCAGCTCTCCTCACCCTCAACTGGTTATCTTCAGCTTATGTGACGGTTCGGTTCAAGCACTCGATCGCACCATAAACGCTGAAGTTCTGATTAGTTTGTCTTCCATGGCATTCGGTGAAGTGGTTCCAGATTTCCTGAACTAACGTCCCGGTTAATAAAACGGATTGACCCCAAGCAGGTCATCTTGGGCGAGTCGTATTTAAGCGACTCGCCTTTATCATTTTTCAAGTCACGTACATCAGTTCTTTAATCTTGGAATGACTCCGCCCTTCGTCTCAAAGAATTCATCAACCCTTCCAGTCGGGGCATGAAGGACGGATCACTCGATGATCAATTTTTGTATTTCGAACTAACCATGAGCTAATGCCAGCAAAATCTGACGCTAATCCGTTTCACTCGATCCTTTTGGGAGATGCACCGCCCCCTGTAACACCTTTTCGTTAGGATTAATATCAGAGACAGTTAACCCCAACGAGGCCCCTCATGAATGGTTTTTATACCACACCTCAATGGTTGTTCGCCTCGGTTCTCACCGGATCATTGCTCGCACTCTGCCTGAATTTTTCACAGCAAACGCCCAGCCTGCCCATGGAGACGGATGAAGCGCTACGGCAAGCCGTACAACGCAGTATTCCGTACATTGAGAAAGAAGGGAATGCGTGGATCGCGGAAAAAAAATGCATTACCTGCCACCAGGTCCCATTCATGGTCTGGTCACTCAACTCAGCAAACCTCCATGGCTTTGAAGTCGATAAAACTGGCCTCGAACATGCGAATAAGTGGTCGACCACCTGGATCAATTTGGCCAAGGGGCAGCTGAGAAAGAGCGCTTCCAAAAGAACAACGCTGCTTGCTGAAAATGACTCAATTGCCCAACTTCTTCTGGGAAGACCCCGAAGGACTAAAAACAGTGAGGATCAAGAATGGGTGGAAACCTATCGCTCCCATTTGATTGAGTCACAACGTAGTGGGGGTTCATGGGAACCCATGGGGCAATTGCCCAAACAAAAAAGAACGTTCCGCGAGACTCAAGAAGTCTCAACGATGTGGGCATTGCTAGGGATTGCGACCCAGGAATCGGATCTGGATGCCGAATCTGATTTCGCAAAACGGGCAATCCAATGGCTCGGCCAAGATACGGCTGGAGAATCAACGGAATGGTGGGCCACTCGATTGTTAGTCGAGCGGGCCTTGGGCAACGACGAAACGGCAAACGACATTCGAGATAAACTTTTGGAACAACAGCAGACCGACGGCGGCTGGGGATGGCTTTGCAGCGAGCCGAGTGATGCGTTCGGAACCGGACTCGCTATCTATGCCCTTTCAAAAGACGGGGTAAGCCCCGGCACGCCAACAATCCAGAACGGGATCAGCTTTCTAACCACAACTCAAGGAGATAATGGGGCTTGGGCAGTCAATGGAACCAAAGAAACTGATCGCGACCAACATGCGCCTACCGCCACCTATTGGGGAACCTGCTGGGCAGTTATCGGCTTGCTTGAGACCCTTGGCGATCATACCGAAAACTAACAAAACGAACGATTCGCTTGCCAATTGAATTGGCAAGACCTTGGGTCTTTCGCACTGGATTTGGATTGCAACTGGGAGGTTGAGGCGATTGAGGCTCCCGCCGAAACAATTTCGCTTGAATTATCGACAGATGCTATCGGATCTTTCAGTCGATAGTTTCTGGCATTTTGGCGTATCACAAACTTGAAAGTTGCATTTTTTTTCGGTCGGCGCAATTCCCTACTCTCCGCAGGCCGTAATTTGTGGTCAAGATTCGTGTTTTTCGGCATTCAGCGCGACCGGGCGCCCGCCGATTTCGCCATCGAACAACGAGTTCTAAGTATTTTCTATTTTTGCGACAAAATTCATCTGTTTTGTTGACTGACGCGCGACTGGTTAATGAATACGTGCGATCCGAGCGTCCATCGGTCCAGGGCCGGATTTGGGGAATTGCCCAAAACTCCATCGTGCACTGGCAAATTGACTTACGCTACAGATGCTTGGCCCGGTCGCACAATCAAACTACGTTCGAACGGCGAGTTATCAGCCGCAATATTAATTAGGAAATCAAATGTACGTTTCAAAATTTCGAAGGCCATGTTTTAGCCGAGTTGCTGCTTGGACTCTTTTTGCCGCAACTACGCTGTTCCTCGCTGCAGAAAGCCCTGCCCAACAATTTATGATTCAAGGGGGCGGGAACGATAAGGATGCAATCGCCAAACAGTTCAAAGAACAATTGGCTTCTAAAAAAGTCGCGGCCGCAAATCGCTTGGCTTGCCGAATCGCTGACATCAGCCGCGCATGCAACCTTTCTGAAATGCAAATTAAGAAATTGGAAATTGCCGCCAAAGGCGCTGTAAAAGCAACGATGAGAAAGGCCCAAGCAGGCCTCGTTCAACAAGCGAAAATGATGGGCGTCGAATTTGATCCAGACGAGGACACTGACGAAGAAGCAGTTGAAGAGGCGGAAGACGAAAACGATGGCAACGCTCCTAACATGGCTGCCAACGTCATGCGCGCGGTCATTATCGATGGCGCTGGCTCAAATCGGGGACAGCCCGCAGAAAAACAGAAGATTTGGACCAGTTCGGTAAAAAAAGTCCTAAGTGACGAGCAGTCGATCCAATGGAAACAATGGCAGGCCGATCGCAAAGCGTATCAAATGGAAATGGCTGTCGGAAGTTTCGTTGCCAAGGCAGATCGCCGCTTACTCCTTTCAGGCGAACAACGAGAAAAACTTGCAGCACACCTAAGCGAGAAGCATGGTGAGTTACTGCGCAAGCGGGCTTCTCGCCGAGAGAGCGGTCAAATGGCCGGAATGCCAATTTTTGTTGTGAATGCGATGAATAACGGCGGAAACGACAATGAGGCAGAAGACGATGAAGTTGACACCAGAATCGGTGAAATCCTTAGTGAAGCCCAACTAGAACTCTGGAAAAAAGAGTTTGCTCCCAAATTGACATCTAATCCTGGTGGCAACATGATGGGCGGGGGCGCATTCAACGTTGGTCCAATCAACCTCAACGTTAACGGCGCAGCGATTGGCATCAATGGTGCCGTCGACGTCTTCGAAATGCAAGACAATGTGGATGAGAACGAAGACGACAAATAAGAGTTTTTATCTTCCAAGATAAACCTGCGGGACGGGTAAGCCAGAAATTTGATTGTGGCATTCTCTCCTCCGGCTATCAACATTCGAAAGCGAATGATCCGAAGAGACAGTCTATCGAAGCCCATCTTCACGTGATTGAAGGTGGGCTTTTCTTTTATTTAGCCCTCTTCAGAGTTGCGATCGCTGGCAAGCAAATCACTCTTCAAAAAAGCCCGAATGCTCATATTCCGGTAACTCCATTCAATCCTTAATGAGGATGATATGACCCCAATCTCCAAAAATCTCGCCGTTGTTCCTTTTGGGGGGAAGGATCGAGTCTTTCGCCTCTTTTCGATTTGATCGACAAAACAAGGAGTTGACCAACTAACGAAATGCGACATTGACATGCGAAGTTGGATTCTGATACCGTCGAATTGATTCGTCATTCCCCCTTTCACGGCCCCAAGGGTCGCCCCGCCCGGTGGAGTGAAATGTCTCTCAACCTGCTTCCACCCACACCCCCTCTTCGATTCACGGAATATATTATGGCAAAAATAGTAGTTGTTGATGACGAACCATTAATTTGTGATTTCATACGAGAAGGCTTGGAACAATTAGGTCATGAAGTTCGAGTTGCGAAAACTGGTGATGACGCCATCGACTTTGGCTACCTGTTCAAACCAGATCTATTGATTGCTGACTGGAATTTGGAAAGCGAGTACAACGGCCTCGAAGTCGCTGATGCTTTCAATTTCGCCAACAACAACATCAAGACGATCGTGATTTCAGGGCATCCCGACGCGATAGTTGGGGCCAAGAGCAAGAAAGTGTTTGAGACTCTCGAGAAACCCTTCCCCTTTCAGCTACTTGTCGAAGTCGTTGATCGCGCATTGTCCTGCTAAACCTGATACCCCCCAATCCCATTCAGGCAAATCTTTCGCACGCTTTTTACCGCCGAGAATTTGTGCTGGGAACGTACCTTTTGCCAGACCGCATCTGCCCAGTTCGTTGAGGAAGCAGAGAGGTCGACTCAATTGGAGCCACTCAGTGATCGCCGGATTCATCATCAGAATCAAGCTGCTTGTTCAATTCTTCCATTTCCGCTTGGCGGACAACTGGCGTTTTATCACCATCGGGAGCAGACGGATTCTCCTCAGCACTCATATAAATTGCCGCAACGGTAATTCCTAATGCAACCAAAACACAAAAACCGAGGAAAAGCAGGAGCAAGATGCTACCCAACAAACCGTTGGTGTCGTATCGAGCGATCGTGGAATTAAGGGAAGCGGGTTTGACAGGTGGGGAGGGAGCGTAGGTTTCCTGGGGAATTGCCCCAATGCGTTTCTGGACGTGCCAGACGAATTGCTCAGCAATTTCACGATCTTTCTTTTTGAAGCAAACGCGAAATTTACCTTGCTGGCTGCTAGGAATGTCCTTAACGGCATCAAACTGGTCCGCCTGGATTTCGATATAGGCCCCAATCCATTTCTTGACCAAACGAATAGACGAAATTCGTTCCAAGGGGAGTTCGACACGAGATGATGCCCAACGATGGGAAACGACGGCGTCGCGAATCTCATACTCCAATTCCAGATGCGAATCGAAACCTCGCATCAATCCATATCCAGAAGCAAGGCTTGCATAGATGTCTTCGATGGTTACCGGAAGAGGAGGGCAAAACGGCAACGACTTGACTTTCGTTTCCACTCGCTGCGGCGCGTTCTGAACTTCAACATTGTCGAGGGACTCACAGGCCGTTTTGATTTGACTGGCCTGTTGAAATCGGCGCCCCGGGTCTTTTTCTAGCGTTCGCATCACAACGTCATCCAAACCACTGGAGACATTGGGCCGTTTTTCACTGGGCAATGAAAATCGTCCCAGGGGCAATTCGCCCTGTCAACAATTCGTAAAAAACGACCCCCAGAGAATAAAGATCCGCTCTGTGATCGACGAACTCCGGACTCTCGAGTTGTTCTGGCGCCATGTAATTTCGTGTACCTAGAACCTGCTGAGTCGCTGTCAGCGAAACATGATTGGGATTTGGATCGAGCAGTTTAGCCAAACCAAAGTCGGCGATTTTGATGGAGCCACTTTTGTCAATCAAGATATTTTCTGGCTTGATATCACGATGCACGACACCATTGTCATGCGCGTATTGCAGAGCTTCACAAACTTGCGGGACTATTGCGAGTGCTTCTGCAGCTGAAATTTTGTTCGCAGATATGGTGTCGCGCAAGTTGACTCCGTCAACAAACTCCATCGTCAAATAGTAGAAGCCTTCGGATTTGCCAAAATCAAAAACTGTCACAATGTTTGGGTGGGAAAGCTTCGCCATCGTTTGCGCTTCCCGAAGAAATCTTTCCGCGAAAGCCGGATCATTTCCCAAACGGGGCGAGAGAATTTTCAATGCCACCAAACGATCAAGGTTCAGCTGGCGGGCTTGATACACGACCCCCATCCCGCCATGTCCCACTAGATGACAAATCTCCAAATCAGGAAACGCCGCGTCAACTCGTTCGATAAGTGGGATGTGAGCGTCAATGTTGCTGTTGGGCGAAGCGGTTTGCACGTTTGCCGCGTTCATCCCCAACGCCATTAGACAATGGGGGCAGGGCTGGTCAGGTCCTTGTGCCGATATTGGTTTGCCGCATTGGGCACAATTATTAGCATTTTCCTGCATGTTCATCTCGCCATTTTGACCAAAAACCTTCGCTTCTACACCTATATAAACGAGAATTGAAAAAAGGTTACAGACAATTTCAAAAAACTTTCACCAGCATTTACATGGACAAATGGGAAACAAGCCTCAGACGCTTACTCCAAAGCCTGAAAAAGCGACGCCAATTCTTCGTCAACCTTATCCGAGTCGCTAATGGTTCGAGAAATTTGCAAGCGCAACTGTTGACCATACCGTTGTCGCAATCGGTGCACGGCGACTTTTAACGCACCCTCTCGCATTCCGGTCGTTTTCGCCAATTCCTGATAGGGCAAATGATCCCCCGTCAAAAATCCCTGAATCATATCAAATAACTCCTGCTTGCCCGTATCCGCATACTGCTTGGCAACCGCGCTCAAAGTCTGCTCCAAAATTGACAATGCCCAATTGCGTTCAAAAATTTTCTCTGGCGTGAGATCTTCACCCAATTGCCCCGCATAACGAAGATCGGCTTGTTCGAAGTCGATCGATAGAACCGTCTCTCCGCCGCCGCGTTTCTGCGCGTTTTCTGCACGCCAATGATTGGCAATAAAGTTGGTTAGCGAAGTCAACAGAAACGAACGGAAACTCCCCCGCGAGGGTTCGGCATGTCGAAGTCGTTTCTTCTCCAACAAGTCCGCGAAAAAAGATTGAGTCAAATCTTCGGCCTGACTTCGATCA
This sequence comes from Mariniblastus sp., assembly GCA_965224765.1. Taxonomy (GTDB): domain Bacteria; phylum Planctomycetota; class Planctomycetia; order Pirellulales; family Pirellulaceae; genus CAZDBA01. The sequence continues at coordinate 53,443 of CBDDAC010000011.1, forward strand.
ATTCCCTTGCGGCGGACGAATGAATACAAGGGGAACCAATACTGCTGACAAAGGTCCGACAGTGCAGTCTCGCCACACCCAGATTTTTGATCCGTTGCGGCTTCTAACACCATGCTCCACGAAGTGGTCGCAAACGTGCCCCGTTGGTCCAAGGGAGAAGACGAATTGTTGCCGTTGCTGGAGTTCATTCAACTCAATTGAATTGAATACTCCCACAATTTCAACCGCGATTTTCTAAAAGACCGACATATTAGGATTCGCTACCGCAATGTGACTCGTTCAATTTCCAATCAACTTAGTAAGCATTGCGAACTCTACCGAAGCTGTCGGGTGCGAGCCATTACTGCTGTAGCCGTCGATACTGGCTCGCCAGCAGTACTGCGCTCATTGCAGGAAATCATCGTTTTGGAACAACCGACGTTTTGTACGGTGCCTCGGCGGTTCTCAGCCGAAAACGATCGAACACGACGTCGCTTGCTGACGAAGTCAGACCAACTTTACCGGTTTCGAATTTTGAATTTTCTCGAAGTGACAATAGTCGCCCGCCATTCAGGAAAACACTAATATCATCTTTCAGGCAAATCACTCGAAGCCTGATCCACCTGGATTCATCGGACCCGACTGAAGATGAAACGGAAACGAGCCGTTCCGTCTTTCCCGCCTCAGTGCGATACACATTTACAATTCCGTTTTTACTGTAGGCAGCCGAATAGTGGTTGTCCTTATCTTGGTAATGCCAGACAACCCCCGCATCCGTACCTGGCATCACCTTGCCCAGTCTAATATGAGCCGACATGTCAACGTCCGAATACTCAACGTGGTCTGGCGCGACGATGCAAACACTAGTTTCCTGCTGAGAATGATTGGGGCGAAAGAACTGAAACCCGTTGACGGTAGTTGCAGAATGCTCGTCCGTTATTCTCCAGGCACCGTCGCCCGTAACCCGCTCCCAGTGTTCCGGGATTTCTCCGACCGTTTGTTTTTCAAACGTGAAATAGCAATCCCCTTCTCGGACCAAATCGTCTCGCGACACGAGGGGAGCCGCAGACGTCGCTTGAGGAGACTGAGCAAATGCACCGTTGGATAGTACAAGCACCAAAAACGCTGGCCAGCCAAACTGAAAACCCCAACCCGTTCTAATGTTTTTTTTCATCTCGTTTTTCCTTTGAATTGAGTACCTGAACCTGCCCCCAGAAATCTCCGTTGTCAGCGAGCACCGTTGAAGTTCCGTCGCGTTGAATCTCGACAATTTCTCGATTGCCTCCACTGGTCACGATTGAATCTCTATCTGGATGCCAATCGTAATGCCAGATTTCGAAATCAACCGGAATCCCTTTGGACTCTCCCGTCAGAGATACAATCAAAAATTGGTCAACGACTTTGTTGAAAGCGGGCGCGACTCCAGGAGGTGTAGGCGTGCGGCCACCCGTCACATGAACGAGAAGCGACTGGCTGTCGTGCCTCCACTTTCTTTCGACGGTAAGCATGCTCCCAAAACGGTTGGTTGTGATCTCAACGACTTTGGCAATCGCCAACGAATTCCCATCAGGTGACCAGCAGAATTCCCCATAATGCTCCAACCCGGGTGAATACCTGCCATCATACGGTTTAATCTCGTGATGCTCGGTACCGTCTGGTCTGACAAGATAGACAGAACTTTTTTGAGTACTTTGGGTACGGTAAGCAATCCACTTTCCATTGGGTGACCAAGAGATCTGTTCGATGAATTCTTGCTCGTGATCGGGCGATACAGCGAGAGGCTTATTGCTTCCAATCGCAACCCAGACTCGGCGTTCGTTATTCAGCCATGATGCGTGAGCTAATGAACTTCCATCAGGAGAAACGGTAGGATGAGCCATTTGTTGATGGCGGGGGAAAACAATCGTTGGCGTTAGTTTTTGCACGTCGATTCGAGCAATTCCGGCTTCCGTAACATAAAGAATATCTGACGTACGTTTTTTGGAATTGTTTTGCGTTTGGATTGCTGGGTCCGGGGAGCCACCCCATCCGGCGGCCCCTGGTAACGACATGGCTGCGAATGCGATCACCAACAGCTTCAACGGTGCCGGTGTACCCAGCGTATTCACTTTTCTTTTGTACATGACGTTTTCAAACCTTCGCTTAATGTCCAGAAACGGGGAAATACCCAATCCGATTTGTTTGGAAACTGGGCGTGATGAACGAACGAGATTCAGGAGACAATGACAATACTCCTTGGGTTGGATGCCATTTCGAGCAATCGTTTCCAAGTCGCAGCAGTATTCCCTTATGCGACTGATACGTTTGCTCAACATCCAGACCAGTGGATGAAACCACCACAGACATACGGCCACAGTCTGCAACGATGCGGCAATCGCGTCGCGTCGTAGAACATGATTCAATTCATGAATGAACAGGATTTCCAGCTCACGAGCCGTGGCCGTACGGGCAATGCTTGAAGGCAACGCAATCGTTGGACGAAAAATACCAAATGCGGCAGGTGCAATCTCGGCATCGGTGACCCACAACCGTACGTTCTTCAAGCCCATCTGTTTCTTGACGCGATCGAAATTCGGCTGCATTTGTGCCGCCAGTTCCTGATCAATTTGATGATAGATTTTGCGTTTATGAACCCAGGCTCTAATGTGTGATGCACCCAGAATCAACGCACCAACCAGGTAGACGAAGCCCAGGAAAAGCTTACCGCCAATTGGGCCGATGACGCCTGCGGTTCGCCTGGATTCAGACTCGCCGATAAGCCCTTGGGCGTTGGACTCGATTGCCTGAAACGACTCAGGGCAGGGGGGGCAAAACGGGAGGGGCTGGCGCGTTATCTGGAACCAGCTTGAAGTTCTGCTGGCTCGGGCGCTGGCCCGATACACCAGCCTGAGCTCGCTCGGGATCAACCGACGCCGCAGGGGCCTCGTCGATCTGCGAAGTGGAATCGGCGCCGGTTTGCGGTTCCGGCGGAACTAGAAAACCAACGTGTCTGCCACATTTATCATGCCCATTGGCCCCGGCAAAAGAGGCGGAATCAGACATTTTACGATCGCCAGCATGAGTATCAGGTAACAGAAATAAAGACGCTTCTCCGCAATTCTTGCCACAAGCAGACATAGCAACACAACCAGGCTGGCTTGCCGCAAGTGGGTCATAAATAAATTATCGAGTTGAGCCATTGGATATCGCCTCAGTCGGATTTTTCGTCCAATAATTCTCGCAGCTGGTCAATTTCGTCCTGGGTCAACTCGCGGTTGTCAATCAGATGTTGAAATAGCGGAAGCGCTTCACCGTCAAAAACCCGCTTCACAAAATCATCCGTCAAACGCTTGATGATGGTCTTGTGAATGCAAGAAGTTTGGGTAAGCAGGAAATCAGAACCATGGGGCGGTCCAACCTCTGCAACGACGAAAAAGTGATCGTCAATTCTAAACTCGGACATCTCATGCACCGAGTCGGTTCCCGGTAGTTAGAGTCCATCGGACCGATGGGAGCGCCAAGACGCAAATTCTGATGATAATGCATCCCGTTCTTCACTGGATCCAAGAATCACATCCAACCCACCGTCATAGGGATGAATCAACCAGTTGCCGCCAGGATCAAGAACCATCACGTTGGAAATGCAACCATCCGCCACCAAGCGTATTACGCTGTCGATCGATCCAGGAACCCACTTGATTGTCGAGGCATACAAATGCCAATAGTTTGGATCCGTTTCCGCATCAATCTCGTGCATTGCGATGGTTTGCCAGTGCTCAAAAGGCAGTCCCAGTTCACGAATTTCTTCGGCCGGAAAATCCGCGAGATGCAACTCGGACCAATTGGTCGTCACCAATTCGAGTTGAGTATCAATTTCTGTCAATTGACTGAAAATAGAATTGTGCCGACCTAGCAACAATCCCCACTCATCTTCGGTCTCAGCGTACCGCTTTGCATTAGGTAACGAGTGAAACCGAATCCAGCGTTCAGGCAAAAGCGTACGAAGCGTATGCGTGATGGGTTGAATACCAGCGAAATGTTTTGTCCAAAATTCGTTGAGCATTTATCAGCGATCGTTCAAGTAAAAAAAACCACAGGCGAAATTGAAATAGCAGACCGGTTATACCAGATGGCTAAACAACGTCCTCATTTTGCGAAATTATTCGCTTCTATCGCTTGCTTCCCCTCAAAAGCTTGGTCGTAGAAAGCGCATATCACTTTTCTTGAAAAATTGTTTGCACATTTCGCCGTCGATTTCGCACTGCTTAATGATTCGGAAAAGGAATCAAGTTTTGAGTGGGCAAGCTATTGGCCGACAAGACTTGACACGGTCTCAGAAGGACACTTGTATTAAAGGACTTAGATTTCATATTTGTAAGAAAAAATGTAAATTCGCTCACGGTTGCCGAGAGAGATGAACTGGTCGCCGCTATCAAGCCCCTCAAGGCCAGCGGAATACGATGCCTATGTGGTCAGGCATGAGCAGGCGCCGCCGAATACCATCCATAAATGTCCTGCCTTCTTGCCCTGGCATCGCCAGTTTATTCTTGACTATGAAAAGGACTTGCAGGAAGCGGCTGGAAGGATGGAACGGAGCCGATGGCCCAGGCATGCACAATCGGGGACACGTTTGGGTCGGTGGCTCGATGCTCCCTATGGCTTCGCCTAACGATCGCGTATTTTTCTTTCATCACTGTTTTGTCGATAAACTTTGGGCGGATTGGCAACTTCTCAGCTCGCACCGAACTTGTTTTTGTTAGCCGCAAATCCAAACCGAGCTATTTCGTGCCTTCGGTAGAGACGTTTCTCCTCCAAAGAATAAACAGCCCCGAGGCAACAATGAGGCTGCTCCCAATCAGCATCGGGAAATCTAATTCCTCAGCAAATATCAATACCCCAAACGCAAGACCAAAGAGTAGTCGCGAGTATCGAAACGGCGTCACAGCAGAAATCTCCCCGGTGCGCATCGCAATCATCAATCCTGCGTAGGCAGTAACGCCAAACACTACTGCACCTGAAAGACAAAATGAAATCTCAAAACTTGGCCATACAAACGGGGCCGCACCCCAGGTTGAATGCAGGATTCCTGCTGCAACGATCGAAAGGAATCCATACAGTCCTAGGATCGCAGTGCTCAGCGTGAACGGGGCAGCGCGGCTGGCAAGATCACGCCCCGCAAAGCCGAGCGTACCAAGAACAGCGAGAATTGAGAGCAGGGAAAAACTGTGGGCCCCCGGGCGAACAATAACCACAACCCCTGCCAAACCAACAAGAATCGCGATCCATCTTCGCCAGCCCACTTTTTCACCAAAAACCAAAGCCGCTCCCGCAACCACGACAATTGGTGTCGCCTGCAGTATTACCGTGGCAGATGAGAGGGGGGTCATCACGATCGCAAGCGAATAGAAAAGACGACCAAGAATCTCAAAAAACACGCGCAGCCACATCGGACGGCAAACGACATCCGAATTGAACAACCGCTCTTTGTTCAGGATCGCAGCGCACGCAAACACGAACGCTCCTCCCAAGCCGAACAAAATCAGAACCTGACCGATGGGAAGTGTTCTGGACGTTGCTTTGATTAACACATCTTCTACAGCAAAAGCCGCCATCGAAGCGACCATCCAAAAACTCCCAGTCAAATTGGCCTGACGATCGGTTGCGATACTTTTTGACACCAAGACTCCAAAATGAAATTTGAAAGGGAAGTCAAAAAGTGACACCCGGAAAACGTAGTTGCCGCTAAAAGTAAGTCTATTCAACTTGCTTCAATTGCGCAATGCAACAGGAGTGCGACTCGCCAGACAGCCTTTGTAGTTTATTGTTTAGCTCTGGGGCGTCCAAACAGAGGTCCTTCAGGGATCCCATTCCACCAAAGAAGGCCAAGATATTCTTGGCTGCCGCAGGTGGGCTTGAACGTGCAGCACTCCCTCCCTCCGAAGTTGTGATTTTTTTCGAGACAAGTCGCTTGGCTTAGGCGTCAGGCGCTATGGAAACCCGAAGCGTCAGCGAGGACGGACCTGACTGTTCCTCGCTCACGCGTCGGGTTTCCATGGATCAGTCTTCGGATGGCAAAAGCACTCCCCCCAATTTCGTAAGAGAAAACGGGGGGAGCGATCCATGCGGGTCGAGTTACTGTTCTAAGGATCCCAATGAATTCGGGGCCGCCAACGGCAAGCAGGAGGTTGTTCCCGATCAAATCGTAGGCCACCGAGAACTGCTTGTCGGTTGACGCGATGCGAAGCAATACTTCATCTGCAACGTGCCAAACAAATGCGAGGCCATTGCTCGATTCGTGAAGTGGCTCTAAACGAAGACAAAACAAAAGACATCGCAGAACTCAGACACAGCGTAGCGACAGGAAACCAACGCTCAGACGTCGCTTCTAACTCAATCCCTTATATCAACTGACAAGCGTTGCATTTGATACAATAGGAATTAATGGGCTAACGCGGCCATCGGTTGCGTTGGATTTTAACTGCTAATTTGGGGCCAACATTGAAGACACGTGGAGAAATCGAAGCGGCGATCTGCCAAGGCATGTCTCAATTCGAGCTGGAGTACATGGGAAGAGGCCCGAAGGAAATTCGGACTCACCTGATCGAAGACTTTTTGATCGTACGGCTCCAGGGAGTGTTAACTGCGGCTGAACAGCATCTCGTCGCCAAACTCCCGGCAGAAAAAGGACGCGATCTTCTAAAACAGGTCCGCTCGCAGCTAATTGAAATCGCGAGACCTAAGCTGGAGGAGCTCGTTGAAGCGATTACGGGGATCAAGACGAAAAGTTTACACCATGACATCAGCACCGTTTCAGGTGAGGAAATCGTCGTTTTCACTTTGCTGGAAGCCCCCGAATTCCGCGAAACAAAAAAGTACTAGTCGTTGAACTCATTTGTATTTACGGTCAGTCAGGTTGAAACTGAAACAATGTTGCGGGTGCCCGATTCGCGTTCGAAGTGCAGTTCGATACTTCCTTTTTCCAGCTGTTCGAGAACGTCAATCATTCGCTGATTGACCCTTGCTATGATCCGTTCCATCACGTGTCACAAACTCCTCGACGACTTCCTTTGAGTGCGACCCGCGACAATTGTGAGTTTGGTATTTTCATCGGCCAGGGTTAAGCGGTTTCTTGCGAACCGGGAAACTTCAATAGGGGCTTAGGAGCATTCGAATTAGCCACATTTGAACGAAACTGCCCGTTAATGATCGCCTGTGCCAAAGCCCGTGGAATCGTGGCTTGGAAAGAATCAACTCTGCTTTTTTCGCTGTGATGTTTGCGACCATTTCAGCGCTCAATGCAATCGCGTCGGCACGCCGCATCTCCGCGTTTGCGCGTGCAACTCGCATATCCGACTCTGCCTGCTCTGCTTGAAGTAGTGCTCCAATGTTTCGCCCGACATCAATCGTAGCAACATCGATCGAGACGATTTCGTAGGCCGTGTTTGACTGGATGCCTTGGTCGAGCACTGCTTGGGAAATTCGACTAGGCATCGCCAGGGCTGCTTCGTGAGAATCCATTGAGCCGATCGCCGAGACGATTCCCTGACCGACACGTGCGATGATCGTTTCTGCGGCCGCTCCGCCGATCAGTTGATCCAGATTCGTTCGGACCGTTACCCGAACTCGGATTTGCAACTCAATTCCATTTTTGGCGATCGCGCTAAGACTAGGTGGCGGGCTCGAAGACTGGGAATCTGGACAGTCGATCACTTTGGGAAATATGCTGGTCCGAACAGCCTCAGCCAAGTCTCGACCTGAAAGGTCAATTGCTGCCGCGCGGTCAAAGTCCAGGTCGATCCCAGCGCGGTTCGCCGCAATGATTGCCAAAATGACTTGATCGACATCACCTCCCGCGAGGTAATGAGCCTCTAATCCGGCAGTACTTTTTCCTCGACCGTGTGCAATCGTCAATCCAGCCTGGCGGGCCATCACCTGAGCCCTAACGATTGTATCTGGCTTGACATTGCGAAAACCCATTCCAATCAAGCTCATCATGGCCACGTCCGCATTGGACATTTTTGCCTGAAGCCAGAGACCTCCGTACTCGGTGGCAACGAATACGGCGACTAGCGAAGCAACGACCGCCACCAAAATTCCAGCGAGCATTAGCCATTCATGAGTTTCGATGAGTCCGAGCAGACAGGGCCGGTTCACGCTTCACCGCCGATTTCAACAGTAAAGGCTTCTTGCAACATAGTACTCTCCAAACATCGGATAGCAGAATACGCCTCAATCCATTTCTGAAGTCGCACCTTCAGTTTTTTTGAAATTGCGTTGAAGCCCTGATCGCTTTCGAGGCAATCACGAATCAGAATAAGCGTTGCAACGCAGTTCAGGTTGGCTTGATGTAACTTGTCCACTTGACGAGACCAGTTGGGGCGTCGAGCCAGTACAGTTTCCATGTAACCGTCGATCGACGACAGTTTCAGTACATCAGGCAGATTCAAGATCAACCGATTCAATAGAACGAGCAACGAGGGTCGGGTATGTGAGCCAACCTTCGCATTCAATAGAAATCGAAGGTCACCCACCAAAAGATATTCGAGGTCGCAACTTGTCTTTAACAAGGAGCTCGGGGCAATTCGTTTCGATTCATCGGGTCGTTGATTATTCATCTTTGTTTCCATTCGTGTCATCAAAGATTGACGTGATCGTCGCTTTTTGTTGTTTCTTCCCGCTTCAGTTTTCGCTGCATTCGCACAAGCTTATCGGCGGCAGATTTCTTGATCCTCGCCAGCGTTTCAGGCATGTTGAGTATTGCTTTTAGGTCGACCGCCGCCTGTTTCTCCTTGCCGATCGTCGTTAACACCAAGGCTCGATTAAAAAGGGCCATTGCTTTGACATCGCGAGGCGATTCTGAGGCGTTGATTACGTCGGAATAGTGTTGGATGGCGACGTCCGTCTCGGCGTTATTTGCACAAGCCATTCCTTCCTCGATTTGAGCCAATGCCCGACCACGAGTCGTAAACTTGGCGGCAATTCTTTTGAAAAAATTCATCGTTTAACCTTTTGCTTCCTGCCATTTTTGAGTTAACAGACCAACTAACCTCACGGTCCCAAGCTTCGCATCTAGTCTCGTAAGCACAAAACCGCGCGATCCAAACTCTGAATAAAGTCAGCGCCAAGAAGAGGTTCTCCAATGCCTCAGCTTTGGAGCAACCTGAGTAAATCCATGGATTTACAAAGAAGGGAAAAATTGCGTTCAGCGGACCGCGACACTCAACCCACCTAGATTGCTAAAAGCACTCAAATGCCTGCCACTATCAGTGAATCGATTCGAATCGCCGAGGCAAATCATCAAAACCCAATCGAGTTTGTTTCGCCTCCAAAATGGATCTCCGCAAGGTAATTGTATGCTTAACCGAGACTCGCCGTATCCACTATGGCATCAATTTGCCGGTAAAATCCAATTCTTTTTGTTGGACACTCGATCATGGCGTATGGAAAACCGGTCCTAAACTAGATTCTATTTCCGTTTCAAGTTTTCAAGAGGCGTTCTTTCGAGCATTGCCATTGACTCCTATGCCCCGCGGCATAGACTCAAGCGCTGAAGCAGATTTTGCAACAGCCAAAATCACTGTTTCCTATCGGATGACTAAATAGAAGGCAGTCTGCATAAGCCAGAAGGCCAAATAATAAGTAAGCCGACGCGAAAGCCTCTACGATGTTCTTTCGCGTCGGCTTTTTTTGTGCCTACTCTTTTGGATTGTAACGGAGGAATATGAGCATCAAAGATCGTGAACTCTTTCTTAGCTCTTCAAGATGCTGTTTGATGACGCGCTCAACGCGACACGGGCGGCAGTCGAAGAGGGAGTGCTTCCCGGCGGAGGCGTAGCGTTGTTACACGCGTCAGCTGCATGTTCCCCAAAAGGCTTAAGCGACGATGAATCTGCCGGCTACAAAATCGTCTTAAGAGCTTGTCGTGCTCCATTGTTTTGGATTGCTTCCAACGCAGGCCAGGACGGTGGGCTCGTCGTGGAACACGTTCTGGCAAAAAAGAACAACTTCGGTTTCAACGCTTTGAACAACAACTACGAAGACTTGGTCGCGGCTGGCATTCTCGATGCCACCAAAGTCGTGCGATCCGCCTTACAATGCGCCGCTACGGTTGCTGCCCAACTGCTAGCCAGCGGTGCGATCATTTCTAACCTTTCAGAACAAGGACAATAAGATGCCAAAAAGAACTGACTCTGCCAACACTCCCTACTACCTATTGAAGTGCGGGGATCAGGCGATTTACCCGACGATCAATTTCGAGGGCTCTGACACACATTGTGTTTGTTTTTATGGGTTTTCAGACAAGCCGATTTACGACAAGTTCATCAAACGTTCTGGCCAGGTGTTAACTCCCTATCCTCTGGTAAAAGGTCACCTTTCCAATCAAATCGCCGATACAGACTCCGTCGATACCACGGGCGATCATCTACGATTAGTAATCCTCGACGCGACCGATCCAGAACAGCCATTCCTGTCAGCCACTACCATGGCAACCGTGCTCCTTGCACAACAAGAGAAATCGAACCAAGTTCCAATTGAATTTGAACTGGTCTTTGATCCGAAAACGACTGGCTACCGATTGAGTGATGACTCAAAGGACGTTCCAGCGAGTTCTCCTTTCTACATCGTTCAATGAGGTATGGCCGACGCAAACAATTTTGATTGACGCAGTAAATTCTCGTCGGTCACACGTTGCCATTTCTAGCGAATAAATGGGAATGAATCATGACCATTCGAGAGATTATCGGCGAAGAACGGGAACTGCTTTCTGTAAAACTTGCCCAGCAATTTCGACTCGCGGTCGAATACATGAATGAACAAGAATGTCGGAACCGTTGCAGTTTGTGACGGCGACCAGGTTGTAGGGGTGTTTTTGGAGAGGGACCTGCTGCGCCGAGTCATTTATCAACGCCTCGACATGAATCCGTCAACGTCAAGGACGTAACGACAAGCCGGCATGAAGGATTTCCCTACAAGAGCGATATGAAGTAGCCAAGGCGATCATGGTCGACAAAGGGCTTCGGCATTTGGTGAGCATGGATGAGCAACGGCATTTTCAGGGCTTTGTTTCATCACGCGAACTCTCGGAAGCTGACGTTTCCGATTCAAGAGAACTTGAGGGCAAGCTGAACGACGACGACTTCTACGCGCTTCGGCATTGACAATTTGTCGTTCAAGGATCTTTCGAAATTCGCTTGTTTTCTGATTCGCCGGTCAGAGTCAATTCGAAACACATTGCCTTCCGATCATTTCGTAACAAGAGATACTTCCCACTGAATGCGGGATGATTCCAGGTCCTCGTGCCTAGTGCCTTTAGTCTGCTTTCCTCTACCAGTTCGCTTGTTGAACAGCCAACGCGAGCAACATACCCTTTCTCAGATTGAACCAGGAGTGTTTTGCCTATTCGAATAAGTTGCCCGTGCCCATAACGTCCACCTTTCCACAGTCGTTTCCCTGTGTTGGAGTCGAGACAAGCTAGAATACCATTGTCCAAACCGTACACCAAATTTTGATGGCTGACCGCAGATGCGAATTTCGATTTGAGGTTCTTGTTTGCCCAGACCTGCGTGACGATGAAGTCATTGCTGTCCCTTGTTATCTGATAGACGGCCGAACCTTTTCCGTATCCAGATGAAAGGAAAATTCTTGTAGTCGTTTCTGATGTGTTCAGGACAATCGGTTGGCAAACATTGTTCTTCTCAGAAGGGTTGCTGACCCAGGGAACGTGAAAAACCCGAGTTCCATCCGACAGTCTGAAACAGCTCAGGCCTTCGCCGTTAAAACTCAAGATTGAAGGCATGGCGCAAATCACTTCAAATTGTGGAGAACAATATGAAGCGATTTCGTTTCCAGAAGTCCATTTCTCGCGACCATCGAATCGATCATACATAATGACTGAACGCTTATCGCCACCAGGTGCGACGATAACATTGTCATCAACGACCAGGGGTGATCCCGCCATGCCAAATAGCCGATTCGGTATGTTATTCTCTTCCAGGACTTCGCGACTCCAAACCAAATTGCCACTGCTGAGTTGAATACAGTTCAATATTCCCGTTGCCCCGAACGAATAAACGTACTCGCCTGCAATCGTGGGAGTGGCGCGTGGCCCTTCGCCACTTGAAACCTCCTGAAAGCGGGCGCGATCGCGATGTTCCCAAATGAGATCTCCTGTCGCCAGCTCATAACATACGACGAATTCGTCATCACCGCGCTGTTCGTGTGTAACACAAACATTTCCCGCCATTGCAAATGACGACCACCCACCGCCGATCGGGTGTGCCCAAATCAATCGAGGAGGAGATATATTCCAGTCTTCAAGCTGAATGTCTTCGACAATGCCTGAGCAATTCTTCCCCCGAAAACCTGGCCAACGAGTTTGATTGATAGAGGCAACAACAACCTTGCTGGTTCTTTCGACGAACACTCGATCCGCTGGTTTTGTTGTCCAACGCCAAACAATTTTGGGATAACCGTTTCCATACAATCCGTCAAGCTTCAACGAAAAGCAGCCTGCGATTTGCAGTAGAGCGATCAATGAAAGAAGTCCAACCTGCCTACTCCTTGACCAAGAGGCATTGGTTCTGACAAATATGTAAAAACTCAAGTTTGCCAAACCACCTAGAATCAACAAATCAATCGTGGGTTTTCCTGAAAGTGAGAATTGTGCAGAAACATTGAAAGCAAGGCTTACCAAAATGCCCGTAACGAACACTGCCAGAATCCAACGCAAGATTGCGCGATATTTCTTGTGTGCGTCGGAGTTTGTTTCGTTCGATCTTGCCATATTGTCAATGCTCCCTGCGGCTCTTGAATCCAATTGTACCCGCTGACCGACCAACAGGAAAATGTTACGACGGGCCGCCCCTTGCTAAACGTCCCCCATGGCTAACGTCTAATACTGTTCTTCGAACTTCAACTAATTGTGTTTGACAAATTTTAAATTTTTCACGCGCCCCGTACTGATTCTTAGAGCGGAAACTTTATTCGAGTTCGAATCGCGATCAAACATGATGTCGAAAGACAGCCCACTCGAGACTCGAAACAGACCTTCGCCGGTTTGGCGGCAAAGTTGTGTTCCGTACTTGCGTCGACGAAGATGAAGTTGATCATTTTCCAAAACAAGATCGTAAAAGACATCAAGCTCTGGGCAAAAGTAGCGACCCGCTAAATCATCGAGGTCGACGTCACTCGTAAGGCTGACTGGAACTAGTGTGTCAGAAACCAAACTTGTCGTGAACCAATTTCGGCCTCCAGCCAACTGATTTGATTCCTCTAGCGTCGATGATTTGAAGGACGCATTGCTGTCATTGGCCTTCTTGTTTTCACCCAAATAGATCATTCCAACGCGATGCGCCAACGTTGCAGCCGGAATATCACTCGTATTGGCAAGCACGATCACGGACAGGTTTTGTTGGGTAAATCGTTCAACATGACAGACATATCCTGCATCGCCTCCTGAATGCCCGAGCGTTGGATGCCCGGATACACTGCCGTGGTAAATTCCTCCGGCGTAGTTGATCTTTTCGCCGTCGTTTAACACCGCGCGATCTTCAAGGTGCCGGTGCACTCTGTTTGAACCCACCGTTTTGACTTCAAGGTTCCGCTGCCACTTCGCGAGGTCTTCGGTAGTTGTGAGTAGGCTCGTTGCCCCAACGACCGCATAGGACGACACAGCCTTTTGCCAGCCACGTTGTTTTGGCCAATAACAGTCAGAACGATTAGGAACGATGTGCCGATGATCATCGTGGAAGTGCGTATCGTTCATTTCTAACGGAAGAAAAATTCTCTTGTGGCAAAATTCCTTGAGCGATTTCCCAGATACACGTTTTACGATCTCGGCCAGCAATGTGTACCCAGTGTTGCAATAGGTATACTTTTCTTGTAAGAGTTTAGTTCCCTGACCGGGATCTTCGGCTTCATATTTTTGTCGTCAGATTTTTTCGTTGGTCTTTTTTTGGTTTGCGCAGCAGCGAACACAGACGTTGTTTTGGATTTTTCACGGAATGGGCTTTGAGCCAAGTCGCATTCCGCCAAAGACATCTTTGTAAAGTGCGTCTGCATTGAAATCGAAGGCTCAGGCCAACGATCTCTTTGCGGACGTTTTTTTGTAGATGAGGCAAAGCGAATGGGGTCGGGCAAAGCGAATGGGGTCGGGAGTCTTTTCTGTTCAAATGCGAGAAAGTTAAATCAATCTAATCTCGCAATCAATATACTTCGGTCACCCAGCAAAGAAAAGACTCCCGACCCCTTTATTCCCCGACCGAGATTCTCGGACAGGATGAACTAGACTTCGTATTGGAACTAAATGGATGCGAAGCAAATTGCCCGCGGATCGAAGTCGTCGATGTAACCGACCCCGCAAACGCGATCGGTTTGGACCTCCCTGAAGACTTGGCAAACGTTGGTGAGAGCGGCGACCTTGGTGATTGCTTCCGATTCAGCGATGGAAACTGGATTTATAACCTGCGACTCCCGGACGACGTGTTTTATTCAGGCCGCACCTATCAAATCGAGGTTTGGCTGGATGGAGTTGAGTTGAATATCGGAAACGACTTATTCCAGATTAAATAGCAATGTTCTGGGCGTCTGAGTTTAGCACAGAAACCTATCACATTTTCCGTCGGACCAATGCGACATGGCTCGTTACGCTACGGCGGATTTTGTTCAAGAACTTGCAAGAAGGTGGGCCTAGGGAGGTGGGTGCACTCGAGTGTCAGAGCAAGCCGACCGGACAGCGTATCTCATAGGTGTCAACAGAAGGCGAGATCCGAAAGATCGATATCAGCAATATTCCGGAGGTTCACCCAAAATGACGAAACTGAATTCAGGATTCGTTACTGTTCTGGGTCCATGTTCTATTTTGCGGGAGCAGTCTTGTCTGACGCAGGTTTGTCAGAAGTAATCAGTTCGAACAGGAGGAAAATCGCCTTTTGCTTCGATCTTCCGTTGTTGTCGGTCAGCAGCGCAAGGTAATTTGTCCCGTTTTGTTCGAAACTGACAATGCACTCTGTGTTGTCTAAAAGGTCCTCTGATTCGGCCTTGAACAACACAGTTCCCGACTTGCTATTTGCCAAATCATCCATGTGGAATCTAGAAATCCGTACGAAGTTGATTTCGGTATCTTCTTCAAAGTGTTTGTGAACAACGATTAATTTGTCTTTATGTGTTGTTGCTCCACCGATGTCATGCCGCTTGGAAATGTCGTCGTCGAATTTATAGGCTGATTTGTTCGGTTTGATACTTCCACCCTTAACGCCAGCCGCCAGGATCCAGGCCTGCCTGTTTTGGCCTCTTTGGTCTGAGTCGGCGCTCTGTTTCTCGGCAAAGCAGATAAGCTTTTTTCCGTCCTCTGTCGCGGTCATTCCCTCGATTCCGCTATCGGAGAAAACTATTTCTCTGTTTTTATCAATAAGTCGGGTTTTGAATCCCTCCAGATTTACATTCAGTTTCTCGGCGACCCAGTTGTCGTTGAGGCGATAGATCTCGCCGTTGTCGAGTGCAAGATGGAGTTTCCCTTGAAACCAGGCGGATGATTCGATGTCTCCAAGCGGGATCGGCGGTTTGTTTGGTTTTCCACCGCTCTTTCGTATCCATCCTCGTTCATGGAAATACAGCCCGATGAATTCGCCGTCATTGCGAAATTTCAAAGAGACGCGCAGCCACTTGCCCAGTCGATCACCAAATAGGATTAGCGACTTGCTATCATTGTCAAATTCCATGGATGAGATCTTGTCAAATGCGGCTAGGTCATTTGAGAGCCCATGCAGTTGGATTGCCCCTTTGATATTCAGGAATTTTATTTCAGCTCTTAATCGATTGAACTCGTGTATTGTGGATAGGACCGTAGGTGTATCCATTCCTCTTATCGAGGCTTCCATCTTTAGAACGGAGGCACGAAGCTCATAGATTACATCTTTGTTGAGTTTCAGATTCCTGCCAATCGTTTTCGCATTATCCTCCAGCATCTTTAAAGTCTCAGCATAGCCAGAAGGTAATGGTTGCTTGTTGAGCTTCTCCATTGTTTTCTGAAGCAAATCTGCCAATCCTTCCTTTTGCAGCTGGACTTGCTCGTCAATCTCCTGAATCGATTCGAGCTGGGCTTTTAATGATTCCAGGTTTTTCAGTTGTTCGCCTAATTCTGTGCGATCGTTTTGTGATTTTTCAATTGTTTCCTTGATCTTGGCTTGTGCCTCCGCTTGTTTCTTGACCTCTTTCTGCATCTCGCTCAATTGGATGCGAAGATTGTCCAGGTCAACCTCTTGGGGGGCCTGACTCGAAATAGACTTCGGGTCTTGGGGCGGTTTATCTTGCGCAGATACCGATGATATCATCCCCATATATGGAACCAAAGCCAAAATTAGAAACCATGTGGTTGTACTACGTTGGCGAGTACATGCTGACTTCATCGGAAGCTCCGTTTCTTATGGGTTGCGAGAATGGAGACTATTCACTGACTAAAATAGCTCTGAACAAATGTAAGCACACATTGTCTAATCAGACAAGATAGTGTTTCGTTTGTGACGAACTTTTGCTGTGGAAAAAATTCCAGGTTACTTCGACAATCTATTCACCGATTTGAAATTGATGCGTCGGTCAATATGACCGAAGTCGCGAATATTCGACTCCTAAATGCATCGGCGTGAAACATCGAGGAGACTTGGAAGTGCGTTCGAACGATGAATCCGAAGCGATTTGAAAAAGGCTCATGATCAACTCGGTTGACTTCACCGGTGTACTTTGGCATTCGCGTGAAACGTCGATGAAGTTTGTTATGCTTCCAATCGATTTCTACCGGCCGATCATGAGGGTTTCGGCAGGTCGGATCCGGCCTTACAATTGGTCTACTGAGACGAACAGCCTGCATAATGGAGCGTCAGTGAGATCGTCGCTTTTTGCAAAAATCAAGATGATTTAGGCAGCTCGATTTGCCATGGGCGTTCGTCTGGTGGAGAGTTCATTAGTTGTGATTGGCCGTCGACGATTTCAAAACGAAATGGTTTCTCGCAATAGGGATCGATGATTAGGTTCGGATCTAGCTTGGATTCGCTGACGAGAGCTTCAAGATTATCGGGATATGAGTTGTGTTCGCGATGGTAAAGTCGAAGAGCGTAGGCGGTGATCACCATCCGCTGTTGAGACTGGGTTTGCACGCTTGCCAAGTAGAATCCTTGCAGGTCCGAAAAAAGTTGAGTGACCAGAATTCTACCAATGTAACGTCCTAATGCTTCGGGAGTTCTTTCAGGCCTGTCATTCAATGAATCTTCCAAAGTGCCAATGTCACGGTAAATCTTGGAAATTTCTGAAACGATCGATTCATGAGTGTCGCCTGAAAGTGACTCGACCCCGCGGTCGTACCATTTATTGACGACAAGCATCGACTCGTCGATGTCTACGCTTAATGGGGTTGCCCAACTGGGCAACAGCTGATTTAGGGTGGGAGGCAACTTTGCATTGGGGAATTGCTGGTCCCAAAGCTGAGCGATCTCCAGAACCATCCATCGGTCGACCCCGCCGAACGTCTTTGCAATTTCTGGCGATACCTTCATTTTCAGCAAGTCATCGAGATGGGCCAGCATCTGTTCTTTTGAAAGTGAACCATCCGCGAGAATGCTCTTTTCGACTTCGGTTGACCAACGACATACTTCCAGGCCGAATGTGATTTCGACACCCGATGAGCGCTGCGTCAAATACTGGCATACTCGCATACAGGAGAGTGAATCCTTGAAAGCGTTCTCCAGGTCACCTTTCCCTTGACGGAGCATTGCACGCAAGGCAAACATGCGACATATCTCCTTAAGCTCGAGAATCCCATAGAGTTGAGCACTGATCAGCTTAGGTTCGTCGCTGCTGACGTATGGTTGGGCAAATTCGGTTCGAGTCATTTCCTCGGCAAGGTAATCTAATACCCGTTTGTTTTCAGCTAAAAGCGATTCGATCGCTGGGAAATCTGCGCCTTGCCAAGGCTTCAACGGTGCATCAAAGAATGAGACTGACTTCCGTAATTGGCGATTCGAATCGAAGGTGTAACTTTGAAAAAATGCATCGGAGCTCTTCCACTGAGGTAGGGTCGAATCAGGATCGAAGCGAAATGAAATAGGACCAAAGAAGGCTTCGCGATCCGATTTGGGTACGGAGTCAACTCCCAGGATCTGCCACAATGCCAACGCATAGTTGTGTTCCGGTGTGACGCTTTCCAGATGAAGTTGTTGATTCACTGCCTGAAGGTAATCGACGTATCCGGATTCATCCAGTGGCTCCACTCGATCGGTTGTCGACTTGTCGATGGAGATCTGAGGAGTTGCCATTGGTTGATCATCCTGATTAACCATCGCGAGGTGTGTCAGTCCATATGTTGCGGCAGCTGCAAACAGCAGTAATATCACGAGGTTTGACTTTCTGGGCATCGCTTTCCTTTGGACAGATAAGATTATCTCTCTAGTTATTGTGAGTCTCTGATATTATTTGAAAGAACGAAGTGGTCGGGACTCTATTCTTTGTTAGTTTACTGAAATAGCTTGGATGTGTAGATTGGTTAGTTTGGCATTCTGTTCAATTGATAAAGAAAAAAACTACCGACCCCGTCCGGAATGTCCCGTTCTTACTGCGAAACAAGAAGAAGCTGTATTGGCTGCAGCATCGATTCTAGACGATGCAGGAATTCAGCTTTCGGGAATCGATCTCTTTGTGCAAAGGTCATTGAACTCAACGTCTTCAGCACAGGAGGTCTCTTCAACGCAAGTCAGTTTGCGGATTACGACTTTGCATATACCATTGCATGTTCATTCTAAATGCTTTCGGCGTGAAACGTTGAACGCACGAAGCTATACTGGGGAAAGAAACCTTCAAGCGATGAAGCCGAAGCGTCTGGTGGTTAGCACACCGTCCCAATAGTCGTTCGGCTGGTTCGCGTGTAATATTGGACCTTAATTTTCACATCCTGAATGTAGTGTTGTTCAAATGAACGGGTTACGAGTTCGTCTGGTCGTCAGGCGTGAGACAGAGGCCACATTCAGCGTCCTCAAAAGAGTGGCGGCATGGCTTGAACAGAAGGGTCGGCGTCAGCGGATTTCCAAGACGATACTTGATACCTACATGATGTGGCAGGAAGATGATGCCAACTACGTCGTCCTCGACGGCGTGGAAATCGCGGGGGTGTTTTCGATTCCTCGCGAACGGCTCGACGAATGGCCAATGGTCGACATCGAAGAGCCTGTTGTTTGGTTGCGAGCTTTGGCGACCGACCCCGCCCATCAAAAAAAAGGGGTCGGAGCGTTTGCCGTAAAGGAGGCACTCAAGTTAGTCGCTTCACCGGAACAGCTCTATCTGGATTGTGTCTCAGGCTTCTTGCCGGGTTACTACAAATCTTTGGGGTTCGAAACCGTTGCATGCCAAACCCGGCGATATGCAGGAGAAGACCAGCCGTTCGACATTACCCTATTGAGGCATCTGAATGCCGGATCAAATTCGGTGTGACTATCGTCCTCCATTTCCTTATCGTGACTTTGGTTCCGTTGGTCGGTGAATATCGAGATAAGTTCTTAGATAGTCAGCGTATGAGAAAAAGAGCATTGGCAACGAGTACCGGCTGAATCGCGAGTAAACGAACGTATTCTCGAATGGGTGGAGCCGTCTCGCGTCGATCCGTGCACAGAGCATGAAGTAAGGGTGGAAAACGTTGCAAGAACCGCGGGCACAGGGTTGCATCAAAAGCGATGCGGGATGAGAATTCGTTTATGCATTGCAGTCATTTCTGCCTCGCGACGCGACCAATTGTCTACCAAGATAATGTCCCGAATGTTCTCCTACACGTACGAACAAGCGTCCGTGACAAAGGCTCAGTCATGAGGAACCCAGGCTCGTCAGACCAGCGTATCGACTACACGGCTGTTCGGCGTTATTTTCAATCGGCGGGCAGCGATACCGCAGCGACCGCCAGCTATATGGCCCATGCGCAGAATCTTCCCGAAGACTCTGTTCGTTACCGCCTACGAAAAGAGATCGAGTCGATCGCCGATTGGCTTGACGTGGTGCCCCCGGAAGGCAGAGTACTCGATGTCGGTTGCGGCGCGGGAGCATGGACCAAGATCTTTGCAGACCGGTATGAAAGTGTCGTTGGGATCGAACAAAGCTCGTCCATGGTGGTGGCAGCCCAGACGCTCCTGGCTCCCTACCCCAGCGCGAAGATTGTTGAAGGTGATATACGAGAGGATCTCCCCGATGGCCCCTTCGATCTGATTTTTCTTGGGGGCCTATGCATGTATCTGAATGACCTCGATGTGGTTGCACTACTTCGTTCGCTCAAGGACCGTCTTACCTCTGGGGCATCGATCGTTCTTCGCGAATCGACCGTGCCACAAGGAATAGTGACCGCGCGCGGCGACTACCAGGCGGTCTATCGAAATGTGAGTCTTTACCAAGACCTGTTTCGGAAAGCCGGGTTCCCGACTTCCGAATTTCGTCGCAACTACGCATACACGAGCATGGAAGTCGCAGTGGAGTTGGTGGAAGCACGGCGAAAGTACCTACGCTTCCTGCCGGCACAGTCCCCATTCCTTGGAACTCTTACCTGGTATTCGTTGAGGGCGATCGCTCCACTCAGTTTTTGGTTATTGCCCCGTGTTCTGTCTCGACTCCAGGTCAAATGGCCCCGCCTGCAAAACCATTTTTTCCAATTGCGTTCGCCGGATTCAATCTGACTTACGGCATGTCGGCCCAAAGTCGCCACCCATACACGCCGGTTAGTGATACAACGAAAACAGCAAACACGTAATACCAACGACCGCCAACCTTGGGCATCAGGAATGGCATGACGCCCAAGACGGCGAGCATCACTATCGCAACGTAGAGGACTATGGCGAACGCGTTTCGTCCCAGCGGGCCGTCGAGTAAAAACACCAACGCTACCAAGATAACATTGTGATCGATCGGTAAGCCCAAGTAGGTGGATTCGTCTTCGAGACCAAACACATTAAAGTAGCTGAGCCGAAGTGCTCCGGCGGCAACCAGCGCAAACGCACCCGGAATGAACCACGGACTAAACCCGCCGATACTCAAGAGGAGGATCGCAGGGCCAACACCGCTACTGACGATGTCAACCAACGAGTCAAGCTGTCCTCCCAATGCTCCGAGTTCATTCGACCGACCCTTGGTACGGCGTGCGATCGGGCCGTCGAACCAGTCAAAAAAAGTTGCCCAAAGAAGTGCGATAACCGCCGCCGAGAAGACACCTTGCGCAGCAAAGTAGATCCCGAGCAAGCCACAGAACAGGCCGGCCAAGGTGCAGGCGTTGGCGAGATCGGCAGCGTGAGCGAAGATGCTCCCGCGACTGGAACGGACCGTAGGGTCGGCGTCGATTCCTCGGCGCGATTCGTCATCCATTGACGTTTGTTGCTTTCACCGAAGAAGCAATGATGGCCGTCAATGCTTCCGCGAGTTTACAATTCTCAGCACCCGTCCGAGACGCGATCCGCAGGTATCGATCCGAATCCGGCATGGTCTTTCCCGCGCAGTGCTTGATGAGAATATTGTGCTCCACGAACATCGCCCGCGTCACATCGGGCCCATTTGGCGCATCATCTGGAAGACGGCAGAAGACAAAGTTCGCCTCCGGCTTGTAAACGGTCATCCCGGCAATGGCATTCAAATGCTGGTACAAATCGTCTCGATCCTTGCGAACAAGGATACAGCTTTTGTCAAACTGCCTCCGATACCGCGGCGCCAGACGCAAGAACGATTCAGCAAGTCCATTGATGTTCCAGATCGGCACGTTACTACGTATCGTTTCAGCAAACTCTTTGTTAGCAGTCAGCAAGTAGCCCAGCCGCAGCCCTCCGATCCCGTATGATTTGCTCATGCTTTTGAGTATTACCAGATTCTGGTAGGTATCGATCTCATCGCTCAAGGTTGCACATTCAGGATCGCTTGCGAAATCGACGAAGGATTCATCGACAACAAGAATGCAGTTCTGCCTGCCGAGCTTTTCTGCAAGTCGACAAAGGTCGGCCCTCGGAACCGATATTGAGGTCGGGTTATTGGGGGTAACCACGACCGCGATACTGGCCTCGCAGCGAGCGGCCTCCTCAGCAAACGCATCAACATCCAACTGGAAGGATGGTGCGCTCAATGCAAAACGAACGAGTTTCTCCTCGGGCAAAACTTCCTCGTATTCGTTAAAGGAGGGGACAGGAACAATCATCCGGCCCGTAACCTGGTTGGCGATAATTTTGATGAGTTCTGCAGCGCCGTTGCTTACTACGATCTCTTTTTCAGGCTGGTTTATCAGCGCACCGACCATACGGGCGAGGGGACGCTGAGCGACAGGGTAGTTCAAGACCAAGTCACAAATATGATTCTTGAAGTGAGTGAAGACCGCGTCCGGCGGGAAATAGAGGTTGTAGAGAAAGGCGTGATCCACAAAATCGTAACGCCAGTATCCTCCGTGTTCGCCGGAGATGAATTCATAGCGGCGTTCTTGTGTCGAGAACAGGTATTCAGCAGCAAGACGATCATTCTCGTCATCAATCTCATACCACAGGAGATCATCGCACTGGACTGCTCGCAAATCGTGTTTCCCGCGATGAGCCATCGCGTGGAGAATTGCTTCGTAATACTCGTCAACCTCACCCGAAGCAATGTAGGCCTCGAGGTGCGGCACAAAGTACCGACGCAGAAAATCTCCACGGAAGAGATAGATGTTGACTGTCTTGAAGACCTTGGAATAATCGAAATCCAGACCTTGCTCCCGAGCGTCCATCAGTGCTTGAACATTGCCCGACTTGTTGACGCTCACGACGGTGCCAGACATCCAGGTCTGGTGCCGGGACACGGCTGCGAGGCTCCCACTCTCATGCGAGAGCATTCGTTCGAGAATTCGCCGCTCGAACATAACATCGGCTTCCAACAAGAGAACATCCTCAACAAGATGCTCGCGAGCAAGCCACAGAGAATAGATATTGTTTGTGCTCGCGTATTTTTCAGATTCGATGTAGGTGACCTTCAAGTCCTGGAAGGTGTCCCCGATGCGCTCGTAGATCTTCTCCTTGTGGTGTCCGACGACGATCACGGCTTCAGTGACGCCAACATCACTGAGATGAGTCAGTGTGTTAACAAGAATCGGCACGTCACATACTGGCGCCAAGCACTTAGGGAACTGCTGCGTAAAGGGCTGCAATCGATCGCCAATCCCTGCCGCAAGGATGATCGCCTTTCGAACAATTGTACGGGGAACTTCAACCGTAAGGTCGCGAACGGGAGAAGGGTTGGTAGATATTGGAATTTGCATCATCCGGCGTTTCACCTTTGTAGAATTCTAGGACCGGATACTGGATGAACGCGTAGTATACGGTAACTCGAAGTAAGATCGGACTCTCGTTTCTTTCCAGGTCACAACCGCGCCCCGGAAGAATATGTCGCTCCTTTGGCCGGAGTCCGCTCGGAAGCCGAATGTGGAGCCAATGTGGAGAAACAGGGCACGCGGTAAGGTGCCGCCACTCAGAGTCAACAATCTGGCGTCCGTGATCCGCGTCGTCACGGCTTTTCGCTCGCCTAATGATACTGCCAAGACGGCTGAAGAACGAGGCCCCCCAACTGGCAACTCCTTCCTTGCAACGTAAACTTCGCTATCGCCTCAACGGGTGGATCTCCATGGCAACCTTCCTGCCATCGATTTCTTGTTTATCATCAAATCCAGCTATCGTTTCCAGATCATCACCGATCTATCGGGTTTCTCCAGCTACTTCCTGTTTTGAAGCGATTAGAAAAGAGATTTTGGCCTTGGATCACGGTGTCGTCAAAGAATTTTTAAACTTAATGTTGCCTACAAGGCGGTCACAATAGTTCGCCTCCTTAACTTTGATATGGATATGGGGAGCTCGAAAAATTCCGAGAAAGCTGTACCACCTTGGAACGATAGTCTTGAACAAGTACAAACCGTCTTCCTTCGTTTTGACGCTTGCGAAATACATGAAAAATGGGTCAAGCTCATGCTGGTTCTGAATCCGTGGATGTTTGTACCGGCCGTTGATGTCAGCTTGCCAAACCTCTACCGATGCGCCCCGAACTGGTTTGCCTTGGTCATCGAGCTTTCGACCGGCCTTTGTCAAAGCCAAAAGAACGCCCCTACGATCTTTGGGATTCGCCATTCGCTCAACGAGCCCTTTCTTCTCAAGCCGATCAGCTCGATTCGTCATTGCTGCGTTTGACAAGAGCGAATGCTTACAGAGCAGGCCAATAGGCTGACGAAACGGCGGACCGCACCGCCGCAATACTCCCAAAACGTAGTAGTCCGGAACCATCAGACCGTGTGGCCGCAGGATTTCTTCAAGTCCATCGTGTAATTGATGAGGTATTATCCCAATGTAATTTTCGATGTCACGTATTTCGATGTCGAAACAAATAAAAAACATGGAGTGAATGACATCTTTGATAGGAGAGCAACCAAACATGCCCACGCAAGCGAGGGCATGGCACCCCTGTGAAACTGAAGTCGCCAACCGCCCTGTGAGTGCGACGATTATTTCGAGTCCAACTCTGCAAGAGAGTTGGCCAGCTCGGTTTTCCATTTGGCGACGTCGTCGGGATCATTCAGCGTGGTTGCAGCTTCGACCAATTGCTCGAGGACTTTCGCAAGGCGGACTTTGAGTTAATTGGCGAGGTAGCTGCATGATGTTGACTTCACTGGTTGCAATAACAACCCAAGGAGAACAAAATTGTGGCCACGCAATCCCCTCGCAGTAAATGCTGGACGAATTCAAGGCATCTTGACTGATCAAAGAAATTTACGTCTCGCCAGACACATCAACTTGTTCTGTCGCAGAAGAAACATTCCTCTCTCCACTACCTCGCATCGGAATTCACATGAAACGAGTCACTGGCATCGGCGGCATCTTCTTCAAGGCCCAAGACGCTCCATCATTGCAAGCCTGGTACAAGCGGCACTTGGGAATCGATGTCCAAGCCTGGGGCGGAACTGCCTTCAACTGGACTGACGCTGAGGACAAACCGGTTGCAGGCACAACGGTCTGGTCCATCGGCCCGCATGATGGTGATCAATTTTCTCCGAGCTCTGCTCCCTTCATGGTCAACTACCGAGTAGAAGACCTTCACGCCTTGGTCAAGGTCTTGAAGGAAGAAGGCTGCGATGTGCTCGAGAAAATTGACGAATCCGAGTATGGGAAGTTTGCCTGGGTCATTGATCCAGAGGGAAACAAGGTCGAGCTATGGCAACCGCCTCAAGGCCAATGAGCAGGCTTGAATTGACATTGCCAAAATGCGTCGACATGAAACGCCAAAACAAGTTGGCAGCGACAGTATTACAGTTGAACACGAAGGGGGTAAGGAAAGCGCATTTTTCGTTGTGCAAGCTGCGAATCACTGTTGCGATGAGGAGAAATCGCGAACTATGTAAACGCTGCAGATGCGCAAATCTTCCTGCAAAAACCGGGGCGCAATTAACATCGAATATGACGTCAACGATTTCCTCTGCCTCATCGCAAATCAATACTCCAAGAATTGAACTGACCAACGTCGCGGCTTAAACGATCTGAAACATGAAGTCGCCACATCCCGCGGCCCTCAACGCCACCAGACGCGAGATCAGCCAATCCAGAACTATTCTCCGTTGTGTAGATTCTCTTGAGGTCGTCAGAAGAGCCTCCTTCATGGACGCGATGAAGAACGGCCGTAAAGCCTTGCGGACTGACCAAATTTACGGAGAGATCACCTCGAAAAGTATGTGTAATGTCCACTTCAACTTGGATTCGTTCGACTTGGCCGATACCTCCAATTTCAATCGTGCTGACGAGGCCTTGCGAAGTATTATCAGGGATTGCTAGATTCGGAGCGGAAGTTCCACTACGTTGCTCGGTGGGTGTAGCGAGTAGCGATTTCGCACGATTGACGGCCCTCAACGCGTTGGCTTTCCCGCCACCAAAGAACGCGGAACGACCATTGATAAACTCACCCGTGATTCCTTGCAGGTTTGGGTCGTTGGGCAGATCCGTTGAGGTATCCAAATCGCGATCAGCCGTAGCAATCAATATGTTTCGGACATCAGACGCCGTTAAATCTGGATTTACAGACAACATCAGCCCTACAATTCCGCTGACAACTGGCGCGGCACCGCTAGTGCCGCCGAAGTCGCCGGTGTAGAAATTCTCCCGGACATCGGGAGTGGTTGGGTCATCTCGCAGAGGCCGACTCGCGCGACCGTGACCCGGTCGGTTTGTTCCTCCGATCTGTCCCAAGCCCCGGTAGTTTGCCTGAAAGGCTGACAGCGAACCCAGTTCGTGTCCGTTGCTGGACGGCGCCGTTACGGTAATATCTTGTCCCCAGTTGGAATAACCAGATTTGCGATTCATTGACGACAATGCCCCGACAACCACTACTCCTGGAATGCCCGGGTAGGCGGAGAAGATTTGCTTTCCTGGAGGGATCTGACGCACGCCTGCGTTCCCAAGAAAACGAACACCGTTTACGTTTTGAGATGAGGACAGTCGCGTCGGTGCGTCGTCATTCCCTGCAGAAAAAATGATAACAAGTCCCTTACCTCGACGTCCGCCAGTGCGAGTCATCTCAGAGATTTCATCAACCAAACCCTGGTCGAAAATCGAAAATCGTAACGGCGGGAACCCAAAACTACAATTCAAAACGTCCGCGTGACGAGAAGCGAATCTGAATTCTTTAAGTGTCTGAATCTGATCAAGAGGGCCGAAGCCAATCCGAATGGGTAGTAGAGTGCACTTAGGGGCAACGCCAATCATCGCCTCGCCTTGCCCACCACCAGCAATACTGGCCACCGGTGTACCGTGAAAATCGTCGTTGCCTGGCACTGGGTTATTGTCGCCGGACGCAAAGTCGCGACCTTCAGGATGAAACGGCTTTCCTGCGAAAGCAGGGTGTCCGAGATCAACACCATCATCCATAACGGCAATTATGATGCTTGGATCCCCCGTAGTTATTTGCCACGCTTCTGGAGCCTGAATATCCGCCTTCGAGTCCACATCGGGATGGTTTATAAGGTCAGCAGTCAGATACCATTGTTCCCGAAAGAGAACGCTCGAGTTGACGAACGATAATTGGTGGCGTTGTTGCTCGACCATTAGTTGAGGCGAACAATATTCAACGTCGTCCCGATCGTCGATCATATTGGCCGTTTTCACCGGATTGCGCCCCGTAGCACCTGTCACCTTGAGAACCCGCGTGTCGCCCATGTTGCCGACATCGACCAAATTGTGTTCCTGTTTGATTTGGTTCAGAACTTCCGGATCCCCAACGCGAATAAAGATGTGATCGTTAATCACAAACTCTTGATCGGTGCCCTTCTCGATGTAGATATGGTGGGCCACGTTTTGCTTGCGAACCTCCTTCATTGACAAATCACGACTGGTCTTGTTCTTTGCCTTTGCACGAGTCAAACCAGCTCCAACTTGCATAGAGCCAAGTTCAAGGCCGCCGAGATCCGAGGCAATTGCATCAATTGATGCAACGATTGAAAAATCGGTTTCATGTTCGGCGAGTTCGATCCGGACACCGTTTACCTTGCAGTAGTTTCCGTATTTGTTTTCATCTTTGGCCATATTTTATATCTTTCTTAAGAGAGGAGTTTTGCACCTATAGCCTTCAACTAGAACGCGGCAACAAGACAATTATAACAATCGAAATCCAATTGGTTCCGTAAACTAAATTCGTAGGGCAGCTTGGGGGCGCGGCGGGGAAGCAAACGGCCCAATGCCGCCTTCGTCCAGTCTGACAAACAGAGTTGGGCAAGCGTTGACGGGCAATGAAATTGCTATTGCCGATTGGTTTCTGATACTCTTACCTTACGGGGTTGCACATCGATTCCTAGGCAGACAACCAACGCCCAAAGTTCTCCTGAAAAAGCTTCTAAGGGGACGCTCACAATTGCCAAAGCAACGAAGGAAGTCCACACCCCCAAAACAAAACTTCACAATGAATTCGCAGAGCCCCAAAAGCACAACAATGACCAATCCTTCAAAAACTGAACCTCGAATCAGCCTATTTGCAATGTTTGTTCTGGGAGTTTGTTTGGGCGCTCCTTTGATACTGTTTGCACAATTCTCTGTTGCAGACAATGTCACAACATTTGCAAGTTTTTTAGTCCTATTACTCATCGTCGTAATCACAAACATCGGACTTGTGATTTATTTCCGGCGTCGATTATGGGCATTTCTAGGTTCAAGTTGGAATTCAATAATTGATTCTCTCAAAAATGCAGTCAATGAATATTCCGCTGGACGTCCGCAAGGAGGGATGGAACATACCGGCGAAGCCCTGAAAAAACTCGTTGCTAGGGTAGTTTGGTATTCCTTTATCGCAAGTTGCTTTGTGGTTTGCTTCGCATTGATTTCTGCGTTCGGCGCTGTACTTAATTCTTCACTAATGTTCAAGCAGAACGAAATAATGAAATTTCAAAATGAGATAATTAATTGGCAGAAAGGCTTTACGATTGAACAAGAGGGAGAGCGGAAGAAATCAGCTGCGCTAGCGAACAACCGTGAAATGAGACGGAGACTGGATAGTATCCTCGGAGATTCAGTGAAGGGACATATCGTTGCACATCTAGGTGCGACTTTTGCTGAGCTACTAGATGATTTGTTTTCGACCGAAATGACTTTTGGAGGTCAAGTCTACGATGAAGGTGAATCTCAACCCCAAGTTATCTTGCAGCAATCCGACACTCGCATTTTTTTATTGCTAATGCTCAAAAACCAAATCTCAATGGAGCGAGCGATTGAGATAATTTGCAAACTTGAAACAGCAGACCCATCCCTCCTATCTGTCGCCGATTATGTTGCAGTTTCGAACGGGCTTTTTTCCACCGGACAACTACAGCTGGCAGAATCCTACGCGAGGAAAGGCCTGGAAAGAAATGATCGATCGCTGATAGACGTTTTCCTTCAATTGCATATCGCAAAAATTCGATACGCAAAAAATGATGCCAATTCAGCAAGAATTGAGTTTAATAATACAATCAGTACTGTTGATGAAATGGGGTATTCTGATGTAGAAAAATATGGGTTCAAGGCGATACTTCAAGCGATGCAAGCTCACTTCGAATTAGATGCGGAGAACATCGAACGAGCAAAAAGCTTGATGGAAGTTGTCAAGAAAGAGTTGCTTCCGGAAGTTCCCGTTGTTGATCGCGGTATCCGTTGGAGGACTGAGCATTTGATTACGGCGTTTGAAGGAAAACTTAGACTCGCCGATAATGCTGTGATAGAAAATCGCCAATTGACGGATGAGCAGCTGTCATTTCAATATTTCAAGAAAATGAATTTTTGGGCGAATGAAGTACCAAGCCTAGCGCAACTTGATCAGCACGTTCGCGCCTACATAAACGTAAGAAAGAAGCAGAACGAAATTGAACTGCGAGTCCAGCAAGAGATATCGCGTGTCGGTCTGAATGACCCAAGCGAAGGGGGGCCACAATCGAATTCCCTCGTTGTACCGGTTCCTATCGAAGCAATTCCTGAAAATGAACAGGTACCTAGCCCCCCACGCACCTCGGTGCCGCAGAGAAACCGCTAGTTGGACGCAACCAAAAGATTGGAGAGCGCCCCAGTTCTAGCGCAATCACAGACTCAGGCAAATCGCATGGATGAAGAAACTTCTGCCCACGGACATCTGGAAAAGCTGGTTCGCGCTAGTGCGCATCATCGAACTAGGTCATAGCGGAGCTTGGGACACGCACGGTGACCTGCGAAACAAGCTTCCCGAAAGTTGCCGGCAGACCGATCAGCCGATTGCCGGTCTCCTAACGCCGGGACATGCTCAAGGAAACACTAGTCATCTGGGCCGGGGAGTTCGGCCGCACCCCACATGGCCAGGGAGGCGACGGGCGCGACCACAATGCGGGGATACACAACTTGGATGGCGGGCGGGGGGACAAAGGTGGATTCAGCTATGAGGCCACTGATGAGCATGGCTACGAAGCGGTCGAAGGAAAAATGCACATCAACGATTGGCACGCCACGATCTTGCACCTTCTCGGCTTAGATCACAAAAGACTCACCTAAATGATGCCGTGATGGTCCAGTGGCCGACACAAATTTTCCCGACAGACTTCGGAAGCGATAGCCAGCGTGTAACGTTATTACTTGCCCTTCAACATTCGCTTGACTCCTCGAGACAATCGATCAAAGACTTCTCCCAGCGGGTTGTCGTTGATCATATAGGTCCAGGTTGAAGACGGGCCGACCAATCCCTGCTTTGTAAAATCCAACCCATTTTCCGAGACATCTGCATCTCGAAATGATTCCGCGATTTCGCGTGCCATTCGTTGATTGAAATCGCGGAATGACACATTGACACGTTTGTTAAATTCATCGAATGCACTAAAGCCGCCGATGCTGGCCAAGTGAATGCTATTTCGAATGTCCGCACACGTGTGCAAATGGTCAGCCCAACAATCGTCAATGTGATAAATGGCAATTGTTTCTTCAGCAGCCTGAATACGTTCTTGGCCGAATCGTTGCGTCAAAGACAAGAACAGCTCATTGTCCTCCTCTTGCAATAGCGATGTGGTTGCCGTGCCCGCAACAATGGCCTGGCGTTGCTTACACATCAGTCGCCGATGCACCTCAATGCACTTCGAATACATGCTTGTCGTTCGTCGAATCTCAAAACCTTCTGATTCAACAAACTTTTGAATTCGGGCGATTCGGTTTCCAACCTTGGGGTCTTCGATGGGTTGCCCTTTCTTGAAACTTGACAAATTGATATCCAATTGCGCGACTCCACAACGAGAGATCAAATCATCCTCTGCACTCACAAAAAATTGAGTTTCACCGGGGTCTCCTTGCCGACCTGCACGACCTCGCAATTGGTCATCAATGCGGCGGCTTTCGTGACGATTGGTACCAATGACAAATAACCCACCCAATTCCACCACGCGCCGTCGGTATTGTCCTTGTTGACCACCGAGTACGATATCGGTACCACGGCCTGCCATGTTGGTTGAAATGGTTACCGAATCAGGCATTCCCGCTTGTGCAACAACCTCAGCTTCTTCGTGGTCGTTTTTTGCGTTGAGCACCTCGCAATCGACCCCGGACTGGATCAATTTTTTAGACAAATCCTCCGATTCCTGGACGCTTGACGTTCCAACCAACACTGGACGCCCACTCGCGTGAAGCACTTTGATTTTCCTGACAATCGCCTGGACCTTGTCTTGTTTGGTTAGGAACACGACGTCGTCGTAGTCAACTCGAACACTCGGTTTATTGGTTGGGACGACGACAGTTTTCAATCCATAAAACTCGTGAATTTCCGTGGCAGCCGAACGAGCCGTGCCTGTCATGCCGCTGATCGATTGATATTGGTCCAGGAGGTGCTGCAGCGTTATTGAATTGAGAATTCGACCCTCGGGTTGAACCTCAAGCCCTTCTTTGGCTTCGATCGCCGCCTGCAGTCCGTAGGGCCAACGACGGTTTTCAGCGATGCGCCCCGTGAACTCGTCGACCAATTCGACTCGACCATCCTGAACGATATAGTCAATTTCGTTAGTCAAAAGCACATTCGCCTGAAGCCCCAGATTCAAACGCGTAAGAAGATCAATGTTGACTTCATCAAACAAATCACCGCAATCCAAATTCCGCTGCAGAAGCTCAAGTCCACGTGCTTCAAAGTTGGCGTTCCGACATCCTTGTTGAACCGAATAGTGAGTATCTGATTTCAACAAACGAATCTGTTCGGCAAGTTCGTGAAGGTTGTTCACTTCCTGGTTGTCTTCGCCTGCTAACACTAACGGAATGCGGGCTTCGTCGATAAAGGTGGAATCGGCTTCGTCAAGGATGGCGAAATTGAAACCTCGTTGCACTTGTTGGTTGATACTCGTGCAAAGCTGATCCTTGAGGTAGTCAAAACCGAGCTCTTTGGCAGTCACATAAGTAACATCGCATGAATAGGCTGATCTTCGTTCGTCCAGGGTCATTCCCTGCGTAACATGGCCGACACGAAAACCCAAGAATTCGTAAACCGGCTTCATCCAATCTGCATCACGTTTAGCCAGATAATCATTGAAGGTAAGGACATGGCTGCCGCGGCCAGCAATTGCATGCAAGCTCGCCGGAGCAACCGCGGCCAGCGTTTTGCCTTCACCCGTGTGCATTTCGATCAAATGCCCATTTGCAAGTGCCAATCCCGCGATCATTTGCACGTCGTATGGCATCATTCCCAGCGTCCTCTTAGCGACTTCGCCGACTAAGGCGTAGAACGCTGAGAGGTCCCGCTCAAATCCATTCCGCTCAATCTGTTTCCTTAATTCGTCGCTCTTGCGTTTTAATTGCTGATCTGAAAGCGCAGAAAACTCCAATCCTTTTGCACGGATAAGTTTGACCACTTTTTCGTATCGACGATTAGACAGCTCGATTGCACCTGATCGCATTCGTAAGAACAGCTCTCTAATCTTTGCTCCAATTCTCACCGACGCACCTTTTCAAATTTCAGACTCTTCCTCGACAACCTAGCTTTTGGTTCGCCTTGTTTTTACGATCGCTAGAAGCTTTGATCCCAGACGAAACCACCTCGTTGAAACAATACCCTGCAACAATATCCGACAATAGGTGTCTTCCACGGCTTCCACAACGCCAAGGCAGTTGCAGTGCCAAAAAACGCATCGTTACAGGGAGTGAGTTTGGGAACGCCCATTTCACGAACATGCCGGCGCAAAAGAATTGATTAGTATCAGGATGACGCCATACTCATCAAGAAGTTTCAAATACTCGGTAAAACACAGGTTGTTTCTCGAAAAGGACCGTTTATTGCGCCTTCAATGAGTGCCAGAAAACGTCTAGCGTCAAATTCTGGAAACCTGAAGTATTGCATATGCCCGAACGGATTTTTTTATTTTCCAGACGTTGATTTACGGACCGGCCGACTCTATACGGTCGCTGTCCCTGGTAGGCCCTGCCCCCAGAAGTCACACATTTCTCGCACCATGAGTTCGTCGTCGGTATTTCTTGCTTTGATGTCCCTCTGTCGACAGGATTCTGTGTCTTCGCAAAATAGCGAATTAGCAAAGCGGCGGGCGTTTTGAATTATGTCAGTCGTCTTGCCAATCCGAAGTGCATGAAATACAGCGAAAGCCGAATCAAGTCCGCCGCCAGAAAAATCGGCGAGCGGCTTCAAACACTCGACGAAATGCCACGCGTCTTCGATTGCCTGACAGGCCCCCTGACCAGAAGTCGGAAGTGCTGCATGGGCAGCGTCACCAACGAGGCAGACATTGCCACGATGCCAACTTTCGGCCAATGGGTCATGGTCATAGACTTCAATCCGTTTGATGTTCGCCTCGTGGGTGGTTCGAATGATGTCACCAATTGGCGCAGGCCATTCTTCAAAAAGGTTTAAGAGTGCTGTTTTGTTTCCAAGTTTTGGTTTGCCCAATCCGGCGGGCATTGCCTTGCAGCCTGCCCAATATCCTTTTTGGCTTGAGATCGGGACGATTCCGAAACGCTCTCCCTTCCCCCAGAAATCCCACACTCGGTTACTTGGAAAAACTGCAGAGTCACCGTCGATCAGACCAACCCAATTCACGTAGCCCTGATATTTCGGTTGGGCGTCGCCGGAGACAAATCGTCGGGCCAGCGAATTCATTCGGCCGTCCGCCCCAACGATGACATTCGCAGTCAACGTCTCTCCGTTGTCAAATTGAACCACAGCGGGCTCATCGTTCACTGACGTGACTTCCTTGACATTAAATCCGTAGCGCACTGCGATACTTAACCTCTCCAACTCATCAAGAAAGCTAGTGTGCAAATCTTTGCGAAGAATAGAATACGACGGATATCCCATGCGTGAGTCGAGCTTCCGAATGTCGATACAATTGAGTTGCTCGCCCGTCGATGAAACTCTTGTCATTTCATTGAGGCGTCCGCCAACACGTGCAATACTTGGGTCCAACCCTAAATGGCTGAGAATGCACATGGCGTTCGGCCATAGGACGACTCCTGCGCCTTTTGATGTGGGGCGACTAGCCCGCTCAAAAACGTCGACATCCAGTCCAATTCTTTTGCACGCGATAGCAATGCACGTCCCCGCGATGCCCGCACCGAGCACTGCTACTCTTGAAACCTTCATCTCATTCGCCTTCCAGTCTGACTAAGTTTTCCTGCATCTTTAGGAAATGATTTCGCGGCAGAATCGCCTGACCGTTCGGATTGGCCCATGGCGCGATAAGAAGATCACGAAAGGCGTGCAAGCCAATGAGCAACATTGATCGCCATCCAATTGAATGTTAAGAATGCAAACAGCAACAATGTTTGGCGAGAAAAAAATCGGTTGCATGTTTCTTTTGGTTCATCGCCCACCAGCAAAGCTTGAATTGCCGAGAGGAACCTTGTCCTTTCGACAAAAATTACGAACAAGCAAACGGAAAAATATGCGATTGCGTTGGCAGTTGCGAATGCTTGAACCTCAAAAACAAAATCAAACAGAACGACTGTTGACAATACTGGTAACAAGATCGCAGCGCCAATCAGTTTCGTCCTACTAAACAACAAAAGAATCGCGCCGGTGCATTCGAATAGCCCAACGATGATGGGCAAGGTTCCCGAGTAAGCGAAGAAGTACCACATCAAGCTAAATCCGCCGAGTTGAACGGTTAGATCATCAATCGCAACGTCAAAATCTGCATAATGCGCGAACTGCCAAGGCTTTGCGATACCATAAATGAATACAAAAACGCCGCTAAACAGCCGGAGGCCAAATTCAAACGTATTGAAGGCAGTCTTAAGCAAGGCCTGTTCGTTTTCTTCGTTTTCCATTTCTAATCTCAGCTCAACGCTCTTGGAAATTGCTAATCACACAATTCGTGAATCGTTCCCAGAATCTGATTTAGGAATGTCACAACCACATTCTTGCGAATACAACAGCCCTAGAGAGGAAGCCGAGTGTAAACCAAAATATTGTCAAAGATCCTGCCAGTATAGTGAGCTTGAACAGCCATAGGTTTGCGCTGTGGTTTTTGAATTCCTTTTTCATCCCTAACAAACGAACTGCCGTGCTGACTCGTTCTTTTTCCAGAAAAAATACTAGCAGCAATACTCCTAGAATAGCGATTACATTTAGCGTAGGCGTTACTGGAGCCTCGTAAATCACGCCAAACATTACAAAGTTAAACATTAAGGGCAGTAAAATCGCGGCGCCGATCAGTTTCGTTTTATTGAAAACCAGTAGCGTGGCCCCAACACACTTGAGTATTCCAATGGAGATCAGAACCGCATTGGAATAAGTAAAAAATGTCCACAGAAGGGCAACTCCGTATACGTCGTCCTGAATCGACTCGTAGCTTGAAAAGTGTTCAAGCTGCAACGGATTGGATACGCCACTAATAAACAGAAAGAGACCAGAATAAAGGCGAAGGCTAGTCTCATAAGTTTTGAATACTTTGCTAGATTTCATCCAAAACCAAACTTCATCGTCAACTCATGTCTGCCAAGAACTTACTTCCATCCATTCTACATCTGAGCAAGGCTTTCGCCAGCACTCGGCATATTCCTTTTTTGGCGTTTTCGCGGTGTTGCCCACGTGTATATGGCGAGTAGGACCAAGCCCCCTAAAAATTCGTGGCTCATTGAGCTAAGAATTTCCGAAGTGGTTCCCAGTACATTTTATTCCACCCACCATCCAAGTGGTCATGGGCGTCATCTGGGTAGCCCGCCTGGTCAAGTACGACTTGCGCACCGCCGTCCGTAGACTTGAGTACAAATCGTACAACGGAAAAGTCACCGTCTGGCCAAGGGCCAACCCGCCAAGCTTGCACGATGCGTTCATTTGGAACCAGTTCGATGTGACGCCCAGATACCATTCCGTCAAATCCACTGAATTCACCACCCGCTTCTGTTGAAATATCAGCCGGTTTTCCGGTGAATTTTGCGAAAGCTTCTGTCTGGGTGAGTGCAGCATAAACCTCCTCAACAGTGGCCTCAAAACTTATCTCTTGATGAATACCTGGCATTGTGGCTCCTAGATTTGGGGTTACAATAGTAAACCGATTAGTTTAATTTTTTTTGGTCTAGAGACGTCAATGACTCGCGCAAAGAAAATATCGTCTGATGACCAACTCGACCTTGTGTTTCATGCGCTTGCCGACCGCACCCGACGGGCTCAGCTTTCGCAACTAATGAAGGGCACGGCTCGAGTGTCTGACCTTGCTGAGCCCTTTGACATGTCCCTTCCTGCGGCCTCGAAGCATTTGCGAGTACTGGAGTCTGCTGGACTCATCTCAAGAAAGGTGGATGGGCGTGTCCACCACTGTGCACTGCGAGCGGAACCTCTAAAGAACATCGAGCAGTGGCTAGGTCAGTACCGACCTCATTACGAGCCCGGAGATGATGGCTAATCTTCCATCGCAGCATAAAGCCCGCCAAGTACATCAAGAATTTCTGGGCCGGGTGATTCGGCCCAATTGAAAACCAATTCAGACAGGATTTGAATAGTACTGGCGACTGACACGCCTGCCTGCCGCATTCGGTCAAGGGCGATTTCGTCACCCATTTTTGTTCCGCTTCCTGACGCGTCCGCGACGACTTGCACATTGTAGCCATCACCAATCGCACTCAAGGCCGGATAGACAACACAGACTTCGGTTAGCAAACCAGATAGGATCAGGTTCTTGCGACCCGTCGACTTTACGGCACTTGCAAATGCCGGGTCATCAAAACAATCAACCACTCCAGTTCGTTTAATTCGTGAGGCAAAAGCTGCGGGCAGCAAATCCTCAAACTCGGGGAACAGCGGCCCCTGAGCATTGTCTTCTTGGCTACTTGTCATAACGACAGGCATGCCGGTGATCGCGGCTGCCTTGGCAACCGCGATTGCGTTACGTTTCATCACCTCGATAGGCCCGGAATGCATCCAGCCCGCAGTGCCGACTTGATGATCAATCAGCAACATGGCTGAGTTTTCTGAATTCCAACGTTGATAAGGCATTTTTCTCTCCAGTTAGGTGAACAAATTTAATTAAACAGGCGACCGAACGACGGTCAGTTGTACGTTTTCTGAAGCCACAAAACGAAGTGATTCACCTCGAATCAAATCTCCATCGACGGCTTCAACTCCATTTGCCGTTCCACGTCCTTTTGATAAATACGCAAGGAACGGACCTTCGAAATCGCAACGTTGAATGGCATCAAGCATCGCAACGTCAATCAGTGTTGCGCTCGGAAACGTTTGCTGCTGTTCTTGCAAGCCGCCATAGATCCTTGTGACATTTCCCTGTTGTGGGTCAATCACCTGGTACCCAGATTTCAGTCCCTTTTGTTCCGGGAGAACCCAAAGTTGCAGCATCCGGTTTGGCATGTCATCCGGATTCACCTCGTTGTGTTTGAATCCTTCGCTGCCCGCGCTTTGAATTTGAACTTGCGGGAAGGCGAGAACTTTCCCGTCCTCAAGTGAACCACCATGCGATATCCGGCCCTCAACCATGATCGAGATAACATCAATCTCCCGATGCGGGTGCATTCCAGTTTCACCCTTGGGAACAAATCGCGAATTCGCCAGATAAACAAAACTTCCAATTCCATCCCACGCCGCAGGATTCCGGTTTTCCCCCCATGCTTTTTGATCCTGGACCATGCGATGTTCCTTGAGTCCAGCGAAACCACCGAGTGGCAAGTCGTCGCGATGCAGCACTTCCAATTGATTTGCATTCATTTCATTGATTTGCATTCTTTCATTCTTTCATTCTTCACAATTAAACGTTCACTCAATATTAGAGCACTCATCTATTATTCTAAATAAAAAGTGCTACTCTTCGCCTTCTCGCGCTCGACTCAAGATCCGGCTAAGTTCTGCCAGTTCCTTTTTCGACATGTGACCGAAACTCGCTTTTTCAGCAGTTCGAATCGGCCCATCGAGCGAAGTCAACAACTTCTTGCCGTTGGCAGTAATTTTCACGATCACGACGCGGCGATCCTCAGTCGATCGTTGCCTGGCAACGTAACCAGGTTTTTCAAGGCGGTCTAACACTCTGGTGATATCAGGTACGCAGGAGATCATTTGCGATGCAATCTCCAGTGATGGTAATCCGTCTTTGTTGCCACGCAAGATCCGCAAGACGTTGTATTGCGGGCTGGTGATTCCATGTTCACGAAAAAGCCGATCAAATTTCACCGACAAGACACTGTGTGTCCGCAACAGGTTGATATAGGCTTCCTGCTCGGGACTATCCCAGCTACCTTTTTTCTTTAGTTCCTGTTTGAGTTCTTTTTTCGACATTCTGCACTCAGTTAATCCGTATGGCCAGTAATATACGAGCACTCAACCATTGAGTCAACGGGCATTTTTAATAACTATCTCCGTAGATTGAAAACCCCGCAATTAAAACAAGAAAATGGAGCCGTCCCAACGCAGGAGCCAAGCGGTACTGACCTAGCGCACTTTCCAAAAAGATTATCGTCAAAACTGGGCGAGGTCACAGCGTTTTCGATCCAACAAACGCAGAGTATACAACGGCAGACCTCTGACTATTGTTCTTGGCTAGGATTGATTGCTCGGATGGCGGTTCTGGCCTCGTCTCTTGCGAAGTAACCTTGTTCAAAAAAGGCCATTTGCCTCAACTTTGGCAATGCAGCTTTGGCTTCCGGGCCAATCTCACCCAATGCTTGAATTGCTTTGCTGGGTGCAAACGAATCCCCGGACTCCAAAGTTAGAATCAGAGATTCCAACGCCTCTTGATCCCCAGGTTGAATACGGTAAATCGCCAACGCAGCCATGGCGGAGACTTCGGTTTCATGATCGAGCAATGCACGCAACGGCTTTAACGCTTCTTGGGCACGCACCCCGATTTCCATTAAAGCTCGGATTGCATTTGCCCTTTCGCCCTCAGGGTAGTCACCTTGGGGGTCAGTCAACGATTTAACAAAAACGGCAACGACGTCGGTGGCCGCGGGGTCGATCCGACTTACTGCCAGGGCGGATTCGATGCGTACCTCAGAATCTTTGCTGGAAAAGAGTTGGCGTAATTCCGGTAGTACTCGAGCTGCTTTTGGCCCCAATCGGCCAAGGGATTCAATCGATTCAGTGGGCTTGCCAGCAAAAATTCTACTCAACAAGGAAAGAACTGATTCGTCCGATACACCCATTTTACTGAGGGCTACAGCGGCGAGCCTTGCCTTTTTTTCGGAACGATTACTGTCGTTATCCCGACTTTGCTCAATGACTTCGAGCAAGGTCTTTACAGCGTCCTTCGCCTCAGGACCGATCGCTCCCAAGACTCGAATGGCATTCAGATCAATATCATTGTTCTCGTCGTCGATCAGGTCGATTAGTTGCAGAGTATAATTCACGGCTCCAGAGCCAATCGCGATCAGAGCGTCGGTGGCCCTGGAGCGATCATACTCGTCATTGCCCGCCATGATTTGAATTAGCACAGGCACGGCATCCGTTGCCTGTTCACCCATTTCGCCAATTGCCTCGCAAAAAGCAAATGTATTGGCAACGTTTGTCCCGTCAACTGGCTTGAATAATTCGACGAGCTGCGGGACCGCTGTAGGTCCGATATTTCCGAGCGCCGCAACGGCCTTACTACGGACGCTGTCCTCGGCTAGTTGCGGGAACAGTTCTGCCAATTCTTCTAAAGCGGGTGCGGCAGATCGCCCCATAAATCGCAACGTATGGATTGCATTACTCTGAACTGTTGTGTCTTCGCTTTGCAACAATTGCACGAGTTCGGGAACGATCTGGCTTCCAGCGCCGATAAGTGCGTCGGCTGCAGCGTGTCCCTCATAACCAGGCTGCCTCATAGACTGTATGAGAGGAGCAACTGACTCCGGGCAGGTCGGTACCAACTGAGCGAGTGCACGGACTGCAGCTAATCGCAGGTTCCCGCTGTCTTCTTCCAAAAGTTTCTTTAGAAGAGGGATCGATTGTTTTGCTTCGACTCCCATGCCCCCTAACGCCTGCGTCGCTAGCTCTCGAGACCACTCATCTGATGAGGTTTCTGCAACTTGATGCAGAAACGGTAACGCGTCCTTCGCCACCGGCCCGGCCTCGCCCAAAGCCATAATGGCTTCGCCTCTAACCATCGGATCCGACTGCTGACGGGCCAATGCTTGTAGCTCGGCAACCGGTTCGGCTGGCGCACCGCCGGCGCGCAGAACGGCGAGTGAAGCTCTTAGTCGAAAATAAGGATCGCTGTGCTGCATCGCTTTGACGAGATCCGGCATTACCCCCTTCGCTGCAGGACCAATCTCGACAAGTGTACGCAGCGCCCAATAGCGAGACGCTTCGTTCACTTCCAAATCCCACATCATGGCAGCCAATCGATCTGGAACCGTTGGATCAACCCGACCAACGACCGCTAGACGTTGATGTCCCAAGCTAATTTTAATGGGATCGTTCGAAGCAAGTTGGTTAAACGCTTCTTGAAGACGATCTGCCGTCTCCGGAGTCGTTTGAGCAACGATGTCTTGAGCAAAAATACTGAGCAAGGAAAACACGCACACCAAAGCGTAGCCGTACACTCGGGATTTCAAATGGATGTTCATGGCGTCATTATTGTTTCATAAAAAGATTGGCAAATGCTTGTGAACTCTTAGCTACACCCCACAGCGGAGCCGTCGATTTTTGATACCAAAAATTGTACCAACGCCACTGCACGTTGCCAAAGTCCGAATTTACGGCGAAGAACCTATGCATAAAAGCGATGTTGTACGCCCCACCAACAAGCGGTTCGTCAGAACTGATTTGACCAGTTTTAGTGGGTGCCATGCTTCACGCTTGCGCCAACGCACGGACGGCACCCTTCAATTCAGGTTGGTTGAACCATTAACTCGAAGTGATGATCTTCAGGTAATGCCTCGCCGGATTCAAATACGACGAACGTGTCACTGCCGCAATCGAAAATGGCGTGACCGAATTGCGAAACATGAAGGTGATCTCCAAGTGACCATGATCGCCATTCAAGACTTCCGCTTGCGAGATTTCAACTTTCCGGATTTTTTCTTTGACGATTTCTTCTTGTTTGATTTTTTCTTTGACGACATTTTTTTGGACGGCTTTTTTGTAGCAGTCGCTATTTTCTTGGTTTTTTTGCCAGCCAGCTTCTTCTTGGCTCTCTTTTTGGCTCTCTTTTTGGTGGGCTTTTTCTTATTGGGTTTCTTTTCTCGCTGCTCGGATTCTTCCAGTTCTTCCCATGATTCAATGACAAGAGTAGAACCAAGCTCGGTGCCTTCGCACTCGACATTCAAGCCGACCAAATCATCGAGAACCGTATCCTTGAATGGATTCCCTCCAGCGCGGCGCAGTCGATATTCGTCATCTTTGGTAACAAGGAACACCGCCTCGTGGTG
Source organism: Mariniblastus sp. (assembly GCA_965224765.1). Taxonomy (GTDB): domain Bacteria; phylum Planctomycetota; class Planctomycetia; order Pirellulales; family Pirellulaceae; genus CAZDBA01. The sequence continues at coordinate 94,713 of CBDDAC010000011.1, forward strand.
ACTTTTCGATGACTTTCCGTAAGCCCGTTTGACAATTTTGCCAGAGTAATTTTTATCGCTCACTACATCAACCAAATCGTAAAATTACCGAGAGTGGTACTCGTGATACGATTCGATTCTACCGTTCTTTTCGATCGCGACCAGCATTCGCCTCTTAATGATTTTTGAAGGCCGGTTTTGGGTGCCGCCTTTTACCAGGTTCGTTCGAGCCATCAAGGTATTGATCGCATCTCCCAAAATTCCGTGGACAGCTTGGGTAGCAACGCCTACACCCTCGTCGATTCGATCCTCGACGGCTATCAGAAATCGAGTTCCGCCCGACGCCCTCGCGATCTCTTTACGGGTTTTTGCCTTGATCTGATCCACGGCTTCGTCGACGACATAGGTTGTAAAGTCAGCTGCGGATTGAAAGCCGTGGTTTCGGCAAACCTTGCTGAATTGGTCTTTCAAGGTTTTGCGAATTGCCTGCATCGGTTCCTTTTTGGCGGTTGCGATCTTGCGAGCCAGCGACAGACCTTGGCGAAATAGCGAAAGCCTTCGCTGACTTCGAGACATTACTTGCTTTTCTTTGGGGCCTTTTTTTGTGAACAGGTCTGTTAAATCAGCCCCACGCATGGCATGCGCCATGACTTCGACGTCGACATCGGACGTATCCGCGACAACTGCCGCTTTTTCGGATGTCGAAAGCTTGACTGGATGAATCGAAGGATCGCCGAGAAGCGTAAATTGCGCAAGTGTTTTTAGTGAGTGTGGTCCCATCGGTGCCTCTTGTTCGACAAACTCCTGACGAGCCTGCAAAATTGCGCGCCCCAGCGACGCCCCGTCGAGAACATTTTTCAAAAAGTACTGACAAATTTTATCCGCCAAAGTAACCGACGATGACGAACCCCAGGCGACATTGGTGCTTCCCAGGAAACCGTACGACGATTCAGATAGATATCGATTGGCAATTCCAATATTCGGTTCAAAACTGGTCGGTGCATAAAGTTGCGCCCCGTAGCAACACTCCGCAGCGACAACCGCGCCGGGCGTGACGTTGCCAATCAGTTGGTTCGACCAGAGTGCTTCTGGATAATCGTCATTTGCCTCCCCAAAAAAACGCGAATTGGTGGCCGCGCCATGGCAATTGATAAAATGCATCAGCGGTTTTAACTGTGACTTGGACCAGGGCGGGTCTTTGGGGGGAACCAACTGCAACTTCTTTGTGGTACCAAACAGCTTGGATATGTTCTTTCGCGAAGAGCCTTTCCAAACATTTGCCGAAACCCCAAAGTAGCTTTTCGAATACGCCCGTCTGCTACCCGATTTCCAATGGGTTGCGACATCGAGAAGTTTCAACAGGTACTTGGGGTCGGATTGACCCATGATGTCTGGAAGCCGAGCAAGAACTCGCGTCGGTCCGATGAACCGCTCGATATCCAACCCGTAGCCCGCATCACAGGCATAGGGCAAATCGGATGGCACCCACGCTTCATCTCTCTCATGGCCACCGATCGGATTTCGTAACTTGACGTGAGGGATCAAATCCGGTGCCCCGAGAATCACAAGATAGTGGGGCTGCACTGACCGAAAAATCGCGTCAATGGCCCGCTTGACCTGGCTCGGGCTGTCATTTTTGGTAACTGGCTTTCCATCGACTTGGTTCATCTGAGCCTTGGAGTCGATGGCCCACACCTTCGAGATCACATCCCGTTTCTCATCCGCGGTTGTCAGTTTCTTCAACGCCGCTTCGATTTTTTTCCAGGCAGCCCTGCCATACTTTTTTACGCTGGCTGACTTGTTGATCAAAATAACTTTCGAGACACTCATCCTAAACCCTATTCGTAGTTGGCTTCAAATTCGCGACGGATTAAGCATTTATCCAGCGAGCAAATAGATCGCGATTCGTGGTGACATTGTCCGAATCAAAATACGAGCTGTGTGCGCAACTGATACTAATCGCGGTGTTGGTAAACGGAATTCGCATACAGCCGGTTGGTACGAGATTGACCCGCTCATGATGACAGGTGAAAGCACCGGATATCTCGCCTCCGACAATGTCGCCTCCTGCATCCATGTTCACAACACGCCGAACATGCCGGGGCAACCGGCCGTCGGCAACACGATTGAAAAGATTCCATTGCACTCCCGAAATCGAGAGCGCGGCCCCGACGGTAAACAAGTTCTCAACTTTTCCGCTGAAGGAATCTTGATCCATCAACCTCAGAGCTTCATATGCAACGACAGTGCCCCAACTGTGTGAAATGATATGAACGGTATCGCCATTTTCCAGAAGTGGCCTGACAACAATATTGAACCGGTTGAGAATCTCATTTCGCGTGGCCTCCTGAGTCATGTATCGAACGAAATCGTCGATCATGAACCCGCCCCGGCTGCTAACGGCCTTGTGGCCTTCGGGTGCATTGGCAGCAATCTCTTTTTGCCGTTCGGCCAACTCGGCTTCAATAAACTTTTTGAGGTCGCTTACTTCCCGTGAATCCGCAGCCGTCATCTTGGGCAGGTTTCTTGGGTTGACCAAATCGCTCCAGAGAACCTCCGACTTCGGCAACGGACTTGTCAGAAATGGACGAAGCGACTCATACCATCCGTCTGAGTAACCTCGACGATGCTGGCTAATGCCATGCACATAAACGATCTTTTCGGTTCCCCGCGAAACCGAGATCGCCTTGGGGCCGAGCCCATCAGCCACGGGAGCCTGGGAATTCAGAAAACGCGAACCCAGATCAAGGAATTTCTCTTGAACGCGAATCAGGTCGGCAAACACATCCATGCTCGATTGACCAGACACCATCGATTCAAATTTTGACGCTGGAAATTCGGAATTTGGGCCATCGTCGTCGTGGCCGAGACCAGCGACCTCGGTTGCTTCGCCTCCAAATAAACGGTCCTGTTGTCCAATCCCTTCAAGTTGAGGAATCTGATGATAGCCCGCAGTTTGCATATTCGATTTGGCGTTGCCGAAGACACTTACAACAGTAACCCCATCGCCCAACTCACGAGATGACTTGCAAAGATGATAAGTGAATGCGCCTTGGTACTTACTTTCGATGAAGGCGTCGGCGGCGGTTTGGTTTGCGTCCGCACCCGCAAGCAACTGATGGTTGTAATCGTCATCGGCTCGCAGGTGTTCTCCGACGCGATTTAATTTTGCCGTCGCCATCTTTTCCAGAACGTCTTTTGGTGGATGGATAAATCGTGCGATCGGAGGATTGGCATCCTCGTCGACAACCCGTTGACCAGATCTGCTGGACTTGGTGTTGAGTTCCGGCGCCAATCCCCGCGTCATTGTTTTCATTGCGTCATTGATGATGACCAACCGCGACATGGTGGACGGACTTTTGATGGATCGACCGGTGGAGGAAATCGCTTTGGTTCCGGTTCCACTGTGACAGGCATCCAGAATAACCGTCATGTGGACCCCCGGCTCGATGTCTTCCAGCAAGGCTCCCAAATCATCGTCGATCAAGTAGGAGTCACCGTTGTCCCAATCCATGTCGTACAGGCATAACAATTCGTCGACTGCTTCATCGTCATTGACACTGTTGATGAAACTGCCATGTCCCGAAAAATGAAACACGAGTCGATCGCCTTCAACGGCCTGATCAATCAAGCTCATGAGGCCGTCCTGGATATTTGTGTAGACCGCATCCTCGTCAATTAGCGTTTCTACATTTGCTTCCAGGAAATCAAAATTATTGATCAATAGTTCTTTTACATTCTCAACGTCGTTGAGACAGCCGTTCAAGTCTCCAATTGATTGGTAATTATTGACGCCGACCAAAAGAGCTTTATCTGCCATGGCTACACCCGATTAGATTTTGAGTATTTGAATTCGAAGAGTCGCTTTCAATTTAAGCCAATTGAAATTAGCAATCAAAGAATTTTTCGGCCGCGGGCTATCATTCTCCAAATTCCCCCCGGAAATCCCCGTGGGTTCCCCAGCGGCTAGGTGCTAACAGCTCATTGCAAATTGCACAGTCGCATGTGCGAACAGAAATGGATTGGCGGATCGTCGCAAGCCCGGCGGAGACACAGCAATTCTCCTGAACAACCGATTTCACGATAGAAAGACCAACGATCCATTGAAAAAAGATTGTTTCGATTCATATGGATAATGAATTGGGCTGCCAAGTGTTTATCAACTATGATCTCCTAAATGCTACACGGATTTCCTTACCGATTTACGGGCTGATTCTTCTTGCATGTGCTGCATTTCACCTTCCGACTCGAGAAATCGCTTAACCCAGATCGATGAAAATACCACACTCAACACTATCGCCTGTCGCACTCAAGCAAGTGATTGAGGAATTTGTCACACGTGATGGAACGGATCACAGCAGGGTCAAACAACGAGTCATCGACGTACTCAAACAGCTCGAAAATGGGAGTGCCGAACTGCACTTCGAAAACGAAACGGGTACCTGCAACATCGTTACAGTTTCAACCTGATAGATTGTGCACATTCAATAAGGTTTACAATCTACTTGCCTTCAGCTGCATTTTGAGTCGTCAGTAACTTCTCAAGATAAGTTCGCTCCCGATCCATTTCGGCTTGAGCGTCTTCCATTGGGACTTTGCGGTTTCTTGCTGGCCCTTCATTCAGCCAAGCCAAAACCGATCGAGTGGGCTATCATTATTGGATTCGTCAATGTTCAGTGTCACGAGATTGCAAAAGTAGTCGTGAAACCAAAACAAGTTTTTAAAACGTCAGGCATTTTGATTTGTTTGTATGTATGGATTGTGGCCCCGGTACTTGTCACTGGCGTGCTCGCGCAAGAAACGAACAGTTGGAAGTTTTTCCGTGGTGAACAGTTTGATGGCCATTCGTCAGAAACCGGCATCGTTGACAGTTGGCCGGACAAGGGCCCACCCGTACTATGGACCAAGGAACTAGGCTCCGGCTATTCATCCTTCGTCGGCGACGCCGAAAAAGTCTACACCCAATATCAAACACTTTCCGGTCAATTCGTCATTTGCTTGAACGCGAAAAACGGCGAAACGATCTGGGAACATCGCTACGCATGGCCCTATAAACCAGCTTCACTTTATCCAGGTCCACGCTCGACTCCAACAATCAACGGAGGGCGAATTTTCTACACTTCACCCGCCGGTGTTGTTGGCTGTCTCGACATAGAAACAGGCGAGCCGATTTGGTCCATTGACGCGGTTGAAAAGTTTGGCTCGCCTGACATCGAATTTGGATATGCCTGTTCTCCAGTCTGCATTGAAGGAAAAGTCATCTTGCCAATCGGTGGCCCGAATGCCTCGATGGTCGCGTTTGACGAAGCGGATGGGTCGGTGGCGTGGAACGCTGGAAATGAACCGATCAACTATTGTTCTGCATTTCCAATCGAGTTGGAGGGGCAAAAACTCGTCGTGGGATATTTCAAGAACACGCTTTGCGTTTATGATCGCGATGATGGGTCACAGCTGGCCAAGTTCAATATTTCTTTCGACTACGACGAGCATTCCGCTTGGCCAATTTACCGAGAACCCTATCTGTGGTTGTCGGGGCCGTTTCGGGCTGGCTCACAATTGTTCAAGTTGTCGTCCGACTCAGGAAATATACGGCTGAAAACCGTCTACAAAATCGATACGATGTCCAACGATGTTGCATCAAGCGTGTTAGTTGGCGACGAACTATACGGATATGACCTTCGCGACGTTCAATCAAAAGTTCACCGCCCCTCCCGCGGGCAGTTTGTTTGCATGGACTTTGTTTCTGGCCAGACTCACTGGACGAACGGGACGCTTGGCCGACGAAAATTGACCGAAGACGAGTTCGTTACCAGCCAATCAGAGAGCCAAGAAACCGACGTCGGACATGTTACCACGCTTTACGCAGACGGAAAGCTGATCCTATTCAACGATACGGGTGAGCTGATCCTTTGCAGAGCACAACCCGATTCGTTCGAGCAGCTCGCGCGGACCCGAGTGTTGGGTGGAGAAATCTGCTGGGTTCAGCCAGCGTTGATGAACCGTTGTATTTTCGTTCGAAATCACTCCAGAGCAGTGTGCGTATATCTTGGCGATCTCGCGGACCTTGGCATTCCGGAAAACGAGCTTGAGTTTGCCGCCACAATTTGGCAACCGGAGTTTGTTGATTTGTCGGCCATGATTCTCGGGACCGAGCCGACCTATGCGATGACGGCACCGAAGGCATCTTGGTTGACGCGTTGGTATTTGATATCGTTGCTCCTCGGTTGGGTTGTCGCCCCAGGTTTGGCCGTGGGAGTATCCAAAATATCAAATCGGATTCCGGCGCGAACCGTCTTTTTATCGCTGGCACTCATCTTCGGTCTTTTGGGGACAACATTGTATGGACGTTGGCTTCAAAAGTTCTATTTCAGTTGGCCAACCGTTTTGCTGATCGCGTTCGAGTGTGTTGTCTGCCAACTGAAGAACAAGGATTCGTCCTTGAACGGAAAACCTTGGCTGGCGAGGCTGAGTCTCATCGCGTTTGTTCTGACTTGTTTGGGTTATTTCTGGCTCTGTCGTCGACTGAGCCTTGCGTTCGAATGGACGTTCCTGATTGGGTTTCCCGTCGCGCTGCCATTCCTATGGTTCGTAAAGCAAAGCGTCCAAAGCGGGCAACAATTCAATTTAAAACAATGGCTTTGGGGTGCAGCTGCGTTTACGGCTTTCTATTGGGCAGGCGCTGGGATCATGCTTTGGAAGTATTCCAGCTGATCGTCGATCTCGCAACGATTTGCGAGGCATCGGAAAGACGCCAACTCAGTAGGGGGAGCGTCAACTGAAGTTCAGTTCTGTTCCTTTTAGATGAATGCCCGATTGGCGAACTCGTAAAATTGCCGTTTGGTGATGGGCCTTTCATTGATAGCAACTTTAATCAAGCTCGTTCGACACACACGAACAATCGTGATCAAAATACATCGGACCTCAAGAATGATTCGCGAGAAAGTGCTGTAACTCCGGGACGCTCGTCGAGCAATCAGCCTTCCATGGATGCGATCGTAATAAATTTCATGGATCGCTATGACAGTAATGGCGATGGAAATATTGACGCCGAGGAACAGAAAAAACTTGATGGACGGGTAAGATCGCAACTCGACTTGATCGAATAATGCTGGAAGACGGCAGCGAGATTTTCCAATCAGTCCTTTCCGAGAAAGACTGGAAGCAAGTCGCTCCTTCATTTCCCGCACCAAAGCAGTAACCTTTGATTGTGCGCTGCGTCGCACATGTGCCAGCCCATAGTCGACCGATACGGCCGGTTTCTTCTTTCGACAATCGCAAGGTAATGATGATGATATTTATTCATCTGCGTACGAATCAATTGGCATAGATATCTGGGCTTCATGGAAACCCGACGCGTAAGCGAGGACGTGTCAGGTTCGTCCTCGCTGACGCTTCGGGTTTCCATAAAGTACTGCTTCTAAGTTATCGCTTCATGCACGAATGAAAAAATCACAGCCTCGTCGGGTTTCCATTCAATCATCGAAGAACGTGGTTTCTCAAAATGCACTTGCCGCAGAGCGGCTATTTCCCCTAGTCCTAGACTTCCAGTTTGGGGAGGCTACCCAGTATAGGACTTGAGTCGCTGGCGGCGTCGCCAATCAAACCGTGCGTCCTTCCCTTGTCGTCGAGAGGATGTGAAGGATCCTCCATCGCGATCAAGCGTTCTTCGATTTCACTCAATTCCATTTTGTAATCGACTCCCTTGCGGATAGATACTCAAACCGCGACTCAAGCGACTTTTGAAACGCCGCAATATCTGCAGAACACTTTTCTGGCGTCATCTGTTTTGCCGAACGCAGAAGCAACTTTCCATTCATCACGGTCGCGAAGTCATCAACCAGTTGAATAATCTCCCCCGCTGAATTTTCCAGTTCAAGGGTTGCAGTGTTCTCCACTGGCCGTGCCATCAATTCCAACAGTTTCAATTGGTCTTCCGCCATTCGTCTTTCGAATCGCCACTGGTTGTTCTTGCAGGCATCACGAATCGCGGCCACCGTTACATTGTTAACTTCGAAAAGAAGGCGGAGCAACAATAGCCCAAGAACAATCTGTTTGTCCAATTCTTCTAGAAGAAAAGTCTTGACGCGACAACACCCTCTAATACGCTAGAAGGTTTAAAAGGGGAGCGGAGCCAGATGGCAAGAAAAGCAATAATCTAAGGCACGGCGAGTTGGAACTGATGATTCTGAATGTGCTCTGCCGCTCTAGCGATGCCTTTTTGACGATTGAGGTAAATCACATCACGGCGAGACATGCCGTTGGTTTCGGTAGAGGGGAACGGACGCAATATCATTCTAAACGCCAACTCGAGTTCAAGAAATTTGATGGTCGGAGAATTTTTCGCCCGAACTTAGGAATATACTGGGCGACGATGACCCATTGCTTGCGCCTTAAACCGACCAATGTTGCAGGTTGTAGAAGTTCAAGGGTTGGTACACGGGCAAAACACTGCATGACATTCTGAGGACAAGATGTAGTGACATTCCGCTCAACATGTTCATTTTGCCACAATTCGAACGAGCGTTTAATTGACGACAATTACAACTTGCTGAAGGACGGAACATCGTGTCCACTTGAGAAATCGTTTTTCATTTTTCACTTCCTATGTCGCATTTGGCATTTTGCTGTTGCGAATTCAGTCATTCTTCATAAAGTACCCATAGACGCCCAACGCTTTGGCCAAAAAATCTTCCAAACAGCGTTGGACGGAAATTAGGAGATGCGAATAGAGGAGCAATTACTTTCCTGTTTTTTCATGTCGTCGATTCGTTTGAAACGCCTCTATTAATTCTTTTGGCCAATTGAATTTTCTTGATATTGCAACGACGAGTAATTGGTTACAAAATGGCAGATCCATTTCCATCGATATCCAGTTTGGTCCCCCACCTGCGAGAGGATGATTTTGACTCATGGCAAAGTCTTTTCGATCGTTTTCATACGGGCATGCTCAGCAAGGCGCGTCGTTTGCTCAAATCATCAGAATTGCAAATGACGATTGATCCTGACGATCTCATTCAGGAAACATTCAAAAAGGCTTGGCTTGGTTTTGGCTCTTTTCGCGGTGAAAATACCGCTCAGCTGGCCAAATGGTTATTAACCATACTCAAAAATACATTTCTTAATCATTGTCGTTCAAAGCCGTCGTTCGACCAAAGGGCATCGAATCTTCCTGATTGGGAAATCTTGTGTGACCCAGGCGAGACGCCCGCCGAAACTCTGGATTCTCTGGAACAAGAGGCAAGACTTCATGCCTGTATCGCCGAATTGAGTCCGGATGACCAGCAACTACTTTCCCTAAAGAATTTCGAAGGGCTCACCTATCGTGAAATTGCCGATCAGCTCGAATCCACGGCAAGTACCGTCTGCGGAATGCACAGTCGCGCGATGCATCGCCTTTCCAAGTTAATTCGGTCTGAATCGTACTGCTTGGTAATTCGAAAAAAGCTGGAGCCGCCTGCGTCTGAAGAAAAACCCGAGTGAACTCGAATTTTTTACACGTCAAGCCAGAGACCGACCAAGCCTGCGTCGTTGGCATAGGGCACCTCAGGATTTAGCGGATCGGCATGTCGGGCATTGTGTCGGCCTGTTCTTCGGAAACGATCACACGTTGTTTTTCCCATTTCGTTACATCATTTGGTTGCTCGGCCAGTCGATGGATTTCGATAATGCGATCGATACTGCGAAGCACATACCAACGAAAGTAGGGCTGCTCAGTACATGCGTGACAATTACGCAGGCCTTCAAAGGCAGCGTTTGCCTTCTTTTGCGCTTCCTCATATTTCCCTTCATGTGCCAAGCATAATCCTAAAATACTTTTGGCGCGGAGCGCATGTTCCGTGGCTACCCGTTCAAAGCGGAGGGGTACCGTCGAATTCCATTCTTGGGTTTCCAAAATGATCGCTTTGGCTTTGTCAAACTCATCGAGACCGGCGTGGCATTCGGCCAGCGATATTTTGGCCCAGGTACCGTGACTGTAATATTCGTTGGAAGTGGCGGGAATCGACTCTCGCCAGTTGATGATGACAGGTATCGCAGCATCGTATTTTGAATTGACCATCAAGTGATTTTGGTAATAGCCAACGTAGATAACTGAGTAGTAGTCGGACTCTCCAAAATGCTTTTTGCACAAATCCACAACTTTGACAAACTGTGCAGTTGCCTCTTCAACTCGACCGCCAAGCTGAAGAGCAACGGCGTAATTCTTTTGTTCGTAGATCGCGACTTGGGAACTTTCGCCATACTCCTCGACGATTTGGTCGGTGTACGCTTTCTGCATTTGAAGCACTGCTTCGGATTGCTTGCAGCGAAGATACAACGCGCGCAAATCAGCAAAGGCATCTTGAGTGCGTATGTGACCAGGTCCCAATTGAAAACGGTAGTGCTCAAGGACTTGAGTTGATAGGCGAATTGCCTCCGTGTGTTCTCCTGCCAGGAAGAAGCATTTCGACAATTCGTGGAGAAAATGAATGGCTTCCTCGTCTGGAAGGTTGGCTTCTCGGTGCAATGCCAACACACAGTTCCCGAGTTCGATGGCCTTTTGATAGGACCTTGTGGAACGGTAGGCAATGACCAGATGATGCATGACCCGCAAAGCTTCAATGGATGTTTCGCCATACCGCTGCTCAAAATAAGGCAAGCATGTCTGCAATAACGTCACCGCTTCTGCCTCGCGGTTCGAGCCGTTGTACAATTGCCCCAGCCTGCACTGTGCCTTCGCCAAATATTCTTCATAGAGTTCAACCGCGTCGGCGACTTGATGATCCCTGAGTGTATTTTCGAGTGATTTCACAACGGCAGAGTTGGGGAGTGGACTTGGTGCGATCAAATGTTCTGTGAGCAACTGCGATAGATCGAGTCGAACTTGATCAGTGTTCGGACTTTCAGGCCCCAGCACTTCTTCCGTTTCGGCATTTAAATTTGACAGGAGCTCAAGGGCTTCGTGCGAATTTCCATTCTTTTTTAGCAGCCGCACAAGTGACAATGTCAAGTCAACTGCGACAGCATGACTGGTCGGGTACTCGGCTTTGGCGATATTGATCGCTCGACGGGCAATCAATATCGCTTTTGCGTCACGACCTGACGCTTTATAGACAGACATCAGGCAGCGGCAGCAGTTCATCTCGTCAGCCGGTAGACGTGCCAGACGTTTCGTGTCGAGGTGAGATTGTAGCTTTTCGGCAATCACGTTGGCACCGTTGAGATCGGCAGCATTGAGTAAGATATTCGCCATAGATGTTAAGATTCGAATCGAGTATCGATGATCGATGCCATACTTCTCCATAAACGAATCACTCGCTTTTTTGCCGATTTCAACGGCCTTATCTGCTTGCCCATCCTTGCTGTACGCCATCGCCAATCTCATTTTGTCTTCCAGCGCTACCGGTTCGCTTGGATCATTGGGTCGCGCCCCAAGATCGATCACTTTTTTAAACAGTACGATGGCTTCGGGGAACTCATCCAGCTCGTACGCACAGCTTCCATAATTTCTTAAACAGGACAGAGTCTTGACATTATTCTCGCCATAGACACTCAAATGCACTTCGTGGGCCCGTTGGAATTGAGTTTTGGCGGTTTTGTAGTCACCCATTCGATAGGCAATGTGCCCAATGGATTTGCGTATCATCGCTTCAACCTGTGGGTCGCCGGTATAGTCTTTGTGGTCGGCGCGACTGACCATTGCCAACATGAAATCATTAAATGATACATTCAAAAAGGAGGGGGCAAAATTCGTCCCTGGATTCACAACAACGGCTTGAAAAAAGAACGAAACTGCGTTGGCTCGGTCAGCTTCGATCTTGGCGAAAGCTCGTTCCCGCAAAGCCCAGAACGAAACAGCGGTTCCCGCCATTAAAAGAGACGCAATCGAAATTGCGAGTGACGCGACGAAACGATGTTTGGAAAAATACATTCGCATTTGGTATGTCTTGGATGGACGTCTTGCAAGCACCGGATCACGGTTCAGGAAACTTCGGACATCTCTCGCAAATGTAGCAACGCCATCGTAGCGCCGATCGGGGTCCTTCTCCAACGATTTCAGGACAACCCAATCTAAATCGTTGCGAGGGCTCCCTTGCCATCTCCGTCGAAGGCTTTTCAAAGCTCCCTCTTTCTTGCGCGCGGTCGATTCTCCAAGTTGTCGGAGCCTTACACTCGGGGCAGGAGGCACCTCTTCCAAGACTTGCTTGGCCAATTCGGAGAAGCTGATTGAAACGTAGGTCTCATGGCGAATTGGAGTTGTTCCGGTCAGTAATTGATAAAGGACTACACCCAGTGAATAGATGTCACTGCGCGTATCCGCTCTTTTCGGACTCAAACCCAAAGGCCCGCCGATCTGTTCGGGACTCATCCATAAGGGGGATCCGATCATCATGGGTTCACGGGTGATTGATGGAAGTTCGTGACCACCGTCAGATTCAAATGCCTTGGCAAGTCCAAAATCAATTACCTTCACCGTGGGTTCGCCGTCGACATCAACGATCAGCACATTGGATGGTTTAATGTCACGGTGAATCATTCCTTTCTGGTGTGCGTGTTGAATCGCGCTGCATAACTGCAGGAAAAGCTTGAGCCGTTTCACGACTGACAGTCGATTTTGTTCACAGTATTTCACAATTGAGATACCGGAAATGTACTCCATAACAAAATAGGGGCGACCAGTGGGCGTAAGCCCGGCGTCCAAAACGCGAGCAATATTGGGGTGGGACATGACAGCTAATGCCTGCCGCTCAACCGAAAAACGCCGCACGAAGTCTTCAGAATCAAATCCCGGTTTGATTAGCTTAATCGCGACTTGCCGCTGAACTCGCTTTTGTTGCTGGGCAAGCCAGACCGTGCCCATTCCTCCCTGCCCAATTTTTCGCAATAGCCGAAAATCGCCAAGTTCAGTTCCAGTTAAATCAAATTCAGAAATGGAGTTACTTGAAAGTTGATCCGGATTCTCTGGAAATAGATCCCGCTCCAACGTAATTCGTTCTCGCACACGTTGGGCAATATTTTCTGAGATGCCGCATTCACGAATGTAGTCCTCCAGATTGGATGATTTCTCTCGTTTGGACCAATCTTCAAAGTCGACTTGCAATTGATTGAGCGTTTCGTCGTCGACTTCGCCAAACGGGTTCGTTGGTTTTGAATTCATGTCTGCCTCGTGTCAGATAAACGAGTTTTTTGGAGCTGAATCAGCAAACGGTACGATTCCGATTGCATCAGTTTTGAGCGACGCTGCATTGCACGATTTCACATCTCACAAGGCGCACTTGCGCGACCAGAAAGGGGTCGGGAGTCTTTTCTGATCAAATACGAGAAAGCGAAATCAAACTAGTGCCGCGACCAACGTACTCCAGTCGCAATCAACGATGAAACGCCTCCCTTCCCCTTCTTCTCAATCTCGTTATTTCCCTTTGGGGCGACCTCGTGGACGAAGAGTTGATTCAAGCTGGAGTCGTTTTGCCGTTCGGCTAATCCAGACGTTGCTTCCATACGGTGAGCCTCGCTTTATGGCTCGTTGAAGAGAGGTGACTTCCGACTCGGTGTGCGGTTGATTAACCCAATTGGTCCAGCTGGACGGTTTTTTGACGGGCCAACGATCCAGAGGAACGTCACCAGGTTCGTTTAGCGACTGCCACAGCGAGCCCCACCGCCAGTTTTCCGCTTTACGGACAAGATTGGCCTTCAACGCATTTCGTTCGACGTACCGGCAGACGGTAAAGAAGTGTTCATCTGCCTGGATTGGAAAGGACTTGAATCGGCCCTGGTAGAGCGGGCCGGTACCAGTGGTTCCGTGATATGAATGCCAGCGTTGGGTATGAGTGACGGTCAGCCACCGCATATACTCCGACAAGTCGTTGTCGCCTTGCGGCCATAGTATCAGATGCCAGTGATTGGGCATCACACAAAACGAGAGGAGCCGACATCCGGCTTTTTCTCGTGCTTGCCACAGCACCTTCAGAAAGGCCAGGTAGTCGTCATCCGTTTCGAAAAGTGTTGAGCGTCCGACCGCCCGATTGAGGACGTGGTACACGTAATTTCCAGAAGCAACACGCGGTCGACGAGGCATGGTAAGGGCAAGCAGATGGGGTCGGGAGTCTTTTCTGTACAAATGCGAGAAAGTTAAATCAATCTAATCTCGCAATCAATATACCCCAGTCACCCAACAAAGAAAAGACTCCCGACCCCTTTATTTCCGACTTACATGGATTGTGACCGTGACGACGGGCGGTGTCCTTGATGGACATGATGGCTGCCAACCTCTGGCCTCCAGCGCGACTACGATTGCCGAAGCAGATCTTACGCATGATCACCAATGGGCGGGGGCAAAGCCAATGGGGTCGGGAGTCTTTTCTGTTCAAATGCGAGAAAGTTAAATCAATCTAATCTCGTAATCAAAATACTCCGGTCACCAACAAAAAAAGACTCCCGACCCCTTTCAGGGGCTCTCGATAACCGGTTTCTGCAGCAGATTTGCGTTTGAATCTTCAATCGCTTCGGCCAGTTTCGCCAGCACAACATCAGGACCGATTCGTTTTCGGCGACATGCCTCTTCAAGTGAAAGAAACCCCTCGAGACAAAAGTCAATTTCGAATTGCATGAATACGTGGCGTGTTAATGGGTGCTCGGAAACCCATTCACCAATGGAAGAATCCCCGTTTAACTGCCTGACGGCCTTTTTCTTGATGACCAAGATGACTCCTGTCTGGAAAAAAATGTAGGTATGGTCGATACGTTTCGGATCGGATCGACTGCGGTTTAAACTGAGCAGAACCGCACGGCCAGCGCGCGATTCTGCATGCAATAACGACCAGAAAAAGCGTTTGCACAACCAATGTTGATTGGAACACTAATTGCAGAAGGTCCATTGATTCTCAATCGCAAAACTCGTTCCATAAGAAATCGTTGTCAGAGCCCCAGGTAAAAAATGAAAACGTGGTACAAACCAGAGCCATGGAAGAGTCCGCAATCAAAACCAAGGCTCATTGCCGTTGATCACATCCATTTAAACGCTGAGCACTGGAGCTAGAGCCCGTCAACTCACCGGTAGAAACCGTGTATTCGGTGAAATTGCATAACAAAGCCAGAAAATCACCGACCCCACACATTTAATCGCACGTATATCTGAGCATAAAGTGAACTTGGCGAGTGCATCAAACTCGCATATTCTATTTAGATCTTGTCCTAGGCGACTACCCAGTGCATCCTCATCGTCCATTTCGAATCGCACGCAACACCTTGTGTTTTAGCTTGGCGGTTGCTGTGTTGTGTATTCAGCCAGCCTTGGCTTGGGGTGACTCATGTGGGTGCGGTGGCAAAAAGGCGAAAATTGAGAATTCCACTTGTCAGACAAAATATCCGGTGGCTGGCAACTCATGCACAAAAAAAACGAAATCGTGCTGCCCATCAACAAAAGCAAATTCTTGTCGTTCTGAGAAAAGGGCGGAAGCGGATAACTCCAGCACGTTATCACAAGATACAGGCTGCGGATGCAGATCGTCTGCTAATAGCTGCGGTTGCACAGATTGCCAATGCGGTGATCCGAATCAACGTCCATCGTGTCCTGTCGGAATACCTACGGATACCAATCAGACACAAACTCAAACGTACGACAACTTTCAGACCGAATGCCTGTCAGACTCAATCTATCCAAAATACCCTCCCGGGTCTCACTTCATTTTCTCGTATTTGACCTACAGGACGCCACTTCAAACATGCGTCCTTCTCTCGCGTTTTACGTGTTAAATCGCTTTCTACAAGGTAATTGCGCGCTGACCTAAACAGCAAACTGCTGTCAGCACCGCTGCGAGCTGTCAAAACGTACCATTCCGCCTCGCCGATTGGTTTCGGTTTCGACATCACCCAATTGTCATGTTGTCCTACTTCACGACGACCGTTTCGCACCAACGTATTCAAAATGGTGCGGTAATCATTTAGCAAGCGACTAAACAATCAAAAAAAGATTTCAACTTAAGCAAACCAACATTTTTCTAAACAAGAACGGGAAACTCAAGATGAAGACACTATTGACCATGGCAGTCATCGTTTCGACTGCACTGATTTCAACAATTGCTGTGACGCAAAGTGGAACAGCAACAGACAAGATCGAAGCCACGCCCGCCTCAAGCTGCAATTGTGGCTCCAAGAAATCTGATTCCGCTGAATGCTGCCAACAAGAAGGCGAAGACAAAAAACCGGGTGGGTGTTGTTGTGCCAATGGTGCCACAAACCAAGAGGCCACTCGAACCAACGCAGACCAAATACAGATCTCCGTTCAAAAGACCTGTCCTGTTTCTGGCAAAAAGCTCGGTTCGATGGGAGAACCAATCAAAGTCAAGATAGGCGAAGAAGAAACTGCTTTTCTTTGTTGTAGTGGCTGCAAGGGAAAGGAAATCAACGCGGAGCATTGGGAAACCGTTCAGAGCAACCTTGCTGCGGCTCAAAAAACGTGTCCCGTAATGGGAAAGCCAATTGATGCCAGTGCAAAATCGACAGTGGTAAACGGTCGTAAGATTTTTGTCTGCTGCCCTCCTTGCATTGAAAAGATCAAAGCCGACCCAGTTGCTTTCGTCTCCAAGCTCGACTTGCAAGTCGAAGCCAATACTCAATCTCATGAGCAACATTCTGGCGACCGTCACGATCATTCCGATCACACGCACGATAAATAACATTCGACAACGTTTTCATTGAACGGTGAAGCGAAGTTTTTTTGAACCGAACGCACGATTCGACCGGCCTGAGGGAGCTCTTTCCTCAGGCCCGCTTCATTCAACGGCTTCAAAGTACAAGAATTCCTGCTCGGATAGCCAAACGGATGTCTGATTCACTGATTGTCGTGAGGCAAAGATTGACACGGAGATACAATCGCCTAGCAGGAACGGGCAGGACTGCGTGCTCACGCTACGAAATGCTTGAGGTACCCAGGCACCTAAAACTCGTGGCGGTTTGGACACTGGCGGATGATCTGGCCACGCATTGTCTCTACGAGTTGCGACGATATTGGTTCAATAAGTAAAAGCCTGAAATACTGCCCGGCAGTTTTATGGAAAAACTGACGGGGAGACCAACTCCGCATTAAGAGCCTCACCCAAAACCTTTGCTTTAAGTGGCAACATCCGAGGCAGCCGCGGCGAGCGAAAAAGAGGATGAGCCATTCGATCTAGCAGTGCAACCTGGTCCCGTTCATCGAGTCGTTACTCGTTCAATTCAGAGTCGTTTTTGTGACGAAATCGCGATACAACTTTCAAGCAAACTAGCCACCAAATCAAAGAACTACTCAATACGCAGATAGGCAAAACAGCCGAGTCAGGCAGCACGAGTGTCAGCAAATCCGCGAGCACCAAAAACGGCGTGAGTATCATGCTGAGGATTCCTAATGGGATGGCGCCAGCGGAATTGCCAGCCTCAGCGAATCCGAACGCGAATTCGAAGACGCGAAACGATACGTACCCATGCGCCAAAACAAAGGCAGGGAAGCCAATTAACCAAGTGATGATCTTTGAATGGGATGCCATGTAGTGTCAATCGGTTGATGATTCGAACGCGAACGTCCGCGACAACCGAGTCGCGAAAGCTAACTCCCGACAGCCAAGTTGTCCGGCTACCGCAACTTCAGTTCATTGATAGGTTTGAAACAGCGACCGTCAATTGAAGAATGGTCCCGCCGTTTGGGACACTTTGGTCCTCACCGATACCAATTGACGAGCCTGTCCTTCGACTGCCAAAATACATTCAAACCGAACTGGACAACGGGGCCAAGCCAATGGGGTCGGGAGTCTTTTCTGTTCAAATGCGAAAAAGTTAAATCAATCTAATCTCGTAATCAAAATACTCCGGTCACCAACAAAAAAAAGTGGACTTCCCCAAAAAAAGTTGACAGTGAATCAGTGTTAACGATTGAGTAAAAAATGTAGTTTGCTCTCTCTAAATTTTCCAACCCGGCAGATTGAAATCATGCTTCTCTGTCACCATTGTCGATCACCAGTTCCTGGTGAGTGACCGACGAATGGCTCCGACGAAGGCAGATTTCGAACTCTCTTTTAATTCAACAAGAGTCGCTGTTCAAATTCTAGCGGGCTCTGGTAGTCAAGTGCCGAATGTAATCTGGTCGGATTGTAAAATCGCTCGATGTAGTCGTTGGCGGCACGGACGGCCTGCTCGTGCGACTCATATTTTTCATGGTAAACTTCTTCGACTTTGAAGGTTTTGAAAAAGCTTTCCATTGGTGCATTGTCATAACAGTTCCCTTTGCGGCTCATGCTTTGTTCGAATCGACAATCGCGTAGCCGTTTACGAAACACTTTGCTTGCGAATTGCGAACCACGGTCAGAATGGATGATCAGCCCGCGCGACGGTTCTCTTAAAGCGGTGGCTTGGTTGAGTGCTTTGATCGCAAGTTGAGTATCAATGTTTCGACTCATGGCCCAGCCGACAATGCGCCTCGAACAGAGATCCTTGAATGCACAGAGGTAACTAAAACCTTCGCAAGTGGGAATGTAAGTGAAATCTGTGAGCCACACCTGATTGATTTTTGAGACGCTAAATTGCTGATTTAACCGGTTCGGCGCGATCGGTAAATCGTGGTTCGAATCCGTTGTTGAGATTTTGAACTTCGGTTTGTTTCGCGCCTGGATTTGATTGTCTCGCATCAGTTTGGCGACGGTGTTCTCTGAGCAAGCAATGCCTTGATTGACCAATTCACGATACATTCTTGGACTGCCATAGTCTTGATGGCGAGGCAGCGCGTGAATGCGTTTGATTTCGGAAACGATCAACTCTTGCTTCCCCTGAGTTGCGGATGGCTTGCGACCAAGCCATTTGTAAAAAGCCGCACGCGTCACTTGAAGCACACGGCAAAGAACTTCAATTGGCCAGCATTTTTGATGCTCTTTGACAAACTCAAGCCTCAACCGTTTTCTTTTGCAAAGAAGGCCGTCGGCCAGGTGGCCCGAGGCGATTACTCGCCCCGGGCTCCCACAGATCCGTACATGCACGCATTAGAGCATACGGCTCCTCACATCAAACGTTCGCCTTGCGTGTCTTCATGACCGAGTGAACAACACGTAGCGGTGGCAGCGGAAAGGTCTCAAGCAAACGATTAAATTTCAGCCAGTCCAGTTTTCGTTTCCGATCGCGGCGGCAAAGCCAACGACGCCAGACACGATGAACTAAATAGCGAAACTTCTGCAGTGATCTTCCGTTACCTGTAATTCCATAGTACGCGTCATGTCCTCGAATCTTTCGACAGAGAGCGGCATGCTGGTCGGCGATCCGATCGTGACGATGGGATCGACACCAACGAGAAATGGACTGGACTGAGCGGGTCAGACGAGAAGACATCGTCTGTCGTTTGACCACGCGTTTGCCGCTTCGGGAGCGACTCCAGTAATGAGTAAAACCCAGCAAGTCGAAGGTCTCAGGCCGTTTGCTGGTCGAACCACTGGTGAGTGGGCGCAGCAACGGACGTCGAAAATCGACAAGACGAGTTTTCTCTGGATGGATGGTCAGACCGAACTTGGAGCAACGTTTGCCAGAACGGCCAGGACGCGGCGGGCATCCGATTCCACTTCGAAAATCATCACCGCATCATCGGCATACCGAACCAAATGAGCTCGGGCCCGCATGCAAGGAACAACATCATCGTGGAACCACCTGTCCAAAACGTAGTGAAGAAACGCATTCGCTAATAATGGCGAAACGACTCCACCTTGCGGACTGCCACGGCCCGGGTAACTGATGTTCCCCGAATCCATCACACCCGCATTTAACCATTTACCGATCAGACGTAACAAAACGCCATCGCAAACTCTTCGCCGTAGAAACGTTCGGAGATGACCATGGTCCAGAGTATCGAAAAACTTTCGCAAATCGACTTCCAGTACAAAACCACCTTTCAAGTCCATCGTGTGTTTCCACGTCGATGCAATCGCCTGATGGGCTGAACGGCCAGGACGAAAACCGTACGAACAATCCAGAAAATCCTGTTCGTAGATCGGCTCCAACAGCATCAGCACTGCTCGCTGCAAAACCTTGTCTTCGAACGTTGGAATACCAATCGGACGCGTTTCGTTGCTGTTGCCCTTGGGGGATCTGAACACGACGCACTGGTGGTGCACGGTAGGTCCCCGATTGGACTCGCTTCAGCAACGATTGCAAATTGGCATTGAGATTAGATTCGTAGTCGGCTGCCGTCACGCCGTCGACTCCCGCTGCACCGTCTTTACGTGTGCGACGAAAGGCTTCGGCCAACCACTCAAGATCCATCTGGTGAGCAAGGCTTGTGAAAACCAACTCAGGCGAACGCTTCGCCAACTCGGCTATCCGACGCTGTTTCATGGATACGTTATTCAAGTTTCTGTGCACTCGCCGTAGTTCCCAACATCGGTTGTTTGATGTGACATCCCGCTTCCCTCCATCGGGTCCTCGCTGAGTCGCAAGTTCCCCGAATTCCACGGTACTATCAGGATGCTCCGATTCCCCGTTTGTTCATCTTGCCTCGCTCCGGTTCGCGTCGCTTGGCAATACCAAGTGTGCTGCGGTTAATTTCGTTTCTCCCGTTGCCACCACAGACTCAAACAACGGACCGAGAGTTGGTATTCCGGTCTCGCCGGACGATTCACTTGGAAACAACTGGGCCTCCCAGGTTTCTGGGGAACCCCAATATCCATCTGCACATGTTCTTCGACCCCGGCCGGACAACAGGCCGCTAACCACTTCGCGGTTGTTGCATGGCTCCCGCTAAAAAGAAAACGAAAGCTCCAACATTGTACTCTTTCGAGGCTCAATAGCATGGCTTCTGGAATCGCTGTCTACGCTTCGCAGCGCCGGTTACCCGGACACCACGCAAGACTCGCTTCCGGCTGCTGGTTAGGCTTTACCGGGTGAGGTTAACTCACTGGGTTCCAGCAAAAGATTTCAATTCAACAACTCATCAAATATCCTCCTCTTCCAGACTTTCCTGGCGCAACTTTTTTTAAAATGTCACGTTCCATCTTCAGCTGACGATTCTCTTCGCGCAGACGCTTCAGCTCAGCTTCCACCGAGGGGCTTTGATTGACTTCGGCCTGAAGCGTTCCGTCGGCCTCAAAGGCCTTCCGCCAGTTGTGAATCAGAGTATCTCGAATACCCAGATCGCGAGCGACCTCGGCATAGGACAAACCTTGCTCTAGCACCTTCTTCACGGCGGCGAGTTTGTAAGCTCGGGCAAATGTTCTTCGAATTCGTTTCATGAATCTTCCTTTCGTCATACAATCATGACATACGGAGACTCACTGTCTACCAACTCTGGGGAACTTCAAAGACTCCCGACCCCTTTATTTCCGCGACCCCTTTATTTCCGCGACCCCTTTATTTCCGCGACCCCTTTATTTCCGCGACCCCTTTATTTCCGCGACCCCTTTATTTCCGCGACCCCTTTATTTCCGCGACCCCTTTATTTCCGCGACCCCTTTATTTCCGCGACCCCTTTATTTCCGCGACCCCTTTATTTCCGCGACCCCTTTATTTCCGCGACCCCTTTATTTCCGCGACCCCTTTATTTCCGCGACCCCTTTATTTCCGCGACCCCTTTATTTCCGCGACCCCTTTATTTCCGCGACCCCAATGAAATGAGCGAAAACATATTGAGATTCCAGGTAGGAATCGAACGCCAACCTCTAACAAAGAAAGGGAAACCGCACCAACAGACAACTGGCGTCGCAAATACAAACTGCATCCAGCGCGAGGCAATTGAACCACCAGCCCATGCCTCTATCGCAACGCCAAACATTGGCAACATTGCAAGCATCAAAACGGGTACCGACAACACAACGGCAATCCAAAACCGCCGAGTCATCGAATTCAATTCGGTATCGTCTTCCTCGGCGTCAGCCGTCACATAACTGGGTTCGAGATCCATACCGCAGATCGGACATGCACCGGGCTCAGCCAGTTCGATATCTGGATGCATTGGACACGTGAAAACGGATTTCAGAGTCCCCGGCGCAATGCCCGTTGGCTCCAGAGCCATTCCGCATTTAGGGCAATCGTCGGGTTTGTCGCTCTCAATACCCTCACACATCGGGCAAAAGTATTTCGCCGTCAACGAAGGTTGATAATTTCCCAAGTAGTGCGGCGTTGCATCAACTTTCCTTTGACAACAATCTTCGGCGTCTGAATTTACATCAGGCAGCTCGTAGAATTTTTCCAAGCAGTGTTTGCTGCAAAAGTAAAACGCTACGCTATTTTTTTCAGCGGACAATGCTGTTCGCGGATCGACGGTCATGCCGCAGATGGGATCAATCGTTTTCGTGTCGCTATTCATTTGCTGCTCCTATTGCCAGTGAAACGCTGTTTTCATCGGCCAATTCTTCAAATACGCAAACTCTTGTACTTGCATAAGATTTTCAAATTTGACGTCAATTCTAACCATTGCCAATAGATTCTGTACAGGTTCTCGTGTTACAGAATGTAAACGCCTATCGGCAACGGCAGTCATCAACCAAAGCAATTAAACAAAAACAGGAGAAGCAAAAATGCTTATCCCGTGCTGACATTCTCTATTGCTTGTACGTTACCGTTCCGCAATTCCTCAAGCTTGGTTTTGAAGATGGAATGGAGAGGGGTCGGAAAGTCCCCAAAGACTTTCCTATTTTGGAAATCGGTTTACACGACCTTCTGGCGTTGGCGATGGGATGGCTTGTGGAAGAGTGTTCCGACGTTTAACCATCGAACCGTGCGAGGACGCTCGACCGCACAGCCAACACGCCAAATCTCTTCCACGCAATTGTACATTGCATGCAATTGCCCTCTTCTCGGTTCGGTTGCCCATGACACCAATCCAGAGGGAGCAAAATGAATACGTTTTTTGCCGTCATCACCGCCTCAACATCAATTGCGTTCGGAACCGCGTTTGCCTTCAATCAGCAACAAGACGGGATCCCGCTGGATATTTCGAAGTTACGCTAACCATCGCTCAGTTGCGTCCGATGCCTTAAGTACATCTACCGAAATTGCAATTAAGAAGGCAAATCCAAATCGTTTGTTTATGAAAGAGAGGGGTGCTTTTACCGCGTGCTCTGTCCGGTCGACTCGTCGGACAAGAATTTTCCAAACCGACGAAAACCTCTTATTGAGATTAATCTGTAAGCAGAAAGCTGGAGTTCCAAATGTTACGTAATTCAATCTATTTTCAACTTGTACTACTGTCCGTAGTCGGCGCTGTAAATTGTGTCGCTCAATCTCAACCACTGACTGACTTTCTGCCTGAAGACACGAACGTTTTGGTGATGGTCAATGAAACGGAGCTTTTCGAAAGTGAAATGGCCGAGGCAAATGATTGGCATTCCGAAAAAGCCAAAGCCTACTTGGAAGGACGAACGGTCATCCCGCCAGGGGTTGAAGATTATGTTCTGGCCAGTTCGGTTGATGTGGAGTTTGGGCAACGAAACTGGGAAATCGCTTTGATTAAGAAGAGTTGGCTCCCTTCGATGGAAGAGATTGCAAAACTGCGTGAAAGCCAGGTCGATGAGATCGCGGACAAAGAAGCAGTGATTCTGCCAGGAGACACCTACGTCGTTCGGCTAGCAAGAAATATTGCGGTCGGCATTTCTCCCGCCAATCGTCAAAGCGTATCGCGGTGGATCAAGCGATTTGAAGCCGGACGACCTGCAAGGTTGTCCGAATACCTCCAACAGGCCGCGAGCTATTCCAATAAGAATCGAACGCACATCGTCCTGGCCTTCGATCTAACCGACGCATTGTCAGAAGAAGTTGTTCAATCGATGCTGCGTGAAGTTGGTGCAACCAACATAAATCAAGCCGCTCAGCTGATACGCTCGAACAACGTCAGTTTGAGTTATGGATCACTGCCTTTTTCGGAGACGACGAACTTGAATTCATGATGACCGGCTGGATGGTGCCATTCGTCGTCGAAGCCGTATGCGTCCGCGTCGCCTTCGTGGGCAAAGGTCGCGGAAAGCCGATTGTGTATCCATAGGGCTCATCGGTGTCGGGGTCGTTCACCGAGATGTAGTTGGATAACTCCAAACGCTTCAGGTTCTTCGGCAAGACTTCGTTAATTTTGTAGTAGCGGTCAATCGCATTTTGAATTTGACGCAAGTTGTTTATCCGAGCGCGATCGAGTTTGCGCAACCTTGCCAATTGCGGTGAACCGACGGTAAACAGGGCCCACACAATTGCGCTGACGATGAGCGACAAAGAAATCGCGGTCAATGCGATTCCGAACCATTTCTTTTGGCTGGCGAATGAATTGACCATTGAAGGGTTCCTTTCCACATGAATAAAAATACGACACTAACAACACCAAGTAGACACGCTGACTTGATCAACAGCCGAATCGTTAATTCGCCCTCAAGGAGCCAGTAAATCAGCGATGAAGTATTGATTAACACTGTCATCACAATCACAAACAATGTCAGGTAAGTTAGCCATCGCACCACGACACCGCCCAAAACCATAAATCCGCGACGGGTTTCGCGACCAATCAACCAATTGAACATCAGGTACAGCGGAAAAAACACGATAATCGCACTAATGCACGATCGGATCGTGGAATAGGTCCATTCTGGGTTCCAGCTATTTTTTGCCGGGGCGGGCCAGGCGACATCGACGAGGTTGAACAGCATGATGATCAAACAAACGGTCGTGACATATAAACAACTAAAGCAGGAAAGGTGAAAAAATGCTTCTCGCGCTCCCCCCAATCTTCTGCCAGTTGGAATTGGAATGTCGAGCAACTGATCCGCCAGTGCGTCGCAGATTTGCTTGTCCTTCCAACCGGCCGACAGCAACAAATACCTGATAGTGTCATGCGGCAGCCCTTTATCGTCCGCCTGAACGATGAAGCTGGTAAGGTCTTGTCGATTCGGCCCGGCGCTGTTTTCGTCTTCGTGATCATGGTCAACTCCCAAAGTAAATAGCGTTCCGAAACCAACGCCCGTGCATTAACATCGGTGTCGGCTCGCCTGCGTATCGAATTGGCGTGATTCTTGAATCGTTACCGGCTCCCGGATGTTGTCACGACCGTCAACACGGGAATCAATGTTGCGATCATCAACGCCGTTTTCACGGCATCGATGGCAGCTTTGGTCGCGCCGGTTGCGAGCAGTTCGCCGGCGACAATCTTATTGATGCGGTCTTTGTGTTGGCGAAGTTCTTCTTTCGCAAAATTTGCTTCCAGAAGTGACGAAAAACTTGCGAGAGAAATCAATACTGCGTCCCGCCCGCCGGGTTTAACGGATTCATCAAACATGGACTTGGCCATGCGGGCACGGATTGCGTCTTCAACCGTCCCTTCCTGTTCCGGGATCGTTGGCTAAGTTGTTTAACAAGCTTTTCGCCTTGTCGCGATAATAAATGCGACATTCTTTTTCTCGTCCGCGAACAATTCGACGGCCTTTCAGTTTGCCGAAATTGGACGTAATGACTGTCCAACGGCCGTGCTGCCCTCGTTGTCGTGGTCTTCAAAATACACAACGACCCAATCGTGAGTGGCACCCATGGCGTGTGCGCGTTCGGTGTTGGAGTACAATGCGGTGAAATGTCGTTCATCTCGCTGAGTATGCAGAATTGGGAGCCAGAAATCGTGTTGTGGATTCAACTTTCTGGGTGCGGTTTTTGGCAAAAGCCCTCTTGCGGATTTGAAACGATATTCGTTGTCGATATCCAACAGTTCAGCGACCGGTATTTCTTCGGTCAAATCAACATGGCCGTCAAACAGTTGACTCTGAAAAGCACCCTCGCCTGAATCGCGAGAGTCAGCTCGGCGCCCGCGCGCAGCAAGCGATTCACGAACGGCGCGAATTCGTTTTTCGCCAATGCCTTGCATTTTGGCGAGTCGACCGTCCCATGCTGCGGCTTGAAGTTCAGCCAGGGTCTCAATACCAAGCTCGTCATGAATTCGCTTGGCCAGTTTTTCGCCGATATTGGGAACCGAAGCAAACGCGTGTTCCGCAACGTCGTTTCCTTGAAGTCGTTCCATTAGAGGCCATCGCCCCCCTCGAATCATTTGCTGAAGCGCACGGGAGATGGTACGCCCAACACTTTCGATTCCTTCAAGCCCTGCAAGCCCGCCGGCTCCGTAAATTCGCCACACCTGACCTTCCAGATTACCAATCACCTCCGCAGCGCGTCGGTACGCATCGGCGCGAAATCGATTTGCACCCTGAGCCAGCAGCAAATCAGATACCGTCGCCAGTTTCTCGGCGAGCTGTTCGTTTGTCGGCGGACTACCGAAATGGGTTTCGGTAGGGCGTTCGCTGGCATCAGTAATCATCACTACTCCCACAAATTTGACTAACGGTTTAACGTAGCAAAATTCATGCCGACTAATTCTATCGCGTAAAGTTGCAGATCTTCGCTTTTGAGGCGCGCCAAGGGCGATTTAGCACGCCTGCTCTGATCCGTTCTGCGACACTATTTCGAGCCTCGGAACAAAATCAAATAACAAAGGGGACATTGTACTTTTACGAGTAAACTGAGTTCTGAATTCACGCTCAAAACATTTCCGACGAGCAGGCAGCGGGAAATCAGATTGAGATAAAAATCAAACCTGTATCATGTTCAATCGGCGGCGTTCCAGACCAATTCATGCGCAAATGGAATTAACAGCCCGTTGCCAATAGAACTCTCAGCGAGAGTATTGATGTAAAACTTTCGGTTTGCCCAGCTGGATCGTGCTGCGAATCGTTGTAATTAAGAATAGGCTCTCCCACGGAATGAGTGGGGCACTTCTGGCGGAATTCAAATTCAGCCCTCGGCTCAACTCTTCAGAGGGGTTCCGCCCCTACTCGCCTTTACCTCGGATCATCCCTCTAAACGCTGAGCGAAGGGCTGACGCGAAGCGACGGCGGAGGGGCTTCGGGAACATTTTGGGTAAGAAAGTGTATGTAAAACTGGGACGCTATTCTGAGTACGGATTTAGACAACGAAAAAAACACGCGAAAAGCTTGAAAAA
Source organism: Mariniblastus sp. (assembly GCA_965224765.1). Taxonomy (GTDB): domain Bacteria; phylum Planctomycetota; class Planctomycetia; order Pirellulales; family Pirellulaceae; genus CAZDBA01. The sequence continues at coordinate 121,630 of CBDDAC010000011.1, forward strand.
CCGTGCTAAAAGGACTGCATCGATTCAATTTACCCACCAATTTCGTGGACGAGGCTTTACTAATTGGTCGGTTTTTTGTGGCGTGACTCTGTCCAGAAGACGCCACTTACCACCAGTAGGTTTGTTGCAGAAAACAATTTTCGACAAGAGTGATATTTCAGCTGGAGACTAGAAAGATGATGTGTTTGGGAAGTAACAATTGTTGTCTGAACATCGGAATGTTGGGGGGCTTGCTGCTGTTTGCCGCTTTGGCGAATGAAACGGTCGGGCAGGAGTTGGATGATAAAGCCAACAACGAAATGGTCGATGGCGCCAAAATGGAGGTGCATAAGGAACTGCATGCGCCGCGTCCATTGCTCATCGGCGGCGAGCATCTAGCCTCACCGGATTCCTTTGCAGCACCTGCCCTAGGTGACGTCAACGGTGATGGTCGTCTCGACCTATTTGTTGGAGATTTCGGGCGGTCGTATGACGCCTACGAAAGTTACATGGAAGATTACAACAACAAGGACAATTCATCAGACGAAGACGCGGAAGATGGCAGTCCTGATATTTTTGGATGGATGGGACGCGTTCATGTTTGTCTAGGAGATGAAAAAGAGTCTGCTTTTGGGTTCCAAACTCCTGAAATTGTAAAGACGGAGGATGGGAGTTGCGCCGAAGCTCCTACCTGGTGATGTCAGGCCGTTCGTCCGCAGTTAGCGGACCTCAATGGTGACGGAAACCTCGACTTGATTCTTTGTGGATATAGCTGTGCGATTACCTGGCATGCTGGAGACGGGAAGGGTGGTTTTAAGAAAACCCAAATTCTAAAAACCAGTGAAGGCCAGGAAACGTTTGGAGGAGAGCAGTGTGTTGGCTTGCATGCCGAGTTTTGGGACTGGGACGGCGACGGCGACCTTGATTTGCTGACTAGCAATATTATGGAACCTGGCCTGAATTTACATCTCAATGAGGGCACCCCTGAGCATCCCGTATTTTCGTCCGAAGGAACGAAAATTGAAGGACTCCCAGCAATGCACCATGCACAACCATTGATGTATGACTGGGATGGAGATGGACTTGAGGATCTCCTCCTTGCTGGAGACTCTTATGCTGATGAACGAATCGCCCGCGCTGTGGTTTGGTGTCGCAACACAGGGAAAGCAGGGGCTCCAGAATTTGAATCGCACGAAACGCTTTTGGGCTTGTACACGAGTCGCAAAGAACACCAGGCAAATGCATTGGTGAGAACTGAAATGGTCGGTGGCAATGCATGCCGTAATCTCGGAAGCGACTTGCGAATTGCGATGGGTGATCTTAACGGTGATGGGCGAGACGACCTCGTTGTTGGAGATTCCTGCCATTTGACTATTTTGCGTGAAAGCGTCGTTGCAAAAAGCGAATCTATTCAAGCGGCAATGCAGGGACTTGAGGAAGCGACTGCACTGTTTGATGATGATTTTGAAAAAGGGTGGGAAGCTCAGGAAAAAGCACTCGAAAGTTTGCACGCGGCCTACGTTGCAGAAACAGACATGCCAAAAGGCGAGCTACCTGTTGCTAAGGGCGCTATCTGGGTTTTGGAACGCAAATAAAAAAATTGGTTCTATTATTCATTCACAAGCTCGCCACCGTTTCGGTAGTGAGCTCTTTTTGTCCATGCGGCGATGATTGAATGACGGGACTGATGGCGTGGCAATTCTTCTCGGTTAGGTCCATGGAACGGGCGACTGCCGAAACAAATGTCGTTATCTCGCTTTTAACGAAAGACCGAGTGATAGCTGCCCAGTTCCTGATACTTGGTAAACACAAGCTATCGTCGTTTGCATATCCTGCTTCAGCGGGAAAGCTGGAAGGTGAATCACAAGTTGGTCTATCGAATCTACCAAGCCCAACGAACGATGGAGTATGGATTTCATGTCGGATCAACAGTTTGCGGCCAGCGATTTCGGATCTTGACGTTAGTGGATAACTTTACTCGAGTTAGTCTTGCAGCGCATGCTGGAAAACGGCTGACCGGAGACCATGTGATTGAAGTCCCAGAGGGAATTTCCAAGCGTGCTGGGCTCCCGAAAACAATCCAAGTCAATAACGGTTCCGAGTTCATTTCCAAAAGCCTGGATTGGTGGGCGTACCGGAACAAAGTGCTATTGGACTTCAGCAGACCTGGAAAACCAACCGATATTGCCGTGATAGAATCGTTTAATGATCGACTTCGTCAGGAGTGCCTGAACGAGAATTGGTTCTTGTCAGTGGAAGACGCTCAGGAGAAACTGGATCTCTGGCGAGAAGATTACAATCATGTACGTCTACATAGCAGCTTGGGCCAACTGACCCCAATCGAATTTGTCACTAATCACTGCCCTTCGGCTACGGCCAGCGATTGAAAATCCAAAAACTAACATCCCAACTTGGTACGGCTTCGGGGTGAAGGTCAATTGTGCTGTTTGCGCCCAGGCGATCAACAACCTTGTTAGATCTCATTGCCAATTAGAACTTATATGTTCCAGGTTGCATGCTCTGTTCGCGTTGATGAGTTTCAGACACTCATCAAGTGACATGGGTGTGAAAACAGTCAACGAAAAAAGGACTTGAGACCATTGGCCTCAAGTCCTTTTGTTTATCGAGTGCGGATGAGAAGATTCGAATACTGCGTTTGAGAAGGCCCTGCAACTTTCGCCTTCACCTGATTGGGCGTTGACCAAGTTCACCCGAAGCCTAGTCCGCCAGGGTGACCATTCCAATGCCCCAAAGCAATATTCCAGATTGAAGGAGGTTTCCTCATCTGACTTGAATGCCAGGCAGCAGTTAGCCGAGTGCTCAAGATCTTAGAGTGATCTAGCCATTGCGCCTTCGCCTGAATACCGCACCAAAAGCGCACAATCCAAACAACGCGATGCTTGACGGTTCGGGAACTGAGGCGCTGTTGACGATTTGCAACGTAATGCCATTGCCTGCAATCGCATCAGTCGTGTTTCCGAAAAGCCACGTACCTTAGTTGAAACTCGATATTGGAATCGCATAGGTGTTGTCTTCGCTTATCGCAACGGGACCACTCGAATACGTCCCTGCGAAATCAACTACTTCAAACTCGTTCGAGCCACCGGCAATCCTGAACTCTAGAAAATCAGTGTTCGACCATTTGGAAGTTGTAGTAAATGCGCTATTAACAATGGAGGACGTATTGCTCGCATCTCCTGAGAAAACAAGTCTATTGCTATCTTGAAATGCATCCGCCGAAAGCAGAACAACAGTCAAATCAGAACCACTGCCAACGAATTCATTTGTTGCGCCTGTTCCCGCAAAAACACTTCCGTTTGACATATCGAGAGATCCAGTAATCGTCTCACGCACATTGCCCGTCCCGTCATTGGTAAACTTCCAAACGAGATCCGCATTTGCTTCATTAGCAAACAGTAGAATTAATCCTGCCACAGCAACAAAAAATCTTGCGATTGAGGCCGAACGTAGTGAAATCAGATGGTTTTTCATTTCAATTTCTATAGAAAAAGGGGGGGGAATGTACTGACAAGAAACGGTAGGTTTGGGCTAAAACCCAACGTTTTCGAGGTGTTTGACGGTTCTAAACCTCGCTGCTCTCGGAGGAGTCAGTTACCGTATCTCTCCTACTGCGCTTTGCGACGTCCGGTCAGCTCTAAAAAAACCAGAAAAGCGGTCAGATTTCCTTACATTCGAAGAAATTCAGTTTTTCCCTGTGTCCCGTTTTAGAGTTGAAACCCATTACGAATGGTTCCATGGGCGTTATTCTGATTGAGCATGAACGAATCTCAAGCTCGATAGTCCATGGTTGGAAACTCGAAACCATGGACTTCGGCAAGCGATTGCAACGAGGCACGGACGTCGCCTCCAGTACCGCAAAATCTCGAACTGTCATTGGTCTTCTGCACCCAACTACCGTAGATGCATTTTAATGAGTCCGAACACGGATGCTTAACGGCAGCTGCTTGTGACCGTTACTCTTTTACGTAGCGACTAATTGATCGCATTGGATTCGTCTCCACATCTATTCTGGCAATTCTTTTCCGCGTGGAAGCTTGAGAGATTCCTATGAAATCTAAGGGGTCACCTATGAAATCTAAGGGGTCAGGACTCATTGATGGCGAGAACTGATTTTCGGCGTCGCCACCGGGTGTGAATGGGATTAATAATGGCGGTCGAGGCGATTCGAAATGTTCCCGCGTCAACCAAGCTAGAACACACACTAATTGCGCCGCATATTGCGATCACTCCACCAATCAGCCAGGCCAACATGACGTATTGTCGATCGCCAAGGCCAGCAACGAAAATCCACGGGTTGTGAACACTCCTGCACCGATCATATTGGCTACGACGAGAAAAGTCGCCGACTAAAGTCCAAACGGCTTGCGGGTTTTTGTCTGCTCGTTCAATTCATTCCAAACTTCAAGAAATAGTTTTCTTCAAATCCGTTAATCTTCTTTTCTTCGATCAGTTTGAATCCTGCGTCCTCTACTTCTGCGCGAAACACTTCCTTGCCAGCTCGCACGTGTCCCATCAGCCATTCGCGACTTTCGCCTTCAATGCGCTCAAAGTCGATCAGGATTAGGTGACCGTCTTTCTTCAAGGCTCGTTTGATGGACGCGAGAGTCGATTTGGGATACTCGAAGTGGTGATAAGTGTCGCATACGAAAATGACGTCAGCAGAATTTGGAGGTAGGTTGATGCTGTTCTCCGCACACAATACGCCAGTAATGTTATTCAACTTGTGCTTGGCAGCTTCACCGTTGATATGCTCAATAAAGCGAGGAGCAATGTCGACTGCATACACCCAGCCTTCACTTCCAACTTCCACCGAAAACATCCGCGTGAATAGCCCAGTGCCTGCTCCAATATCGGCAACGGTGTCGCCTTTTTCAATTTCACAAGCCGCAAGAATTCGTTCGCGTTTGACAAAGACTTCTCGACTTTCGATTTCAAATTGTTCGACGTAAGAATCAACATCCAGATTCGGATCAACAAAATTCTTGTTGATACCAGGCTTCACGCTGGCTTCATCGCCTTCCTGAGGCTGAGCTTGTTTGCGTTTGATGTAATCGAGCGATTTTTCCTCGACGAACGGTGTCTTCAAGCCGATTTCTTTGGCTTCGGCAAGCGCTGTTTCCAAGTCCACACCCTCGTCGAGCACTCGAAACGGAAGCCAAACACCTCCCACACGATTCGCTGAGCCACAATGAAACAATGTCGTTTGTGTTTTGTCTTTCAACAGCGTGCGAATCTTATCGAAGACCTCATCAGTCAACGCCTCGGGAGTTCGAAACGGCACCTTAATGAATTCCATATTGGCGGCCTTCAAAGCAGCCTCTTCATCCCACTTCACTTCGCCATCCGTTCGAAGTGTTATGACCCGAGTGATATTTTGCTCCTTGATTTTCTCTATGTCTTCTGGAGTGAACTGACCGGCAAAAAAGAGATTGCCAGTCTGGTGTACGTTCTTAGTATTGCCGAGCGATGCTGCAACGATTTTGCCTGGCTTCTGGACTTCGGTCTGCTGGGATTGCTGGCCGTAAGAGTATTGCGCCAAAAGCATTGCAATCGCGATTCCGAATGTCACTCGTCGTAGCTGTTTGCTCATTGTGTGTTTCCGCGTTTACGAATTGGATTGAGAATTTCTTTTATCAATTTAGCAAAACCCACTTAATAAATAATGGACAAATAGACTATTCCCGATCCATTTAACTGGAGAACCACCATGAACAAGAAACGCAACACAAAACGACTAGATATTGATGCACTTACGATGGCGGCAGAGTGTTTGAAAGCACTTGCGCATCCTCATCGGCTGCAGATCGTGCAGCTGTTGCTGTCCGGAAAGCAATATTCGGTGAATGAAATCGCAGAATCTTGCGATTTGAATCGGCCAACGACGCCTGATCATTTGCGATTGATGCAGCGTTGTGGATTCTTGAAAAGCTAAAGGGAGGCTTGGCGGACTTTCAACCGACGTAGGCAGTGGGTACCTGAGCATCACCGTTACAAACAAAACGATCACCATGAAATCATGGGTAAGCGAATTCGTCGTAAAAAAACGACAGCACAACCGATAGTTTCACAGTTTCCAGAACAATGCAAGGAAAAACGTAACTCCACCGTTTGAATTTGAGGGTATCCAGCTATTCGCAAAACCGACAACAACATGGCAAGAAAATTCACCCTGTCTTCCAATTCGAGAAGGCAGGAACGCGTTGTTTGCTGACCGCCCTCACCCTTCCACTGCCAAACAAAAGTCAGCACTCCCGCGGCAGAAACTTGCCCAAGCATTTCAAAACAGCTACAGTTACGACCTCCTAGTCGATGACAGTTGAAATTTTCGAATTGACATATTCCTGCCTTCGGGAAAACGTTTTTCAACTTTTAGTAAATAGTGGGACGCGTCCAATCTTATGGAGAATGCAACTTTTAAAGCAGTCAACAAAATGAAAAACATCATCTTAATTTTGCCGCTAGTTTTTATTATTTCTTGCAGCAACACCCAAGAGAATAAAACCGCCCGCCCTACCGAATCTAAACAACCTGTTGTCTCGACCGATACCGCCTCCCAACCACCATCGAACAAAGCTCCTGAAACTTCGTCAAAAGTAGTCGCTAAAAGTTCTCCAGAAAACGGAGCCTTGGCTCAACAAGGAAGCTACACAGAGCTATTTGATCGCGAACCAAAAAACTGTGACTTTGTTTCTCGAGAGATACTAGCTGAGGCTTTGCAAACCCCCATCGAAACTATCGTTCAGGGATCTAATGAGTGCACTTTTCATCTAGAAGAGGCCAATGGAAACAGCACACGTTTTTACTTCACGATAGAGTCTTGGGGAAATAAAAGAGTCCTTAAAGAAATCGGGACTGCAAAAAAGAATGCTAAAGATTTTGGCGACAACTCTTTGCTTAGCCAGTACAAAATCAGCGAGACCGGCGACACGTATCTATCGATGCATCAAAATCGAATGGTACGCATCCTCAACGAAGCAAGTGACTCGGTCATTGTAATTCTCTACACCGCGAAAGTAGCGCCTGACGAAGAGGACGCTGAAAAGAGAAAAACTCTTAAGGCAAATGCAAGAGAAAAAACTTATGCGATAGCAAACTTCTTGCTCAAGAAATATCAAAAATAGCCCCACGCGCCAGCTCAGCACTTCACTCGACGCCGATCGGCACTAAATCCCGTGTCGATGTCTTTCCCATGTTGCCATTAAAAACAGCCTCACAGAATCTCTCTATTTTTGGCTCTCCGACGGAATGAGTGGGTGAAAAGTGGTTGTTTCGCATCCTCACTCGGGTTCCTCAGGCTTGTCGGGACTTGTCACAGAGTGACAATTTCTTTTAGCCCCAGACTTTTAGTCTGGGGTAACATCCCACCCAAAAGCCAGAGTCGCGGGAGCGACGGCATCCGTGATTCCACGTCCAATTTCAAGGTTTGCCCACGGAATGCGTGGGTGAATACGGTTAGGTTTGCATCCTCGCTCGTGAGCGTTCGTTTAACTGCACGTTGACGCGTGAGCGTTCGGTGAACTACACGTCTTTTGCTTCTCTTTCTTTTCTTCGGATGTCGTCGATTGTCCACTTGTGTTGTGGGTTTGTTTTGATCCAGACGTCGGGCAAGAGGTAGTCGAGTTCGTTTGAAACGATTGGCTCACCCGCGACGGCTTGGGCGAAAGCGTCGCCGTCGCGATGATAAGGCAAGCGAGTAAAAAGCTCTTTCAGCCAGGCGTACGGTTCGACACCGTTGGACTTGGTGCTGCTGACGAGCGAATAATGAATCGCTGCCCGGCAACCGCCATTGTGACTTGCAACAAACAGATAATTCTTTCGGCCGATCGCCGGAATCTTTACCGTCCGCTCGGCCAGATTATTGCTGTAAGACAGAAAGCCTTCCGTTGTGTAACGGCACAACGCATCCCACTGATTGAGCGTGTACGTGAACGCCGATCGAATCGGGCTCTTGGGCAAGATTCGTTTGTTATCTTTTTCCGCATCGAGCCACGCTTTGAAGCTTTCGAGAATCGGAACCGAATGCTCCTGCCGCGCAGCAGCCACCGCTGCAAAGTCACGATGCCCCTGCAGATTTTCTTCCGGGTAAGACTTGCGAAGCTGTTTCTCGATTTGCGATAGCCTCGCGATAAACGACAACGCCTGGTTGGCCCGGAGCGCATCGTTATCCCGGGCCTGATGCCAGTACCTGCGCGCGTGAACCCAGCAGGCAACTTCATTGACTTGGTGGCCGGCGTAAATCGAATCGTAACCGCTGTAAGCATCGGCTTGCAGAAAGCCATTGAATCCTTCAAGAAACTTCACCGGCCCATCGCGTTCTCGGTTTCGCGTAAAGTCAAACACGATGTAAGGATGGTCGCAGTCGCCAAGGTACGGCCAGAACTTCGCCGTCTGAGCCGGGCCGCCTTCGAGCAGCTTGATCGAAGTGTCGTCGGTGTGAATGACTTTCGACTGCAGAATCAGAAACTTCATCCGCAACACAAACGCCAACGCCAGATCGGCGAGCTGAGCTTGCCAACCGCATTGACTGCTCCGACGAATCGTGTAGCCGTAACGCGATGTGATATCTTCAGTGCGATAAAGCGGCGTGTGATCGCCGAACTTCGAGAGCACGGTGTAAGCACATAACCCCGCCGCGGGAAGGCCTTTTTCGATCGGCTGCGGCGGCTTGTCGGTGATCGCCACTTCCCCAGAGACGCCCTCGTTCTGGCAGTTGCGGCAAGCGTATTTCACACGATCATGCTGGATGACTTTGAGCTTGGCCGGAATTAGCTCCAACTGCTCGCTCGATTCAACGCCGATTTCATGACGCTCGTTGCCGCAGCAGGGGCAAGCCCGCTCTTGATCGTCAAGTTCGTAACGAATGATCTCGCGAGGAAGATTCTCAGGGAGTTTACCTTTGCGACCGCGTCGACGTTTGCCTTTGCCGGAAGGCTCGGTTTCAAGCAGGACTTCATCGCCGGCGTGTTTTTCAAGTTCCGCTGCCAAGGCCTCGAGGTCTTCGAGTGAAAACAAAGTCAGCTGAGCCGGGTCGATACGTTCCTGACGCGAGCCACGAACCTTTTGCAGCAGCAGTTTGATTTGATGTTCCAGCCGGGCAATGGCTTGCTGTTTGCTTTCGATCGTCTGAGTGAACTGCTTCAGTTCGGCCCGGTGTTGTTGACGTTGTTGCTCAATGCTCTTTCGCTGTTGCGCGAGCAGCCCCTTAAGCCGTTCGTTTTCTTTTTGCAGTTCCGTTGCGTCCATGAAAATATAAACCTGCGAAACTCAAAAAGGTTTCACGCAGATTCAAACTTTCCAAAACATTTGCAAAAAAAAAAGCTCCGCCAGTTTGGCAGGTGGCGAAGCATGTTTTGAATTTGAAATGGAGATCGCGATTGAGTTTTGATTAACTCTCCAGCGAGTACCGTTTGCGACGTTTACTCGAAAGGTCAATGCCACGAAGCAGCATCATCAAGTCATCGCTTTTGATTTCGACGTGCGTCTGGTCGGGCTTGAAGCCGGGAATCTGAAAGCTCCCGCTCTCCAGTCGCTTGTACCAAATCGCCAAACCGTCTTGGTCCCAGTAAAGGATCTTTAGTTTGTCGCGGCGACGATTGACAAACAGAAACAGGTGACCCGAAAGTGGATCCTGCTCCAGCACGCTTGTGACTTGGCCTTGCAGACCGTTGAACCCACGACGCATATCCGTCGCGCCAGCAGCAAGATAAATTCGAGTTCCGCTGGCGAGATTCAGCATGGCTTGGGTTCCCGCGCAAGCCGTTCAAAGGCGACAAGAGTATGAAATATCAAGTCCGGCGTCGCAGCTTGCGTCACGTTGATCGAAAAACCGCCGGGAGCAGCGATCTCTAAAACGGATGTTTGCTGCAAGCCGCATGCTGGCTCGGATATGATTGATCGAGCTGAATCAGACTGATTCCCTGACGCAGGAAAGCAAACTGGGGCGTTGTCAGCGACCTGCTGGCAAGGCGAGGTCGCTACAATTTTGACTGGCAAAAAGTCCTGCTTGACTGCTTCCGAGTGCCGACCAAGCTTCTTTCGCCACTGATAAAACGAAGCCTCCGAAACACCTTCCTGGCGGCAGAACTCTCGAACACTCTGTCCACTTTGCGATTGCTCTGAAAGCACGAAACTCCAGAATTCTTCCTTCTCATTTGACGCTCGTCCCATTACGGTTCCTCCAAACTGAAAGCAAAAACTTTCAATTTAGCCACCGCGTCAACGTGCAGTTCTACGAACGCTCACCGTTGACGCGGTCTCTAGGACCAAGAAGCTGTCGATCTGCAAGCCGTTGCCGATCCTTGATGGCCATCAAGGATCGGCGCCTTTTAAGAATGCAAATCATGCTGTTCAAAAATGAAATCAACGCGATTTACTCCTCTTGTTGACGGCGGTTGAAAAGAGCGGCGCCAACAAAGGAGGTAAGAATGAAAATGGAACAAACAACAGACTTGAATTGCCACATCAAAAAACACGTAGACTTGGCAACCAAATTAAGTTCAATGGTCGATAAAGAATTCGGTGTTGAGATTATCAAAGAAATTGGAAAAGACATACGGTGCGATCGATCTCACACTACTCCTTGTATCCATCATTGTTTGAGGGTTTGGAATTCTCCTTCGCCGCCCTCCGAAGTAGTTGCTCGATTTCTTGATCGGCTTCTGTCGTGTCACAGCCACCTTCGCCACGGTCGGGCACGAGCTGTTTAGGATTCAAGACGCCATTCATGTCGATGATGTAGGCGTAGTGAAAACTTTCGATTCCCCAGCTCAATTGAATGGGGTCATTTATTAGCTGCGGGATCACGGTCCAGTTCATATGTCCGTTTGAAACAGCTTCCAGAAGTCGAGATCTCCTGGAGTTTGCCATCACGCCAACAAAGCAAACAGGCGAAGACTTGTATTTGGCAACCAGTTTTCGAAACGGTGCGTACATTTCCTTGAAATCTGTGTGCTGGTTGCTAGAGGAAAATAGCAGGACAACGATCTTTCCCTTGTAGTCGCTCAGCGTAAAGGAATTGCCGTACAGATCGGTCGCAATGAGCTCCGGAGCTTGTTCACCCACGACGACCTTGTTGATGGCATGAGAAATTCGGTGACTTGCGTTACCCATCGTGCCATAAATTTGAACTTGGACATCGGCATATTCCTCCCCCAGAAGTTGAAGTTTTTCGTTCAGCTGTTTCCGCAATAAATCCGGATCTATTTCCTGGAATTGTTTGAAGACGTGCCGATAATGCTCAGCGGCTAATTCCGATGCGTGATTGATGATTTCCTGATACTGAGCTTTCACGCCCGGAAACTCCGCGGTCGCCTTTCCTTCCAGCAACGCCTTACCTATTTTGATTTGCGCCATTAGTGCATAGGCGCGAACCGATTTGTAAGGGTTTCTATCGAATACTAACCGCAGAAACTCTTCCGTTCTGGGGCCTCCGCTCAATCCGGAAATCGTCGATTCCAGGCCATCGTGGGAGATGTAGTATTTGATCAAGCGATCGAAAGCCCTGTTCCGCCCTATCGCAGCATTTGAATCCGGATCTCCAACGTAGCTTGCCATGTTGGATACGACGGTGAGTGCTTTGAGAGCAATGGAGGATCCCCTATGTTTTTCTTCGAATGCAAGGAATTTCATCGGCATCAACTCCATTGGGTCCTGCTTTTCAACGGCGAACCGGACTTCTTCTTCGTTTCTTGCCTGTTCCAGAGCTTTGCTGAATTCCGCAGATAACTGTCCATACTCACGACTAAGATCCTCAAACTCGGTTTCTTCCGGTGTCCTGTTTTCTTCCTGTCGCAATTCGCTCATCGCGCTATTACCTGGGCCGAGAAGAACAGGAGAAAAACTCATGTCTTGCCGCAATTGCATTTCGACGATCGCCCTATTACTTGCAGCGAGAAGAGCAGGAGGAATACTCGTGGTTGGAGCACCGTTTGTGGAATCCCCCGCGTTAGAACTTGATTCTTGATGAGGTTTTGTCTCGCCGCTGAAGATACCATCCTCCAAAGTGAAAATACCGGTCGCGACAAGGGCAATCAACAGCAACCCGACCAAGCCTTTTTTAACCCGGGTCGAATAGCTTTGCCGCCGTTCATCCTCATCCGTAGACTTCTTGAGAATTGATGGAAGCGGCGTCGTTGCTGGTTGCTGCAAATGGGCGAGACAGGCTTCTAACAAGCTCGCGACCTCATCAGCCGAACCGTAACGATCGTTGCGAGATCGCGAAAGCAGTCGCGAGATGATGGCTCCCAACCAATACGGGATATTCGGATTCTGTTCGTGAATGGGCGGAGGTGACTCGTTGACGATGCGCTGGAATACGGCAAAGCTCGTTTCTGCTCGAAATGGCGAGTGGCCGGTGCCGAGTGCGAAAAGCAGGCAACCCAGCCCAAACAAGTCGCTACGAGCATCAAGGTCCTCGCCCTGAACCTGCTCTGGCGACATATAGTGAGGCGTGCCCGGCTGAATTCCCGTTCGCGTCAAACACGGCTCATTTTCTACTCTGACAAGTCCAAAATCGGTCAACAGGGCCCGCTCAACCCCTTCATCCAACAATATATTCGAGGGCTTTACATCCCGATGAATTAGGCCTTGTGCATGTGCGGCGGCAAGACCTTTTGAAGTTTGCAGTCCGATTCGAACAATTTCAGCAATTTCCAAAGTCCCATCCCGGTCGAGCTTCTCCTGCAAGCTGCCACCCGCGATGTATTGCATCACCAAATAAGGAGGGCTATTTTCCGAGTCAACGTTGTAGATGGGTATGACGTGATCGTCGATAATTCCTGCCGCCGCCCGAGACTCTCTGGCAAATCGCTGCCGAGCCGATTTGCTATTGGCCAGATAGGGAGACAACATCTTGATGGCCACTGTTCGATTCAATTCAGTATCGAAAGCCTTAAACACAATTCCCATACCGCCGGAGCCGATCAGCCGCTCGATTTGGTATCGTCCCAACCGACCGAGGACTTCCGGATGTGATGGTGGCTCAAGCAGTTCTACAGCCGCTTCATCCGTCCATTCGACTTGCCCAGCCAGCCACGGATCATCCACTCTCGCATTCGGCTCGACTTCAGCTGTACAAGAATTGACGTCGTTGACCGCTCGAGCATTTAGCGCAATCGCTGCCTCTTCCCAATGGACTTCGTTCCCGGCAAGCTCATAAAGTCGTCCCTGGCAATGCGAACATTCTTCTAAATGACCAAGCAATTGCTGATCCGTTTGGTCGTTATGGAGCAAGCCTTGCAACTCTCGGTCGGAGCATTTCGTCCTGTATTCACTCATTGGATTCCTCATATCGGTTTACGAAAGCTTTGATTTTTGCCATGACGCGACTTCGGCCAAGATGGATGTTGCCGGGACGAGTCCCAAGTTCCTTTGCTGCCCCTTCAATGGAGTAGCCATCGACATGCGTCAGCCAAAATGCCTGCCACGTGTGTTGGGCTACCGATTGTTGAACCTTATCCGCCGCAGCTTGAAAGAGAGCCAACTTGTACTCTCGTTCGATGAGCTCGGAAACTTCGCTCACTTGCTGAATCTCATGCATCTTCTGTAGTGCCGGTTCACCATCCTCTCCCAATGACCGAGTTGCTCGTCGCGTAAGCATGTCAATCGACTCATTACGAGCAATCCGCAACAGCCAGGCTCGAAAACTTCTTCGGTCATCGCGTTTCAACCAGTTTTCAACAGATTGAGAAACCGCTATCAGAACTTCTTGAACAAGGTTGTCAGCATCCGCATTTTGAAACCCTCGTTTTTTGGCGGCCTTACGGATAACTGGTCCATAGATAACTGCGAATTCATGCCACGCAGCAACGTCTTTGGGGTGTTTGAGACGACTCAGCAGACTGATTCTGGTTTCCGGTGAACTAGTAGGCATGCGATCGATACATTCGGCAAATGACGGTTTGGACTCACTAAAGTAAACCCATTTGGACTTTCATTCCTTGCACGGAAACTGTCATTTTTTGCGATATGTCAATTTTGTTCAACCAACCTGAGAATGCTCGATAGCTCGCAACAAACGATGTTTCGCCAAACGCAGCGTTAATGTGTTGACGGCGGTTGAAAAGAGCGGCGCCCGGCGGCTGAATTCTTGCCGATAAAGCGAAAAACGAGTCGGAAACTTCCGTAGTGTTGTTCGAGTGAGACCATGTCTAATTTTTCCTTTCTTGTCGGAAAAAACCAGCGACTCAAACTCAATGTATTTGCAATGTTGTCCCCGAAATGTTCCCGAACGGGACATTGAAAAGAAAAGGGACTTGCAACGAATCATCGCAAGTCCCGTAAAAACAAGTGCGGATGAGAAGATTCGAACTTCCACGCCCATTACGGGCACTAGGCCCTCAACCTGATAAATCCGCATTGGGTTTGTTGTTGGGTTGTATATGAAATGTATGGAAGTCCTTTGTTTTGTTGGCAACAATTGAGATCTGGATTGTACTTGTCCATTGTACGAGTTGGGGACGTATTGGCAATGTTGTGCCCAAAATGTGCCCAAATTTCGGTCATTGACCAAACGATACGTTTGGTCAATTGGCGTGCATATCTCATTCCGATTACACTCGATTTTTTCTTCAAAACAGTCAGGCAAACGAGCATCGCATGCACATCGAAATGCAAACCAGACAACTGCTTTCCCAAGCCATTGATGACCTCAAAAATCGCTTTCCTGATTATGATGTTGTTTCAATGCAAGAGGATGGAGATAAGTTCTGGAAAGCAGCTGCATCTGGTGATGGAGAACAGTGCATTGGTGAAAATTCCGCTATCTGGAATTTTGTTCTCCGCAACTCAAATGCAGAAGGAATTGCCAATCCGCAAGCTATGACAATCATTGAAAAGCCAATTGCAAAACTCCTATATGGAGACTCCAGTTTCGGCGACCAACACTCTATTGAGTACCTTGCAGTCGCGAAAAATGATGCACCCACCGATGTTGCAGTGGCAGGATTAGTCGATCAATTTGAAACAAATGCTCTTGATGCTACTCTCATCGTGTATTTGTCTGATGAGGAGTAGTTGCCCTGTACGAAGTGTTTACAAGGTTTGTTTGATTCGAGTTTTTTCTGTGCTACTCTACGACTGAGCCAACGTTTTGAGTATTCATGACAGTATGAAAAGGGGCACCTTGCCTCGGTTCAACGTACTGTCTGAGGCTTCCTCATCACTATGTTGGCTCAGCCGATCAGGGTGTCCCTTCTTATTACATGTTTTGTTGGCAGTCCTATCAATCTCAATTTGGCACAACAGAAAGCTGTTTAGAATTCCTTTTTACGGTGCGGTACACTAACGCCAAATGTCCGAGGTGTGACCAACGCAATTCGTACTACCGCCATTCCAAGAAACGGTGTTTTACTTGTAGTTGTGGAGGACACCAAATCTATCCAGTTACAGGAACAATCTTCGAAGGCTCCCCTCTTCCATTATCTGAATGGTTCAATGCCATTTGGTTCTTCTGGCACACAGACCGAAGAATTACACAACCAGAACTGTACCATCGAATAAACGTTTCTCGCATGACGGCACGAGCTATGATAACGAAACTGCGGGCTGTTAAGTCTCCATATTTACGACCGCATGCTTTTGAAGATTTCCTGATGACGTGCATTGGTGGATAGAGGCGGCACGCCTTCTTCTTGGCTGCCCCTCTCTCCAGCAGTCTAACGTCGTAGGTGGTACGTATCTGATACCTTGTCGTACGTTGCTAGATTCTTTTGGCAAAGGCGGTCCCACATCTTCGTTGCGGCTTGGTTTCTATAAATGTCAGATATTTCGCCTTCACCAGGACTCGATACGACATCCTTCTTTAATAGTCTTTGCACCCTAGGCCCTAGGCAACAATTCTTCTGGAATCCCTTTGGCAACATAGGCTGAATGGCCGTAGTTGGTAATCACTGTTACACGCACTGTAGTGTCATTGATTTGTGTTACTGTCAGATCAAATACCTCCAGAGGGTCTGGCGTTGGC
>CBDDAC010000012.1:0-584056 GCA_965224765.1 Mariniblastus sp.
TCTTTAGGTGGCAAGACGTGCCCCATTCCAATGAACGTTTTCCAGGCAACGCCATTCACGTTCCAAAAAATGAAGCAGATTTCCCACCTGATCTACCGTCACCCTACCGTCATTTGGCCGCTGGTCAAACGGGAAGAGATAGAAGGCTGAGTGCACCGCCCTATCGTTGGCTACGACCTTTTAGCATCCATCTTCGCGGCACCACAGGCACGGCAAATTCGCTCTGGGGAGAATGAGCGAAGCGGCGGTTTGACGATATCAGCACTGCGACGGTACCTGGAACTAACGTGGCGACGACAGCAAAGAAAAGAAGATGAACGAAACAGCCGGCAATGAAAACCCTAAACAGCTACCACACATCAAGCAAACCAGGGAAATGATCACAATGCGAGGTACGAGATAGGCAGTTTTCGGTACACGAAAAAACCCAGCCAAACGGCCCGCCCGCGCGCAGGGGAGCCAAATCATCGATGGAATCGTTGAGACAGCCGAAATGAACAAACAGACCCAAACCAATGGCGATGGAATAGGCCATTCGGATGTTTCGAGTTTTTCAATCGGAACGATCAGGCTGACGCCAAAGTAATAAAGCGTGCAGACTATGATTCCCCAAATAGAATAAGGTTGCCTGATCTGATTCTCCTAAAGTTATTCCGCGGGTATCAAGACCCAGTTTTCATCGCCTTGGTAATCATAGCCTAACCAACCATCCGCGACGGCAACCACTTCATCGTCAAAATTTGTCTTGAGACTGTCGAAGCGGCGTTGGTTTCTTGATCGAGCATATTGCATGTAAAGCCGGCCCGTTTTCAATTCAAGTTGTTTTTCAGGTTCTGGGATCGTCCCGTTAACCATCAAACTCGTCAATCGAGAATAGACGCAACTGGCCATATAAAGTTCGGTTGCGATATCGCCAAGGCGTGCCTGGATAAACTGGCGATGCATGATTCCTTCACGGTGCTTGAGCAACGCCATCTCACACGCCCACGCAAATCTTGCAATCTGCTTCCCTAACGATTTTGCATAGTATCGCAAGTGCTCGTGCTTGACGGGAATATTGGGTGTTCGTCGCAACAATTTATAGGCTTGCCAAGGATTGCGAGTGATTCCCTCCATCTCCTTGCCAACACCTCGCAGACCACTCCAGCAATGAAGCAGCGAAGGACATCGTTGGCACCTTCACCAATCAAGTTCAAACGTGCATCTCGCATCATTCGCTCGAAAGGCTGGTCGGTGAAGAATCCAGCTCCTCCCCAAACCTGTAACGTATCGTTAACAATTCGCCACAATTGGTCGCTGGCGAAAACCTTCACATCGCAGTTTCAACCATAAAATCATCTGAACCGCTGTCGATCAACGCCGCAGTATGATAGGTCGCGGATTCCATGGCATAGGTGTCTGCCGCCGCTTCGGCGATCTTGGATTTCACCAGTTCAAACTCACCCAGCGTCTTGCCAAATTGGCGCCGATTGCGTGCTCGGTAAGTCATCCGCTCAAGACAGAATTTGGCGGCCCCGGTACATCCTGCACCAAAAGTTGTTCGTCCAAAATCAAGAACCGTCAGGGCGACTTTTAGTCCTTTGCCAATTGGCCCAAGAACGTTCGATTTTGGCACTTTCATATTGGTAAATTTGATTCGGCCGGTCGCCGTACCTCGAATTCCACACTTCTCCATCCTCTCATCGAGGACCTCGAAACCTGGCATATCGGGCGTAACCAAAAATGCCGTGATCTTGCCGTCAGGAATAGAGTCGTCGGGAGTTCTGGCCATCACGGTCAAAACATCGGCGATTCCTCCGTTGGTTATCCAACGTTTTTCACCGTTCAATATGTAGTGTTCGCCATCATCCGTTGGCTCGGCCCTTGTGCGGACATTGGCCGCGTCCGACCCGGCCTTGGGTTCAGTCAAGGCAAATGCAGCAAGCTGATCGCCAGCGGCAAGAGGTGTCATCCATCGCTCCTGCTGCTCTTTGGTTCCGAACAGCTCCAAGGCCCTCAAACCGATGGAATGATGGGCATTTACGAAAACTCCTGTCGACGCACAGTGTCCGCCGATGATTTCCATAATGCGACAGTAGTTAAATTGGGAACGCCCATTTCCTCCCAACTCTTTAGAAATGGTAAAACCCAAAACTCCGATATCGCCAAGCCCTTTGACGACTGAGTCAGGAATCATCGCCTCACGATCAATTTTGTCTGGATCGATGTTTGCGGCACAATACTCTTTCACCTTTTGAACTTCTTGGTCACCCAATTGGGTACGGGCATCAGACAGTTCCGGAAAAGGCAAAACGGATTCTTCGCGAAAACGCCCAAAGAACAGCTCTTTGGCAAATCCCTCTTTCTCTGGACCTGAAAAAAGCAGCTCTTCGACCTGAGCCATTTGTTTTTTGTCTTGTTCGCTAAGGCCTGTTGCCATGTTTCATATACCCTTATCTCTACGACCTTTGACTGATTGTCCTGAATTCCGAACACTCACAGAACGTTGTTCAGTTCGATCAGGTCCTATCGTTTACTGAAAGTGACTACCACTGATTTTGACGAGAGCGAGTGTTCGTCTCAGTGAATCGGCTATTTCGTTGAATCATTGGGGCATGAATACGCCGACCGTTACGAGTTGGTGGATTCAACACCAACTCGCGAATCCAACCAATTTCGATCCCGAATTATGCCAGAAACCACTTTAAAAGCAACAGTCGCATTCCAATTTGCCGATTGGCTTTTTCGGATCAGGTCCATTGGTCGGAAGCTGATTTTGCTTTAAATTGTTCGCAAAGAAACTTACAACCACCAGGCAACATACATGGCAAATTCCTATCTAATCTCCGCTGCACGAACCCCAATTGGGTCGTTCCTGGGTAGCTACAAAAATTTTTCTTCGACGGACCTCGGCGCTGTAGCCGTACGAGCCGCCATCGAGCGCAGCGGTTTGTCCGTCGATATCATCGACGAAGTCATTATGGGTAATGTAATTCAGGCCGGAGTCGGACAAGCTCCTGCTCGTCAAGCTGCATTGAAAGCCGGACTTCCCTCAACCATCTCAGCGGTAACAGTCAACAAGGTCTGCGGCTCCGGCTTGAAGGCAGCAATGATTGCTGACCAAGCCATCCGATGTGGGGACGCCAATGTTATCGTGGCCGGCGGAATGGAGAACATGTCGATGGCTCCTCATCTGGCAGTGGGGCTTCGTGGTGGGTTGAAACTTGGCGACGGCAAATTGGTCGACGCCATGGTCCATGACGGCTTGACTTGTTCTTTTGAATCGTGCCACATGGGAATGCATGCCGAACACATCGCAACCAAATACAATGTGACTCGGGAAGACCAGGATCAGTTCGCGGCCGAAAGTCAGAAACGTGCAGCCGCTGCCATTGCCGCCAAATTTTTCCATGACGAAATCGCTCCCGTTACGATCAAAACTCGCAAGGGTGAGATCGTTGTCGATGCGGATGAAGGAATCCGCCCTGAGACCACTGCGGAAGGACTCGCCGGTTTGAGAACCGTTTTCGACAAAAATGGCTCCGTCACAGCGGGCAATGCTTCAACTTTGAGCGATGGTGCCGCCGCGGTCGTCGTCGCCAACGAAGCCGTTGCAGCCAACGCATCAAATAAATTCAAAATCCTTTCTCATTTTACTTCGGGCACTGACCCAAAAGATCTTTTCATCGCGCCTGTCGCTGCAGTTCAAGGTGCGTTGGAGAAAGCTGGCATGTCGGTCGGCGACGTTGATCTTTTCGAAATCAACGAAGCTTTTGCAAGCCAAATGGTCGCCTGCTTGAATGAACTAAAACTCGACCGCGCAAAAGTGAACATCAACGGTGGCGGCATATCACTTGGCCACCCGATTGGTGCAAGCGGAGCTCGCGTCCTGGTGACTTTGATGCACGCACTAACACGAACCCAAAAGAAAGTTGGCGTTGCCAGCCTTTGCCTGGGCGGCGGAAACGCAGTGGCGATGGTGATCGAAGCTTGTTAAGCCATGATGCGATTGCGAGAGCGTGACCTCGCCACATTCTGCGGGTGAAACGACGAAAAGCCCACTGCATCTACTCAAAACCGCGATCTAGTTTCAACAGTTGAAACAACACTTACCAAGGCCACGCCCGACGTGGCCTTTTTGTTTCGAACGCGCGATACGATTCTCAAACAACATGCCCACGCGTTGCCAGAAGCATGGTACCCAACAGTCGTTGCCTTACACTAAAGGCACCTTGAACCATCACGAATGGATGGTGCTAGTGGCTCGTCAGAGCTGATTCTGACCCGTTTTGGTGGGTGCCATGCTTCACGCTTGCGTGAGCATGTAGTGTTCTGTCAACAACCTAATACCTCGCCGTCTTCGATTGGCGGGCCGAGAACCTCAGATACACCGGTTTTCTTTGCCTCGTTACCCGTCAATACAAAACGGTCCGGGTACTAACGCCAAGTACCAGGTTTGAGAGGAACAAGAATTGTTTCGGCAGGAGCCTCAACCTCCCGTAAAAGGCAATCACCTCGACGACGGGTACCATGCTCCTCGCTTGCGTGGGCATGTGGTGTTCTGCCAACAGCCTCGCCCGTCTTCGATTGGCGGGCCGAGAACCTCAGATACACCGGTTTTCTTAGCCTTGTTACTCGTCAATACAAAACGGTCCGGGTACTAACGCCAAGTACCAGGTTTGAGAGGAACAAGAATTGTTTCGGCAGGAGCCTCAACCTCCCGTAAAAGGCAATCACCTCGACGACGGGTGCCATGCTCCTCGCTTGCGTGGGCATGTAGTGTTCCGTCAACAACCTAATACCTCGCCGTCTTCGATTGGCGGGCCGAGAACATCAGACACACCGGTTCTCTTTGCCTCGTTACCCGTCAATTCACAATGCTCCGGGTACCAGTCTAAAGTTCCCCTTTGAGGGGAACAAGAATCGGCTCGGCAGGAGCCTCGACGTCAGCACATTACTTGTCATTGATACGAATAAGCGCCACAGTCGACTTTTCGGCGGTACACGCATCACTCAGGATGCTGGAGTCGGATTTGAAATTGAAATGATTTATCTGGTCATCATTCAACTCAAAAAAGATCCGATTCTGATAAGCCCAATCGTCGCGTTCCATTCCTGTTTGTACTTCGAAGTAAAGCCAACCCTTTTGCAAATCAAGTTCGCAGCCCACGAATCGAATCTTCGCCTGAGTACCATCTCCATCCGCGAAAACAACTTTCTCACTTAAATACTCAGCAATCAATTCATCCAAATTTTCGGCTTTGTCTAAATCAATTGCCGTCTTCGTCTTTTGAGACAAAGCTTTTTCCAGATCTGCAGGCCAAACACACAATGAGACCTCAAAGTTCCCAGATTTGGGATTGCGCTCGAACTCGGCCAGGCTGACATGGTAGGGATGAAAAACCGTTCCCGTCACGACCTTAGAGATCGCCCAAGATGGGGACGCCAACAAACCGACAACCAACAAGCCCCAAAAGGCCAGAATCATCCGTTGCTTATTCATCGTTCCCTCCATCTGCCTTCTCGCCATCCTTGACGGTTTCTAGTTCAGCTTCAACTTCGGTTCCCAATTCTGAAGCTTCAGCATCCTTCTTAACCTTTTCAGCCTGCTCCTCTGCCTCCTTAGCACGCTCTTCTGCATTCCTCGCTTCTTCTTCAGCTTGTTCTGCAGCGCGATTGGCCTCTTCTTCGAGTTGCTTCAGATACTCGGCGTCCTGCATGGGATTGCCTGAGCGCTGCTGTTCTTCGTAAATCTCGAATCGCGACTTTTCGATTTTTCGTGGAAAGTGGTTGTTGAAAGTGTCGATATCGGCTGTCTGAAGACGCGGATCAACCGTGATCGATTTGATTTCCTTCTCCGTAATCATCAGGCGAGACACTTCCTCGTTATTCTTGTTCCAGATTTCCGCGGGAAACTGTCGAGTCTCTTTGGACCCGTCCGCGTATTCCAATTCAACAATAATTGGCATCACTAGCCCACCGACGTTCTTGAACTTGGCGAGATAAAAGTTCTTTTTGCTGGTCAGCATTTTCTTTTGTTCGTCGGTCAAAGTTTCCATGTAGTACTCGAACATCCACGTTTCCCGCTGAGTCACATCCAATGGATCATATTGATTGTAGAAATCGCTAAGCTCGGGAAAATCGTCGATGTACTTTTTCAAAGGTTTGTTCAATTCATCGGAAACGGTTTCCGGCTCTGCGTCTCGATCCTCACGCATCAGGCCGCCTTCCACCTCGGGATTAAACGTGTTGACGTTAATACGACGAACACTCTCAATGGAAATATCCACATGATCGGTGGAGTAAAACCAGCCTCGCCAAAACCAGTCCAAATCGATTCCCGACGCATCTTCCATCGTTCGAAAGAAATCGGCAGGCATCGGTCGTTTGAATTTCCAACGCAAAGCGTACTCTTTGAACGCAAAATCAAAGAGCTCGCGTCCGAGAATGGTCTCACGAAGAATATTTAGCGCAGTCGCAGGCTTGGCATATGCATTAGGCCCAAACTGCAAGATCGATTCACTGTTGGTCATGATCGGAACCTGGTTGGGACTTCCCATGTAACCCGTGATAAACTTGGGTTCGCCACGACGTGAAGGATAGTTTTCTTCCCATTCCTGCTCGGCTAGATACTGCAGAAACGTGTTCAAACCCTCATCCATCCAGGTCCACTGCCGCTCATCTGAATTGACGATCATCGGAAAATAGTTATGTCCGACTTCGTGAATGATCACGGAAATCAAGCCATACTTGGTTCTGGCCGAGTAAGTACCGTCTTCAAGAGGACGTGGCCCGTTAAAGCAGATCATCGGATATTCCATGCCGCCAATCGGCCCGTTCACGCTGATCGCAACGGGATAGGGATACTTGAATGTGTATCGTGAATAGACGTTGAGCGTGTGAATAATCGAGTGAGTTGAGTAACGACTCCAAAGAGGATCTCCCTCTTTCGGGAAAAAACTCATCGCCATTACCGGATGGTCGTCTACTTTATGCAACTGGGCATCCCAAATAAACTTTCGCGAACTTGCAAACGCAAAGTCTCGAACCTGGTCCGCCTTGAAGATCCAGGTCTTGTTTCCTTTAGGCTTGCCGGATTCGTTCTTCTTGGCTTCTTTGGGAGTGACAATGTAAATCGGTTTCTTGGCGGTCTGGGCCTCTTCCCAACGAGCACGCTGTTTTTTCGTCAACACCTCGGATGGATTCAAAAGCTCGCCTGTGGAGGCAACGACATGGTCTTCTGGGACGGTAATTCGAACGACATAGTCGCCCATTTCCAGCGTAAACTCTCCACGCCCCAAAAACTGTTTGTGCTGCCAGCCATTCACATCGGTATAGGCACAAAGCCGCGGAAACCACTGAGCCATCTCGTAGATGTAGTTTCCGTCCTCAGGGAAATATTCATAACCTGCACGACCAGAGATCACACGAGCGTTATTGATGTTGTAATCCCAATCGACATCAAACACATAAGTTTCTCCTGAACGAAGAGGTTGTGGCAAATCGATCCGCATCATTGTTTTGACAACTGTGTGTTTCAGATCCGACTTCGATTTGGAATCTTGCACACGCGTAATATTGAAACCACCCTCAAAGACTTCGCCAGCAAGCATCGTTTTGAAATCACCGAAGCTCAATTCGCTAAGGTCTGATGTGG
Source organism: Mariniblastus sp. (assembly GCA_965224765.1). Classification (GTDB taxonomy): domain Bacteria; phylum Planctomycetota; class Planctomycetia; order Pirellulales; family Pirellulaceae; genus CAZDBA01. The sequence continues at coordinate 7,637 of CBDDAC010000012.1, forward strand.
TTTTCGACAAACGAGCGTCCGAGTCAGGCTTGAATATGTTGCCATCCAACTGCAACCACACATACTTAAGTGTATCGCGACTGTTGTTGGTATAGGTGATCGTTTCCTTGCCAATCAAACGTTGCTTTTTGTCGTCGATGGTCACATCGATCGCATAGTCAACTTTCTGCTGCCAGTACTCAGATCCTGGAGCTCCACTGCCAAGTCGAAAGTCGTTGGGCGTGGGCAGAATCTCCTCCAGCTGACGAAACTTGTCTTCCTGGTTGAACTTGACCGTCGGCCCAGTTTGTGAGAAAGCAGAATTGGCCAAAATCATCTGGCCAAGCAACAACAGCACGGTTGCCATACGCATAGTAATTTTCCTGATGTGAATCGATGATCAATAGGTAGAAAACCCAAGTCTAGAAGTATAATTCAGTTCTGCGTTCCGTGCCGCTCTAGGCTTCAATCTGTATTCAAAAGTACGACTTTTGGAACAGCTGTACGGAAAGTCATGCTTGGAACTATCGCGATCCTAATTAATCAACGACAACCGGGGCCATAATCACAAGGCTCGCCACCACGAGAGACGCATCACTGCCAACCGAATGAACGTGGATTTCGGGGCGTTTGAGCCTAGATTCTTCAACAACTCAGTTCAAGAGTTCTACCAACCAGACAAGATTGGCCAAAACATCACATCCGTTAAGCGTCCATTTTTTTTGATCGACGTGACCTAAAGACAAAGACGGTAACGATAGCAACGAGGAAGAATCCACCCCAGACATACATCGTCCGCTTGCTTAGGCGACCCGCAAACATTGGGGCCTTGTAGTACTTTTTCGCGAACTCAACATCGAGATTTTTTCCAGCAGCAATCCATGCTTTTTCGTCATCGACTATCTGCTGAAGAAACGAATCACCTGCTTCGATTTCTTTCCTCAAGTCCCGTTCGACATCAGAGTAATTTGTCTCGGTCTGATACTTGACAGCATAATTGGCTTTGCTGACGTAGGCATTTCTCCCTTTCGAAACCCTCACTTCGTAGGAAGCCTTTAAGTAGGCGCGTGCCGCAAGTTGACCTTCACCCTCCATTTCCAACAAATTCCCCAGCGCCTCTAACAGAATCGGCGAATCATAGTTTCCAAATCGCATCATTCCCAAAATACCCTTGGTCGCTTCCCGATTGCTCACTCGCCTTTGTGTAAGGTCAATTTCATTTTCACTCGATACAAATCTCCAGAACCCTGGACCATTGGTACCTTCCGAAAACTGCCAATCGGTTTTTCGATACTTGATTAAATATTCGACAAGCAGTTTTTGAATAATTTCACGACCAAAATGAGCCTCCGGATTGATCTCAATTGCTCGATTGATATGCTTCAGCCCTTCTTTGAACTTTCCTGAATGAATGTAGAACGTTCCCAGATTCGCCTCCGATTCATAGATGCGTTTACCAGGCCAACGGCGCGTCTTTTCCTGGATCGTCTCAATCGCCTTGTCCTGTTGCCCCAACTTGTCGTAGGCAACCGCGATATCATCAAGATCCAATGGAGTCTGCTGTGCAGAACCTTTCTCCATTCGGTTTGTTATTCGCCACTGGTAGTACTGATTTGAATGGCGAATAAAGTACCCTGCGATCATTTCATTCGCACCGGGCATCTCCTGCCGTTCCATCGCAATCGTGTCATAATCCCACGCGCAAGCAACACAAACCTGAGGCGACGCAAGATAAAACGCCGCGAGGAACAAAAGAAATTTTCGCATGACAGTCCTCATTTAAAATTCAACAAGTCCCTTGGGAGCGGCGGGCTCCCCCTCGCCGGCCGCTGCGCGTCCGATCCTCCCGAAAGGGAGTGTTGCTTGAGATGGCAGTAATCCGAAAATTAATGATTTGACCAATCACTCAATCATCAACACGAATCGCATACGTCCACAGACTCCATTCCGATGCGACTTTAATTCCGCCGCGCGGATGGGACCGTAAATTCAATTGACAGCATATTGTCGCAAATCTTCCAGACTTACGTATTCAAGTGTCGACATATGAGTCGCCTCCAGATTCACTTTGGGCGCTACCCCAGCCTGAAACGCCTGCTGCCAACGCGAAACACAGAGGCACCAGCGGTCTCCAGGTTTCAGCCCTGGAAACTCATACTCGTGAATCGGCGTGACGAGATCGTTACCCATTCGCTGCGAATAATCGAGGAATTCCTCGGTCATTACCGCACAAACCACGTGAACTCCATCGTCGCCACCGCCGGTCAAGCAATAGCCGTCTCGACAAAACCCGGTCAGCGGATCCATCGAACACGGCTTTAATTCAGTACCAAGTACGTTTTTGGGAAGTGACATGATCGACCTAAAACAATCCGGAGATTTCTCCGTTCTCATCGATATCGATAAGCTCAGAAGCGGGTTCAGCTGGCAAACCTGGCATTCGCATCATATCACCAGTGATCGGAATCAAAAATCCTGCACCGGCAGCAATCTCAATTTCCCGAACCATAATTGAAAAGTCGCGAGGGCGACCAATTTTCTTTGGATCATCGGAAAGCGACTTTTGAGTCTTAGCCATACAAATGGGCAGTCCGCCAAGATCCAACTTCTTGATGCGACGCAAGTCGGCCTTTGCCCGCGACGAATACTCCACGGATCCTGCTCCGTAAACCTTCTTGCAAATCGCTTCGATTTTTTTCTTGACCGGAGAGTCCCAATCGTAGATCGGCTGAAAATTGGACTCGCCGCTCTCAATGACCGCAGCGACTTCACGAGCAAGCTCCTCAGCACCTTCGCCACCCTTTCCCCAGACATCGGAAATAACCGCTTTGAAACCTAGTTCCTCACAGCGATTCTGGATTGCCGCAATTTCCTCATCAGTGTCTGTCGTAAACTTATTGATCGCGACAACCGCCTTGATGCCAAACTGGGCCGTGTTCTCCAGATGCTTTTCCAAGTTCTCCAAACCCGCTTTTACCGCGTCCACATTGGGCGTCGTCAGGTCTTTGAGGTCACCCCCGCCGTGATACTTCAGAGCGCGAACGGTCGCGACCAAGCAAATGGCCTTGGGCTTGAGACCCGCACTGACACATTTAATATCCAGGAACTTTTCAGCCCCCAAGTCAGCACCGAAGCCCGCTTCGGTAACGACGAAATCTGAAAGCGACATCCCCATTCGAGTCGCAATGACGGTGTTGGTTCCCTGTGCAATATTGGCGAAAGGTCCACCGTGAATAATCGCTGGAGTTCCTTCGATCGTTTGTACTAGATTCGGTTTTATGGCATCCTTCAAGAGTACGGCCATTGCGCCTTGAGCTTTGAGGTCTCGTGCAAAAATCGGTTTTCGATCCGTCGTAAAACCAATGAAGATTCCTCCAAGTCGCTTCTTCAGATCAGTCAAATCATTTGACAAGCAGAGGATTGCCATAATTTCCGATGCCGCGGTGATATCGAAACCGGTTTCGCGCGGGATCCCGTTTCCTGTCCCCCCCAGCCCGATGACCACATCACGAAGCGCTCGGTCATTCATGTCAAAAACGCGTTTCCAAAGTACGGTACGAGGATCAATGCCCAGCGAACGCGTTTTGCTTTGGATATTGTTGTCAATCAATGCGGCAAGCAAATTATGAGCTTTTTCGATCGCCGCAAAATCGCCAGTGAAGTGTAAATTAATGTCTTCCATAGGAAGTACTTGTGACCAGCCACCTCCAGTCGCCCCTCCTTTGATCCCGAAAACGGGGCCCAGGGACGGCTCGCGAAGCACAACAGTCGTCTGTTTTCCGATTCGATTCAGCCCCTGAGTCAGGCCAATCGACATGGTGGTCTTTCCCTCGCCTGCCGGAGTCGGAGAAATCGCCGACACCAAAATCAAGTTGCAATTCTCAACTTTCTGAAGGTCAATCAAACCCAAAGGAAGCTTTGCCTTGTATTTGCCATACAACTGCAAATCGTCATCACTGATCCCTAATTGACTGGCAATTTCTATTACGGGCTTAAGCTGAATCTTCCTGGCGATTTCAATATCTGAGGGCATTTCTTATTACCGAGCTGGATTTTGCTGAATTACAAGCCAATGGTTGTAAATCGACTAGCGAATCTCGACAAGCGGACTTGCCAACCATCCCCTTGCCAACAACGCTGGAGATTCTGGCAAAACTGGGACATTTCATGCCCTCCTACCAACCGATTGTCAATAATATCAGTATCAAACGCCTTAATTATCAAAGATAGTTCCTGGAATAGCGAACACTTAACTAGCCTTTTTAGAGCCTGACAAAATAGAAATTGGTTGACCATGAATTACCAAAAATACACGATTCCGGTGGTCGTCGTCCTGACGTCACTTGGCCTCAATGTTCACTCATTCCTACAGGGCCAGGAAACACCAATTGGTGATGCAGACCCAAAAAAGACGGTCTCAGAAACCGACTCCGAGTCAGAATTTCTCCGTATTCGACGAGACGCCGAGGGAAATCCGTTGGCGCTTCAGACCGCGATCGTTCGCTATCGCAATAAAAACAGAACCGTATTGGTCGATCTGATCGGTGCCGTTCACATCGGTGAATCTGATTACTACAAACAATTGAACTTTCAGTTCGACCAATACGAAAGCTTGCTTTATGAGCTTGTTGCCCCAGAGGGAACTCGAGTCCCCGCGAAGGGCGAACAGCAATCACGATCGACCAACCCTATCAGTTTCCTGCAAAGTTCTGCGCAGTCAATGCTGGGCCTTGAATCGCAACTTGAAATGGTCGACTACCAAAAAGACAACTTTGTACACGCCGATCTATCGCCAGCAGACTTGCAGGAAAAAATGGCAGAGCGAGGTGAAAACACTTTAACGCTTGGCCTGAGTGCAATCGCCGATATGCTTCGAGAACAAAATAGGAACCGTAAAAATGCTGAGCAGGCGGAATTGAGTTCGCTCAAGTCGGAAAGCCTCTTTGAAGTTATCGGTAACCCCCTCAAAATGAAGTTAATGATGGCCGAACAGTTTGCCAGCTCAGGAGCATTAGACGCGGGCCTCGGGCCGAAACTCAATCAACTGATCGTGACCGATCGCAACATCGCCGCAATGAAAGTCCTGCAGCGAGAGATCGTCAAAGGCAAAACGAAGCTGGGACTGTTCTATGGCGCCGCCCACATGCCGGATTTTGAAAAGCGATTGTTCGACGAACTCGGCTTGGAAAAGAGTGAGCACGTTTGGGTTGACGCTTGGGATCTAACTCAAGCCAATGGCAAGCAAGGCGGTGGTGGAGCTGCATCCTTGATGATGAAGCTACTAGAAAGCCTCGAAGACGAATAAACCATTCAAGACAACGGGACATCTAGGCTCCCGCCGAAACAAAACCAGAAGTGTTTCGGCAGGAGCCTCAACCTCCCCGTTCACTTAATTCAAGTTCGGAGCATTAAAAAAGGCCACTGAAAAAGTGGCCTTATTCCTTTGATTCAAACGCTCGAGGCAAATAGAGCGTGTTGTCGCCCAAGGCGAACTAGCGTCCGATGCTGGGTGGATTGCCATTCAGGAAATCACGCGGACCACGAGTTGTGTAATAAGGGCAGGAGTAAATTGGTGTCGAATCTGCTCCGCCCAGTTCACGCATGACAACGGGAGGTTGAGGCTCCCGCCGAAACAAAACCAGAAGTGTTTCGGCAGGAGCCTCAACCTCCCCGTTCACTTAATTCAAGTTCGGAGCATTAAATAAGGCCACTGAAAAAGTGGCCTTATTCCTTTGATTCAAACGCTCGAGGCAAATAGAGCGTTTGTCGCCCAAGGCGAACTAGCGTCCGATGCTGGGTGGATTGCCATTCAGGAAATCACGCGGACAACGAGTTGTGTAATTGGGGTAGGAGTAAATTGGTGTCGAAGCTGCTCCGCCCAGTTCACGCATGACAACGGGAGGTTGAGGCTCCCGCCGAAACAAAACCAGAAGTGTTTCGGCAGGAGCCTCAACCTCCCCGTTCACTTAATGCAAGTTCGGAGCATTAAAAAAGGCCACTGAAAAAGTGGCCTTATTCCTTTGATTCAAACGCTCGATTCAAATAGAGCGTGTTGTCGCCCAAGACGAACTAGCGTCCGATGCTGGGTGGATTGCCATTCAGGAAATCACGCGGACCACGAGTTGTGTAATAAGGGTAGGAGTAAGTTGGTGTTGGAGCTGCTCCGCCCATTCCACCGTATGATGGAGCGGGGGTGTGAGGCACTTGTCCACCATAAGGATGACCGCCAGCCAATCCACCTCGACCAAGTCCTCGGCAACCTGAGCAAAGCATTCCGCCTTGTCCACATCCAAATTTGCCACATCCCATCGCACCCTGGGCTGGCGTTGCCATAGGGGTGGGTGTTGCATTGCCGCAACCGCATGAATCATCGCCACAGGATGCTCCTCCGCAGTTGCCACCACAGGAAGACTTAGAAAACAGCCCCATGCCGCGCATTCTGTTGCGACCTTGAAACAAGCCACCGCCCAGCAATCCACGACCGCCACCTGCACCGCAATCTCCAGAAGCACATCCGCCCATCAACCCATCAGGACAACCATCGTTGCAACCAGTTGTTTGTTGAGTGGGCTGCATTTGAGTGGGCTGCATTTGCATCGGCTGCATTGCGTTGCAAGTTGTTGAGCCGCATTCGCCTCCGCAATCACCGCCACACGAAGAGTTCTGATTTCGCAACATGCGGCGTCCAAACATCCCACCACATTTTTTAGTGGTGCAGCTCGTACAATTCGGTCCGCATTGGTCAACCGAACAGGTTTGTGAAATCGTTTTGCAGGGTCCTGTAAACTTACATGACATCGTGCAGCCGGTACTGATAGTGGCAATCGCCGTAATGGCCATTGCGAAGAGTATGGATCGCATTCTTGAATCCTCTTAGAAACTGGGTCGGTTCCGCCAACGAGGGGGAAAGTTATCTTGGGGAATGCGACCGAACTGGGCGCATAAATGAGGGATGCCGTCGGGAGTTGGCGTCCTTCGTAGGGCTTCATCGGCGCGTTGGATTCGCGATATTGAGTAAATAAGGAAATATTGACTCCATCATTGCGTCAAGAATTTTTGTGATAAACTGATTCCTTTAACACGTACTGATTAGGTAAAATTTTTGGCCAAAATCACGCAAAACACCCCACCAAATAGCAAGCTGACTACTCGGTTTACTGTTCGAACACTGTTTGTGCTGCTCACCGTGACAGCAGTTTCAGCGGCTTGTTTCGGTGGACTGGTCAATGCCGCAAGAATGGAGATGAAAGATGTTGGGCTTTTCATTCCTTTGACTGCAGCGGCTCCATTGGCACTTATGGTGCTAATCTTCTATTTTCTCAAAATCGGTGACTGGCTGACAAAAACTCGATAACTGACCATAGTTTGACAGTTTCCATTGCCCAAACCCATGAATCCCACCGTCCAGAGGATACAGCCGGAATCAGCGATTCCACTCGGACTCTATAGCTGGAGCTTGCAAACTGCCTACCCTTGGACCGACAGGGCAAGTAGTGTTTCCAACATTCCATGATCCAATTTGACCGTTGGAGCAATATGAATGATTTCCCACCTAGGTAAGTCGCTCATTTCCAATAAGGCGGTTTTTGGCATGCACTTTGCATTAGTGTTATTTCGGAAGTGGTTCGCTCATTGAGATTGTATTAACCATGTGATTTCATGGGCGGAACAGAGACGAGGCAGTGCCCAGGCTGCTTGCTCTAGTGAGCAGCCTAGGCCGCAATGTTAGATATTTTTATAAAACGAAAACAGGCCGCAGTTCAATTGAACTGCGGCCTGTTTTCATTTCTGGCGGTTCAAATTGACCGGTGGAGCAATAAGAACGACTTCCAATTCAGGAAAGTCGCTCATTCCCCGAATAAGGCGGTTTTTGGCATGCACTTTGCATTAGTGTTATTTCGGAAGTGGTTCGCTCATTGAGATTGCATTAACCATGTGATTTCATGGGCGGAACAGAGACGAGGCAGTGCCCAGGCTGCTTGCTCTAGTGAGCAGCCTAGGCCGCAATGTTAGATATTTTTATAAAACGAAAACAGGCCGCAGTTCAATTGAACTGCGGCCTGTTTTCATTTCTGGCGGTTCTAATTGACCGTTGGAGCAATATGAACGACTTCCAATTCAGGAAAGTCGCTCATTTCCGAATAAGGCGATTCTTGGCATGCACTTTGCATTAGTGTTATTTCGGAAGTGGTTCGCTCACGAGCTTGCATTAACCATGTGATTTCATGGGCGGAACAGAGACGAGGCAGTGCCCGGGCTGCTTGCTCTAGTGAGCAGCCTAGGCCGCAATGTTAGATATTTTTATAATTCGGAACAGGCCGCAGTTCAATTCGAACTGCGGCCTGTTCTATTTTGCCCGTATCAAAAACGTACACTGCTCTTTTTTGATACACCCAATTTGCTAGTCATGACGAAGGTTTTGACATCGGTTATAATAAATACTGAAAAAATAACGGGAACCGAGGGACAAGAAGATGTTTGTAACCTACCGCATCACTTTAGCCAGTCTGGTCTTGTGCTTTTCGTTTTCAGCCTTTGCCTGTGGGCAACAGCCCACCTCAGATCATTCGTTTACGTCAGTTTCTTCCCCATCGCCTCGGCTGAGCCAGGTCAATCGGATCGACGAGTTGATTGAACAGGTCTGGAAAGACTACGACCTACTGCCTTCCGCAGAAGCAACCGATGGAGAATGGTGTCGCAGGGTCTATTTGGACCTGATTGGTCGGATTCCCAACGTTACTGAGCTACGCGAGTTTGTCGAAGACAAATCCTCTGGGAAAAAAAGTGCGTTGGTTGAGAAGCTCCTGTATGACGACGACTACACCGAAGAGTTTGCCCGAAATTGGACGACCATCTGGACCAATCTTTTAATTGGCCGAACTGGTGGTACTGGAAACAACTCGCTCATCAGCCGCGCGGGAATGCAAAAGTATTTACGTGACTCCTTTGCCCGCGGCAAACCCTACAATCGAATGGTCCACGAGTTGATCTCTGCAACCGGGACAACGACTCCTGGTTCGGACAAGTTCAACGGAGCCACCAATTTTCTTATCGAGAAAGTGAATGATGAGAACGGTGCCCAAGCCACGGCCCAAACGAGCAAGCTTTTTCTTGGTCTTCAAGTTCAATGCACCCAATGCCACAACCATCCGTTCAACGATTGGAAACAACAGAAGTACTGGGAGATGAATGCGTTCTTTCGTCAGGCCCGTGCTTTTGGACCAGACATGTCGATGGGCCCGAATGCCGGCGCCACCTTGGCAGATCAAGACTTTCGAGGTGAAAATGGCGATATCGAAAAGGCCGCATTGTTCTACGAACTCCGGAATGGCCTTCTTAAAGTCGCCTACCCTGTCTTTGTTGACGGAACCACGCTAGAAGCCAGTGGATATGTCAACGTGGTCAACCGTCGTGAGAAGCTGGCGGACATGGTCATCAACTCGGAGCACTTTACTAAGGTAATTGCCAACCGAATGTGGTCGCACTTTTTGGGGTACGGTTTCACGAAGCCCCTCGACGATTTGGGCCCTCACAATATTCCCAGCAACGAAGAATTGCTGAAGTATCTTGCCCAGGAGTTTGCAAGTTCAAGCTTTGACTTGAGGCAAATGATGACCTGGATTGTTCTCAGCAAACCCTATTCGCTTTCCAGCAAAAGAACTACAGCCAACAAAACTGACGACCCCATGCTTGGCGAGTCTCCCAAGTTCTCGCACTTCTACTTGCGGCAAATGAGGGCGGAAGAGCTTTATGAATCCCTCCAGATTGCGACGCAGGCCGGGCAGGGAACCGGTAACTACGAGCAGCAGGAGCGAATCAAGAACCGCTGGTTACAACAGTTTGCGACCGCCTTTGGGACGGACGAAGGCGATGAAACCACATCGTTCAACGGAACCATTCCTCAAGTACTAATGATGTTTAACGGCGAAATGATCAAATCGGCCACCGACACCAATCGCGGAACGCTGATAAACTCATTGTTGTCCGACACTAAGTTGAATGATCGGGAAAGAATTGAATATCTGTTTGAAGCAGGCTTGGCTCGTAAGCCAAACCGCAATGAAATCAAGCTGGCCAATTCATTCCTGGCTGCCCGCGACGGAGACAAAGCAGAAGCGCTTAAAGATGTCTGGTGGGTAATTCTGAATACCAACGAATTCATCTTTAATCATTAACCAGGACGCCAAGAGAGCCAACGCTCTCCTTAACAACGATACCCGGGAACTAAATTTCCAGACAACTTAACAAGAGGCAAGTCAATGAACTTTCGCACACCTAAAGGCATGAACCGTCGGCATTTCATTAGCCATCTAGCGGGGGCTTCTGCGTTGACCGGAACCGCATTGGCCATGGGAAGCACCCTTCAAGCGAATGCGACCACCCTAAAGGAGAATCGAAAGTCAGCCATTTTGCTTTGGATGGGTGGCGGTCCTTCTACCATCGACTTATGGGATCTAAAACCGGGCTCGTCTACCGGGGGCCCGTTTAAACCTATCGCCACGAACGGCAACATGGAGATCTGTGAACATCTTCCAATGATGGCCCAGCAAATGGACAAGATGTCGATCGTCCGTTCCATGAGTACTCGTGAAGCTGACCATATGCGTGGACGGTACTACATGCACACGGGCTACGTTCCCAACCCAAACATCACCCACCCAAGCTACGGATCGGTCATCGCACACGAACTGGCGGAGACTCGAAAGGAACTGGAAATCCCTCCTTTCGTTTCCGTAGGTGGCGGAAGTGAAGGTCCTGGATTCTTGGGAATGGCATATGCACCCTTCAGCGTTAACAGCAATGGCCAGGTTCGCAACCTGAACATGGGAATAGAACCTGATCGTATGACGCAGCGAATGATGGCTCTCAAGATGCTTGAGCAAGGCTTCATCGACGATAACCGAGGGATTGCCGCAGACGAACATCAAAAGATGCTGGGCAAGACGCTGAACTTGATGACCAGCGAACAAATGACTGCGTTTAAGGTCGAACAAGAATCAGACGAGATCAAAGAACGTTACGGTGACAACAATTTCGGGCGCGGATGCTTGATGGCCCGACGACTGGTCGAAGCCGGCGTTCCCTTCATCGAAGTCAATCTGGGCGGCTGGGACAATCACCAGAACATTTTTACAACGCTTCAAAACCAGCGACTCCCTACGATGGACCGGGCCATGAGCGCGCTCATCGAAGATCTGAACGAACGTGGACTTTACGAAGACACCGCCGTTATCTGGATGGGCGAGTTTGGCCGAACGCCTCGAATCAACGGAAATACCGGCCGTGACCATTGGGCTCGCAGTTGGAGTACCGTCGTAGGAGGAGCAGGAATCAATCCTGGACTTGCAGTGGGTCAAACCAACGAAGATGGAACCCGGGTTGATGGCACCTCATACACTTCAGAAGATCTGATGGCGACCGTTTGCAAAGCGATGGGAATCAATCTGTCGACCACGTTTACGAGTCGAAGCGGACGCCCAATGAAAATCGCCAATGGTGGAAAGGTCATTTCCGACCTCATCTAATGGGTCAGACGACCAACGAAACTGGAGGTGGGCAGCCAGGACGGAGGTCGAAGTCGGTTAATTAGTTACCGACCGCGCAGCATGAAGACGGGCAAAAGGAATCGACAACTTCCTATGCGTCTTGAGACTTCAATTTTTCGATATGCGACATGAGTTCGTCCTCATCGGCCAAACCTGTGAAGTAAAAGCAGATCATTTCGTAAGTCCGAAGCCTTGGCTTTTTTCCCGTCCACAAGGCGATCAACATGCAGGCGATAATCGCGCAATAAGTTTGAATCTCAATGCCATTTTTGTCTTGGCTGAGCAGATGGCGGAAGCCAAGTATCTGCTTGAAAAAGCGGAAGAAGATTTCGATCGCCCACCGTTCCGAAAAGATCAGACCGATGACGTCCGCCGGCACATCGAGCAAATTAGTCGCAATTCGCAGAATGCCGTCGCTATCAACGCCGCTGGAGCCGCCGCGATTCTTTCCACGAGCTGTGTGCGGGTTGGTGCGAATGCAAATAATTCGCACTGGATGATTGAAGTTGGAACCTTTGGAGAACTCTACGATTTCATCACTGATGATTTCATTCAGTTCGGCGCTGTCGTTGCGGTAGTTCTCTTTCACCACCGTGTAAACACTGTTGTCGCGCACCAACTGACAGTGGCCGGATGTGGTCAACGTCGTAACCGGGTGGTGTCTTGCCTTTCTGCAACCATTGCTTCATCAAGCTCGGTGTATTGGCATCGTTCGCAAGGCCTTTCAGATAGTTGCTTCGTGCTGCGGCATTGCGCGTCGCGCCGGTTACGATCCCGTTTGCCTGCTTGTAAGCGTTCCACGCTGCGGACGCCTCAGCGCGAGACGCGAACTGTCCGGCAGTTCCAAATTGGAATTGGTTCCAAGTTCTGAAGCCTCCACCCTTTGGGGCAGTAAGTAAATCGCCTGCGGCGACAGACCCCGACCCAACCACCGAAAGGAAGCTGAAAAGAATGGCCAAAAACAGCCGACTGTTTGTTGTGTTTCTCAAGAAGTTCAAGGTGCCGTCGTAGTCACTTTCGCGTCAGTTAAGAGCCTGTCGTAGTCGAAGTCTTGTAATCTACTTTAGGGAAGCAAGTTGCGTGTCGCTTTCTTCAATCGCACGTTCAACGATTCCGCGATCGTGCACCCCATAGTCCCACGGAAATATTGAGTGGGTTCCGTCGCGGAAAGACCAATAGTCACAGCTGAAGCGCCCACCCAGACCGTCAAATGCAAATAGAACGCTGAAAAAATCTTCGTCAAAATTGAAGCCTCGAATTTCCGGATCATCCATTTCTGTAACATGAGCGACCACGTCGTCGTCGCCCAATGTCAATGTGACCGAAAACTGAGCTGTTGAAACTTGTTCAATCGAATTTATCTTAATTTTCATTTATCACCGGTAAATTGAATTTCCAGACCATAGTTTCATGAAATCATCCCACTCCATCAGAATGAGTCTAATCGGTGATTGCGAAGTGGGTGGTTGTCTCATCAAGACGAAGGCTGTACCGATGATCAGAATGTCAGCGCAGAATGGGGCCATCGGCTGTTTGTAAAGCCTTTATCGGTGATCGCGAAGTAAGTGGTTGTTTACCGATCGACGTTTCAGTTGTTTTGATTGACCATGGCAAAATCACCGTTCAACTGGCAACATGCGAAGATTGGGTGTCCCTTTTTGCTGTTTTTGCTGCACCGTTCAACTGGCAACATGCGAAGATTGGGTAGTGTCTTTTTGCTGTCCCTTCCCTTTTTGCTGTGTCCCTTTTTGCTGTGCCTATGGCGACAGACTTCAAGACTACCACCGAAAGGAGGCTGAATAAAACGACCAGAAACAGCCGACTGCTCGTTGTGTATTTCGTAAAGTTCAATGTGTGGTCGTAGTCGCCTCCTGTGGAATCGTAGTCATACTTCCAGCCCCGCAAACAGCGATTCCAACCTCGTTAGTCGCTCTCCATAACGCTCGATATCCTGCTCTTGCTCGATTCTCTGCTTTGCAGCTTCAATCTGCTGGCACAAGCACAGTACGCGAAACTCGCTGACCGAGAGGCCTTCGGACTTTGCTGCGTCGGCCACGATGTCGTTGTACGGGTGGTCGTCGAAGTCATCCGAAGCGCAAGTGCTGTGGATATCCTCACAGCAGCCAAGGCACATGTACCTTTGCGGAGACGACTTCACGGGCACCGGAACCCAATTTATGTCGTCGTCACCCTCGATCGGGCTCTCTGATTTGCAGTACGGGCAGACCGAATTACCGCCGAGGATGTCGATTACTTTTGGGCCAGAAACTGGATATGGTCTAATGTGTTTCATTGTCACTTCCACGGGGTCAATGTTACGAGACGACCAGTTTTGGGATTAACAATGATTGCCATGCCATTGTGAACGATTGCGAGTAAGCCATCGTCCGCATCCAGTATCGACCCTTTTCTAAATATCGTTTCAAGGTCTTTGAAGCTCTTGATGCCCAGTGCGTCAGTACGAACGTCTTTTAGTCGCTTGATAAAGTGGTTGGTTGGCGTGAACTGCGTTCCCTTGAATGCCTTCGTAATTTCCGCATGAGTGGCACTTCGCAGTCCATCTATTCGTACTGCCCCTTTGAACTTGAACGTTTCCAGTCCGTTCAGTAATCCCTTTGGGGCAAGATCAGCGAGATCATCAACTCGCTTGGTTATCTGGCGGAACACCCATTTTCCACCAACCTTGACCAAAACACCAGCCGCAAAACCGGCAGCTGAAATCGCCAATGGTGGAAAGGTCATTTCGGACCTCATCTAATGGGGTCAGAAAACCAACGAAACCGGGGGTGGGCATTGCTCACCCTTTTTTTGTGCCTCAATTCTTGGCGGTCGAGGACTCACGTCCTCCGTCAGAGCCCGTCTTTTCCCCTGGGGAACCTGCTCTGCTATTGCTATCACTCAACTGCTATGGCGAGAAAAACGGCTCGGGCTTATCATCCGGCTGTATCCCTCGAAAAGTTGTGCTGTTAGCGACCGTATACCGCGACAACGACCTTCGAAACTGAACTCAGGAAAGGACGCCTGGCCGATGCCCCAACTCAGTCAGCTTGCCGAAATAGTAAATGGAACACTTTGTGGTGAACACGATCCGCAAATCACCGACGCAAAGACGATCGTGCGCGCATCAAATACCGATGTCACCTTCGTCAACGATGCATCGAACTTCGAATCGTTCCTGAATAGCCTCTCTCCGGCCGCCTTCGTTTCGGGGAACGTTCTATCGGAACTCCAGCAAAAGAGCCTGCCTCCGCATTCCAAGACTCTCGTTAAAGTCGAGAGCGCCGAAGCCGCTTTTGCTCAAATTGTAAAACAGTTTCGTAACGCAACTCAACGAACACGAATGGGAATCAGTCACGCAGCGAATGTCAGCCCCTCCGCTGAAATTGCAGAGGACGTCGACGTCTACCCCGGTGCGTTTATTGGTGACCGAGTCAAAGTCGGCAGTGGCACGACCATTTTCCCTGGCGTTTGCATTTTAGAGAACTGCCAAATTGGCTCGAACGTCCGAATCTACCCAAACGCCGTCCTCTACGAAAACACCAGGATCGGCGATGACTCAGTGATCCACGCCGGAGCAATCCTCGGCGCATTCGGCTTTGGCTACAAATCAAGCGGGGACGGACACAAACTTTCCGCCCAATTAGGCAACGTTGAAATCGGAGTCGCGGTTGAAATCGGTGCCAACACCACGGTCGACCGTGGAACCTTTGATTCAACGACGATTGGCGACGGATCAAAACTAGACAACCTCGTCATGGTTGCTCACAACTGCGAAATTGGAAAACACAATTTGCTTTGCTCTCAAGTGGGTATCGCAGGCAGCTGTACTACCGGAGACTTTGTGGTGATGGCGGGACAAGTCGGAATTGGCGACCATCTCAACATTGGTGACAAAGCCATCTTGATGGCCAAGTCTGGTGTAATGCATAACATCCCAGCCGACAAAACTTACCTGGGCATTCCGGCGGTACCGGTCCGGGATCAACTCCAGATTTTTGCGATCAACGCAAAGCTTCCTGAACTGCGCAAATCGGTCAAACGATTGGCAAAACGAATGGATCGACTGGACGAGAAGTCCCAACTTGATGAGAAAAAAGAAGCCGCTTAGTGCGATGGTGTTTGGATGCCATGCCTCGGTAATCTCAAAACCAGACACCCAAAACCTTGACTTGAATTGACCATCCATGAAATTCGTTTTTGCGTTCCATTGATGACCAACAACCAAATCCAACCTGAAAAGATCGGGATGATTGCCGGTTGGGGCCGGTTCCCAATTCATGTCGCAGCCACGTTAACGGCTCAGGGACATCAAGTTTATTGCTTGGGTGTACACGGTCATGCTGACCCTAGCCTTGCTGACATTTGCCACGAGTTTCATTGGACCGGCATGGCCAGAATGGGAAGCCAGGCACGCTATTTTCGCAAACGGGGCATTGCGACCGCCACACTGGCGGGAAAGATATTCAAAACCAAGATCTTTGAACGGTTCGCCCTACTCAGACACTTTCCTGACCTAACGTTCTGGCGTTTCTTTTATCCGATATTCGTTTCGCGTTCGAAGGATCGTCGCGACGATACACTACTCCTGACTGTCACCCAGTTGTTTCAAAGCTTTGGAGTCACCATGATGCCAGCGACTGATTTCTCACCAGAGCTACTGGTCAACGAAGGCACACTCGTTGGTCGCATCACGGATAAGCAACGCAAAGACATCGAGTTCGGGTGGCAGATTGCCAAACAAATGGGTGGCCTGGATGTAGGGCAAAGCGTGGTTGTGAAGGACTGCGCTGTTCTTTCCGTCGAAGCTGTCGAGGGGACGGACGAATGTATCCGGCGTGCCGGAACCCTTTGCAAGTCAGGTGGATTTTCCGTTGTCAAAGTTGCCAAACCCAAACAGGATATGCGATTTGATGTCCCCACGATCGGTACGGGCACAATCGAAACCATCCATCGATCTGGAGGGAAAGTCCTCGCTATCGAAGCCGGAAAAACGATTGTGCTTGATCAACAGCAGGTCTGCGAAAAGGCGAAACAGCTGGGGATTTCAGTCATCGCCCTGCATCATGAAAATGTACAGCAATAGAACCCGTTACAAAAAACGGCCTATTCGCTTTTTGCACGCCCAACAATGGTTCCGAGACTCTTGTTGAATTGACCTCGGGTCATCACTTCGGTGAATCCCAATCCCTTGGCCTTTTCCATGGTGTCAACGTTAACGTGCTGAACGTACACAATGGTTGGCGTTCCGTTCTCCGCAATGATCTCAGACAACTTGTCCATGTCCATTCCGCCGGCCTGAAGATCGGCAAGACATAACTGAAAGGAGTTCTGAGATAGTTCATCAAGTGCCTGGGGAAAGGAGCTGGCAAATCGTATATCTACTCCCTGCGAACTCGCGTGTGACCTCGCGGTCGAAGACATCATCAGGTCGTTGGTGATATGAAGAATCATTAGGCAATTTCCCAACACTCAAAGAGTGCCTGGGCCTTTCTCGGTTGGATAAAACTCAACGGCCTCAGCCATGGTAAACACGAAAATTTTCCCATCGCCGTCATCGCCTGTCTTTCCGACCTGTTCAATGATTTCAACTGTTCGATCAAGGAAGTCGTCGTTAACAGCAAGCTCCAATGTGATTTTTCGCAAGATCTCAGTTCGGTATTCCACCCCTCGATAGATTGGAATTCGTCCGGTATGCCTTGCAAATTCCTGAGAATCACAAATCGTAATCCGCTGGACTCCCGCTTCGTAAAGCGCCTCGCGAATCGCTCTCAGGCGAGTCGGTTGAATCACAGCGACGACCAATTTCATTTCAATTCTCACCATCATTTATTGAGTCAAAGACCACTATCAACGATTGTCGCGAAATAGGCAAGACGCCACCCCCAACCCCGAAAACTCGCCTTCCGGAATCAATCCTGCTTCGATTCATGCCGAATCGGTCGCAAGACATCAGTGATTCGATGAATCGAATTGCAACTTCCAAATCTGTGAGAAATACCGTCTACGTTCGACATGGCTCGGCAAAAGATTCTCGCCGAACCTCGCCAAACCGAACTTACGTCTTACAGACCCGACACCCATTACAACCCGTTTCGACACTCTGCCTTTTCTGCTCGTTATGGGCAGAAAAAACCAGACACGTTACCAAAGCGCGTGCTACCCTTTCGCACGAATTTGAATTATGCGCCAAAAAACGACCCGTCCCCTCGGATCGGCGCATTTGGTTGACAATGGATGTCTACGATGAATCGAAAACGGCAATTTATAATCTGGCACGCAACCTTGATTGCAGGGTTGCTCATTCTCCTTGGTGGATGCACGCAATTTCGGTTGCCGGCAATCGACCCTACGGGGACGAATGTCTTTCTTCCGGCTCCGTATTCGACGACCATTTTACCCGGTGGTGCGATCGCCAATCCCAACACGCCCCCATACGGCGCACAACCACGCACTCCTTTTGGAACGACGCCGGGCGCTGGACTTTCGACTTCTCAGGCGCCAAGAAACCCCGCTTTCACTCAACCAGCAGCTCCCCCTCCTTGCTACCCAAACACCGGGTGTTATCGAGGAACGATGGCAAGAAAACATATTATCCCGGACACCAGCCGTTGTAAAACACGCGGTGAGCTCGGTGAAATCATCATGACACCACACCGAATCATTGCTCCAGTAGGTAGTGAGGTCGTGGTCCTCGCAGGAATTTGCGGGGGCGATGGATTTTACGTCGTCAACCAACCATTGGAATGGATGCTTTCCAACAACAGCGTTGGACAAATGGTAGAAGTCGGAGGCATGGAGCACCCAACCTTTAATCGATTTGTGGCACCAACCGCTAGAAAATTTGATGGACAATATGCATGGGGACGCACCGGTCTAAAAGAAAAACTTTTGACTCGGGGCACACCTACACCGGCAGACGATATTGATGTGCTTAAGGGGCAATCTTATGTCAGCCTGTCTTCGGCGTCCCCCGGAGCAACCTACCTTACTGCAGTAGCTCCCAAAGCTGAAGCCTGGGACAAACGACGAGGCTCAACGACCATTCATTGGGTCGATGGTATTTGGTCCATCCCGTTACCGACCAGTGCAACCGCTGGCACGGTTCACCCAATGACAACTCTGGTGAAAAGCGCAACGGATGAAGGCGGAATCCCTGACTGGAAAGTCAAATACAGCATCGTTGGTGGTTCACCTGCCGAATTTGCCCCAACCGGATCTCAGACCGTTGAAGCAATCACTGGTCAGGATGGCTTAGCCACCGTTCAACTCCGCCAACCGGCTGGACAGTTTGAGCCGGGCACAACTCAAGTGCGAGTCGACGTCATCAGACCCCCTGTCAAAGGAGAACGCGAACTCCTCGTGGAAAGTGGAATCACCAGCGTCACGTGGAGTGCCCCAGCCCTTACCATTCGAGCCATTGGCCCGGAACAAGCGGGGAACAACGAAGCCTTTACCTATCGAATCGAAGTCACCAATCCAGGCGATCAAGTCGCTCGTGATGTCGTCGTGCGAACCAACAACCTTGCCGACGACGTAACGTTTATTTCCAGTACTCCCAAACCGGCACAGTATGGTCGTGACTACGAATGGAAATTGGGGGACATCAATCCTGGCAGCGGTCCTCGCCAGATCGACATTCAGCTGAAAACTAACCGCCCCGGACCATTGACTCTTTGCTTTGATGTTGCCAGTGATACGGATCAGCTCAAGACTCAGGCTTGTGCCGAAACCGAGATTGTTGCTCCCTGCATCGGACTCGAGGTTGAAGGGCCAGATACTGCACGCGTCGGCGACGAAGCTCTATTCAATATCCAAATCGTCAATCAATGCGAAGAAGCACTTGAGAACGTCATTCTCAAACTTCAGTACGATACGCAATTGAAGCCTCAAGGCGGAATGGGTCCCGTCATCGAAGCGAAAATTGGCCGGCTTGAGTTTGGTGAACGTAAAACAGTTCCGATCATTTTCGATGTGCTGCAACCAGGGCGACCTTGTTTCACTCTCTGCGTTGCCGCCGACGGTGGGCATACCGCTCGAGCTCGGCAGTGTGTCACGGTGGATCAAGTCACCACTCCTGAAGTTACCCTCGTTTTGGATGGCCAACGATTGATCGAAGCCGGAAATCGGGTCGTCGTTAGAAGTCGAATCAAAAATACAGGGTCCGCCGCACTCAATGATATCGTTCTACTCAATCGCTTCAGTGATTCGCTGGAACCTGTCAACGTCACCCTCGGCTACCCCCAAAGCTGGCTCAACAATGACATGACAATTCGCCTGGGCCGTCTGGAGCCCAATCAGGAAGCCGTCATTGAGATCGTTTATGATGCGAAATCCGTGGACGGCAACGCATTCAGTGAGTTCTCCGTTAGCTCTCCAAGCGGTGTCATCGTCAGTGACAAGTTCGATATCCGCATCGAAGCACCCGGCGGGGGACTCCCAGGTGGCACGCAAAACAATATTGCAGAACCCGTCTTTAACGCGGGCAACAATCCGCCCGCTGGACAGGGGGGCGGGCGTACAGATCCCTAACGACCAAGCCAACACAGCCCTAAGCGTCAAAGTCGAGGCATTAGATCGGACCGTCTCAGCAAGACCGTTTGGATCTCCAGGCAACGTGCCCAACGCCCGGTTCATGGTAACGGTAACCAACAATCGACCTACGATAGAAAAGCACATCGATATTACCCTGCACGTACCACCTGGATTGTGGTTGTTCAGCCACAACCTCCAAAGCACAGGGCTATCAATCGTTGAACAGAGCGATGACCGAACACTGTTCAAGGTTCAGCGTCGACTAGAACTCAGAGCAGGTGAATCGATCGAGTTCATGGCCAGAGTTGCTGGCGATCAAGTTGGCCCCGGCACCTTCGAAGTCCGGGCAACGAGCGACAGCGTAGCAGGGTCCGTGTCCGACAACGCCACCGTCGAAGTCATTCAATAATTCACGATAAACGTTGTAGTCTTCGAACTTTAGCCAAGTCGCGTTTCCACCATCCTCTGCGTCTATGATCCGCAATGCTTTTCTTCCAACTCGGTCCATTTCGCGTTCCACCAGATCGCAGGGCCGTGATTGTTATGAAAAACCGATTGGTCTTAAACGCTATGCATCGACGCTCCTTGCGCAAGCTCCAACACGGCGATTTCTCGCTTCGATGCAGTCCCGAATTTGCGCTGGCGATAGCAGATATTGGCAAACTTTATCGACAAGGTGAACTTTACATTTAGAACACTGCAGAAGCTGGGAGGTTTGGCTTAGCTACGACAAGCCAGTTCGTTCAATCGAACCCATGCTACGGATTCTGACGATAGTACGGTGAGTCAATTTTAAACTGAAAAGTTCGTAAAAAACCGTAGGAGTTTTACCGTGAATTTCACCCGATATATTTCCGTCGCCGCGATTATGATGGCGGCAACACTTTTCGCCACCAATGCAAATGCCCAGAATGTTGCACCCGTGGCCAATGGACAGTACGTCTTACCCATGGCCAACGGCCAGCAGGTGCAAGCGCCCGTAGCAACGGGGCAAACCATGAACATCTCCGACAGCGTCACCAATTCGGGACTAGGATGTGGCGGATGTTCGACCGGTTGCGACTCTGGCTGTGGACAAGGCTGTGGCCAACGCCCAAGAATGCTTAATCGCCTTCGCAACGCCCTACCCTCAATTCAGATGTCCGGCGGAAATGACTGCGGATGCACCTATCGAAGCATCTTTGGTGGTTGGACAGACTTGGACGACCTAAACACTGCCGTAGCAGGCGCTCCCGCAACCAACGGGCACGTTTCAACGACGGGTTCCTGTTGGGAACGGCTTCTGGTCGTTATTTGAACAACTTGCACTCGTGTCGAAATGGAAAGCTCTTGGCGAGCCAACTCAGGCGACACCTACAACAATGGTGGCGCGAACATTCCATTGGACGGCCACTTCAACAACTTCGCCACCATGATCAACCTGTATCGCGACTTCGCATCAAACGGTCCGGTAAACTTTTATGCGGGTGTTGGAGCGGGTGCATCTCGTCAAGACGGAGATTTCGTGGTCAACGGCAACAGTCTTGTCTTCGATGACTGGGCAATCGCCTATCAAGCCATTGCAGGTGTCAACTTCAAGCGTAACGAGAGCACAAGCTTCTTTGCTGAATTCCGTTACTTCGCCAACACCGAAACTTCAGGTCGAATTTAATGGCGCCGATGCTGGCGATTTCGACTATGTCGCTGAAAACATCGTTTTTGGTATCCGTTTCAAGCGATAACCCAAAACGCAAGCGAACTTGGAGCGAGGTTGACTTAGGGCGGGGCTGGTGCATTCACCAGCCTCTCTTTTCGTTTGAACACAACTTAGCTCAATGCAGTTTGGATCCGTTCGACCAACTGTTTTTCGATCATTCCTCGGAACGGCAACGCGGCAAACGGAATTTTCCCTGAAACGACAATCCGTTCTGCCAGGCTAACCATCTGGCCAGAGACCTGCATCCCAAGTGCCTTGAATGAGAATTCCAGATTGCCATCATCATCCCAATTCTCGACCAGCTCAGAAATTTCAGGAGGCATTTCAGACTTTGCGTTATCACTAAACTGACGTAATTTTTCAGCCGCGTCATTCCGCTCTAGTTCATGCGGAACTTCAACTTGAAAATTGGGCATAACACACTTTTTATCAAACGGTTGTACGAGTTAAATTTTTACAGTCCAAGTGCGCCGTCGGTCGGAATCTATCGGAAACACTAGGAAATTTGGAGACTCGCAATATTCAACAGTAACCGGGATAAAAAAGCGAGAGCGGATTGAGTGAAACGATAACGATTTTTTACGTTATACCAAAGCCTGCTCAGAATCATCGTAAGAACGACGGTCTTTAGGATGCCACAACGGCAAGCCCTCTTTCGCTCGATCGGCGAGCTTTTTGATTTTGTCCTCGGAACCTGGCAACGAGCCCGTTGAGTCGTATTCAGCCGCATCTACTGATTCTGGCTCGAAATCCCACTGACCATTCCTTATTGCATCAAGAACTGAGTCACGCACAGTTAGTTCCTTCCTTCAAAGACAATCAAACCTGCAGTCCGTTAGCAATCGAGTTGAATCCATCCAAAGTTAACTGAAACTTTATTCATTGAAAACTTTAGAAATCAATTATGTCGAACTTTTTTCGCATGTCAACCTTTTTCGACAGCCAACAAAAATTTTGATTCAACTTTTTCGTCGACGAAATTCAATTGTCCAAGTTGGAAACACTTTGCAAATTTTAATGCGGCCAAAACTACGGTTTACCACAGTCGCATTTGTTCGCCTTGCCGAAATTTTGGATCAGGTACGTCTGGGTTTCCCGAGTCTATGAGGTATTCGGCTTTTTTGGCCCCCCCGTTCGGACAGCCCCGCTACAGCAACAACGATGCCACTCTCAACAAAAACAATTCGCGAACGAATCTTACCGATCTCCAGTCCAGATATTTTTTGAACGGCACTTGCATATGAGTCCATTTGTGCTTCGTAAATCTTGACTCGATTGTCGACTTGAGATTCCGTGACGCGATCGGTCTTGAAATCAATCACATCAACACCGATCAAGTTATCGTTGTTGTATCGCCAAATCAGACGATCGATAAATCCCTCCAGAACATGTCCATCCACATGAGCGGCGATCGGTCGTTCGTTCTCCACAACCATTCGATTCGCGTTATCGACATTCACCTCTCCGACT
The DNA here is from genome assembly GCA_965224765.1 of Mariniblastus sp. Lineage (GTDB taxonomy): Bacteria > Planctomycetota > Planctomycetia > Pirellulales > Pirellulaceae > CAZDBA01. Next base: position 30,860 of record CBDDAC010000012.1, read on the forward strand.
GCTGCATCAATAAGCATCGCCTCTAAATAGGTTTCACGGGTAAGAAGTTTTTTCAACATGCCGGTGGAAACCCTCTTCTCCGTAGCCGTCAATACGGCTTTCATTTCATCCAACGGAGCCGTCGGCATCTTGTCCAACATCGACTGTTGCAGCGCGTCACGATCCAAGGGACGATCGTCCAACCATTCAATGGCTTCCAAACAAGCATGAGTCAACGAACCACGCCGCAAACTTTCGCGATCCGATTGGCTTCGTAATACCTGGCTAAGTTGTTTTGTTTCGCCACCTTCCAAACTTGATGGCGCAATCCAATCGATTCCACGCCCTGACCGAACTTTTGTCACAAGTGAAGTCGGCTTGGCCTCGGCTGAATCAGAGAGATAAAAACGGCATAACTCCTGAGGCAACTCCTCGACATTCTTTTCGTGCTGCTCATGCCAATCAGCGTTTCCCGCGGAATAAACGATCGCCTCAGAACTCCGTCGCTCTTTCCCCGGCGCCAGAGTGTTCAGCAATACTCGCCCAAACGACTTTCCCTTGTCAGGATAACAGTCATAGGAAACATACAAGTGCATTGCATGAACCGCCCGAGTCAGAGCCACATACATCACACAAAGTTCTTCACGCACCTTGGAACGATTCTCACTATGGAACGCCTTCTGGAAGGAAGGCGGCAACAACGCTTGCAACCCGCGATTCACGTACAAGCTAACCAGAGATGCCGAATCCGTAGGCCGCGCACGATCCACGACAAATCGAGGCGGTTGAAACCAACTCACCACCGAAGGGACCGGAAGAAACACGGCGTCAAACTCGAGTCCCTTCGCACCATGAATCGTCATCACGCGAACTCTTGCAGAGCTTTCGTCTGGCACCTTGGTCTCACGAATGTACGCCACAAACTGATCAGCTCGAAGCGTCCACGAACCGCTGTAGTCATAACTGAGTTCAACCAACCGCTGCAGTCGAGACAATTCACGTTGCGTACAATCATCCGAAACGATTCTTGCCAGCCACTCGATTGTTGGCCCATATCCGTTGTCAATCAGACGCCGACGAAGTCGAGCCGCAATTTCTGGAACAAGTTTGGCATTGGACCTGCGAGTTTGGGTCGATTCCGGAGCCAGGCCAAGTTCATGCCCCAAGATGCTGTGGGAAACCAGAAACCTCGCTACGGTGTCTCCGGGGTGATCGGCAAGCTGAATCGCAGCCAACACGATTTCAACGGCGGCCGAGTCAGTCAGAAAGTTTCCGCCTTCCTGACTCGCGGACACACCCTGCTTTTGCAAACGAAAAATGATATTTGCCACGGTGTCATTGGAACGCGCCAACACACCAATCGATCGATCTGGACTTTTGTGGTAAAGCTCCGCAATTTGTTTGACCATCAAGTCCAGCATCAAATCATTTCGGGCCGAGCGCTTTTTATGTTGATCGCGATGAAGCTCCTTGGCACAATCAGGTCCATACTGTAATGTGACGTGTCCGGGCAACTCGGTTCGATGGGTTGAATGTTCCTTAAATCGTTCGGACGCCAGCTTCAACTCGGCATTTGTCTGCTCACAATCCGTTTTGACATTTCCCAGATTCCGGAAAACTAGATTTACGGCATCCATCACTTCAGGTGCCGATCGATAACTCTTGATCAAGTCTTCGGCTTGGTCAAGATTCTCCAATCGCTCGTCGACCAGATCAAAAATCTCGGCAACTCCACCGCGCCAGCCGTAAATTGCCTGTTTCATATCGCCAACACAGAAAAATGAACGTCCTGAGTTTTTCGCGGAAACCCATTTCGCAAAGGGCTCGATCACCTGCCATTGCCCGGGCGAGGTATCCTGAAACTCGTCCAACAGCAAATGTTCAATTTGTTGATCAAGCCGAAACATCAATCGATTATTCGCGTCTCTCTGACCTACCAATCCTTGCAAGCCAAGCGTGACGTCGTCGAATCGAAGCGCTCCGTTTTCCTGCTGCTTTCGTGAAAATCGTTCAGCATACTCTGCCACCAGTCCATACGTGGCCTGGTTTCTTCGTTTCAAGTCGTTTGCGATCCAACTTCGCACGTGCGCCGCCAAATCCAAATAGGCCTGCTCAAGAACGGGCGAACGTTTTTTGGCTCCATACTTTTCACCCGCCATGACTCTCATCAACTGTCCGCTCAAGGCAAACTCTTTCCAGTTCCCGTCTCGAGCAAACGTAACATCTTTTTGCAATCGATCCGTCTGCAATTTCAGATGAGGCGGCGAGTCTTCTAGCGCACAAATCAACAGTTCCAACTCATCAGGAGCCGTCGCGGTTGGAACGGGAAGTTGGTCCCAGGCATCCGGATGAGAATCCAAATAAATCCCATAGACGTCATCGACGGTGCGGCGGATCATTCGTGCGACTCCACGCTGGGCCTCGCCCTTGGCCAACAAGTGCATCAGTTGAATCGCACGTGTGCTGGACAACATCTCCTGAACCGCTTGATCACTCAGTTCGTTTAACAGCTGATTGTCCGATATGGCCCAATCCAGCGGCAAACCTAATTCCAAACTAAAACTTCGCGCCAATCGATTGAAAAAGCTGTCCAACGTACTGATTTGCAAACGGTGCACCTTGCTCATCAAATCAACGAGCATTGACCGACAACGATGTTTGTCCAAGTCGACTTCGATTTGCTCTCCGAGGATTTTGGCCGCCTGTTCATCCATCGCAGCCGTTGCCAAACGCTGTACAATACGATCCAGAATCTCGCCAGCGGCTTTGCGTGTGAATGTCGTCGCCAGAATACTGTCACAATGATGTCCGGCCGCGATCAGTTGCAGATAGCGATTGGAAAGCGCAAACGTTTTCCCAGTACCTGCGGAGGCACGAATGATGTAGTTGGGAACCGTCGGTTTCAAATTCATGACTGCACCTCATCCAAGGAGGCTTTTTTTTCAAAAACCGTCTCGCGACAGATTCCGGCATAGTCGCCCGAAAATCTCGGTGGATTCGGATTGGGCGGCCAAAACACGTTCTCCCGAAGTTTGCGAATCACTTCGTGAGCCTTTAGGTCCGCTTGCTCCAGTTGATAAGGCTTCCAATGGGCGGGAGCAAATTTGATCTTGTTGAGATCGCGAGGCAGCAGGATGTATCCTACGCCGACATTATCAAAATCGGGTTCGGTGAACTCCAGTTCGGTCACCAAGTGCCGATACAACGGCAGCTGGAGGTCGACCCAGCCCTTGCTGGGAGACCAGTGAGTCCATTCGGGTTCGTCCCCTGCGTCACTCGTTTTATAGTCCCAAACATAGATTTGACCAGTTTCGACGTGCCGGTCCACACGGTCAATGATTCCATTGATGGTAAATGCACGTCCGTCGACCATCAGCTCGTGAAAGACTTCCTGCTCAGCGTATACGATCTCCCAACCCGCCTGCCGCTGAGCCGCTTGCAACTCGGCAAACAATTTCAACCTGACTCGCAACTGTTCAATCTGGACCGACGCAGCAGGCAAACGACTTTCTTCAAAGTGAGCGTCCACATGTTGGTCAAGTTGGGTACTCAGGTACTCTGCAATCTCCATGGAATCGACCGAGTCTTTGACCGAGACATCCAAGGCAAAATCGTAAAGTACATCATGAGCAAGTGTTCCAAATGTTCCACCATCCATCTCACGAGCGTTATCGATCGCCACTTCCAGTTTGGCAATACGGTTCAAATAGTAGCGGTACGGACACTGCAGATACTGTTTGAATCGAGTCACACTCGTTCGTTTAATCTCATCCAGTTGATCGAAATTGGCTGGATTGGGCACTCCAAATTGCTGGGCGCTGCGCAGCTGAGCCGGATCAGCCAGCCAGTACTTTCGATCTTCGCTACCGGGATGGGAAAAGAATGCTTTCGCCCGTAATGCCACATTGGCCGGATCGGTCGCCATAAACAGGCGGCTTGGAACCAAAGGATCTCCGTTGGATTGCTTTCGCCCTGCAATCAAAAGCAGGTGCTTTCTTGATGCATTGATCATGCCGAGGAAATAGGTATCGCGAGCATAACGACGATCATTGTCTTCGATACCCAAATCACGGCAGAGAGTGTTTGGCAGAAACAATCCGGCGTTCTCGACAGCCGGAACGAATTGATCGTTGAAACTGGTAACCACCATAACTTTGGCATCGTCCAGACGCAGGTCCAACCATCCCGCAATTTCAACGGCTGAGTCGGAGGGTTCATCTGAAATCGTCTGAAGCGAAGAAGCCTGAATCGCAAGATCAAGAGCTTCGTCAGCTGAAAGTTCGATCTGCCATTGGCTGGGCATTTCCTGGTGATCGGTAAATGCTTGGTTGATCGCCTCACAGGATTTCAAAAGTAGACGATCGTGCAGATCGCGCTCATTGATTTCGCGGGTTCCATAAACTGCAAGTAAAATCTGCACCCAAGGATCCGCCCAGTCCTGCAAGGGCCTTTTACCCGTTGCAACGGGCGTCAACAATTCCTCCACCGCTGCAAATACTTGTGCCAGGTGGGGTTCCTGAGGATTGCCTTTGTAATCTTTGCCCGCTGGAAATTGTCCCTCGCGGCCTAGCTCAACACGCCCCGGTAAACGTGATTGCTGATAAAGATCAAGCTTGGAAAGCCAACTCCCATCCTTCTCGGTTGTTTCGTTAAGCCATCGGTACAAATCTGGGTGTCGCACCATTTCGGCATAGCTGGCAAAGTCTCCGCGTTTCAAAAACTCGCGAATCGTCACCAACAAACGAATTGCCGCCGATTGATCAAACTGAATTCCAATCAAGTTCCGGGGCTCAATCCCCACGGCTCTTAGACTGCGTTCAATCTGAGGAATCAATGCCGCGTCAGGAGCTCCTACAGTGACCTCGTCGGCATGAATTCCTTGAGGCAACTCGGAAAGAAAATTCGCCACGGCAAAACCTTGATCCGCCGCATTTTCAACAATGACATACTTCTCATTATCGATATCAAGCTTCTGATGCGTCCAACGTTCGATCACAATGCCACCAAACGAATCAAATCGATCGGCGTGATTGGGATCGCAAAATACAATCGAGGTCACATGGGACGCAACCTGTTCAAGCATTCCTCGCATCGAACGATTCAGATCAGCAACGCCAATCAATACGATTTGCTTGTCAGTGCGACATTGCTCCTTGCGAACCGCGACGCTACGGGCAGCCTGTTGATCCCACAGATCGACTTCCTCAAGAATTTTGTAGTAATGACCTTGGATCTCGGCGAGAGTGTTCCATCGATCGGTTTCCGGAAACTCAGAGAGTTTGTCAATTTCACGTTCTACACTTCGAAAACTGAGGATATCTGAAGCGAGTCGAGTGTGCAGTCGCTGTAGAATCGTCGCCGCCGCCATCAAGTCACGGACTTCTCCGCTGCGAATTCTTGGAAAAATCGTAAGAACTGAATCGTGATTGCTGCGTTTGATTGCCTCGATCCATGCCATTCTTCGCGTCAACTCAGAGGCCAGTGGTTTCTCTTGTGGATAGAGATGTTCCGGCAGACGCCCGATCGTTGTCAAATTGGGTGGAGTTAGCAAAAGCGAGTGAGACTCAGATTCCGCCACCAGCATCTGCAAAAGCCGTCTTCTTGATCGAGCGGATGGAAGTGCAACGATAAATTGGCCCAAATCCAGTCGTCCGTCCGGAGCGCGGTGGTTTTCCACCAACCAGTTTGTCGCGGAGCGCAGAACCGGAGAATTCCAATCCAAGTCAATACGATTGGGCTGGGACGAACCAAAAGCCTGGTTTGAAAGTGATTGGGGCACTACCTATCATTCCCTGAAAAGGCGACATGTCACAAGAATTATGACCTATCGCTGCGACCCATCGAGTCGCACGACGAAAAACCCTGTATTTTCCTGTACCAAAAACAGGAATTATACCAACATGAAGATGTTGTCAGTTTAGACGCAAACGTGCAACAGAAAAACCAAGGTTGCATTGGGGAGGCTTTTAGAAGTCGACTCTTTTCGCAATACTGGACGAATGGCCAAACTCTATTTTTATTACTCCGCGATGAATGCCGGCAAGAGTACGACACTTTTGCAATCGGCATACAATTACGAAGAACGCGGCATGCGCGTTTTACTCTTTACGCCTGCGGTTGACGACCGAGCAGGATCAGGGACCATTTCATCACGAATTGGGCTTTCACGCGAAGCCATCGCCTTTCGCTCCGACCAGGATCTTTTCGTGCAAATTCGAGCCACGCACCAGGACGCAAAAGTCAGCTGCGTCTTGGTCGATGAATCGCAGTTTCTCACAGGTCCCCAGGTGTTACAGTTGACCATGGTCTGTGACCAACTCGGAGTACCTGTAATTTGCTACGGAATCCGAACCGACTTTCAAGGCGAAGTTTTTGAGGGAAGCAAATACCTGCTTGGCTGGGCAGATGAATTATCTGAGATCAAAACCATTTGCCATTCAGGTCGAAAGGCAACCATGAATGCGCGGCTTGACGCCAACGGCAACCGAGTTTTCCAGGGGCAACAAATTGAAATCGGACACAACTACGTCGCCCTCAGCCGCAAAGAATTCCAGCTTGAGAAAGTAACCCCGCTGGACTACAAGGCTCCCAATGAGAGAGAAATTCACCAAGTCGAATAGGAATTCACCAAGTCGAATAGGAATTCACCAAGTCGAATAGGAATTCTCCAAGTCGAATAGGAATTCACCAAGTCGAATAGGAATTCTCCAAGTCGAATAGGAATTCTCCAAGTCGAATAGGAATTCTCCAAGTCGAATAGGAATTCACCAAGTCGAATAGGGCGTTTTCGACAAGCTCGAATTGAAATACCGAGGATCGTCGGTAACTTCTTTGCCCACCCAATCAGGAAGCTCAAATGCCTGAGATTCCGATTCCAGTTCTATTTCGGCAACGACCAAGCCGTCGTTGACGCCATGGAACTCATCAACTTCCCAGACCATATTGGCAAAACGAATCAGATGCCGATTTTTCTCAATCAAAGGTTGTTCACAGAACTTAAGCATCTCTCGCGCATCATCCAGAGGAACTTCGTATTCAAACTCCGCGCGACTGGCCTGGGTCGTCAAACTTTTGACTGTCAGCATCGCCAAGTCTCCGGCAACCCGCACTCTCACCGTTCGTTGTTGGTCTCGATTCAAGTATCCCTGGCAATATAAGGTCGAATCAGCGGTTCGCCAATCGTCGTTCTTGACCAGAAATTTTCGTTCGATTTCAATTCCCATTCGTTTGCCTTCCGAAGGGCAGCGGTTCGCATCGGGCCAACCTCAAACCCCAATCGACCAAAATTCACTTTAGATGGCTAACAACGCTATCGCTTAATTTGCTCCGGGTGCAATACCCACGTCTGGAACTGGAACCACGTCCTGCGGAGCGTATTCCGCACCGCTGGAGAAGTTGGGCGAAAAGCTAATGGGTGCTCCCACTTGACTGTCGATGCCGGCAGAAATCGGCTCGATATCCGTACTGGCCCCAGTAAACATCGTTTGGTAGCGAACCGCCTTTTCCAAAGCGTTTTGCTGGGCCTCAGTCGTCCATTGATCTTCTTGAAGATGGATATTGTATCGCGACAACAATCCGCCCGTCGTGTAGGCATAGTCCAAAAGAGCTTGGTTGTAGTCGATAATAGATCGAAGCAATTGGCTTTCCGAAGACGCCGCTCGCTGTTGCACATCCAGCAAGAAGAAGATCTGATCCTTTCCTTCCTCCGCACGGATCCGTTTCGGTTCAAGTTCTTCTTGAATGGCAAGTCGAGTGTTGTAGGTGGTTCTGATATTTGTCATTGCCCGGTCGACTTCGGTGTAGGCCGCTCCCAAATCGTGAAGCAATTGACGTTGTTGTTCCCGCAATACAGCCTTCTCACGATAGAGACGAAGTTCCGCATTACGAACAGCCAGATGGCCATGTCGATTGCCGATTGGACCGTTGAACTCGAACCCGAAATTCCAATCATCGAGATCTCCATTGATCATATCGTCAAACGCACTCCCGTTAGTTCGACTTCGACTCCCAAACAAATTGTCTCCAAAACCTCGGAATCCATACTGCCCGACGAGGTCAAGACGCCACATATTCAGAGCCTTTGCCGCAACATACTCCAACTCACGCTGCTTGATGACCCATTTCTGGCGACGGATCTCCGGACGTTGTTCGAGCGTTGCAGCTTGCGAAGCCTGCCAGTCAAACGCGATTGGAGCCACCGAAGGTTCCGAGATCGGTTTGATAATCGTGTTTTCACTAACCGAAAGCCCAAGCAACCTGCGTAGATTTCTTTCCGCTCCCAACACTCCCAATTGTCCCTGGCCAACTCCAGTTAGTGCGTTTTCTGCTTGAGCTTTAAAGGTAAAGTATTGCTGACGGGCCTGAGCCTCTTCATCAGGTCGACCCACGCCATTGTCCAACCGTAGTTTGCGGTTTTCCCAAGTTTTACGAGTCGCATCTCGCGCCGTCATCTTGGTATTCAAATCGCGATAGGCAAAATATAGTTCCCAGTAGTTCCGCTCGACGTCTCGAACCAAATCACGAATCGTGGCTTCGAAGTCCGCTAAAGAAATGTCACTTCGGATTCTGGAGATCAAGACTCCGTTATAATTTCCCGCGACTGCGTTGGGCCCGGCAATTCGGTTTATCGCAACACCGGATCCACGCAAAAGCGGCTGACGGATGTCGATTTGATTGACGGTGTTCCAAACACTTGGAACCGTGTTGAATGGAGAATTGTCACGACTGTAATCCGTAACATTGCGAACAGAAAAAACCGTTCCTGCCGCCGTCTGCTTTGACAGCTGCATGTTGAAGTTACCTGAATTGGTGATGTTGTTTGCAACACCACCACCAAAGAACGCGTTATTGAACGTTCTTTCCGCATGGGCAAGGCCAATCGCGCTGCTGAATTGTGCATCAAACGCACTCAATGCCGCTTCGACACTGGATTGTGGATCAGTTTCCACAATCGCTTGGTCCATCAAGGTGGCAGCACCTTGGGGTGCACTTACCACGACGCCACCGAGTTTGGAAAGTACCTTACTGTTTTGCAAAGCCAAATGAATGCACTCGTCCAAGGTCATTTCGGAGTACTGTATTTGATCATAAGTACTTAAGGTGATTGGCGGTCCCGTATAAAGCGATCCCGCATCATCACAGTTGTCATCGAATAATTCAGGGTGTTCGATCCTTTGCAGCGCTGGCGAACAGGGTGCGCAATCCCCGCCGGGCATCCTTAGCCTTTGCGGCTGGCGGTGAGTCGCGCAACCGGCAAAGTATACAAACGTAAATGCCAAACCACACAACATGGTGATCTGAAGCCAATTCGACACGCGAACAGTAACACAATTCATCTTGAATTCCGGACAAACCGAACAACGTTACGATCCGCAACAAACGGATCTATCGAGATGATCGGTACGAACCGAATGACAATATCAGAGATAGTCAATCGATCCGATTGATCAGTACATTCGCTACAGTTGAACACTCGTGAAAACGGCTCGGCCCTAGTTGGCGACCGTCAAAGAACGTCCGACGAAGAAAAGCCCATGGCGAAGTGTAATGGGCACAACACTGGCCGATTCCCACCAGCCTGTCCACAAATCGATTGGATCGGATGCGTGGACTCGCCAAGCATCCGATGCAGCTTGGCTGCCTGAAGTGAACCGCAGAATCTAACGCTACGTCTCGATGCAATCACAACAAGGAAAAGCGCAATTCGATGGAGGCCGAAGCTCGCGACAAGACAGAAGAAATGGCAGGTTTCGGCCGGAGCCTCAACCGCCCAATTGCGGAGCACAGATTTGCTTGCTCTTGAACAGGCGCCAGCCCAAAACGAAAGTTTGTGCGGCTAGTATTACAGTCCTGCCAGTAAAGATCTTTTACCAACCCCACCACTGAAGCTGCTTCGTGGCAGGCACATGATTGCCCGGACGGCAGAATCCAAGTGGATGGTCACACTCACGATAGTCATCAAAGTGACCGTGATAGGGCCAGAGCGCTACTGAACTGAAAAAATGAAAACTGCTATCGCCGACTTCGCGCCAAGGTCCTCGGGTTTGTCCATATCGCTCCAACTTGACGTTCTCAAAAAAGAGCGGCTGGTATCGGATATTTGGGGCGGTCCAGGCATAGGCGATTGGCGAAGGAGCAAAGGTTGTCCAAGTGTCCGGATAAGCATCTGTAAACTTATTCGATCGGTCTTGTGGAGCGTCAGTTGACAACTCTCGGACTTCCACGGAAAGCGAACTCATCGGTTTGCGCAATGGATTTATCTTCAGCAAAACGTCCAGATTCCCGGTATCGTCACCCTCGTCTTCTACTTGTTGAAATCCCGCAGGTGACGAGTTAATCATGTATCGTCGATCGGTATCTTGGGCGGAGACCGAGTTGGTAGCACACCAACACATTCCAATGAGAACCGCGAATTGAGTAACGTGGAAAGACAGTTTCATCGGTCAACCTGCGCAACAAAAAGTACAATGAGTACATCAGGTATCGACGCAAACAACGCGAACATTCGCCATCAGCCGAAAGTCGATCAAAGGTTACGTATTCACTATGCCTTATCGCAGCCAAATGGCTTACCAAGACGTCAAGGTTGGGCAAAAGAGCAAGCACTTTGGTATTTCCCACGGGGATTGGTGCCATGTGAGCAGAACGGTTCTCATCGGCCACCCCATAACTCGCTCCGCTGAAACCGACCCAAATTTGTTGTTGCAAACACCTTGTGGAGGAAAGTTTTGGTTCAGTCATGCGCATCGAATGCATCTCTACACGTGCTGCAAACACCATTCTAAAAAAGCGACCGAGAATCGCCGATCGTGGCAACGCAATCGATCACTTCTCCAAGGTTCCTAAAATTTCAGCGGTCGACCGCATGTAAACCAACCCCAAAGAGTGCGGAAACAAACTCATCCCTTCATCTCTCAACCTTGGGGCATGATCCCGCTCGTAGAGATCAAAGTCGGCTCGGGACAAAAAGCTGTAGTTGATGGCAAACGTCGGACGCTCGCTGTCTAGTTTGATCACCTCGCCCGAAATCGCACCACAATCAATCACATCCTGGATGTGCTTGGGCAGCAACCAGTCCAACCACCGCGCCACAAGATTTTCGTCGCCCTCTGTAAACTCACATTGAACGGTATAGCGAAACATCATCAATTCTCCTGTCCTTCGACAAGAGCCTTTGTCAGACCATCAATAAGGGGGGGGCCGCGGCGATTATTGAATTTTGCGGACGCGTTGTCAAAGAGGAAAAATATCAAATCAGTGCCATGAATCTTTGGGGGCACTCGAATACGGGTTCAAATCAAATTCGGTCACTTAAACGTGGGCGATCTACGAAAAATAAGTGAGCAGTAAACAAAGTGTAAGCCATCAAGCACTGATGCTGAAAAACTATGTTTTGCGGCAATTTCTGATAAGATCAAGAGACAGTATCGCTCAAAATATCGATCGATCGAACGGATTACGATTCGCCAGTTATTCAGGGAGACCCACCATGAGTTGTAGCGATCACATTCTAAGCCGCAGAAACTTGCTCACAGTCGGCGCACTTGGAGGGCTAACGCTTTCCAACTTTTTTCGTATGAAAAGTGCAGTTGCCGATCAGAAACACTATGACAGTGTCGAGGGCACGGCAAAATCGGTGATCTTTATCTTCTTACCAGGTGGAGTCGCTCAACAGGAATCCTGGGATCCCAAGCCCTATGCGCCCCTTGAGTATCGTGGTCCCATGGGGAGCATCAAGACCAACGTTACTGGCGTTCGATTCAACGAAACACTTAAACAAACGGCACAAATTGCAGACAAATTGGTTGTTTGCCGCAGCATGACTCATGGAGAAGCAGCTCACGAGCGCGGCGTCCACAATATGTTCACCGGGTACCGTCCCAGCCCTGCCCTACAGTACCCCAGCATGGGAAGTGTTGTCTCACATGAGTTTGGTCCGCGAAATAATTTGCCACCTTATGTACTCATTCCAAATCAGCCCAACCCCTATGCTGGGACGGGATACTTAAGCAGTTCGTTTGCAGGTTTTAGTTTGGGGAGTGATCCCAATCGCGAGGACTTCCAAGTTCGAGATTTGCGGCTGCCTGGTGACGTCGATGCAACGAGATTTAGTCGTCGACGCAAACTGCTCGACATGGTCAACAGCCATTTCCGTGAACGAGAAAAGTCCGATGCGATGGAGGCAGTCGACACGTTTTACGATCGGGCGTATGGCTTGATTAGCAGTGAAAAAGCTCGCTTGGCATTTGACATTAGCAAAGAAGACACAAAGGTCCGCGACGCATACGGACGTAATCAAGCCGGACAGCGGATGCTAATGGCACGCCGATTGGTGGAAGCTGGCGTTCGATTTGTAACGTTGACCTACGGTGGCTGGGACCATCATGATCAAATTCACGACGGGATCAATCGATCGATGCCGGCATTCGACAAAGCCTTTGCGATGTTGATTCGCGATCTTGAACAACGAGGTCTGCTGGATTCAACGATGGTCTGCGTGACCAGTGAGTTTGGCCGCACACCAAAAATCAATGCGACCGCAGGGCGCGATCATTGGCCCAAAGTATTTAGTTCCGTCATGGCGGGTGGTGGGCTAAAAAAAGGGATGGTCTACGGAACGTCCAACGCAACGGCCTCAGAGCCCGATGAGACTCCATTCACCGTTGAAGACTGGGCCACCACGATTTACTCCTGCCTGGGCATTGTCGCCGACAAAGAATTGATGGCGCCGGGTGACCGTCCGATCGAAATCGTTGACGGCGGCGAAGTTCGAACCGAGATACTGGCATAGTCAGCTTTTCGTTCGCATCTCTCGCTACGCTTTTTGAGATTCCTGTTTTTTATCGAATTGATATGTACAGCAAATTTCGTTTTGACTTCTTCTGCCTGGTGCTGTTGGCTGCAGCTTCTGCATTGGCCTCAACTCCAAGACTCTCAGTCATCCTCCCGCGAGGCATTCAACGCGGGTCGACAGAAGTCCTGGATTTTCATGGACAACGATTGTCGGGCGCCCAAGAGGTCTTTGTTTATGACCAGGGAATATCCGTTCAAAAAATTGAGCAAGGTAGTAGCGCAAATCACATCCGGGTTACCGTCGAGATCGCTCCTGATTGTCGACTTGGTGAGCACATTGTTCAGGTCCGCACCAATGATGGAGTTTCTGATTTCCGTTCTTTCTTTGTGGGGGCCTTCCCTAATGTTAAGGAAGTTGAAAACAACAACGACTTTTCGAAACCACAACTCTTGGCAATGAATACGACGGTCAACGGAGTGCTAAAAACCGAGGACGTCGATTTTTTCCAAGTCCAACTCACGAAAGGACAACGTCTCAGCGTTGAAGTTGAAGGTATTCGACTTGGATTCCTGCTAGATGCGTCAATCGCCGTCCTGAATTCTGATCGCTTTGAAATCGCGTTTTCCGATGACACATCACTCTTGAAACAAGATCCATTCATTTCCCTCCTCGCCCCAGCAGCAGGCAATTACTACATTCAAATTAGGGAAAGCGCCTACGGAGGTAACGATCAATCTCGCTATCGCATGCACGTCGGAGAATTTCCTCGCCCCACAGCGATTTTCCCTGCAGGCGGCCAACCCAACGAAAAAATGAGTCTAACTTTTCTGGGGGATCCAACAGGCGCAATCACACAAGAAGTTCAGTTACCGCCTTCATTTGGATTTCGTAGTGGCCTGTTCCTAACTCAAGGCGAGTTCAGCTCCCCTTCTCCCCTCCCCTTTCGCATCAACGATCTCGAAAACATCATTGAGGTGGAACCCAATGGCAAATACTGGCCAGAGAATGTCGCCGGATCCCTGCCATGTGCCATCAACGGGGTCATCAGCCAACCCGGTGACGAGGACTTGTTTAAATTCCCTGCCAAAAAGGGGCAAATCTTTGACGTTGAATGCTTTGCTCGTCGGCTGGGTTCAGGACTCGATCCCGTGATCAATATTTTCAAAGACAGCGACAAAAAGCACTTGATTGGCAATGACGACTCCCGCGGTCCAGATAGCTATCTACGGTTCCAAGTCCCCGAAGACGGCGATTACATTTTGCGAGTTCGTGACCACTTGCGACGTGGCGAGGAAGATTTTGTCTATCGAGTTGAGTTTCAGCCTGTCAAAGCGCAACTGGGAATGAGCATTCCAAGGATCGATCGATATTCGCAACTTCGACAAACCATCACCATCCCGCAAGGTGGGCGATTCGCGACGCTGATCAATGCCACCAAAACCGACTTCGGTGGCGAGATTGAATTGATCGGTGACAATCTTCCGCCCGGTGTGACGATGCATGCTCAACCGATGCGAGGTAATCTTAACGTAATGCCTGTAGTGTTTGAGGCTTCTCAGGACGCCAAGATTGCTGGGCGACTTGTCGATTTTCGCGGCAAACTCAAAGACGAAAACCGCAGCGTCTCGGGAAGTTTTTCCAATCGCGCCGACTTTGCTCTGGGCCAGCCGAACAACGCAGTCTACTACGCTTGTACGGTAGACCGGCTGCCAATCGCGGTCGTTGAAAAGCTACCGTTTTCACTTGAGATTGTTCCTCCGAAAACACCGCTGGTACGAGAAGGCCAGATAAACATCAAAATACTTGTTCATCGTGACGAGGGCTTTGACCAACCCATCAAAATCCAATTCCCGTTTAGGCCGCCGGGGGTCGGAACGAATTACCAACTCACGATTCCAAAGGATGCAGCCGAGTTCAACTATCCCCTGAATGCCAACGCCAACGCCCAACTTGGCAAATGGCCCATCTACATAATTGGGCAGGCCGAGGTCAACGGACCAGCCTGGAGTTCGACCCAATTGGCAGAGCTTGAGATCGCGGAACCCTACGTAAAATTTGAAATCAAACGGGCTGCAGTCGAACAGGGCAACAAAACGCAACTTCTTTGCAATCTCACGCATCTAACAACGTTCGACGGCGAAGCAACCGCAGAGATTTTGGGATTGCCGCCCGCGATTTCGGTCCCCCCGCTTAAGTTCACCAAGGACACTAAAGAATTGGCCTTTGACATTGAAACCACGGCCGAAAGCCCGCTCGGAAAACATAAGGGACTTTTTTGCCGAGTCGCAATTCCGCTCAATGAACAGACTGTCATGTCTACAGCGGGGCGAAGTGAACTTCAGGTCAACAAGCCACGCCCAGTACCCAAGATTGAGACCGCCCCAGTGGTTGCAGTTCCACCAGCCCAATCTGCGGAATCTCCGCCACCAGCAAAACCACTTTCTCGCTTGGAGCAATTGCGTCAAACGGCAAAGGAGAAGAAGCAATGAAACGATTTACTATTGCCTGCCTGATCGCCAGCGCGTGCGGCGTCCTTTTGGCTGAAAACTACGTTGACTCAGAGAACTCAGCCTCGATCGAAACGAACGGAGACAACACCGCTGAATTCAGTGTGTTTCCGCAAGCAATCAACCTGAGTGACGCACGCGACACTCAAACTCTGATTGGCCAGCTTCAACTGGCTAACGGTTTAACACAGGATGTATCGGAAAGTCTTGAGATCCAAATGCAAGACAGCAATATTGCTGATCGGGTCGGGAACCGCATTGTCCCAAAATCTGATGGTGAGACCGTTGCCCACGTCAAGTTCCAGAACCTTACCTTCGACATTCCAGTAAAAGTCACTGGCGCCAAAACTCAACCTGCAATCAGCTTCAAAAACGATGTCCTGCCCATATTCTCCAAGACTGGATGCAATGCGGGAAGTTGCCACGGAGCTGCTCGTGGCAAAGACGGGTTCCGCCTATCGCTATATGGATTTGATCCAAACGGCGATCACCATCGGTTGACCCGGGAATTTCACGGTCGCCGAGTCAACCTCGCCATTCCAGAAGATTGCCTATTGATTGACAAGGCCACCGGAAACGTTTCGCATACTGGTGGTGAGTTGTTCAAAAAAGAAAGCGAGCACTACGACACCCTAATGCGTTGGTTGAATGCTGGCGCGCCCAATGACACGGGCCCCGTTCCTCATGTGACAAAACTGGAGATATTCCCCAAAGGTGGAGTACTCAACGGGACAAGCGAAACGCAAAAACTTACCGTTCGCGCCAACTACTCGGACGGCGCGGACCGAGATGTTACGTCACTAACGTACTTCATGACCAATAATGACAACTCAGCAACAGTCTCCCCCGAAGGAATCGTAACCAGTAAAAATCGGGGGGAAGCATTCATTATGGCTCGCTTCGACACACACACCGAAGGAGTTTCATTTGTCGTCCTACCCAAAGATGAATCCTTTGAGTGGATCGATGTTCCCGAGGAACACTATATCGATCAAAGAGTCAACGAAAAACTGCGGAAATTGCGAATTCAACCTTCTAAGTTATGCAACGACGCTGAGTTTATCCGAAGAGTGTCTTTGGACATCTGCGGAATCGTCCCGACTCTTGAGGAACTGGATGCTTTTGTCGCAGACGCAGCACCCGACAAACGGGAAAAGTATGTTGACCAGCTTTTGAACCGAAAAGAATTCGTCGAAATGTGGGTCATGAAATGGAGCGAACTGTTGCAAATTCGATCCACGCAACAGGTTAGCTACAAATCCACTCTACTTTATTACAACTGGTTGCGTGAGCAGATTTCTGAAAATGTGCCTATCGACCAAATGGTTCGAGAATTACTGGGTAGCGAAGGTGGAACCTTCAAGAATGCCGCCACCAATTATTATCAGGTCGAACAAAACACGCTCAAAATTACGGAAAATGTAGCTCAGGTCTTCATGGGGATGCGAGTCCAATGCGCCCAATGTCACAATCATCCCTTTGATCGCTGGACCATGGACGACTACTACGGATTCGCCGCGTTCTTTTCGCAAATCGGCAGAAAGCGAAGTGATGACCCGCGCGAAACCATTGTCTTCAACAATTCCCGAGGTGAAATGAAACATCCGGTTGGCGGTCGCGATGTTGCCCCCAAGTTTCTCGGGGGAATCGCTCCTGAGACACGTGGAAAGGATCGTCGAAAAATAATGGCGCAATGGTTAACCTCCAAGGAGAATCCGTTCTTTGCGAAAAACCTGGCGAACATCGTCTGGGCTCATTTCATGGGCAACGGAATCGTCCAGGAAGTCGACGATGTGCGAGTAAGTAACCCGGCAGCAAACCCCGAGCTTCTGGATGAATTGGGACAACGATTTGTGGAATACGAATATGATTTCAAAAAACTGGTTCGCGACATTTGCACTTCTCGAACGTACCAGTTGAGCACTCAGGTCAATCCAAGCAATCAGGCCGACAATCGCAATTTTTCTCACGCCAAACTTCGCCGAATCCGTGCAGAGGTACTATTGGACATCATCAGCCAGATCACGGAAACCAAGAACAAGTTTCGCGGGTTGCCGCGCGGCGCCCGAGCGGTACAGATCGCGGATGGAAATACGTCCAACTACTTCCTGACGACCTTTGGTCGAGCCAAACGCGAATCCGTTTGTTCGTGCGAAGTTAAAATGGAACCCAATCTCTCTCAGGCGTTGCATTTGCTTAACGGAGATACCGTTCACAAAAAGATCATTGAAGGAAAACTCATTCGGCGTCTTTTGGCCTCGGGAAAAAACTTGGACCAAATCCTCGACGAAATTTACTCCCGTTGTCTTGGCCGAAAACCTACGGACATCGAGCGAGCCAACATCACTGCGGAAGTCGAAAACTCAATCCAAGTTGCCAACCCAGATGGCAAACTCGAGCCGGACGCAATCAAAGAAATTCAAGCCATTCTGCTCGAAGATGTTTTCTGGGCGGTGCTGAACTCGCGCGAGTTCGTTTTTAACCATTAACCAATCCAATCGTCGTCGCTTTCCAAACCCAACTTTCCAAATACGCTTTCACCACCCATGATGCCACAAAGTTACATTTCAGCATTAGCGAGCTTCATCACGTTAGCTTGCCTTGTCGTCGCGATCGAGGGATCAATAGACGCCCAGGACAAGATCACCTTCGATGATCATGTAAAACCGATTCTTCGACAGAGATGCGCTTCATGCCACAATTCGGACAAAAAATCAGCGGGCTTGGATATCACCAATTACACCAACTTGATGATGGGAGGAGCTGGCGGCGCCGCTGTCGAACCCGGTGATGCCAAGGAAAGCTATCTATACTCAGTGGTGACTCATGCAGAAGAACCAGTGATGCCACCTAACGGCACCAAGATTCCGGAAAATGAAATTGAGTTGCTTGAGAAATGGATCACTGGCGGAGCTCTGGAAAGCCAAAGTAGCGTCGTCAGAATCGCGAAACCCAAATTCGATATGGCAGCAGGAGCCAACCCAAACGCGCGACCTGAAACGGCTCCGCTTCCCCCGCGGCTGCCCCTTGAACCAGAACATGTTACCCGGCGCCATAGCAACGCCAACGCAATCGCGGTCAACCCGTGGGCTCCTATCGCAGCCATCGGAGCGGGAAAACAGATTCTTCTCTACAACATCAAAAATCTTCAGTTCGTCGGAATTTTGCCCTATCCAGAAGGCCAGATCTACAAACTCAAATTCTCCCGGAACGGAAGCATTCTGATCGCTGGGGGCGGCAAAAACGGGGCAAGTGGAAACGTCGTTGGCTGGAACATTCGAACCGGCGAACGAGTTTTCGAAATCGGTGACGAAATTGATGCGGTCATGGCCGCAGATATCAGCACGGACCATTCCAAAATTGCGTTGGGTGGACCGTCCAAAATGCTTCGCGTTTACTCGACAATCGACGGTAGCTTGATCTACGAAGTCAAAAAGCACACGGAGTGGATAACGGCCATTGAGTTTAGTCCAGACGGAGTCTTACTGGCCACTGGAGATCGCAATGGCGGTTTACATATTTGGGAAGCAGAAACGGGCAACGAGTACCTGACGCTTGGAGGGCACTCAAAACAAATCTCTGCCGTCGCCTGGCGAGTCGATGGCAACATCCTCGCAACAGCCAGCGAAGACGCCTCCACAAAACTCTGGGAAATGGAAAACGGAAAACAAGTAAAATCCTGGGATGCTCATGTTGGTGGTTGTACAAGTATTGACTTTACGCGAGACGGAAACCTTTTGACGGCAGGACGTGACCAGCAAGTCAAACTTTGGGCTCAGGATGGAAATCTGATTCGTCAGTTTACCGGGCTTTCCGACATCGCGATTTCTTGCGCCTACTGTGATGAGACAGCACGGGTGATCGGCGGAGACTGGGGTGGGCAACTTCGAGTCTGGAACGGAACGGACGCAGCCCACCTGATTGACCTGACCACGAACCCTCCGTCATTGGAATCTCGGATCGCGATTGCTGATTCACGTCGCAAGCAGGTTGAACAACAAATTCCGTCGATCGAAGCGGAGTTCAACACACTCAACAATCAGTTAACGGAAGTAGACAAGGTTCTCGCCACGACCTCAGCTTCCCTGCAAACAACTCAAACCGCGCTTGCTGCGACCCAGCAAGCCATGGCGACAGCCGACCAACAACGTGAATCGGCAACCACACTGATTCAACAAATCCAAGCCGACGTGGCCGCCAAATCTGAAACACTTGCGTTATTGAACGAAGCGTTGACCAAGGCCAACGAAGCAGCTACACGCCTCCCAAATGACTTGGAAATCCAACAGGTTGCGGATTTACTTTCCGGAAAAACGAACGCACTCGACGCAGAAATCAAACAACATCAAACGAAACAACAACAAGCATCGGCGCAGCATCAAGTTTTCTCAAATCAAGTCACTCAACTGAGTACCCAGCTCAAGCAATACCAAACCACCCATGATGAGATGACGAAGAAAGTTGTTCAGTTGGCGGAACAGAAAAAGCCCCTTGATGATCAATTTTCCGTAAAACAGTCGCAACTGGAGCAACAAAAAGCTCAATTAGAACAGGCAATTCGAGAGGTGGAAAAATGGCAGAACGAAATTGCGTTCTCTCTAAAATTAGGAGAACTCAACACGAAACTTGAGGCCGCCGAGCAACGATATCTTGTCGAATCAGATAAGGACGTGGAAGCCTCGCAAAGGCTTAGTGCGGCGCAAACCGAAGCAGAACAGGCGAAAACCGCACGGTCCAACGCACTCCAGGCAGTCGAATCCGTGAAACAAGAAATCGACCAAGCCAAGAACGTTGGCGGGAGGTTTTTGCCTTTTACGGGAGGTTGAGGCTCCTGCCGAAACAGTTCTTATTCCCCTCAAACGTGGAACTCTGATCTTCACAGCCCGCCAATCGAAGACGGGCCCCAGGTACAAGGTTGTTGGACAAACACCACATGCCCACGCAAGCGAGGAGCATGGCACCCGTCGTCGAGGTTTTTGCCTTTTACGGGAGGTTGAGGCTCCTGCCGAAACAATTCTTATCCCCCTCAAACGTGGAACTCTGATCTTCTCGGCTCGCCAATCGAAGCCGGGCCTTAGGAACTAGGTCTAAAACATTGCTGGACCGTTTTTCAAAGTTGGCGATTTTTCTTGCGAATCCGGCATGACTTCTCCGTTGCCCGCCACTCAATCCTTGATTTTGCGGTGCTGGCAATCGATACGACACAAGCGAAGAATTCCCTGGAACGACCACCGCCCATTTCGTTCGCCTATTCACTTAACCGAGCCCGCCTTATACTGGTGTGGAATCCCACAATAGGTTTACAGAACACCAATGAGCTACTACCGACCTGACGCCCAACCACCGCGCCGCCGAAACAACTTTTCTGGCTTAAAACTGCGTTTGCTGATCGCTGGAGCAATTATGCTCTTTGCGACCGTCAGCTATTTTTCGCAATCGGAATTGAATCCTGTTACGGGGGAAACGCAAAGAGTCAACATGAGTGCTGAGCAAGAAATCCAGCTAGGACTCCAGGCGCTCCCGTCCATGATCAACGAACATCATGGACTTTCGCGAAAACACATAGATTCTCAATACGTCAAAACTGTGGGTGCGAGGCTGCTCAATGCGTTAGAGACCAAGCTTTTATCCGAAGGCAAAAAACAGCCTTACTCCTTTGACTTTCACCTATTGGCCGACAGTCAAATGGTCAACGCATTTGCATTACCTGGCGGGCAGGTGTTTGTCACCGAAGCATTACTCAATCACATGCAGAATGCAGACCAGCTAGCCGGAGTTCTTGGTCATGAGATTGGACACGTCCTAGAGCGACATAGTGCTCAACGAATGACCAAATCCGGATTTATCGGCAATCTTGCTCGAGCGGCTGGCATGGCAGGAGGCGACATGGGAAGTATGCAGGTCGCCAAGGTCGTCGGAGACCTGATGAACAAAAAATTTAGCCGTGACGACGAATTTGAATCTGACCGATGGGGCATTGAGCTCATGGTATTGGCTGGTTACGACCCACGCATGATGCTTCAAGTCATGGATATTCTTCAGCAAACCGGTGGAGGCAACGGCCCAAGTTTCCTAAGCACACATCCGGCTCCTGCCGAGCGTAAAAAAGATATCGAACGTCTGATTCGCGAGCGTTACAGCGGCCTCTTTCGGTAGCCGCCACCTTGCTCACGTAAAAGAATCCAAAGAAAAAATGAACCCGTTTCCTTTACTTTCGTGTTCGCATGCCTGACGAAGAACAAAATTCTGATCTCGAATCGCAGAATCCTTTCCAGTCTCATGATGACGAAGTCGAAGAAGAATTCTCGATTGATCAACTGAGCGAAGCTTACGCTAAAGTTCTTAAGGAGAAAAACGGCGAATCCGAATCGGAGACTTCCGGACCGACAGACGAGGACATTTCGGAATTCACAGTCGAGCCGATTAGCGACGCGGAGCAAGACGAAGGCGAACTACTGGATGATGCACCCTGCGTCATCAGCCCCCAATCAATACTCGAAGCGATTCTGTTTGTAGGTGCTCCTCAAGGGGAAAAATTGACGGATCGAAAAATTGCCGCCTTGATGCGAGACGTCAGCCCCAAAGAAATCAAGCAGTTAACCAAAGAGCTGAACCAGCGATATGAAGCCGAAGACGCCGCCTATCGCATTGTGAATGAAAAAACGACCTACCGTATGGAGCTGGCTGAGACATTTAAGAATGTTAAAGAAAACTTTTACGGGGAAATCCGCATTGCCAAACTTAGTCAACCGGCAGTCGATGTACTTGCGGTAGTTGCCTACCACCAACCCATCGATCGCGATCAAGTCGACAAAATCCGAATCCGCCCGAGCGGTTCCATTCTCAATCAACTGGTCCGCCGACAACTACTGAACATTCAAAAAACTGACGCCAAACCTGTCAAAAAGCTTTACGTAACCACAGATCGATTTCTCAAGTTGTTCGGATTGGAAACGCTAGAAGACCTTCCGCAGTCGCACGAAGTCGGAACATTGGACGATAATCCAGTTTAGCTCTCCGCACGTAGAGATTTTCCATTTATTGAGCAGTACCTTGCCTTCCTTGCTTGCACAGGAAGCCCCAAACCCAATAAATATGGATGGACTTGGCGCTTGCCGTCGAATTCTTCCGTTCTTCCTCAGCGTGGCTTTTTATCAAACTCAGAGCGCGGTATTCTGAAGCGGCAAATTCCGCCCAACACAAAAAGAGAATAATGAACAACGAAGTCGCACAACTCGCCCCTGCTGAAGTTTGGACCTGGTTTGAGAAACTGAACGAAGTCCCTCGTCCCTCAAAGCGAGAAGAACGAATCATTGAATTTGTCCGCAACATCGGACAAGATTTAGCCTTGGAAACCATTGTCGACGAGGCGGGCAATGTAATCATTCGCAAGCCGGCAACTGCAGGTCTGGAAAATCTCACGCCAATTGTACTTCAAGCTCATTTGGACATGGTTCATCAGAAGAATTCTGACACAGAATTTGACTTCAACACTCAGGGAATTGAGTCCTGGATCGACGGAGATTGGGTCAAAGCCAAGGGCACAACCTTAGGTGCCGACAACGGGATGGGGGCAGCATCGGTACTTGCAGTTCTCGCATCCAAGGAAATCAAGCACGGACCCCTTGAAGGATTGTTCACGATCGATGAAGAGACCGGAATGACCGGTGCCTTTGAATTGCAGCCCAATGTCCTGCAGGCGAAAATCCTGCTGAACACGGACACAGAGGACGAAGGAGAACTTACGATCGGATGTGCGGGCGGGGTCGATTCGTCGGTAGCAATGACATACGATCAACAATTACCAAAATCAGGGCGATGGGTCAAACTTTCGGTAACCGGGCTCAAGGGTGGTCACTCAGGGTGCGAAATCCATCTAGGTCGGGGCAACGCGAACAAGATCATGAATCGAATTCTGTGGACTTGTATCCGTTCAGAAAATTCCGGTTTTGAAATCGGAACATTGACCGGCGGAAGCCTTCGCAATGCGATCCCGCGAGAGTCATTCGCGGTCGTCAATATCGAGAAAGGAAACGACCAGTTCGAGCCCACGGTCAACGAAATCGCCAGCGTTATCCAAAAGGAACTTCAGCGAACGGAACCTGATCTTTCTGTTTCAATTGAGACGTCAGATGCCGTTGATCAGGTGATGGACGCCGACGCCCAAAAACGACTCATCGCAGCCATTTATGCGTCGCCTTGTGGAGTCGTCCGAATGAGTGACGAAGTTCCGGGCCTGGTGGAAACTTCGACGAATTTGTCGATGGTCAAAATTGGCAATGGAAACGCCTCGGTTGAATTCCTCAGTCGCAGTAGCGTTGAATCCGCAAAAAAAGATATCACCAATCAAATTGATTCGACATTCGTGGGAAATGGCTTCACCGTCGAACACAGTGGAGACTATCCGGGTTGGATGCCCAAAGCTGACTCGGAAATTCTGGGACACATGAAATCGATCTACAAAGAGATGTTTGCCACCGATCCGATCGTCAATGCGGTCCATGCAGGATTGGAATGTGGAATCATCGGCAGTCACTATCCTGAGATGGACATGGTGTCGTTCGGACCCACGATCAAGAACCCGCACTCTCCGGACGAAAAATGTCATATCGCCAGCGTTGATAAATACTGGCGATACCTGTTGAAAATCCTTGAAAGCATTCCAGCCGCATAGGGGGTCTTCGGGACGGGCAAACGTGAAGCCGAATGACGTGAAGACTCTCAGAAAAACTTGCCGCGGAGCGGCTATTTCCATTAGCCCCAGACTTCAGGGCTTGTTGATTAATTTCAGTTTCGTTGGTTTGAGTTTGGTTTCCCCCCATTCCCCCGCTCGGTCGAAACAGACCGGTGGCGGGGGCAGCGACGACTCAAATTAAAAGGGTGAAAGGGACGGGGAAACTTCGCATGCTGGTGGCGGAGGACCGGCATGGTTGCGAGACAGTCCGATCAACCGATGGACGTTGAAAGCGGCCACGCACCAATTCCATTCCTGGCTTACACGCTCGAGGGTTCGAGTCAGGAACTGTCGCATCCCAAACTGTGACTTAATCACGGCGAACGGACGCTCGGTCGGATGTTGACGTTTCCGGTAGATCTCTTTCGCTTCCTCCGTCGCCATCTTCTGAGCATGAGCAACCCGCGAAAGTTCGTGCTCTTCATGGGTCACCTGACGGCCAGTGCCCGCCTTGCGTATGCAAAGTGCCGCCAGCGGGCAGCCAGAACAAACTTCGCTGTCGATCTTGTAACGGAAACGCATGCGACTTTCGCCAGAAGAACGCTTATCACGCGATTTGCCTTTGAACTCCAGTGCTTGGCCATTGGGGCACCAGTAACAATCGTTCTCCGAATCGAAAACGAAAGCGTCTTTGGAAAGTTGTGTTCGCTTAACGCCTGCCACCGTCACGTTGACGACGGGCAGCCTGCCTCGGTCTGATGGGGCGACCGGCTCCTTGAGATTCTCGCGAACTGCTGGGTTTTTTGTGGGATCTGTCGTTTTGGTCGGTGCGTAAAGTTCGACGCCTGCTTCGTTGCACTTGG
Organism: Mariniblastus sp.; assembly: GCA_965224765.1. Taxonomy (GTDB): domain Bacteria; phylum Planctomycetota; class Planctomycetia; order Pirellulales; family Pirellulaceae; genus CAZDBA01. Next base: position 55,676 of record CBDDAC010000012.1, read on the forward strand.
CGATGTTTTCCCCCGTGGCCATCAAGCCATCGGCCAACGCCTTGCCGGGCGCCGACTCCAGCCCAAAGTTTTCTTGAACCCTTGCGATCGAGCCCATCAGCTGACCGTCTTCGTTGATTTCGTTGAGCACGCTCGCGTCGACGATCACCCCGCTGTCGATATCGACCGTTGAGATCGGACTGTAGTTGGGAGAGTGACCGCCGTCTTTATTGGGCATGATCCGTGATTCCGGATCGGTCATCGGGATTCGGGCGGGAACCGTTTTGCCCGCCGATTCGAGCTTTTCCACTTCGGCCAAAGCGGCGTTGACTTTGGCAAGTTTCCGCTCCAGCTGAGCCGAATCGACTTCCAGCTGATGGTGCGAAGCTCCGCCAAACTGCTCGGATTCGTGTTGATCAGCCGCTTGGGCCTGAGCGTCAAATTGTTGGTAGGCTGCAGTGAGTTCTTTTTTAAGTTCACGCAGACGCTCCGGAGTCCGACTGGCTTGGCGCGAGTTGTTGGAACGCATGCGGGTCGCGTCGAAGCCGAGGCTGTCCAGGCGTACCCAGCCCAGTTCTTGTCCAAGCAATGCCATCTGGATGAACAGTCCGCTCAGGGCTTCTTGGTTCCCGATCCGGAATTTGCAAATCGTTGTGTGGTCGATCGAACGACTTTCGACGAGCCAGCGGAAATCCAAGCGAATCGTTAACGCTTCCTCCAGCATCCGACTGCTGATGATCCGGCAAAACAAGCCGTAGAGGATGACGCTGGCCACGATTCGCGGGTGAAGCGGAGGACGACCCCTGACAAGGGCATACTTCGTTTCCCAACTTGACCAGTCGACACCTCGAAGAATCCGGTCCAACACGCGAACGTCATGGTTGGCCGGAATTGATTCGTCCAGACGCTCCGGAAACAAAACTAATTGATCGCGACTCTCTTTGACCTTGGCCCAATCCATGTTTGACTCCTTTCCAAACATCATCCGGGTTCTCATAAATTTTTAACACCCCAGGCAAGTACTTAATCAACAAGCCCTTCAGTCCGGGGTATCCAACCACCAAAAAAAGCCGAGTCGCGGAGCGACGGCATCCGTGATTTCTGTCGGTCCTATCCATTTGCAGAATCGAAGACCGTCAGGGCTTTACCCTCCCCGGAAAAGGATGGCTTTGTTGGCGGATCGTCTTGCCACCGAACGTTGGAGTAAATTTGAGTCATGCGGCATGACGTTTTGGGGCTGCCTCGCTAACGCGTCGAGGCTGTGACTTTTTCATCGTCGTACATGAAACGATACTTTAGAGGCAGTGCGTTATGGAAACCCGACGCGTCAGCGAGGACGAACCTGACACGTCCTCGCTCACGCGTCTAGGTTGTGATTAAATTCTGCAGCGACAGTTTTAGCGAAATTTTGGCGCTGGATTTTTGATTTTGAATTTTTGTTTGCCGTTTTTCAGGCTTGGTATGTTTTTGTGTTTCGATTGGTTGCTTTTTGTAGCATTCAATCGCGTCCTTTCTGCTTTAAATCGCCGCTTTGACGCCATCCAACGCATAAAGTTAAACGTCAACGCTACGAGTAACGTTGCCGATTGCACTCGAGCCAAACCTCGAACTCGAAACTGCTGGAGCCCTCGATTGCGGAACTCCGCGTTAGGAAACTCTGCGATCGAAGGCCGCGCTTTATAAAGTTCCTTTGCTGAGTCCGTTGCCATTCGCTGCCGAAACTTGAACACCTCGTCGGTGTCTTTCGGCTGACGTTCATGCGGATCGTTGCCGTTTTTTAGCAGCTTTGCTTCTTTAGGAATCGGACCATAAACCGCAGTGCCTTGCCTTTCAAGCAACGTGATATCAGCGTGCGTCGTAAAGCCGCCATCTACCAGCATTTTCTCTGGAACCTCGCCATGCCGAGCAACTACTTTTTTGTGCATGACGCTCATCTGCCCGCCGTCACTGCCATTGTTGTTGACTTCCACGTCGAGGATTACACGAGAATCTGCTGTCGTCGCAAGGTGAACGTTGTAGCAAGGACGGTAGCCACCGCTGGCCACTTTCATCTTGCGGGCGTCAGGGTCTGTTGTGCTACAACGAGCTTCAGCACCGCTACCCTTCTTGCGTTTTTCTTTGCGGGCGCGAAGTTCTTGAAGTTGTTCCAGAGCGTCAGCGAGCCGTGATTGGCGTTCTTCGGCGGAGCGAAGTTGAGCCGCTTCTTGCTTTGAACGACTTGTTTGCCCGATAGAAGAATCGTCCATTTCTGCTCGCAATTGTTCTACGCGTTGCTTGGCCTGGCTCAAGCTTTCTGTGAGCGTGCCTTGGCGGCGAAACGAACCTCCACCAGCGCTGGCGCGAACACGCATCCCATCTTGAGCAATCACATCGAGTTCAACTAAACCTTGCGAGATCAGCGTGCCGACCGTTTCGCTGAGAAGCTCGTCAAAGAACTCGGGGTTGGTTGAGCGGAAATCACTCAAGAGGTGGTGGTTGACGCTGACTCCGCCGCAAATCCACATGTAAGCCAAGGTCGCGTTCGCACAACCGTGCCACGTGACGGGCGCTGCTGATCCCTTCGAGCGTCGCGAACATCCAAAGTGAAAGAAGAATTTTCGGATCGACCGGCGTCCGTCCTGCACGCCCTTCCACTGCCAGGATCTTTCCGTAAAGCTTTGAAAAATCCAATGACTCTACATATTCCCAAACCACGCGAGCACGATGGTCTGTCGAAAGAAGTTCGTCGAGGCAGAAAGGTTTCCATTCTGATTGATGACGTTCTGGCCGTTGCACTCGTGCAAACACTCTTTTTTTATTGTTCATTACTAAGTTTTAGCGCAAAACAAATACTTGCTCCAGCCCAGTTGATTTAATCACAACCTAGTCGGGTTTCCAAAATGCTTTCAAACGACTGTTTCGAAAAAATCACACCCCGGGAGCGACGGCATCTGTTGTCATGCACCATAGGTTATCGCCTCGCGAAAATTCAAAACTCAGCCTCCGGATCTACCCCCTCCCGGATGCGAAGCGGTCAGGTTCTACCTCTTCTCGATTACAAGGTATCAGAATCGAACCGATTGGCTGCGAAACGGATGCCATCGCTCCGCGATTAGGTTTTGGTCGGGGCGTTTTACCCCAGACTAAAAGTCTGGGGCTACGAGAAGTAGCCGCTCTGAGGCAAATGCGAATTGGGCGGAGAAGGGTGTCCGACAAAGGCCACTTCACCGTTGTGACACGAGTCATCCTCTCGCTGAGACAGAAAAACGACGATTGTTTAGGCAGGAGACTCAACCTCCCATTTCCGGGTTGCTCCAACAAATGACCTTGGTCTAGTGATTAACGTATTACAACACACGCATTTGCAACGTAACGCACCACGGACTTGCTGTACCAGACAATTGGCAACAGAATAGCAAAGGTCTTCTAAGTTCTTTGGTTCAACGTCAATACGGTAGGCGAGATGAAAAGCATTGCATTGTTGGTAGGGTGTCTTATTGCAATCTGCATCAACAGCAGTTTGTTAGCGCAGACAACCCAGTACAGCCCGGAAGTGGGCCAACCTCATCCAGATTTCATCTTGCCGTCAATCGATGGTAGCGAATCGCTTCAACTATCGAGCTTTCGCGGAAAAAAAGTTCTGTTAATGCACTTCGCCAGCTGGTGAGCAGGCTGCCGCCAGATCGTGCCCGTGTGGCACGAAGCGATTTCGAAACTTGCTGCAGACAACTTGGTAGTCATCGGCGTAGTCCAAGAGCAGCACGCCGAACGAACGCAATTGTATAAGCAATGGCAACAATATGATTTTTCGATCGTTCAAGATCCAATAACCCAAAACGGAGCCGCAGTCGTTCCTATCTTTGTGGGCATTGACGAATATGGCGTCGTTCAATCGACTCGCATGCGGCCCAAGGGGCTAAAGGCCTTCGTTGAAAGTGAATCCAAAGCCCCCAAGGACGAGGCTCCCCGGCTTGATCCGACGATCAACTATGGAAGCTCGCCAAACAAGAAGGCACCACAGAGAATTGGATTAAGTGGGGCGACCAAGAGTTGCTTTTCGCGGCAAACGGCGAAAAAAGTTTGAGCAACGCGATCAGCGCCTATTCGATTGCCTCAAAAGCAGACCCCGACAACGGGACGATACTGTTTTCGTCTTGGTGTTGCACACCGCATGAGATACGACGAGCAATCGCATGCGGACGAGGACTTTGATGAAGCATCAAAGTACTGGAGTCAAGCGTTGGCGTCGAATCCCAACCAATACATCTGGCGCCGCAGAATCCAACAATATGGACCACGGCAATCCAAACCCTACCCATTCTACGACTGGGTCGATCAAGCCATTTCGGAAATCAAGGATCGAGGTGAGACCCCCATTGAGCTTCAAGTAACGTTAACCGAGTCTGAACTGGCGGGTCGATCAAAGCCATCGTTTTTCCAATGACGCAGAAAACCCGGATCCCAACAATAAAATCACACGAGACAAGGGGAAATTTATCGAGATTCAATCCACCGCTGTTCCGGCAACTGTGACACGGGAAATCCATACGACAGTGCACTTTCGGTTAGTACCCAAAGACGCCAAATGGAACAATGGAATCGTCTCCCCTGACCGTTTGGATCAACTCAGACGATGCCAAACTGACAGCCCAACGATTGCAGTTTGACAATCCGGAACAAGCCACATCGACGGAAAATCGCAACCTCGAATTCGACTTGATTGTGAAAAAAAGAGTCTACCGAGTGTACAGTCGCTGGCTTGCGTTGTATACGTCTGTTTGGAAGATGGGACGTGTGTTTACCGTCGACAGGATTTCGAAATCGAAGTTCCGTTCCAAGCTCAAAAATAGACGTTCTGCACCAGCAGGACCGACCGGAAAGGACTTGCTGCAATGCGCAACGTCGTAGCATTGGTATTAGGTGGAGGAAGAGGATCCGTCTCTTTCCCTTAACATCGATTCGCAGCAAACCTGCGGTTCCTCTTGCGGGAATGTACCGTCTTATCGACATTCCCATTTCCAATTGTATCAACAGTCAAATCAATCAGATCTATGTTTTGACGCAATTCATGTCGGCGAGTTTGCATAAACATTTGCGACGCTCGTATTCATTCGATCACTTCAGCGGCGGATTCGTTGATTGCTTGCCGCCCAGGAGACAGCCAGCAAGGGCTCTGACTGGTATCAGGGCACCGCTGACGCAGTCCGCAAGAACTTGAATGCGATCGAAAACAAGAACTTCGACTACGTGTTGATTCTGTCTGGCGACCAGCTTTACCAGATGGATTATCGCCAGCTAATCAATTCGCATCGCCGTAGTGGCGCAGACGTTTCCATCTCGTGCATGCCCGTCAATGAGGACGCAGCCCGCGGATTTGGCGTCATGAATCTTGATGATAACGGCCGGGTAACAGGATTCCTGGAAAAGCCACAAACCGAAGAAGAATTAAGCATCGTCCGGACCGATCCTGAGTGGATCAACAGTCGTGGAATTGCATCCAACGGCCGTGAGTATCTGGCCAGCATGGGAATCTATGTTTTCAACCGGGATGTTCTTTTGGAAGTCCTGACAAAAACAGACTATCGAGATTTTGGGAAAGAAGTGTTTCCCGCAGCAATTCGATCAAAGCACGTACAAACTCACATGTTTGATAGCTATTGGGAAGACATTGGAACGATACGCTCCTTTTATGACGCTAACCTCAGCTTGGCAGGAAACAATCCGCCATTGAATTTGGCATCTCCAGATTCCAAAGTATACACACGTGCGAGATTCCTTCCCCCAACACGAATCGGCAATGCTTCGATCAAAAACAGTTTGGTAGCCAATGGATGCCGAATTGGCGACGGAGTCACAATCGAGAAACAGCGTCATTGGCTTGCGGACTCATATCGGTGACAACGTAACCGTCCGGGACTCCATCATTATGGGAAGCGATTTTTACGAATCCGATCGGGAGCAGTTGCAGAATGCTGAAAATGGCCAAATTCCTATTGGAATTGGGACTGGCTCGTTGATTGCGGGTGCAATCGTCGACAAGAGCTGTCGCCTGGGCAGAAACGTGCGAATTGATAACGAACAGAAAATAGTAGAAACCAGCGTAGAACACCCTCAGTGTGTCATTCGTGATGGTATTCCCGTCGTAATCAAGAATTCACAACTTCCAGATAACTGGACCTTGAACGACCTCAATTAATTGAGCTAAATCGGGGTTGCTCGCAAATGTGAGTAGGCCAGTTACCACGGTCAATCATTCAATCGACGGCTGTAACCGGTCCTACTTCATCGTGGCGAATTTAATTTAGCAAACGCTCAAACAACAAGACTCTAGCTTGGCACGTCGTCGTTAGGCTCTTCGTCGCCTTCGCAGTAGTTCGGTCCGTTTTGGATTTCAACGTCAATTCCCGATCCGCCATTCAGTCGGTCCAACCCGTTCCCACCGTACAGAATGTCATTTCCTGACATTCCAAACAGGCGATCGTTGTCGAAACCGCCAGCGAGCCGATCAGCACCGCTTCCTCCATTCAGGAAGTCATCGCCATCGCCGCCTTCGAGGCAGTCGTCTCCAGAGGATCCAAAAACACGATCATTCCCTGAATGGGCTTTCACCACATCGTTACCGGAACCGGCATACACTCTGTCATCACCACCGTTGCCCTCAACATAGTCATTTCCAGCTCCAGCGTAGATTAGGTCGTCGCCAGCTTCGAAACGCTCGTCTTCGTTGAAGTTCTCACCCTCTTGGACATCTCTACGTAATAAAGTGTAGAACATTTCGTCGCCGTAAATCAGGTCGTTTCCCGCATTGCCAAAAATCAAATCACTACCAGCGTTGCCGAATAAAAAATCACGTTGACTTCCACCAACCAGAATGTCATCACCGGATTCGCCGAAAAAATCGGCCGTTCCTGTTGACGCGAAAAGATAGTCATCTCCCATTCCACCACTTGCTTGGGCAGGCAGGTTCGAATTGTTGAAAAAATAATCGTTGCCTTGATAACCATAAAACTGAATACGCAACACATCCATTCCAGCAAAACGAAAGACTTTTCGGTTTAGCTTGACGATCACCTGATTCCTGGCGCCTTTTCTAACCGTCGCGCGGTCGTTTCCACTAGTGCCTTCGATCCTTACGGTTCCAGAGGCAAGTGTGACGCTTTGCCCATAGCATTGGGTCGATAGCAAAACCATTGCGGCAGCGACGAGTAAAATCGGTTTGGCGCAACCCGGAATTGAATGAAGAAACTTGGTACTCATGTTGATACTCCCAGAAGTGAATGAATTTGACATTGCGAATCAGGTAGATCTGACAATCGACGCCTCCAATCGATTGCCCCACCCTCTGCTCATCCTGTATTGAGGACTATCCACAAGCAACCCTTAACACAGCCCGAAAAATCAAATTGTGAATTTAACAATCCATGGGGAAGGTGCCTGCAATTTATCTTCCCCGATAAGTTTGATAGATTACCAATCTGCCAGCCGGAAATAGGTCGACGACTCAAACGAAAACCCTTGTCCATTCGGCATGAAATCGGGGCGAATCAGCTCCATTTGGCCATAAACCAACCACACAAAATCCTGGAGCACTGATGGATTCCCTCTTTGTAGACATCGCTGACTACGTTCATTCTCATGAAATTAATAGTGAACTTGCCTTTTCGACGGCAAAACACTGCCTGATGGACAGTCTGGGCTGTGGATTTCTCGCACTTGGATATCCGCAATGTCGAAAGATGTTGGGCCCAATCGTGCCCGGCGCGACACTGAGTGGGGGAGCTCGAGTCCCTGGCACCGATTTGGAACTTGATCCTGTCAAAGCGGCCTTTGATATCGGAGCAATCGTTCGCTGGCTTGACTTCAACGACACCTGGTTAGCAGCTGAATGGGGCCATCCATCTGACAATCTAGGGGCGATTCTCGCCGTTGCCGACTACCAAACTCGCGTCAAAGGCAAATCGGTTTCGATGCGTGATGTTTTGACCGCAATGATCAAGGCTCACGAGATCCAAGGCATCCTGGCGTTGGAAAATTCGTTCAATCGTGTTGGACTTGACCATGTGCTGCTTGTACGCGTCGCCAGTACTGCCGTTGCTGCAGAGATGCTCGGTTGCACACGAGAGCAAACTATCAACGCGATTTCCCATGCATTCATCGACGGAGGAGCCTTGCGAACCTATCGACACGCTCCCAATACCGGATCTCGCAAGAGTTGGGCTGCAGGCGACGCGACCAGCCGTGCAGTGCGACTTGCTCTGATCTCCTTAACCGGAGAGATGGGCTATGCGACGGCGATGACCGCTCCGAACTGGGGCTTCCATGACGTGTTATTCAAAGGAAAAACGGTCAACCTGGCTCGGCCGTTGGATTGTTATGTAATGGAAAACATTCTGTTCAAGATTTCATTCCCTGCAGAGTTCCACGCTCAAACAGCCGTCGAATGTGCGATTCAACTCCACCCTCAAGTCGCCGACAAATTGGACGAGATCGAAAGAGTTGAGCTACACACCCAAGAACCTGGCGTACGAATCATTGATAAATCAGGCCCGTTGAATAATTTCGCTGACCGCGATCATTGCCTCCAATACATGGCGGCGATTGGTATGATCTTCGGTAAACTCACTGCAGATCATTACACGGACGACATTGCCCAAGATCCTCGAATCGACTCACTCCGCGCCAAAATGACCGTGAGCGAGAATGAGAGTTACACGGTGGACTACTACGACCTGGAAAAACGGGCGATTCCAAACCAAATCCAAGTCTTCTTGAAAGACGGTACGGAGATGGAGCCAGTAGAAGTTCATTATCCGATCGGTCACCGTTTGCGACGCGAAGAAGGCATTCCCGCTCTGAAAGAGAAATTTGCCAACGCGATTGCTGGAGTTTTTGATCAGGCGCAATGTGATGCAATCCATGGATTCTTCAATTCGGCAGATTTTGATTCCGGCAAACTCGAGGACTTTATGGGACTATTCACAAAAGAATCTGCGGACTCAGAAACTCAAATTGCCTAAGCCGCGTTTGTTTTAGGAATTCGTATTTGCCAAACGGCTATGCACCACCAGTGAAATTCCTCAAAAATCCTGATACCCCCACCGTGGGTTCGACGTGATCAAGAAAAACTTCGCAGCCACTCAACGCTTGAAAGGTTTGGAAAAATCTACAAAAGGTCGTCTTGGATTCCTAAACCGCTCGTGGCAACGTCACGCCCCGGCTGGAACTTCATAACAACACGAATGAACTGTACAACCTGACTACAAAAACAGCTTTTTTGATGCAAAGTTTTGTTCGGCGTAAAAAACGGTTTGATCGGATTATGTTAGTTAACGTTTTCAGTTTGGCTGACCCGAAAACCTTCTCGAAAATGTACAGCTTTATGCAACGGCTAATCGAGTTGATTTCCGATACTTCATTCTGTTGTCCTTCAACACTGTTTCAATTGAGTTAGCTCCGAATTGAAGATAACAACTCGTTGTCATCTTAAGTACAGAGTTAACCTCACACAGCGTTAAGCTTTGTGAACGGAACGAAAACGTAATCGAGACTCCGTTTTCTCTACTGATTTGGAAACAAAAAAGTAGTATTGGAAGCGGAAGTCTGAAACTGAAAACTAAAAGTTGCTCAACCGGCTTTTGGTCGGTGGAGCGTAATCAAAGGGAACTACCGCACATGCGGACAGACTCTATTGAGCTCAGCAATTTACAACAACTTAGACAATTTGTATCTCACACGTTATGTCATCAGAATGATATAGAGGAAGGAATTTTCCAGGTCACCGAGAGAGTTCTCACTAAATGCGGAGAGATTTGTGGCATACTTTTTTGTTTGCACGGTCCACGCAGCGTAAAACTAACGGCCGTTTGGGAAACCATTAATAACTCAATTTTATTCTATGGCAGTTCGGGCGAGAAATTCCAAAAAACGGTGCTCACCGAAGCACCAGCTCTGCTGAAAGATGCAGTTTAAATAATCGATAGCCGCGAGGTTGAACTCCAAGTACAACCTCGCGATAACCATACCCCAACTAACTCTTTTGAAAGTAAGTGCAGGCCCCAAAAACTCGACCTGGAAAAAAATTACCAACAGCCAAGTGTCGTGATTTCGGTTAAACTCACCCCTATTCAATCAAGAAACGTTGGGCAATTCGTAGAGGAGAAATACGGATGCTCGTTCTTTCCAGGAAGGAAAGCGAAAAGATAATGCTGGGAGAGGATATCACTCTCACAGTAGTGCGAGTATCAGGTGATCGGGTTCGAATAGGAATTGAGGCACCCCGCGACATGGTAATCCTTCGCAGGGAACTTGAGGAACATGAGACCCCGGTAGTGAAAAAGGCCAAGGACAAGGCTGCTGCGTAGCGACATTGCTGCACGCACACATTATCCAGGCGAATCCAACCTGAAACTTAATCTTAGACTCCACTGCAGTCAAAAATACAATCTGAATTCATGAAAAAAGCAGCCCCTTTGTTTCGGGCTGCTTTTTTCGTTGACCTCGCAAGAATTCCGAACGGGCCACACCGCGATAGGTATCCGAATAGAAAATCGCGATGTTGGTTAGTCAGTGGCTGCCATGACCAGTTTTAGTGGGTGCCATGACCAGTTTTAGTGGGTGCCATGACCAGTTTTAGTGGGTGCCATGACCAGTTTTAGTGGGTGCCATGACCAGTTTTAGTGGGTGCCATGACCAGTTTTAGTGGGTGCCATGCTTCACGCTTGCGTGAGCATGCTTGCGCAAGCGCAAGGCATGGCACCCTTTGGTTCAGGATGGTTGAACCACTAGCTGCGTAGAGATTGCAAAATCGAATCGACGCTGGCCTTGGCATCGCCAAACAACATTGCACTATTTTCGTTGTAAAACAATGGATTGTCGACGCCCGAGTAACCCGTTCCCATACTGCGCTTCATCACAACAACATGCTGCGATTTCCAACACTCTAGAACGGGCATTCCGTAAATAGGACTGGAAGGATCGTCCAAGGCACCAGGATTTACAATATCGTTGGCACCAATCACGACGACTGTTCCCGTGCTGGAAAAGTCCTCATTGATCTCTTCCATCTCCATCACAATGTCATAAGGGACTTTTGCTTCAGCCAGTAACACATTCATGTGCCCGGGTAGTCTCCCGGCAACAGGATGAATCGCAAATCGAGTACGAATCCCTTTTTCTTTAAGTAGTGCGACAATCTCGCGAATTGGATGCTGTGCCTGTGCCACCGCCATTCCATATCCCGGGATGATAATGATTTCATCTGATTCCAACATCCACAGTGCCGTCTCATCGGCAGATGTCGTATTGTATTCCTTAGGAGTTCCATCCCCTGCAGCAACTGTAGGTGCGCCGCCGTCAGATCCGAATCCGCCAAGAATTACGCTAAGGAATGACCGGTTCATTGCCGCACACATGATGTAGGAAAGAATCGCACCGCTGCTACCAACAAGTGCACCGGTGATGATCAGCAAGTCGTTGGGAATCATAAATCCAATCGCCGCTGCAGCCCAACCGCTATAGCTATTGAGCATTGACACAACGACTGGCATGTCCGCACCACCAATGGCCATTACCAAATGGGCACCAATCGCAAACGCAATCAATGTCATCAAAACCAAGGGCAGCATCCCACCCCCAATCGTCGTTGTATTCAGATACCACCAGCCCAACAACACACAGATCACCAACATTCCAAGGTTCAACCAGTGGCGAGCGGGAAGTGTTAGCGGCTTGGATTTGATTCTTCCATCAAGTTTCCCCCAAGCGACAATTGAACCGGTAAAGGTCAACGCTCCGATAAAGATTCCGATGTAGATCTCGATATCGTGGATCATGTTCATGCTCTTGAACACATCGCTCTGATGGCCCTCAATTTGAGGGAGCAGTTGATTGCTCAACCCAACCAACACAGCAGCCAATCCAACAAAGCTGTGCAAGATAGCCACCAACTGTGGCATCTGTGTCATCTCAACCTTTTTGGCGAGAAAAATCCCAATTCCACTGCCGATCAACAGTGCAATAACCAGCAAGATAATTCCACCGGTCTGGATCGCGTGAGACGTATCACCGTGAACGACTCCGATTTTTCCGCTAAACAACGTCGCGATAATCGCGATCGTCATTCCGATAATTCCCAGCCAATTTCCACGGCGGGCGGTTTCATGCTGGGCAAGTCCACCCAGACTGAAAATAAAACAAACGCCCGCTATGAGCCAAGCAACGAAGGGGATACTGATACCCGTCATGGTTAGTCTCCCCTCCTAAACATCGCCAGCATTCGCTGAGTCACAAAAAATCCGCCCGCCACATTGATCATCGCGATCAAAACAGCAAAGGCAGCGAGTAAAGTCGAAGGCGAGTACGCAGGATAAATGAACTGCAACATGCCTCCAATAATAATGATTCCACTAATGGCGTTGGTCACACTCATCAAGGGTGTATGCAGAGCAGGATTCACACTCCAAATCAACTGCCAGCCTACAAAACATGCCAAGATAAACACCGTAAAATGCTGGACAAAATCTGGTGGAGCGTACGCACCAATCAGACCCAAAAACCCAAGCATTGCACCGCCGACCACACCCGTGACAAGGACCTTTTTCCCACCCGAAGTGGTGTCTGCATTTTCGCCAGCCGCAACTGGCGAAACCGCCGGTTTGGCTGCGGGCTTGGGCGAAGGATCCTCAATTCTGGGAGGCGGCCACATCAGTTTCCCGTCGTGTGTCACTAATGAACCACGAACCACGACATCGTCCAAATCGATTTTCATTTGTCCTGATTTGTCGTCTGTCATGTCCGACAACAAATTGGCAACGTTGTTTGAGTAGAGGATCGAAGATTGCTTCGGCAGCCGACTGGGTAGATCGGTATAGCCCAATATGGTTACACCGTGTTTAACACATTTCTGCCCCGGCTCCGTCAATTCACAGTTCCCACCGTTTTGCGCAGCCAAATCGACAATGACACTGCCTGGTTTCATACTTTGCACCATGGCAGCGGTGATCAATTTCGGCGCGGGCTTATTGGGGATCAATGCCGTTGTCACGATGATGTCAACATCTTTGGCTTGCTCGGCAAACAAAGCCATCTCAGCTTCTATGAACTCTTTGCTCATGGTTTTGGCGTAACCGCCACCGCCATCACCGTCTTCCTCGAACTCCAGTTCCAGAAACTCAGCGCCCATACTTTTGACTTGGTCTTTTACACTGGGGCGCGTATCAAAGGCTCGAACAATCGCGCCCAATGAACCCGCCGTTCCAACCGCCGACAATCCAGCCACTCCCGCTCCGATGACCAATACCTTCGCTGGAGGAACCTTGCCCGCTGCAGTAATCTGTCCAGTGAAAAAACTGCCGAACTCGTTGGCTGATTCGATGATCGCTCGATAACCGGCGATGTTGGCCATACTCGACAAAGCATCCAACTTCTGGGCTCGCGAAATACGTGGCACACAATCCATCGCCAGCGTCGTAATATTCTTTGCCCGAAGCTTTTCTGTAAGCGACTCGTTTTTGGCCGGCCAGACGAACGAGATCAAGCGGGTGCCCTCCTGCATCATTCCGATTTCAGCATCGGTCGGAGGTTCAATTTTTGCAATAATGTCAGACTGTTCGTAAATCTCCTTGATGGAGGAAACAATCGTCGCACCCGCAGATTCAAAATGCTCGTCAGTAAGACTTGCATTCTGGCCACAGCCCGACTGTACTTTAACTTCGTAACCTAATTTGACCAGTTTTTTGACTGATCCTGGCGACGCGGCAACTCGGCACTCTCCAGCACCTTGTTCGGTCGGAACTCCAATAATCATGGCAGCAACAACGGGATGAATTTGGCAACAACCGCGAGGCCAATGCGCCTCAAGGTCGCGTAATCTGAAAACGATGATCGTAGTTGCGACTGCCGCGATCAACAAGATGGTATCCAAAGAAAATGACGCCGATTGGAACCTCCAAGGGTCAGCCATGAATTTAACGTTTGATTTCAAACGGTTCTGCGCATGCCCTAAATGCACCGTCGGCGTGCCTGGGCGATTTCACCGAAAACTTCGGTGTTGCCGAGACCGAAGCGATGCAACTATTTTCCGAGTAAGCTTGAATCGATCATCAACACCTTCGCCTGTCCCCGCCCCGCAACGGACAAAACACCAATTACCTTGCCATCAAGATTCGACAACAACGGGGTGCCATGCCACAGATCTTTGTCTTCCGTAAACGTCAGAAGTTTTCCATCATCCCCAACGTTTCCCGCATCAATTGGGCAGTGGACGAATACTGAATTTGCCGATCCCGGCATCGAACCCCGCACGGCGATGAAACTTTCACCGTTCTCGGGAGCGCGAAAATCCTTGGGGGCGGCGAGCCAGTTGGAACAGAACTCCTTGGGGACCTTAATCTCCACCAAAGATTGAATCGCCAACTCTGAATCAGGCTCAATCGCAACCACTAACTCACTCGAGTTGATCGGACCGATCGTCAAAGAACCTTCTTTATACTTTTTTGGCACCGCATATACATCGCCCGGCACGATAATCGAAGTTTCTCCATCGTCGTTGACGATCGGAACACCACTGATCGTTCGCGCTTTCTGACCACCAAGAATTCTCGACGAATTGATCCACTGCATCCTAAGTGGAATGGCTCCGCGCAGTTCAATATTGGTGGCGCGAACATTATTGGCTGCTTCGAACCATTCCAGTTCAGGTTTGCCAAACAACGAAAAAACATGACCTGATTGAACGGGCTTGCCGCCATTTCGAATCGTCAATAGCGATACCCCACCTCGGGCAATCGTCTCAAGCGATTCGGTATTCAAAACAAGTCCCTGCCCGAACTTGAAATCCAAATTAACTCCGCTTGTCGCCCAAACCACGGTATTGGTGGTCAACAATTGTCTGTACTCGTGATAAATCCTTGCGCGAGCATCGACGTAGCGAGAATCCGATGACAAACCAACCGTCAATATCCTGCCAATCTCGACACCACGGAAAGTGACCGGGGACCCAGCACTAATACTGTGTCGCTTTTCACCGCGAAAGATTAGCTCGATGCCATCGGCGGCCAAGGCCTCGGGAGGTGAATCTTCCAACCCTCGAAAAATCCGCTGGAACGCCCCACCCTCTTCTCCTGGTATCAAGCCCACGTACTTGTGGCCAACGGCGGTTTCCAACCCCGAAATTCCGCTGATACTTAGTTGAGGACGGACAATCCAAAATCGAGTCCCCTCACGCGCAAGCGGTTGCGCAAATGGCTTCAAGTGAATGGTCACGTCAACAGCATCAAGTTTTGGATTCAGGATCACCTTTTCGACATGCCCAACGTCAATTCCACGAAAACGAACTGCATCTTCTGCTTTGAGCCCATGCCCCTCTGGAAAATGGACCACAATCTCGATTCCTCTTGAGGGCAATGACCACCACACCAGCCCGATTGCCAGAACCATGCAGGCCAGGGTAAGCAACCAGAACGTTGATCCCTGGAACAATTGCGAGAGAGAAAGCCGTGAACCAACAAGTGCTGTCGGAAAATCGTTGCCTTCAGCCCCAATATCTGCGTCGAGTGGTGAAATAAATTTCGCCGCGTCATGAGACGTATCACCCGTGTTATCGCTATCAGGCTTGTTCATCAATCTCTTCCCAAATTGCGTGCGGGTTAAAGGAGAGCGACGCGATCATGCTCATCGAGACGCAGAATACAAAAGCCAGAATGGCGGGCCCAAAATGAAACTCCACCATATCGCCAAGCTTGACCAACATTACCAGGAATGCCAAAAGCATTACGTCCATCATGCTCCATTTTCCCAAGTGCTCCATCAAGCGTAAAGTAAACGCCTTATGCTTACTATGAAGCAATTCAAGCATGCTCAGTTCAAGCAACAAAACAATTTTGGTTAATGGCAGTACAATGGAGAAAAAGAACACGACGAAACCAACCAAATAGTTTCCATGCTGAAAAAGTTCAATAACACCGCTAAGAATACTCGATTCGTTTACCAAGCCAAGCTTTTCAATTTTTAGAATTGGCAAAAGGATGGCGGGCCAATAAAGAATGAATGCCCCCAGCGCGGCGGCAGCGGTGCGACTTGCCGACTCAGCTAGACTTCCTACCCTGGCAAATCCACTTCCGCAACGAGTGCAAATCGCTCGTTGCATTTTGGAAATTTCAGGGACTTCGTGAATCATCCCGCAGCAATGACATGCTTTTACTGAACTCAATTTTCTCCCCAAAACAAAATGAAACCATAGGATTTGTAAGGCCCAGCGTTCAATCGTGGATCTAGACTGGTTTCGGCCCATCCCCTTAAGCCGTTTCACGACCTAAAGGTTCATACCCTGGAGTACGCTTCCTGGTTTGAATCATCTGATGTTTTACCCGCCAGAATCCGTCTCGCCCATCCACCTGTAACGAGTTTTTGAGAGTCGATCCTGCAATTGATCATGATTGGAGATCATTTCAGAAACAGGCCGACTATCCAATTTTCGCAAAGACACATTGGGTTTGATTTTTTTCAACCCGAGGAAGGAAAGTGTCTTTCCCAGACCGATCTCTGCATCTCGCTCTAAATCATTTTCATAGGTTAGATGCAACAACGGGACTCCGGATTTTTCAATCACACGAGTCGTTTCCTGGTAGGTATGGTCCAGGAATTCGAAGCACTCCTCAAGCTTTCGGTTAGTGCCTCCTAGGCTGATCGATTCCAGGTCCAATTCAAACTCGGAGAATAGGGGCTCTGCTTGGTCCTGGGAAACATGCCAGATCTTGGTAAGTTGCCCCCTTGCGACTGAGATGGCCTGCCGCAAATAATTTTTCCGCTCAAGCAGAATATACTTTTGAAAACCCAGTTCCTGCAATTTTGCAAGAAATCCAGCGAAATCAATATCGAGTCCATTGGAATCAAGATGTTGAAATTTGGTTTCAAAGCCATAGTGCAGGCTCTCTGAATCGCGGATTGAGCGGTGCAAAATCTCAAACGGATCCTGACCACTAGGCTGCGATTCCGTACTTTCATGAAATGAATGAAAGACTTCACTCTTCCAATCCAATTCGGGATGAGCATTTAGCATGTTGCCCAACAACGTACTGCCACAGCGCCCAAAGTGAAAACAGCAACATCGCGTTGTTGCCCGTTTCCCCAAAAGCCAATCGGTTACTTTTTTTAACATCCAAACGCCAAAATTTAGAACGTATCCAACTTTCGGGTACTTCGCGCGTACCGACAGCCAATCTTGAGCCCATCACTATACTAAAATTTAGTCCAAGCAAGAAATGCGGATACGGACGTCGACTTAACGCCCTCCTGAAAAGAAGGGAGCGACCGTTTCTCCAATCAATAAAAAAGATTCGCAATTGCGTGGCCAATCTGAAACACCACAGCTACCATCAGGTTCATTCTTGAATGAACCCATCAATTCTTCAATCGACTCTCGTTGAGTGATCGTTCCCCCAACGCAATCGCAGCATTTTCGCGAACTTCGGGGTCACTTTCCGTAAGCATCCCTAGAATCAATGGAGAAATCTGTTCCTCGCCCGTCTTCGATCGGCGGGCCGAACATCAGATACACCGGTTTTCTTAGCCTTGTTACCCGTCAATTCAAAACAGTCCAGGTACTCGCCCCAAGATCCACATTTGAGAGGAACAAGAATTGTTTCGGCAGGAGCCTCAACCTCCCGTAAAAGACAAAAAAGCTCGACGACGCATTCTTGTAGCACATCGTAGTTTGGGATTCCTAACAAAATCTTCTGTTATTCGGTCTGAACGTTTTTCGGTTGACTAGATAGCGGAAGAATTGTGTTTCACATGCAAAAGGCGGTCGGATGCTTGCCAACAAAGTCATTATTTACGACGACAGTTGCCCAATGTGCAAACTGTACACCAATTGGTTTGTCGCCTGGGGGTTTCTCAAACCTGAAAACCGAATCGGATTTTCAACGGCCCCCAGCGAAGTGACTTCCCACGTTGACTTGGACCGTGGACGCCACGAAATACCTTTGTTTGATCGTGAGACGAACGAGACGATTTATGGCCTCAGGGCGTTAACCCACATTCTGGGTAGTCGCTGGACTTGGCTCAAGCCCCTGTTTCGATCCAGACCCTTCTGGTTGATGTTCTACCCTCTCTACCAAATTATCACTTACAACCGCCGTGTGATTGCCGGCTGCAAACACTGTGGTGTGGGTTTCAACTGCGCACCTGATCTCAACCGATTTTATCGAAGCCTCTATCTTGTCATCGCATTTACGGTAACTAGCACGATCGCCCTCGCCCATTTTGCCAACGGAGGCCAACTCGCGAGCATCGCATATAAATTAATACTGGGTTTTGGTTTAATGACCTTGGCAACAGGTTCAATCAAACGTTTGACTAGTGGTAGTTTGCCTACCTGGAATCACCTAGGCAACCATTTAACCATCTTGATGATCATCGCAATCCTGACTGCACCAATTCTTTTCTTGTCGGCACCGCTCGGATGGGTGTTGCTATTTACGACAGGGTTCATTGGCGTATTCGAGCTCGCGCGACGAACTTAAGCGAGGTATTCACTTGGCGAGAAAACTCGTTCCCATGCTATCGGGAGCATCAACGAGTTGTCTACAATTCCTGAGCGAAGATTAAGCCCGACTCCTCACTTCAAACAGTTGTTAATTACTACTGTCGTCTTTTACCATGCTTGAATCAGCAACCGCGGAGAATGAAAGCGGCTATCAACTCCCACCTCAAGAAGTCACTGATGTTATCAATGCCGATCCAGAACCGGCAATTAACTTCAGTCCCGATACTCAATGGATGTTGATGATTGACCGGCAGGCGATGCCTGGCATCGAGGACCTTTCCAGACGCATGCTAAAACTCGGCGGGATCAGGATTGATCCGGTGGCTCGAGCCCGTTTCGAGACCGATTTTGCCTCGGGACTATCAATTCGTGCACGTGATTCCCAAAAACCAATTCGCGTCCCCTTGCCCGCGGGCGCAAAATTGAACGGCACTTCTTGGAGCCACGATTCAAAGACTTTCATTTTCCTTTTGGTCACTGACTTGGGACAACAACTATGGTGGAGTTCAATTGAGAACCCGACTCAACCACAAATGTTGACAGACCGAATCACGACAGTGGTCGGGGGACTTCGCTGGCTGCCTGATGCTCAACATTTGTTGTGCCGGATCGCTTCCGCCTCTCAAGGCGATGAACCCTGCCCCAGTCCCGTTCCTCGCGGTCCCAACATTCAAGAGTCGATCGGAAATACGTCTCCTACTCGGACCTATCAGGATCTACTTTCCTGCCCTGATGATGAAGCGATTTTTGAGCACTACGGGACTTCACAACTAACGATCATGGGAATTGACGGAAGCAGTCGCCCGATTGGTCAGCCAGGAATTTACTCAGGCGCAAGCCCATCCCCCAACGGCCGATACCTGTTGGTGACGAGAATCCTGCGGCCATTCAGCTACCTGCTGCCGTTTTCCAGCTTTCCGCATTGCGTAGAAGTCTGGGACACAAAAACTGGAGACGTCGTCTATACCGTCGCAGATATTCCAATGGCCGAGAATATTCCAATCGAGGGCGTGCGAACTGGACCACGAACCATCGAATGGAAGTCATCCGAACCGGCGACTTTGATTTGGATCGAAGCCCTCGACGGCGGTGATCCGAATCAACAAGTTGACTTCCGAGATCGATTGATGAGTTGCTCCCAGCCTTTTGAGCAACCACCCAAAGAGCTTCTCAAATCTCAATATCGATCCTATGGCGCAAATTACTTCGCCGACCCATCAATTTTTATTACGACGGAATACGATCGCGATCGACGCTGGGCTCGATCGTTGATGTTTGATTCCAGCAAATCGATGGATCACCCAACCACGCTCATCGACCGCAGTATCAATGATCGGTACGGCAACCCCGGTTCCATGATGAGCGTTCGAAATGCTTCGGGACATACCGTCATTCGACAAGATGGCGATTTGATCTACCGCATCGGTCGAGGAGCTTCTGAAAACGGAGATCTTCCATTTATTGATCGTCAAGATTTAGAGACACTCCAGACCGAACGTCTTTGGCGCTGCCAACAAGGCACGTTCGAGGGAGTTGTCGAATTAGCATCCAGTTCCGTTGATGCCAAACCGGTTGTCATTTCTCGTTCGGAATCTTCGACGACTCCATGCAATTACTTCCTTCACGACCTTGAATCGGATCACAAAATTCAACTGACGACCTTCCAGGATCCGACTCCTCAAATTCGCGGTATTCAGAAACAACTAGTTACCTACGAACGCGCTGACGGAATCCAACTTTCCGCGACGATGTATCTACCTGCAGACTACCGGGAGGGTACGCGACTACCGCTTTTGGTTTGGGCTTATCCGCAGGAATTCAGCGATTCACAGACAGCCGCACAAGTCACCGGTAGCGACGCTAAATTCACGCGAATGCAAGGCATTACCCACCTCACATTTTTGACTCAGGGATACGCCATCATGGATGCGGCGACGATGCCGATCGTGGGTGACCCAGAAACCATGAACGACAACTTTATCGAGCAAACCGTTTCGGCTGCTCAGGCAGCAATTGATAAAGCAGTCGAGATGGGAGTCGCGGACCGCAACCGAGTTGGTATTGGCGGACACAGCTACGGCGCATTCATGACCGCGAATTTGCTTGCTCATAGCGATCTTTTTCAGGCCGGAATTGCCCGCAGCGGAGCGTACAATCGGACCTTAACACCATTCGGCTTTCAATCCGAACGACGGAGCCTATGGGATGCCAAGGAAATCTATTCGACCCTCAGCCCGTTCATGCACGCGGACAAGATTGACAAACCGTTGTTGTTAATCCACGGGGAGAATGACAACAACAGCGGTACCTTTCCGCTACAGTCCAAGCGAATGTACCAAGCAATCAAAGGAAACGGCGGGACCGTGCGTTTGGTCATGTTGCCCCACGAGTCGCATGGTTACCGAGCCCGAGAAAGTGTACTTCACACTCAGGCGGAAATGATTCGCTGGTTCGATCAATATGTAAAACAAGCGGATTCTCCGCCAATCAACCGTAGCGTTTAAAGACGAATGTACGGCCAATGATTCGCTATAATTTAGAATCAAACTCGTCCGCCCAAAAAACAAAGGCCCAAAAATGATTCGAGTTGTCGCATTAACGCTTATAGCAATTTCTCTTGTTCATCAAAAAGTTGAAGCGGAGAACCCCAATGATCGAACTTCAGATCTTCCCAATATTATCGTGATATTTGTCGACGACCTGGGCTACGCTGATATCGGCCCCTTCGGTGCAACAGATTTTAAAACACCCAACCTCGACCGGATGGCTGTTGAAGGTCGCAAGTTCACCGACTTTGTTACGTCGACGGCAGTTTGCAGTGCATCGCGGGCAGCGCTACTTACAGGCTGTTATCACCGTCGAGTCGGGATCTCTGGTGCGCTCGGCCCAAAAGCAAAAACAGGCATCAATTCAAGCGAAACCACTCTGGCTGAACTTTGTAAACAACAGGGATATTCAACCGCGTGTTTTGGAAAATGGCATTTGGGCGTCCAAAAACAGTTCCTGCCCTTGCAGCACGGATTCGATGAGTACTATGGACTCCCTTACTCCAACGATATGTGGCCTTTGCACCCCGCCTACGTCAAACTTCCGCCCGGTGCAGAGAGACGAAAGAGAGGCTATCCCGACCTTCCCTTGATCGAAGGCAACGAGATTGTCGATCCAGAAGTCACGGGTGAAGATCAAGCTCAACTCACAACCGCCTACACCGAAAAAGCCGTCGACTTCATTCATCGGAACGCCAAAGACCCGTTCCTACTTTACGTCCCCCACTCAATGGTCCATGTGCCATTGTTTGTGTCCGACAAGTTCCAAGGAAAAAGCGGTGTCGGATTATTCGGCGACGTGATGATGGAAGTTGATTGGTCAGTCGGCAAGATCATGGAGGCAGTTCGAGAACACGATTTACAAAATGACACGCTAATTATTTTCACATCGGACAACGGTCCCTGGTTGAATTACGGCGACCATGCTGGAAGTGCGTTTCCACTCCGTGAAGGCAAGGGCACCATGCACGAAGGCGGATATCGGGTTCCCACTCTGATGTGGTGGCCTGGCAAAGTCCCGATGAACACCACCTGTGACGAACTCTGCTCGACAATCGACATTTTCCCAACCGTTGCCAAGCTGATTGAGGGCGAGCTGCCGGACCACAGAATCGACGGGAAAGACATTGCTCCTTTGATTATGGGCGATCCTTCAGCCGTTTCACCTCACGATTCCTTCTACTGTTACTATGCGGGCGGTCAACTTCAAGCCGTTCGAAACCGAAGATTCAAACTGCAATTCCCACACCAGTATCGCAGCTTGAATGGAAAGCCCGGGGGGACTGGCGGAACGCCCGTTCAGTATCAGCAATTGAAAACAGGGTTGGAGCTTTATGATTTAAAAAACGACATCAGCGAGAAGAGGAACGTGATCGATCAGTTCCCCGACGTTGTAAAAGAACTTCAGCAGCACGCGGAAAATGCCAGAGAAGATTTGGGAGACCAACTGAACAATCGAATAGGAAGTGGAGTTCGGCCAGCTGGCAAAGTCGACTAGCCGAAAATTTCCAACGTGCGAATAAGACAAAAAACTGACGACGGGTGCCATGCTCCACGCTTGCGTGGGCATGTCGTGTTCTGCCAACGCCCGAGTACCTCAGGCCTGAATTCGATTGGCGGGCCGAGAACATCAGAGACTCAAGTTTTCTTAGCCTTGTTACCCGTCAATTCAAAACGGTCCGGGTAACAGTTCCACGTTTGAGAGGAACAAGAATTGTTTCGGCAGGAGCCTCAACCTCCCGTAAAAGACAAAAAAACTGACGACGGGTGCCATGCTCCACGCTTGCGTGGGCATGTCGTGTTCTGCCAACGCCCGAGTACCTCAGGCCTGAATTCGATTGGCGGACCGAGAACATCAGATACTCTTGTTTTCTTAGCCTTGTTACCCGTCAATTCAAAACGGTCCGGGTAACAGTTCCACGTTTGAGAGGAACAAGAATTGTTTCGGCGGGAGCCTCAACCTCCCGTAAAAGACAAAAAAACTGACGACGGGTGCCATGCTCCACGCTTGCGTGGGCATGTCGTGTTCTGCCAACGCCCGAGTACCTCAGGCCTGTCTTCGATTGGCGGGCCGAAAACATCAGATACTCCAGTTTTCTTAGCCTTGTTACCCGTCAATTCAAAACCGTCCGGGTACCAGTTCCACGTTTGAGAGGAACAAGAATTGTTTCGGCGGGAGCCTCAACCTGGGGTGATGAATCTGAGAAATCAGTTAAGTTACTCTGTTGTTTTGCCGGTATGTGCTTTGTAGGCTTCAATTTTTTTGGCATGCGTGGAATTGGCAAGGTTTGATTCTGTAACCCAGAGCTTCCATTTCTTGTTGCTGACTTCTTTTAACAGTCTCTTGATTTCGGAAGGCGTTTGCTTTGACATCAATGTCGGTAATGCTGCCAGCAGCGACGTGAATCCGCCCCGCGTGTGTTGCCGCTGAAGCCTTTTGTATCCGCCCAACGTTGACTCCAGCACCTCGGTGCTCACCACCAGACGAAACTTGGAGTACGGCGAATCGAGCAAGCGATGTTCGCATTGCTCATAGACTTGAACCAACATCAAATAAACTTTCTGAACGATGTCTCCCTGCAAATTAAGTTTGGCCAATTGCCGTTTCAATTGATTCGTCGCCCCAGCATACACACCTTGCTGGTTACTAAATCGTAGCACACTTGAGACGATCGCCTGGCACTGCCGCCATTGCCGAGCGGATTCAGCAAATGCCTGGACCCAACCAAGTTTTTCCTTCAACCGATCCGTTGTCACGCCCTGGCTTTCAGCGGTTTCAGGATTTTCGAGGTGATGCTGGATCATCCGTTGCCATTTGAGTAACGGCGAAAGAGTCATAAAGCGGCACTTGGATTTTTTCTTGGGCGGCAGAAAATGAGCCAACTCGGTTTGTTGAATCTGCGCAGCGGTGGTCTCGAGTTGCGATTCGAATTCCTGAAAGACATCATCTTTGCCAAGGGTGTGTTTGAGAATGTTGGCTGCTTTATGCTTGATGTCGTCCATCACTAGCACGGTTTTCCCCTGTTTTTCAAAGCCTTTAATGCCCTCGTGCAGTTCACGGGCTCCGTCAACGACGATGCTCATCGGAACTCCAATCTTGCTTGAGAGCTCATCCAGCGCCAACGCGACCGATTGCTTGTCACGCAAATCACCAGGCACGATTGCCAACACCGACATGTCGTCACGCCGCAACGAACGACCCTTGGGCAAGTCCGATTGCCGAATCCCAAGGATGAGTAAAACGTTTTGCTTGGCCAGTTGAACACTGTGGTCGACCATCCATATCCAGTCGTCGGCCCGAGTGCCCGATGCCTGCAGCAAGCCAACGCCGCAGCGGCATAACCAGGTGCGAACCGTCGTCCAGTGCGGAATCTTGAATTCGACTCCCAACCATTGCTGGA
Source organism: Mariniblastus sp. (assembly GCA_965224765.1). Classification (GTDB taxonomy): domain Bacteria; phylum Planctomycetota; class Planctomycetia; order Pirellulales; family Pirellulaceae; genus CAZDBA01. The sequence goes on from CBDDAC010000012.1 coordinate 80,125, forward strand.
CGACTGAAAGGACCGCTTCGATAGGACGAAACCCAATCACTTTGACCAGTTCCAAGCACATCGAAATCATTCTGGGGCCGAAGCTGTGATTGGCAATGATCGGAGCAGCGGGCAGGCATTGGTGATCACGCCGTTGTTGGAGCTCCCGCTTGAGTTGAGCGAGTTCATTGGCTTGACGGGTAACCTGAAGTTCAACAGCACGCTTCTCATTGACCAGTCGTTGTCGATGATGGTCTGAATCTGCCAGCTGTTGCTTAAGACGTTGGTTTGCGTCACGTTGCTTTTCGCGTGAGCGAAAAAGACTACGTACAATTTCTCGGGCACGTGACTTGAAATGAGGGACCGTAAAAGTAGATAATGTCATCGTTGCGTTTCTTCGTTATGGGATTTTTTACCGAAGAGACTATTTCGCGGAAACGCAACACTTTTAAAATACCAATCTTCCCCAAATTTCCCAATCGTGCCTGGATTCATCACCCCAGCCTCAACCTCCCCTAAAAGGCAAAAAACTCGCCGTAAGACTGGCCATTGACGTTCGTCTTTGAACCTGCAGCTGCCAATCAATTGCAGCTGCTGCTCGCCTACACCGGACGAGTAATGCGAAATGATAGCATGTTCCAAATTGACTCGACAAGAATGACATTGGGTTGGTTTGGCAATACTGGTACTTTCCGCACTCCCACAAACCAATGCGTCAAAACGCAGTTTCAAATTCAAGGATGAATCATGAAACGATGTGAACGAACTCCATTTTTCGCAAGCTCAAAACGGCTCGCTGCTTGCCTTTCCATTTTGATCTTGGGCGTCATCGCATTGCCTGTTTCCGCGCAAACCGGTGGCCAGTTTTTAGAATCAGACGACGAACTGGAGATAGCCGGTCACTTTCAACTGGAAGAAAACACGCGCACTGGCTATTTGGTTTTGACCGCCAAGATTCCGGAAGGAAGTTATATATACTCTTTGACTCAAAAAGGGACTCCACCTCCATCGAAGATCGAAATCTCGACTTCAGACTCGTTTGAAGTCTCGGGAACATTCCAACCTGAGCATCAACCCACCGTGACTGAGGTCGATCCGGACTTTGGTGGACGGACAGAAAAACACAAAAAGAGTCTGCGATTCTTCATTCCCTTGCAATTGGCAGATTCCGCAAACCCAGCCGATTTGACAATTCGGCTTCGATTCAATGGTCAGGTTTGTAGCAATCAGGGAACCTGTCAGCCCATCCGGGACAAAATTGTGGAAGCCTCATTCTCAGGCTATTATCAACGGGTTGCTGAAAGAAGTGATAACTCGGGCACTGTTCGTCGATAAAATGAAGTTTCTTGGCGAACCCAACGGGTTTTCTCGCCAATTAGTGCAAGGACGCGGGCTTCTCCGCGTCCCCCAACCGACTCCAAGCCTTCACAGGTTTGTTCGTAGAGAATCAACTCTTGCTTGTCTGCTTCTTAGTTGGAAGAATGGCACAGATTGGCAATATCCAGTAATCTCAAAGTAACATTCTGATGACAACAAATTTTACGTTACGCAACGCAGCCATTTGGCTTGTCGCACTGTTTGCGCTGACGATTTCCATGAGTGCGACAGCTCAGGATTTCAATCGTCCTGGTCAATTTGGCGGGGGCGGAGGTTTCGGCGGCAGTGAGCCGGTCGAATGCGAGGCGTATTTCCGACTCAAGCCAGATTCAAGATTCGGAAAAATCTACGTCGAAGCGACGATTGGTCCTGGCTACCACCTTTATTCGGTAACTCAGCCAAAGGGTGGCCCTAAACGTTCCATCATGAAGTTCGGCGAAACGGACGAGTACAAACTCGTGGGACCTTGGGAGCCGGACGAAGAGGCTCACTTGCTTCACGACACCAATTTCAAAATGAAAACCGAACAACACGAGAACGGAGTAATTTGGTCCGCTCCGATCGAGTTCGCAGAAGGTGTTGAAATTGAAAACTTGAAAATCGAGATTAAGTTCAGCGGACAATACTGCAACGCGACTCGATGCGATCTTGTTAAAGCCACTTTGACCGCCGAGTACCAGGGTGAAGAAGATTCCGAAATCGTTCAAGGCGAGGTACTAAGTACCGAAGAGGAAAAAAAGAAAGTTGTTGTCGCCGATACTCCCGAAGAAATCGCCGCAATGGCGAAACTCTACGATGGTAGTACCAAGATCAACTATGAAAAACTGGATGGCTCCTCCGGCAAAGGAACATTTTTGTACGCACTATTCGGCGCGTTTATAGGCGGAATGCTCTTGAATTTGATGCCATGCGTTTTCCCAGTTCTTGGCCTCAAAGTCATGGGGTTTGTTGAGCAGGCCGGAAGTGATCCCAAGAAGATCAAAATGCACGGAATCGCGTTTGCCGCGGGGCTTGTGTTTAGCATGTGGGTCTTGGCGGGAGCAATTCTTATAATAAAAGCCTCAACGAACAGTGAAGTCAGTTGGGGCGAACAAATGGGCAACTCCTATTTCGTTGGCGCGATCGTAATCATGCTCTTCGTTCTTGGTTTGAATCTCGCAGGCGTTTTTGAAATGGGCCTGTTTATGACGAAAGTCGATAGTGGCAAACCTCAAAAAGGATATACCGGGTCATTCATCAGTGGAATCATTACAACGCTGGTAGCGACCCCTTGCTCAGGACCGTTTCTGGGCACAGCGATGGGCTACACGCTTTCGCAAACAGCTCCGCTCGCTATGTTCTTGTTTACGATTTTCGGACTGGGCATCGCGTCTCCCTACCTTTTGCTCGCGTTTTTCCCTGCACTAATTAACAAGCTTCCCAGACCGGGAGCATGGATGGAGACATTCAAAAAACTGATGGCGTTTACCCTGTTTGCAGCAGCAGCGTTCTTCATCAAGTCATTTGGAACGCAAACTGGCGTCGAAGGCCTGAGCTGGTACTTGATGGCACTTTGCGTCATTGCTCTGGCTCTATTCTTTTACGGCAAATTTAGCCCGGCCTACATCAAAGGCTCCAAACGATTTGTATGGGGCTGGATGGCTCCTTTGCTAATTGCTGGTCTTGGATTTTGGATGTACATCCAGGCGGCACAGATTGATGCTCCTGAGGTTGCCCATCAAGATGGTTGGGAACTATGGGTTCCTGGAAAAGTCGAATCAAAACTCGCTCAAAACAAAGCGGTGTGGGTCGACTATACCGCAGACTGGTGAGGCATCTGCATTTTTAATGAGAAGCGTGTCTTCTCAGATCAAGCTGTACTAGACAGACTTGAAGAACTAGGTATTGAACTTGTCAAAGTGGACATGACAGGAAAAGAAGAAATTTACAACAATGATTTGGCGAGAGCGGATCGATCATCCATTCCTGTAAATCTTGTTTATCCAGCTGACTACCCAGCACGCCCCGCAATTTTGCTTGAGGAACTTATCTCTCCGGCACAAGCACTCGAGGCACTCGATCGTATCGCTCCGGAAACGGAAGAATCAACGGCCGGTCAAGGGAAATCAAATGAAAAGGTTGTGGCGGGTCGTTAGACTGACATAAACAATTTCACAAACTGAAACTCCCATGGGCGAACCGATTGGTTCGCCCATTTTTTTAACAAATTCAATCATCGCGTTACGGAATTGTCATGAAACAAAAATCCCGACTCACCGTTCTTTGTATCGGAATGATCCTCTCCGCAGCCATCTCAGCGCAGGCCTTTCAAGATTCAGAACCGATCGCTTTGTCAGCTCATTTCAAACTCCAACCTGATTCCCGCCAGGGCGTATTGGTTGTGGAAGCCGAGATTCCTGACGGTTGGAACCTGTATTCAACCACAACGCCTCGAGGAGGACCCAAGCCCTTGAAGTTTGTCGTACTTGATTCAGAACAATTCTCAATCACCGGCCCTTTTGAACCCGCTGAAGACCCACTCGTCAAATTCGCAGAAGTCTTCAGTATCGTCACTGAAGAATTTACGGAGCTCCCGATCTGGTCGGCGCCAATCGAAATTTCCGAGGGGGTTTCATCCGCCGACGTAAGTATTGAGATGAAAATCACAGGACAGTCCTGTTCGGCCGAATCAGGCGCCTGCGTCATCGTCAATGAAATGCTTGTCGCCGAATTTGCTGGACAACTGAAAACCGAGGAATTGGAAACAAACTACTCGCCAAATCGTGCACACGTCATCTGGAAGGGTTCAGTGGCTCAGGGTGATGCAACGCCAGGAAGTCGCGTCCTGGTAACCCTGACAGCAGACCCCACAGAAGACTTCAAAATCTATGGCTACGAAGCCAAGTCAACAGGCACCGTCGCTCAACCCACCCGCATCGTTCTGTCCAAATCCAACGGATGGGAGGTATCCGAAGTATCAGCATCGCATTTGCCAAAAACCAAAGCTGTGGCAGGGGAAACACAAAAGTACTACCGAGATGAGGTTAGTTGGACCTTCGAGATGACCATTCCAGCAGACGCTCCAGCCAGAGACTATCGCTTTGATGGTTACGTGGCGTTCCAAAACTGTACTGATGAAATGTGCGATCCGCCCTCCGCTGCACAATTCGTATTCAACGTTCGAGTGGGCGAAGGAGCACTCGAAGAATCCGAAATCGGTTTCAAGAAATCCGGACGCTACGGATCGGTTGCGAAAATGGCCGACCGGAAAATCAAAGAAAAAGCTCTACGGTCGTCCCAGGACAACTAAAGATTCTTGCAACAATTGAAATCGTTCCGCGTCGGAATCCATTCGCGAACCAGGGTGTCACTTCGGCTTTTTGACTGTACCGTCAATGATCGGAAGCGGAGATTCAAAGTGGTGGCCATTGCTATCTCGCATTTCCTCTTTCGATTTGGGGTCGCCATCAACAACCTCCCCGTCCACGACCCCTGAATCAACCGTCGACTTGAACACCTTGACCCGAAAATGTTCTTTGAGGTAGTCGATCACTTTCTTTTTGTACCATCTCCGACAAACGGGAATCAAAAGGGACATTCCCAACGCATCGGTGATTAAACCAGGCGCGATCAGCAATCCACCCGCCAGAAGAATCAGCATACCGTCAGAGATCAGTTCGCTTGGCATCTCATTCTGTTGCAGGCGATTTTGAATTCGCGATTTAACGTTTGCCCACTGACGTTTCGCGAGCCAGGCACCGAGGATCCCCGACCCGATAATCAGCGTAATGGACGCCCAGGTTGGAATCGCCTTGCTGATCATTATTAGCAGAACGAGATCCGCCAACGGAACCAGGGTGAAAAGTAAGAACAGCCGCAAAAACAAGTTTTGCCTCCATAAAAAAATGCGATGACCCATCAGGCACCACCGCATTCTATGTAAATCAGTCGCTAAAAAGGAAGCGTCTGAGTAACTTTGTCATCTTTTTGATTATTGAGTGTCAATCTGATTGTTCACCCAACCTTGATCCTGACCGTAGAGTGCAGGTTCATCCGTTCCATCTCCATCCCAGTCACCAGCGACGGGTTGATCATTCGCGCCACCGTACTCGAATGTCATGTCGGTGGCGTCCAATTGATGGTTCTGATTGGAGTCAACAATCCAGGTACCCGAACGATAAATAGCGATCTGCTCGACGCCATCACCATCGAAGTCACCTACGACCGGACGGTCTCCCGCTTTACCGAATTGAGTGTAAACGTCTTCGTAGTTAAACTGTCCGTCGCCATTCACATCCAGCCGCCAGCTTCCATCCTCAAACGTTCCGATAGATCGAATACCGTTTCCATTCCAGTCACCGGTGATCGCGATTTTCTCGTGATCATCGACACCAAACACATGGTCGATGACATCAGCTCGCTGCTGACCATAGGCGGACAGTCTCATGATTCGAGCACCCGTCGTTGAGTCTTCGGTAGTCGGAGGAATATTCTTGGGCTTGCTTGCCAGTTGATTTTCGGGGTTTGGCAAGCCGGGATCATGTTCGATCGCTTCGAAGTCGCGTTCCCAAATCGGACCGTAGATTCCGATATCGTCTTTTCCATCACCGTCCCAGTCACCTACGACCGCTTGATCATCAAGGTCACCCAAACGAGCCATCAAATCCTCGGCGTCCCAGCGACCGTTTCGGTTGATATCGATCATCCAATAGCCGTCCATGTAAACGGCGACTTCATCGACTCCATCACCATCAAAGTCTCCTGCCAGGGCTTTGCCGCCCAGCATTCCGAAACTGTGTGACAATCGGTCTGAGCCAATCACTTGCCCCTCAGAGGTGACTGAGTCTGAGAATGTCCACGTGGCTTCCGCCATGTCGAACTGGTTCCAATCCGAATCCGCCATGAACGAAGCTTGTAACCACGGCGAGCCTTCCAGAGTCGCCTCACCCACTGCGCGTGGCAGTCCACCATTGATCACACTCAAGTGCCAAGTGTACTGTTCTCCAGACGCGCTGACTTGAAACTGAGCACCCCGAGAACTCCCGACGATTTGAGTAAAGTTACCTGCCTGAGCACCAAACAGCCCGGGCATTCCAGTCAGACCTGGTCGCGGAGTCAGTGGGTTTCCTCCCGGTGGGTTCTCTCCTCCAGGAGGCGTATAAGGATCGGTCGGATCGTCAATGACGGACACTTCACTGAAGTTATTAGCGACACTGATCCCACCCGCATTCACTTGAATGTTAACGACTGAGTCCATGATTTGCTCCGTGCTGAACACGCGAATCACCGCAGACTGTGCGTTCGCTGTCGACGCAGATGAGTTGTAGGTGAAACCTGTCGTCGAACCGGGAGTATCATTCGAGTCGGCCAACCCTTCTGGTTGAGTCTCCAGAACGATGTAGCTACCTGCTTTTAAACCGCGGAAGGAGTATTCACCGGTTGCAGAGGTATCAATCCAAACTTCGGCATTCGGATCACTGGTTCCCATGTGGGTATAGTGTTCCGACATGACTTCTCCCAGTGTAACTGCGCGTGGAGCAATATCTCCATTGGCTGGATCCAAGTAGTAGTAGAGCTGCATCCGCACGCCAGCCAGAGCTCGATCAGTGCCTTCTTGGTAAATACCATCGCGCTGTTGACGGTAGTTGGCGGGCAAAACACCTTCTTCGTTCTGAAATGCAGGGCCGTCTTCCCAAACTCGCCCGCGAATCTCGGCAGGTGCTTCTTCGCAGAAGTCATACTGCGTCAATTTCTGACCGGAAAATACGCTGATTCCTGAGATCAAGTTCTCGGTCGCTGTGCCGCCACCGTCACCTTCGTGCTCGCCCAAGCTGAAGAAGCCGTCGGGTTGGACTTCGCGAATTGAGTATTCGCCAGGTAGCAGATCCGTAAATTTGTAGTTTCCAGCGTCGTCCGTCGTAGTCATCGCGATCACGTTTCCATTCTGATCAAGTAACTGTAGAGTCACGCCAGAAAGCGGTCGGTCACCATCATTTGCGTCAAACGTGCAATCACCATTTCCATCAGCGTGAACACGTCCACTGATTTCTGAAAGCAAGATCTCGCCGAAATCGTAGTTGACGGCCTTGTCGCCACCCTTCAACGTAACGTCTACAAACTTGTCATTCGTCTTGGTTCCACCGTTGGACCCCAACGAGTCAATACCGTCAACGTACCCACCAGGTTGAATCTCCTGAACACTGTAGGTCCCTGGGATCAAGCCGGTAAACCAGTACTCACCATTGTCCATGGTTTCTGTTTCCGCAACGACGTTTCCGTCGCCATCAAACAGCTTAACTATGGTTTTCCCGATACCCTGCTCACCATTGTTCTGTACGCCGTCATTATTTGCATCGTGATAGACGGTTCCATGAATCTCTGCTGGGATGTGTTCGCAGAAATCGTAGTTCGTTGCAGCCTGGCCAGAACTGATCTTGATATCAGCGATTCGATCATTGGTCACTCGACCACCAACACTCCCTGCGTGTTCTGAGCCATCAATGTAGCCGTCAGGTGTCACTTCTCGCACCGCATACGTTCCTGGCTCAAGATCGTTGAAGGCGTATTCGCCATTGGCATCTGTTAAAGTTCGAGCGACCTCCTGGTTGTTGGCGTCCAACAAAATGACGGTAACATTCTCAAGCGGAAGATCACCTTCGCTTGCCTCGAAATCACAATCTCCGTTGGCATCTCCATGGACCCGACCTGAAATTGAGCCGTTTCGAATTTCACCAAAGTCATAGTTAACTCCCTTGTCGCCACCCGCCAATGTGATCGAGCTGAACATATCGTTGGCAACGTCACCGACTCGAAGTCCCTTGATCGAGCCCAATGAGTCTTTTCCGTCAACAAACGTATCGGGTTGAATTTCATTGACTTTGTAGGTGCCAGGCATCAAGTTCTTGAATGCATAGCGGCCATTGGAATCCGTCACCGTCTCGGCAACCAGATCGCCTTGAGCATCAAACAACTGAATTTTCACATTGCCAATGGTATCTTCGTTGGCATCGCGAACTCCATCGTTGTTTTGATCATGCCAGACGGTTCCGGAAAGCTCAGCAGGAACGTGTTCGCAGAAATTGTAGTTCGTTCCTTCAGACCCCGAAGAAAGTACGATGCCTGCAAGCGTATCATTCGTTGCGCGAATCCCACTGATATTGCCATCAACCTCACCGATACGCTCTGCACCATCAAGATAGCCATCCGGCTGCACTTCGACCACGGTATAAACGCCTGGCATCAAGCTATCGAACTCATAGTGCCCATCAGCATCAGTTTGTGTTGACGCAACCAATTTGCCGTTTTCACCGTATAGCTGGACTTCTACACCTGCAATTCCCACATGATTGGGATCCGTTGGATCGAGGCAATCACCTTCTGGGGTTGAAACACTGACGAATCCGCCGATCGAAGCCGGTTTGATCTCACCGAAGTTGTACTCTGCACCTTTGTCATCCGCACAAAGTTCAATGGTATTGAAGCGATCATTCAATTGAGTTCCAACGGTCGTGCCCCCAACATTCCCAACGGAGTCTTTGCCGTCAAGGAATGTTGCCAATGGATTGCCTCCAGCAGGATCATTGCTGATTTCGATCACTTCGTAGATTCCGGGCGGAAGCGCGTCAACTTCATAATGACCGTTTGCATCGGTACGAACAAAGATAGAATTAAAACCGGCGAAAGGATCAGCGACGGATCCGTCTTTTGCCCCAACTCGATTGACTTGAATCAGGACATTGGCAATGCCTTGTTCGCCCGAGTCGAAGACGGCGTCATTGTTCTCATCATGCCAGACATTGCCCTGCAGAGATGCCGGACGCACTTCTTTGAAGTCATAATCTGTCGCCGAAGTTCCTCCGAGAGGAATGTTGATATCGCTAATAATGTTCTGAAAACCGTCGGCATCCGATGCGACTCGTCCGACTTTGAAGCCATCAATTGAACCCGCTGAGGCACCAACATCAAGGTAGCCATCGGGTTGAGCCTCTACCAATCGATAGTTTCCGGGTTGAAGGTTGAGATCCAACCCAAACTCGTAGTGCCCACTGGCGTCCGTTTCCGTGCTGGCCACAGTCTCATACTGTCCGGAAGATTCGTTCAGCAACTGCAAATTGATTTTAACTGCGCTGATTCCTTCTTCGTTGCCATCGTGAACACAATTGATGTTCTCGTCATGGTAAACATTTCCGGAGATCGTGACTGGCTTTGCGACAAGGTCGTAGGCGTCAATCGTACCGGCGGTTCTGTCGCCTTCCCCCGTTGCGTTGTCACGAGTCAGATCCAGAACGCCATTTCCGACGTTCTCGCCACGAAGCAACAGCCCGTCGTAGGTATCATAAAAGATTCCCGATTCCTGGGGCTGATTGAAGCCACCTTCCAGAGGCTGAGTGTGAGTTACCGATTTATTGGTGAAATCGTAATTTTGATCAACAAAGGTTGTATCAAAGAGGCTTCCTTCAAACTCAACACCTGAGGCGATTTTGTCGGTGCGGAATCGTTCGACTTCATCGACATCAATCGAGAAAACGAGCTTGTCCCCCGCCTCGAAGTTCTTCACGTTGACGACCAATTGCAGACCGTCATCGGAAACACTCACTCCCAAGATATCACTTTCCGTGATCCCGGTACTTCGAGAATCGAACTGGAATTCGTGATGTCCGCCGGTTCCGGGCTGCTCCGCTCCGACATCAAAGAACATATCACCGTCGGAAAGATTTCCGCTGAGGTCTTGATCACCATTGATGGTGAACTGTGTCAATTGAGTTGAGTCGGAGCCACCGGTGAACGTCACTTCAAAATAATCTGGAGTGGTGTCCTGTCCTTCATCTCCTTCCAAATAGGTAATCCCCGCGATGACGGGATCCGCGGATAGCACTCGACGTTGCTCCATCACCTCAAAATGGCATCTTCGGAGCACTTCCTTCTTGGCGTCGTGCTTTTCATCCTTGCGTGATTTCTTTCGAAATCCCAATTGCGTAATTTTTTTGAAAAGACCCAACTCTTCGCCCTCCATGGTAAAGAATCGCAACTCAATGCGTTTAATTTTGTTTGCCGTGTTGTGTTAAGAGAATGCCTAAAGCCTACTTGAGCTTGCCATTCCATCCTTGGTTGAGCTGAGTGTGGCGATCTGCGCGTCTCGCCACCTCCTGTAAGGTCCAGACGCGAACCTGCGTATCGTAGCTACCTGAAACCAGCTGGGTGGCATTCACATCCAGACAAGTAACGGTGCCAGTATGGCCATGCAATGCACCCACATGCTGTGAGTCCTTGATACGCCAGATGTTGATTTGATTGTCGGCGCCAGCGGTCGCAACCACATCCTCGCTAATCAGTTTAATGTCAAACAATTTGGCCGACTGACGCGAAAGTTTGACAGGTTCAGCAGGCAAAAGCGGATTGGTGAGACGAACCACTTGATCTTCGGCACAACTAAGAATGTCCCCCTGGGAATCAAACTCAATCGAACGAATGCGTTTTCGGTGAGCTGTAAACTCAGACGTCATTCGTCCCGTGGCAACTTCCCAAACTCGAATCGTTCCGCAACGGCCGCCTACAGCAATTTGATTTCCATCCGCAGAATAACCAACCGCATGATTGTCATTGCAGGCGCACTCCAAAGTTTGGACCAACTGACCAGACTCGGTATCGTATATTCTAAGTTTGTCTTCGAACCCGATCGCAGCAATTTGATTGCCACTAGGTGAGTAAACGACTTCGATGATCGCTTCGGGGTGGATCGCCAATTCGACGGGAAATTCATAACTCTGAGTATCCCAAAGCATGATTCGTCGGTCATTTCCTGCGGTGGCCAGTCTCGTTCCATTGGGAGAATAGCGGGCGGATCGGACCCAATCTTCATGCTCACCAAGATGGTGTAGGAAACGATTCTCAGCCTGATCGTAGATGCTCACATAGTGATCATCGCCAACAATGGCGATTTGTTGACTGTTTGGGCGGAGGGAAACTCCGGTAACGACCGGTGAACGATTTCCCTTCGATTTGCCCACGGTTTGGATCGTGGTTGATCTCCAGTTCAATGGCCGATCAATTTCGGCCCCACCGACAAATCTGGGAATTCCCGCAAGTGTGCCAGCAGCGGCAACTGCAGCAAGAAACTCTCGACGTTGAAACATGAAAAATCCCCTTCTAAGTACCTCTTGGAACCTAACCGACATAGCTCCGGTTGATGTTCCTCATGTCAGGTATCGGAGTCGCCCTGTTCGCTACGCCACAGATTCCCAAAATGGAATCCGTCAAGTTTCAGATCGCAAACTCTGTGATCGTCAAAAGCTCCCGAGTTTGATATCACGTTTGGTAAAAACTTCCGGTCAGATAAGGCATTCCACGTGTCAATTGACGGCTCAAATGAAAAATTGTTTTTATACTGACAACTGCTTTTTGAGACGACAGCTTGATGGCATTCGACTTCCCAACGCAGTCTCAGCCCCTCCTACAGTCCTCCAAATCGCCCCATGTTAACTATCTAAATTCCCTGCGGTTAGACGAGTGCGAGACCGATAGGTCGTGGTGCAATTTGAAATTCGGCACGACCTCTCTTTTCACACTGGCATCCGTCATATTTCTTGTTGGGGAATTCCTGTTCGGAGTTGGCCTCCACCACTGGTCGCGTTGCGTCCGACCATCCCAGACGAACGCGGCCCTGGCCGACCACGTCATTAGTGAACCGACATGCGGTGCATTGCCATTCCTTTGCCGATATTTCCCGCAAATGGCCAGTGAACAAATCTTCACAAAACAACTCGGGCAATACGCCTTTCGAATACAAAAGAAAACGTTTAGAGTTCAGCAAATGACCCGACTAAACCTTGAACCAGAGATTCAAGTGAAAATACCTGAATTCTTTCGTAAGCAATCTTCCCTCGTGCAAACGGCTGCCCAGGCCGCGCTGGCAGCAGGGAAAATCATTGAGGAAGGCTACCAGCAAGTCCATGCGATCAACTCAAAGGGAGTTGGCGATCTTGTCTCGCAAATTGACTTTGAAGCAGATCAGGCCGCAACGGATATCCTGAATGCTTCAACCTCAATTCCGATCATGTCCGAGGAACTCAGCCCCGAAGTGGATGACACGAACCAAACCATGTGGGTGGTGGATCCGCTTGACGGAACAACGGCCTACCTGATGGGTGCTGGGCGAAACTTTTCTTCTGTGCTGATCTCACTATGTGAACAAGGACAGCCGACGCTCGGCCTGACGTATTTCCCACTGACTGACGAGTGGTTTTACGCAGCCAAAGGTGATGGAGCGTGGAAAAATGGACGACCACTTCGGCTTGAGAAACGGGTCTATCAACTCGGCAAATCCTGGATCGAGATGAATCAGTATGGTGATGTCAGCTTTGAGACCGATTTCTTTGACCTGGCGAAAACTGCATTGCGGTCATCGAGCGGTGCACGCATCGTTACCTCAAGCTTTCCGCACGCCGGAGTCGCGATGCGCATTGCAGAGCAGACAAACGGCCTGTGTGCAGTGATCCACGACAATAATCCCCAAAGTCTAAAACAAGGCCCGTGGGACATTGCGGCAAATCAGATCATCTTCGAAGAATCTGGGGGACTTTTTCTCAATCCTCAGCTTGAACGTTCGTCGCCCTTTGTGGCAGAACCCATCATCATTTCGCCAACGCGCGAACTAGCTAGAGAGATCTACAACTGTGTTGCGACCGAACGTCAACGGTTGTCACCTGATGAATTGATCCCCTCTAATGGTTAGATTGCCCTAACGCGATCTGAACGACCAAGGGCAATCGCGGCAACGTGGTCCTTCGTCAGCTTGCATGTTGCTCAATCAAAGCCAACCAATTTCGTGATAAAAAAGAAAGTTTCGAAATCAAACGAAAATCATGTTGCCTTTGATTGAAACTCGAAATGCCGTTCACTAGAATCTCGTTGGAAAAAAACCTCAATACATTTGCAACTGGTGTTTTTCCACCGTTTCTCTTCTGTGTCAAGCTTTTCTCAGTTCTAGTTTTGGAGTTTTGGGTATGAGCGTATTTCTTCGTGAATCCAAGTTGCCACTGATCTTTTGCTTTTTGACAATTTGCCTGGTTGGGGAGGTTCTGAAAGCGCAAACTCGTGGCTTGGTCCTGCCAAGCACTTCTCCTCAATCGCTGAACTCAGAAGGCGTGCGTTCCAACCTATTTATTTCCAACGACGGAGTGCTGTTGAGTTTGGACAGCGAAGTTACCGGCTGTCGTTTGATTGGAATTGTTGATCCGGAGTTTGGCCAGGTCGAAGTCAACGAACTGGGAGAGTTGGTTTATATTCCCGCTGTGCAAAACGGTGATCTGATTGACGAGTTCTATCTCGTTACTGACGATCCAAAGGCGGGTGTGGGCATGTTGGTCGGCGCGTACAATCCTGCCGATGGCCAACTGAGTTTTACTTCTGCGGTTCCAAGTAACAATGAGATTGTTATTATCGTCAACAACGGAGGCCCTGAGTTCAGGAAGTTCAGTCTGGACGGGAACAGTCCCTCCGACGTATTGGAAGTGATTCGCCGTTTCACCGAAGGCGGCATCAACCCGGAAACCGAAGAATGGGAACAACCCGTCATTCTGGGTGGGATCATTCGACTTGATGGCGTTACCACTTTTTTCGGTGATCCCAGGATTATTTTTTCGGTCGTCACTCCTGAAGTTGCGGCTGAACTTGGGGAGAGAAACAACAAGGATCTGGGATTCCTTTTTGGCCCTTTAGGCAGTGACCTGAGTACCGAAGAACGTAGTCTCCTGTTCGATCTGATGATTGTGGCTGTCGATCTTGGCGGGATTCTTGATCCAACTCCCGTTTGTGATGGAGTCGCCTGTGCGGGGGAGTTGAGTCAAGGCAACTTTGTCTATGCGGGAATCAATGTCGTTTCGATGATTCCCTGGCTTGGCGATCTGGCAAAAGCTGGTAAAGCCTCTCGGCTGGTCAAGATTGTCAAAGAAGCGATTGAATATGCCGCCAAAACCCCCAAATTTGCGGCCCGGATCAAACCATTGTTGGAAACCTTGTCCAATGCTCTGGGCCGCCTGCCCAACAGAGTGACGAGACTCTTCGGGGACCTGAAAACCAGAATTGATGATTTCCTTGAAACACTTGCCCCAAAGGGTGTAAGCCAAGTACTTGAGTCATCGGCGAGTAGTTGGAAGAGACATGGGGCTCGCCTCTATGGCGACCTGAAGAACAAATTTGGGATAGACCTACCATTTAAAGCTAAAGACCCAAATATACGAAAACTCGTGGGGCAAGAGTATCAGAAGCTTATTGACAACGGGACATTAAACTATCGGGGTTTTTTGAACGATCGTCACGGAGCATTTCATTTCTACGAACACGGTGGGAACTTGTACCTTTTTGGCAAAGATGGCTCATTAATCTCCCGTTGGGCTCCAGGATCTCAGGGGCGAGCGATTGAAAGAGTTCTCGAACAGCTAGGAGGCAAATAATGACTACGACTACTGGCGTAAATGCTAATGAATTAATTGAACTTTGTAACCATCCTGTTAGTTGCATCAAGCAAGTGATGTGGAAAAGCAACCTTGAATCGACGGTTGAGAACAAGTTGAACTTTTGGGGAGGGTTGATACCAATAATTGCGATTTGTTTTGAAGATGGAAGAGATTCATGTTTGTACGTTGCCGCTTCAGACACGCGTTTGGTTGCTCATTTGTCTCATCCAGACGACTATGATGTTGTAGCTGGTCTGACAAAGCAACTAAAAGAGGAAGACGACGAGTACGAAGACGATGAGTTAGTCGGCTTTTTCGACCTAGATTCCGTGGTTAGCCCAATTCCAGATTGGAATAATTTGGAAATCACAAAGGCATCAGTAGTTACGACGATTAACGCGCCGGAAATCATTGGATTTTGCCTATGGGTCAACTTGGGTACTCGCCTTGGAGTATTTGTTGCGCCACTTCCCGGAGTTACGCTTTCATTCAACGATGCTTGTGATTCGATTCTATCCCAAGCAGAAACGGCACAACAAAAAGGTCTGGTTCAAATTTCGACAAAGGAATTTTCATGCAAGGAAACGCCGATACAGATTGAAACAATTGATTGGTTTGATTGGCTGAGCAAAGTGTCTCCAAATACGAACTAGGAAAGGCGACTACGACGACACCTTGAACCTTGCGAAACACACAACCAGTAGTCGGCTGTTCTTGGCCGTTCTTTTTAGCTTCCTCACGGCGCTGGATCGGGGTCTGTTGCCTGCGGCGATTTACTTGATGCCCCAATTAGAGGAGTAACGACTTACGGAAAGAACGCATTGGGTCACTTTCGTACTCACTCACAACACATTCGGGAAACTGCAAGAAAGTTAGGAGTACCTTGGTGATGCAGCGAACAGCGACGTAGTTCAGCGGCTTATGGGTACTATTTGGAGCTTTTGAAATGACTCAAAAACGAAAATCGGTTCGAGAGTTGGGGGGCGAAATTTGGGCCGAACTCGATGCGGAACGCCGTAAGGAAGATTCGGTCTTCTCCAATCTGGATCATACGATAAACGATCAGTTGTCGGACTTCATCATGTCAATTTTGGCAAGGCAAATCAATACGACGATCGTCAATGATGCTGGCCTCAAAGTAGAGCCACGCCCATAGCGACTACGACAGATGGTCCTATCTGTTTCTCTTCGAGGATTCAGCAGGTTTGATTGACCAGCGTGTGAGTTTATCAATCTCATCGGGGAAGCATCAAAGTCGGAGTGGACACTTAGCTCAGGGAGGTTCAGAAAAATTGGCTTCGGCGAAACGCGGCCCGAAATCGACAATTTTGCCTTCGAACCAATTCTTTGAAAACTCCCCTGAAAACCGCATTACATCGCTAAAAAAGTTCAAAAAACCGCTATTTATCGAGTTCGCAGTGAATTCGATTTCTATAATAAATTTACGTGACGCGTCTGAGTCCGTTGCAACAAAGAGGTTGATATGACGGCAATACCAAAAGAACCCCTGATGCAATTTGCTGAGTTTGACCATACCCAGTCCCTGGTTGAACAGGCTTCCAAAGGATGTGCGGAATCTTTTCGTCAACTGGTTTTGAATCATCAACAGTTGGTGCGGATTTATCTTGCAAGACATATTTACTGTTCTTCACATGTCGAGGACCTTGCTCAGGACGTATTTTTGGTTGCCTACCAGCAACTCAATCAGTTTCGAAACGAAGCCAAGTTTTCGACCTGGTTGCTGGGAATTGCCCGCAACAAAGCACTTCATTTTCTTCGCTCCCAGTTCAGTCTGAGAAAGAAGCAAAAACAGCTTTTGGAAGCGGAAATTGCCAAACGAAAGATCCTTCGTTTGGAAAACGACGATGAGGCAGCCGAAGAGCATCAGATTCGCCTGAACGCTTTGCGATCCTGTCTTGACCAGTTACCTGAACAATCGAAAGGTTTGATTGAAAGGTATTACTTTGACCAGCAATCGTCAGTCGAGATTGCCGAATCGACATGCCAGAAAAGTAGTTCGATTCGGATGAAGCTGCTACGAATTCGCAAGATTTTGTTTTCTTGCATTCGTTTAAAAATAAGCGGCGTCAGCGACTAGAGCCTCAGGTGCAACCATGACAAAGAACGAGAATCCAAAACGACTCAACGCGGAAGCTCATTGGACAAATTTCATTGATCGCCAAGCTGATTCGCTAGCCAATCCGTATCCGGATTCCAGCATCGGAAAGATGACCCACTGCGATCTGACACAGGGGCATCTGGATGACTTGGAACTAGACGCCATGATTCGAGAGTTCGGACGATCCGAACAGAACGAACATGAGTTTGTCGGTAAGGTGCTGGGAAAGCTTGAGTTGCCCAACAGCCATCCGGTCCCGCGCAAAAAAGTTCGCTTGCCGGTCCCGGCCCCCGTATTTGAAACCGATATTAATGATGACGACAAACGACTTCCTTCCCTGGGCCGCAAGTTTCACTCCCGCCTTCTGTCGCCCAATTCTCTGCTGATTTCGGCAAGCTTGTTGTTCGCCATGATGATGGGCTACTGGACGATGGATTTACCAATTCCTCAGGATACCATCCTCGCCAGAACATGGACCCCAGCCCCCATTGAGATCGTTGAAGCTGATCCAACGAAAAACGTTGTTGATGCAAATGATCATCCCAGCGAAACAACCACGTCCTCCTCGTGGCTGTCTTCCAACCTAGCTTGGCTGCTGGACCCTCTCTGGGTTGCGCCAAATGACACGAATCCTCGAGTGCCAATCGATGAGCGTTTGGCTGGTGCGCCGCCTGTCCAACGATGGAAACTGTCCATTGCCTTTGATCAATTCGGAATGGGCACGCTTAGCGTCAACGGAAATGAGTTGCCAGAAGTGGTATTTTGCGGCAACGCAGACATGGTACTGGAGAACATCGGTTATGAGGTGCAAGCTCGCTTTGATCAACTAAAAACTCGCATGGCAACGGATATCGAAGGCACAATCCAGATCAATCAACAATATTTTCACTTTGGCAATCCGGATCAAATCAGTCAAACCATCGCAAAAGCTGCGGGCTACATTAGTCGTATCGAAGTCGATTCGATCGCTCCCAAGGAGTTTATGCGGCGGCGTGCTGAATTCATCAAGGAACGTGATTTTCGAAGCTTTATGGCGAGTGGTGGCGGATCCGCCGACGCTGAATCGGCCCCACTCAATTCCAAAAGCGTCTTTGTTACCAAGGATGAAGAAGCCTCAATCAATTCGGTGGTCAATGAAACAGAGGTTTTCCTGAGAGACTGGGCCAACCTGGTCGCCCAATGGCAAAAAGATACAAACACGGCAAACGAGCAGCTGGCGACTTTCGAGCCAGCTCAAAATTCTACAACTCCGTCCATCACTGACAAAGACTTCAAAGACTTTCGTCTTGAAGGCAAGAAGCTGGTGGTCGCAAACATCACCCCGAATGTCCTTGCCATCAAGACACTTCAGAAACTTGAATCGCACGCACTCCGTGAACAGCTTTTGACCGATACACGCTCGATGGACATTTTCGAAGACGCAAAACAAGCGGGTGAAGCAGAAGTATACGTTAGAAGAAACGATAATCGTGGCGTCAGCGAGCAGGCAAATCGACTTGGTCAACAACTGGTTTTGATTGAAAAACAATTGGCTATATTGAGTTCATCAAATGTGAATGATGTTCCTACACAGCGATCCATTGTGAGCCTGGAGAACCAGTACGTAGAATTCGCGGAGCGGCTGGACCAATTTCGCAGTACGAATGGAGTTGAGCCCCTCCTTGAATTTCTTAACGAGCGGCCAGACTTAAATGGGCTCCCTCTGGTTATGGGAGACGAATGCCACATGGAGCCGGAACAAGCGCTCGCGATGAGCCATATATCCAAGACGGTGGGCATAACTCTGGCTAAATTCGATAATTTCGGCACCCGCGACAAAAATCAAAATGACTCGTGGCGTTACAACATGCTCAAGGACAAAATCATTGAAAGTAGTACTACATTTAATGACGAGCACTCACTCACGACACTTGATCAAATGCTGCAAGTGGATCATCCAAGGCTACGTGTCGAATTGATCAACGCGTTGAAGGCTTCCGGGTCGGAAAAAGCTATCGAGTTGCTGGCCCGCCGTGCCAAGTTTGACCTGACACCAGAAGTCCGCCTGGCGGCAACTAAGGCGCTTGCCAAATTTGATGCGGAAAAATACCGGAATCACTTGCTGGACGGATTCAATTATCCCTGGGCCGCAGTTGCTCAGCATAGTGCCGAAGCTCTCGTGCGTCTCAATGACACCAATGCCGCTGACAGCTTGGTCAATTTGCTAAGGAACCCAGCCCCTAACATCCCTCGCCAAAGCGAAAACGGCAGCTTCGTTCAACGTGAAGTTGTAGCGATCAACCACATGAAGAATTGCTTGCTGTGCCACGCCCCTTCGACCGGTCAATCGGATCGAGGAAGAGCCGTCGTACCCACATGGGAACAGCCACTTCCCCGACTTTACTACCATTCTCAGCAAGGCTCGTTCGTTCGAGCCGATACAACTTATCTGCGACAAGACTTTTCGGTCATGCAGGAGGTTGAGGATCATGGTCCATGGCCAAAGGTTCAACGCTACGACTATGTGGTCTATGAAAACGAGTTGACGAACGAAGAGGCCCGCAACTACTTTCAGACGCATCGCAATCAAAGGAACCTACACCGTGAAGCTGTCGTGTTTGCACTTCGGGAATTGACCGGATTAAGTCCGACAGACAATTCTCACGCGTCTTGGGTCGCAGCCGTGGCCAAATTCAAACGTTCGCGTTCCAAATAGCGACCAACCGTTTTCGCCAAAAAAACGATCCGTGAGAACGCCTTTGAATCCGCGACTCGGACCACGCAAAGCTGGAAGGATAAAACGCCTACAGCGATGATCTCATCCTGAGGGCAAGAGACCGGAAAGGAAAAGCCACAGTCGTTTTCCGAAGCAGCAATAAATGTCTGTTTTGATTTGCGGCTGGCTCATTGCCAAACTGCCTAAAATGGTAACCCGACGAGACTGTGACTTTTTCATTCGTACACGAAGCAAAAACTTAGAAGCAGTGGCGTATGGAAACCCGACGCGTCAGCGAGGACGTGTCGGGTTCGTCCTCGCTCACGTGTCGGGTTACCATTTGCGACCTCTGGGAAACGCGATTCCTCAATTGGCGATTCCTCAATTGGCGATTCCTCAATTGGCGATTCCTCAATTGGCGATGCCGCAGAGCGGCTATTTCCATTAGCCCCAGACTTTCAGTCTGGGGTAGCACATTGCCTGGGTAGCATGAGTCGTGGAACGACGGCATCCGTCTGGTGCAGCGATCCTATCCCAATGCACACGATTCCTCGAGAGTTTCGTCCTCGCTGACGCTCTTTGAAGTTGCGCTCTTTTTGGGTGCTATCAGAAATTGATATTGCATGAAAAGCAGTCTCCCCCGATGTCCAGTTCATTGAATTCTCACCTTTGACCAAAGGAGACTGCAATGATCATCGTCGAACAAACCGCGGGATCGCTCAAGAGGTATCTCGAAAAAAGCTTGGTTTCTGAATACGCCCGGTTGATGGTGATGCGAATGGTACTGGCATTTTTATTGCATCGTGGCCGCATGTCTTGCTCGTCGGCGGCGGGGATGATTGCTTCCCGGCCCATGCATCGTGGCCAGGTGACTCGTTTTTTGGCGCGTCCTCGTTGGCAGAAGGTCGATTTTAACCAACCGCTACGGGCGGCCCTGCTGCAATTAGAAAGTGGGAAAGGGAAGTTCATTTTTATCGTGGACCTGACGCTTTTCAGTCAGGCGGGTGTTAAATCCGAGAACACTTACAGCACCGGTAATCGGGAACGGCGCAAAATCAAAAAAGGCTCTCGCTACAACAAGAAGAAAACCCGTCGCAAGAAAGTTCATGGCTTTACGTTTGGACTGTTAATCACGCCTTCGGGATATCGGATTCCATTTCAAACTCCTCACTACACCAAAGAGTATTCGAAGAAGAAAGGCATAACGCCTCAAACCAGTGCCCAGGGATGGCTGAGATGATTCGCCAACTGCCGTTGGACGAAGAAGCCGAAGTGGTAGTGCTGGGGGACACGGCCTATGACGCTCGCTGCGTTCAGGAAGCTTGCGATGAGCGAGGCTACATCTGGATCACTCCGGCCAACGCCGAGCGTGTGTATGCTGGGCCCACTGGAGAACGACCAAAATTACGATCACGTCTGAAGGATTGGACGGGACTGTCGCTGAAAACGATCAGGCTTCGAGCCTCAACTGGCAAGTACGCTGACTATCGGCGACTGTCTCGTTGGCGTGTTGGGCCGAAAACGAAAACCAGGACGTATTACGCCCATCAGGAAAAACGGAACGTTCACAACGTAGGTTGTGTGGGACTTGTTTTTTCGACAATGAAACCAAATTTGGAGAAAGCGACTCCCAATGATGTCAAAATATTGATGACCAATGCGACCGGCATGAGTGTGACCGAGGTGATTGAGTTATATTCGCTGCGCTGGCAGATCGAGTTATTTTTCAAAGAACTGAAATCAACGCTGGGCGTTGGCCAGTATCAGTTTGAAAAATTCGAAGCCGTGGTAGCTTGGATCAACTGCGCGATTACGACGGTGCTGTTCCTGGAACAGCTTCGAGCCCGGAAACTTGCTGATCGACGCTTGAGCGAGGAACGACGGCGTTGGTGGGTGGCGCAGCGAATCCACGGATTGTCTGAAGCCTTTCACCAGCAATGTACTGGCGAGGAGATGAATTACCTCGCCAAACGACTGGAAACTTCTGGAGGCGTTCAAAAAATGAAACGATTGCTCATGCTCGCTTTACCCAAAGAATTCCGAAGTGCCGTATGATTTTCAAGCAATATAGCGCAACTTCAAAACTCACGCGTCGGGTTTCCATAAACCACTGCTCTAAGTTTTTGCTTCATGTACGAGTGAAGAAGTCACAGCCTCGACGCGTGAGCGAGAGAGGTGCTCCCAAGGAATCTCGCGTTTTCCAGATGTTGCCTATGGAATCCGATGAGTGATTGAGATGCGAACCGCATCAGTTTGGGCGGGATGTTTTACCCCAGACTCAAAGTCTGGGGCTAAGGGGAATAGCGGCTTTGCGGCATATGCATTGACGCAACGGCTAGGGGGGGCGAAGTCTTTCACTTGCGGAAAAAAATGTGCCGCCCAGACTGTCGACTCAATTTCGGAATCAAGCGGTTTAGAGTTCTCGATCATTGATTTGAACAAACTCTCTTGAGTCGGGTCCGATGTACTCGGCCCCCGGTCGAATCAGGCGGTTGTTGGAACGTTGTTCAAAAACGTGTGCGGCCCATCCCGAAACTCGGGAAAGCACAAAAATTGGCGTGAATAGACCGGTCGGAATTCCCATGAAGTGATACGCGGATGCACTGTAGAAATCGAGGTTCGGGAATAAACCCTTCTCCCGCCACATGACTTCTTCGACTCGTTCCGAAACCGGGTACAGCACGGTGTCTCCCACTGACTCTCCAAGCTTTTCAGCCCAGCCTTTAATCACGTCACTACGTGGATCTGAGATGGTATAAACACGATGCCCAAAACCCATGATCAATGATTTGTTGGTCAATCGCTCCATGATTCCTGCTTCGGCATCATCTGGCGTGCTGAACTGTTCGATCAGTTCCATTGCAGCTTCGTTGGCACCGCCATGCAGCGGGCCTCGCAAAGTTCCGATCGCGGCGGTAATCGCCGAATAGATGTCGCTCATCGTGGCTGTGCAGACACGAGCGGTAAATGTCGATGCGTTGAACTCGTGTTCCGCGTATAGAATCAACGAAACGTCCATGGCTCGGACGTGGACTTCGTTAGGTTCATTGTCGCTCAATTTGTCCAGGAAGTATCCTGCGATGGAATCGTATTCTGAGTTGAAATCAATTTCAGTGTCGTCGTGCGTGAAACGATACCAATAGAGCAGGATCGAAGGTAACGCACCAAGTAAACGTTCCGCGGTGCTAACTTGAAGATCGGGTGATGTTTCAGGCTCCAAGACTCCCAGCATGCTGCATCCCGTTCGCAACACGTCCATCGGATGTGCCGTTTTAGGAATGTCCCGCAACATTGACATTAGCGAGTCAGGAAGACTTCGACGGCTGCGAAGTCGAGCTTTGAAGCTGTCCAGTTCTTTCTGCAAAGGCAGATGATCAAACAACAGGAGAAAGGCAATTTCTTCAAAGGTTCCGTGTTCTGCAAGATCGTGGATCGAATAGCCTCGGTAACTTAACCCTTTGCCTTCTTTGCCTACGGTAGCAATGGAAGTTTGTCCGGCGACGACACCAGCGAGTCCGCCAGTCTTTTTTGGGGCTGTAGAGGTCATGATTGGTCCTTGTTGAGAAGTCGATCCATTGTTTGTTCGTAGTGTAGGTAGTTGAGAACTTCGTAGAGGCGATCACGCGTTTGCATGGTCCCTACGACAGAATCTTGGCCGCCATGTTCACGGATAGCCTGATAGACTTGTTCGGCTGCTTGATTCATCGCGCGAAACGCTGATAGGGGATAAAGCACCATGCGAACGCCAACGTCCTTGAGTTGGTCGACGGTCATCAAAGGGCTTTTGCCAAACTCAGTCATGTTGGCCAAGACCGGTACAGCCAATGACGAAGTGAATGTTTTGTACTGCTTCGGGTCAGTGATCGCTTCGGCGAAAATGACATCAGCGCCGGCTTCGATGTAGCTTTGACATCGGTCGATGGATTCCTGGAGTCCTTCGCTGGCCAAGGCGTCTGTGCGGGCCATGATCACAAACGATTCGTCGGTTCTTGCATCGACGGAGGCTTTGATGCGATCACACATCTCCTCTGCAGCGACGATCGCTTTGTTGGGCCGGTGTCCGCATCGCTTGGCTGCCTGTTGGTCTTCGATGTGCATCGCAGCGGCGCCAGCCTTGATAAAGGCCTTTACCGTTCTGTCGATGCATAGAGCATGTCCCCAACCCGTATCAGCATCCACCAACAATGGAATGTCGCAAACTGACGTAATCCGTTCGATGTCAACGACAACATCTGACATCGAGGTCATGCCAAGATCGGGAAGTCCAAACGATGCGTTGGCAACTCCTGCTCCCGAGAGATAAATGGCTCGATATCCAGCATTTTGCGCCATCAGAGCGCAGTATGCATTGATCGTTCCCACGATCTGAAGAGGGTTCTCGGTTTCAAGGGCAGTACGGAAACGTGTTCCAGGGCGATTGGGCATCGAATTGAACTTCGAGCAAAGGGCTAAAAATTCAATTATGAATAAATTGCCGTTTTCCGCCAGCGGGGTACGGGGATAATCTTGCCCTCAGCGGCTTGGAATTCAAGTCAATTGAACATGGATTCGGCTCGTGCTTCGGGCTGGTTTCCGGTGCCTTTCATGACGTCATTTACTAGTGATCGTGCTGACCGTCCTTGAATAGCCGATGTTTTGAATCTCCATCGGCAATCACGTAAGCCAACAAGTCCAAAATCTCCTCTCGCGTCAACGTATCAAGAAGTCCCATGGGCATGATCGAAACATCCGATCGCTTTCGGCCTTCAATCTCAACTTTTTCAATTATCATTTCCTGAGTTGCTTCGATTGGATTCTCGACAAGTTTGACAATACCGTCGTCTTCGAAAGTCACGATTCCGGACATCGTTGCACCGTTGTCTAACAAAAACGTTTGCGTTTTGTATTTGTCGTCAATCTTTTTGGAGGGTTCAACAATATGCCCCAAGACATCTTTCGCAGACCATTCTGGGTCCAATTCTTTGAATTCGGGTCCGAAGGCATATCCCTCATCGCCCATCTTGTGGCAGGAAATGCAGCTGCTGAGCGTAAACATTTGCTTGCCGTTCTTGAAATCTCGATCAGCGAAAAACTCCTTGGGAAACGCGTCGTCGAAATCGGCGGTTTTCCATTCTGTTTTAGTTCGGTTTGACTTCAGTATTTCGTCCCGAATCTCAATCTTGTTCACCGCAAGGTACTCTTCCGGGTTGGCCATGTATTCCTTAGGAGAATCCACCACAACCAGTTTTCCATACATCCGTCGCCAATGCCCTGGGTAGGTGCACACATAGGCGTAAACTCCAGGTTCCGTTGGCGTTTCAAATGAGAGTGTCTCAGTTTCCTGAGGTTGAATCAGTGTCCCTGAGAATAGAACGTCATCCGACTTGGGAACGTAGTGCCGTTCGAAAGCTCCCCTTTGTTGGGAGGTGTTTTCGGCAAGCAGTCCGACCCGTTCCATGGCTCCAGGTTTCGTGATCACGAGGTTGTGCGGCATCATGTCCGTGTTCTCGAAAATCAACTGGATTTGTTTTTTGGTTGGAACAACGATGACGTCCCGGTCGTACGACATGCGGTGAGGTCGAGTCCCCACGGTGATGACGAGCACCCCAAGTTCACCAAGAACTTCTTCGTATTGATTTGCCACTTCCGTAGGCAGCATGCTTGTCAACGTCTGGGCCAATTGAAAAGCAGACAAGGCTGATTTTGACGTTCTTGTTTCGGGGCTCAACTTCTTCAAGTCGCCTACGATGGCATCCAGGAGCTCGCCTGTTCGATCGGAATTCCAAAATCGATTTGGGACTCGCTGAAGCGATCGAATGGCTTCTGGGCGATATTGATTGGCAACGATCAAGTCGGACAGGATCTTGAACGTCTGGGTTTCTTTTCCTCGAATGTAGGAAATTGCGTCGATTGCACTACGGTTGATTTTGACCTCTGGCGAGATCGTCATGACTTCGTAACGGGCATCTCGAGCGGGAGCAGGGAGCTTGGTCTTTTCGAAAATTACTTCCCGATTTGCGTTCAGGACCTGTAGGGTAAATTCGTCGAGCCGACTGCCGAGGTCTCCATCAATGCGATTGAAAACACGAATGAGTTCAATTTCGAATTCACCACGCAAATCAAGTTCCCACCAGGGATTCTCTGTGGATTCGGCGGTATGAGTTTGTCCACCGTCGCTAAAGGAGGCGGAGCTGTCGCCATCAATCGCCCGGTCTGCAGTACCGTTGTGAGCGACGCTGGATTGTGTCGCTTTCCCTTTCATCGCGACGTTTTTTCCATCAGTGAAAACCTGAACTTCTGAAAGTGTCAAAATTCGCGATTTGCCTGGCAGGTTGATGCGTACGAACCTCCCAGCTTGTGATTGAGTGATCTTGCCATCACCGACAATTTCCTGAGGTAACTTTCCGACAAGAGGTTCAATTATTGAATAAAGTTTGGTTTGCAAACCTTGGTCTGGCACAAGCGGAATTGACGAAACAAAATCTTGAATTGACTTGGGAGACTTTCTCGCTTGTTCCCACGCTGGTGAGGTTTCCTGGTCAGCCAGAATCATTCCGATGAATCCGATTCGGCGAACGACAACTAGATTGCTGGAGGCGGCCATTTGCGAGAGTCGTTTGCGTACTGATTTAAGTTCCGCCGGTGTTCTGGCAGCAAGCAATCTCACCAAATCGTTGACAATCGTTTTGTCTTTTGTGCGCGACTGGACGTTCTCTAGCGAATCGATCAAGACTGAGACTTCTGATTTTCCTGTTCGAATTGCCGTTTGAGCGATGGCTCCACTGCGAATCGAATCTTCAATGCCACCTCGGTAGAGAAGATGGCTGGCCACGTAGTCGGTCATTGGAAGTGCGAGGATCTCGGAATTGCTTATTTGATCGAACAGATAGTTCGTTGATTTTTCATTGAGACCATCGAACAATCCAGAGGTGACGACAGTACGTTTCCAATCGTCGGAAACCGATCGAGCCGTTTCACGGATCATGTAATCAAGGTACTTGTCCGTTGGTTGTCCAGCTCCGATGGCCAACACGGCGATGGCGTCTTGGCTGTTGATGAAACTAGCAGTTCGGATCGCTTCAAGCCGAACTCGCGGATTGTCGTCGCCGGCCAGTTGAACTAATTGACTTCTCATGTCGGTTGCTTGATCTCGAAGCCCACATAGGACACGAGTGGCTGCAGCGCGAACATGATGATCTGGGTCGTGCAAAAGTTCGTTCATCAATTCAGCATCGTAAACGTTGTGACTTTGCAGTAGCCAAAGGCCCTCAAGTTTGGTCAATGAATCTTCTACGTTGGGGAGCCACTTTTGGACAGCAGCGACAACTTCGTTTGTGTCTCGTCCGTAAAGTTCCAGGCGAGTTCGGTAGCGCGTGCGCTTGTCAGGACTCTCAAGGACGTTCAGCAATGATGCGACGTCTTGACCGTCAATGACGGCAGGTTCCAGCAGTGGTCGCCCGGTAGCTTTTAGCTGATAGATCCGACCGTGATCCCGGTCACGACTTGGGTCGCGAAGATTGTGCTGCATGTGTCCGATAATCGGGTTCTGCCAATCCACGAAGTAAAGTGAACCATCGGGGGCCGTTTCAATATCAACTGGACGGAAATTGGGATCGTCGGAAAGCAATAGAGGCTTCAGTTCCTTGCCCTGGATACTCGATCCATCCTCTGTTATTTGGTATCGCAAAATTCCCAAATCTCCGATGACATTGAGAACCAAAAGGTTGCCCCGCATTGACTCGGGAAAGTGATCACTGTCCAGCCATTCCGTTGCGGGACAAGGGCGAGTTCGGCGATCGTAAACGGTCGGTGGACCGCCATGTTTGGCGGGAAAGGGAAGTTTGCCGGAGGTTAGCGCACCGTCATAGGGCACGGACCCCGTACCGTCGTGAATAATGTCGCGGCCCCATTTGTCAAAGACATGACCGTGTGGGTTGGCAAAGTTTTGCGACGTATAGACTTCGAACTTGAACGTCTTGGGCTCAAAGCGATAGGACCCTCCATTGAGCATCCACGTCAAGCCATAGGGCGTTTCCGATCGTGTGCGGTGAAACGTTCCCTCCTGAAAATAGAGTGCTCCATCAGGCCCAAACACAAAAGAGTTGGCCGCGTGATGAGTGTCGGCCGAGCCCAGCCCATGAAGAACCCTTTTCCGAACGTCGCAAACATCATCGCCGTCGACATCTTCGAGGTACATGATATCAGGCTGGTGTGCCAGAAATACGCCATCACCGTAAAACTCAAAACCAGTCGGGTTATGCAAACCGTCGGCAAATACCTTGCATTGATCGGCGCGTCCGTCGTTGTCGGTGTCTTCCAGGATCAATAGCTTGTCCGTCATCGGTTGATCGGGCTTCCAATGTGGATAGCTGTGCCAAGTCGCAACCCACAAACGACCTTTTGAGTCGAATGACATCTGCATCGGGTTGGTCAACTCCGGGAATGTTTTCTCGGATGCAAACAAGGTAACCTCCATGCCCTCTTCCAATCGCATCTTGCTGATGGCTTCTTCGCCGGAAAGAAAGACATGTTGGCCATCGGGGCCCGCTCCCCGTTTGTTGGTGACGACGGGAACAAAGGGGGGAAGCTTGCTGTCGTCCGGTTGGATATCGCTTCCCTGAGCAGCGGCCCAAATCGGCGTGTCACGGTTTGCTGACATCAAGTCGAGAATTTCCATCTCGCGTTTCATGACGTCGCGGTTCGTTTGCCCATCAGTAAATTTGAGACCCGCACGTCCGCCAAATACCGAGTAGCCGTCGGTTGCGCGGTAGTAGTTGTACCAGTAGTGGTTCTTTTGAATTACTTTTTGCCGAACGGGTTCGATCGTTGCAAGTTCCGCTTCACCATACTTCTGCTGACCAAAGAGTTCATTGCAGATGATTTGAGCCACATACTGGTTGCCATCGGTGTTCAGGTGGACGCCATTGATGGTCATCGGAGCCTTCATCGCTTTGTAAAGCAACGTTGTGGCAGAATGAAGATCAACGAAGGGGACCTGGTTGGCCACCGCAACTTCATCGGCCGCGAGCGAGTATAACGCGAGCCGTTCGTTTTCCGCTTGGCCGCTGGGAAGGTTGGGAGTTTCAAGGTCCTCGAAGGCGATTGGGGAAAAAACGACGACTTGAGGCGTCGACTCACCGTCATATCGTTGAGAACTCAGGTGTTTGATCTCTTTATCCAGGTCGGCCTTGAACTTTTCTAGTCCGGCCTCACCATGAAACGATTCATTGAAACCAAACATCAGGAAAACCACATTGGCACGGTTTTGAGTCAAATGGTCGTCTGGACTCCCAAAGCTTTGTGATCTCAAACGCTGGGACAACTGGTCTCCCGAGAATCCAAGGTTTCGAATGAACAGTTCGTGTTCAGGATAGCGAGCATGAACCATTGCTTCGAGCCAGCCATCGTGTTGCATTCGATCAGCAAGGGTGTTGCCCAAGATGCAGATGCGATCCTGTTTGTTGAGCGTCAGTGTTTGTGCGGAAACTCGATGGTTCACGGTGACAAAAAAACAACCGACAAATAATACAACAAGAGACAGATCGAATCGGCGGAACATTCAGTTACCCTTAGAGTGCTGGTTTTTAAGTAGACCTCCAATATTAACTCAGAAGTCCAGTAGATCAAACCAGATGCTCAGGAAGAATGTTATTCGTAGGCGGCGGTACATTGTCATGGAAACCTCGCCGTAAACGATGTCTTCGGGGAATTTATTCGACGGTAACGCTCTTTGCGAGGTTCCTCGGTTTGTCGACATCACATCCACGCATGACCGCAACATGATACGACAAGAGCTGTAGAGGGATGATGGAAATGATGGGCTGTAAAAATTCGTCCATCTGCGGAATGAAGACGACATCGTCTGCGATCTCCTCAATGCGCTCGTCACCTTCGGCTGCGATCGCGATGACTGGCCCCCCGCGAGCCTTGATTTCCTCAAGGTTCGACATCACCTTGTCGTAGATGAAACCTTTGGGCATGACGAATACACTTGGTGTGTTTTCATCGACAAGTGCGATTGGCCCATGCTTCATTTCCGCAGACGGGTAACCTTCTGCGTGAATGTAGCTGATCTCTTTTAGTTTGAGTGCGCCTTCCAAAGCGGTTGGGAAATTGTAGTGTCGCCCAAGGTAGAGAAAGTTGTTGCACTGTTGGTATTTGGCTGCAATCTCCTGCATTCGATCGTTCGTCTTGAGTGCTTCCTCGATCTTGTCAGGGACCATGCGAATCTGGTCAATGATTCTTCGGCCTTTGTCGTAACTGAGGTGTCGAAGCCGACCGAAGTAAAGTGCCAGCATAGAAAGTGCAAGACATTGTGAGGTGTAGGCTTTGGTGGATGCTACCCCGATTTCAGGTCCCGCATGCAAGTAGATTCCCCCATCAGCCTCTTGGGCGATGGAACTGCCCACGACATTACAAATCGCCATGGTTGGATGGCCTTTGCGCTTCATTTCTCGAAGAGCCGCCAGGGTGTCCGCGGTTTCTCCACTCTGCGTGATGGCAAAAACGAGTGTTTTGTCGTCCATCGGCGGATTGCGGTAACGAAGCTCGCTCGCGTATTCAACTTCGCAGGGAATCTGCGCGAGATCTTCCATTAGGTATTCGCCTACCAATGCAGAGTGCCAACTTGTTCCGCAGGCAGTCAAGACGATGCGGCGAATTTGTCGCAACTTCTGAGGAGGCAAGTTCAACCCACCAAATACTGCTGTGGCATCATCGTCGCTCAGTCGACCTCGCATCGTATTGCGCAACGCTTCTGGTTGCTCAAAGATCTCCTTGAGCATGTAGTGGTCGTAGCCCTCAAGTTCGACTTGTTGTGAATCTAGTTCCAGCTCGTGAATGTCGTGGACAATGACTCCCTGGTCACGATGCGAAACCTGAAGATGATCGGAGGTGACGACAGCGACCTGATGATCCGCCAGGTAGACGATGCGATCAGTGTAGCCCACCAAGGGGGAAGCGTCACTGGCGATAAAGTGTTCGCCATTCCCAATTCCAACGACAAGGGGACTGCCTAAGCGGGCAGCGAATATTGCTTTTGGCCAACGACGGAAAATGACGACCAATCCAAACGTGCCCCGAAATTTCTTGATGGCTTCCTTGATGGCGTCGATCCCGGTCTGGTGCGAATTCGCTTGGCCGTTCGTTGAATCTTCAAGCTGTCTTTGCAGGGCGTCAGCGATCAGATGAGCGACAACTTCGGTGTCTGTATCGGAAACGAAAACATATCCCTTCTTGATCAAGCCGGCTCGGATTTCTGCATAGTTTTCGATCACTCCGTTGTGTGCGATTGCCAATACGTCATCACCACCAATGTGTGGATGAGCATTGGGCAGTGTAGCGGGGCCATGAGTCGCCCAACGAGTATGACCGATTCCGATTGTGCTTTGAGAAGGCGTTTGATTGAGTTGACTGGCAAGTGCGGCAACGCGACCAACTGATTTGACAATTTGTAAACGTTGGTTCTCATCCAGCATTGCAGTGCCGGCACTGTCATAGCCTCGATACTCAAGCCTCTTTAATCCTTCGACCAGAAATTCCTGAGCAACTTTGTCTCCAATGTATCCGACAATTCCGCACATTTTGTTACCGCTATCGTCTCTAAAATAAGAAGTGAAACTCGCTTCAGAGAAGTGAGTTAGATGGGGCTATATGATCAGAGGGAAATTTGGCAGATTCAAAAACAATATCTACCCCAAATCCACTTTTCTAGAATAGTCGTTTCCTGACGGTTTTCTATGGAATGTGCAACCGAATTGTCGTGATTTATCGTTTTGGATTCAGGTTTGGCTGGTAAAGACGATATTGGCTCGGGACGAATAAACATTCAACTTTCTCCTGGCACCACTTTTGCCGCATTCTTTTGCGGCGGGGAACTCTCGAAGTTTGTGGTGCAGGTGCAATTTATGCCATCAGCACGTTACGATTTGAACTCTGGTTGGGTTGTCCATGTAAATTGCTGGAAACTGGACTAGATGTGCGACAGAACGAAAAACTTAGGGAGTCTTGGCGGGATGAGAGAGTTGTTGGCGGAGGTGATCGCGATTGGCGACGAAATGACGAGTGGTCAAAGACTGGACACCAATACACGTTGGATTAGCCAGCAGCTGGGCGACTTGGGAGTCAAAGTGGCATTTCATTCAACCGTTGGCGATTCCATACAGGACAGTATCGATGTTTTCAGGATTGCCGGAAATCGAGCGGATTTGGTGGTAATGACAGGGGGGCTGGGGCCGACGGCAGATGATTTGACTCGTGAAGCGCTGGCCAGTGTAACTGGTTGCGAATTGGAATTTCATCCGCCCACACTTCAGCACATCAAAGCGATCTATGCCCGATTCAATCGACAAATGCCAGAGTCCAACAAGGCACAGGCGTTTTTTCCCAGGAGTAGTCGTATTGTCCCCAACCCCGAAGGGACTGCACCAGGAATTGATCTCGATTGGCAAGCCGATTCGGAACGCACCGCGAGATTTTTCTGCCTTCCTGGCGTTCCTGCAGAAATGTTCGAGATGTGGGAGCAATCCGTTGCCCCTGCAATCCAAGAGATGACGGGAACGGATTCAAGAATCCATCACCACGTGATGCATTGCTTTGGAACTGGAGAAAGTAGTATGGAGGAGTTGTTGGGCGATTTGACTGAACGTGGCCGCGATCCAATTGTCGGAATCACGGCCAGCCACGCAACAATCTCACTGCGTATCAGTACGCGGGCTGTTGATGAAAAGGATTGCATGGAGAAACTACAGCCAACGATTGAAGAGATCGATCGCCGTTTGGGGATTTTAGTTTATGGAACCAATGGGCAGTCGCTGGCTGGAATCGTATTGGAGTTGCTAAAACAAAATTCTAGAACACTATCTATCGCTGATGCTGGCCTTGGGGGCGCCGTGGGGTGGTCGCTTGTTGAGGCAGTCCATCTTGAGGAGGATCGCCTTGGGAAATTGCAATTTCTCAAAGGTGCGCAGACAAGTCGTCCAACAAATTGTGATTTGGAGAAACTTGCTGAATCCAATCGGGATTATTTCGAATCAGATATTTCTTTAGCGATAGGACCCGTTGAAGAAGTGGACGGAGTGCCAACATTCGCCGCCGTTCTGGGAACCGCGGATATCACAAAAAGTCAAGCGTTTACCTATGCCGGTCATTCGGATTTTCGACACCTGCGCAGTGTAAAGCAGGTGTTGAACATGCTGAGGCTGTACCTGCTGGAATTGGAATAGGTTCCGCGAATGGCCTGTTCAACTCTTTACCAGCGAGGAAAGAAACTGAATGGGGACCAGATGAACATGCGAAAGTTCCGAAATAGGTAATTCAGGAATCGCTCGAAACGTTGATGTTCCTGGTCCATGAACGGATCGTCAACCTGTCCATCGTCGGGACTTGTTGGATCATCGTCATCAGGTGAGAACGGATCGAATTCGTTTTCGGGAGGCCGGCTGTCAGGTTCGCCGTCGGATGGAACGTCGGGCTTTTCATCGCCAGGATTGGTATCAGGTGTTTCGGAATCAGGTTGCCCATTTCTAGGTTCTTCTGGAGTTGGGCGCTCCTCGGGTGCTGGCGGATCTTCGGCACCCTTGTCTGGTGTTTCGTTGTTGGGATCTTTCGAATCTGGGTTGTTGGGTTCTTCATTGGGCGGAGTGGGATTGGTCGAGTTTTTTGCAGGTGTGTAAAGTTCCATCGCCGCATCGATATCGGCGGTTGATAGACCCTGAAATGTTTGATTTCCATTGACCGTTGGCGAAAGAACTGCAGTACCCCCTTGGATGTGATCAATACCGAGCGCATGACCGATCTCGTGGACTGCGACGTACAGCAAATCGAATGCCTGATTCCCTTTTGCGTTTCCGATTTCCCAGTTGTCGGTCGAATCGAACTGAACGTCACCAGCAATACTGCCTCGATAACGTCTTTGGGGAAGTAGGCCCTGGCAAGGACTCCTCCAGTACCGTCAATCGGACGAGAGGTGAAATCAAGCGAATTCGCTAGGCCCGTTTGTTGAGTTTGTGTGAATTTTACATTGATTGAGTCAGCCCATACTTTCAATGCTTGATCAATCGTGGTCTGAAATTGGGCTTGGGTTATTCCTTGAGGGGCTTTGCCAACATAATACGTAAGCTCTGCACTGCCTTGACCAGGACCATCCCAGCCAACACCAGCAAGCAGCTCTTTCGCTTCAAGTTGCTGATAGGGCAAGGAGTTCGTTGGGCGATTGGCAGCCCGGTTTTTGCCTGATTTGCGATTTAAGCGTTTGCGAGATGGACGCATTAGGTTGTCTCAGTCTATTTCCGTAGGATGGGCCATGGCTGGCTCGAATATTGGGCTCTGCTCAATATGAAAAGCGAAAATTGCGATTGATTTCCATCATGAAAATAAAAAAATCATTTTTACGCTGGCATTTTGGAACTCGGACTATCTGAAAACCTCTTCGTACATATCCTGATTGAATCCGACAATTAGTTTTTTTCCAACGATCAGTGTCGGTGCACGGAGGTTTCCCGTTGGCCCCAGAATCAACTTGAGGATCTCAGCCGTATCGGGTTGGTCTCGTTTTAAATCAAGCTTGACCACCTTCTTGCCTCTCGCGGCAAAAACATGAGAAACCGATTGGACGAGTTCGATGGCATCCGCTTTCTTTTTTGTGTCTTTTTTGGCGTTGATTTCATCAATGGCCTCAATGCCGGCTTGTGCAAGAAACTCCTGCGTTTTTCCGCAGGAGTTTCAGCCTGGGCGATGGTAACTCCAATTGAGTGTTGCCATGGGGTGTCCTTTATTCCGAATATGTTCACTTGAGCTTTGGCAATTCTAATGAAAGTTGTCCTGATCTGTAGCGGTACCACGGGATGTTTTTACGATGAAAAATTCGCTACAACAAAATGTAGGCCCGCGTTGGGGTGTGTTTATCTTTTCCAATAGGCGAAAGCTTGCATGTCAGGTAAACCAGGCGACTTGAATCCTGACCGTTTTAAATCGGTGTCCTGACCGTTGTCGCCGGGGAAGTTGAAGACTGCATTCCTGTTGATTCTTGGGCGAAAGTTCGATTTGCCCGTTGGTTCAATTGGGGCATTTACCTACAATACTTGCGGAAAAATGGTGATTGCAACCCGTTTGCAGCTGCTGCCGAAAATTTCAAACGAGCCAAAGAAATGATTGACGTAGAAGTCCCCGAATTAGGCGAATCAATCCAGGAAGTCCAAGTCGCCACATGGCTGAAAAAAGCGGGTGAATGGGTAGAACTTGATGAAGACATTGTGGAACTGGAATCAGAAAAGGCTGCTCAAACATTCCCGGCGCCTCAGGCAGGCCTGATTGCCGAAATCAAAGTCGCCGAAGGTGAGTTTGCGAAAGTCGGTGATGTCCTTTGCACTATGGATCCTTCTGCTGCCAAACCCGTTGCGGTTGGGGCCGGAGTTGCAGCCGGTAACGAAGCGGCAGCTGCTGGTGCGGCGACAGTTGTGATGCCCGCTGCTGAACGAGTCTTGCATGAGTACAAAATTGATGCCGACGCAATCAAACCTACTGGACCGGGTGGGCGTTTGACCAAAGAAGATGTTTTGAATTTTGTCGAAGAAAAGGGCCTGCAGCCTGGGGGGCAAGCAAAGGTCGCGACCCCTGCTCCTGCTCCCACGGTTACTTCTCAGGTTGATGACTTTGATGCGGCGATGACCGAGTTGGGGTATTCCCGAGAAATCAAAACCAAGCCAATGAGCATGATCCGCCGAACGATTGCCAAACGCCTGGTCGAAGCTCAGCAGACTGCTGCCTTGTTGACCACGTTCAACGAAATTGACATGTTGCCCGTGATGCAGCTTCGCTCCAAATACAAAGAGCCGTTTTTGAAAAAACATGGGGTCAAGTTGGGCTTTATGTCTTTTTTTGCCAAAGCGTCAGTCGAAGGGCTAAAGCGTTTTCCCGCGATCAATTCCGAGGTGGATGGCAACAATGTCATCTCACGAAACTACCACGATATCGGAATCGCCATTGGTGGAGGCAAGGGGTTGGTTGTACCTGTTCTTCGAAATGTTGAGCGAGTTAGTTTTGCCGACATTGAGCGCCGCATTGGACAGTTTGCCGGACTTGCCAAAGATAACAAGATCAAGCCAGCGGACCTCGAAGGGGGAACCTTTACGATCAGCAATGGAGGCGTATACGGTTCATTGCTTTCTACGCCCATTGTGAACCCACCACAAAGTGGAATTCTTGGCTTGCATTCAATTCAGGAACGTCCAGTGGCGGTTGAGGGCCAAGTGGTGATTCGACCGATGATGTACGTTGCATTGACTTATGACCATCGAGTTGTAGACGGGCGTGAAGCCGTCGGATTCTTGAAGACGGTCAAGGAAGTTCTTGAAGAACCTGCTCGATTGTTTCTCGAAGTTTAATGGATATCTTTTTCGCTGCCTGATTGGGCAGTGTTTCACGGGGGACCTGAGTCTGGTCAGTTTCCCTTCCGTCGTATCTAGTTGGAAGAGATTGCTACAGAAATGGCAAGTCAAGAATTTGATCTGGTTGTGCTTGGTGGTGGACCCGGTGGTTATGTTGCGGCGATTCGAGCGGCTCAGCTTGGTTTGAAAGCTGCAGTCATTGATGAAAACGAGCAATTCGGGGGTACCTGTCTTCGCGTTGGATGCATTCCCAGTAAGGCGCTCCTTGAGTCCAGCCATTTGTACGCCGAAGCGACACAGCATATGGCGGATCACGGAATCAATGCTGAGCGAGTGACAGTCGATTTGGGCAAGATGCTCAAGCGAAAAGAGACCATTGTTGGCCAGTTGACCGGTGGCATCAAAATGCTGCTGAAAAAGAACAAAGTCGCCGCAATTGTGGGCCGTGGGAAATTGACTGCTCCCGGCAAGATTGCTGTTACCGGAAAAGACGCTGGCGAAGTTAGTGCCAAGCACATTTTGATCGCCACGGGCAGCAACCCAATGATGTTGCCTGGGATCGAATACGATGGAGAGTATGTAGGGGACAGCACGACAGCATTGTCATACAAAACCGTTCCAGAAGAGCTGGTTGTGATTGGCGGCGGCTATATCGGGCTCGAACTGGGAAGCGTTTGGAATCGGTTGGGCAGCAAGGTCACAATCCTTGAAGCCATGGATCGAGTACTGGCAGGTTTAGATAGTGAAATTGCCAAAATTGCGTTGCGTGTTTTCACGAAACAGGGGATCAACTTTCAAACCAACGCTTGGGTCGAAAGTGCGCAACGAGATGGCGAAAAATGTATCGTCAAATGCAAGGGCCAGGATCCGATTGAATGCGACCGAGTCTTGATGTGTACCGGACGAGTTCCAAACACATCTGGTATTGGGCTCGAAGAACTGGGCATCAAGACGGATCGTCGAGGTTCCATCGACGTCGATGGCGACTTCAAAACTTCCGTCAATGGAATCTTTGCGATTGGTGATTGCATTGGTGGTGCAATGCTGGCTCACAAAGCTTCGGAAGAAGGCGTTGCCTGCGTTGAAAAAATTTGTACAGGGCATGGGCATGTCGATTACAACGCGATTCCTGCAGTGGTCTACACGCATCCTGAGATTGCTGCAGTTGGCAAGACTCAAGAGCAACTTGAAGAGGAAGGGATCGCGTTCAACAAAGGCGTATGTCCCTATGGTGCGAACGGACGCGCAAGAACGTTGGGCGACATTGACGGTCGAATCAAAGTTCTCGCGGACAAAAAGACCGATCGGATTCTCGGAGTTCACGCAATTGGAAACCGCGCTGGTGATTTGATTGCCGAAGCCGCTGTTGCGATGGCATTTGGTGCCAGCAGTGAAGATCTTGCCCGATGTTGTCACGCTCATCCGACGTTGTCAGAAATCATGCAAGAAGCTGCTTTGGCGGTGGACGGTCGGGCAATTCATACCTAGTACCTCGCCGGTCTTTGATTGGCGTGCCGCAGATACACCGATTTTCTTAGCCTTGTTGCCCGTCAATTCAAAACGGTCCGGGTACGAGTTCAGCCTGCACCATGAGTGATTTCTCTTCGTGAACGATGAAATTTCCAAGAATTCAAGATGGAGTTTGTCTTGGTATTTATTGTTGTGAGCTGCCTGATTGGACGAGATCGGCATTCACCCCGGGCGAGATCCCGATGCTTTTCAGTTATCGCTTGCCGCATACCTCCAAGAGCTTGTTGTTTCACACGTTTCGAACAAAATTTATTGGACGAATCCAAAGCGAAATTTTCCACATTGAAATAGGATGAAGACGGGTTTGGAAAGCGAAGTTCGGGGCCAATTATTCATTTTATTGCTTTTCGTGAGTGCTGAGATTATTCAGACTTGTGACTCATTTCGATTCTGTTAACCTGCATAAAATAAATAATCACAGGGGTGGGGAAGTTCCCGCTCTCTAATTCCTACCGATAAATTCCTTACCAATAAATTATGGCTACCGCGACAAATTCTACGATCGAGTCGATCAAAAATGGGCAGTTTGGTTCACATGTTCTGCGCAATGCACCTCCAGCCAAGCTTTATCAAGAGGCCATGCAGTATGACGGGGCTGAAATCAGCAGTAGCGGTGCGATCGCCGTAAATTCAGGGGAGAAGACAGGACGTTGTCCAAAGGAAAAAAGAGTCGTTGATCAGGCATCGATTCATGATGACGTTTGGTGGGGTGAAATCAATATTCCCCTTTCCGATGAGTCGTTCGGCAGAGTCAGAGACTTGGCCGTCAACTTCCTAGATGGCTGTAAAAAAATTTATGTCGTGGATGGTTTTGGCGGTTGGGATCCACAAAACCGAATCAAGGTTCGAATCATCTGTACTCGTGCCTATCATGCGTTGTTTATGCACAACATGTTGATCCGTCCAACCGCGGAAGAGCTTGCCAGTTTTGGCGAACCAGATTACACGATTTTTAATGCGGGACAGGCTGCTGCAGATACGTCAATCGACGGTGTAAACAATACGACCAGCGTTAGTCTGAATTTTGAATCGGGCGAGATGGTAATCCTGGGAACGGAATACGCAGGGGAAATGAAAAAAGGCGTATTCACCATCATGAACTATTTGATGCCGAAGAGAGACATCCTTTCAATGCATTGTTCCTGCAACGAAGGAGCGGACAACGATGTCGCACTCTTCTTTGGTCTGTCAGGGACTGGCAAGACAACTCTTTCCGCTGATCATTCACGACAGTTGATCGGGGATGACGAACATTGCTGGACGGATACGGGGGTCTTCAACATAGAAGGCGGATGTTACGCAAAATGCATCAACCTTTCTGCAGAAAAGGAACCCGAGATTTTCAATGCGATTCGATTCGGTTCGGTGCTTGAGAATACGGTTCAGGACGCAAATACTCATGACGTCGATTACGATAACGTTTCGTTGACTCAGAACACTCGTTGTTCCTACCCAATCAATTACATTGACAACGCCAAGATTCCCTGTGTTGGGCCGCATCCAAAAAACATCATCTTTTTGACATGTGATGCGTTTGGTGTTTTGCCACCCGTCAGCCAGTTGACGCCAGAGCAGGCTATGTATCACTTCATTAGCGGCTACACCGCCAAGGTTGCTGGAACCGAAGAAGGCGTTACGGAGCCACTGACGACATTTTCTGCCTGTTTTGGTGCTCCTTTCCTTGTCTGCCATCCCACCCGCTATGCCGAGCTTTTGGCGGAAAAACTTAAGGAACATGGGGTGAATGCCTGGTTGATCAATACTGGCTGGAGCGGCGGCGGATACGGTGACGGTTCTAGGATCAGTTTGAAGAACACTCGATCGATCATTGATTCGATTCATAACGGCACATTGCAGTCGGCCCAGTTCGCGAACGATCCATTCTTTGGATTGGCCATTCCAGATGCGTGTGCAAATGTTCCTGGCGAAATCTTGAACCCTCGTTCGACTTGGAGCGATGGTGCTGCGTACGATGAAGCCGCAACAAAGCTTGCTAAGGCATTTCGCGAGAATTTCCGCACCTACGAAGATCAAGCCGCTACGGAAATCGTAGCCGCTGGGCCCGTAGCTTAGGGCATTCGTCATTTCACTCGATTAAATCGACGAGAGGGCTTTCGAGACCTCCACTTGCACTTAATGGGCGTTTGAGCCGCCCGCCGAAACACATGGTTGTATTCTGGTTTGGGCCTGGACCGGTTTTACTATCGCTATTGAAACAACATTTCAAACGAATCACGTCTTTTTTGCATTCAAATTGGTCGGTGGAGAATTGATGGATATAAGTATCGAATCTTCACGTCTGCGGATAAGACCCATTCTGGAAAATGAGATCTCGAACATTCATGCGTTACTTTCGTTAGCTGAGACTGACCGCTACAACGCGTTGGGGATTCCCGAGGACGTTGAAGAAACTCGTGCCCATGTTGTTCAATGGGTTGAGTCAATGAATGAGCTGCCGATAAGTAGCTTTACCTTGACGGTTGAGCTGGCGTCGGACAAAACCTTTGTCGGTTTGATGGGGTTGAAGGTTTCCATTCCAAAGTACCGACGTGCGGAGATTTGGTACAAGTTGGATCCGAACCTCTGGGGATTGGGGTTTGCGACCGAAGCTGCCAATGCAATGATTCGATATTGTTTTGAGGAACTCGATATTCACCGGGTTGAGGCGGGAGTGGCCGTGGAGAATCAGGCGTCGATTCGAGTGTTGGAAAAGATTGGTATGACTCGCGAAGGGCGGACTCGTAAATCGCTTCCGCTGGAATCGGGGTTTTCAGATACCTTTCTTTACGCGGTTTTGCGTGAAGATCTCGAGTGATTCTTGTCGCTGCGCTTCCGGCCTTCTGAAAGCGGGTGGCTGGTTTCGTCATCCAAAGATTCATCCAATGGTAACCCGACGCGTGAGTTTTGAAGTTGCGCTATATTGCTTGAAAATCATACGGCACTTCGGAATTCTTTGGGTAAAGCGAGCATGAGCAATCGTTTCATTTTTTGAACGCCTCCAGAAGTTTCCAGTCGTTTGGCGAGGTAATTCATCTCCTCGCCAGTACATTGCTGGTGAAAGGCTTCAGACAATCCGTGGATTCGCTGCGCCACCCACCAACGCCGTCGTTCCTCGCTCAAGCGTCGATCAGCAAGTTTCCGGGCTCGAAGCTGTTCCAGGAACAGCACCGTCGTAATCGCGCAGTTGATCCAAGCTACCACGGCTTCGAATTTTTCAAACTGATACTGGCCAACGCCCAGCGTTGATTTCAGTTCTTTGAAAAATAACTCGATCTGCCAGCGCAGCGAATATAACTCAATCACCTCGGTCACACTCATGCCGGTCGCATTGGTCATCAATATTTTGACATCATTGGGAGTCGCTTTCTCCAAATTTGGTTTCATTGTCGAAAAAACAAGCCCCACACAACCTACGTTGTGAACGTTCCGTTTTTCCTGATGGGCGTAATACGTCCTGGTTTTCGTTTTCGGCCCAACACGCCAACGAGACAGTCGCCGATAGTCAGCGTACTTGCCAGTTGAGGCTCGAAGCCTGATCGTTTTCAGCGACAGTCCCGTCCAATCCTTCAGACGTGATCGTAATTTTGGTCGTTCTCCAGTGGGCCCAGCATACACACGCTCGGCGTTGGCCGGAGTGATCCAGATGTAGCCTCGCTCATCGCAAGCTTCCTGAACGCAGCGAGCGTCATAGGCCGTGTCCCCCAGCACTACCACTTCGGCTTCTTCGTCCAACGGCAGTTGGCGAATCATCTCAGCCATCGCCTGGGCACTGGTTTGAGGCGTTATGCCTTTCTTCTTCGAATACTCTTTGGTGTAGTGAGGAGTTTGAAATGGAATCCGATATCCCGAAGGCGTGATTAACAGTCCAAACGTAAAGCCATGAACTTTCTTGCGACGGGTTTTCTTCTTGTTGTAGCGAGAGCCTTTTTTGATTTTGCGCCGTTCCCGATTACCGGTGCTGTAAGTGTTCTCGGATTTAACACCCGCCTGACTGAAAAGCGTCAGGTCCACGATAAAAATGAACTTCCCTTTCCCACTTTCTAATTGCAGCAGGGCCGCCCGTAGCGGTTGGTTAAAATCGACCTTCTGCCAACGAGGACGCGCCAAAAAACGAGTCACCTGGCCACGATGCATGGGCCGGGAAGCAATCATCCCCGCCGCCGACGAGCAAGACATGCGGCCACGATGCAATAAAAATGCCAGTACCATTCGCATCACCATCAACCGGGCGTATTCAGAAACCAAGCTTTTTTCGAGATACCTCTTGAGCGATCCCGCGGTTTGTTCGACGATGATCATTGCAGTCTCCTTTGGTCAAAGGTGAGAATTCAATGAACTGGACATCGGGGGAGACTGCTTTTCATGCAATATCAATTTCTGATAGCACCCAAAAAGAGCGCAACTTCAAAGAGCGTCAGCGAGGACGAACCAGGCACGTCCTCGCTGACGCGTCGGGTTTCCATTGGCGTCTCTGGAAAACGTGAGTTTCTCGAGGGGATGCCGCAGAGCCGCTATTTCCCTTTGCCCCAGACTTTGAGTCTGGGGTAAAACGTCCCGTCCAAACTGGTGCAGTTTGCATCTCAATCACTCATCGGATTCCATAGGCAACATCTGGAAAACGCAAGATTCCTTGGGAGCATCTCCCTCGCTCACGCGTCGAGGCTGTGACTTCTTCACTCGTACATGAAGCAAAAATTTAGAGCAGTGGTTTATGGAAACCCGACGCGTAAGCGAGGACGTGTCGGGTTCGTCCTCGCTGACGCGTCGGGTTTCCATTGGCGTCTCTGGAAAATGTGAGCTCTTCGTGGGGAAGCCGCAGAGCCGCTATTTTCCTTTGCCCCAGACTTTGAGTCTGGGGCAAAACGTCTCCAACCAAAACCATAATCGCGGAGCGATGGCATCTGTTCTCCAGCCAAACGGTTCTATCCTGCTGCCTTGAAATTGAGGCCCGGTGCGTCCCCTCCAGCGAGTGAGTGACTCGTGTCATCCCGGTGAAATCGTGTTCGCCGGGACACTTTCTATCGTCTGTCCAAATGTGTCGATGTTTCGACTTCGGGTCAAACACGACTCTCTACAAGAATTAGCTGGATCGCCTTGGCCGTCGGCCTGCTTCCTGGATCTAGCCTGGTCGCCGCCTGAGCAATTTCCAGCCAAGCGGAGCTCAACTCGTTCTGCAACTGATCATTGACGAACGAAATCAATTTCCCAAGCGAAAAAACATCCGCCTCACAACTCGCTTCAAGTTCTGGCGCAATAAACCCAGCGGTCCCTCCAACAAAGGCCGATGACGCATTGCCGACAAACGCCGAGAATCCAAAATCAATCAACTTCACTGCGCGGCCGTCAACAATGACATTCGCTGGTTGCAGGTCGCCATGGACCACACCTTTTTCATGCAGATATTCCACCGCCGAAAGAACTCCCAACAACCAATCCTCAATGCAAGTAATATCGGGCTGCTCTGGCAAAACTTGACGAAGTGTCATCCCTTCAGCAAACTCGATCACGACAAACAAGCTTCCATTGGGAAGTACTCCTGCCTTAACCAATGACACAATGGATGGATGTTCAAGCTCCCTGAGTTTCTCAATCTCATTGAGTAGCGTTTTTTCAGAAGACTCGTTTCCCAGCCAGGACTTCTTCAAAATTTTCACGGCGACCTTGACGCCGTTCCGATTATCACGTGCCAGATAGACCTTACCAAACTGACCAACGCCGACCATTCTCAACAGATCAATGTCATCCAGCGTCGCATGCTGAAGTTTCAGACGCTGCGACCGATCATGCTCTCGACGAGCATCGAAAGATATGTTGAAACGGGATGCAAACTTTTCTTTTAATGAGTTGAGGACTCTTCGAACCGTTCTTTCCGCCCTCCCAACTCGTTGAGCAATTTCCTTTTGGTCAAAACCAGCCATTCTCGCCAGCAAGATCTTTTTGGCCAATGGCTTTTCGTCCAACACCGCATTCACCAAATCGGCAATCTCAATCGCGGCAGGCCCCTCAGATTCCTGGCTCAGAAAATCCTGATCGAACAATGAGCATTCATTCGAGACACTCCTCTTGGCCGCATTCAAGTACTCGACTTGTCAATAAACCTGATTGATTGCGAT
Source organism: Mariniblastus sp. (assembly GCA_965224765.1). GTDB lineage: Bacteria > Planctomycetota > Planctomycetia > Pirellulales > Pirellulaceae > CAZDBA01. The sequence goes on from CBDDAC010000012.1 coordinate 123,735, forward strand.
TCCAGACAACAATCGCCAAAGGTCACCCTCTTTCTGCCAATCAACTTTCCCTTCATCAACCAGGTCAAAAAACGCGACAAAGGCCTCCTGGGCAATGTCTTGCGGATCTACTTTGGATTGAATCAACTCAAATATTCTTGAGCGGGCAAGTTTCAACAGCCTTGGGGCATAGCGCGCATAAACGTCCGCTGCGGCCTGCGATTCACCTTGCAGATAGGAATCCAACAATATTTTTGAAAATTTCTCTGACATGACAATTCGGCCGTCCGCATTCTCCTTGTGATCCGGAACTAACTATAAGCCCAAGCCTAAGCTGGTTGATTCAAGTTTTCGCTCTGGGCCTTGAGAATACAAGTCGAAATCGAAAGCAATTGCCCATGACACATGTCGTAACCCCACTGTGCATCGGATGCAAAGACAAAAGTTGTCTTTCCGTCTGCCCGGTCGAAGCATTTCACGAAGGCCCTGAGATGCTTTACATTCATCCCGAAACCTGCGTCGATTGTGAAGGGTGCGTCGTCGAGTGTCCGGTCGAGGCGATTTTCCATGAGGACGATCTTCCCGCAATATTTGATTCGGCAACGAAATTAAATGCAATGAATGCCGAGATCTTCCCCGTTGCTGAGCCATAAGATCATTAGTTCCACAGGGGACTTTTCAAGATTAACAGCGTTCCGATGAAAGAGTACAATGGATTCGAATCGCGAATTTTTGATTCGTTCGCTCCTTTACGCATTCAAAACACGAGTTGAATTCATGCCCGACATGACCAATTGCTTAAAAACGCGCCGGTTCCTTGGTTACAGGCCGATTGTGTTTCTCTTGTTGCTACTGCCAAATATTCTTGTCGCACAAGATTCATCCACGGCGAATAAAGAAAGTCGGTTTCAAATCAAGCTACCGACAAAATCACAAACCTCGCCATTGGCTACGTTCACTATCGAGCTGTTGCCTTCCGATGCAAAGCCAGGTGAAATTGTCACCTTGACGATTGAGGCCGAGATCGCTGACTCCTGGCATATCTATCCATTGGCAACTGGAGATGGAGACGTCGCTGGAACAGGACTTCCGACGAAAATTGTTTTTAAGGCCACGGGGCTTTCCGCCATCGACGACAATTTTTCGGCTACGGAGCAACCGGAGATCATCCTGAAAAATGGAAAGAGAGAGTGCTATTTCGAAGGAAAGTTTGGCTGGACGCGTCGATACCAGGTCGCAGAAAACGCTGAGAGCTTTTCTGCAACGGGGTCAATTTCCTTCCAAGCTTGCGACGCAAAGATGTGCGTTCCGCCCAAGAGACTTGCATTTCAACTGGGAGTTCAACCGACCGCTACTTCAACCGAAGCGTCGAAAGAAAACAACGTGGCCGACGTCATCCACCTGGAGACGGAAGCTTGCAGTCTGAAACGGCCACAAGCCAAATTCGGATCACTTGCTGCCGTGCTGAGCCAACGTGATGACAAGCTTTTTCGCAAATGCACGGTCAACGTCGAAGGGAAGCAAATCTCAATCTTTATTCCTAAAGAAGATGAATACTCGCTTCTCAACACCTCGGATGACAACACTCCATTTGGCAATACCTCCACCTATATTTCGATTGATCAAAATGGCGATGGCAAATTGGATAAGAGCGAAGCCGTGCCAACCAATCTGCCAATTCGCATTCTTAACACCATGTTCGAAATCGTTGATCTTCCGGAGGACGCAAGTAAACTTTCGTTGCGCAGACTGAACGTTCCGCTACAGGGAGTTGTATTGAATCGCCCATGCCCTGAGTTCTCATTCCAGACCGTAGATGGCCAGACCGTCAGCAACACATCGATATTAGGCAAAGTTACTATTCTGGATATCTGGGCGGTCACATGACACAACTGCTATGAAGAATTTCCGCTGGTTCAGCGGATCCAGAACAGATACACACCCGAAAAACTAAAAGTCATTCTGCTTAGCACCGACGCAACCCGAGAAATTTACGATCGTGGATCCCCACGTTTGTTTGAGCATTATGGCGGTGGCGATTGGCCAAGCGCCGTGCTTCCCAACGCCATGAATGATACCTTGGTAATCGGCGGATTCGGATATGGAAAAGTCATCGTAGATGAGCAAGGAATTGTACGTAGCATCAACGATTTTCAGATCGAAACGATCCTCGATAAGATGTTTTTACTTGGAACACTCGATGCCAATTCTGAATCCGAATCGATCGCTCTGGGAGGACTTTGGCACAATGGCAAGTCTTGGCGATACGCTGACAACAGCAGATACAACACGGATGATATTGATCGCATTGTCGATGAACAAATTGAGTCCTCAAGCGACTCATATGTCGAACTAATGGGAGAGAAGCATTCCTTCGATTCCGTTGTTGCGGACCCTCATCCCCAGGGTTTGGTCATGGACCTGGCATTCAACCAAGGCCAGCGGGTCCGAATCCTTTGTTCCGACTCGGAATTGAATCAGGCCGAATCAAAAGCCAAAGCCAAGTACTTCGAATTGGACCCATCCAAACCTGACAGCAAAAAGCCAAAACTGGTTGGTAGAGGTGATTGGACCGTTCGCAGAGATCTGAACGGCTCGCTCACACTAAGCGGCAACATTCGCCAACGCAAGAAAATGCCCGAAGAATTTCCCATCAGCGTTCACCTCCATGAGTCGAGCTCGAGCATGGGGAATAGTACACTGAAAATTGAAGGCAATCAGGCGGTCCTGTCTGGCACCCTCGGTGTCAGAACATTCCCACAAGTCCGCGACCTGATCAAAAACCGCCCCGACATCAAAACCATCGCGTTTGGAAATGTAGATGGTACTGCGAATGATGAAATCAATTTGCACACTGGGCGAATATTGCGAGACGCGGGTTTGAATACTCACATCAACCCAAAAAGTAAAGTATCACCGGCGGGCGTGGACTTGTTTTGCGCTGGTGTCAACCGAACAATCGCGCAGGATGCTGAACTTGGCGTACACTCATGGACGGACGGAACGTACAGCGGTGCAAAATATCCCAAGGACCATCCAGCACATCGGTATCACCTGGCCTACTTCGAACGAATGCTTGGCGAAGAAATTGGCGCCGAGTTCTACTTCTTCGCCTTGAACTCTGCATCGGCAAAATCCAGTCACATCTTGGGAGCCGAAGAAATCCAAAAGTGGCGGCTCGAAACCGAGTAGTCAAGAAATGTTCCCCACAGATCCAATTGGAACCAGAACTCGAAAAATACAAGAAACTTCCAGACTGGTAACCTGCGTGATTCTCAGCGCGGTCGAATTATTGCCAGCTACGATTCCTGGCCCCCCTCATCAACACCTCAATCGAATTTGCTAACATTACATTGGCGCGCATGAATGGAGCGCCAATAAAGGTAAACAAGAACAACAATGACGGCTGGAATCAGGTTTGAAAATACAAATCGTAACCCCTGCCCCCAAAGGGACAACGCTTGGGAATCGCGTTACGGCCAACCGCTGGGCGAAAATCCTACGCCAGCTTGGACACCGAGTTGACATTTCGATCAATTTGGATGGAATGCCGAATGCTGACTTGATGATCGCACTTCACGCGACACGGAGCCACCGATCCATTCTCAACTGGAAGGCATCGGCAACCGAAAAGCCTATGATCGTTTGTTTAACGGGCACGGATTTGCACGTCAACCTTCAATCCGACCCCAATTCACGACCCTACGGGAAAGCCAAAGAATCCTTACAGTTGGCTGACCACGTTGTGCTCTTAGAACCTGAAGGCATCAAATGCCTAACTGACAAACCATTTAGAAAAACGGTTCGAGCCAAATCTACCGTCATCTTTCAATCGGCCACGCCGGTCAAAACTAAGCCTCCCCGTCTGAAGACCCGCTTTGAAGTATCGGTGATTGGGCATCTACGTGAAGTCAAAGATCCATTTCGAGCTGCCGAGGCTGCTGCGAGGCTCCCCACCGAATCCAAGATTCGAATTGTGCATTTGGGCGGTGCCTTGAATTCAAAAATGAGACGAAAAGCGGAAGCACTTCAAAAAAGCAACATTCGCTATCAGTGGTTGGGACCGCGGCCTCATGCAGAAACCATGCAACGCCTGACACGAAGTCGCCTTACCGTTCTCACTTCCCTGGTGGAAGGAGCACCTGGCGTCATTTCAGAGGCCATCATTAACCACGTTCCTATACTTGCCACGCGAATCCCTGCCTCCGTTGGACTATTGGGCAAAAGCTACCCGGGCCTGTTTCCCGTTGGCGATACCAATCAACTGGCCAAAATGCTCTATCGGGTGGAATGTGACGCCACATTCCGAAATAACCTGGTTAAGAAACTAAAAATACTTCGGCCTCAATTTGAGTTGAAGGCCGAAGTCAAAAGTTGGAAAAACATGTTGGGAAATCTTGGTGGTTAGTTGACTCCCCCTAGCACCTAGTCTCGTCTTTGATTGGCGGGCCAAGAACATCAGATACCCGGTTTTTTTAGCCTTGATACCCGTCAATTCAAAACGGTCCGGGTACTAATCAGAGGCTTGTTCCATCTCAAACGAGAAGAAGCCGTTTTCGTCATTGGACTCGAAGCTTTCAGGACGATTCTCACCCGTTGGGTCGTAGCAAAGATAGAATTTTCCGTCTTCAATTTTGACGATCCCTAAAGCGTTTCCTCCATCCCCTGGCCCCTCTTCGATTTTCATATCAATGGTCGCTGGAGTATTTTCCGCGTTGACGGTATAGCTCATTTTGAATGCCATATCTGGACCGATGGGGATGGTGATCATGTCTTCGGAAAAAGTAACAGCTGACGCCATACGCTCCTCAGGAATTTCCTCCCCGCCTTTCATTCCCTTCACACACTGCCATTCACCAACCATTTTAGCGGGATCCAATTTTGTTATGGCCTTTTCCATGACAAACATAAAGAATCCATTTTCCTCTGTCGTTTCAAATGCCTCAGGTCGGTTCTCGCCCATCGGATCGTAACAAAGCGCGACGGTCCCGTTCTCCATTTTCACAATCCCCAACGCGTTACCTTCCCCCGGTCCCTCTTCGATTTGCATATCCACGTGATAGGGCGACTCATCCGATACGATTTCGTAGCTCATGACGAAATCTCCTCCTGGAGTCGCAATGGTGATCGTCTCATCAGTAATGGCAATCGATTCAGGAAATCGAGCTTCGTCGACTTCGGTCCCCGCTCGCTCACCTGATTTGACCGTAAAAGTGCCCTCGATTGAGATGCCAGAGTTTGTTTCAGCTTCTTGCTTTTCGACCTGCTTTTCAATTTCGGAAGTGTCTTGAGCGAGCAAATTCGCGGGATTCAAAAACGCAAAACTTGAAATTACAACTGCAACACAGCGCAACAAAAAATTCATCTTCATGGTTCTTCCAACTCGGGTTAAGTGACATTCCTCTTCAAACGGTAGTATACCGATCAAGGCGCTCAAACAAAATCTAATTCGCAGGCGGCGAATATGACGCGAAAACAAGTATTATTTGGACTCAAGTTGCTTCCAAAACAGGACCGTGAACGCCTGAAAAGTGGATAATTACCCGACATTGTCGTGGAGAGGCGGTCTCTTTTCGGCAACCAGCTTGGGACCTTCCTGGCGTCTCGCTTGCATCATGTCTCGGGTATTCTTCTGAACGGTGATAGCAGAGAACATGCTCAAAACAAATGCCATGACGTAAAATCCTTTTTCACTTAGATCCAGCGAGGTGGCATTGAAAAGTCCGATCGCCAGCAGCGCCACCGCCAAAATCGAAGAGGCCCAGCAGATACCGTAATAGATATCTGAAACTTCGACTCCCTCCATCCGATCTCGCACACTTTTCTGAACAGATACTGCTGAGAAAAGCCCCAACGCAAGAACCGTAAAGTAGTAGCCCTTTTCTTCGATTCCCATCCCTGCATTCCATAATCCAATCAGGAATCCCGCGATTCCCGTAATGAGAACCGCCCATGAAACTAAAACAAATGCATTGGTGGGTTGGTTTTTTTGGTTCATCTCTTAGTACTCCTAAGCCTTGTCAAAATTCATTTCAGTTGATTCTGACTTCCAAACGCAAACGGGGTGCCAATCGAATCAATATAGTTTCCCACGTGTTTTTCCGAGTTTTCCGGAGATGTCGCGAGTCTGCGACCACATTTGATGCACACAACGCACCCGCTTGCCGACATTCTTTGTACGCAATCGTCGGTAAATCCCACAAGAAGGCGCGATTCATTGGATTTCGTCCGTTGAAGGCGACCGTTGAATCCGATAAACTATGCGGCTGAAATCAAGTTTAGTGAGAACCCATAAAAATGGCTGGTAGTGAACGACGTCGCGAATTGCGTCGCAGACGACATCGCAAAAAGAAAGTCGCTTTGATCAAAAATCGAGCGGTTAAAGCTTCTTCCTCCGAAAAAGAAGTCCTAGTGGAGAAACTTCGCAAGTTAACTCCAGGCGCTGCCGAAATCATCGACAACCTGAAATTGATCAAAAGTTAGTGCAGTCACTGCACCATCTTAATTGGCTAAGCCGTTCCACGATTGCGTTCATCGCATCCGTGTAACGGCTTTTCGTCGCTTGCACCCGTGGATTTCTTCTACAGGTTTGATTGGTCTAATAGGAAAAGATTCACTTCCGGCGACGCTAGATTAATACCCACACCTGATGCGAGTTTTCGTCGTTCACCAGCGACTAGAGCGCGTTTAGTTTAGGTATGGCGGTGTATTTGGCGTTTCGTCTTGGAAACAACAGCGAGGTGACGCTATAGGTAAGTCTAACTTGGACTAAAACTCTACAAGGATCGATCTGAAGTCGATGTCAGACCTTCTTCCCCACGGTTCAGCTGATACACCGTCTCCTGAAAAACTTTTGGTTAGCGCCCTGGTCTTTCAAGGTGGATTAGCATTGCTTGGAATTCTCGCAGGTTGGCTGTTTGGGTTTCATGACCGAAGCCAGTCGCTAATCGACATTGAATGGGAAAGCGTATTGCGACCAGCACTGGTATGGGGAATCCTCGGAACGATTCCAATGCTGGGCTATCTTGCACTCGCCCACTATTGTCCCATTGGCCCCATCAAGCACGTTCGCAAGGTAGTCGACGAAAAACTGGCGCCACTACTCAAGGGCTCTACCCTATTGCAAATGATCTTTTTGTCTTTGTTGGCCGGCGTGACAGAAGAGATTCTTTTTCGTTGGTGTTTGCAGGGCGGTCTAACGGAAATCATCCCCATCAGATCGAGTTGGATCGTTGGCCTACTCGTCGCGTCGATCGTTTTCGGCGCCATGCACTGCATCAACCTGAGTTATGCTTTGATTACGACGATGGTTGGGCTGTATCTTGGTGGGCTAATGCTGTGGAGCGGTACCTGGCTGGCACCTGCGATAGCCCATGCTTTGTTTGATTTTGTTGCCTTGTTCTATATCACAAGGGTCATGCCAAGTATCAACACGCCAAATGGTGCCTAGCCTAGTCCGGCAACCAGCCAAAGACCAAAACCTGTTGATAAAAGACTTAGACTTGAAGGTCGGTTCTGATAAATTGAGTTCATTTCTAATCTTGGCGAAATGGCAAAGGAGCAATTAATGAAACCGTTCGGAACATCATTCATCATATTGTACGCAACAATTTCATTTCTCTTTGCGTCAAATGCACTGGTCTCTCAGGAGCTTCATGAAGACATCAATGAAAGCGTCTTTGCAGAAATCAACGACGAGTTAGGAAACCTTATCCAATTTGAGGAAGTCAACCGGCAAGTACAGATCGTCAAAAACTGGGAACTGCAAGAACGAAGAAGGAACGCGAGCAAGACCGATGACGACATGCTGGAAGAGGCAGTTCAAAAGCAGATGGATCGTGGAATGCCAGAAGACATGGCTAGGAGAATGCTCAAACGAGAAATAAAACACGGCCTCCAGCAGCCAGCAATTGGGAATTCATTCCTGAAGATCTACGAGGTTTTTGGAACGGGTTCTCGTGGAAGTGGTAGTAGCGGCGACAGTTACCAATGGAATTTTTCAAATAACAGGATGTCGGGTCGACTAAAAAACTCGCCCAATCGAATCAATCTCCGTTTGTCTGACGATAGTGCAGGGATTGAATTGACGGTCACTGAAGAGGAGGGCGTTCGACTGGTCTTTCGGGTGACATTTGATGAGGGAATCATTGAATACAACCAAAAAGACAGTCGCGTAAGATTGGCGGTCATACAAAACGACGAAGCATTCGTGCTAACTGCAGATAATTTCGAACAGCTTCTTGAGAAGCATCCCGCTGAGTTGAGGAACACGCTTTTGCCAATCTGGGAATCACTTGGCATTCGGAAACCGCTATCGTTTTCCGATCCCGCGGTCGTCGCTGCCGCAATCGAAAAACTCGAAGCCATTGAACGAGACGGAATGGAGGTCGTCAGTTTTCTCGAAGCGCTTGCCGGTGACAGTCTCAATGCGCGTGACGAAGCTGAAACGGCTCTTATGAACTCGTATCACAAATGGGCGGTTCTCATCGAAACTCACGAAGTCGGCATGAAATTCGATGAGCGTGCAGCGAAACGACTGGAAAGAATCAAACAGGCTTCGCCAGCAAATCCAATCCAAGACTACGTCAACTCTCAGGACTTCGACAATCCCGATACATTAAATCGGTTTCTGAAATTTGCCCCCAAAGAAAAGCATCCGTTAATCCGGGAATTACTTGAGAACCTGGAAAGTGAATCGACCGAGGAACAAGCACCCGTTCAAGAAGACGATTCGAGCGGTCAATAAATCCTCGATCAAGTCAATCTAGGAAACGGCTAAGGGAAATATCCGCTCTGCGGCATCCCCCACGTGAGGATCACGTTTTCCAGAATTGCCAATGGAAACCCGACGCGTGAGCGAGGACGATACTTCCGAGGAATCGCATGCATTGGGAGGATCGCTGCAACAGACGGATGCCGTCGTTCCCAGTTTTGTTGGATACCTAGCGTTACCAAGGCATCTGGTATCCCAAAATATTCATCAGATTCCCACAATCGGCTTTAAACCTGTCCCTTTGCTCCTCGTTCCAGTCCTGCCATCGATTGGCTTTGGCCTGAAAATAGGCCGCCTTTTCCTGTTCAGTCAACATCGCGAAATCCACTAAAATTTCAGTCTCTGAACCCGTCGGGTGCTGCAGTCGATTCAAAACACCCGCTGCTGGCTGAGAGGCTACCTCAATGTTCAACCAGTCAAAAACCTCATCTAGCTTTTTGCCAAGTTGCTCTGAATCATAAAACCATTCATGTCGGATCAAACGAAAGCGGTCAGGATTGGCCTGCCCCCACTCGAAAACTCCTTGGCACCGATTCCAGACATTACAATGCGACTCGAATTTGCCCTGAGCAAATGACTCATATCGCATTCGTGACGAGACGACTTCGATCCCGTTTCGAACAAGGCCGATAATGTGGGCTCCGGGGAATACTTCGCAAAGACAATCAAGCTGGTCACCGCTGGGGTTGATGGCAGCCATTTGGATGGGACGTTTTCGAAGGTCTTGATCGGGCCAAAGCAAGTCAGAAATGGCGTCTCGAAAAATCCGATGGTATTCATCCTGCTCAACGACCATCGCATGCTTTCGCGAAGCAACTGCGCTGTTGGTCTTTGCGACAGCCAGCAGATCCTGAACAACGTTATTTTCCCGATTGTTGTAATAGATATCGGGATGCATCCCCAAGCTGGTACGTAAAATTGTGGTTCCGCTTCGGCCTACGCCACAAAGGAACAAGTGACTTGCGTTCAACTTTGAATTCCTTAATGGACTGAAGAAACCGTTAGCAACAAAAAAAAACGGGTGGTTCAGTCTAATGATGACTGAACCACCCGAATATGTTTAGACCAGAATTGCGTCCTGGTTTAGAAAGTCAGGTATTAACCTAGTTGCAACCACATCCGCTTCCGCAAGATGAAGCGGCAGCGTGACGGCATCCGCATCCTGCGAACAAACCGCGAACACGAGAAATCAGGTTACGCAGACGGCTTCCCATTCGTGGGCGACATCCGCAGCCACAATTGTTAGCACCCATTCCGCAGCCAGCACCCATTGCTGATCCGCAGCCGTTACCGCAGCCAGCAGCAGCACCGCATCCGTTGCCACAACCAGCAGATGAGCCGCAGCCCATGTTGCATTGTGGAGCAACGTTTACAGTAACAGGAACTTGCTCACAAACAACGCGTGGAACGCATACTGTTGTTGTGTAAGGAACCTGTGTGCAAACTCGCTTAGCAACTCGGCATTCCTTCATCTCAGTTACCTTACGGCAAGTGGTGAATGGAACCTGACGAGTCTTAGTTTCGCAAACCATTCGTGTTGAGCAAACAGGAACTTGCTTCTGACGAGTTTCGCAAACCATACGACGAACTGTGTAAGGAACTTCTTTTTGCTCACATACCCAGCGAGTTGTGCAGTAGTTAACTGTCTTAGTGCGTGGCTCGCAACGGTATGATGTGACGCAGTAAGGAACTTGCTTCTGCTCACATACCCAACGAGTGGTGCAGTGGTTAACAACCTTAGAGCGTTGCTCACAACGGTAAGTTGTGACGCAGTAAGGAACTTGCTCACAAACTTTTTCGCAGCGGTACTTAGTAACGCAAACTTGCTTCTGCTCACAGGTTGGAACCCAAACGCGACGGCAAACGTTGCGATCTGGAGTCCGGCAGCAAACAGTTTGTGGACAACCACGCTGGAAAGTGCGGCAGCCAGTGCAAGGATCAACGCTCCATCCACCACCAGAACGTACACGCTTTTTGTACGAACGGCCAGGAATAACGCGCTGAACAGATTGCCAGCTTCCACCTCGAACATTTACAGTTCGGTTCTCTGTGTAAGGTACACGATTAACTCGTGTAACTGTACGAGTTCGTGTTTCCTTGACAGGAACGCGAACGGTGTAGTTTACAGTGCGCTGCTGCATCTCGCGTACTGGACGTCGAGTTGTAACAGTGCGTGTTCGAGTTTCCTTAACGGGAACTCGAACGTTGTAAGTTACCTCGCGAGATTGCATCTCGCGAACAGGACGACGTGATGTTACTGTGCGAGTTTTAGTTTCGCAAACAGGACGTCGAACGGTGTAATTAACTGTTTTGTAGCTCGTTTCGCGAACAGGTCGCTGAACTTGATACGACTCAGTGCGATACTGAGTTTCACGAACGTTGCGAGTTACAGGAACTTGCTTCGTTTCGTAAACAGTGTTGTATTGAGTACGATTGCGTGTTACTTGCTTTTGCTCGTAAACTGTTCGTCGTACTGTACGCATAACAGTGTAGCTTCCACAGCCGCAACCCGCTCCGCCGTCCACAGCTGCAGGTGCAGCCATTCCAACAGAGTCATAGCTGGCGCCACCGCAACACTGGCCCCAACTGAAGCTGGCTGACAACGCCACAACAGTAGCGATGGTCAGCATACTTCTAACCAATTTCATTGTCTTCTCCCAAAAACTGACGTTTCTAAACTTGGAGGTGGCATCTGGTCAGGCGAACCGTTCGCCGTGCCATACCAACCGATCAACTCTGTAAATTCCATTTCCAAAATTGATTCGGCGTACCCTTGAGGGACATTTGATGCCGCAAGGTGTATCCTCCTGATGTGGTGAGAATCGGCAATCTAGGGCAAGTAGGTTAATCTGGCAGTTTCAGATGTTAAGAAAAGATACAAATCATGGTATAAGTTTAAGGGTTATAACGTTCTCATGGATTAGCTTCCAATTGCATGTCATGAAAGCTTTGAGTCGCGACGAAGTGACATACCTCTTGAAATAATAATGGAAACGTTGAAAACTCTGGTTTGAATACTGATTCTTGTTCCTTTGATCAGGTAAGTTCGAGAATCTGTTTGAATCAACCCAATTATTCATGGCACTTCATTTCTGGCATCCAAGCACCAAGTCGACGGGACTCAATTGAAACCAAACAAAAGCAATTCGCCTCCCGATCCCCCCAAAGCGGTTGTTAGCCGCATGAGCCTCTATCTGCGCGAGCTGGAACAGCTTTTGGCGGACGGCAGAAAAACCATTAGCTCCACCAAACTGGCACGCTTGCTTGGAATCACAGATGCCCAGGTCCGAAAGGATTTTGCCTACTTTGGCCAGTTCGGTTATCCAGGAATCGGTTATCGCTGCCACGAATTGGCTGACGAGATCAAGCGGATCATGGGAACCAATCGCGTTTGGCCTGTCGCTCTAGTGGGATGCGGAAACCTGGGTCGAGCCCTGTTGGGACATGACGGATTCCATTCAAAAGGATTCCGAATCATCGCAGGCTTTGATGTGGCTCCAGCAATCGTTGGGCAGAAAATTGACGATATCGAAATTCAGCACCTGGACAAACTGACCAAGGAATTCTGTCGAAACCACGACATCCATATGGCGATTTTGGCCATTCCGGCAGAGGCAGCAGAGAAAGTCGCCGAGCATCTAGTCCAAGCTGGAATCTCTGGAATACTTAATTTTGCCCCCGTAATGCTAAATTTCCCCAAGTCTGTAACGATCGCGGGCGTAGACTTAGCAATTGAGCTCGAACAACTCTCATTTGCGGTTGTCAAACAATTGGGAAAACAGTAAAAGTATCTCTTGAATTACCCGATGGTGTAATGGTAACACTACAGGTTTTGGTCCTGTCATTCTAGGTTCGAGTCCTAGTCGGGTAACTTTCATTCTCTCAATTGCCCCCCCGTTTTTTTGCCTAATCGGCAAACTTTCTTGTGCTACGGGGTTGGGGAAAGACTAAGTGACTTGTTGGACTCCGAAATTGCGGAGAATGGATTTGGTCCTTCTCGCCGCATATTTTCAACAATATTGCCGTTCAACACCATTTCAGGGCAAGACTTCTGTTGTCTCAAACGCATTTTCTGCGTCAAATGACATGACACTAATGCCCTTAGACTTTTACTAGTCCGTAAAACCATAAGAATTCACACGTCCGTTTCCAAAAATCGAGTTTGGATACATAAAAAATGTGATCTTGGCAGGTTACTACGTCCTAAACTGTCGTCTGTTACGTATTCCACACGGCGAACAGGGATTGCTTCGCATATCCAGCAATTCCAAACAATTACATAGGTGAAGAAATGAAAAAGTTTTCAAAACTCGCTACCTTGCTTGCCACCCTCTGTACGACAACCGCAATGGGACAAATTTATCAGTCTCAGCAACCTACTTATCAGCAACCTACTTATCAGCAACCTACTTATCAGCAACCAATTTATCAGCAACAGGGCCAGCCAATTTATGGCTCGCAACTGAACCAGGGATCGGTTGGATCGCACTGGTCTCAAACCCTTGCTGAGGACACTGCCCACGATTTTGGTGCCGTTGCAAAGGCCTCCAAGCAAGAACATGTTTTCGAGTTTGTGAATAACTTGGACACCGATTTGCACATGCTTAGTGTCCGCACTAGCTGCGGGTGCACCATCGCAACAGTTATGACACAAACAGTAAAGCCTGGTGACAAAGGTCAACTTCACGCCAAATTTGATACGCTCAAATTTGACGGGGCGCGGGGTGCGACCCTTTCCGTTTCAGTTCGAAAAGACTCTCCGTACACTGAGTACGCAGAACTTCAATTTTCTGTCAAAGGCCAAATCCGACGCGACGTAGTTCTGCAGCCGGCTTCAGTCGACTTCAACGACGTTCTCGCTGGGAAAACAGCACAACGAACTCTTCAGATTAAATATGCGGGGGACCCCAACTGGCAAATCCAGGAAGTCAAATCTTCTAATGAGAACGTAAAAATCGACATTCGGGAAACGCGACGCGATCGTGTTGCCCGTCGAGTCGACTACGAAATGACCGTCACCATCGACGGTGGCATGCAGAATGCGGGTCAATTTACTGACAATTTGACGATCGTTACCAACGATCAAGCCAACCACATGATTGGCGTGGATATGGCAGGTCGAGTTCAATCTGTCATCGAAACCACGGACATACAGCTTGGAATTTTGAACCAAAATCAAAAAATCGAAAAATCCATGATCATCCGAGGAGCTCGCCCCTTCTCGATCGAGCAGATCGTGATCGACAATCCAGCAATCCAAATTATCAGCCACGAGGGGGAAAAGACGCTTCATATTGTGAAGTATGTCTTGGATACCAGCAAAGCTCGCAAAATCAATGAAGAAATTCGGATCATTACGAACGACCCATTGCAGGCGGAAGCCAAGCTCTCGATCTCGGCGCAAATCGTGCCTGGAACTTTTGCCAGTGGCAATCAATAATTTTCAGGTCCTATTGAAAAATACAAACGCATGGTAACGACCATGCGTTTTTTTTGCGCACTCCATTCCTTACCCCACGCGATCCCTTGCCCGTCAACGAAGATCAATTCGACCTGAACTATCGACTCGTTGACTTTGGGCAGGGGGAAAAGCTTGAACAATTTGGCAAGTATCTCGTTCGCCGCCCCTGCCTCTACGCCCATCAAAAAAAAAGGATTCCCTGCCCTATGGAAATCCGCGGACCTTGCGTTTGATGAGAATCGACAAACCTGGAGTTTCGAGTCCTCCACTGACACCGACAATTGGACCGTCCAGATCGATCAAATTCGCTTTCAACTCAAGCCGACTCCCGTCGGGCACCTGGGGATTTTCCCCGAACAGCAGCTAAACTGGCGCTGGATTCGAGACAACTTACCCCGCCCGACACAGGCTCACGGCGTTCCGCTCAAGGCGCTGAACCTGTTTGCTTACACCGGCGGAACCACAATGGCCCTTGCCAAGCAGGGAATCGAAGTCGTCCATTTGGATGCGGCAGCAAATACGGTCAAATGGGCGAGAGGAAATGCAGCTCAATCGAACCTGGGTGACGCTCCGATTCGATGGATCGCCGAAGACGCGATGCGATTCCTCAAACGCGAAATCACAAGAAAAAACTGTTATGACATCTTTGTCGCCGATCCCCCGACTTTTGGTCGAGGCCCAAAAAAGGAACAATGGCGGATCGACCGAGACCTACCTGAGATGCTTGATTTGTTACCTCAGCTACTGCCGCGGCCAAAAGCCATAGTCCTTAGCTGCCATTCCGATGGTTACACCAGTCGATGGCTCAAGGATGCGGTTCGAGATTCGATAGATACCAGCGTCGGAGATCTGGAAACACTTCAGCTCAGTCTTTCTACCGACCATGGGCACCAACTTGAATCTGGCGAATGCGTTCGTTGGATTGCCAATGGAGCACCGAACAGCGCACATCCCTCACGTCAATAAAGACAAAACGCATGCAAGAGATTTCCAGTTCGCAAAACCCAAACTTCAAATCTGCGGTGCAGCTCCACTCCAGTCGCGGGCGCAAAAAGCTGGGCAAATACATTATTTTTGGGGATCGTGAGTGCCGCAGGGCGGTGCATTCAAAAATCGAAATCGACACCGTTTTCATTTGCCCAGAGCTGCTTTCTGGCAAACAAATCGAATTCTACAGCCAGCACGTGCAACCGAGCCAAATCCTCTCGTTGACAAACGAGCTGATGAATAAAGTCGAGTTTGGAGATCGAATTGAAGGGGTTGCGATGGTCGCAAGACGACCCAACACAACCTTGCAAAAACTTCAGCCGCCAAAAGCCAGCCTGACCATGGTGCTGGAGTCTATTGAGAAACCGGGAAACCTCGGAGCCATTCTGCGGACTTGTGATGGTGCAGGGGTCGATACCGTGATTGCCGCGAATCCGATGACAGACTTTTTTCACCACAATTGCATTCGCTCAAGCATGGGCGCGGTTTTCTCACTTCAACTTGGAACAGGGTCCTGCATTGAAGTCATGGAATTTTTGAACCAGCACTCATATTCGAATTTCACGGCCATCGTCGGCGCGAAGATGGACTATCAAGAGGCAGATTACACGGCAAACCGTATTGCCCTTGTCTTTGGCAACGAAGCCCAAGGACTTAGCGAGGTATGGCGTGGGGAGTCCTGTAACTCCATTTTCATCCCGATGCGCGGAATTGGAGACAGCCTCAATGTCTCGGTCACCGCAGCAATCGTGGCCTATGAAGCAGCGGGGCAGAGAAAACAGTCTTCTGCGTTAGACGACCCAAAGTGACCACACCAGCAACCGCGGGAGTTCACTTAGAGAAAGTCGCAAAGAAACAACCTGGACAACGCATCGGCGAACGTCTGTTATTTGAAACGCCTATGCAAACCCAAGACGATCTAAGGCTTACAAGAAAGGTCAAGTGCTGGTTCAGCAACCACTTCAACTCTGGGCAATGTCAGCACAGGGCGAGAAACTGGCGGAGCAGACTTCTTCGGTGCCGGTAAGGTAAATCGCTGTAACAGCCAGAACAGCCCCACCCAAAACGAGCAAAACACCGTCAACATTATCATGTTGCCTAGCGAAAATAGCCCACGCTTTCCCTCGATAAAAAATACCGGTGCTGATGTTCCCGAATGGTCGAGAGCAAAATTGAGTTGTACCGATTCGGTACTTGCACTTGAATATCGCGTCATAAAGTCATAACCCAAATCCAACTCAAAACGACCCTCGGCCGTGAAGGACTTGGTTTTATTCGCAGGAAAAACAAGGTTCTTGTCGCCCATCGAGTAATGACATTTCCGTTGTTTGTCAGACGGATCCTCAATCAACAGATCCATTGCCCTCAGGTCAAGCTGTTGATCCGCAGGAAGACGATCAACGTCAACACAGATGGCGATACTCCTGACCGAATCCAAACCTTGTTGGTCGAAGAACTTCCAAAGCTGGCCAGCGGTTATCTCTTGATCTTGCAATGGGAAATTGGAACTGGCACCCGTACGATAAACTGAGTAGTTGTAATCACCCAATTTGACTTGATCGTCAGAATCGCCATCATCCAAAACCACTTCGTCCGCAGCGCAAGTGGAAGCGCACGCAAACAGGCAAAACGACAGAGCACCCTGCCACAAAATTTTTCTTATTTGTTTCATCAATGTTGCTTTTCGAGGAAAATGTGCCGAGTGGCGACTCAGGACTGAGCAACCTACATTTTAACAACAAATATCTAATCGGCCAAACCTTGCGTTAAAAAAAGGATGAATCGAATTTGTTGGTATTGCTGCTGTTTTGGGGGTTTGGCCGATAATCACGATAGTTCACAACAAAATCATTTCGTAATCTGCAACGATTGTGGTCTCACGAAGCTTGCCTTTTGTCTTCGTAAAGCAATTCCAAACCAGCCTTCGATTGGAAAAGACGTCCAAACGAAAAAACAGGGCGAATCAGGAACCTCGCCAATTGCCAAACCGAATAGCCATGAAGCTTACGCGAGGAAGTAACGACGGGTTCTCGAAGTAATACAAATTTGCCCAAACGCTTTAGATTTCGACTAAAAAAGTACTCCTCAGCGGCAAAGTACTTTTCGTCAAAACCTCCAAACCCGCGAAAAACTTGAGCGTCTGCGTACATGTAACAACCCGCCGCCCAGCCGCCTAATTTTTGCCAGCCAATGACAACGACGTAGTACATCATCCGTTTCATCCAGGGCAATTTGGCCAAATCGTTCAGGTTGACTTTTGCTCCCCCCCCAATCGCGCCCCCACGCAACTCCGCCACAGTCGCCTGAAGCGTTGCAACTGGAACAATCGTGTCCGCATCGATGAACACAAGCCAACGCCCTTTGGCGATCTCCGCCCCAGCATTGCGCACTGCACCTATGTTTCGCAGTTTAACTTTTTCGACACGTGCTCCACTTCTGGACGCGATCTCCGCAGTTGAGTCTGTCGAATCATCATCAACAACGATGATTTCAAAACTTGCATCCGATTGCCGGCCGGCTTCTTGAAGAGCGACCAAGGTCGCCTCAAGCAGCTTTTCTTCGTTGTGAGCAGGAACAATCAACGATAGTTCAACGGACGACATGGCTTCACCGGTTGGAGTTGAGCAGGAAAAAAGCAAAGGAAGGACGATCGAAAATGTGTTCGATTCGCGTCTGTTTTTCGACAGCTCGTTGATTTAGCAGTGCCGACAAAAAACCATTTTCACGCGTCTCGATTGTAGGCAAAAACGCTCTCGATCTACACTTTGGCGTACCTGTATTCTTTCGTTTTACCAAAAAGACTAAGATAGAAACTGCTTTTCATCCAAAGGACTTTGGGACAACGACATGAAGGATGTGTTGGCGATCATATTGGCCGGAGGTAAGGGTTCACGGCTTGAGCCACTAACTCGCGATCGTGCCAAGCCGGCAGTGCCATTTGGCGGCAACTATCGAATCATCGATTTTGCGCTTTCGAATTGCCTGAATAGCGGAATTCGAAAGTCGCTTATTTTGACTCAGTACAAGACGCGCAGCCTTGATCGGCATATTGATTTGGCTTGGCGCAACTATTTTTGCCGTGAGGTCGGGGAGTTCATCGACGTCATGCCGCCGCAGCAGCGGATCGATGAGCAGTGGTATTCGGGCACCGCTGACGCAGTTTATCAAAACATCTATGCGCTCGAACAGGAATCGCCCCAGTACGTGATGATTCTCGCCGGCGATCATATCTATAAGATGAATTACGCCAGGATGCTGGAATATCATCAAAGTGTAAACGCAGATTTGACAATCGCAGCCTTGCCCGTCTCTCGCGACAAAGCCAAAGAGTTCGGTGTAATGCAGGTCGACGACCAGAAACGTATTATCGGGTTTGAAGAAAAACCTGAATCTCCCCAAACGATGCCCGGAGACGATCAGGTTTGCCTGGCCAGTATGGGCATCTATGTCTTTACGACAACCTTCCTTTTTGAACAACTCCTGGCGGATGCCAACGACCCAAACAGCCAACATGATTTTGGCATGGATATCATTCCCTCCATCATCAAAGATCGTCGGGTTTTCGCGTTTCCATTTACGGACGAGAACAAAAAGGAAACTCCGTACTGGCGGGATGTGGGCACACTGGATGCCTACTACACTGCGAACATGGATTTGATCAGCGTGAATCCACAGCTGAACATGTACGATCAATCGTGGCCAGTGCGAACTTATCAGCCCAATTTACCGCCACCAAAATTTGTTTTTGATGATCGCGGCGTACAGGCTCGCGTTGGCAGTGCAGTTGACAGTATCGTTTGCCAGGGAGCAATCGTATCAGGAGGAAAGTGTCAGCACAGTATTCTGGGGCCGCGTGTTCGCATCAACAGCTTTGCTCAAGTCTCGGACTGCATCCTGTTCGAAGGCGTCACCGTAGGGCGCAATGCAAAGATCCAAAGGGCCATTGTCGATAAAGACGTTACGATTCCACCCGATGTCGAAATTGGTTTCGACTATGAATTGGACCGTCAACGTGGATTTACGATTAGCCCCGGCGGTGTGATCGTCATTGGGAAATCTGATATCATCGACCCCCAACACAAATTGAAACCCAAGCTTCGAAAATCAGGACAGAGATCCGATTCGATCGTGAATTGACGCGGTGCCAGGTTACAGGCGTTCTCGTGTCATCTCACAAATGCGAGTAATGGCACGGTCTCCCATGAACAAGGGAGCCATCAGCGAATTGTCCTTGAACCGAAAGCTGATTTCCACAGAAACCTTTTCCGAGTCGGTCGCTAAACTGCTTGGCGTGATCCGGACATCCGCTTTACGAATTCCCGCAGTCGCCAAGACCGCCAATGCGGCACTCTCAGATTCGTCAGTAAGTGCCCCAGGGATAATACCCACTCGACATCCCTCATAACATGCAGCTTCAACCGTGTGCATCATCATGTTTGCACGACCAAGTTCGTACGTCGCAAACAAAAACAAAAATAGAATTGGAAGTGTCAAAGCCATTTCAACAGCGGTGACTCCTCGTCGTTGCAATTTTTGATTGTGAATTCTGATCATCTTAGTGCTCTATTCAATGTTCTGCGAAAATGCGGTGAAGTTACTCGACAAGGAGTACAGAAAGCGTACGTGCAATTTCCCGAAAGATTTCCGTCAAATCGCCAGCATCATCTGCGTGGAAATGCTGGCCACCACCGATATTGGCGACCTGTTTCATAATGGCTTGGTTAGCACCGCTGCTGAATGTCACGGTGTGAATCGTATGTCCGCGAGAGGCAGCAAGGCGTGCCGAAGGAAGTGGGTTTCCACCAACGTTAAAATTCCCATCAGTCATCAACACAATCGTCTGCTCGGCAAAGAAACGACGATTTGGATCAGTATCCAATGAATCGCTTCCATCGCGAAGCGCTCGAAAAATGTTCGTGGCTCCACTTGCAGGAAGTCTGGCTACACGGGATCTGATCGTATTAAAATTGTCCGTCAACGCGATATCACGCGATGATCTGGTTGAATAGGTCGTCAAAGACATAATCGAGTTGGGACTCGAGGATTCCACTTCGTCCAAAAACACAAAGACCGCGTTTTTCAATGCCTGATTACGAGAGATCCCTCCTTCGACGGCCCTCATCGAACCCGACCGATCCAGCACCAATGCAATATCACGGACGGATGCGGATGCGGTTGCGACTTGAACGGGTTGAAAGGAGCTGGTGCCCAACAATGCACCAAAAAACAGGTTAACAGGACCACCTCGTGAACCTGCGATTCGCTCTCCGTTCACTCGAACGGAACTAAAGGGCGTTACCCCTAGGGCAAAAACCAATTTGCCATTGGCATCCGGCACGACGCTTCCGAGTTCGACATCACTTCGGTCCAGCAACAAGGGATCGCCAGCGACGATATTGCGTTCGGCAATCTCCAAGGCGGCGGTAATGGCTGCATTAGGATCTTGCGTACGTGCCAATGTCTCTGCTCCGGCTCGAGCTGCGGCATCGGTTCCGGTACGAAGTTCCGCTCGTACCATATGCATGTAGGCAATATCGACACTGAATACGGCTCCAACGATCAGGATGATCATAAGAAACGCGACCAGCACCAACATGGCTCCTTTGCGATCTTTTTGATTTTGAATAATTCGACGGTTCATAATCACTTACCTTGGGAAACGTATTTGGCTGTGGGTTCTAAGATTACATTTGATGGTTGAATTGAGATTCAGAGTCACTCTTTTAGCATGGTCGCGGTAACTGAAATGTTACGACCTTTGAATGGCCCAAAAGGAATCACGCTGTTGGCGTCACCTGGAGCGGAAATCGTCACCGTCACTGGAGTTCCGGGATCGAGATCATCGACGTTGGCAGGCTCAAATGTGATTGATTCACCAGTGATGTCTCGGAACGCCAGAACTTCTTTGCCGCGATCTAAGGCGGTCGCCTGGCTTCCATTGATTTTGACGGATTCCTTTACCGTTTCGTAAGCTGACTGAACCAGCGCCTGGCGAAGGAAAATCATACTGGCACTTTCCATTGATCCGATTGCAAGCAACACAATAACAGGCAGGCAAACCGCGAGTTCTACGGTGGCTGCTGCACGGCGAGTGGCAAGTTTGCGAAGCACGGATTTAGATCGTTTCGTGGACATGGGAGGCTCAATGAATGAGGGGGTTATCAATCAATTCGGTTTGAATCAGAAGCTATGCGACGGTGGTTTCTTCAACTTCGTTCGATTCATCACGAGCTTCGACAAGCTCCACAAACATCATTGAATTCGTTGGCCATTTCTGCCCAGAAGTCGTTGTCACGGAATTTAATTCGTCGAGTTGTCTTGTTGTCACGCAATTCGCGGAGGCTACGACGCAGTCTTGAGATCGGACCTACAAAACGATTGCTGAATCGAATCGTGTCCAAAGCAAAAGCAGGAAACAAAACCAGCATGGAAACAGCAACAATGACCAACGTGCCGGTTTCGCCAACAACCTTCTCCGCAAACGGAAGTGAAGGGTCACCGGAAAGTGCATTGAGTACTGCGACCAACACACAAGTCACAAAGAAAAAGATGCACCAATGCACCAAGATTCGACGAACCAAGGAGCCCTGAACGTGGGTATCAATAAAATTCTGTTTTCTTTGTTTTCCAGTCATTATCCCTACCAAAACTACATTTATTTTGTTGTTTGCCTTGGAAGCCTCTCAAAAGCCTCCGGTATACCGCTAAACGTAGGCCATAGAATTTGCGACCGTCGGTATTTTGAAATGATTCACCAACCTGTTGAATTGCCCACCCGAAAAGAAAGGAGTTATCGGTAAACCCGTTAGGATCCCTCCGTGTGAGTCCCCTTAGATTCAATAACCATCTAACGACACGTTAGGATTGAATCAATGATTCACAACTTTGCATTTGTACGAGACGTACGAGACTAAACAATCATTCAGGCAAAGATTAGATTTGTGCATGCGTTACGAGCATTTGCCGAAATTGATAGAGCAGGGTTTCTGCATCCTTCATTTAGGGAAAATCGCATGAGTTTGAAATTTGGACTTTATCTCGTAGAACAAGGAATCATGACTTGTGATCAATTTTGCGGATTGGTAAAAATCCAGCAGGAGTCAAATTCCTCATTGAGTACCCTTGCCATTCAAAGAAACTTCATGACGATCAAACAGGTCGCCACTGTTTTGGAACAGCGAGAAATCAAACCTCATGCGTCATTCATCGACATCGCGTTAGAGAACGACTTTATCGAACAAGCCGATGCCAAGCAACTCTTGGAGTTGGAGCAAATCAACCGGCCTACCCTCCGCCAAATCATCGCCAATGTTGGCCTGATGACAGAGCGACAAGTCAACACGTTGTTCGCCCACTATGAAAAGATGTTAGTTCGCGGAAAAACGACTTCGGCTCCGGCAACGACCGCCGAGCCAAAATCTACTCCAGTTCGTCCGCCTCATCCGAAGTTCAAGCAACGACCGGTCATCGTTCAACAGGAATTTGCTTCCTACTACCAGTAGATGGAGATCTGCTTCGTCGGATCCCCTTCTGGAAGCAAAAGCTTGAGCCCATAAAAAAGGCCAACCGTTAGGTTGGCCTTTTTTGTTTGAATTGTTCTGGATTGCGAACTATCGATTCAACAATCGAGCACGGCGATTTCGGCGCTCTGCGCGGAGTCTCGCTCGTCTCTTGGTTTCACTGGGTTTCTCATAGTACTCGCGTCGGCGCATTTCTTTTTTGATGCCGCTTCGCTCTACCAGCTTTCTGAAACGCCTGACTGCATCTTGGATTGATTCCTTCTCTCGTACCAACAACTTTACCATTGTTCCTCCAAACACCTTCCGAATTTCAAAGTCAGCTCCTTTCCAAAAACGTCTATGGAACCCGATGAACGATTCGGGCGCGAGGATTAAGTGTAAGGTCAGAGCTGCGACCATTCACTAAACCAAGCCGAAAATTTCCTATCAGTAGTAGGAACGACCAATTTTAAGGGAATTCGACCAGCATTGTCCATACCTTTTGCCTATTTCCTCGAACATTCAGAGACTTCACATTTCTCACATGTTCCATCGCTACAAATTACCCAAATGTTAAGTTCCGTAAATTAGATTCCCTGAGTTCCTTTCAGATTCGCCTTGCCGATGACAACTTTGTCACACCAAGGAGCAATCATGTCGGAATTCGCCGAAACCATGGAAGAAAACCAATTTGAGTTGGTTAGTAATCTGCTCAACCAACAGGATGAAGTCATCTTGCAGCTTGACAAGCTGAACCTGGAAATCGAGACGCTAATCAAGCAACTCGCCGATGAGCGAAAAGCTGAGTTGGGCATCGAAGATGCCTCTGAAATCAAAAAAGCTGCCTAATTGCGGCATCTCATGTAAAACGGCCGTTTCATGAGGAAAATTGACTTCTATTCGCTTTCGTCCAAATTCCCCGACTTGCGTATCGCCCACAAAAGCCACAGTCCCATCATCAAACTGACCAGAATTCCGGTCAAACCAAACAGCGAAACGCCGCCCCTGCCATCCTCGCCCCCAAAAAAGATGGGCGGCACATTGGAACTAATCATCCAGGATGAGCCAATAAACATGGCGCTGGTCATCAATCCAACGACTAAGCGATTTACACTCGGCCCTAGACGCCGGTGATCAAGGTGAACATCAAAGCTGCCCGATTGTATTTGCTCCAGGATGTTGGATACCCGATTAGGCAGAGCCTCTACCAGCTGTTCCACCTGCATATAAAACCGACGCAATTTGCGGGCTTGCCGAGTCGGTGAAAGGCGTTTCAGCATCATCAGTCGCTGGAAAGGCTTCATCACCTCCATCAGACTGAACTCAGGATTCAAAAGCCGACTTGAACCTTCGAGAGTCACCAGAACCTTGATCAACACCGACGCCTCACTAGGCAGAGTTATGTTGTACCGCCGAACAATCGCCAAAAAATCAATGAGTGCACCGCTCATATCAAAGTGACTCAATTCTAAAGTCGAATACTGCCCCACGAAATCTGCCACGTCGTTCGAGAAGGCTGATTCATTCAAATCCTGAGGACACCGCCCTACCCTTTTGATCAATGTGACCAACATGGGAACATCACGACTGACAATCGACGCCAGCATCGTCTCGATGTCTTCTCTCAGGCTCTCATTAATCCGGCTGACCATGCCGAAATCCAAAAGCCCAAGCTCCCCTCCTGTGGTCAACACAATGTTTCCGGGATGAGGATCCGCGTGATAAAAGCCTTCGTCAAAGATCATTCGCAAGTAGGCGTTGGCACCTTTTTTTGCCAACCCATCGAGATCCGTGTCGGTGGGTGATTGCGTTGAAACGTCTCGCAATTTGATACAGTCCAGAAACTGCATCGTCAGCATTTTCTGGGAACAAAGCTCACCCACAGGTTTAGGGATAACGATTTTGTTGTCGCGTTTAAACATCGTCCGAAATTGAACAATGTTTCGATACTCACGTTCCAAGTCCAACTCACGACGCATCATCCGAGACATGTCAGCCACAATCAAAGGCGGCTGATAGTTTTTGAAGTCATCCAATCGATTGGCCAATTGCGCCAATCCGGAAAGGATATCCAAGTCCGTATCGATCGTTCGCTCGATTCCTTTGTGGCGAACTTTGACGACAACTTCGGTACCATCGAACAACACCGCTCGATGGACTTGCCCAATCGAAGCCGATGCAATTGGATTTTCTTCGAAAGATGCAAAGAGGTCTTCCAGCGTTTTGCCCTGCTCGGATTCAATCGTCGCTCGAACGTCCTCGAAGGAATCCGCAGGCGTATTTGCCTGAAGTTTTTCCAACTCATATGCCAACTCAGGACCGACCAGATCGGCACGCGTACTCAGTAGTTGCCCAAACTTGATAAAGGTTGGTCCCAAATCAGAGAGTGCCATCCGAATCCGTGCTGAGGTGGTCGTTGGCGTTTGGGGCTCACCAGATTGGTCTTTTAGTTGATCTTTGAAAATCTCAATATTGAAACGACTTAACCAACTTGCCAATCCGTATTTGCTGAGCACGGAAATGATCTCGGTCCAGCGTCGAACATTTCGATAGAGCTGAGGAATTGACGGGATAGATCGTTTCATGAATTCTGAGGCCCAATGCCCACAAACCGAATAGTAGCGGAGTTAACAGTTCCCAGAGTATTTGATTCACCGAGGGATTTCAAATGAACAAGCAACCCCGACTCTCCCTTGTTTTTGTTACACTGTCAAATGAACTGCCAAATCAAAATTCAAATTCAGAGAAATGCAATGCTCCTTGCCCGCTCGTTTGTCTTGCCTCTCCTTTTGTTTGCGCTGTCTGTGTCGACCATCCACGCCCAAAACTGGCCCCAATGGCGAGGTGAATCACTCGACAATATCAGCTCTGCGACCAACCTGCCTGTGGAGTTCAACCAAGAAAAAAACCTGCTCTGGCGAACGGAACTTCCCGGTCCCGGCGGCGCCAGCCCCATTGTCTGGGGCGACAACATTTTTATCATCACCGCCGTAGAAGATTCAAAGCAACTCCAACTGATTTGTTTTGACGAAGCGGGAGTACAGAAATGGGCACGGCAGCTTCAAGGAAAGAATCAATTCATCCGGATCGACAGCGCAAACTCAGCAAGCCCATCTCCATCCACTGATGGACAACACATCTGGGCAACAACCGGAGAAGGATTTCTGGAATGCTTTGACATGGATGGAAATCCAGTTTGGTCCGTTGACCTCCAAAATCGCTACGGCAAATTCAATATCCAATTCGGAATGACTTCGACTCCTATCCTGCATGAGGGCCGGTTGTATTTGCAGTTGATTCACGGCGACATGCGTGGACGCGGTGGAAGTGTTGGGCATATCGTTGCGATTGACGCGTCCAAAGGCGAAGAGATTTGGCACCACGTTCGCAACACAGACGCAATTGCTGAAAACAAACATTCCTATGCCTCCCCTGTGCTAATTCGCGACGGCGACGATATTCAACTGGTCACCCATGGTGGGGATCTAGTGATCGGGCATTCTATCGCTGATGGGGCCGAGATCTGGCGTTGCGGCGGCTTGAATCCTGAGGAGAGCTACAACAAGTACTTGCGGTTTGTTGCTTCACCGACGTATGCCGATGGCAAGCTATTTGTCCCCTCTGCGAAAAATGGCCCGGTTCTTAGTTTGAAAACCGGCTTAAAGGGAGACGTGACGCTGGATGAACAGGCAAGGCACTGGACGCAAGAACGTGGCACGCCCGATGTGGCTTGTCCCGTCGTCCACGAGGGATTGGTCTACCTAGCTCGCGAAAATGGCGCCATGTTAGTTCTGGACGCGGACACCGGCGAAAAGATCTATATGGAACGAATGATGAGCGACCGCCATCGCTCAACCCCCGTTGTCGCCGAGGGAAAAATCTATATCACCGGCCGCAAAGGCAAAGTCTATGTGCTTGAACCCGGCCGTGACGGAAATGTGCTGGCTGAAAACGACTTGGCAGAGACCATCACCGCTTCTCCTGCGATTGTGAATGGACGGATCTACATCAGGACCTGGAAAGCACTGTACTGCTTTGGAAAGCAGTGAAATTCACGTTCCGCTGATTCATGGGCATCCCCAAACGCCGTTCTGCGACGTTTCCGGCGGGCACCAATGGAAGGTTTAGAATCACTACCGGGAAATACCGCATTTGGACAGCACCTTGGGGCCACCCCCAGCGTTCTATGGGGCAAATGACGATTTCATGACCTGAAACGAATAGCTATTTACAGGCCCCGCCGAATCGGGTCGACTACAGCCCTCTGATGCGCTCGGCTTTCTCGCCGGGCGATTTCCTTTTGTAGTTACCAGGCTCAACGTCCGAACTCCCATGATTAGAGACGACATCCGAAACATAGTCATCATCGCTCACGTCGATCATGGCAAGACAACACTCGTCGACTGTATGCTCAAACAAGGGGGACAGTTTCGCGAGGGTCAATTGGCTCAGGAACAGATCCTCGATAGCAACGACCTGGAACGAGAACGAGGAATCACAATTCTCGCCAAGAACATTGCGGTGTCTTACCAAGGAATCAAGATCAACGTGATCGATACCCCTGGCCACGCTGACTTTGGCGGCGAAGTAGAACGAGTGCTGCAAATGGCAGACGGTGCCCTGCTCTTGGTCGATGCCGCAGAAGGTCCAATGCCCCAAACCCGCTTTGTACTTAGCAAAGCAATCGAGGTCGGTCTGCGCCCAATCGTTGTGGTCAACAAGATTGACAAGCCTGACTCCCGTGCATCCAAAGTAGTCGACGAAACATTTGAATTGATCCTCGATTTGGGTGGCGAGGAATACCTGGAAAATCTAACTCATATATTTGCCTCGGCCAAAGACGGCTACTCCACTCACGATCCCAATGTCAAAACGGACTCGATTGAATCTTTAATGGATCTGATCGTCGAACAAGTCCCTCCTCCTGAAATTGAAGAACGCGACAGCTTTTGCATGATGACCACGACCATTGACTGGTCCGAGTACGTCGGTCGAATTGCCATTGGTCGAATCATGAGCGGGACCATTCGAAAAGGTCAATCGGTTCTGATGATGCAGGCAAACGAGAAACAAAAGCAACACAAAATCAGCTCGGTCATGGTGTTCGATAATCTCGGACGGACCGAAGTCGAAGAGGCGACAGCAGGAGATGTCGTCGCATTGGTCGGCATGAACGAAGTGGAAATTGGCGATACGATCACATCCATCGACAACCCCTCTCGCCTGCCAAGGCTAACCGTGGATCAACCGACCCTGGAAATGGTTTTCTCCATCAATAGTTCGCCTCTGGCTGGTCGCGAAGGCAAATACGTGACGGGCCGCCAAGTACGCGAACGGCTGCTCAAAGAACTCGACCGAAACGTTGCCTTACGATTGCGATCAGACCCAAGCAACAGCGATGCGTTTCGCGTCGCCGGACGTGGATTACTTCATCTTTCCATCCTGATCGAGACTATGCGTCGTGAAGGTTTCGAGCTGAGTGTAAGCAAACCGCAGGTCGTTTTTCGTACCATTGATGGGGTCAGGTCAGAACCGTTTGAGATTCTGCACGTTGAAGTCCCCACCGAAAAGTTCGGGCCCGTGATGGAAATGGTTGGAGCTCGACGAGGCGATCTGCTGGAGATGAAGACTCGCGGTGACTACACGCTGTCCAGTTTTTCTATCCCGGCTCGTGGATTGATCGGACTCCGAACTCGACTATTGAATGCGACCCAGGGTACGGCAATCATCAACCACCGTTTCGACAGCTACCAACCTTGCGGAGCTGATCCTCCCCGACGCCCCAACGGCGTCATGGTCTCCATGGCCAACGGCAAAGCCCTTGCGTTTGCCATCGATGGTTTGCAACAGCGAGCAGACATGTTTATCGCTCCTGGTGATGAAATTTACGAAGGCATGATCGTTGGAGAAAATGCCAGAGACAACGATTTGCCCGTCAATCCGATCAAAGCCAAAAAACTGACGAACATGCGTGCCTCTGGATCCGATGACAATGTCATCCTAAAGCCGCCTCGCATCATGTCCTTGGAGATGGCACTAGAATACATCGAAGACGACGAACTTGTGGAGATTACTCCTACGCAAATTCGACTTCGCAAGTCGCTTTTGCGAGAAGCCGAACGTCGTCGCATGGCTCGCGCCGCAATCGGTGCCAAATAATTCGGTAATTTCCCGTTCTGACATGTTCGAAATTGACCAGGTTGCAAAGCCCCAGGCTTCGCGTCCGGCCCTCCCGAAGCAAGCCCCTCCTTCACGAAGAGCCCAAAGGGAGGGCGACAGCAGAATTGCTCCTAAGGTTTTTTCGCACGAGTACATCAAATGTGGATTGTTCGCCCGAACACTTCAAATGTGGTTTGTTCGCCCGAACACGTCAGGGCCGGGGAGTGGCAGCCCGCGAACGCAATCCCCTCACGGCTGCACATCGTCGACCAACTTCGCCGTCCCAACTCTGCGTCGCGAAAATCGCCAAAGTCTTGGCGGCGCCTAAATGCTGAGTTACGATGAGAACTTCTCTTTCATTTGATAAGGTGCATAAGATGTTTCTCAAAGTGTTGCTGACTTTCACCATTGGTCTTTTTTTTATCCAAAGCAGTTGCGCTCAAGACGAAAACGCAACCGACGTTTCTGAAATCAAGTACGCAATCGTGATCCACGGGGGCGCAGGGTCTTCACCAAATCAATTTTCTGATGAAGCCAACGCAAGCCGCAAAGGCTCATTGCAAAAGGCCCTCGAGATCGGCACGCAGATTCTCAAAGACGGTGGGTCCAGCCTGGACGCGGTTGAGAAAGTCGTTCTATTTCTGGAAGATGATCCGCAATTCAATGCCGGTGTTGGTGCAGTCTTCAATGCCGAGGGCAGTCATGAACTTGATGCATCCATTATGGACGGTAAAAACAAAGCCTGTGGAGCCGTCGCCGGAGTCACCACGGTAAAGAACCCAATATCGCTCGCCAGATTGGTGATGACCGAAACTCCTCATGTACTTTTGGCGGGTAAAGGAGCGGAGATTTTTGCTGGATTGATGAAAGTCGAATTGGTCAAACCCAGTCATTTCGATACCCCCAAGTCGCTGAAAAAATGGAAGCGGCGGAAGCAACGGGACGCCGATAAAAATCAGGCCGAAGCCAAAAATCTCTCGGCGAATCTCAACGAAGACGTTGGCTCTTACCAGGGTACAGTCGGATGCGTTGCCCTAGACTCCCAAGGAAACATTGCGGCAGCCACTTCGACAGGGGGAATGTCGGGGAAACAATTTGGGCGCGTCGGTGACAGCCCGATCGTAGGAGCGGGGACCTACGCAGACAACGCAACCTGCGGTGTTTCATGCACTGGAACCGGGGAGCAGTACATCCGGAATGCCGTCGCCTACGACGTTTCGGCCAGAATCCGCTACAATCGCCAGAGTGTCGACGAAGCAGTTCAGGCGATTCTCAATGACACCTTGGACCAAGGAGACGGGGGAATCATCGCGATCTCCCATGATGGCAAAATATCCATGCGATTCAACACCGATGGTATGGCCCGCGCGGCCGCCGATTCCAATGGTCGTTTTGAAGTTCTTTGGGGCGAATAAAACTTTAATTGCCCAGTTCATCTTAAAACATTATGATTGATCAGAGACCAATTGGGGCTTGGTCAATTTCTACGGAGTTTTTAGATGCGTAAAGCAACTTTGGCAATCACTGCCACCAGTCTCTTGTCCGTTTTCCTTCTTGGATCAATTGTTGGCTGGGCCGTCGCTCAATCGACAGGCCAATCCTCTGAAAACGATCGCCCGATCTCGGAAATGCGCAAGGACATGAAGGTGTTTATTAAGCGTTCGAAGTCCGACGATGATATCAAAACATACGCGGCAATCGTCGATCTATGCGTACTGCACCGCCAAATCGTGTCCGATTCACGCTACGAAGATAATCCGTCCCTGGTCAATCTGCGTGCCCAAGTCGCGAATCGTTTGAAAAAGTGCCAGCAGGACATGGAAATTTCCCAACGGCGTGCTACGCGCGCAGCTCAGAAGCTGGCGAAGAAATCCAACGACAAAAGGGCCGATGCCCTTTTCCTGGCTGCCGAACTTGAACAGAATGATGACTACGAATTGGCGGGCGAACTTTCCCAGCAATTGCATGTAGCTGGCCAATTGATCGGAGGCCCATCGCAGGTCTTTTCCTATGCAAACGGAAACTTTGGTCCAGGCAACGCACAGGATTTGATCCAGTTGATTGAAACGACGATCGATCCAGATAGTTGGAGGACCAACGGAGGCAACGGACGGATGTTTTTTTATCAACCGGCTTGTGCGCTTGTTGTCAGCGCCAGCATGCAAACTCAAGAGCGGATGACTGATCTTCTTCGGCAGATGCGCCGGCTCAATCGATAAAGGGGCAGCAATCTAGTGGTTCAACCAACCGGAACTGGTGGGTGCCATGCCTTGCGATTGCACGAGCATGCTCACGCAAGCGTGAAGCATGGCACCCACGGAAACTGGTCAAATCAGCTCTGTCAAACCACTAGGTATCATTTCAGATGATCCTGTTCAACGACTCAATATTGTAAAAAACAGGTTGGCGCTTGGCGCTTAGGTCAAGCCGCTCGCCGCGACGGCAATTCAGACGGAGGACCGGATGCCGACTTCTCCGAAGCACTGTCGATTTTCAATTCGTGCCTCTTTCGCTTTGGATTTTCGATCCAGGCGAAGAGGAAGTCCGAAAGCGGCGCCTTAAAAACGTTGCCGGCTGCAGCCGTTGCAATCGCCGCACCAAACAAACAATCACTTGGCCAGTGAGCAAGGAACATGATGCGTTGCAGTATCGCCATGATTGCAAAACCCAAGAATAGGTAGCGTCCTCTGGGAAACATCCAGCTCAAACCCAACGCAATGCAGAATGCCGTCGCGCTATGCCCGGAGGGAAACGACTGAAGCAAAAACTCAGAGTTCCAGGCAACGCCATCCGCTCCCGTCGAAACCCACCAGCTTTCCGCCGATAGGTCAGGCAAATAAATATACGATTGCGGCCTCCTGCGCATTACCAGATGTTTGATCAAATGGATCGAGATTCCGACGATCATCAAACAGGAAATAAACCGAGGCACCAACCGGGATTTGTCGGGCGTCAAAACAAAAATTGAAACAATAACGATCGCCACTCCAAACCCATGTGCAAAGACTTCCGACAACGCCATGATTCGTCGCAAATCGCCAGACTCCGAAGTCATATTCAGCGCGGACGTTATCGTCGAATCAAATGGCGCAATCGCAATCGCAAGTAAAGCAAGTGCAATCGAGATAGCAAAATAGCGCAGCACAGCGTACAAAAGGTTTGGAATGTTGGTTTTCGCGGCGGATAGTGACGAATGTTGCTTGCTTTGAAAAGTCCAAAATTTACTTAAAACCAAGGAAAAACAAGTTTCAACCGCTGGAATTTGCCAAAATCTGCCCAATTCCGTCCAGGCACTTACCTCGTTTAACTTAGCGCCGGCTGGTGGTTGAGCAATTTGTGGATGGGGAAGGAAAGGACGAAGTTGTGTTTACGATGTTGTACCGCCTGCCGAAAGAACCATAATAGGGCAACTCACTTGTCGGCTTAATCAAAATGAATTTCTGTTGCCCCAACTGTAGAAAAGTTTTCGAACTCCAAATTAGTGGCTCACAAACGGAAGTAACTTGTCCGAATTGCGACACGCTGGTTAGCTTAGTTGAATTGCTTAGTGTTGCCCCAGACGACACACCTGATCTATCGCAAACACGCGGTTTGGATATGGATGGCCCAATCGCCGAAGTGGGAGAATTCCTTGGTCATTTTCGGCTGATAAAGGTGATCGGACAGGGAGGATTTGGTACCGTCTACGAAGCCCACGATGATCGGCTAAAACGAAGTGTCGCCGTAAAAGTCCCCAAGACGAGTACCCTTAGTCGCTGGCAGGCTGAGTCATTTGTTCGTGAAGCTCGGGCGGCGGCTCAGCTAAAGCACGCCAATATCGTATCGGTCCATGAATACGGCCGACATAACGACCAGGTCTATATCGTCAGCGAGCTTATCGAAGGCATGACGATGAAGGAATGGCGCAAACAGAGTCAGCCTGACAACAGGCAAGCGTCATCAATGGTCATCAAAATTGCCAGAGCGTTGCAGGTCGCACACGGTGCGAAAGTCATTCACCGCGATATCAAACCGGGCAATATTCTGATCGATGATGAAGGTGAGCCTCATATAACTGACTTCGGTTTGGCCAAACACGAAGATCCCGCCAACAGCGAACTGATCCGCAAGGGGCAGATTATTGGCACCGTCGCCTATATGTCTCCCGAACAAGCGGCCGGAAATGCACACAGCGCTGATCACCGTACTGATATCTACTCTCTGGGAATTATTCTCTATGAGCTGCTTACAGGAAAACGCCCCTTCAATGATAAAACGGAGGAAATCATTGGGGGAGTAACGGAGCCGCCCATGAAACTGAATCCTTCAGTTCCCAAACTGCTCAGCAAGATCTGCATGAAAGCGATCGCAACCGATCCGTCCAATCGATTTCGGAGTTGTGCGGATTTCGCCGACGAATTAGAAGCGTACCTGAATGATGAACCATCCAAACATTTCCCACTCAACAAAGCTCAATCGCTGATTCGCAGGCTCAAGAAAAATTCCTGGAGCTTGATTTTGTTGATCATTGGGCTGCTAGTTGGGGCCGCGCTACTTAGCTTGTTGGTTTGGATTAACAACATACCGCCCGACGAGCGGCTCAATGTGGAGATTGTGGTTTCTCAACCCAATTGCACGGTCAGAATAGTTAAAGTAGATCCAGAATTGGGACACATTGATTATTCAAAAATCATCGAAGCCAGAGCAAATGGTTCGAACGACGAGGGATACGTTTTCAATACGCGATTGACTGCCGGGTGGCATATCATTGAAGTCGAGTCACCTATCGGTATCGCTGAAGTCTGGCGATTGATTCCAAAATCGACATCGAGCATGAAAATTACCAACAGCAAATTGAAGAGCTGGGAAGCGATTAACAACAATACTATCCGATTGCAGTCGATTCAAATTGTACCTGTTGATACTGCCATGTACGTAACAAGTGGAGGCAGTGAATTCCTCTCTGGGTCAGATGGCTTATTCGATTCACGCCCCTATAAAACGCTTCAATTCCCCCAGTTCTACGTTGCTCCCAAAGAAGTTTCATTGAGCCAATACAGAGAACAAATATCACAACTGCCAAAAGATCTTGCTGCAAGGTATAGCGAAAATGCTGAAGGCTTGGACCCCAACTTGGCTGTCACCAACGTTCGTTTTCTGGAGGCGTTGGAGTATTGCGAAAAAGTTGGAGGTAGACTCCCAACTTTTGAAGAGTACGTTTTTGCCGCAACAAATGGCGGAAAAGATCGATTTCCTTGGGGCGATGATTGGATCTTCGAGAATTGGGAAATTGGTTGCGTTGGAATACCTATCGAAGACCAAAATGATGATAGTGTGCAGAACCTTTTTTCGAGCGTGGCAGAATGGACAGCCGACGTCGAATTTGACCCCGATTTGGACACCTCCGACTTACCTCTTATCTATCAAGTCGATTCGACAACAACTAGGCTAGTTGTTGGTGGCGACCCAAAACCGAAGAAAGACTTCAGCGAACGCGATCTTTTCACTACAAGCCCTCGGCTTCCCAAGCCCTATCCAACCGACGAGGAAACTCCCAGTCCAGACGGACTGGGATTCCGCGTTTATCGATCGATGACACCTCGACTGCTCAAGGATTCTGAACAGATCAAATACTACCTCGACAGAAAATGATCATTCTTCGTCGATTTGAACCACACCAAATTCGTGGTCATCGAAAACCAATTTATCGCCGTCGCGAGTAACTTTTTCCAAACGTGCAGGAGGATATTCATCACCGCCTGGAAACACTCGGGGCATAGCGTTTAATTTGATTGCACTTCCAAAGCTATCTTCTGTTCCACCGTTTGGCTGAAACATCATCCCCAAATAATACTCGTCGTCTCCAACGTCAAGGGTTCCTTTGTCGTCGTGAAAATAGGCCAAATAGTTTTTTTGACCTTCCCGAAAGACGGTTCTAGATTTCGGTGATATTTCAAGGTCAATCTTTCCATCACCTGCCGCCCCGCCCCTGGCCTCGCCGTTTTCTACTCGTCGCGTGGCAATGGGGTCGACTTCAGTCACACATTTGCATGTACCAGCAACAACTCCGCCACATCCAATATCAACTGATTGATCGAACCAAAGAACATGGCTAGTGGAACCTGCTTCGCAACTCCCATTATCCAACACACAATCAGCGCCAGTATAAACAAAAATAGACCCTCCGACTGGAGGGACGATTTCGACCTGAAAGTTCATTGGACAGGGTGGATCGATTGCCTGTCCAAACACCGGGGTGGA
Organism: Mariniblastus sp.; assembly: GCA_965224765.1. GTDB lineage: Bacteria > Planctomycetota > Planctomycetia > Pirellulales > Pirellulaceae > CAZDBA01. The sequence continues at coordinate 158,833 of CBDDAC010000012.1, forward strand.
CAAAAAGACGAAGGCGCAGAACAGAGCGCAAAGAACGGATTTTTCAATGATGTGATTCAATGTAGATCTCCAAGGTAAAACTTCTCACAAGATACGACTGGCAAACAAAACCATTCGCACGGATTGGAATGAAAGAACAATTCCCGCCTGCGAAACCGATTCGAAATCTACAATTCGAGATCCCCATCAAACCAAAGTTTGATGGGAAATCTCCAACGCATCATTCGACCGACGTCCTTCTGTATGGGAATTTCTGCCAAACCACCGCGGTAAAATTCGGGAAGGCTTCTCAATCTGACATCGCCAAGTTCGTTGCCGAAAGAATCAACATCTACTCCCCGAAACCCAAACGATCGGGAACCACAATTTGATTGCCGGGAAGATAGAAGTTGTGGACGCACCAATAAACAAGAAATCTCAAATGACGAGATTCATACAAACAAGAAACGAGCAATTGGAAAGCTAGGCGATCGACTTACTTGTCGTTGCGCTCTCCATCGCCAAAGAGTTGTCCGTACGATAGGCAAACCAGACGCCCAACCCGGCCAGCGATACTAACAAAAGGGAGAACCGAAATCCAATTGCCACAACGATTCCATTTTCACTGGGGACAGCTTGGTGAGAGAACCCCTGATACAAGAAGTTTAGCGCCAATTCCATTCCCCCCAGGCCGCCCGGAAGGGGAACAGCATTCGCCACCATCGAGACGGGCGCAATAATAAAATGGTTGGGAAATGATGGATGCGAATCAACAATTCCGCAGGCAACCGCAAATATCGTGACCGCAAAAAACGTATTGGTAAGTACGCTTAACAAGAATGCTTTGAAGATCGCGCCTGGGCTTTTGCGATATAAAGAGACGACGTCCATCACCTGCTTGAGAATCGGGCCAGCAAAACGAATCTGTTCCAATTTTTGAAACCAACTCCACTCTCGAATTTTGGGAGAGAAGAATATGCCGATGAATCCAGCGACCCCCAATCCAAATGCGATCGTTGCCACAGTGAGAACATAATTAATGGCCGACAACTTCCGCCAGTGCAACGAGTCTTCGTCGGAAAAGTCCTTCAGATTAAACGCAACGATTGCCACTCCGCACATCGTCATCAACCCAACAATCCGATCGGCAAAAACCGATGAGATCGCCTCGGGGACTTTGCTTTTGGCTTGTCGTGCAACATAAAAGGCCCGTAGTGAGTCGCCGCCTACCACGCCAAAAGCCAAGACATTGAAGAAGGTTCCAATGAAACCGATCTTGATCGCTTCCCATAGCGTCAATGAAAACCCAACGGCCTTGGCCATGATGTGCCAACGACAGTAGGAAACGACGTGAGCCGCCATACAACTCGCCAGCGCAATACCAAGCCAAAACCAATTCTTTTTGGTCTCAAATAGCTGTTGAAATTGCTTATCCTGATTGGCTTGAAAAACCAAGTAGCCAAGAATGGCGATGGAAATGCCAAATTTCAAGATCGTAACGTAGTGTCTTCGCACGCTAAATTAACTCGGAACATTATCTAAACTGGATCCACAAACAACCAAGCGTAGTTCGTTTCACCGAAATAGGTCTACACAAGTTCTTGAGCCGTGCCCAATTAGCGGAGCTTCGTAGCACGTGTAGCGATAAATAGGTCGATATAGTCCGAAAGGGCCTTCAACTCATCCCATTCGTCCTCATAGAAACCTGTGATTGCAAACCCTGCGGCGATTTGCCCACCCATTTGATCACTGAGACGATGCCCAAACCAAAGGGGGTCGTCCTTGTCGATTAACGCCTGTCGTTCGTCCTCTGGCAAATCATAGTCACTATACGGAATCTTGTGTCGCACCAGCAACTCTCCCGCTTCCAATTTGTCATAGTCAAATATATGCATGAGCGGATTGATGAACCCCGCCATCAATGAGCCACCAACTCGCAGCACACGATAACACTCTTTCCAAACAGGATTCACATCAGGAACAAACGAGTTGGAACAAGGATTGATCACCATGTCAAAGGACTCGTCATCGAATGCGGACAAGTCGCGCATGTCACCGAGCACCGAACCGATTTCCAACCCATCGCGTTTCGCAACGAATTGGTCCTGCTCAAGTTGACCCGCACTATTGTCCAAGGTCGTTACTTCAGCTCCCGCGGCGGCAAGAATCGGCGCCTGCTGCCCTCCTCCACCGGCCAAGCAAAGTACTCGCTTTCCAGCGACTGGCATCAACCACTCCGCCGGCACTGGCTTTGCCGGGGTCAAGACGATACTCCATTCGCCGTTGCGAGCCGCTGCGATTGCCTCACTGGAGACGGGTACGGTCCAGCGATTTCCTTTGGCCACTTCCGAGTCCCAAGCTTTGCGATTGTAAGTTGCGAGATCTTGCGAATTCATTAGCTTTCTTTCATTAACTGAAAGGACAATCGGGAGACTGACGAGTACAACACAATCGACAAACCTCGTTCGAGCTCGGAGGTGCGTTCAATTTGCCAATGATTCGGAGGCTTAGAAAAACACTGCAGCACTTGCTGTATATCCATGCATATGGTTCTTGCCCCCCACGGGCCCAATCTCGCCCGCAGCAAAAAAGCCCGCCAGCGAATCGATCCCCAGTTTCTGGCTTAGTAGCATTGCGTCGTGGTCAGGTTCGGGGAAAAGATTCGAACCACGACCATTGCAGGAAAATATCAGCGCCGATTGAGGCTGCGGACCATGTTTGCTTGAAAACTGCTCACAAACTTCAGTCAAATCCAAAGTCGCCGTCTCGTGATCCCGCACATGAAACTGAACCGTCTGGCCAACTCGCGCAAATGCACCCACGGTAATTGAGCCCGTTTGCCGATCGTATCCATTCACGTTTCGAATCAGGAAATCGCCATAGCCAAAGTCTTCCTTGTATTCTGAAACGGCAAGCCCCATCTGCAAACCGGAATTGAGAAGCTTTTGTTCTCGAGTCGGCAGGCGGTCAAAAAGCTCAAAAAGCTTCTGTGTTGCTGGAACGCCACCCAACAATTGAATCTCATTTCTCTCACATGCGGTAATCAACAGCGGTTCGCCAACCGGTCGACAACCTTGCGAAACCAGAGGTTCCGGCAAGTAGTTTCCTTGCATTGCAATCAGGGTGGCTCCCGAGTGCACCAGCTCATCTCCGTGAATCAAGCTCCAATCACCCGGTTGAGCTGGTCCGCTCGCCATCCCGCCAATGACTTTGACGTTCGGACGATCTTCGTTCAAGCGGTGCAATAGAAGATCCATAGGGAAACTGTAGGGATCACCGATTGCAAGTAATACGCAATCGTCGTCCAGGCAACTCGAATCATCCGGCCACCCCACAACCGCACCACCATCGATCGAATGCCGATACTGCAACTGAAATTGTGTAAGTTGAGTTTCGGGAAGTGAGGCTCCCCACACCACCACAATCGGTTCATCAGTAAAAAATTCTCGATGGCCGCCGATCGCTCCAACGCAGTTTCCGCCAATCACGTGAACGGGAGAAATCCGTTGTGTATGTTCAGCGATTCGTTGCGCCTGTTCAGCTGAATATCCAGAACAAAAAAAAGACAGCAAATCCAATGATCCCGAAATCCCATCGGAAAGTTGAGATATCGCTTCTTCGGCGGCAAGATCAAAATTATCGCTGGTGGATACACCAATCGCATATTGATTAGGACTAGACATTGATTGGATTCGCGTAGGTCATCGGCTGAAAGTCCCTTATCATATCAGGTGCCAACCATCAGACCGATAGCCGAGTTTGACAGGATGCCCGACAACGAACATCTAAAACGACGTGCTGAAGCCATTGGTTGGACGGTAATGATCCACCACAATCGAATCAAAGAAGCTCGGGAGACAATGCCATGAAACCGTTTCAAAAAACACTGATCATTTTATTGGCCCAAATGGTCGCGATCGCAAACGTCAGCTGCGACCAGTCTAACTCGATCACCAAGTTTTCAGGGCAAGAAATCTATATCGCGGACGTCGCATTCGTGACGAAAAAGCCAGACTTCGGAGGCGAAGCGTGCGTCGCCATGTTTTTGCAAACCTTGGGAAATTCAATTGATCAGGATGCGATCTTCGACCTGGCCGAAGTTGATCCGCTGCTGGGACGCGGCTGCACGACTGTCGAGCTCCTTAATGCAGTAAAGAAACTTGGAATTGAACCGGGAAAAGTTTGGATCAATGTCGACGCGGCAAAGGCAAAGCAACAATTCAATCAGGAAATGGAGAACCTGCAAAATGATATCAACACAAAAATCCCCTGGGTAGTCTGCCTACAAAATCAAGGCAATCAAAACTTTGTTCTGGTAGTTGGATTGGATCCAGAAAAAAAAGAGATTCTTTACCACGACCCTAGCCTGGTTGAGGGTAGTTATCGCCGCATGAGCATCGACGAATTTCACAAGCAATGGACGTTGACAGTAAACGACAACTCAAACTTTTTTGTCAAACTGCGAATGCAGCCACCCGCGCAGCAAGTTACCGTTTCGACGTCAGAATCATTCACCAACGCCGATTACGCTCAACACGTTCGAAAACTCAAAGAGAAAATGCCCGCCGGCGATTTTAAAATCATCATCAACAAACCCTTTGTGGTTATTGGTGATGAGGCTCTTGAAACTGTTGAACGCCGATCAAAGAACACCGTCGGTTGGGCGACAAGTCGGCTGAAAGACCGATACTTCATCAAGGACCCCACACACATTCTTGACATCTGGCTATTTAAAGACAAAGAAAGCTATGAGACCAACGCATCGGAGCTTTTTGGACGAAAGCCAACGACTCCCTTTGGCTATTACAATTCATTCCACCGTTGCTTGGTGATGAATATCAGTACTGGCGGAGGAACGTTGGTACATGAAATTGTTCACCCATTTATCGAAAGCAATTTCCCCGAATGTCCATCGTGGTTTAACGAAGGTTTCGCCTCGCTCTATGAGCAGTGTCGTGAGAAAGACAGCAAAATCTGGGGAAGTACCAATTGGCGGCTTCGTGGACTTCAGTTGGCGATTCAGGACGATCGAGTGCCATCGTTTGAGAAACTTTGCAGCACGACTCGCGACCAGTTCTATGATGAAGATCGCGGAACCAATTACTCTCAGGCTAGATACCTCTGCTACTATCTTCAGGAAAACGGAAAGCTTCTCGAGTACTACGACGCTTTCCGTGAAAATGTGGCTGAGGATCCGACAGGCCTTCAATCACTCAAGAAGGTGTTGGGTACCGATGACTTGGGCCAGTTCAAAAAAGACTGGCAGGAATACGTCATGAAACTACGCTTTTGATGCGTGGTCTTGGTCTATTTGCCACGAAGACCTTTGAGTTGCTCTCGCAAATTCGCTTTTAGAGCCTTGTCATCAGTAAGCTTGATTGCCTCGCGAACATTTGATCGCGCTTGGGCAAATTCTCGCTTCTCCTCTAAATCGGCGATAGAACTCACCAGATATTCCAGTCGCTGTTTCTCGGCGCGGGCAGCGGCGGCACGATGGGCCTTAATTGCTGCCACGCCAATGTCGCTTGTCTCCGCTGAGCTATTTTCGCGACCGTAGTTGATTGGGCTTGAATCGACAGGCCTCGCCTCAACCGGCCCCCCTAGTCGCAATTGTCCGCTTTCGATTGCCCGCGTCACTCCATTGTATGGACTCTCTTCAACTGGACGGTACATCGGCAGAATCTGGTTCCCTGAAGAGACAACCGGCACGAGGCCTGTAACAAAGGGACGTGACGCACCACTTTGAATGAAACCACCGAATCCATTGGGAACCGTAAGGCTAGGGACCGTCGACGTCACCGAACGACTGCTGCCTTTTCCAAACTCGAGCCCCAAAGAAAATCCTCCCCCACGGGAATTGATAAAACCAAATCCAGTTCTTGCGCTAGCTCCCGGATCGTAACCGCCAAAAGGCGGAATCGCACTGCCAAAACCGTTCTGCGAAAAGTTGATATTGGGAGTGACCATTCCCAATGGATTCAAACCAACGATTCTGGATCCACTGCCCTGCCCTCCGGGAATACTAAACCCAAAGTTTACGCCATTGCGTTCATAGTAGGAGTCGGTCACGGTGTTGAAAGGCGTGCCAACATTAATCATCTGAGCACAAGCGGTTTGCGTAGTTCCGCCACCAAACACAATTGCCAAAATAGAGCTGAACGTCAACAACATCGAAATAGAATACTTGCGCATCTCGATTCCTTTTTATTACCCCAAGCCCAGATTTTATCGAAGTCGCTGCCCAGAATCAACTTTGACCTTCGACTTACTTGCCCTTTGCCTGACTTAATGATTCTCGCGGTAGCATGAAAGCCCGATACATTGCGCCACCGACAAGAATTGCTGCAACCAAATAAAGCAGACTTCCAGCCAGCACCTTTGAATTTGGAATTTCGTCGAAATCGGAGAATGTAATTCGCGGCGCGATCAAATAGGCAAGAATTGCCAACGTAATGGCTAACCAAAATAGCAAGGCACAATAACGAAACTCGATCGGCTCCAATCGAGAGAGCAAAAAAGCGACTCCTAACCAGAAGAACACGCCAGCTGTAACGTTCGACGAATAAAGCGCAACCCCCAAAAGCAATGCCTGATTACATAAAAAGAGCAGCGTGAATGCGGATACTTGGCTCGATTGGTTTTCGGTGCCCATAGCACTATCTTTTAGCGAAGCCGTTGAGATGTCCAGTTTTTTAGTGATGTCAGCTTGTTCGATCCTGGATAACTGCTATTGGGACAAGCGGGGCAAGTTTGTTAAAAAACAGGAATCAGCGGTATTTATTGCGAATTTGAAGGCAAAAACCAAATCGACGGGCTTACCCAGTTTAACCAGATTTTTTTCCAGGAAACAGCTCGATTGGGGACTCCTCAAATTCTGCATTGCGCGAAAAGAAACTGCGCCCCACTTTGAACGCGATTAGAGAGTATTGGAAATGGATTTCGCCCAACTAGCCGAGTTCGCCAACCACGGACTGACATGGGTCGGTTTTGGAACCATTGTCGGTCTGGCCCTCAAAACATTCATGCCTGGCTCAGACCCTGGCGGAACCGTCGCAACGATGCTGATGGGCATAGCGGGAACGTTGATTGGCTGCGCTCTCCTTAGATATTTTTATCCAGAGAAAATTGTCGAGCCCATCAGCATGGAAGGATTCCTTTGTGGAGCTGGCGGTGCACTGGTTTTACATCTCTTCTACAAAGCGCTTGGCGGCTACTGGTTCGACGGAGAACAAGGCACACGCCGCCACCGTTCAACTCGCCGAAAACGACGCCGCTTTGCAGGCTACGACGAATAGCATTGCACCTAGGCGAATCACACTCAACCATTGCGCCTGCGCAACTCCATTCACACACGAATGAAAAATTGACGGATGCCGTCGCTCATGTGCAAATCGCGCAGGATGAATTCTTGGGTGCCATGCTCCTCGCAACCATTGGGCATGCCTTAACGAGAATCGATTGAGTGATTTCGAAGCTTAGGCTGCCAACGAGCCAATCTCAAAAGAACATGGCCACGCGAGCGAGGCCATGGCACCCAGTAATCCGCGAAGGGGATTGGGATTTGAGATGTTACCCAGACTGGAAGTCCTGAAAGTCTGGGGCTAAGAGAAATAGCCGCTCTGCGGCAAAATGCGGTGTGAGAAATCACCCGTCTTGAGCAACCGTGTATTTTGAGGGGCCACCACTCTTTCGGAGCCCCATTCTTGACGAGCCATTTTTATGGAAACCCGACGCGTCAGCGAGGACGAACCTGACACGTCTTCGCTCACGCGTCGGGTTCCCATAAAAAAACGGGCACCTCATTTAGATGCCCGTAAGCCCGTTTTAACAATCGCTCAAATATATGGATAATATCGTTTTAGCGATGCCAGTGTCCTGTTCGATGGACGTCGTAGTGTCCAGGTACATAGTCATAGTGGTTTCCGTGACGATTTATCGACGGTGCATGGTAATCCAAATGAGACGTATCATGGTAAACCGGTCTCCGGTACGTACTGTGCCCTGAATAGGGCGACCGATAGACACTGAGATTTACCCCGCGATTGTATCCGCCGTACCCATAATTTCGACCGACGCCGATGCTAATCCCACCGCCTCCAATGCTAATTCCCGATCCATGCCCCCCGCCGTAATAGGAACTGCCGGTATTGTAGTAGCCTCCGCCATAGGCTTGACCTCCACCATAATAGCCTCCTGAGCGACATGACTGAGCATTGGCCGAGCTACTGGTCATCATTGAAAAAGCCACGATGACGGCAAACGCCAAAGCTGTCGTGGAAAGTTTAAACATTCGGTTCATTCTCAGTTCTCCTGAAAAAACAAGATTCGTTTTCCGGGACCGGTGCAACTGCCAATCTCGGCGAATGAATAGAGAGGAAACGATGTGCCAAACAATGCTGGCACGGTTTTTAACGGTTTTTCCAGATATGGATGAAAAAAACCGTCATCAATACGAACTCAGCTGTATTCCTTATGACGTCTATTCAGGGGTTGTAGATTCAGTCCCAAGAGAACAGCAAAATACAATTTGATTCGGGCATGAGCCTCTAAAAAGCGCGAGTACACCAATGCGCCCAAAAGCGAGTGTAAACCAAGGCACCTAAAAAATGGGAGGTTGAGGCTCCTGCCGAAACAACAGCTGGCGCAATGCAGCTGGGTGCCCGGGAAAAACAGGAAACATCACCACGCCGCGAGAGAAACTAAGGCACTTGGCGTCTGCGGCGAAGGCGTTCACTGACACGTGCCAGGACGAGCTTTTCGTCTTCGGTAAGGCTCATCATGCCGTCAGTGTGGAGTTTTTGAAGAATCTCATCGGCCTTGCGTTCCTCGTCTTCTTCCAGATCCTGCTCCACCTGGTCGCGTTCGGCACGCTTTTCATTGAGCCACTGCGAATACTGGTCGTCGTCTGAAAAATCCACGTCTGATTCGTCATCGTAGAAGGGATCATAGCCCTCGAGGTCATCCAAGTCGTCCCACTCCTCAGGAACCAACTCACTGATCTCCGTATGACAGGCATACTTGGAACAGAATATCAATGTGACGCCCGCGACCACCAAGATCAGCCAGGGAGCGGCAAAGTATGTTGAATACGCGTCTTGAGGCAACAACCAGGCAATACCAATCATCGCGACACCAACCAAATGCCCGATCGCCATCAACGTGGTCTCGATTTTGATGCGGCTTAGTTCGGCATTCACCGACTCAAAAATCGATCGAAAAATCTCGACGCCATCAAACGGAAAACAGGGAATCATATTTACCGCGAACAGCTGAAAATTCACCCAGGTCACGATAGTGATCAGTGATTTTTCCCAATCGCCTGCATCAAATACATGCGGCCCAAAGGGGTTGATAATGGAAAACAAATCGCGGCTGCCCGTTTGCAAAAGCAACATCGCCCCGATGACAAAAATGAATCCATTGACAAAGGGACCCGCCAGATGAACTAGAGCTCGGCTTGCAGTGGGTTCGGGATAGACAAAGTCAGAACTTCCGCCCCAGGGCATCAGGATCATCGAACGAATGTGGCCGCCAAGATTATTTACGGCAAAGACATGAGCCAATTCGTGCAGCAACAAACTGACAAGCAATACGATGCAAGTGACCAACCCGCTCCCAAAAATGGGAGTCGCAGGTTCTTTGATCGTGACCTGCCATTCAACGCTAAAAATCAGAACGAAAAACAGCACAAGAAAAAGGTGAATACGCACCGGTATTCCAAACCATCTTCCTACACTGCTTGTCCAAGTGAACTTTTCCGACATTACTTTCTGACCTTGGCCGTATTCAACAGAGTCAGGTGGAACGCTATGGATTTGGCCCAACGCGTGTTCATTCCACCCCAACTCATTTTATCTTATCCATGAATCTGATCAATCGAACATTCGTCGTCTGATGAAATTTGGTCCCGCTTGCATGTCATTTCAGTTGTAACGCTTATTCCGCATTTTCCGCCCCGTTTTCTTGCAATTGACGTGATTTTGACGACATTGGAGGCGAAACGACAGCGAACAGTCAAAAAACCACGTTCCCTGTAGTTCGGAAAACACATCATTCGAATTGCCTTGCGAACCATTGGACAATCGATTGAACCGCCACGCGGCAAACCCAAATAGGAACAGGTTTTGCAAGCGATTCTACGACTTCACAACCTGGGGACGCAGATAAAGCGTGTTCTTCAACAGTTCAGGTGAACCAACAAACCCAGATCGATCGTAGTGCCAGTTTCGGCTCTGTGGCACTTGCTCATCCAAATATGGCCAGGCAAGAAAAGGCTGACAGTCAAGTGCGTTGGCAAGTCGACTTGAATCCATCGTCACGTTGCCGGCTCGGGGCGGCATTGGGCCCGCGTCAACTCTGGGGCAACCGTGCAGCAAATCAGGATCGTATCCGCCGACACGATTGACGATTTGCGCAATTTGATAGAGCGACAAATGCCGTAGACCTCCTGAGTGATACAAACCACTTGCTTGGCTGGCCAACAGCCGTTCGCAAACTTCATTCAGGCATTCTACATAGGTCGGAGTGCGAACTTCGTCAAAGTACAAGGTCGCGGGTTTATGAGATGCGAACCGATGCTGAATCCAATCAATTGCCCCGGCATGGCCATTGAAACTAACTCCCATTGGAAGAGAAATTCTAGCGATACAGGAATCGGGCCGTTCCGAAAGAATCAAAGTCTCGGCTTCGACCATCGTCGTTCCGTAAACCGTTACCGGATCTGGCGGGTCTGATTCGATATGACGGCCTTCTTCGGTTCCTGAATAGACCAAGTCAATAGATAGGTGCACGAACCGAATTGGGCGTCCGCTCATCGCCCTCAAGAGCGAGGCAATTCCAGAAACGTTTACGCGTCGGGCCATCACGGGATCCAATTCACAGGACTTCAAGGCGCAGCTACCACCACAGTTGATAACCGTCCGAAAGTCATATTCTTCGATCAGACTCGAAATCCCTTTCTCATCCTCCAGGTCGATCCCAACAATGCCCGACCCGCTCAAAGGCCAGTTGTTTTTGGGACGCTGCCCAACGACTTGATCACCATACCGTTCGCGAAAATACGCAAAGGCGTTGTAGCCCGAGACGCCGGCGATTCCGGTTACCAACAGCGGTAATCGATCACACTGCTCCAAAAGTGGTGCTAGCATCGAAGTATCGAGTTGTGGCAATTCAACGGACACAGTGTTTTGTATTCCTGATCAGGCTTGGAAAAACTGGGATTTTCTCGCGAGCCAAATTCTGTCAAATCTTTTCAGGTTCATATAGTGGAATTGTCAAGTTTGTCGGCATGTCCATCCGCGGCATCGAGTCGGATTGGGCACCGATTCCCAAAAGCATCGGAGCGCCAATCGTCGGGTTGCCGCATTGGTGCATCCGTTGAGCGAACCAATGTGCAAATCGCCCCCCACATCAAGCTGGGAATGGCTGGGCCATTGCTCGTTCTGTACCGACGAAACGCTCTCGACAAAACATCGCTATTTGTCGTTCACTTTTCAGCTGGCGCGGTTGCCTTTTGCCTTTACTTTCGGTTAGATTGAGCGAATACTAAGAGTCGGCTTCCTTTTTTAATGCCGACCCTTGCAACCTTGCCGTTGCAAATCCTTTGAGGAAAAAGATCGCGCCTAAACAGCTATTGGACTGGAAGTCTTCATCTCCCATCGCCCGGCTCTGATCCTGACCTATATGTTTTTCTGCCTGCTCCTGTGAGCCGGCAAATCCACATTTTTTCAGAATGAGAGAATTCGATGAGTACAGCAGAAGTATCTGCCCAATTGTGTTTCACACCCGATGAGAAAAACGGGATTGATTATAAGGTAGCTGATCTTTCGTTGGCCGAAATGGGCCGAAAGCAGTTGAACTTGGCTGAGCAAGAAATGCCCGGCCTGATGTCATTACGTGAAGAATTCGCCGGACAGGCTCCACTTGCCGGGCAGCGAATCATGGGTTCGCTGCATATGACCGTTCAAACAGCGGTTTTGATTGAAACTTTGGTTCACCTGGGGGCAGAAGTCCGCTGGGTCAGCTGCAATATCTTTTCGACTCAAGACGAAGCCGCTGCGGCAGTTGTCGTCGGGCCTGAGGGAACTGTCGAAGCACCTACTGGCGTTCCCGTATTCGCCTGGAAAGGTGAAACACTGGAAGAGTACTGGGCATGCACTGAGAAATCTCTCGATTTCGGTAACGGCCAAGGCCCAACCCAAATCGTCGACGACGGCGGCGACGCCACTATGCTTATCCACAAAGGCGTCGAGTTCGAAAAAGCGGGATCGGTTCCTGGACCAGAAACCACAGACAACGTCGAGTTCAAAGAAGTTCTCAAGACTTTGGCTTGGTGCCAAAAGCAAAATCCAAATCGCTGGACAAAAGTTGCGGCTGAATGCCATGGCGTTTCAGAAGAAACAACAACAGGCGTCAAAAGCTTGATCGAGCGTGAAAAAGATGGCTCACTTCTCTTTCCTGCAATCAACGTAAACGATTCTTGCACCAAAAGTAAGTTCGACAATGTCTACGGTTGCCGCCACTCGCTAATTGACGGACTAAACCGCGCAACGGACGTCATGATGTCCGGCAAAGTCGCTGTAGTTTGTGGATATGGCGATGTTGGAAAAGGCTGCGTACAATCGTTGGTTGGCCAAGGTGCACGCGTAATCGTAACAGAAATAGACCCAATTTGTGCGTTGCAAGCTGCGATGGCTGGCCTTGAAGTCAAGCCACTTGAAGAAACCCTTGACTACGCTGACGTCTTCATCACCACGACTGGCAACTTCAACATCATTCGTGTCGAGCACATGGAAAAGATGAAGGACAAAGCGATCGTAGGTAACATCGGCCACTTCGACAACGAAATCGACATGGCTAACCTGGAAAAGAAAACGACTCGAACGAACATCAAACCACAGTACGACATGTACACTTTCGAAGACGGTCACAGCGTCCTCGTATTGGCTGAAGGTCGACTGTTGAACCTTGGCTGCGCTACAGGCCACCCAAGCTTCGTGATGTCAGCTTCGTTCACCAACCAGACCATTGCTCAAATCGACTTGGCACTCAACGCCAAAGGCGAAGAAACTCTGTCTGGCGAAAAGTACTCTGGCGGCAAGGTCTACCTACTGCCCAAAGTACTGGACGAGAAAGTCGCACGTTTGCACCTGGACCAACTGGGTGTGAAACTTACCACTCTGACTCAGGAACAAGCGGACTACATCAACGTACCCGTCGAAGGCCCTTACAAGCCTGACCACTATCGCTACTAAACCGATTTTGCACGCTAAATAGCACATCAAATCAACAAAGGCCGGCTTTTTCAAGTCGGCCTTTTTTTTTGGTTGAACCCAATTCACGATGGAAGCGTAATAGAGGTCCCTCAAGGATGAGGTGCAAATGTGCGATCGGAGAAATTCCGCTAGCACCACCCCTCGACATCTAGCGCTGGCTGCGGGATAAACAGCGTCGAATCATTTTCTTCGACTGTTAATGAAGTAGTCCCATGGCAGATATCCAAGCCTTTCGCGCACTCCGCTACGATCTCTCTCGAGTTGGAAATCTCTCTGATGTAATCGCACCTCCCTATGATGTAATTGATAGTGAGTTTCAACAACAACTTTACGACCGCCACGAAAACAATATCGTCCGCCTCATTTTGAATCAGGCGACCGACAGCGACGGAGAACTAAGCCGCTACGAACGAGCGGCTCGGTATCTCAAGGACTGGACTCGCAACGGCATTCTGCAGCAGGACATCGAACCTGCCATCTACGTCTACCACCAGACTTTTGAATACGACGGCCATCCGATCACTCGTCGAGGATTCATGAGTCGCGTTCGACTCGAAGAGTTCGGTGAAGGCAATATCTACCCCCACGAGGAAACTCATTCTAAGGCGAAAAAGGATAGGCTGAATCTGACCACCCATTGCCGTGCAAACCTAAGTCCGATTTTCAGTATTTACTCCGATCCAGAAAATGAGGTGCAAAATGCACTACAGGCCTCGATTTCTGATAGTACGCCAACCGTAGCGACGGATCACCTGGGCGTTCAGCACTCTATGTGGCGAGTCACCGGAACCAACGCATGTGCGAGGTTGGCTGAACTGATGGGCCCAAAATCGCTCTACATTGCCGATGGACATCACCGCTACGAAACCGCGCTGAACTACCAAAAACAGCTTCAATCCAACGGGGAGCTGACATCGGATCACCCGGCGAATTATGTCTTGATGATGAACGTCAGTATGGACGACGACGGAATGATTGTGCTTCCAACTCACCGTCTGTTCCGCGGCGTACCTCCCATTACATCTGACGAACTCATGAGCAAGATATCGAGTTGCTTTGACTGCACGTTGGCGGACGAAGGCCCCGACACGGCCAATTCACTTTGGGAAGAAATTGTTGTCGAAGACAAGCAATCAACGATGGCTCTTTACTGTGCTGCAGACGACCGATGGGTGATGTGCCGGCTCAATAAAGCGGGGGCCACGATCATGAAAGATTCAATTGGGCAGAGTGATGAATGGCGTTCACTAGGCGTTGCTGTTCTGCATCGACTCGTCACAGAACACCTTCTTGGGTTGAACGATTTGCCTTCGCCACTCTATGTGCACAGTGTTGAAGAGGTTATCCATGGCTTGACTCATGGAGACGTGACAGGTCGCGACGCCACGGGACAAGAGGCCGCTGGCGAGCAATTCCAGCTGGGGTGCCTAGTGATGCCAGCCAGCCTGGGCCACGTAAGGGACGTTAGCCTGAACGGTGAAAGAATGCCCGCCAAAAGCACCTACTTCTACCCAAAATTACTTAGCGGGATGGTTGTGAATCCGCTTTACAACTGATCCAAACAGGCAAATCACCAGTCCATTTCTTACAACAACCTATTCTAACAATCCTTCAGTTTCACGTGGAACGGAGAGCTTCTCCAGACCATGTTTCACGTAGAACAAATAAGATTGGTCCAATCATTACCAGTGGTTTTTCTGGTTCTGGGATACAGGGCGATCGAACTTTCTCGAGGTGATGCGTTGCGATCGAGTGTTAACTGAAGGAGTCGTATGTCCATATCCGTGGGAATGGTCAAATCGTCAAAAGGGCTGATACGGTATCCCGGCAATAATCACTGATTGGCCATTGGTTGCAGGTACTAGCCACAAGTTCGACACTTGAGATGAACAAGAAATGTTTCGACAGGAGCCTCAACCTCCCGTAAAAGACGAACCCCTCAATGACGCGTGCGACGGGTACCATGCTCCACGCTTGCGTGGGCATTGGTTGCAGGTACTAGCCCCAAGTTCGACGCTGGAGAGGAACAAGAAATGTTTCGGCAGGAGCCTCAACCTCCCATAAAAGACGAACCCCTCAATGACGCGTGCGACGGGTACCATGCTCCACGCTTGCGTGGGCATTGGTTGCAGGTTCTAACCCCAAGTTCGACGCTGGGGAGGAACAAGAAATGTTTCGGCAGGAGCCTCAACCTCCCATAAAAGACGAACCCCTCAATGACGCGTGCGACGGGTACCATGCTCCACGCTTGCGTGGCCATTGGTTGCAGGTACTAGCCCCAAGTTCGACGCTTGAGATGAACAAGAAATGTTTCGGCAGGAGCCTCAACCTCCCGTAAAAGACGAACCCCTCAATGACGCGTGCGACGGGTGCCATGCTCCACGCTTGCGTGGGCATGTGGTGTTCTGCCACTTATTCCTCGCCCGTCTTCGTTTGGCGGCTCGATTGCGTCAGAACAAACCAGCTGCAATGAAAACCGCGAGGTCCCTGTCAATCATAGACATCAAACAACGCCCTAAACCGATCTTGCCGATGCCAGCTTCACGTGAACTGACATTTGAGCACAGCGCGACAAATGGTAAGAACAACCATCAAAACAATACCCCCTGCTAGCAATTGACGGATAATGGCTCGAACGTTGTGTATCGCAAATCAAAAAGGTGGCGTCGGAAAAACGACCACAGCGATCAACGTAGCCGCTGGCCTAGCCATTGCAGGAAAAAAGACGCTTCTGGTCGACATGGACCCACAGTGCAACGCTACCACAGGATTGGGTAAAAAGCCGGTCGAAAACCACCCCCTGATTGGGGGAAGGTCAATTCGACACGAGGCGCTAGAAACGTTCGACGAAAATCTCATGCTTCTACCTGGAAGTCGTTCATTTCGCGACATTGATCAGCTAGCAAATAGCAAAAACGGAGAGAGCGAACAGGTGGTTGAGCATCTATCCAAGGGAACGGGGCTTTATGACTATGTCCTTGTCGATTGCCCGCCCTCACTTGGCCAATTGACTCGGACAGCCCTGTGGGCATCCAGCGAAGTCTTTATGCCAATCCAGTGCGAATACTTTGCGATGGAAGGCCTCACAGAAATGATCAAGGTTGTTCGAGACGTAATGAACGAACGATCAGGCAAGCTACAATTCGGTGGAATTGTGCTCACGATGTATGATCACAATTTGGAACTAACTTCGGAAGTTGAAAATCAAGTCCGCGAATTCTTTGGTGAAATCGTTTTTGATACAGTCGTCCCCCGTGACGTTTGTGTCAGTGAAGCACCAAGTCACGGTACAAGCGTAATGGAGTACGCGCCGAGATCTCGAGGAAGCCGGGCCTATATAGAACTATGCATGGAGGTAATGGAACGTGACTAGAAGGAAACGATTGGGCCGCGGCCTGGAGGCGTTGTTGAGTGCAGTTGATGAACCTGTTTCTCAAGAACCGCCCACAACCGTAGGCGATAAACCGCAGCCAGTATCTGAGTTGGGCGAACAAGAGCCGATTGACGACTTGCTGCGTCTAAGTGTGTATGAGATCGATCAGAACCCCTTTCAACCTCGTCGTGAATTCAGCGAACCTGAAATTGCTTCCTTGGCTGAATCACTCAAAGACCATGATCTGTTGCAACCGATCTTGGTGCGCGTTGTTGACGGACGTCATCAACTCATCTCGGGTGAACGTAGATTACGAGCTGCAATCCAAGCAGGCTGGGCAACCATCCCAGCGCGGATTCGCGAAGCTGACGACCGACTTGTTGCCGAATTGGCCATTGTGGAGAACCTCCAAAGGGAGGATTTAAACCCCATTGAAAAGGGGCTTTCGTTCCGACGTTATCTGGACGAACACGATTGCACCCAAGAAGACCTTGCCCGTCGGCTCAAAATCGATCGAAGTACGATTGCCAACCTGATGCGACTCTTGGAGCTTCCTCGCAAGGTCCAAGAGGCTTTAGGTGAGGGCGACATCTCTGCAGGCCACGCCAGAGCACTTCTGCCGCTTGGTGAGGAACTGGCCCAAGTCGAGCTTTGCCAAACCATCAAGGAACATGGGTTGAGCGTGCGAGATACGGAACGTACCGTGGCCGAGAGAATTCGCCGAGAAGACGGGGAAACCATCCCATTTAAGAAAAATTCCAAGCAGACACGGAACTACCAGGTTGAGTCCTTGGAGAAGGAATTCAAGCTCGCATTGGGAACAGCGGTGCAGATTCGACCTGGCCGCAATGGACGCGGATCCATCGTAGTTCAATTCAAAAATCAGGAAGAATTCGACCGCTTAAAGCAGTTGATGGGAGGCGACTCTAAGGTTGGGAAAGTCGCATAAATCGTCCGAATGAGGCATTGTGCGAATGAACGAGTGACTGTAGCATGTTGGGAGTTACGGGGTGTAGCGCAGTCTGGCTAGCGCATCTGCTTTGGGAGCAGAGGGTCGTAGGTTCGAATCCTATCACCCCGACTTTTTCCCTTTTTCGCATGGATGATGTTTCACGTTCCACAAATCGAACGCGACATCAGATGAGTGTTTATGTGTTGTTGACACTTGTAAACATGGATCTATCATTGCCAAATCGTTTGCCAACCTTGATTTGGTTGTAGCACGAAAGATTGGAAAATGGAATCCTTATATTTTGAGGACATTGAAGTTGGCAAAGTTTTTGTCAGCCCTCGGCGTACCGTTACAGAAGCCGATGTCATCAATTTCGCTAGTACAACTGGCGACTTCAATCCATTGCATGTCGATTATGATCATGCCGCCCAAAGCGTATATCGTCAGCCTATCGCTCACGGTCTACTTGGCATTAGCTGGGTAGCAGGCTTGGGTAGCTACTTCCCTCATGTTCGAACCGTTGCCTTTTCCGCAATCCGAAACTGGGAGTTCGTTCGCCCACTCTACTTTGGTGATACCGTTTACGTAGAGACTTCTGCCATGGAGAAGATACCTTCAGGCCGACGACGCGGACGAATCAACTGGGGACGAAAGCTTATCAATCAGCGGAATGAAATTGTTCAACAGGGTGTTTTTGAAACCCTGGTTGAAATGCGGCTCGTAGAGAAACCGCGACCGCACATCGCGAACGGTCGACAAGTTTTCACCAACGACGAATAACTCTCTGGTCATCATTGACCGGAAGTATGCTTGACTTGTTCCTCGTCCATCTATTTGTTATTCCCCGCGCGAAGACAGCCGAGAAGCGCCAGTTGTATTCAACACGGTCGGCACGACATCAAACCGCTTCTGCATTAACCTCGTTCAACAGCCAGGCAACCATGCCCTTTTGCGCGTGCAGTCGATTCTCGGCCTGATGAATAACCGCGCTGGCGGGGCCATCAACAACCTCAGCGGCAACTTCTTCGCCTCGTTTGGCAGGAAGACAATGAAGGAACTTGGCGTCAGCCGCGGCGCAGGACATCAGCTTCTGATCGACCTGAAAACCTAAAAAGTCTTTGAACCGCTGCTGCGATTCCGCTTCCTGTCCCATACTGGTCCAGACATCCGTGTAGACTGCCTGAGCCCCATCGACAGCGGCTCTAGGATCATCCGTCTGTGTAATCAACTCTCGTTCCGAGTTGAGTTGCTTCACAAACTCCGCTTCGAACTGATACCCCGCAGGAGAGGCAATCGAAAGTCGAACGTCCAATTTGCTACAGATCACCGCCAGTGACCGCGTCACATTATTGGAGTCCCCGACATAGGCGATTTTTGCAGCGGTTAGTTCACCAAATAGCTCTTGAACGGTCAAAAGGTCCGCCAAGGCCTGACATGGATGATTGTAATTCGTCAGCCCATTTACAATCGGACACTGGCTGAGTGCGGCTGCTTGGGTCACCAACTCATGCTGATTTGTTCGCATCACAAGCATGTCAACGTAGCTAGTAAGGATCGGCACAAAATCCTCCAATGGTTCACGTCTACCAAACCCAGCCTCTTCACCAAGGTAAACGGTGCTCCCCGCATGTTGTTTCATTAGCCCTTCGAAACTGACTCGAGTTCGCAACGACGGCTTTTCAAAGACAAATCCCAAGACCTTCTGTTGAAAAATCGGACGTCGCTGGCCCATACAAACTTGTGACTTTAACTCAACCGCCAATTCCAGAATTCGTTTGACTTGGACACTCGTCAAATCTTCCAGAGAAATAAAGTGTTTCATAACTCGTCCCAATTCAATGCACACATTCCCATTCAATCAAACTCCGCAACGCGACTCGAACTAGTACTACAGTTGCACTTCGATGGTGTGAATTGCCCATAGCGGTGTAATTCTTCGAAAAGAGCACGTTCGGCGTTGTTCAATAACACCAGCAAAACTAAACATCTGCGACTGTAGTACTAGGTTATCCAATCGTCGTTCCCACACCAACGTTCGTATAGATCTCCAACAACAAAGAATGAGCCTCCAGGCCATCGACGAGATGTACTTTGCCGACACCATTTTTGAGGGACATTAGACAAGTCTGGACAAGTGACACCGTTTGCTCGTTGAGCGCGCCTTCGGTAATCTTCAATTCAGCAGCTTCACAACTAATTGCATCGCCCAGAATATCTCGGCTGAAGCAATTGTCATTGCTGCCCAGAAAAACCAATTTTTCCGCGTTCAGCTCGCTGGCAATTCTTGCCGCAGTTGCATCGGCATCGACAACCAATTTTTGCCCATCCTCGGTTTCACACATCGCAGGAATAAACGGAACCTGTCCGGCATAGCAAAGATTATCAATCACCAAACGATCAACCTGCGTGACTTCGCCAATGCGGCCCACACCCTCATCTGCCCCCAGTGATTTCCCCGTCAGCACGGGCGTCGACTGGAAGTTCAAGGTCATTGCGCGTCCGCCAATCTTCTCAAACCGATCCGCCAACTCGCGGTTGAGTTCGTCAACAAGAACTCGCGATGCATCTTCAATTGAGCAATGCAAATCCAGGCGAGAACCGCTTCCATGAACCACCACCGGACGAAAACCCACCGTCTGCATAAACTGGATACTCAACAATGCTTGATCCAATTCGTCGGAGTTGTCGAGGACATTGCCGTCGAGCCGGACCACCGAAGTTTTGTCTCGGAACTTCTGTATCCAGCCAAGAGCCTCCAGAAGCGTTTCAGCCTTTTGATTGAGTTCAGATTGATTGGTCATCGAATTGCTGCATGCGGGGAAAAGGTAAGCAGCTTACGCAGTTTTTGTACGATTGAAAAGTGGCAAAAACGTCTTGTAGTACACCGATACAACCTGAAAACATGTCCACACGACAAACAAGGTATCGATTTGGTCTTCATTTCCCACGTCGACTGCCAACGGCAGCCTCTCTAGCTAAAGCTTCAGCGGCCGCATCATAAGCGGGATTCCGTTCGGTCGGAATCTGTGCTGAAATCTGTTTGTGCCAGGCTTCAAGTTCACTTAACAAATGCTCTCGCATTTCCGGATTTGCGTCGGACAGATCATTTTTTTCACCAATGTCTTGTTCGAGGTTGTAAAGTTCCAACCCACCGTCTTCGAAATAGAGGTGCAACTTCCAATCACCAGACCGAATGATGCTACAAGGCCGACTTCGAAAAAGTGGATCTCGCTGCTCATCAATCGGTGATCGATACGACTGAAGATATGCGGGAAAGTGCCAAAAAAGATTTCGTGGTTCGAGATCTTTGACTTTCCCCATCAGCAGCGGCAGTAAACTCACGCCATCCAGAGGCTGCTCTGGACGTTCGGCGTTGGCCAGATCCAGCAACGTTGGAAAAAGATCAACACCGGTCACTGGAACGGCTGACTTCTGCCTTGCTTCGATCATTCCTTCCCAGTAAAAAAAGAGCGGTACTCGAATCCCGCCTTCGTAGTAAGTTCCTTTGTACCCCTTCAGCGGCTCCATGTCGGTTGCGGGACCATAGCCACCGTTGTCCGAATAAAAAATAATGACCGTGTTCTCGGCAAGTCCCAACTCGTCGAGGGTCTGCTTGAGTCGACCAACGCCTTCATCGACGGCTTGGATCATGGTTGCCATTTTTGCATTGCGATGAAGCGAGCCTTTTTCTTTGCGTTGGTATTTTTCAAGCAACTCTTTCTTGGCCTGAATGGGTGTGTGAACAGCGAAATGAGTCAAATACAACATCCAGGGTCGTTCTTTGTTTTCGCGAATAAACTGAATGCTCTCATCATGAAGACGATCCGTCAGGTACTCTTCGGGTGATGCATTCTCCAAGCCTGGAACATTGTTGTGAGGCGGATAGTACCCGTTGGGTGGTCCTCCTGAATGGGTGCCACCAACGTTGACGTCGAAACCATAGGGAACCGGATCGTCACTTAAATGCCATTTCCCAATCGTGGCGGTTTTGTAACCGGCGGACTGCAGTTGATGGGCCCAGGTTTTGATTTTGGGATCAAGAATGTCTGTCCCGGGAACGTGAATCAATTGTCGTGTACTGGCCTTCCCACGAGGCCCAGTCCCAACATTGAACAACTGATGACGCGGAGTGTATTGTCCTGACATCAAACATGCGCGAGCTGGAGCACAATTGGCTGCACAACTATAGGCATCGGAGAATTGCATTCCCGCGGCCGCCAACTGATCAATGTTCGGCGTTTCATAAAAATCACTGCCCATGTACTCGGTATCACGCCAGCCAAAATCATCCAGGTAAATCATGAGGATGTTTGGCTTTTCAGCAGACACCAATGAACTGGCAAGCAGCACAAAAAGAATCGCAGGCACAAGGCAATTTGGCATCGTAGATCTCACAGGACAAAATGGATTGATATAATTCCCGACGCGTTTCTCAATTTCGAGCAAACCGCTTACCCCATGAGATTGACGGCGTAGCGACGATCGAGCCGCTTTTGCAAAACTACTTTTTCGCAGTTTCGACATGGATCTCAGCCGAATACACGGTCTCAGGATCGCCGCGATCGGAGATCGTCTTGGCAAGCGTTCTCATGGTCCGATTAACTTTTCCATTGAAAACCTCACCTCCGTTGAAGGTCACGATCACCGGCTGCTCAAAATCGATCATCTGGTCGTTGAACCGAATCATGATGGATTCAAGCCCGTCGGCTTTTTCGATGACAAAGTTCTGTCCGTCTCGAACGACCTCGATGTGCGTGCCACTTTTCTTGTTGGCTTCATCAACTGCCAGCCAGTAATAACGATCATGGGTGACCCCTGATTGATACCAAACAACCTTTTCGGGAAAAGGCTTTCGAGTGAACTTTCTCATCCAGGGAACGGCAACGGCATCATCACGCTGCATCCAATGCCCATGTTTTTCATGAATGACGACTTCATTTTCATAGCCGCCCGGATCTGATTTTTGGAGTTCCGCGAGGCGTTTCTTCCATTGGCGGGCCACCTCGTTTCGCTTGTACGCACTGTCTTTGCCACCCATGTGTAGCGTGAAACCGATATTGCGTAATCCAAACGGTTTTGCGTCATTCGGATGACCAGCCATCATCGCGGCAGCGGCGATTTGATCGGCCATACGAGGTGCAAGTTGATAGACTCCGTCGCCACCGGCGGAATATCCCATGAGATAAACTCGATTCGGATTGACGTCGGCAAGTTGAATTGCGTCTTCGATCAACCGAGTGAAAAACTGGTCGATGTGACTTTCATGCCAAAGATTCCAGGTATCTGTCGGAGCGCGTGGCGCAACATAAATCCCCTCTTTGGGTTCATAAAGTCCAATCTGATTTTGCCATTGCTGATCGTTGACGCGAGCGGGAGCCCCTCCCCCTCCATGCATCGAAATGAACAGACTATATCCTTCCTCTGGCTTATCACCAAAAGTGCGATAATCGAACTTCATGGTTTTATCGCCTATCACAATCGCTTTGGCTTGCCACTCGTCGGCCCGTTCTTTTTGAATCTGAGCCGCATGCGAGTCCCAAAGCATGCGGCGAGCCGCCTCACATTGTTTCGCGCTTAGCGTTTGATTTGCAAACTCATTGCCGGCGACTTCACCAACAATCGAACTCTCCAAGAATTTTTCTAGCGTCTCAACTTCACTTTGCGCTGTTGCAAAGGACTCAATGCTAAAAAACAGAATGACGAATCCGAAAAAGAGTTTTTTCATATCAATTTATCAACAAAAAGGAAATCAATGTGCCTCGGATTACGATACCACCTCCCCCCTTCAAGTCAACAATCCAGGACACCAATCCCACGGCAGATGCATTTGCTCCGATGCCAGGATGATCTAAAATATCTCCATCAAGAACTGGCATCTTCCTGGAAAATTCCGTTGACAGACGATTCCTCTACGAAATACAGATTCACCATTGGAAAACTAATGGTGATCACCGCTGCAATCGCAATCATTTATGCTTTGCCACCGGAAGTGACGACCTTACTTTCCGCAGTATCGGTCGTCACGGTTTGCCTGACGACTCCACTGCTGGTGATTCCTCTTTTGAGTCGAATGAAACGGGAGAACAGGCCGGCAAAAATTGAACGGGCTTTGATTGCTTTCCTCACTCGAACATCTAGCTACGCAATCATTTTTTTTGTTGTGGTCATGACCGCACAAAGTTTTCGTCTGCTTGCTGACTCAGTAGCCAACGGCATCTGAACATCCACTTCGGAAACCCGACGCGTCAGCGAGGACGAACCCGACACGTCCTCGCTTACGCGTCGGGTTTCCATTAAGCGCGGAGTCTACGCCAATCTATTGAGCAGCCCGTCTACACCAATCCATTAAGCGCGGAGTCTACACCGATCTATTGAGCAGCCCGTCTACGCCAATATATTCATGCAGAATGAAAAGAATCGCAGCCTCGGCGGGTAACCATGAGCAACCAGCGATTCAGCTTATGGCTTAGGATAAATTGGTAGTTGGTTCGACCACCATCGCGTCGTAGGTCACTTTTTCTGCGAGGGCAAACTTCACAAAATAGATAAGTGTTGACAGAATCCCCCAGGACAGACCGACGACAACGCCAAAATCCAACACTCCTCGCCACGGCTGTGAAATTTGCCGAAAGCCGATCACGACCAGTGAAATAACGATGACCAATACGACGACCGTAATCTGCTTTCGCCGTGTTGTATGAAAAAATCCGATGCTAAACAGTGGGGCCAAACAGAATCGGAGCCAAGTCGATTTATCTCGCAAATAAACGGCACGCGCAGCAACTCGAGGTGAAAAGCTCTTTTGAAAACCTCGGTAGCCTTCGCTGTAGGCCATAAACAGAGTCCACCCCACAAGGGTCAAATAGTGCCACACCCCCAGCTCCATTGCGAATGCTTCTTGAACGTGGCCCGACATCCGGGAAATCGCGTACACCAATATCCCTAGGGCTCCACATACTCCCCAAACCATGGCAATCGTTCCGAGTTTTTGATTCAAATACATTCTTGCACTGTTTTGGTAGAAATAGGCATGGAAAAAGCACGTTTGCCGCCGCTACTGGCAACTCATCTCTAATTTGTAACAATGCTCTCAGAAAAATAAATGCCTGTGGCAAAATGCCCATCGCCTTTCCCAGATTGACCTAATGCCTCTAGCCATCGAATGCCGCGACCTGAAAAAAACCTACAAGGGCAAACCTCCTGTCGAGGCAGTGCGCGGGATTAACCTGAAAATTGAACAGGGAACCTGTTACGGAGTCCTTGGCCCCAATGGCGCAGGAAAGACGACAACGATCGAAATCCTGGAAGGGCTGTTAACTGCGACCAGCGGCGAAGCTGAAATACTTGGCATGCGTTGGGGAAAAGACGATACCGCCATTCGTCATAGGATCGGTGTCTCTCTTCAGGAGACCGTTTTCAGTGACCGCCTCACCGTGGGCGAAACACTCACACTGTTTCGCAGTTTCTACGCTTCTGGAATCTCTGTCCAGGCAGCAATGAGCTTGGTGTCGCTGGAAGAAAAAGAAAAATCATGGGTCAAGAAACTATCCGGAGGCCAGAAGCAACGCCTTGCGGTCGCAACAGCACTGGTCGGTGACCCGGAGATCATTTTCTTGGACGAGCCGACCACGGGGCTGGATCCCACCAGCCGCCGGCAACTCTGGGACATCATTCGCGACTTTCGCAAACGAGGACGGACCATTCTGTTGACCACTCACTACATGGACGAGGCCGAACAATTGTGTGACCGAGTGGCGATTTTTGATCAAGGCAAAATCATCTCAGAAGGCACACCTCGTGAACTGATCCGTTCGATTGGCGCGGAACATGTCATCGAGTTTTCCATCAATGATGCAAACTCTCATTTCGATCGTTCCGTCTTGAAGTCCATCGAAACGGTTGATCGCTTTGAGCCCGTCGATGACCATTTCCGAATGACTGTTGGCAAACCTCATGTCGTATTGCCTCAACTCATTACACAGCTTGCGACTTGGGGAATCAACTTGACCAGTTTGTCTACGCGACACTCCAGCCTGGAGGACGTATTCATTGATCTCACGGGACGTGGTTTAACGGACGAGTCTCCCGAACTCGCGGAGACTTCAAAATGAGCGATCCCAACAACGTAAACTACTCTCAATTCTGGATCTTGATAAAAACGCGGCTCCTGGAATTTACACGCCAACCCGAAGCCGTCTTCTGGGTTTACTTCTTTCCAATCCTGATGGTCGTTGTGCTCGGAATCGCATTTCGCGGCCAAACGATTGAAACGTTCAACATCGACGTTGCTGACGTGCCAGGCTCTTCGCTGATCGTAGAACGGCTCAAGGCCAACCCACAAATCAATGTAGAGCTACTTCCGAAAGAGGTCTGCCAACGCAGACTTCGCACCGGAAAAACTGCCATGATCGTTTTTGCTAAATCGGAGAATGGCGAAAGCGTTGAATACTTCTTTGATCCTTCGCGCCCTGGAAGCCTGAACGGAAAATCCGTTGTCGACCAACAGCTTCAGTCTGCAGCGGGTCGTGTGGACGCAGTCGAAACCGAGGACATCGCGTTCTCCGAACCCGGTGGCAGGTACATCGACTTCCTGGTCCCTGGATTGCTCGGCATGAGTTTGATGGGCGGAGGATTGTGGGGAGTTGGATTCGCCGTTGTTGACATGCGGATCAGAAAACTATTGAAGCGATTCGTCGCAACCCCCATGAAGAAGTCTCATTTTCTTTCTGGGGTCATCGGCAGCCGACTCGTCTATATGATTCCGCAAATCCTGTTGCTAATTGTTTTTGCCTGGCTGGTGTTTGGCGTCAAGATTTATGGCAATTGGCTGGCATTGATCGTCGTCGTCTTTATCGGTGCGATGGAGTTTTGCGGCATTGGGATTTTGATCGCCTCACGAGCCAAAACCATCGAAACGGTTTCAGGTTTAATGAACTTGGTGATGCTGCCTCTTTATACGTTGAGTGGAATCTTCTTTTCGTATGAACAGTTTCCCGAATTCGTACACCCCTACATCAAATGGCTTCCGCTAACTCCCGTAATCGACTCGCTACGTTCTATCTGGCTGGATGGAGCATCACTAAGCAGCCAATGGTACGAGTTAATGATCATGTCCTTTTGGGGGATCGGTTCATTTATCATCGCACTTTTGCTTTTTCGTTGGAGCGATTAGTCCCCAGACCGTTTTGAATTGACGGGCAACAAGGCGAAGAACACCGTATATCTGATAATCTCGGCCCGCCAATCGAAGACGGGCGAGGACTAGGCTGTTGGAACAACAACACATGCCCACGCAAGCGAGGAGCATGGCACCCGTCATCGAGTTTTTTGCCTTTTACGGGAGGTTGAGGCTGGGGTGATGAATCTGAGAAATCAGTTAAGTTACTCTGTTGTTTTGCCGGTATGTGCTTTGTAGGCTTCAATTTTTTTGGCATGCGTGGAATTGGCAAGGTTTGATTCTGTAACCCAGAGCTTCCATTTCTTGTTGCTGACTTCTTTTAACAGTCTCTTGATTTCGGAAGGCGTTTGCTTTGACATCAATGTCGGTAATGCTGCCAGCAGCGACGTGAATCCGCCCCGCGTGTGTTGCCGCTGAAGCCTTTTGTATCCGCCCAACGTTGACTCCAGCACCTCGGTGCTCACCACCAGACGAAACTTGGAGTACGGCGAATCGAGCAAGCGATGTTCGCATTGCTCATAGACTTGAACCAACATCAAATAAACTTTCTGAACGATGTCTCCCTGCAAATTAAGTTTGGCCAATTGCCGTTTCAATTGATTCGTCGCCCCAGCATACACACCTTGCTGGTTACTAAATCGTAGCACACTTGAGACGATCGCCTGGCACTGCCGCCATTGCCGAGCGGATTCAGCAAATGCCTGGACCCAACCAAGTTTTTCCTTCAACCGATCCGTTGTCACGCCCTGGCTTTCAGCGGTTTCAGGATTTTCGAGGTGATGCTGGATCATCCGTTGCCATTTGAGTAACGGCGAAAGAGTCATAAAGCGGCACTTGGATTTTTTCTTGGGCGGCAGAAAATGAGCCAACTCGGTTTGTTGAATCTGCGCAGCGGTGGTCTCGAGTTGCGATTCGAATTCCTGAAAGACATCATCTTTGCCAAGGGTGTGTTTGAGAATGTTGGCTGCTTTATGCTTGATGTCGTCCATCACTAGCACGGTTTTCCCCTGTTTTTCAAAGCCTTTAATGCCCTCGTGCAGTTCACGGGCTCCGTCAACGACGATGCTCATCGGAACTCCAATCTTGCTTGAGAGCTCATCCAGCGCCAACGCGACCGATTGCTTGTCACGCAAATCACCAGGCACGATTGCCAACACCGACATGTCGTCACGCCGCAACGAACGACCCTTGGGCAAGTCCGATTGCCGAATCCCAAGGATGAGTAAAACGTTTTG
This sequence comes from Mariniblastus sp., assembly GCA_965224765.1. Taxonomy (GTDB): domain Bacteria; phylum Planctomycetota; class Planctomycetia; order Pirellulales; family Pirellulaceae; genus CAZDBA01. The sequence goes on from CBDDAC010000012.1 coordinate 186,824, forward strand.
CTTGGCCAGTTGAACACTGTGGTCGACCATCCATATCCAGTCGTCGGCCCGAGTGCCCGATGCCTGCAGCAAGCCAACGCCGCAGCGGCATAACCAGGTGCGAACCGTCGTCCAGTGCGGAATCTTGAATTCGACTCCCAACCATTGCTGGACGACTGAAAGGACCGCTTCGATAGGACGAAACCCAATCACTTTGACCAGTTCCAAGCACATCGAAATCATTCTGGGGCCGAAGCTGTGATTGGCAATGATCGGAGCAGCGGGCAGGCATTGGTGATCACGCCGTTGTTGGAGCTCCCGCTTGAGTTGAGCGAGTTCATTGGCTTGACGGGTAACCTGAAGTTCAACAGCACGCTTCTCATTGACCAGTCGTTGTCGATGATGGTCTGAATCTGCCAGCTGTTGCTTAAGACGTTGGTTTGCGTCACGTTGCTTTTCGCGTGAGCGAAAAAGACTACGTACAATTTCTCGGGCACGTGACTTGAAATGAGGGACCGTAAAAGTAGATAATGTCATCGTTGCGTTTCTTCGTTATGGGATTTTTTACCGAAGAGACTATTTCGCGGAAACGCAACACTTTTAAAATACCAATCTTCCCCAAATTTCCCAATCGTGCCTGGATTCATCACCCCAGGTTGAGGCTCCTGCCGAAACAATTCTTATTCCTCTCAAACGTGGAACTTGGCCCTATACCAGGGACCGTTTTGAATTGACGCGTAACAAGGCGAAGAACACCGGTGTATCTGAGGTTCTCGGCCCGCCAATCGAAGACGGGGGAGGTACGATTCGCGGTCAGTCGAGTTTCCTGCACGGCCTACGATCAGCCGTAAAAATGCGGAGCGTGAATTTCGCCGCATCAAAAGCTCTTCCGCCACTTCATCCCGCAAACCCTGCAAAACGTCGAATTCTTAGGGAAACGAGAACTTTGTGTGAACTGGCTTCCAAATCACCTTGTCGAACTCCGGTGAGATATGGTTACAATGAAGAGATCAGACTGAACATTGAAATTATTGGAAAGATAAACATGTTGGTTCATAAACTATTGCTGAGCACGCTCTTTGCGTGTTTGCTCATGGGCATTTCCTATGGGCAGGACGATCAGGTCACCGAAGAGGCCGAAACAACCGAACAAGCAGCCTCCGAGACTCAGGAAGAAGCAGCCTCCGAGACTCAGGAAGAAGAAGCCGAAGAAGAAGAAGAAGCCGAAGAAGTCAAACCTGCTTACGATTTCACGATCAAACATAATCACGATAGAACTGATGTAAAAAGCCAGGGTGCGACTGGAACCTGCTGGTGTTTCGCCACGGTATCTTTCCTTGAATCGGAATTGCTACGCGAAGGCAAAGGTGAACTCAACATTTCTGAAATGTTCATCGTGAAAAACATCTACATGGACAAAGCCTTCAACTACGTCCACCGCAATGGAAAAGCCAACTTTGGCGAAGGCGCGTTGTCTCACGACTTCATTCGTGCAGCAAGCCGACACGGCTTGGTTCCCGAAGAAATCTACGATGGCTTGGACGAAGGCGTTTCGGCCCACAACCACAGTGAAATGGTTGCATTACTCGAAGGCATGCTTGAAGGGCTAGTCAAAAAAGGCAGTCCTTCCAAAAAATGGGATGACGCGTTCAACAAGGTTGTTGAAACGTACCTCGGCTCTGCCCCGAGTGAGTTCAACTATGGCGGACAAAGCTACACTCCAAAATCATTCGCCGATTCCCTTGGATTCAGCGCCAAAAACTACGTCAACATGACTTCGTTCAACCACCATCCGTTTGGTGAAGAATGTGTTCTGGAGATTCCAGACAACTTCTCCAGCGGAGCGTATCTCAATGTGCCAATCGATCATATTATTCAAACCATCGACCATGCAGTTGAGAATGGTTTCACCGTGGCATGGGACGGCGACGTCAGCGAAAGGACCTTCAATCGTAATCAAGGATTGGCAATCATGCCTGCCGACCCGAATCGTCGAAACATGTACCGAGTGCCTGGTGAGGAAATCAACTTCACTCAGGATATGCGTCAGGAGACTTTCGAAACACACAGCCTGACTGATGATCACTTGATGCACTTGACCGGCATTGCCCATGACAACGTAGGAAACAAGTACTACATCATCAAAAACTCATGGGGTGAAGTCGGCGCGCATGATGGCTATCTTTACATGTCAGAAGCTTACGTCCGAGCAAAAACGATTGCGATTACACTACACAAGGACGGTGTTCCCAAAAAATCAACCGTTGAGCCGCAAGCTTCTAAGTAACGCATTGCCTTGAACCGAGTTCCTGGTTGAACACTCGATTGCAATCCATTTTCCAATACTTGTTCGTCGTTACGATTCTCTGGTTGGGATTTGTAACAGCGATTAGTTTTATGGAAACACCTCTTCGGTTTCAGCCGGAGCAGGTACCACGTGCGCATTCACTGGCAATCGGGAATCTCGTTTTTCATTCGCTCAATGGCGCCGAAGTCTTTTTCGGGTCAGTGACACTGATCGGACTTTTCTGTGGTGTATGGAATCGACTTTCCTGGACGATCAGCATCACTCTCCTGATGTTGTTGGCATTTCAAACGTGGATTTTATTTGCGATTCTCGATGACCGAACGATGGCAAAGATACGCGGAGAGGAAATACCTGATTCGCTTTGGCACTCGATCTACATAGGCTCGGAGGGCCTCAAAGTCGCCCTATTGCTCGTTCTGATCGTTCTGCAGATCCGGCAATACCGACGCAATGTCATCGAACACGCCCAGCTAGGTAAATAGACGCTGGGTTCGCCCGCCTCAATTGCTGCCAAAAAGCGAATCGCGTGGTATCGGCGACTCAAAAAATGTTCCTTCTTTCACGAAACCGATAATTGACGGTTGACTCCCACACCATTAAGGGCTTTCATACTGCATACTAAATCCTTTTTTGGCGGGACAGGAACACCTTTAACGCAATTTGCGTAGAAGGCTAACCGCCACAGGACCAATCAAAAATCATCTCGAAATCCAAAATTTCATCGGAGACACCATGAAACTGAAATTAAACCTCCTTGCCCTTGCTGCAATTGTTTGCGGCTTGGTCATCTCATCGACATCTGTCGGGCAGGACTTGGCAATTGGCGACAAAGCCCCCGTTCTTGACGTCGAACACTGGGTCAGCAATGGCAACGGCGAATTCAAAGAAATTACTGAGTTTAAAAAAGGCAAAGTCTACGTCGTTGAATTCTGGGCCACATGGTGCGGTCCTTGCATCGCTTCGATGCCACATTTGAGCGAACTGCAAAAAGAGCATGCAGAAGCCGGACTTCAAATCATCAGCATCAGTGACGAAGACCTGGAAACGGTAGAAGAGTTTCTCGAAGGCGATGTCCGTGGCGGCGATGGAACTTACGCTGAACTGACTTCGACCTACTGCTTGACCACCGACCCTGATGGTGAGTCCCAAGAAGAATACATGGAAGCCGCTGGCCAAAACGGCATCCCAGCTGCGTTCATCGTCGGCAAAGACGGCAAAATTGAATGGATTGGTCACCCAATGGAAATCGATGAACCAATCAACGCAATTTTGAACGATAAATGGGACCGCGACGCATACGCTGCGGATCAAACAGCGATGGAAGAACTGATGGGTGAACTTCAAGAGCTCATGCAAGAAGATGACGCTGAAGCAGCTCTTGAGTTGGTCGAAGAAAATATGAGCGAATTCAAAACCGAATCTCTCAAAGCTCGACTCAAGCAGATTCGACTGAGCCTCTTGATGACGACTGGTGGCGAAAAAGCTGCTGAGGCGTTGGGTGAATTCGCAGAAGCCAACAAAGAAGATCCAATGATGCTTAACCAGATGGCTTGGGCAATTGTCGAACAGGACATGGCTGGCGAAGATGTTGACAAGGCCGTGATCGACGCAGCAGCCAAAGCCGCTCAATACGCCGTTGAAGCCGCTCCAGAAGATGGCGCGATCATGGACACCCTGGCGCACCTGTTGTACCTACAGGGCGACCTCGACAAGGCAATCGAAGTTCAAACCAAAGCAGTCGAACTCGGCGGAGAGATGGCTGAAGAGCTTCAAGTTTTCCTTGACGAACTTCTCGAAGAAAAAGACGACGAGTAAATTCCTCGACTGGCGGATCAATCTCACAGGCTCGGACTTTCCGGGCCTGTTTTTTTATGCGCGACCTGAAATCTGTTTTTCGATAAACTGCCGTTCATGCTCCGAAGTCGCCAATTCAAGCGCCAATTTCCAATGCCGCAGGGCTTCAACCTCGTCATTTTTCATTTTGTAAACGTAGGCCAGTGCACATTCTAAATAAGAGTATTTCTCGAGAGCTTTATCGTTTGAGATCGAAAGCAATTCGGCAAGTGCGATATCGGCCTGCCCTGTTTCAGCTTTAGCAATCGCTCGGTTGAGTAGGTAGATCGGCGTCGGCAACAACTCAATCAATCGATCATAAAGCCTGACAATCACATTCCATGCGGTATCGTCATAAGATTCCGCCTTGCAGTGCTGCAACGCAATTCCCGCCTCAAGATGAAACGTCGAGATAATTTCAGGCTCTGCAGAACGAGCCAGCCACATTTCCGCCGTCGAAATCAACTTCCGATCCCATGCGTTTCGGTCCTGCTCCCTCAAGCCCGCAACCGAACCATCTGTTTCGGTTCGAGAATCGAATCGGGCCGCATGAAACAACATCAGACTCAACAGTGCTTTGGTTGAAGCGTTACAGGTCACAGGCTCCTGGCATAGCAGATGGCACAATCGAGCCGCTTCTTCGCAGACATCTTCGCGGATCGTTTTGCTACCTGTGCTCGAACTGTATCCTTCGTTGAACATGAGATAAAGTACTTCATGAACCGAGGAAAGTCGTTCCGCAAGTGCGTCTGCGGCCGGCAGTTCGAGTTTAACCTGGGCCTGCTGCAACATTTGCTTGGCACGTTGAACCCGTTTCTTTGCCGTCTCGACTTCGATCAATAGTGCTGAAGCAATCTCGCGAACACCAAATCCACAGAGGACCTTAAGGCACAAGGCAATTTGCGATTTCCGGTCGAGCTTGGGTGAGCAGCAGGCAAAGATCATCCTCAACATGCTGTCGCCAACCTGGGATTCCTCAAATAGCTGGCTCCAGTCGGCAACCGCAGTACCAGGATTTGTCGCCAAAGCAAATTCGGCAGCAATCTGTTCTGTGGCGTTCCGTTCTCGTCGCTCTCTGCGAATGACATCAATTGCCTTGTTCTTGGCAACACGATGGATCCAGGCTGCGGGTTTATCTGGAACACCCTTGTTTTTCCAACTCTGCAATGCCTCAACTAGGGCAGATTGAACCGTATCCTCGATCAGCTCCAGTCGCGACAGCCCAAAAACACGAGTCAGAACAGCAACCAACCGGGCTGACTCGTGCCGAAAAAAGTGTTCCACCAATTGGTTGGTATCGTCACTCATCAATCTATGGCTACTCAGAGGGAATATTCGCGACTTCACGAACTTCGACGGTACCGCCGTCCAACAAGCCGGGACAGCCTTTCGCCAGTTCCGAAGCGGCCGCCAGTGAATCAGCTTCGACAATGCTGAAGCCACCGACCAACTCCTTGGATTCCGCAAAGGGTCCATCGGTCACGGATTTATCACTCTGAACAACTTGTCCTTCTGGCTTGAGTGCCTCACCTGGGGCAACCATCCATCCGCCTTCCATCGCTTTACCAATCCATTTCAACCAAAGCCCGATGGTTTCCTGCATTTCCTCAGGTGATTTGTCTCCATCGCCACCACGGTATACGAACATATATTTTGCCATCATTTTTCCTTCGATAAATCAAAATTGTATTCCGCAAAATTGCGGTTTGCTAATGTGACGATCCGGGACCAACCAGGGGGACACAAAAGAAAAAAAGAAATCTGAAAAATCCACGAATGCATCAAACGCTCGGCATTCCTTGAATTCTTCGCCATGCGCTTAGCTGTCCAAGTGGCAGTTTTCGTGCAGCAACATCAAATAAGGCAACGCAATTCCGACGGTAGGCATCACCGGCTGCCATCTCTCCAGAATCATTGTCTGCTCGAAGCAATCGTCTCCACTGTTTTCCAGCAATTTCGTGACGCGATCATGCCCCGAAACAAAGGCCTCGACCAACTCATCACGTGAGGCATAGAGACTGACATCAGATTCGGGTTTGGACTGCATACCAAATTGATGCTCCTTCGGATCCTCAAATGCCTTGCCTTCGATCAAAGATGCGATGATTGGCACGTAAACATTCAGGTGGCTCAGAACCCATGCTGGATGATTTGCCGCAGCCTGGCCAGCCGGTGCAGGCTGCAGGGTCATTTGCTCATTGTTAAGATCTGAAACCAACCGCACGCCGTAGTCCGCGTTTTTTTCCACGAATACAATAGACCCTCAATAATCGCCGACATTTGGTTCCACTTTCTACTATCAAATCTGATGGGATGATTCACGTTGACGAATCGTCAATTGAACAGTTCAGGAATTTTAGCAACTAGAGCAAGTTGCACATCCCTATCGCATTTCCGCATCTTGTTTTTGTGAACAAAACAATGAAAAAACGCTTCCACAAATCGAAAAAATGCTCTGGCACCTAAAGTGTAGTGCCCCCCCCACCTGCCAATGTCGTGAAGCGACCATTCCTAGCAGCCTAGGGTTTCAAACCCAAGGTATCGGCTCCCATGAATCATTGAGTCACGGCGAAGTCGTGTTTTCTTCATCCGCATACGAATCTAAAGATGAACCCAGCATTAGACCGGCTTCTAACGTAGACGCTGGCTTTTAGGTCAGGCTTCGGGTTACCATTGCCTCCTTCTCAGGATCCACTTGCCGCGGAGCGGCTAATTCCATTAGCCCCAGACTTTCAGTCTGGGGTGACATCACCCCATAAACGAATGTCGCAGTAACTAAACGGAGAAACGTTAAGACTTGGCAACAAACTCTGCCAAACGCTTCTTTCCCAGCTGACAATACTCTTTCACGCAATCAATAGCGATAAAATTACGTTCCAGGTTTGTCGCAGCGATCGCGGTTGTCCCGGCACCAGAGAATGGATCGAGTACGGTTCCCCCTTCTGGACACGTTGCCCTGATACAGGTCTCAACCAGTGCCTGAGGGTAAACAGCGAAATGGGCTTCTCGACATTTCGAAAGGGGAATCGACCAAACCGTTCGCTTATTGCGGCCCTTGGGGTGAAAAGCTTGATCCCATCGGCCATCATGCAGGTTATTGCTTCCCCCGTTTTTTCCTTGCTCAGGCGTTCCATCTCGTTGCCCAAAATGCCCCCTGCCGCCCTTCATCTTGGACTTTTCACTAAACGTCACATGTGGCTCTCGAATTGCGTCGGCATCATAGTAATAATCTTTCTCACGACTAAAAAAGAAGATGTACTCATGATCGGTGGTTGGGCGAGTCTTTACGCTTGATGGCATCGCATTGGGTTTATGCCAGATACAATCACTACGAAGAATCCATCCATCATCTTGCATCGCAATCGCCAACCGCCAAGGCATGCCCTGCATTTGTCCAGAGACGTATTTATCACCGATGACGATCCATGCGGATCCCGTCGGCTTGAGCACTCTTTTCAATTCCGCGAACAACTCCGTCAAACGCTCCACATAAGCGACTGGAGAAGCTTCCTGCCCGATCTGCTTGTCGCTGCCATAGTCTCTTTGTTGAAAATATGGCGGGCTGGTCACGATAGTATCTGCACACTGGTCGGGCAATGAACGCACGATGACTTCGGCGTCTCCGCAGAGAAACTGGTTAAGGTATCGGATTCTACATTTCCGATTTTCCTTCGGTGACGTTTTGGCGGTCGTCATGGAAATCCCTCTCCCCCTCATTCAATGGTTCAGATTACTTAGTCGTTGATCGCAAAACGAAAATGCCTCATCTGTTCGCCACTGGTTCCAATCTGAGTCATCGCTTCGATACCGATATCCAGGTGAATGTCCGTCCAGTGCTCGGTAACCATTTTGTCTGATTCCTGAGTCTTCACCCCGTCAGGCGTAATCGGAACATCAGAAACCAGCAACAAAGCTCCACGAGAAATTTCATTGGTATGACCGACAATGAAGATCGTGGCCGTCTCCATATCGATTCCAATACAAGCCATCTCATAGAGCTTGCGGCGAAAATCTTGATCGTGTTCCCAGAGCCTTCGATTGGTCGTGTACACAACTCCCGTTCGATATTCGAGATCTCGTTTCACAATGTGGTCAGAGACAAACTTGTGAAGTTTAAACGAAGGTAACGCGGGCACTTCTGCGGCGATATAGTCATCGCTGGTTCCCTCACCTCGAATGGCAGCAATGGGCAAAATAAAGTGGCCGATCTCCGTCGACTGCTTTAGGCCGCCACACTTACCCAAAAAAAGTACCCCCTCGGGCATTCGAGCGATAAGCAAATCCATGATCGTCGCTGCGTTGGCACTACCAATTCCGAAATTGATGATGGTCAAACCATCCCTATTGGTACAAGCTTGCATCGGCTTGCCCTTGCCCGTCACCTCACAATCGAACTTTTTGGAAAAGCGTTCGACATAGTCGGAAAAATTCGTCAGCAGAATGTAGTCGCCGAATTGGTCCAGAGGCATCCCCGTATAGCGTGGCAGCCAATCACGCGCGATTTCGACGCGATCAATCCCTTCGGTGCTGTCCATAAACAATCCGTCCTACAAAGCCATGCAGTCTTTCTGGCCAAAACAGCCACAAAGGCAAAGCCCTAGCCTATTTTATTGTGTCCCTGACTTCAACCAACGTGCCGTTTGCATTCGGTGCAATCGGTCGACGTGCCAGGAAAACGCGGTGATCGCGGGAACCACCTACGCCTTCAATCATTGCTCTTTAGCAACCGAATTGGGCCAACGCCATCAGCCCCATGGTTGACCATCGCATGTTACAAATTGTGACGCTCGATTATTCTTCGAATTCCATTTTTTCAAAATAGACAGTGAGCGAAACGGTGCCTTTGCCCAAGTCAATTTTCGACAACTTGACCGTTTCCACAGGAAGCCCAGTTCGCTTCCGCAAATCAGCCAACAGTTGAAGACGCAATTCAGGCTTCAACAACTCAAGATTGTCATAGACAATTTCCTGCTTGCCTAACTTTTGAACCGTCGTCCAGCGTTCAAATAAGTAAGTGACCAAGAAAATCACAACATTCGTAAATGCGAGTTCTGCATAGCTGGTTTTCTTGTTGGAAAGCGAATTAATCACGGCGATCCCGACCACAATAAACAGATAGGTCATCTCCTTGACACGAATCGCATCGGTCCGATACCGAATAATTGCGAATATGGCAAACAATCCTAGTGCCATCCCAAGCCCTAGATCCAGCTTCTTGAGGGTGAAGCAGATAAAAAACACCATCACATTCATTAACATGAACGTGAAAACATAGGCACCGTTCCTCTTGTTTCAAAAGTAACAAACTCCCACCAAAAGAGAGGCGAAAAACAAGTTGATTAAAAATCGCACCAACAACTTGAGAAAGTCATCATCGTAAAGCGGTACTTCGAGGAATTCCATAGACTAACTTCGTCCACCTGGGATAAAAAATTGAGTTGGGGTCAGTCCATCCATTGTACACCTCAACTCGCGGCTGGTTTACCGGGAACGACGAGAACCTGGACGCGACTGGGGCGAATCGCCAGATAACTCTTTGATCGCCGGATGGTTCAACAAATACTCCGAACGCTGTTCAGAAAAATCGCGAAGGCTTCCTGGTTTTGCTGGAGCACTACCGTCGGTCCCTTGATCGAACGCTTCATAGTCAGACAGTTTTCGCGTGTCTGATTTCACTTCCGATTCGATCAACTTCCTCGCGGCCTCGACTTCAGTTCCCAGATGCTCCCAGGCCAACAGATCCCTAGCGATTGTCTGGATATTTTGCAGATAGCGATTTCGAAGTTCGGGATTGGCCAGCAGTTTACTACGCAGCGGGAACCGATCGTCATTCAAACCAACAAGTGGATCCAAGTCATATCCGCCACCACCTCCTGGACCGCCACGCTGTGTACCGGGGCGATCACGCTCTGGAGGTGGTCCACCTGGACCGCCCGGTCCCCCTTCAGGTGGAGGGCCTTGGCGATTCCCCTCTGGTCGGCGGTCTCGTCCACGCTGCCCTCTGGGGCCACCACGTCCGGGGCCGCCTCGAGAAGGTCGGAAGGACTCGTTCATATCGTGAGGCAGAATGTGAAATTTCCCATTCTCATCTTGATAGATGCTGTAGTCGCTTGCCCGAGTCCAGTAGCCATCGCTGTTGATCAATGCCACATCAGCCGCCAGGAACCAGAGCACGCCATCAATGTCCAAGATCGGATCCAAGGCCGCCTCAATGTCTTCGGCAGGAGTTTCATTGAGCACTTTGCAAAGCTGCACTAAGTCTTTCCAAGATTCTTCTTTGTCTTTCGATTTGATCTCAAAACGTGATCGATACGGTTCCAGATCGTCTCCGAGATAACGAAGACCGCCATCCCCACGCGGGCTACCGTTGACTTTCCAACGTGCACCTGTTCGCGTGTCAAAATTCTCTTGAAGAAAATCTTTGTTGAATTGCTGGGCGTTCGAGTAGATTCCCCAACTGCGACCATTGATGACAACTTTCACAAAATTGACTTTGGGTGCAGCAATTTTTTGGCCTGCGATATGAGTGTACAAGAGCGAGCTCATCATCGTTGCGTCACCGTTGCAGTTCAATAAGTTTAACGACTTGTATCCGTATAGTTTTTGCTTGTCGTCAAGAAAATCCATCGACAAATTTAGTGAGCGTTTCAAACCCTCTGGAATCATGAAAAACGAAGAGGCACCTCGAAAGCTAACTCCAACATTAGGATACGTTTTGCCATCCACGATCATGGTTGCGGGGACTTCCACATCGGTTGGTTTAAATGCAGCCAATTCCTGCTCCCAATCGTCTTGCTCAAACTCGAGAAACACGGTTCGCAAAACGCTCTTGTCGTACAAGTTCGCATCGGGAAAAACTTCGACGTCCGCTGGATCGACATTGGGACCTGGTTTCCCGGCACGCTGGCCTCCTCGTCCACGTCGCCTAGGACCACCACCTCTCCGACTGTTCGTCGGAATTGATGCTCTGGCTTCCTTCCGCTCCGCTGCGTCTAGGACGCCGTCATTGTTGGCGTCAAAATCTTTGACCAATTCCAAATCGCCAGCACCGGGTCCACCGGGTCCACCCATTCCGGGCGGTTGCGAGCGAACTTCCGCCGCCATCATGATTCCCAGGAGCAAACCAAAAACCGAGAGTCCGATTCGTTTCGAAATCGTGTTGTTCATTGTTTCTGTCATCATCTTTGTTGATTCTCAGGAAATCCCAACATCGCGGCAGCAAGCATTGAGTTGCCGATGTTGGGGGCATAATAATTCGACACGCAATTATCTCGATTCACAGACCCGATTGGGCACCGGGAAAACAATGTTTTTCACTAATTTAAGTCTCGCCATCTTTGCGTACGCCACGTCATCTTAGCCGACAACAATTGAAAAGACGACAATTGCCGACATGGAAAAGAAGACAATCAGCCAGGAGATATGGAAATCATCAATTGAAAAGTGGTTGGCCATTAGCAAACCGAAAAGATGAAGCGTACCCAGGAATACAATACTCCAGATTGCGAAAAGTGACGAAGGTGCAAACGCCAAGACAAGAAGGCATTGAAATAGTACAGCCCAGACGATCGGTGGAACGCGAAACCAATTCAAATCCAGACATTCCTTGAGAGAATGCGAACTACATCGCAGCCCGGCTCCAAACCTGCCACCATTTTTTCTTGGAGTGCCGCTTGACTGTTGAACCCCAAAGCCGCCCATTGGTTCCTATACATCCCTGAAGTTTCGCGTAGGAAAAATCTGCCTTGAGAATAATCGCTTCAGTCATGTTGGCACCTTCAAACATCGCATAGACGAAATTGCCCGTCGAAAGATCCGTGCCATAGAGGTTGGTCTTCTTCAAGTTCGCGCGTTGAAAATTTGCTCGCATCTCGGCAAAAGAGAAATCTGATCCGGTGAGATCTGCGTGACTAAAGTTCGCACCATTGAGCTTCGAATGACGAAACTTGCTTTCGATCGCGGTAATGCCCGAAAAGTCTGCGACTTCCATAACGGCGTCGGAGAAATCAGCATCACAAATTGATGCCCCGCAAAACGTGGCGCGCTTCAAGACGGAATTAGTGACTCTCGCCTCATCAAGATTTGAGTTAGAAAAATCGGCATCCGTTAGATTGCAACTGTTGAAGATAACGCCTTGGAGGTTCTGACAACTAAAGTCTGCACCTGTCAACGTCGCATTGGTAATCGTGCGCCCAGCAAGCGAATTCGCCTTATTCAGTCTGGCAAGGATTTTCCCAGACGAACGGTGTTTAATCTCGACCACATTATTCTCCCGAGTTACCACACAACAATCGGCGGATTGGAATGTGTACTACCGAATCAATTTCCCCGTCATTACTTCCCGTCTTTACTTATCAAACTGCCCAATCTTGGAAGTGGTTAGCAGTGCCGCTCTTATATTGATATCTTGCGCCGTGATTTAGTTTCGTGGAAACCAGCGACTTCTTAGAATTTTTCCATCAATAATTTCAATTTTACCTCGCCCATTCAATGCAATGCAAAATATAAAATTATGCCGTTTTCTTGAAACCCTGGCCAACGGGCTGAAATCGCCGTTAAAGCAGACTCAAACCTGCTTAACGGAGTTCGCTATTACCTTGAAAAATCTTCTTCTTAACCCGGGTATTTTGCGTAGATCGGCTATCTACTCAGCGCAGCCTGTCGTTCCCCAAGATCACGATAAGTACCAATGCTAACTTTCTCAAAGTTCATCCACTGTTTTTTTGCAAATTGGATGCGTTCCCTGTCTTGCTGCGAAAGTTGCCAGATAACCGTATGGGCCGATCGGGCGTTGAATTCATTCCGAGTGATGGCGCCAGCACGCATGCTCATCTCAATGGACGTTGGGAACAAACCATGTTTACGAATCTCTCGATTCAAAACCAAACGCGCAAATGGTGGCAAACGTTTTGGGTCTGACGCGCTCAGTCGAGTGAACTGTTCCATCGCCTCATAAAACAAAGGCATGCCGATCAAATCCTGAGGAGGCGCTTCGCCCTTAGCTCGATAGGTCATATCGTCATTGCTAACAGTAAGTACGTTCGTATTGATATCAAAGTTCGAGGCCAACTCCGGGTTGAGGAGAAAGTCGCTGGCTTCGTTTTCCTTTGCCGATTCTCGCAGACCTTGAAGCATCTTTAACAATTCGAAATCTGCAATATCTGTTCTCAGTTCTCGCTCGATGTCTAACAAGACAAGAACCTTGTTGCGAGAATCAAAGATGACCACTTCTATTGGTTCGCCAGGCGACTCAGCGCTCATCTGAAAGTCGTATGCGACTCCTTCCAAATAGAGAGTCAGATTCTCTGACGAAGGTGAGCCTGCGTCTCCCACAAAGACTTGAGATTCAACTCGAAAGTCCTGTGCAGCCAAATTGCCTACCATCCCAGCTCCTACAGCCAAACCAATCAACAACATCAACTTCAACTTCACAATTTTCGTCATCGAGCACTTTCCTAATGGCTGCGAAAAACTAACAGACTGAATGATTAACAAACCATTCACCATGACAGAAATCGCGAAGAGCGTAATGAAATCGATGAACTCGGTCTACGCCACTTAAAATAGCAACAGACCACAGAAATATGCTGCCGGAAGTACTGACGGCACTGGCGTCTGCTAGCAATAACGTCTCCAACGAGACAACACGCGTCTTAGCGCATTTAACTGGCCAACTCGCAACCTATTTGCCAACCTGGATGGAACCAACTTCGTCGCACAACTTTTTTATTGGGACATCAAGAACGGCTCGAATTTTATCCCCCGGCAATTCGACCTCCAGCAGAGGAGCAACGACCAATTCCATCTGATCCTTAAACGCTTGGGACCGGTTAACGGGGACCTCTTCCAAATTCAATTTGTGAATGTAGCTTGTCAATCCATCCAAGCGCACCCGCGTCGCCTTTGCCCAATCCACCGCATTAACAATCTGAATTTCGCCAAGCACGCGATTGACGCGTTCAATCACATCGACTTCAATCGCTTCGATGTTGCCAGAATCAACTTTTACAGTGTCAGCCCCAGTCATCAACATGGGCGCGACATAAATGCCGGCACAGACCAGACCGCAAAAAAACAGCAATGGAACGAAATATTTAATTGAATTCACCGTCAGATCAAAATTCACAGATTGTCCGAAGAGATGGCTTCTTCGAGAACCTCTTCCGATACAAAAATGGGCAGCGGCGGTTCACAAGTCACAGCCACGGCAATCGCATCAGATGAACGTGCATCCACTTCAATCAATTCGCCATCACGTTTAATTCGAAGCGACGCATAGTACGTATGATCGCGAAGATCAGTGATGTAAACGCTATCAAGCTCGCCCCCCAGTTGCTCCGCAACTGACACAATTAAATCATGCGTCAATGGGCGAGTTCGGGGCACCTGTTTTACGCCGCGATCGATACTGGTGGCTTCAAAAAGCCCAATCAAAATCGGAAACTGCCGATCACCATCGACTTCGCGTAGGAAAACAACTTGATTCTCGTTGATTTCTGAGATGATGATTCGCGTCAAACGAACTTCGACTGGCATTGATTTTTCCTTGAACTTGATCAGCTTCTTCAAGCATTCTTACATTTTCCATCAGATAGTATATCTTTTCTGGGGCACGCTCCAAGTTCGCCAACCTGAAAAAACCTTTCTAACAGAAACTAAGATAAGCCATGCTGAGAGTCGGAATCACGGGATTGGGATTTATGGGATGGATCCACTGGCTGGCTTATCAACGTGTTGAGGGCATCGAAGTCGCTGCCGTCTGCGAACAAGATCCCAAAAAACTTGCGGGCGATTGGACCGATATTCAAGGTAACTTTGGGCCAGGAGGGGAAAAAGTCGACTTAACCGGCGTTGCAACCTACTCCGACTACGACCAAATGCTTCAAGATGACTCGCTTGATCTGATCGACATTTGCCTTCCCCCCAGTTTACATTGCCCGTTTACGGTCAAAGCCGCCGACGCAGGCAAGCACGTGTTCTCTGAAAAACCCATGGCGTTGACATTGGACGATTGCCAGAGCATGACTTCGGCCTGCCAAGCCAACGATGTCCAATTGATGGTGGGGCACGTCCTACCCTTTTTCCCCGAATACCACCACGCACTTGAAGTGATTCGGTCGGGAGAATTTGGTAAAGCAACTGGGGGCTATTTCAAACGCGTGATTTCTGATCCCAAGTGGCTAAAAAACTTCTACGACCCTGATCGCATTGGCGGGCCGATGCTGGATCTACATGTTCATGATGCACATTTTATTCGACTCCTTTTTGGGATGCCTCAATCGGTAACCAGTCGGGGACGAATGCGAGGCGATGTGGTCGAGTATTGCAGCTCGCTCTTTGGTTTTGCTGATCCAGATTTGGTCGTCAGTAGTATCGGCGGTGTCATCAACCAGCAAGGTCGACCTTTCACTCATGGCTTTGAGATTCATCTTGAAAAAGCCACCCTGCATTTTGAGTTTGGGGCATACACGGACAACGGCGAATCATCTCCGCTCAAGATTTGCACCTCGGATGATCAGGTCATCCGGCCCGAATTTGCGGCCGGTGACGAAGTCGATTCCTTTGCGGCCGAAATCCGCGAGGTGGTTCGATCGCTCAACGAGGGAGTTGCGTCTGACATCCTTGGCGGTAACCTAGCCCAAGACGCAATCAAAATTTGTCAGATGGAGACCGACTCGGTGCGAAACGGAGCCAACCCGTAAAAAAAGCTCGTGGTTCGTCAGTGCTGATCTGACCAGGTTTAGTGGGTGCCATGCTTCACGCTTGCGTGAGCATGTTTGCGCAATCGCAAGGCAACTTTCAGTTCTAGTTGGTTGAACCACTAGAGCGAGTCTAGTACAAATATGGCGGCATTTTCGTCGATTTGTCTTGGAAACAACGGTGACGTGAAGCATAGGCAAGCCCAATTGGACTAGTCCCGTTCGTTCTTCAACGGTTTACGAAACTCCGTCACGCAGCAGCTCTCTTCGAGCTGAAAGAAGCAAACATTCGGTCCACTGCGGTGCAAACGTCATCCACTGTGATAGCTTGCATTGCCAGATTCTCGCCGCGCTTTCGATTTCGATCATTTTGATGCCAACGTTGCACTGAAATATGCTGCTCGCCATAGGCACCACTTCGCGATGGAAGAGTTGGACCATGGAGCCCAATACATGGAGCACCCGCAGCAACGGCAATATGAAGTGGCCCAGTATCACATCCAATAAACGCAGTCGATTTTTCATAGAGAGCCGCGAGTTGCCCCAAACTAGTCGGAGGCGCCAAAATCGCCGCTCCATTGGATACTTCAACAATCTCTTTGGCCATTCGAAGCTCTTCATCGCCCGCCCAAGTTACGACTGAACGAATTGACGACGAGTGCATCGCATATTGAGCAACGAAACCAAATCGCCTGGGCAACCAACGCTTCGAAATCCAACTTGCGCCCGGATTTATCGCCAAGAACGAAGTCAATTCATTCGCCGCAAGGAACTGTGATGCCACAAGTTTATCTTGGGTCTGAATCGGCAAACGAAACTCAATCGTCCGATCGCTTACTGCCAAGGATTCGTGCCCAAGAAAATCCAACGTCCGGTCCACCAAATGCTCGTGTTTGGCCTCAACGAAATCCGTATTCAAAAACGGCGAGAACTCCCGCCCGTAAGGAGACGCAAATCCTAATCGACGCTTCGCTCCCGATAACTTGCCAACCAATGAACTCTTCGTAAGACTTTGCGGGTCAATGACCAAATCAATTTCCAATTCGCTCAGCTGCTTGCTGATCGTGAGCCACTTGAGCGGGCTTCTCGCCAATCGTTTGGGAACGGTAATCATCTTGTCAACGCAAGGATGATCTGCCAATAATTTGTGAGTCGGGCTTTCAACAGTCCAAGCAATAAAGGACTCGGGGTAAACCCTTTTGATCGCACAAACCAACGGCAATGTCAGCACACAATCACCGATGTGACTTAAGCGCGTAATTAAAATTTTTGGAGAACGTCCTTGTGTCGCCACCATGAGAAATCCCTCTCAATTGTCGAGCCTTTGATCGAAATTCTATGATTTGCTTGACGAGAAACCAATATCAATCGATACTGGCCGAAAACACGGCAGTACGGACACTGTCATCTCGATAACGGGGGTGATAATTTACTGACATTCAACGCTAATAAAAACCAGGCTTCGAAATACCTGATTTTCAAGAATGCCCAGTCCACACAATCTGCAAGCAGCGACACTCTGCAAGCAAACGAGAGACCGCGAACCCAATCAATGGAATCAAGCTTTAACGACCCCGCAAACAGCGGCGAAGACGCCCACGTCCCCGCAGAAGCAGCCGAGAGTCCCACAACGGTGGATTTCCAGCACGAAACGGAGACTGAACCTTCGTTCAACCTACCTGACTCCGAACCAAGCGTAACTGCCCATGGTGATTTCCTGCCAATTGCGGCCCAACAGATCACTTTGGATCGCATCATTGGCTTGATCGTTTCTGCGCTCGTTTTGGTGGGCGCCTTGGTTGGGTTAGGGATCTATTTTTTCTCCATCGACACCCCGGACTGGATTTTCTGGTCAGTCGCCGCAGCCAGTTTCGTAGTGGTCACAGCATTGACCCTCCTCGCGATCATCTGGCCACCGATAGAAGTTCGAAACATCTTTTGGAGACTGGAATCAACAGGTTTGGAAATTCGACGCGGCGTTTTCTGGAAACACCAAGTTTCGATTCCCTCGTCACGTGTTCAACACATCGACGTTTCTCAAGGACCATTCCAACGAAATTTTGATCTCGCAACGCTTACGATCCATACTGCAGGAACGGCCAACGCTTCGGTTGACCTGGCCGGTCTGAATTTCGAGAATGCGACAGGACTTCGTGATCAACTCATGGAACAGCGAGAGTCGTTAAATGTCGTTTGATCCACCTGAATCCGATCAAGGCTTGCCTGCTCAAGTCGATCCGGAACCCACCAAACCGATTCCGGCAGCGGTTGCATCGTCCATTGAAACGCTTGCCTCCAGCGATGCCGACTCCGAACCACGATGGCTACATCCACTCAGTTTGCTGTTCGGAGTTTTGTCGCATGCGCGCCAGTTGATCATCCCCCTGTTCGTGGCCGTTTTCAGCGCCGCCAATGGCAATATCTTTGGTTTGTCGATTGCCGCAGGATTCTTCATTGTCGCGATTGTCGTAACCGTATTCCGATACCTAACTCTGCGATACCAGGTCAAAGGTGAAGAACTAATTGTCAAAGAAGGCGTCATTTTTCGGCGCGTCCGAACGGTACCAATTCGACGCATTCAAAATATGGATCTAGTGCAGAACATCATGCACCGGATCTTTCAGGTCGCCGAAGTCAAAATAGAAACCGCCAGTGGAACAGAACCCGAAGCCACCTTGCGAGTTCTGACGATGGCGCAAATTCAGGAACTTCGCGAGCAAGTCTTTGGCGCGACAAAGACTCCCCCCCAAGACAACTCACCACTCCTGTCCCCATTCGATGAAACAGAGATTTCTTCGCCTCAATCCGTCGCGGCAGCAACCGATTCCCCAACGACGATCTTGAAAATACCCACGTTCTGGCTGATCAAAGCAGGGATGGCCAGTAATCGAGGTGGATTGATTTTTGGCGTGATTTTGGGCTTTCTGTTTCAATTCGACCTAGAAGACAGAATCAATTGGCGTGAAATCAAAAGCTACGTGCCGGATTTTGATGGCTCTCCAATGTCCATTCTGATTTTCGCCATAGCTCTCGTCGGAGTACTGCTAATCCTGAGAATCTTTGGCATCATTTGGTACATCCTGCGATTTCACGGCTACGAACTTCAGCGCGTGGGCGAAGATCTCCGGATCCGGTGTGGATTGCTCACCAAGGTCAGTGCGACAGTTCCCCGCAAACGAATCCAATTCATCAGTATCCATCGTTCGTTGTTCTTGAGATGGATGGGGATGTCGGTGATTCGAATTGAAACGGCGGGCGGTTCCGGGAAGGGCAATGAAGACGCAGCAACTACAGTTTCGCGTCGGTGGTTTGTCCCAGTCGTCAATGATGAACTTGTCGACCAAATCCTTCTGGAACTACGGCCTGGACTAAAATGGGATGCCACACAAGCTGAATGGGTTGGCCTCTCACGACGCGCGCCTGCCCGAATGTCACGAAAGGCGATTGTCTTCAGTATTCTTGTCTGTATCGGTGGATTCTTTGCGTTTCGCCCCTGGGGTGCGCTCATTGGAGCTGGCCTGCTTCCAATCGCAATCCTGTATGCCGTCAATAAAAGTCGCTCAATGAAATACGCCAGAACTGCATTCGGAGTTGTCTATCGGAGTGGCATCTTTACCAAAAAACTCAGTATGACTTTCTTTGAACGAATCCAGACGCTCAAAGTCAATCAGTCACCTTTTGACCGTCGCTGGAAGATGGCAAAGCTCGTGGTTGACACGGCTGCAGCCGGTCCCGCAGAACACACCATCAACGTCGCATACTTGGATGAGAAGTTTGCGTTTAAAGAGCTTGATGACCTGACTTCAACCTCTGCTAAACACCGTCCAAACTGGAACCCATAAACGCCCCTGGCGCGTTAATCGAAATTTTGCTGGCAATTAGGACCGGATTCTTTTTCGGTCAATTCATGGCATAGGCAACCCGACGCCCACCTTTAAAGCATTCACACTCACGAGTTGGCAATGGTAACCCGAAGCGTCAGCGAGGACGGTCCTGAGATGTTCCTCGCTGACGCGTCGGGTTTCCATAATGCCTGCCATGAAGCCTGTTACCGATTCCTGCGCAGATGCCGTCGCGCCGCGACTTTCCCCTGATGGGGTGATGGCACCCCAGACTTCAGGGCTTGTTGATTAATTTCAGTTTCGTTGGTTTGAGTTTGGTTTCCCCCCATTCCCCCGCTCGGTCGAAACAGACCGGTGGCGGGGGCAGCGACGACTCAAATTAAAAGGGTGAAAGGGACGGGGAAACTTCGCATGCTGGTGGCGGAGGACCGGCATGGTTGCGAGACAGTCCGATCAACCGATGGACGTTGAAAGCGGCCACGCACCAATTCCATTCCTGGCTTACACGCTCGAGGGTTCGAGTCAGGAACTGTCGCATCCCAAACTGTGACTTAATCACGGCGAACGGACGCTCGGTCGGATGTTGACGTTTCCGGTAGATCTCTTTCGCTTCCTCCGTCGCCATCTTCTGAGCATGAGCAACCCGCGAAAGTTCGTGCTCTTCATGGGTCACCTGACGGCCAGTGCCCGCCTTGCGTATGCAAAGTGCCGCCAGCGGGCAGCCAGAACAAACTTCGCTGTCGATCTTGTAACGGAAACGCATGCGACTTTCGCCAGAAGAACGCTTATCACGCGATTTGCCTTTGAACTCCAGTGCTTGGCCATTGGGGCACCAGTAACAATCGTTCTCCGAATCGAAAACGAAAGCGTCTTTGGAAAGTTGTGTTCGCTTAACGCCTGCCACCGTCACGTTGACGACGGGCAGCCTGCCTCGGTCTGATGGGGCGACCGGCTCCTTGAGATTCTCGCGAACTGCTGGGTTTTTTGTGGGATCTGTCGTTTTGGTCGGTGCGTAAAGTTCGACGCCTGCTTCGTTGCACTTGGCGATGTTTTCCCCCGTGGCCATCAAGCCATCGGCCAACGCCTTGCCGGGCGCCGACTCCAGCCCAAAGTTTTCTTGAACCCTTGCGATCGAGCCCATCAGCTGACCGTCTTCGTTGATTTCGTTGAGCACGCTCGCGTCGACGATCACCCCGCTGTCGATATCGACCGTTGAGATCGGACTGTAGTTGGGAGAGTGACCGCCGTCTTTATTGGGCATGATCCGTGATTCCGGATCGGTCATCGGGATTCGGGCGGGAACCGTTTTGCCCGCCGATTCGAGCTTTTCCACTTCGGCCAAAGCGGCGTTGACTTTGGCAAGTTTCCGCTCCAGCTGAGCCGAATCGACTTCCAGCTGATGGTGCGAAGCTCCGCCAAACTGCTCGGATTCGTGTTGATCAGCCGCTTGGGCCTGAGCGTCAAATTGTTGGTAGGCTGCAGTGAGTTCTTTTTTAAGTTCACGCAGACGCTCCGGAGTCCGACTGGCTTGGCGCGAGTTGTTGGAACGCATGCGGGTCGCGTCGAAGCCGAGGCTGTCCAGGCGTACCCAGCCCAGTTCTTGTCCAAGCAATGCCATCTGGATGAACAGTCCGCTCAGGGCTTCTTGGTTCCCGATCCGGAATTTGCAAATCGTTGTGTGGTCGATCGAACGACTTTCGACGAGCCAGCGGAAATCCAAGCGAATCGTTAACGCTTCCTCCAGCATCCGACTGCTGATGATCCGGCAAAACAAGCCGTAGAGGATGACGCTGGCCACGATTCGCGGGTGAAGCGGAGGACGACCCCTGACAAGGGCATACTTCGTTTCCCAACTTGACCAGTCGACACCTCGAAGAATCCGGTCCAACACGCGAACGTCATGGTTGGCCGGAATTGATTCGTCCAGACGCTCCGGAAACAAAACTAATTGATCGCGACTCTCTTTGACCTTGGCCCAATCCATGTTTGACTCCTTTCCAAACATCATCCGGGTTCTCATAAATTTTTAACACCCCAGGCAAGTACTTAATCAACAAGCCCTGAAGTCTGGGGCTAACGGAAGTAGCCGCTCCGCGGCAAATGCATTGTGAGGTGGCAGTTCGTTGAGGTGGCAGTTCGTTGAGGGGCAAGTCGCGCGGGATGGGTTCTGGGTGCCATGCTCCACGCAACGCGTGGGCATGCGTTAACGAGAATCGATTGAGTTGATTTTGAAACTTAGGCCAACGAGTCAATCTCAAAGAACATGGCCACGCGAGCGAGGCCATGGCACCCAATGCTCCGCGAGGGGGCGAATGGTTCTGGATTACTTTCCGACTGAAAACAATTCGACCAGATGTTGGTCGGGATCAAAGATATAGATCTGGACTGGACCATCGGGACGTTTTTGAGGTCCGACTTGGATGGTGATTCCGTGCTGGACCAGAAATTCTGCAGCAACATCGGCATCGTCAACCTGGAATGCGAAATGGTGCCCGCGTGAAAGTCTTCCCACTTGCCGATTCGCCCAGCCGGGCAATCCCGAATCTTCGTCGGACAACGTTACGTGGATTTGTGTTGTTCCCGACTGAAACCAGGCACCGGGAAAATCGAAATTGGGCCGAGGGACTTCTTTCATCCCCAGCAAGTCGACATAAAAATGGTGCGAGGCTGCAATGTCGGAAACCACCAGAGTCTGGTGATCAATTGCACCAACATTCAATGAGTTACGATTATTTCCTGGTTCGCCAGTATTCATTGTCAGGTTTGGATTCTAAATTAATGCTGAGAGCTTTTCGTCCATTACCGCTGCCTGAGTGCTGCCACCAAAGCGTTTCCGGAACTGCTTGGCTAGGTTCAAATCGCAAAACGGTTTCCAGTTCGCGGGCACGTTTTGAATAAGTTGGATCGCCTCCGAGAGGGTGTCGTAAAGAAAACACGAGGATTCGTTGCCATTTAGATTTAGCAGTTCTGGATAGGCTAAACGGTTGGGCAAAATCGGAAACAAACCAGCCGAGATGGCTTCACAGGCAGCCAAACCAAAAAATTCATGATGCGCTGTCGAGAGAAAAACATCTGCGGAAGCTAATGCCTTCCAATACGATTCGCGACTCTCCTGAAACCCCCATTCAATTATCTGGCTTGCGAATTGTGATTGAATTTCTTCAAACGCTTTGGGGATTTTGCGAAACGATTGACCAATCACGCTTATTCTAAAATCGATTTTTTGATGTCGCAATGAATTGAGCAATTCCAATAGATCGTCAGGACCCTTGTCGTGCTCCCATCTTGCGGCCCAGAGAAGGTGCAGTGCCGAACCGGATGGCTCCGTCCCCCGTTCATTTGATGCTGGTTCAATGCCTGGGGAGACGATTTCGCTTTTGGATTTGATTTGTCCGAGTTGAATAGTGGGTTTGTAGTCAGGCCACTGCTGGCAGAGATTTTGTATTTCCATGAACAGAGAATCGCGATTGAATTGGGAATTGAACCAGATGGAGTCTGCGGCCAAGGCGGAGCTAAAGTTGGTGATCCCAAAATGGAGATCGCGATTTTTGGGAACCTTGTTCGGGTAGCTCAATTGATTTTCGTGAAAGTAGACCACGGTTGGCAGTCTCGCGATTTCTTGTCGAACAAGGCCTTTGAACTCGGCCAGATTCAGCATGTCGGTACAAAAGTTTGCGTGCCACCGAGTGCCGTTTTCCCACAATTGATTTGCGCATTCTGCCATGTGCCAGGCTGAATGGCGCATTCGCCACTTCCAGTGTCTTGGGGGCAATTCAAGAGAGAGCCAATTCATTTGACTGTATCGCTGCCAGCATTCCATGAAAGCCTGATGGCTACCGCCGTAGTAGGGCTGAAGCGAAAGGATTTGGGTTTGTGTCATAACTTGCTACGGTTTGGAGCTACTTTTGGGGGGCGACAATTCAGTGTCTTGCAGCCATTTCTTTAGCTTCTCACTCAACTCAGCAACTTTGCCGGGGTTTTGTTCCGCCAGATTCGTTAGTTCACCAATGTCGTTTTCCAGGTCATAGAGTTCGTAGCTGTCCTTGTCAGAACGCCAGATTAGTTTCCAGTTGCCTTCGCGAAGAGCGCTGCTGGGTGAATGACCACCGCCATGGTGATGCGGGTAATGCCAACCCAGAATCCGATCACAAATGATGTTGTTGGGGTTTCTATTCAAGGCTGAGACCAAGGAAACGCCGTCCAGGTTTTGTTGCGGCTCTGCGTCGACGCCCGCAAGCTCGAGAAGTGTTGGATAAATGTCCATTGTGATCCCCGCGGTCGTGGACTCACCGGGTTTGATATGGTCGGTCCATCCAATTAATGTGGGGACGCGAATTCCGCCTTCGTAACACCAGCCCTTACCAGCACGAAGTGGTTTCACCGATGTTGGACCGCCTCGCTTTCGGAGTGTTGAAAGTCCACCGTTGTCGGAGGTGAAAATAATGATCGTGTTCTCACGAATTCCCAGTTCATCGAGCTTGTCCAGAACTCGCCCCACATTCGAATCG
The DNA here is from genome assembly GCA_965224765.1 of Mariniblastus sp. GTDB lineage: Bacteria > Planctomycetota > Planctomycetia > Pirellulales > Pirellulaceae > CAZDBA01. Next base: position 210,993 of record CBDDAC010000012.1, read on the forward strand.
AGGTTCTCAATCATCGCCGCATAGGCTGCGTCGTCCTGTCGAATTCGTGAGCGAGTATCATTGATTTCATCACTCCATGGATTCTCAAGTGAATCGGAGTACTTTTCAGCTTTTTTTGTTTGGTATTTATTGACCAGTGGCTTGGGTGATTGGATGGGAGTGTGTACCGCGTAATGAGCAAGGCAAAGCATGAATGGTTGGTCTCGCTTTGCCGAGATGAAATCGATTGCGTGATCCGTCAATCGATCAGTCAGGTAGTCGCCTGGTTCCGAGCCATCCATGTCGGGAACGTTCCAATAGGCGATTCCGTTTTTGTCTTTTCCGGAGAACGGATGGAAGTAACTGGCTGGCTGACCCGCTCGATTGACGCCTCGTGTCCAATCAAATCCGTTTTGATCGGGCATTTGAGCGTCCTCGGCTCCGAGGTGCCATTTGCCAATGTAACCCGTTTCATAACCGCCCTGTTGCAGTGCTTCACCCAATGTGAACTCGTTGTCAGGAAGGTGCACTTCGCTTGGTTGAGGAATCCACTGCGTGATTCCAAGCCGCTGCGGAGCCTTGCCCGTCATCAGGGCAGCGCGAGTCGGCGAGCAGACAGGGTGGGCCGAATAAAATTGGGTGAATCGTACGCTTTGCTGAGCCAACGCATCAATTCGAGGCGTCTCGTAAAACTCGCTGCCGTAACAACCAAGATCTTTGAATCCAAGATCGTCGATGAAGAAGAGAACGATGTTGGGTTTGTCAGCGCTACAGTTTGCTGCCCAGCCCAAACAACATAAAGTGAGAATAATCGTCTTCAAAAACTTCATTTTGCACTCGATCCAGGGGGAAACGTTTGGCGTTCTTTTCGCGACCAACTCTATGGCGGAGAATGACAGATGTCTGGCAACAGTCGCGCTGCGGTGCAGCATTGGATTCTTGAGCTTTGTCAGGCAACTCGAACAGGACAAGTTAGTTTAACTCAATCCTCCAAATGGTGAAACAATGTCAACGATCGCGAATCTGCTCTGCCCACCGTATTACGCGGTGATTTTCACGAATCGGTTGCGCGAACAGCCAGGGACAGGCTACGAGCAAATGGCTGAGCGTATGTATCGGATGGCCGCTGAACAGCCAGGCTATCTCGGATTCGAATCAAGTCGGGATCAAAACGATTTTGCGATTTCAATTTCGTACTGGAAAGATCTCAAGTCCATTGCCAATTGGAAGCAAGTCGCTGATCATTTGGTCGCACAGGAAAAAGGGAAATCAGATTGGTACGAGGAGTATCGAGTTCGAATTTGTCGAGTCGAACGTGAGTACGGATGGAAAACCTAGATTTCGTGGTCGGTAGTGCAAAGCCAATTTTGTGCGATACAATTGTTCGTAATTATTTTTGGAGACTACGTGAGTAAGTTCTCCATCAACTTGTATCAGGGGCCATGGCTCAAACGATGCAAGGATGAATCCAAAAAACAAAACTCGACCCGGCGGACCCATGCCCTCAAAAATTGAAATTCTTGCTGATCAGTCTCAAGTTGTTCGTGGGCAGAAAAATCCCGTTCGTGTCCTCGTTCACTTCGACAAGCCTACGAAGGTTCGTGGGATCCGGGCTTTGGTTCATGGAGCTGAACGTACGGAGGCGAACTATACGACCACCAGTACCGATAGCAAAGGCCGAACAACAACCACGACTCACACTGCCGTTGAGCATGTCGATATTTTTAAAGAGCAATTGTTACTTCAAGGAGAAGAGCGGTTAGGATTCTTTTCACGAATTGGGGACTCTCTGGCCACCTGGGTGGGAGGGGGGAAGCACGAGGTCTTCGGCCCGGGCAAGGAGGAATTCACAATCGATGTTGACATACCTGCCAATGCGCCCGCATCATTCAAGGGAAAGAAGTGCTCTGTGTTTTACAAGGTCGATGCAAGCGTCGATCTCCCGATCAAGATCGATTGGTGTGAATCGCTTTCGCTGGACTTGCCAACGGAGAAACTAGCACTTTCTGAAACTTCGCCTGTCCATGTTGTGTTTCCAGACGAATCGGGACGTTCTTTTTGGGACAAAACGTTTGGCAAACCCGTAAAACTAAACTTGGCGATTGATCGCGATACACTAACTACGGGTGAATCAGCGCTGGCGATGTTGACGATCGAGTCGCCTGAACCCCTGCAAATCAAAAAAATTGAGGCTCACTTGATTGGGACCGAGTCCAGTCGTGCCAGCGGTCACGCCGACAGTCATTCATATCGAGTCTCACTTGGCGAAATTGAATCGCCAGGGGTCATTGCGGAAGAGTCGGTCCATGAATTTGATATCACAATTCCTGAACTTGAAGCTCCTGTATCTCGAAAGGGTGTCAATTTTGAAGTTCAATGGTCTATTGAAGTTCAACTGTATATTCCCTGGGCCAAGGATCCGATCATTAAGGTCCCCATCAATATCGTTTAGGAAACCAATAGAGTTTGGCAATCAGCATCCACAGTGATCAATTGGGATTTGCCATTATCGATGGCGGTTTTTCGCTAAACATATGCAGCAAATCGCTGACGATATTTCCCGTAAGTCCCCATATCATTCGATGTTGATACTCATAAAAACGAATGGTCCTGGTCACTTGCTCGATGGTTCTCGTTTCTGTGCGTGGGGTGATCGATGCCAACGAACGCAAGGGGACCGTGAAAACTTCGTCGACTTCGTCCCGGTTGATGTTGAAATCTTGCGGCCAATTCAGAATGGCAACGACGGGTGTCACAACGAATTTGGCTGGTGAGGGGTGAGCGTGCAAACGGCCCAGAATTCGACTCACCTCCAGTCCAACTTCTTCGTGAAGTTCCCGAATCGCAGCTTGTTCGAGAGTCTCTCCCTGATCGACTTTTCCTCCCGGAAAAGCAATCTGTCCGGCGTGATTGGCAAGTTGTTTTGAGCGGACGGTAAACAGAATTTCCCAGCCTTCACTCGCATAGAGCAACGGTACCACAACCGCCGCAGGACGAAAGCCTTTGATTTCTAATGCGTCCGGAGGCAATGACGCAATCTGTTTGCGCAACAGCTCAATTGCAGGAGACGAATTCACTGTGGGTGCCTACTTGAACGAGTGACGATCATCGGGAAACGTCTTGTCGCGTACTTCATTGCACCACGTCTTAATTGCAATCGTAATTTCTTTGTTCAAATTTGCATAGGCTTTGACGAATGAAGGAACGTATCCAGATGTCATTCCAAGCAGATCGTTGATGACAAGCACTTGTCCATCACAATCGGGTCCAGCACCGATTCCAATCGTTGGGATTTGTACTTTCTCGGTGATCGCTTTGGCTACGTCCGCAGGGGTGCATTCGACGACCATGCCAAATGCGCCAGCTTGTTCCGCAGCAACGGCATCTTTAAGAAGCTGGTCCAGATCTCGTTGAATTCGATATCCACCCATTGCGTGGACGCTTTGGGGGCGAAGTCCAACATGAGCCATGACGGGAATGCCGGCAGTAACCAAGGCCGAGATGACATCAGCCTGATCGGCGCCACCTTCCAGTTTGACGGCCTGCGCACGCGTTTCTTTTAAGATTCGGCCAGCGCTGGCAACTGTTTGGTAGACTCCCAGATGATTTGTGGGAAAGGGCAAGTCGACGACTACCATGGCCTTTTGGGTTGCGCGCCCAACCATTTCAGCATGGTAAATCATTTCATCCAGGGTCACCGGTAAGGTGTTGTCGTGCCCCTGAATCACCATTGCCATGGAGTCTCCGACCAAGATCACGTCGGCTCCCGCTTCGTCAACCAGTTTGGCCATCGTGTAATCGTAAGCCGTTAACATGGTGATAAGTTCACCATCTCGTTTCATCTTGATTAACTTGGGGACGTTAATCCGTGTTTTTTTCTGGCCCATAAAGCTTCTTTTTGCCTCGTGAATCGTTTCTCTGATTGTCTCAGTATTTTGAGAAACGGCAACGGCTAACTGCTCACGGGAAGTTCATTGGCCCATGTTCGTATTCACGGAGGACGAAAAAGGCCCAATGAAATCGGGAGGTTGCCGTTGTTGGGCAACCTGAAAGCGAAAGGTGGTAGGATCTCCGAAACCTTCACTTTTCGGATGGGTCGCCAGAACTCGCCTCATCGACGACTTGTTCGGAAATCCATTCAAGTGTGGGGGCTCCTGCTACGTCTTTCGCGACGAGTGTTGGCTGGACGTAGCGCATGGGGTCACGATTTCCTGGCATCCTGAACTTGTCTCCCTTTTGCAAGATCGGGCGGACCTCTTGCATTGTGCCGAATGCATAGGTTCCCGCGGCTTGGCAAGGAATCCAGTGCCCATTTCCTTCGGCATCTTCCATGTAAAACTCAGGATAGGTGTGTCCAGGGATCCAGACGGCACGCGCCGGGATTTTCTTGATTCGGCAAATTGCGATAAACAACGATGAAAGCTCTTCACAATCTCCGTGTCCAGACTCCAAGGCGTCCATGCAACTGTGAATTTGCGTGTCGAACTTGTACTGGACATTTTCACGAACCCACTGGTAGATCTGCTCGACTTTCTCCCAATCGGTTGCCTCGTCACCAATCTCGATTGAAGCGGCAGCAGCTTTCACAGCGCGGTGTTTGCTTTCGATAAACGGGCTGGGTTGAAGATACTTTCGCAGCGATGAGGGCACTTTCTTTGCCAACCGAAATTGAGCGGGGTCTGCCGGAGCGACAATGCCTGACTTGGTGACCCGGAACGTTACTGTCGCTTCAGCGACAGCGCCGTCGGGTAACTGATTGATTTTGACGATCATCTGGTTGACCTCTTTCGTCAACCGTTTGACTGACATCCGATTTACGTGGTCACTATGGTCCTGACGGATTTCGACGACCGTTTGCTCTGGCCATTCGATAGGAATCGGGAACGTTGCGGTAATGCCTCTTGCCGCTCCATTGGCCGTAATACGAATGCCAAACTTCCAAACGCTTTCACCGTTTTGCCCTTCTTGTTGAACTCCCAGCGTCGCCATCAGGCGTTCGTGCTCGGCAGAGGCCTGCTTTTCGCTTTCTTGTCCCGGCAAGGTATGGGAAAGGAATAGGGTCAGCCCAATTAGCAGCAATGATTCGATATTGAACCGGTTCATACTTTATCCAGTTTATTCACGTGTAAATTGCAGCTACAGATGGAACTATTTGTATTTAATTAAGCGATCCGCAATAGGAAATTTTGGCAAGGATTTCGGTTTGCTTTCAATTGTTTGCCGGAAGTAGCTCTCGAATGAACTCAACGTTTGGTTTCGATGTCCCTTTGACAATGGCGAACTCAGCGACAAACTTTTCGGGGTTTTCCTTTTCAGGGACTTTGATATTGTCTCCCTTTTGCAGAATGACACGAGGTTGGGACATTGCCCCAAACTCTCGAAAGCCTGCCAGTTGGCAAGGATACCAGTGACCGTAGCGATCTTCGTTCACCAGATAGAATTCCGCGAATTGATTTCCTTCAACCCAAACCATGCGGGCTGGGATTTTCAGGATGCGACACATACCAACAAACAACGCCACTTTGTCTTCGCTATTGCCAATGCCATTTCGGAAAACACTCATGGTGTCCTCCGATTCGATTTCGTCGTTTTGTTCGATGTTGTCTCGGACCCAATCGTAAATAGCCTGGACCTTTGCCCAATCTGTTTCAGCATCCGCAATGGCATTCTTGGCTGCTTTTAACAATTTGCGGTTTCGAAACGAAATTTGCGGACTGACTCCAAGGTACGGGCGGATTGCCTTGGGGACGTTTTTGGGAATCCTGAGTGAGTCAGTTTCCTCCGGTGCATTCACCTGATGAGTTTCGACTTCGTAGATCTGAGTGAGTTCGATGACTTCACCAGGTTGAACGCTGGGCATCAAAGCAATCATTTGTCGGACGCCTTCATCCAAAGTTCGATACTTGATGACGGCGACTTCGCTTGGAACCGTTTCGTCGTCCAGCCGAACCGTTTGTTCTGGCCAGTCCGTTGGGATGGGAATGGTGATAATCATGTTCTTGCAGCGGCTGGTCCCACCGGTAACTCGCACACCTACTTTCCATCGATTGCGAACCGGGTTTGAAATGGAGGGTGCTGATGGGTCGACATCGCCGTTTGCGACTTCGGGTGACCGTCGACGTTGTGCCATCACGTCATCAATCGTGATGGTCGTTGCCATGCCAATAATCAAAAGCAGCAGAAGTGTTCGGACAGACATAGGGGTTCTCAATGCAGAACAAGTTCAAAGCGGGTTTGAATATTGTAGCTCGCAGATTTTGGCATAGAAAAGCAAATAGTCGCCATATGCGATGATTAACGATTTTCTTGTACCCTATAAAACCAAACGACGAAAACCCAAGTGAGTTTTCGCCGCTGGAACCGGGAATTGTTTTTTTGGGGCGGATCTAGAACCCAATGTTGGGCTGTGGTGTTGGGCCGCCATTGGGTGGGTTCAAGCCATTTTGAAAAATCTGTTGTCCCGGTTGGATCCCATACCCTTGTGTTGTTGGATCACCATTTGAATAGTAAGGCTGCCCCCGGGGTCCCGTCTCAATGATTGGGCCAGAGATGGCTGCTTGTCCTGGTGCAGACTGAATAATCGGATTGGGAATTGCTGAGTTGGTACCACACCCAGTCGTGCATGCTCCCAATGCTCCGGTTCCCGAAATTGCATGAAATGGAGGTTGGCATGTGTTACAAGGCGCCCCACGTAACCAATTGCGAATCGGTCCGTTTGCACAACCAACGGTTGAAAACAGGATCAGGGCAGCAGCAAGATAGATTAGTTTTTTCATATCAGTATCTCTTTTTCAAATTCCTTTTTTTGCAATTTCAATCGAGAGGCGTTGTATTGAGTTGCAAACCGAATCGTATTGGTGTTTGAATCGCATCAGCACGCAATTCAAATCGAACGGGCGACTCTGGTCCTTTGGTGAGTCAAGCAAACGTACATCACGTTCAATGATGTGCAAGTTCATCATGATTTTTTTTGGGAACATTTAGAAAAAAATGGCCGACTGTAGAAACGGTGTCTTATCTTGTTGTATGGAAAGGCGCGATCAACAGTGAGTCGTTGCTTTTGATTGATCGTAGCGATTGTATGACCCCAAGTAGTTCGAAACGCCATGACCCTGCTGCAAGAAACTAGGAAGCGAGTTACTTCTTGGACTGTCGTAAGCGTTTTTTGCGCTACGCTGTTTTTTGGGCATTCGACTTGGGCACAGGTGAACTCGATTGCGGACGGACTGCAATCGCTTCGACCGAATTTTCTGATCACGAATGAACTGAATTGCCGTGCCATGGACGCGACCATTCAAACCCGTGTACGACCTTGTGATCAAGTCTGGCTGGTTTCCAGTAGAAGTATTCCTGGTTATTCACTTGATTGTTCCTGTTTAAACGCCGTTCAATTTATTGACGGCGAGTGGCAGGGCTCTTCGGTTGAATCCTTTCAGGCGGAGCATGCGGGGAATCAGGACCGTCAGACGGTTGTCTATGTTCATGGAAATCTGACGGACTTTAACTGGTCGATTATTCGCGGACTTAAGGTTTATGAGAACATGATCGGAAGTCGGCAAGACGCTCCACCGGTACGTTTTGTTATCTGGTCCTGGCCGTCGGAACGTCAAACGGTTCCCATTCGCGATGCATTACTGAAAAGCCGTAATGCCGTTTGCGTCGGCTATACACTTCGATCATTTCTGGATTCGCTCGAAGGCGCCTCCCCTGCCCTGATTGGTTACAGTTTTGGTGGTCAGGTGGTCATGTCAGCGTTGCAGTCGCCCTACCATGGTGATGGGCGTGGTCAGTTTCATGTGAGTTTGATCGCACCCGCATTTGATCGAGATTTTGTGCACTGTGAAATTGACTCTTGCAAAGTTCTATCCAATACAGCAATCATCGAAGCCTACGTCGATTCCAAAGATCGTGTCATTCGTGCTCATGGACAACTTTGCCGAAAAAAGTATCGCTGGTCTAACAAATGTGACCATCTGGTTTCCTCAAAGCTTGACGGTTGTTGTGAAATTTTGTCTGAGGTTGATATTACGAATTGCCAGCCGAAACACTCAATTATTCTCTACAGCCAAGATGCCACGATTGTTGGCGGATTCAACCGTCAATTAAGGAACTATGTCAATTCCCGTAAGGAAACGGTTGTCGATTTTCTCCGCGTAGCTCCCCCTAAACTGGATTTGCCAGGCACGTCAATGACGAATGAGTCAGTGATCGTGCCGCCTCGCGAATAGGTGCAGCGCCCCAGAGGTACCGTGTCCTTTTGCCATCCGAAGATTCATCAATGGAAACCCGACGCGTGAGCGAGCAACGGTCAGGTTCGTCCTCGCTCACGCGTCGGGTTTTCATAGAGCTTGGCGCCTAAGCCAAGCGACTTGTCTCGAAAAAATCACAATCTCGGAGTAAGCCTGGCCCATGCACGGCAGCACGTCCTCATGCTCAGATGTCGATTTTCTGACTTGTACCTCCGCTTGATTCGCTTATGATTGGCAGCTTTGCCCGCTCAAGCGACTTCGCGATATGTATCTGACTCTAATTGTTTATTGCTGTATCATCGCGATCGCCTCTGCCCTTGGTGGTTCGCTTCCGACGATCATCAGGTTGACTCATCGTCGCATTCAGCTGACGCTAAGTTTGGTGGCGGGTGTTATGCTGGGAGTGGCATTTTTGCATTTGCTCCCCCATGCGATCCGGATTCTTGACCAACCTGAGCTGGTTTTCTACGTATGTCTGGGTGGATTGTTGTTCATGTTTTTCATGATTCGGACCTTTCATTTTCATCAACACGACTTGGCGTTTGAGGATCAGCATAGTCATTCAAAAAAGGATCTATGCTCAGACGAAAAGCACCACGTCCATTGCGAGGAACATTCTGGAGCGATGGATCTTAGCTGGGCTGGATTGTGTTTTGGATTGGCGATTCACACACTGATCGATGGGATCGCATTGGCCGCAGCCTGCCAAAGTGAGGCTCCCAATATCTACCGGTTTGCCGGATTGGGGATTTTTCTTGCCATCCTGCTGCACAAGCCTTTGGATGCCCTTTCCATTACTTCGCTTATGGCGGCGCGTGGTTGGCCGCCGGCCAAACAGATGACGGTCAATTTGGTCTTCGCGTTGATGTGTCCATTGGGGGCAATGGTGTTTGCCGTTGGATTGGATCAATTTGTTGAGTTGCGGGAGTATGTCTTGGGAATCGCTTTGGCTTTTTCTGCAGGCGTCTTCCTGTGCATTTCACTCGGTGACCTTTTGCCTGAAGTGCATTTTCACTCGCATGATCGGATTCAGCTTTCGGTCATGTTGTTTTTGGGTGTGTTGATCGCTCTGGCGATTGAGATGCTGCCTGGCCATAAACATACTTCACTCGATACGCTTCGAGTTGACGCTGCACAGCAAGTGGCTTCGCTTGATCCACAACGCGCCGATGGTGCAGTGCAATGTCGGGTTGGTGGTCGATTGGAATCTTGCGGATCCGACAGCTTTTGATGACCGGCATGGATGACTAGCCCGCGTTTCGTGCATGTTTGCGACTCATCTTGTTCACGCTTGGATCACAGCGAACTGATGCTTTCGATTGTTTTGAAACTTGCCCTAAAAATTGGTTGTCGTTTGCAGGTAGAAGAAATCTGCATCATTGGTCCCAATGATTTTGTCGCCACGCCAAAGGTGAGAGTAACCGACCGCGAGATTGGATCGTGGTGTCATTTGGTACTTCAACAAGAAGTCCAACTCGTGGCCAAAATCTGTTGAAGTCACGTTTTGAGCACTGGGCACTGCGACACCGGGAACGATATCGCTGGCTTCGTCTGCGCGAAAATTGTGGTACCACAGCAACAAGTTCGTCCGTTTTGTAGGCGACATTGTCATCCGAACGTTGGGTGATTGGATGTTTGAACGGGCCACCGCGTCTATGAATCCAAGGTACTTATGGGCAAGCGGAAACTGTTGATTGAAACGTGTGAAGTCACCTCCAGGAGTATTTCCCGATGCCATATCGTAGAAAGCCCAAAAGGTAGGTTTCCATCGATGGCTAGTGAATTGATAGCCGATTCCGCCTGTCACTGCGAAAGCTTCGTGATCGGCACCCAATCCATTTTGTTCACCAACCTGATAGCTGCCCTCAAATTCGTAAAGCAATTTGTTTTGAGTTTTTCCGAATACTCTTGTGCCAAAGGTGTTGAGTGTGAAGGCGGTCGATACTGGGGCACCTGCCGTATCGTGATTGTAGCCCAGGTAATAGGTTTCGACGGTTGCGTCGGGTAGTCCAGTGTAGGTCGCATAGGCGCCGTAAAAGTCTTGTTCATCGTCCGGGTTGTCAAAGGAGGATGCGGCGATGGGCACGAATTGCGTGTAGAACATGTCAAACTTCATGTCGCCAGATTTGGTTGTTGATCGAACTCCATCAAAGGTTCGTCGCGTGTTGGCCCAATCCAACGGAGACACCAGACGTTGGGCTCCCAGAAGAAGTTCTTGGCGACCGATTCGGATCGTCGTGTTTTCGGTTACGCCCACATCGGCAAAAAGGTTGAGAAGGTCGCCGCGGTTAATGTCGATTGGACGTGGCACGTACTGGGCATTGGCTCCAATGACATCGGCATGAATTCCTTCGGCATAGACACGCAGACGATCGTTGACTTTATAGTTCGCGTAAAGTCGAATGCGAGTCAATCCGAAATCGTTTTGCGTGTTCTGGAAACCCAGGCGGCCAGGTTGACGCCCCATGCCTCGTTCGCTTTGATAGCGGTAGCGGAATTGACCCCCAATATCCAGTTTGCTACCGCACCCGATCGGGATTTGTTTCAATCGATCACCCAAACAAAAGTCGGAGTTGTTTTCTTTGTTGAGGTAGCTGAAGTCGTTTTCATAGAACAGTGCTTTGTGACTCTTGGCACATGCCCTAGGTTTCTTTGCTTGCCCGCATTTGCAGTTCTCGCAACCGCATTGTGCTTTGGGTTGGTTTGAACCTGTTTGTGGGCACCCGCACTCACCTACAACAGGAGCCGCATTTTCAATTGGCGTTGTCGCGTTGGCCTGTTGGGAAGCTGGCGTCTGAACCTGAACTGCCTGGATGATGGGTGGGACCGCTTGGCCAGGAACTGGAGCCGTTACAATTTGGCCAATACTCACCCCTTGATAGGCAAGGAAAATTAGCCCAAAGCATCCAATGAATGTTAAATGAAAAAAGGATTTCCGTTGCATCGCTCTTGTCCTAGGTCTGACCAGCCCACTTGATATCTTGGCCGTTCCAACAGCCAAGATCTTTTGTTATTCCGCAGTTTATGATTCGACGAATCGTGCGCGAATTGATGAATGACACGCGAATTAGCGTTACAGATTCACTGAATGGCCACTTGCTAGCGGCGATTTGTGGTGGCTGTGCGAAATGGCTCGGTGAAAAGGCTCGGTGAAAACAGTTGCAATAACTGGTTAAGAACCTTGGTGCGCGATGCGGACGATGTGAAAGCCACTTGGATTTTGTTTCAACGTATCAATCCATTGTTGACCTTGCCAACGATATCGAATTTGAAGCCTCGTCACGGAGCCCGAAAGCAATGCAGACTTCGCCAATGCCAGTTTGGTATTGTTGTCAGCTTCGGTGCCCACAGCTCGTTGAGCACCGGGAGCACGCTGCATGAGCAGGATTTCCGTTGCGAGCTGTTCAATGTCGGAGAACAACGCAGCCACTTGCTCTGTTGACAAGGTTGCTTCACGCATGGGTGGGAGTTCGGATAGGTCCAGTCCGTCGTGGTTTGGAGGAAGATCAATTGGAAGAAGACCTTCTTGATTGCCAAGGTCCTTGCTTGCTGGTGATTGAGTCGAATTCGCCGATTCCGTTGATGCATTGGTCAGTGGCGTTGCGCGTAAACGAAACCATTCGCGGCGAGATAGTTTATTCTTGTTGCTCATCATTGATCTCGGACATTGATTTCAGGTGGCGGCAGGAAATTTGGAATTGAATCCAAGGGGATTTGTTCTAACTGGGACGACGGAGCGTGGCATTGTTGGCAGTTTTCTCGCCAGGGATGAGTTGTTCGAATTCCCTGTTGACCTGTAAACCCGTGGCAACTCATGCAGTCAGATCGCATCCAGGTAGAGTGGGGGATCATCGGTGGTGCACCTTGATAAGCCCTCGGGCCTCCAGTCGGTGCAGGTAGCCCGGAAAACGAGTTCTCACGAAACGCCTGAGCAACCATGTGGGTTGGGTTTCCTTCTACATGGCATTGAGTGCAGTTGGCCAAGAACTGATGCGACATTTTTGAGATCTGTAGCGACTGCGATTTGAATCCTTCACCATGGCATGCCAGGCACGAGTCGGTTGACATCTGGTCGATGGGGTGCGGGATCGTAGGAGGTGCACCATTGAACGCGCGGTTCTGATCGCGCTGTGCTAGAGCGAGTTGTTTTTCGGCAACGGAAACCATGAATTCCGTGTTGGGATCAAAGTTTTGCTTCAAATCAGTCAGGCTGGTACGCATGTTCTTTTGGGATCGTTGAAGAGTCGCGTCCGGCATCTCTGAATAATGGGTCGCTGGAATCGTCTCGTCGTTCAAATGCTTGGGTGCCAGAGTTGTGTGTATCTCGATTTTTTCCGACGTTGCTGTGGAATTCATCGGAGATTGAAGGCCTGTGAAGAATCCGGCGACCGCAATTGAAATCACGATAAAGCAAATCACAAGCAACGTTTTTTGACTTGTCTCAGTTGTCATGTTTTGGAATTCTTACGATGGATTTCGATGCGAGTTTGAGGGATCAATTCACTTGGCGAGTTGGCGATTCCATTTTGGGCTGTCAGATTTTGGTAATTCTCACAGCACTCTTTTTATAGTCCGGTTGCTTGGAAAAGGGGTCAATGGCGTCCAAGGTTAAGTTGTTGGCCATCAATGATTCGTCAAAAAACGGAATGAAGACGGTGCCCTTCGGTGGTTTGCCTCGCCCATCGATCCAAACCTGAATTTCAAGAGCTCCTCGTCGAGATTCGACTTTGACTTTGGCACCATTTCGTATCTTTTTCTCCGCGGCATCTTCGGGGTGCATTTCCAGGTAAGCCGACGGCATGGCTCGGTTGAGTTCGGGAACTCGGCGAGTCATCGTTCCCGAATGCCAATGTTCAAGTACTCGCCCTGTACAAAGCATGTAAGGATAATCTTCGTCAGGCGTTTCAGCGGGCGCAACCCAGGGGTGAAACCAAACCTGAGCGCGATCATCTTTGGTTGTGGAATGGTAGAACTGAATCTTCTTTCCGGCCGCGACATAGGTGTCAAAACCTTCCGAAAACCTGAACTTGGTTTCCTGCCATTTGCCGTCCTGTTCAACCACGGGCCAACGCATTCCACGAGCTTTCACGTATTCCGTGTAGGGTGCCAGGTCTTTGTGCTTCAATCGTGTGAATTGACGGTACTCTTCGAACAGGTGTTGATCGACATTGGTGTCGTAGTAGTTTTCCCAATTCCACACGGGAACGATTTCGCCGTCTTCGTCCTGGACCTCAAAAATAAAGTTCCCGTCCTGATCCTTCATCCCGTCCATGCCGCGTTCCAGCAACCGATGTGCTACCGCGATTGTTTGCCAACAATCGTCTCTCGCGCTGCCAGGTGGATCAACCATCTTGAACCACTGCTGGGTCCGACGTTCTGAATTTCCGACGACGCCGTTCTTTTCTACCCACATGGCCGATGGCAAAATCAAATCAGCCAGTCGTGTGGTTGCTGTCGGATAAACGTCGCTGACGATGAGGAATTTGTCGTCCAAATTCTCCTTGGGATTAAAAAGCTTGTTCAGATTGGGCAAGGTCTGGCCCGGGTTGGTGACTTGGACCCAAATCGTCCCGATGTCACCTCCTTGATCCGTTGGTGTGCAAAACGATTCCCACATCTTGACCGTGTGGTAACCAGGAGTCTTGTCCACGCGACCCGCAGGTAAATTCCAGTACTTTTCTGCATCCGCACGATGCTCTGGCTTTGCCACCACTCGCCCGCCCGGAAGGGCGTGTGCAAGCGTGCCGACTTCGCGGACGGTGCCGCAGGCGGAGGGTTGGCCCGTTAAACTGGTCGGTGCGTCTCCGGGTTTTCCAAAATGCCCACTCAACAGGTGGATGCCGTGAACCATTGAGTTGATCGCGGTACCCCGTGTATGTTGATTCATCCCCATGCACCACAGGGACGTGATTTTTAAATCCGGATTGCCGAATAGATCGGCCAGCATGCGGATGTCTTTGGCCGCGACTCCTGACAATTCTTCGACTTTTTCAGGAGTGTAGGGTTCCAGCATTGCCACGTAATCGTCGAAGGTAATCGATTTCCCGTGGAGATTCGGGTTGTCATCATCTGGCGCTTTGAAATTGCAAAAGGATTCAATGAAAGACTTGTCGTACGTGCCATTCTTGAGCAACAGGTGAGCGATCCCGTTTGCGATTGCAAGGTCTCCATGCCCCTTCATCTCGAGATAATGCTGGCAAGCCTCCGTGGTACGTGTTCGCCGCGTTCCAATGTCAATGAGCGTGATTTTGTCACCTTGAGAACGTCGATCGATGACGCGAGAAAACAGAATGGGGTGCATCTCGGCGGGATTGTTTCCCCACATGATCAGAACATCACAAGCATCAAGGTCATCGTAGCACCCTGCCGGCTCGTCGACTCCGTAGGTCGCAAGAAAGCCGGTTACTGCGGAGGCCATGCAGAGTCTTGCGTTTGGATCGATATGATTGTTGGACAATCCACCTTTCATAAACTTTTGTGCAGCGTAACCTTCGGGGATGGTCCACTGTCCAGAGCCGTAAAAGGCAAAGCGTTTCGGTGCTGCTTCTATCCGATCGGCGATAACATCAATCGCCTCATCCCAGGATATTTCGTCGTAGGAGTCTCCGCGTCGCAATAAAGGTTTCGTCAAACGGTCCTTGCCGTAAAGTGCGGCGCCGACGTGATAGCCTTTGACGCAAAGTAACCCTTTATTGACTTCGGCGTTCTTGTCGCCAGCAACCGCAACGACCTTGCCATCCTGGACTCCAACCTGGACATGGCATCCTGTTCCGCAAAACCGACAGGGGGCTTTGTCCCATTTGAGATCGGAGGTCGATTCTGGCATCCCATTCGGCAGTGAGTTCAGGACCGGTAGGGCCATGCTCGTGGATCCGCCTGCGAGAGCCGTGGCCGCCGCCATTGCGCCGGCCTTGATGAAGTTTCGTCGTTCTGATCGCCGCGTTTCAGGGTGAATTGAGTTAGGCATTCTGTTTTCTTACCTCGGTTCGCGTTTCCATCACTTGATCGCCTTCTTCGAAATGAACAAAAACCACATCAACGAAGCTCACGCCATCGATCGCCAAAATCCAGCGAGTGACTTCTTCGGATTCTCGATTGTCAAATGCATCAATCGTTGCCGGCAGATTGCGGTCGTTGACTAGCTCCCCACACTCCAATGCTGGATGCGATGCGATTTGGCTGATCACCTGAATACTTGTTTCAGGGGCGCAATTGAGTTTGACGATGACGCTTGAGATCAATGGAGTTAGCCGCGTTCGAGGGGTAATTCGTTGGTGATGATTCTAGGGGAAGAATCAAAGTCATGCTGTAAACTAAAATATACAACAGCAAAGTTTCGCCTGAAAAGGGACGAATCATGTAGCTCGCTGCCATAAATGTTTTTCGAAATTGTATCGAACGGTAAAACTGACGACAATTGCATTCGCAGAACCGACGGTTAATCCGTTTCAATATCCACATGCATAATTTGTGCCATGAATGGGTTACTGCGATTACTTCAACTTCAATTGATGAAATGCAATCAAGTGTGGAATTGTTGAATGCCAAATTCGTTCGGTTGTGTCAGTTGTTGTTTCCGGCGGGCGGTATCGCACAGTTCGCACACCCAATTGTCCCGGTAAATTGTTAGAAACACACCGCAAGTTGGCACAGATTGCCAATGGCATTCGAGTTGCTAACGTTGTTGGCGTCGAAAATCTGTCAATCGAAAGCAACAAATGAATTGTACACAACTCACGGAAGTAGCTAACGCTTTGGTTCAATTGCATCCACAACCATCGATAATTGACATCACACGTGTGGTTTGCGGATGTTGTGATCGTATTGGGCGTTGCCCAAGTTGGTTGATGGAGCATTTGGAAACGATTGAGCAACTGGAGTTGTTCGGCTCAAATGCTGAGAATACTCAGAAAAACGGGGGTTTTTAGATGCAAAGCTCAAAATTCGCCGAGGCAAAGACCTGCGTTGAGGACGCGAACGCACTGATCGGATCCACGCCGCTGCTTCAGATTTTCTATCAGTTTAATGGACGTGAGAATCACATTTATGCAAAGTATGAATCGGAAAACATGACGGGAAGCGTCAAAGACCGTATGGCGATCCACATCATTCGCGCTTCGTATGAGCATGGTGATTTGCGTCCCGGAGATAGGATTGTCGAAGCGTCCAGTGGGAACACCGGAATTTCATTTGCGGCGATTGGCCGAGCGCTTGGACACGCCGTCCGAATCTATATGCCTAGTTGGATGAGTCGCGAAAGGGTTCAGTTGATTCAGGCATTTGGGGCTGAGGTCGTTCCTGTTTCTCATGAACAAGGTGGGTTCGTTGGGGCCGTTGCTGCAGCCGCCGAGTTTGTTGCCGAGAATGAGGCGTGTTTTCTCCCGCGTCAGTTTGAAAACATTGCCAACCTCCAGGCACATGAGCTTGGCACGGGCCCGGAAATCGAGCAGCAGCTGGAAAAATTCGGAGTTAGTGCAGATGCAATTGTCGCAGGAGTCGGGACAGGCGGAACGGTGATGGGGATTGGCAAATGCCTGCGTCGCAACAACAAAAACGTTCGAGTGCACCCACTGGAACCGGCCAATTCACCGACCCTCAGGACAGGAACCTGCGTTGGCAATCACCGTATTCAGGGAATATCGGACGAATTCATACCGAAGCTTGTCCATCTGGATATGCTTGACGACATCGTAGATATTTGGGACGGCGATGCGATCTTAATGGCGCAAAATCTTTCCAAAGAGTTAGGCTTGGCGGTTGGGATTTCCTCAGGCGCCAATGTGCTTGGTGCGATCAAGATCAAGGAGGAACTTGGTTCTCAAGCAACGGTGGTGACGCTTCTTCCCGATTCAAACAAAAAGTACCTTTCTACCGATTTATGTTGTATCGAACCGGTTGAGGATCACTACCTTTCACCGTCGATCGAGTTGATGGGGTTTCGTGCGAGACGATGATTAGGTTTTGGTTCTTGGGCTGCAAATGCAAGTGGGTTGATGAATCAACTCAGTTGCAAGTAGATGGTAAAGTCCACCGTTTTTGCTAGGATTCAGTGGTTCGATTAACGTTCGACGAGTGATGTTTTATTAGTGGTTGATTTCGAAACGGAAGCAAGCAAGGTTGTGCGAAATTTTAAACGTTCAAGAATTCGATTGATGGCTTGCCCACCAAGAGCAGCGACGGCGAATACGATCGTTATTTTTGGGATCGTCATTGTTGGATTGATGGTGGGAGCCTGGGTCGTCTCGTCGCCATTACCACTGGCTCCAGGCTCTGAAAAAGTCCAAAGTACAAAAGACGCCATAGCGGCGGTCCCCAAGCATTATTCCGTTACCATTCGCCAGCCTCATGGGCCTCCTCGTGTGCTGACAGGCATGAACGACGTTCACGGTCGCCCCGTTACCGTTGCTTGTTCAACTTGTCATGCAACGCGTGAGCCGAACTTCAACAACAAGACAGTTGGGGACTTGGATGAGTTTCATGGTTCGCTAGATTTGGCCCACGGCACCATCAGTTGCCTGTCGTGTCATAACTCAAACGACTATGACTCGCTGAAACTGGCCGATGGTTCCCGAGTTGAATTTACTGATGTGATGACTCTTTGTTCCCAGTGCCATGGGCAGCAGGCCAAAGACTATGAGCATGGCACGCACGGAGGATTCAATGGTCACTGGGATCTGACTCGAGGCCCACGTGTAAAAAATAATTGTGTTGATTGCCACAATCCGCACACCCCTCAGTTTCCCAAAATGCAGCCTACGTTTAAGCCGCGAGATCGTTTCCTGGAAAAAGAAGATCACGAGAGTCACGAATGACAGACACACAAAATCGTGAACCAAAAGGCACTTCGCTGCCAATTGTTGGGCAGGCATCGACGCGACGTACAGCGTTGAAAGTTGCTGGAGCAGCACTTGGATTGGCTGCTTTTGGTAAAGCAGTGTCGCCGCTAATGGTGATTCCAGAGAATGTCTCAGTCGATGAATTTCTCCAGCAACACTACAAAGAGCTTTCGGTTGATGACAAGAAAAAGGTTTTTTCCCGGCTACAGGATGAAACGAAAGAAAACTATGGTGCAGATGTCGAGATTTCCGATCCTCAACCGATTCCGGGTGTCAAATTTGGCTACGCGATCAATTTGAGTAAATGCAACGGAAACGGCAAATGCATGGAGGCTTGCAACAAGGAGAATAATCACCATCGCGGAGTTGATCAGTCTTACATTCGCGTCATCGAGATGTCCAAGGGTTCGATGGATATGGAGAAGGGGAACACTACTTACGATCATGCGGTTCCCCAAGACGACAAGTTTTATATGCCCGTGCAATGTCAACAGTGTGACAATCCCCCCTGTGTAACGGTTTGCCCTGTCGAAGCGACTTGGAAAGAAGACGATGGGATCGTTGTCGTTGACTACAACTGGTGTATCGGTTGCCGATACTGTGAAGCTGCTTGTCCCTACCATGCCAGGCGGTTCAATTGGGAGCAGCCTGAAATTTCTGCAGAAGACGTTAACCCCAACCAGGGTTACCTTTCCAACCGTGTTCGTCCCCAAGGCGTGATGGAAAAATGCCATTACTGTTTGCACCGTACCCGCGAGGGACGTGCTCCAGCTTGTCTTGAGGCTTGCCCAACAGGCGCCAGGGTTTTTGGTGACCTGAATGATCCGGAATCGGATATCAATTGGGTGTTAGAAAACAAGAGAGTGTTCGTGCTAAAAGAAGACCTCGGAACCCAGCCCAGCTTTTTTTACTTTTTCGATTAGTCCAAACGTAGTTTTCCATGTCTTCTACCACTTCCGACAAGCCGCAAGGCTCAATGGCTGCTCACCCCGTGCGAAGCTATCCAAAGTTTATTTGGTGGGGGCTGGGTGAATCAACCAACGGCAATTTATGGTTTTATCTCTGGATGATTGTCCTGACGGCAGTTGCCCTGGTCGGAGCGAATGCTTGGGCGGTTCAAGTTGCCGATGGAATGATTGTGACCAACATGACTGATCACGTCAGTTGGGGGTTGTACATCGCAAATTTCACATTCATGGTGGGAGTCGCAGCGGGGGGTGTGATGATGGTGATTCCCGCCTATCTTTATCACGACAAGAAGATGCACGATGTTGTTATCGTCGGTGAGATTCTTGCGATCGCTGCCATCGTAATGTGTCTGTTGTTTGTCACGGTTGACCTCGGCAGGCCCGAGCGTTTCTGGCATATGGTTCCAGGGTTGGGCCGATTCAATTGGCCGATGTCGATGTTGACCTGGGACGTGATCGTGTTGAATGGATACCTGCTACTGAATTTACATGTCTGCGGCTATCTGATGTACATGCGATTTTTGGGGCGAGAGCCCAACGACTCGTGGTATGTGCCCTTTGTTTTGCTTTCGATCTTTTGGGCGATTTCGATTCATACGATAACCGCATTTTTGTATTGCGGGCTGGGAGGAAGGCCCTTTTGGAATACTGCGTTGTTGGCTCCCCGATTCCTGGCCAGTGCATTTGTCGCCGGCCCAGCGTTTATCCTGATCATTCTCGCGTTTTTGCGAAAAGTACTTGGCCGACCCATCGATGAGGGGCCCAGCCGGATACTCATCAGTATTATTCGAGTTACGGTTCTGATAAATCTCTTGATGGTGGTGTCGGAAGTTTTCACTGAATTTTATACCGGAGGCGCCCATACCGATTCGGCAAGGTATTTATTCCTTGGACTTCACGGCCACAATGCACTTGTCCCCTGGATTTGGACCGCCATCGTTTTCAACATCATCGCGGCTGCGTTGTTCTTGTCACCGTGGGTTTTTCGGCACACGCCAGTTCTAATTTTGGCTTGCGGTCTTGCTTTCGTGGGAGCGTGGATCGAAAAAGGAATGGGGCTGATTGTTCCGGGCTTTATTCCGAGCACGCTTCACGAAGTTGTCGAGTACATGCCGAGTTTGACGGAATGGAAAGTCAGCGCTGGTATCTGGGCCTTTGGATTGATGGTTCTCACTATTCTGTTGAAAATGGCGATCGCGGTGTTCAGTCGCGACCTAACTCCTTCGGCACAGGACTAAATCGTGTTTCGTTCAAGATGTCGGAATTTGCGATGTCGAGCAGGATGGGGTGCCATCGGCCAACCCATAATCGACGTCGGGAATGTTAACGCCGACCCCCGAAAACCCCCATTGAGCGGAAAAAGACGGCTCCCAAGTCAATCTACAGCCATCATTCCAAGTACATCGTCCAAGTGTTACCTCGGCTCTTGCTCTACCCAATCCCCCCTTGGGCAAGCGCAAACTCCCTTACATCAAAACCTAAACCAATTTGGCTCCAGACCCCTTTGATCAGACCGCGACATCCACTCCGATCACATTTTCGTACATCGTATTCATTATCGTTTTTCCCTGGATAGTAAGTTCGAGCTCAACAAGTGGCTCATTCGGCTGTTCGGGTTAATCACGAAAAAGGACCGGCGATCTTGATGTCCCACGACATTAAAATATCTACCCATTACGATCTGCCGAGTCCGCGCGGCCAAGGTTAACCTTGGCCGCCTTTACATTTTAACGACAGCAAACGCCCATACGAAACAACCTCGTAGAAGACACTACCCAATCTTTGAATGTTGCCAGTAGAAAGGTAAGTGGGTTTTGGTCAATCAAACCAGCTGAATCCTCGAAGAGAATCAACTGTCAGTGGTGTATAGCGACAATTAGAACTCCCGTGTTTTCGATGGAATGCTAGCGGTTGAGTATTGGGATTTTGAAATGGGCGACAATTAGAATTCCCTTGTTTTGGGAATTCGATTCTATCTCGCAACTCCTGTTTTTAACGGAGTTTGCGATGTTCAGCGACGGACAAGTCAAGGAATTGCGGCGACTGCTCTTGAGGGGCAAATCGCTCGCCCTGAGTGCAAGGATGACTGAAATGAGTGACAAAACGGCTCGCAATTATCGGGATGACGATCGGCTACCCTCTCAGCGAAAAACCGAACGCAACTATCGGACTCGGCCCGACCCGTTTGCCGAAGTTTGGCCTGAAGTCGAGCAAAGGCTTGAAGACGAACCTCGCCTCAAAGCCCACACGCTTTTCGGTTGGCTGCAGCAGACTCGGCCCGGCGAATTTCCCGATTCGACTCGGCGAACGTTCGAGCGTCGGGTTTCGAAATGGCAAGCGATCTTCGGCCCGGACAAGCCCGTCATGTTTCCGCAGCTCCACCATCCCGGGCGGTTGGCTGCCAGCGATTTCACCGTCTGCAACAGCCTCGGTGTCAAGATCGCCGGCGGGCGTTTTGACCATACCTTGTTTCACTGCGTCTTGCCGTACAGCAACGTCGAATCGGTCAGTCTCTGTTTTTCGGAATCGTTTGAGTCGCTGAGCACGGGGATTCAAAAAGCGTTTTGGGAATTTGGCGGCGTGCCACAACGTCACCGCAGCGATTCGCTCAGCGCTGCGATCAACAATCACTCCAGTCTCAAATCTCACACCGCGCGATACACCGCCTTGATGGAGCACTACGGCTGCCAAGCTGAACGAACCAACGCGCGGTGTGCCAATGAAAATGGCGACGTTGAGTCGGCCAACAATCATCTTAAACAGCGGCTCGATCAGGCGTTGTTGTTACGTGGTAGTCGCGCCTTCGGCAGACGTGAAGACTACATGCGCTTCGTCGAAACGGTCATCGCCCAAGCCAACGCCAATCGCCAGGATCGCTTTGCCGAGGAACAAGCCGTCCTTGAGCGTCTTCCCAACGATCGGCTCGACATTGCAGATCTGCTCAACGGCGTGCGCGTCAACAGCAGCAGCACAATTCAAGTGCGCAACAATACTTACTCGGTTCCCAGCCGGTTGATTGGGCGGAAAGTCGACGTGCGAATCGAGGCCGAAACGATTCTGGTGACTTATCAGGATCACCTTGTGCAAACGATGCCGCGTCTCTTTGGCAAGAAAGGCTTCGCGATTAACTACCGCCATGTAATTGATACCTTGGTGCGTAAGCCGGGAGCCTTTGCCAACTATCGCTTTCGCGAAGAGATGTTTCCCACCAGCCAGTTTCGCATCGCGTACGACATGCTGCACGAGGCTCACACGCCCAAAGTGGCGGACAAGACGTATGTGAAACTGCTGGAAGTGGCGGCTCGGATCAGCCAGGACGCTGTTGCCGACGCGCTGCGAGTGACGATCTCCGCAGGTATTCCGATCAACTTTGAGCAAATTACCGCACTGGTGCAAGACGCTGTGAATCTTCCGCCGGCGACAGAACTCAACGTCGAGTCACCCAACCTCGACGACTACGATTCTTTACTGACGATGTTTAACAAGGAAGTTAAAACCGATGAGCAAAGTAACCAACAAACCGAAGGCGAAACCGAAACCCAAATCGCAGTCGGCAACCGTGAAACGAAAACCTGTCGTGAACCAAGAGACTCAGCTGACCGATCAGTTCCGCGAGCTACGGATGCCGGGCTTCCGCGACCACTTCTCAGCGGCGGCGACTCGGGCGGCGCAGGAGAATCTGAGCCACCTGGATTACTTGACGGAACTGACAACGCTGGAGTGCGAGGCTCGGCGAGTCGGGCGGATCAAGCGGATGATGAATCGGTCGAAGTTGCCGCTGGGCAAGACTTGGGATTCGTTCAAATTTGGACGCGTGCCGTTGGCGGTGAAGCGACAATTGGAGACGTTGCGGGACGGTTCGTTTTTGAATCGCCAGGAAAACGTTTTGATTTTCGGGAAACCCGGTTCCGGGAAAAGTCATGCGTTGTGTGCGCTGGCCCAGCAATTGATTCTGCAGGGGCACAGCCTGCTGTTTACAACGTGTGGGATGCTGGTTCAGCAGCTATTGATTGCCAAACGGGACTTGCGGTTACCGAAGTTGTTCAAGCAACTGGCGAGCTTCGAGGGACTCATCATCGACGATCTGGGATACGTGCAACAGAGCCGCGAGGAGATGGAGGTGTTGTTCATGTTACTGGCAGAACGCTACGAGCGGGGCAGCGTCTTGTTGACGAGCAACTTGGCGTTCAGGAACTGCCAAACATAATGCGGCTGACCATTCCGTCTATCCAACGACAGCTTGGCCACCTAAAATCGACATCGCTGCGTTGCAAGAGCTAGCAGCCTGGTGTTCAAAACAATTCGACGACGATTCTCAAGGAGGAGAGCAATGTCTGACCAGCGATACGACTCAACGGATCAAAAAAGGGGCCTCAACAGATTGCACTGAGTCAACTTTGGACTCGGCTGCCAATCGACAACCGCCAAGAAGTGGCGCAGATCGTGGCCCAGATGATTGCCCGACAGATACTTCCAATCTCCAAGGAGGTGTCTGATGAGTCATAAAGGCGAGCTTGATACAGCTTCCAATGCGACTCCTCAAGGAAGTCCATCGGTCACGGCTTGGTCCACAAAGCTAAAGTTGGATCACCACGAACGCTTGGCGATCATTTATGTTCGGCAGTCGACAGCTCATCAGGTACTACACCATCGCGAGTCCACGGCAAGACAATACTCGCTTGTCGATATGGCAGCACAGCTTGGATGGTCGCCAGACCGTATCGAAGTCATCGACGAGGACCAAGGGCAGAGTGGTGCATCGGCTGAGGGACGTAGTGGATTTCAACGGATTTTGGCGGAAGTGAGCCTCAATCATGTCGGAATTATTTTCGGCATCGAGTTGAGTCGACTGGCCAGATCCAACAAAGACTGGCATCAGCTGATTGAGCTGTGTGCCATCTTTGGAACGATGCTGGCCGATCAAGATGGTCTCTACAATCCAACGGACTACAACGATCGGCTTTTGCTCGGTTTGCGTGGGATCATGAATGAGGCTGAGCTTCACATTTTGCAAGGGAGAATGCATCAAGCGTTACTCAACAAAGCGAAGCGAGGTGAAGTTTACATGCGTGCTCCGATTGGATATGTGAAGCTACCCAGCGGGAAGTTTGGGCTTGATCCAGACGAGCAAGTTCAAGGTATCGTGCGAATGATCTTTGATGAGTTTGATCGACGTGGTAGCGCACGGTCTGTATTGCTGTTTTTGCAGCGCAACCAAATCAAGCTACCGATTCGACTTTGTTCTGGTCCTGACAAGGGAGCAATTGAATGGCGAACAGCTTCCCCAGCCGTTGTCAATCGCGTGCTAAGGCATGAGCTGTACGCGGGGACGTACCGTTTTGGTCAACGGCAGACCGACCCTCGCCGCAAACGTGCCGGTCATCCCAACTCGGGACGGGTTGTTGTAACCCCGGATAAATACCATGCGTTGATTCCCAATCACTGCCCTGTTTACATTACCGAAGAGCGCTACCGCCGCAACCAAGAACGCATCAAGAACAATCGTTTTGGGAAAACGTCCAAAGGCAGTGTAAGAAATGGCGCAAGTCTATTGGCTGGCATTCTGTATTGTGCGCGGTGTGGTCGGCGTATGGCAGTTACGTATTCTTCGGGTGTGTTGCGTTACTCCTGCACGACGGGACGCATTGACGCGAGCAAGCCACGTTGCCAGTCCCTGTCGGGAAAAAAGCTAGATGAACTTGTCGCGGAAAAAGTCCTTAAGGCCCTGGAGCCAGCGTCATTGGAAATTAGCATCATGGCGGCAGGTGACCTTCAAGCCGAACGTCGGCGAGTCGACGACAATTGGAAGCAACAACTCGAACGAAGTCGTTTCGAAGCCGATCGGGCTCGACGGCAGTACCAAACAGTTGAACCAGAGAATCGTCTGGTCGCTCGTGAGTTGGAACGACAATGGGAAACAGCACTTGAGCAGAGTCAGTCTATGGAGCAAGAGTACGCACGCTTTCGCCAAACGAGCTCCACGACTCTCACAAAGGAACAGCAAGCGGAGGTTCGATCGCTATCGGAAAACCTGCCATCACTCTGGAGTGCTCAATCCACAAATAATACAGACCGACAACGAATCGTTCAGTCACTCATTGAACGCGTTGAAGTAAACGTGTTGGGAGACACCGAACAAGTTGACGTTTCGGTGCAATGGTCGGGCGGATTTACCAGTCAGCATGAACTGGTGCGTCCCGTGCGGCGTTACGATCAAACGGCGGACTTCGCACGGCTTAAAGCTCGATTGATCGAACTCAGGAACGCTGGGCGATCCTACGCAGAAATTGCCACGGAGCTCAACAGCGAAGGATTCCACCCTGCCAAACAAACTAAACTGTTTAACAAGGCAATTGTCAGTCGGTTCGCAAAAAAATACTGCAACGAACTAACGACCACGAAAAACTGTGCACCGATACAACTCTCCGAGCACGAGTGGACCATCGTCGGTCTATCCGAGGAACTGGGCATCCCACGAAGCACATTGCATTCGTGGAAACAGCGAGGCTGGTTGCGAGCCCACCGTCAACTTCCGGGTTATCATGGCCAAATTATCTATTGGGCTAGTGATCAGGAACTCAAGCGGCTACTTCAATTGAGAAAAACGGATTGGAACTTTGGCGACCCGCCCTTACCAAAAGAGTTGACCATGCCGATTACCAAAGAGAGCAGTGGCGGCCAAGGCTGCAACGACAGCGAGGATGTTGCCAAGAACGATCGAAACTAGTAGCTGTATAGCGATACGAAAGGACTTAGTATGACTGACGCTTCAGCAAGTGGGATCAGATCTTCAAGGACACGATGACGACAGCCGCCGCGATAGACCGCCTGGTTCACCACAGCGTAATCATCGAGATCAACGTACCGAGTTACCGAATAGAAACAGCAAAAAAGTCAAAGGCTTCGCCTACTTCACTCAAAGAATAGCAACGATAACAAATTTATTGCTAGGGAATTCTAATTGTCGCTAATGGGAACTTCTAATTGTCGCCGAACAAGTGGATTCGTGACGGTCACGGATTGTTGTTACAAGGTCCGCCAGGAGTAGGAAAAAGTCATCTCGCGGTTGGACTTGGGTTGCGCGCGATCGAAACAGGTTTCTCAGTGAGCTTTTATCGGTTGGACGAACTGATGCACCAGTTGAAGAAAGACGCCGAGCTGAGTCCTGCGAAACTTTCGTATCGCAAGTACATGTCGGTGAATCTAGTGATCATTGATGAGTTCGGTTACCAGCGGCTCAATCGCGAGGAGTCGAATCTGTTCTTTCGTGTGGTGAACTATCGTTATGCCAAAGGCTCTTCAACCGCGATCACGACCAACAAAGGCATCGCGAGTTGGCCCAGTGTGCTTGCCGATGATGAGGTTTTGGCAGGCGCGATTCTGGATCGTTTACTGCATTGTGCAACGGTGCTCAATATTCAGGGGCGAAGTTACCGATTGAAAGAACTAGACGCCCAACTCGGCCAGCAGTCTGCGACCAACACGATGCCACCAACGTCGCCAGTTCCCAAGACCCAAACGGCAATGCCTACTGACCTACCGGTCACCTCAGCCAGCTAGATGATCTAAGAATTTTCAAAAAAGTTTCGCCCGCGCGCGGGCGAAACTTTTTATCCGAGCCTTCGGCTCTTAAGTCTCCCTGTTTAACCCAAAAGGAATATCTTCAACCAGTTCGTGCGTAACAGTTCAGGTTCAGTAACTGCGCAATAGTTCGGGTCCAATGACAGCCCCCTTTGATCTCGGCTCAGCCCCCTTTGATCTCGGCTCCAAGTGCCCGATACTGGTGCGCCTAGATTTCTCCAAGTTTACTCAATGCCGCGTATGCCTGCGTGCCAACACTGTCGTAACAGTCCAAATCATCCTGCTGATCATGACGCGAAAATACACTCTTGATGAATGGTAGGTGAAGGTCTTGGTCTGATTGATTTAGCTTGATCAACGCATATCTCGCCCAAACTTGCACTCGCTCATCCTCATCAAAACAAGCTGTTTCCAGCAAAGGTATTGCTGGTTTTGCTGTGAATCCAAATTCTGCTAGGAACCTTGCTGCGTGCATGCGTTCCGAAGCAATTCGGTAGCTCCCAAACTTCTGTAAATTCGACATGTGCGAACCTACTGTGTTCCAGTCATCTTTCTCGAAGCTGAGGCCTGCAGCATCCAGTAGCCCGATGAGATAAAAAATTAACGCAGTTTCTTCAAATTGGTCAATTGGGTGTTGATCTAAAAAAGCATTAATATCATCAATGTTTCCGTTCAGCTTGATTTGTTTCGCAACAGACGTAAGCTCAGCAAGGTCTGACTTTGAAATGTTTGATAAGAAGTTGTCTATTTGTTCAGCAAATTGATGGATACCAAATTTTTTTGCTGGCTCAATCAAAAACTTCAATTTTTTAGGTAAATTTACAAACGCGTTCACATGTTAACCTTTCATTACTCCCCTGGTTGGCACTCCAAATAAAAGACTGTCGTTACAAGGAATCCATTTCTTTCTTCTTGCAAAAAACTAACTGGCATTTGATCAAACTCTCTGCAGCTTGCTGGTCCCATTAGTTCAGGTTTGCCTTGGAAATCTAATACAGGCCCTGTTTTTAAAGGGCGAAGCTGATGTTTGAGCCTCACGATATTCTCTTGGATAGATTTACCTTGATTGGTGTAAGTGAAATTCCACCACCTCGGTTCCGCAAATACATAAAAATTTTCTGTGCATTCACAAGTGCTCTGCTTATCCTCGCAGTTGTTCCAAAACCTATCCAATGCCATCTGAAAATCATTGGGTTCTGCAGCATAGCATGTTGACGGAGAAGAAAGAATATCGAGAGCTATTCCAGCACCAAATGCAACTCCAGCAACTTTGCCAAAAATTCTCGTCCCTTTTGGTCCAATCCTTGGCGTTAAAATTCCTGCATTGGCACCTTTTAGAATGTCATCAATATGAGAAAGAATGAATGTCTTTGATACCCCCGCAGCTTCTAAAGATTTCTTGATATGTGCAATTCGCTCGCTTGGGCCCAACGCCTTCCACAGTTCCCGGCCAGCGGCTCCATAACGGAACCCTTCATCTCTAAAATAGCCATGCGCTGCAGTGTGAGCTTCTTTGGTCAGAAAAACCAGTGGTTGATTGTATCTTCCTCCCAGATGACATGGATAAGGATGATGCCAACCAGCAACCTCTTCGCCAAAGGGGTCTCCTCCATTCGGTACAAAATATCCCCGATAAACGCTGGCGCCGTCCACGTACTCCAGAGAATCTTGGCTGACGAATTCGCCGGTTTGGTTGTCGTAGTACCTTGCCCGATAGTACATTAAACCCGATTCTTCATCGTGTCGCCGAGACGTGTACCCGTAAGGATTATTGTAGCTACTGGTAGTTCGAATAGTGGTTCCGTTTGCGGCTAGAATCGTTCGTTTGCCGAAGACACCATAGCTGTACGTCTCAGCGATGGTGCCATCGCTGGCTTTTGTGAGCCCGGCAACGCTCCATTGTTGATTTCGCAAGACATTGAGTCGCTCCGAATTGTTGTCATGAGCAATCATCAACAATGAATCAATCGATTGACCATAGATGTATTCTTGCTCAGGAGATGCCGCCGCAGTGCCAGCATCGTATTCCGCGATGCAGTTTGGCCCTGCGTAAATGTAAACGCTGTGTTCAGCAATCGAACCTGAACGAGTGATTTTCTTCCAGAGTCGCTTGTTGTCTGCGTCGTAGCCATACTCGTTGGTGCCCTCGATACCGGCTGTGGATGTCGATGAAACTACGGTCTGGTTGAGGCGACCATTTCCCTCCTGCCATCCAAGCATAATTCCGGCGTGTGACGCGGTCAGATTGCCGTTGGCGTCGAAGGTCTGAGAGGTACCCGCAAGGCTAGTAAGCTGATGAACTTCGTTAAAGGACCGCGCCTGACTCGTTCCGTTGAGCTTTCGATCGGTAATGTTGCCGATATCACTTCGAACCAGATCAAAATCTTTGCTCTGGCCCGATTGCTCGAAACGAACGAAACGATCTTCATCGTCATAGCCATCTGGGGCAGCGGCACCGGAGTCCTCAGTTGAAAAACTCCAGTTTGACAACACGCCGGTCCAGGTTTCACCTAATTTATTGCTGTTGGCGTCATAGGTATAAGCGGTCGTTCCCAGATTCGTATTGGCGATGGAGGTGACCCGGTTTGCGTTGTCATAAACTCGAGTTTCATCAACATAGGCACGATCAACACTGGTCAATCGCCCTAATGCATCATAAGCTCGATCTTCGATTTCCGCTCCATCCCAGTCAACTGTGTTTAGCTCCCCACGATTCGTGAACGTGTAGTCAACCTCGCGACTTGAAGGATAGGTAACGTTATTCAAACGGCCTCGACTATCGTAATCGTAGTCCACGACGTAGTTTTGGGTTGAGTAGTTGGTCGTGTCGGTATCCAGCTGTCCACGATCCGTATAAGTGTAAGCATGAGTTACATTGTCATCGCTGCTAGAAGCCGTGCGGCGGAGAAACGCATCGTAGGTAAAGTCATCTGTCCCTGTGAGTGTTGAACTTGGGTTGTAATATTCGACTTTGTCCAAGACTCCGGAGAACTCATAGCTCAGTTCTCGTTTGGCGCCGGAGTGCAAGGTCGCTCGATCCATGCGTCCCGCCGAATCGTAGTCGTAGGTGGTTTCCTGAGGAGTTCCACCACCGATGGCATGCATGGTCAGTTCAGTACGACGCCCAAGCACATCGTAATCATAAGCGGTTGTTTTGCTCTCAGCGTCAATGACCGTTGCAAGCTGGCCCGTACGGTAATAAGTGCGGCTTGACTGCTTGTTTAAACGGTCGGTGACAATGCTCAAACGACCCAATGCATCGTATTGGAAGTTGGTTGCCTCGCTTTTGCCATCGGTTCGCGAAGTCAACTGTCCAGTCGTCGCGTTATAGGTCGCTGTTGTCGTTGCCGCCGGTGTCGTCATTGAAATTTGACGCCCGAGCGTATCATAAACGTAAGTCACGTCATGATTTAACGCATTGGTTACGGTAATCGGTTGACCACCCGGGTTGAATTCGGTTTGTGTCAGGTTGCTGTCCTGGTCCAGAGAAGCAACGCCCCAGCTATAGCCATCGCTGAGACTGCTGACCACATTGCCATCAGAATCGATTTGCTTGACCTGCTCGACATTACCCACTCCACTCAAATTGTAAACGAAATCATACTGAGTACAGCTCCAGTCGAGCAGTTGGTTCGGTGTGCTTGCTGCTGGCCCTGACAGCAACGCTGACATGACGGTTCGGCCTGCAGCATCCGTAATGGAACATTGCATCGTCTTCTCATCAGGACTGATGACAAGGGTTGCACTGCCGTTGTGAGTCGACAAAGACAGATCAGCTCCACCGTTGGCAACGCTTTCACCCAGTTTAGTGATCGCCGCAGCAATCGAAACGATGACGTTCTGGGAAGTAGACAGCTGAACCACACTTACGCCTGCGATCGTTTCCACGCCTACGCCGTCACCGACCACCGAATCGTAAACGTACTGAGTTGTTACGCCCCAGGAAGCTGGTTTGCCAAGTCCCGCCAATTGGGGAAGATTGCGGTTGACGTTTTCGTCCAAAGCTTGAGTCCATTTAGTACGGAACTGAACTTTGCCGTCATCCAAATAGCGAACCGTTGTTTCGCCATTGGTTTTTGCATCCGTTGGGTTCAATAACGTCGTGTGTGTGTCGTAATCTGCAACTTGAGCAGTGTGAACTACTCGGCCTGATGGGTCGCTACTTCGGATTTGACCATTTCCAAGAGCATCGCGAACTCCAACGGTTTGTCCGCAGCAAGCGGCATCATAAAAAGTTGTGGTGGTGCGGTTGGAATCGGGAAGCCCACTGGTTCCAGGTGCAATCACCGATTTACGGCGTCCACTACGGTCGTAGGTGAACTCTGTTTTTGCTAACAAACCTGCTGAGTTGGCGCCAAAAATCTGGCTGATTTGATACTGTCCCGATACATCGTACTGACGAGTTGTCTCTACACCTGCGGGATCGGTTGATTTGGTAGCGTTGCTCCAAACATCGTATTCATTTGTGCTAATCAGATTGGAGAAGTTGACTGAGTCTGGTTTCTGAGACAGCGACCTTCCAAGCGTATCAAAAGCAGTCAATTGAGTTGTGTTCAAAGCGTTGATCAGGCTAACAGCATTCCCACTGAGATCACGAATCGCATCGACAATCAGAATCGATGGATTGGCAGCTGTGCTCGATGGACGGCTTGCGTTCATCACAGCGGCATTGTCAGCATAAGTGGTGCTTGTGTTGGCGACTTGAACCGTACGAACGGTCGTTCCATCCGCCGCATAACCGAAGTAGGTTTTTCGGGTATGCGATGGAGTGAAGGTCCCAGAGGTGACCGTGCCAAAGAGACTTTCTTGACTGAATCGCATATTCGATTTGAACTCAATACGAGTGGCTTGAGCCTGTTCAACACCTCCGCGATGTCCAGTGAATCGAAGTGACTCCGTCAAACGATTTTTGTAGTCGCGGATAAACTCGGTCGTCTTTCCATCCGTGATGGTTGAATCCGGCCGGCGTTCACCTGGAGTGTAGAAATTACTGGTGCTGCTGACTTGATCGCTAAGGCGTTCAAAAATCGTTGATGGTACACCGTTGATGTCGGCATTGGTCAGGTCGGAGTCGTAGGCCAAAGTTTGCTGCTGAACCACTACTCGCCCGGCAGTATCACGAATCATAGCATCAACGATGTTGCTGCGATCTTTGCGGTAAACGGTAAGGCCATTTGAGGTGTAGCCTACCTGCTCGGTTGTGCTGTCAGGATAAGTGGTTTCAACCAATCGATTATTGTCATCATATTCGTAGCTGGTCGTTTCATTGCTACTGTCTCGAACCACCGTCATCGAAGCCAACTGCTCGCCCTCCCAAACGTATTGAGTTTCCGGGCGCAACGACTGGCCTGGAGCCAGAGGCTTGAGGACCTTGATAAGCTGCTTGTTAGCGTTGTAAACATAGTCGGTACGAACATTTGTCGCGGGTGGCGTGATCGCCCCAGCAACATAAGCTGTTGTAGCTTCCCATTCCAGCAAACCATTGCTGTCATAGCCCCAGATGTTCTGAACGGGGACCGTATTAGAATCTGTAGTCTCTGAACCGGGGCCTGAAACATCAACCAAACCGCGAACGATTCGGATAATCTGGCCACCACTATTTCGCTCAGTCAACGTGACGATGCCTTCTCGGTCTCGACAATAAGTCTCTCGATGACATGCATCGTATTGATAAAGTTCGTAAGAACTGTCTGCGTAATTGACTCGCTCCACATTGCCATTGGCATCATAGACAGGCATCACGGCAGAACGAATGGTTCCGTCAGCGACTTTTTCTGGCCGACCAAGAAGCACCTGGGCTGTCGTTGGCGCACCGTTACTAAGCGTCATGTACTGTGGATAAGTTGATTCGTACTGGATGTTGGTAAAGTTGCTATAACCTTGTCCGCTTCCTGTCGTGTAGGAACTGCAGGCAATCACAGAAACTCCCGCTTCCCATTCCGTGAGTTGATCGTTTTCCAGAATTCGGAAGTTGCCCGGATTGTTCATGTCGCGAAATACGATCAGGTTCCGAACGCCTGCACCGTCTGCCGCACCAAGCAAGTTGTTGGAATACTGATTGACCAGTTCGTTCTCCCACAGTCGATAATCCTGGGAAACGTAGATCGTTTTCTTGACGGGAAGATCACCAAAGTGCTCGTCCATTACAATCGTGGCGGCTTGCCAGAGTGAATCGATCCCGTAAGTGTAACTTGCAACGGCAATTTCCTGGGTACCTGTCGTTCGGAAAACTTGATGCAAATGACCATTGCTGTTGTAGGTGTATCGCAGATCGCGAGTAACATTGCCCGATGGACCGTGAGCCACAATCGCGATATCAGAAATCACCCAACGACCGGCCTGTTGACTGTTGCTGTACAAAAAGCTCGCGGTATTTCCCTGCCAATCGCTCAACTCATCCAACATAAGAATCTTCTTGGGAGCACCCGCCAAACCAGGATCGCCGTAATTGAATTGGTAGGTGATGTCCTGAATCCGGCCAGTGGGGCTAGTGATTTGAACCACCCGCGAAATGGGAGTAACGCCTGAGCCTGGATCAATATCAACCAATTCTGATTTGTATTTCCAGCCTTCACGGCTTTTCGAAATCGCATAAATCGGCTGGGTCGCGATCAACGTTGGATCGCTTACGGCGTTTCCGTTCGCGTCCTGAAGTTCAATTGGATCAAAATACACATCGTAGTCTTGGTCGACCCCATTAATCTCAATCTGCGGAACGTAGGCTGACTGCCCCGATTTATACTCGCAGTAAAAAGTACGTTCGGAAATCGGATCAAACAAAATCGCTACATTTTTGCCACCTACATCGGGATAGAACTCAATCCGTTGATCAAAGTTGTAATAGACGCCCGGTGAACTGTTTCCAATTGATTTCTGATTGTTGGGGATAAACTTCTGGCTGATCGCAAGCAAGTTGTCATCGTCAGCAAACAAAGGAATCGAACCACTGCAAGAACTACAACCGCTTGTCGAAGAGCTTCCTAGTTTCCAATGGTCCTTATTGCCAAGTGAGGTTAGCAAGGGATTGGAAGGGCAAACGGGTTGAAACTTAAATGGCTGTCCACAACCGATTCCACCGCAAGTCGTACATGGGTTAGGCGGAAGTTGATTATGCGTCACCGGATCAGGGCTGGAATGATCCCAGAGCCAAGTCCCTGTAAATCTCGGCGTCGTCCCATGGAGAGGAATGATTTCAAGTGACGAGTGGTCGTGACTGATGGGTGCTGATCCATTGAATGTATGCTGCAGTCCTGAAGTCAACAATTGATTATTCCAACCAGCCCCATTCACTCGGTATTTGAATGGGTATACCTGCCCCGGAATCTGCGAGTTGACGAACTTTACGGTGCAACTCCATGTCACATCGCTACCACTAACCGCACTTGTCTCACTGATGAACTCGATATCCATGGGAGCACGAGTAAAAACAGAGTGGCTAAATGTGACATTGGTCACAGTAACCAATTGAGCGGATGCTGTTGCGGGGAATGTCATCCCTGCAAGTAGAAGCATTCCAATAATGCAAAGTCGAAATCGATTGTTGATTGATTTTGTCGAGGGAGTCATCATCGTCGTATTCCTATGTACAAACCGGCGTAAATGCCACTCGGTCCGTTGATGTCGGATAGATTGTTTGGTGAGAATGGAAATGCAGAGGGAAAAGCCTACTGCTGTGCAGGCAAGGAAACTCGAAATGTGAACGTGATTTGGTCCGCAAGGATTGGTGACGCAGCCAAAACGTTAACCAATCCTGAAGTTCCCCGACCGAGAGTAAACTTGGCCGTTGCAACCCCATCTTCATCTGCTGCGACGGTAATGGTCTTCAACTGATTCTCGAAAGTACCGGTTTCCTGAGTATGAAAAACGATTGGCGCACCAGGCTCTGCTTGGACTTTTAATTGGGCAGCATCACCTTGCATTAAGCTAATGAAAGGTTCTGAAATCGCCGTCAGGCGTTTGACATCAGGATTGGGCTGAGCCGATTGGAAAATTCGTCCAGGTCTGATCTGGTCGAGATGCGCCTGCGGATCTGCCTCGTATTTTTCTTGATTAAAGGGCTCTGGCTGAAAGAAAGTCGACTTGGCTACTCGTAAATCATCTGCCGCTTCTCTGTCCTGATTCCCGAGCTCCGCCATCAAACCAGCAACCTGTGAATTTTCGTTGCCCTTGAGGAAGGGCGTTTGGCCAGGGTTGGGAAGTACGCCTTGGCTGGTCTTCTCGGAACGCTATTTGGTGCGTCGAAAACTAAATCGCGTTTAGGGCGA
This sequence comes from Mariniblastus sp., assembly GCA_965224765.1. Classification (GTDB taxonomy): domain Bacteria; phylum Planctomycetota; class Planctomycetia; order Pirellulales; family Pirellulaceae; genus CAZDBA01. Next base: position 245,870 of record CBDDAC010000012.1, read on the forward strand.
CTAATATGCCCAATCTCGACTAGATCCTCGTTGTCTATTTTCAGCAGATTTGCCAATTCGGAATTGGCCTCATCTTTAGAAAGCGGTTTAGCCACCGCAGTACTTTCTGGTTGAGGAATTGAGGCTCGCTCACGCTCGCCGTCAAACCAACCTTGCCCAGACCCCCAAACAAGCAGGCCAGCACACAAAACAAATGCACCGGCAAATATCCAAAATTTCATTCCGCAGTTTCCTTTTATCGCCCCAAGCATTGATCAAACAAACAATAACGACTTGCTAGAGAAGATCAACCAACTTTGTTCACATAAAATAGCTTCCCGTTCACCGCAATTTCCTTGCCAAACATTTTGGAATAATTTTTGCCGTCCTGATTTTCGAGGGGAAGGAAATTGTAAACCCTTGGTGGTTCATGAGTTGCGCTCGCTATCGAAAAAGATTTATCACAAACGACTTTGCGGAAGGATCTGCGAGTGCCACCGAATTTATTTTTTTGAAAAATACTTCCTGCTGAGAGACAGGACTGTGGAGTAGTTTGAACCATTCAAATGAGCGATATTGAACGGCAAAACCGCAGCTGATTCCCTGAGGGTAAAATATTGATCCATGGCTTGTCATTCCATGCTTGTAGGGTGTGGTTTATTTCCAAGGCGTTTAAAAGTCGCGAACAGATTGTTTAAACTTCTTGCGTGTTGTCGCGTCGAATTGGTTAGTGTCTACAATTCAGCCTGTCGAATATCCAACAATCGAGAGATCGTTGAATTTCGTGTGAAATTGACCTCATGATCCTTATCAACAATAAATCTGATGGCGAAAGGGGCAAAAAACGCTACAGCAGAAGTGTTGGGACTGGGTGCAGTCGGCTTGGTGGCGAGTATGGCGAGCGATTTGTTGGGCTGTGTGGGCATCATTGGTATTGGTGCAAAGTGGCGTCCGTCCCCAAACGATGAGAGTTAGCTATTGACTTCTAAACTCTCTTTCAGGAACGGACGCCATGGAAAAGGCTACACTCCGAATCGCATTTTTTGTATCCCTGTTGAATGCAATTGAGAAGCCATTTGTCAATTACTCCGGTCGGTCGTTTGGCGTATCCTGTCATCGGTGAAAGGTTTCTCCTGCCGCGAAGTAACACCGCGATCATTCGAGTGCTTCGAACGTCGTCTCGAAAGACTCTTTCGAGAACTTGCTCGATTGCTATCGGAAAAACCGTATGGGTTGGATTACAAAGGTAGCGAGGACGTTAGTTGCCATCTAAAGAAACCGCCATCCAATGTATACCAAGAAGAAGTATCCACTGAAGAACATGCTGCTGTGGACGAGGTGGGAGATATTGTATTTCCTGGTTGTTGCGACAGTGCCGGTGGCGCTTTTTGAGATCGCTGGATTGAAATGGGTTCAAGTGCCATGGACTCCGATCGCTTTGATTGGAACGGCTGTCGCATTTTTGATCGGTTTTCAAAACAATGCCGCCTATGGACGAGCTTGGGAAGCAAGGAAGATCTGGGGCGGTATCGTCAACGAATCTCGCACTTGGGCCATGTTGGTCAAGGCATTGGTATCCAACGACTATACGGACAATCCTTTGTCTGAGGACGAGCTGGAGAATCATCATCGAGTCTTGATCCACCGCCACTTGGCTTGGTTGACGGCATTGCGTTTTGCGATGCGAGAGGAGCGCCCCTGGGAGGTCTCGACTGAGTATCGAACCAATCGCGAGTGGCGCGACAAGATTCCGCCGCCAGAACACGTTAGTTCACTTGAAGACGAGCTTTCGGTTTTCTTACCTGTCGATGAAGCCAGAAGAGTACTAGGCAAAGCAAACAAAGCGGCGACCGTTCTGGCATTGCAGTCAGACCATATCAAACGTCTGAAAGAGAAAGGGGTCGTGTGGGAGTTTTCTTTTTTGGAACTGGAAGGCCTGCTCCGAGAGATGTTCGCTCTGCAGGGCAAGTCAGAACGAATCAAAAATTTTCCTTACCCACGGCAATACGCAACAATCAGTTATGATTTTGTCCGCATCTTTATCTACCTGTTGCCGCTGTGTGTGATTCCAGAATTCGCCGAGTTGGGTGAGTCACTGAAGGAAAGCTTTCCCGTTGTGGGGGCAAATTTCGTGTGGGCAGCCATCCCGTTTTCCGTGGTAATCTCTTGGGTCTTTAACACCATGTTACGAATTGGCACTGTAGGTGAAAATCCTTTCGAAGGAACCGCCAACGATGTTCCCATTTCTACGATTGCCCGCGGAATCGAAATCGACTTACGCGAAATGCTCGATGAACCCAAAGAATCAATCCCTGCCCCATTGGAGGCAAAATACAACATCCAGATGTAAAAAGTTTTCCAGGAGTTGGGAATGGAGAACGGTTTAGCGGGCGTCGCGTCGGCCAATGGAACGCAGGTAAAGTCGTTCGACCTTGTCGCGGGCCCAAGGGGTTCGTCTGAGAAATTTCAAGCTGGACTTGATTGATGGATCATTTGTGAAACAGCGAATGTTGATACGGTCGCCAAGCTCCTGCCATCCATAGTTCTTGACCAGGTGTTCCAGCATGTCGGCCAGTTTGACTCCATGCAGTGGATTCTTTGGTTGGGCGTCGTTTGGTTGGGCGTCGTTTGGTTGAACGTCGTTTGGTTGAACCGGGGGTCCCTCTCCGCTTTCAGGTGATTGTTCCGTCTTGTTTGGGCCGTCTGACATCATAGATCCTGAATTTCTGAAAACCTTATTCGTTTTGATCACGAAAAATTTCCGAGTGCATTTCGTACATGGGCAACCAGAAATCATTTTCCAGTTTTGGGTCGTTTGAGCGAACGATGTTCAAACTCATCTGTAGTTTCTTGAGCGCCGTGTCGAATTGGCTTTTGGTGCACGCCAAATCCGTCATGGAACGTTTTCGAAGAGGTCCTGTGAACGCCGGTTGCAATCGAATCAAGCCGTAAATCTCTTGTGCGAGTGGTGCCAGTTCTTGAACTGGCTGATATGCTTCCGGGAAATGCACGTGGCGAAAGTGTTGCATCTCCATCAGCACTGCGTCTCCTCCTTGAACCTTGCCATAGAATACTTCGTCGGGGTAGGTTTGTGGGATACGCGTTTTCCAATCCCAAACGGCTTTGACTTTTGGGCTCCAGCCACCTGCCTTAGGCTTTTTCTCCGATAATCCCGTATTGTCCCACAATGACGGGTAGGGAGAATTTTTGCTGCCGAATACCGTGCATGTTTTTTGATCCAACACGAACTGATAGGCATCTTCGAATGTCTTGATCATGGCGGGATTCTCGCACAAAAATGGGCTTTGTGCAAAATGCCATCAGGAAATGGCTTCCCATTCGCCTTGTCCACAAAGCGGAAGTTGGGGCGGCCGATCTATGTACGGATAGCTAACGCCCGTTAGGTAGAGGCCCTCAGGTGGGGCCGTTCGAACTGGCCCCTGCCGACTCCTCGTTTTTAGCAACGCGTGAAACTGATGTGGAGACATTTCATTGCGTCCAATCATCAGCAGGTCATTTACCAAAATTCGAACCATTCCTCGCAAGAATCGATTGGCGACAAAGCGAAACCGAAAACGACTGCCGTCCCGGTTTTGATAAAAGGTCGCACTTGAAAAGTGGACAGTCGTTGAGTTGTGGCGATCTGGCGTCAAGCAAAACTCGCGAAATTCAGTATGCTCTAGCAGCACCGGAAGAAGGTGCGCCGAAGCCTTGGGGTGGAACTTGGTCAGATCGACTTGGCTGCTGGTTCGTGATAGCCAGGCGTCGGGAAAGTCGTGAAAAAAGTAGTCGTAGGTTCTGTTGTTTGCATCCAGGCAAGCGTGCGCACCCTCTGCGACGGGGATGACTTCGAGAAAGGCGATGTCAGCCGGGAGCCACTTGTTCATGAAAAAGACGAAGTTTGAAGGCAGTTCTTTGGGCGAATTCAAATAGAAGTAAAATTGGCTGGCATGAACTCCAGCATCGGTCCGACCGCATCCGGTGATCGTGATCTTGCAATCAAGTGTTTTGGTCAAAAACTCTTCGATCGTCTGTTGGATCGTGTGTGGATGGTTGGCTTGTCGCTGCCATCCTCCGTAGTCAGTGCCGTCGTAGGAAATGCGTAAGAAGTAATCGATGGTTTGCTACTGTGTTGGAAATGTGAAACGTTGAGGCTTTGTGCACCCAGAAGGGCCTTGCCGCTTCTAATCGCGCGTGAATAACGCGTTTGTTTTTGTTCGACCGAATTCCCGATAGCCCATCTTGGTAAAAGTTCTGGCGCAGCCGCTCCATCCCTCAGGAATCAGATGTTCAATGACGATCCGCGATGGAACAAAAGCTTCGTCGACAGATTCAAGATAGGGCACCAGGGCTCGGTCCTCGTGGCCTTCGATATCGATTTTCAAGCAATCAACGTGATCGACGCCAGATTCATGGATGATGGATGCCAGTGTTCTGATTGGTGTTTCGCCGTTTCCGTCTTCAACGATGTTAACAATCGCCAAATCGTCGTTTCTTACATTCAAGGTGCCAGTGCCTTCACTATCGCTAACCGCGCAGCAGAACATCTGGACATTGTCGAGGTTCGAAAACATGGCGTTTGCATTGAGTCGAAATGCCATCAAAGGATTGGCATCGATGCAAATAATGTTGGCCTCGGGGCCAGCCTTCAAGGCCATCGGCAGCGAATACAACCCAATATTTGAGCCGATATCGACCATCACGCCACCCGAGTTGGGCATGCCATCGAGAAGAAACTCAATGTCCTTTTGATTGTAATCCGGTTTTAGAAGCAGCCCGTTTTCGATTAGATTTTGATCAAGTCCGATTCGGAAGTTCGCTTGTTGGAACTCAACGTCAAGCCCCTTTTCGCTTCCAAGTGATACGATCAAATTGGTCATGATTCGTCGCAGGTGACCACGACTTAGGGGCGTTTTTCGAGATAATCCAATTAAGAATTGTTGAAGCCTGGATGGGGAACGACTGCCGAAGGGTTCGTGCGACTCGATATTGGGCACGTTGATTTCTCTATGGTTTGCAGCTCGAGTGTTTGCAATTTTCATTGGTTTGCCGTGGATTGTTTTGTGGTGTTCAAAATTGTGCGACCAGCAGGCAATGGAAGCTCTGCTCTATCTAACGGCTGTTTAACAGGAAAGTGTTCCTTTGCTGTCCGTTCCTTCATACCTCGTGTCGCAAATCAAGTCTATATGACTCTGAGACAGGGGGCGGTTTTGGCTGGAGTCTCCACCTCCTATTTGGGGGCCAAAGGCCAGTTGCGACGTTGTTTTTCGTGTAAACCATGGAGGAAAACGCTTCAACGAACCGGAGTAGATCTTAGGCGTCGTCCAAAATGTTGACCGCTTCGAAAGATCGACCTTCCAATAGCTCGAGGCTGGCGCCTCCGCCGGTACTGACATGCGTTACCTGATCCTCGAACCCAAGCAGTGAGATTGCCGCAGCGCTATCACCACCTCCGATGATGCTGGTGGCAGTACTGTCGGCGATTGCCTGGGCGACGGCTTTGGTGCCTTCGTCAAACGGCGGCATTTCAAAAACGCCCATCGGCCCGTTCCACACCACAGTTTTAGCATTGCGAATTACTTCAGCAAATGTGCTTGCTGATTCTGGGCCAATATCAAGTCCCTGGAATCCATCGGGGATTTCTCCCGCGTTGACGATTTGCTTGTTGCAGTCGCTGCTGAAACTGTCTCCACAGTGGGTATCGGTCGGCAGCATGATTTTGTCACCGGCCTTCGCAATCAGCTCCTTCGCCAAGTCAACTTTGTCGTGTTCGACAAGACTGCCTCCAACGGCACCACCTTGGGCAAGCGAAAACGTATAGGCCATCGCGCCGCCAATGATGACCCGGTCACAAATGTCAAGCAGATTGGCAATCACCTTGATCTTGTCGGAGACTTTTGCACCGCCAAGGATGGCGATGAATGGTCGCTCCGGAGTTGATATAACTTCACCAAGATACTTGATTTCTTTCTCGACCAGATTGCCGACGACTTTCGGCTTGTTTCCCATGGCGATTGGGACGCCCACCATCGAAGCATGGTCTCGGTGGCAGGTTCCAAAGGCGTTGTTGCAATAAATGTCTGCCATTGCCGCCAAGGCTTGGGAAAATTCCGCGTCTCCCGATTTCTCACGAGGGTCAAAACGCAGATTCTCCAAAACGCAGATTTCACCGTCGCCAAGTTCTCGGATCGTGGCGGCCGCGTTCTCGCCCACGGTGTCGGAGGCAAACCGAACCTCTTTGTCAAGCAGCTCACCGAGTCGACTCGCCGTCGGTCTCAGGCTCATCTTGGGGACGATTTGGCCATTGGGCCGGCCCAGGTGGCTGATCAGAATCAGTTTTCCGCCGCGCTCAATCACCGATTTGATTGACGGCAGGGCCATTTCGATTCTGCGGTCGTCGGTGATTTTGTGCTGGTCGTTGAGAGGAACATTGAAGTCGACTCGCATTAAAACTCGCTTGCCGGATACTTCGATATTGTCAACTGTCAGCTTGGCCATTGTTTTTCCCACAAAAAAGTTGAAGCCAACAGTTTAAGAAATTGCCAAGCTTTTTTGCAGATGTCATAGCAACAAAAAAAGCCAGCTACTGACTGGCTGGCTTATTTGTCTTTTGGGTGGGAGAAGTCCCGCTTATTATCCGTTGGCGGGTTCGCGTTGCACCACTCGTTTTTGAATGTCCGTCTCGATGTTGCCGAAAACTTCCTCATGACGCTGTACGGAAACGTGAAGTGCGTGCAGCAATCGTTTTGCCGTGAAAAAATTCAGCACGATTCGCTGATTGATCTCGACCGGATTGTCATTGGTTCCCATGGGCTGAGAATTCATCCCAAAGTCGACAATTAATTCTTCTGGTGTTCCTGTCACTCGACAGAAGTTCGCGTAGCAACTGATCGCTTTGGAATCATCAACGGGCAGAGGTTTTGCCTGGGGTCTAGCTTCATTTTGAGCCATGATTATCCTCATTGGAATAGTGGGCGGCATTGACAAGCTTGAAACATGGCGCATTCGCCCCTAAACGTCAAGCTCGTTTTCAGCCGATTGCTTCGATCCCGACCAACAGAAGATTCAAACTATGAAAAAGATTTGCATTATCAATACCGGTGGCACGATAGGCATGAAGGAAACTCCTCTTGGGCTCAGACCCGAAGCAGGATTCCTGGCTGAGCAGATGGCCCAGATGCCTGAACTCTTGCAAGAACCGATGCCAAGTTTTGATATTGTCGAGTACGATCCCGTGATCGATTCCTCCAACATGGCTCCTTCGGATTGGTTGAAAATAGCGAGAGATATTGAACATCGCTATGAGGATTACGTGGGGTTTGTGGTGATTCATGGTACCGACACGATGGCATACACGGCGAGCTCGCTTCCATTTATGTTGGGCGCTATCTCCAAACCTGTCATCCTGACTGGATCGCAGTTACCGCTTTCACAGGTCCGCTCGGACGCACGCGAGAACCTTAAAACGGCGGTGTTACTGGCTGCCAATTTTGATATCCCCGAAGTTTGCCTGCTGTTTGGAAACCAACTGTTGCGAGGGTGCCGATCAACCAAGTCGAGTGCGAGTAGTTTCGACGCATTTGAATCGCCGAATTTTGCCGCCCTTGGAAAGATCGGAACCAATCTGGATATTGAGACCAAACGCCTGCTTCCGGCGGCACCCGCGGATCACCATCCGAAGGTCAAGCCGATTCGATCTCACGAAATGGCGACCTTTCGGCTTTTTCCCGGCATGAGCACCGAAGTTCTCAGGAATGTTTTGCAGCGTCCATTGAAAGCGTTGATCGTTGAGTCGTATGGTGTCGGAAATGGGCCTAGTACTTCCCCTGATTTTTTGGCTGCGTTGCAAAGTGCTTCCGATGACGGAATCGTGATTGTCAGCTGTAGTCAGTGTAAAAGTGCCTTCGTTGCACAAACGCAATACGAAACAGGGCGCGCGCTTCTCAATGCCGGTTTGGTTTCGGGGCGGGACATGACTTTGGAAGCCGCTATCGCCAAACTCCACTTTCTTTTTAGTAACTATGATTCGGTGGATGAAATCAAACAGCTAGTTGGGGAAAGCTTGGCCGGCGAATTGACCGAGCGATAGGATTGATTCCCCTCATCTCAATTGTGTCGCCTCTCCAGTGGTTGCAATCGTGGCACTGACTATTACGCGATCAAGCGTCTTCAAGCATGGCTTTGGTCAAGGCATTTGGCGTTTGAAGTTGCTTTTTGTGGCGTCTGTGGCCTTTTTTTTGATTTGAATCTGCGGCTGCGCTAAGTTTAAGTGGTTGCGTGTTTTCCGAACTTGTCCTGTTTTGACTGAACGAATTTCGAATTTTCAAGGTCCGAGCTAACTCAAGGCTTTTCGATTGAAAACAGGAAATCGTTCATCGAGTTACCTTTTTCGCAAGGTAGGCTGTATTTACGTAACCTTTAGCCACTGCCATTGCCTGCTGGGTAACTCGCGCCTCGTTTTTTTGGTAGGCTGTGAACAACAACAACAAAGAGCCTCAAACCTGAACCCTCCAAAATGAGTAGTACATCAAAGCCGAGAATCAATTGGCTGGTAGATCGCAATGAACTGTGGCTTGGAAACAAGCTTATCAAGCATTTTGATATCTCCAATTCTGATCAAGCAAAACTTCTGTCGTCATTTCAAGAGTTGAATTGGGCAGAGTTTATTCCGACACCTTTTCGCGGCAGCAAAGCCAAAAGAGCTTCGAAACTCGGGAATGCCGTTAAGAGTTTGAATCAGGCAATCGGCAATCCCAAGGTTTTCCGCTTTGACATCATTGTCGAGGATGGGCAGTCGTTCATTTCTTACAAGGCTTCCGGTGGACGCAGAAGAGTTTCTGGAAATTTAAAGAAGCCCTATTGGGATGCCTATTTCGGAGAACTCTTCTGGAAAGGAAATTTGATCAAGCACTATCGGTGGCTTTCGCCTAACATCGCTTGGGTTCTTTCCGAATTTCAAAAGCGTGGCTGGCCAACGAAAATAGACGATCCGCTTCCACCATCTGACGTCGATCCAAAAGCGAGGATCCACGACACAATCAAGTGTTTAAACAGAGGCTTGAAAAACAAACACGTTCGGTTTCGAGGCGACGGAAAAGGTGAAGGAGTTCTTTGGGAGAAGGCCTAAGGAGATGTTTGACTTTCTATCCAAGTTGCCGATTTTCAGCGCTTCGAAGGATGTGTTTTGAAACTGGCAACGAATTAAAAACACTCCACTCCACTCCACTGCTGTGGACATGTTTTTAACGAATCACATGATGGAAACCCGACGCGTAAGCTAGGACGAATTAGCCTCGTCCTCGCTTACGCTTCGGGTTTCCATGAATGCTCTAATTAGCCGGCTAAAGCCGGTACTACGAACACTTTAACCAGCCAACAGATTCCGTTGCTGGCTTCGGCATTCTTCTCTGCTTCCGGCATGTTTTAACGAATCACATTTCACGGTCAATGGAAACCCGACGCGTGAGCGAGGACGAATTGGCCTCGTCCTCGCTTACGCTTCGGGTTTCCATGAATGCTCTAATTAGCCGGCTAAAGCCGGTACTACGAACACTTTAACCAGCCAACAGATTCCGTTGCTGGCTTCGGCATTCTTCTCTGCTGCCGGCGTGTTTTAACGAATCACATTTACAGCCAATGGAAACCCGACGCGTGAGCGAGGACGAATTGGCCTCGTCCTCGCTTACGCTTCGGGTTTCCATGAATGCTCTAATCAGCCCGGCTAAAGCCGGTACTACGAACACTCTAACCATCCTACAGATTCCGTTGCTGACTGCGGCATTTTTATAAGTGGTTGAAAAGGTTAACGTGTTTTATGGGAGAAGATCTAAGGCTATCCTTCATCTCCTAGGACGCTTTGATTATTCCACTCGTTGGCCGACTTGTTCTACTCCACCCTGGAAAAGCGTCAGTGATTCGATCTTTCCTTCGTCGTTGCGATTGAACCCGATTTGAGCGTCTACCACTTCGATTGAAAATCGATCGATTGCGGTCAATCGCAATTCAATCTTTGGCTGGCCCGTCGGTTCGGCGGTGATCTGTTGCCCATCTCGCCGAATGGAAATAACAAATTCAGGGATTAACTGGTAGTCTCCGACATACTCCTCCAGTTGTTCTTCCGTTAACTCGGGAGCAGCTTCGATATCCTCTCCCAGTTGAATTAAAAGCTTGGCTGCGACAAGGCTTCCCGGGCGCAGGTCCATGGATTCCTTGAGATGCTGTTTCCCAAGCTCAATCATGCAAACGCCCAGCCCCTCATGCGCTGCTGCGGATTTTTTGTGGCAATCAATGCTAATGCGGTAGACGGCGGCGGCCGATTTGAATTCACCAAGATCCTGGTAATGTTGTCCAAGTGTCGTCGTGTTTCGCTCGCTAAAGTCGATGCGACTGCGCTCTTTCTTTTTGAGCTCGTTGTACTTTTGAGCTGCACCCTCGGATCCCTCGGCCTCTATGACGTCGGCGAGTACGTATCCGATGCTTACCTTGGGTGGTTTTACTTCTTCGCCCTCGATGACATTGTCAATCGCGGAAAGAATCGGTCCAAAGTAGGGACAACTATCGTTGGTCAGCAGAATTACTGTTTGCTTCTTCTTCAAATCTCGACTGATAAAGGTTCGGAACCCGACCCAGCCGCCAGAATGTTGAACATTGACTGGCTCACCTTCGTCGGATTCGATACTCCAGCCAAATCCATAGTCCGTTTCTGTTCCATCATTTGTCTTGCCCGCGGTAAACGCGTCTGCCAAGGTCTCGTTCTTTACGAGCTTTTCCGTGTATAGGGCCTGATCCCATTTCAACAAATCATGCGATGATGCATAGACTCCTCCGTCTCCGATCATGCCATTGAGGAAATTCCAGTCATTGGCAGCGAGTGAACCATCTGCTTGACGTTCCATGCCATAGACCTTGCAGGCCAAATTGAATTCATCACTTGTTGCAAAAGCTTGTGTATCATTCATCTCCAGAGGTGTGAAAATGCTCTCTTGCATAAATTCACGTGTCGGAACTCCCGACGCTTTTTCGATGATATGACCAAGCATTACGTAGCCTGTGTTGCTGTATTGCCATTTTTCACCTGGTGCAAATTCTGGTTTCGGATTGTGTTTGCCAAACTGTTCAACGACGTCTTTGTTGTAGGCTGTTTTCTTGTCCTCGAATTCATTTTCTGTATCCCAGTTTTGTTCAAACCATTGTTCGTAGCCTGGCAAGCCGCCCGTATGATTCAGCAAATGACGAATTGTGATTCCTTCGTATTTGAGATCGGGAAGATACTTGCGAATGTCATCGTCATAATCAAGCTTTCCACGCTCGTTGAGAATCATGATGGCCATTGCGGTAAACTGCTTACTGACAGAGGCCAAGCGGAATGACGAATCCGTCGTCAATGCTTCGTCGCCTTTCAGGTCTGTGACTCCATGTGCGGCCTCAAACACGATTTCACCATTCTCCGCGATCAAGACAACGCCGTTGAACTGTTTCTGTTCGTGCATTTTCTCGAGTAGGTTCGTCAGCTTGTCGTTTTGTGTTGCATTCCACCCTGAGTCTTCTTGGGCATAAGCAGATGCAAACGTCAAAGTGAATGAGAGAAACGAAATGGCTGCGAGGTTTTTCATACCGATTCGCCCTTTTGAGGGGTTAGCTAATTGGTGACCCAACAATCCTACATGAAAAGTTGTTGCAGGGTTTCATCTGTCCACGGTACTTTTTCCAGAAAATTGAAGTCGTGATTCGACGGCAAGCCTCGTTGATGCTTTTACGATCACTGGCAGACTTCGATTATTTTCTCTGCGATATTAAAGTTCACGCTATTTCGTAGTCTCAAATATGACGAGGTCAGCCTTGGATTGACTTCGATGACGGTATCATCCACAGCTTGCGGGCCGAAAACAAAATCAATCCCTATAAAACCATTCGTGACGGGAAGTGCTTTGATGGTTTTCTTCGCCAGTTCGGTAGCGCGAAAAGTCTTTTCCGGCGAGAGCACGATTTCACAATCGATCCAGTGCCCGTTTTGAAAAATTTGAAATGTCGGTGGCAAAAAGAATTTCTCGCAAGATTCATGTCCGCAAATGACAGAGATACTTGCGGGCTGCCCCTCGACCCATTCTTCAAGTCGCCAGCGATCCGGCGATACGATTGGAATTGGGAGGGAATCCCAGTCGGTAATGCGGCGGTTGCCCTCTCCCCCTACCCCGTCGTTGGGTTTCAACATTGCAGGCAGCGGAAACGTTGCCAATGAGGCTTTTGTTTGCCAGCGATCCAGACGATCCCCAATAGGTGTCTTCAGTCCACTAGCACCTAGTCGGGCCAAGGTCGCCGTTTTATCCGAGGTCATCTCAACAAATGCCAAATTAGGACTGAGAAGTTTGTGAGCGAATTTAGCCAAGTGGGAAACGAGTCGCACTAGCCGCCCGTTGCTTTCGGGCGCGATCAAGAACACTCCGTCCACCTGACTGGCGAGTTCAGCCAGGGCTTGCTCCAGTTCCGTTTTGTTGCTGATGGAAACACAAGTTGCATCGGAGAAGTCGTGTATCTGTAGCCTGCTGTCGATAGAAACGACTGGATGGTGTCCGCAATGCAATAAATCATCCACCAAGCCCCGAAGCATCGCGGCACCTTCCGTTTGCAATTGGATTTCAGCCGTTTCCAATCGCGAGTCGGTGGCGTTGAGTGGTTCAAAGTAATATCCACCACCGACCATCCATTCAAAAACCAGAATGGATTTAGACATTCGGACTACCCATTATTGTCAGGTTCATCATCCAGATCTTCAGGCCGTGTTCCCTGAAACCACCCGTGAATCCCCCCCCAAGCCTTGCCAACCAATTTGCCGTTAAGCAAGTCCTGAGTTACCGTCGTTTTCTTAACCGAGAAGTTCGTCCAGACTGCTTCAATGTAGGGTTGGCTCACTTCGCCAACAAACGTGTAAATTCCTTGATCGCTGATGTCTTGTAGCGCGTTCCAATAGTGAGAAAAAATATGTTTGTCGATCATGTCGGATGTGACGCGAACTGTCGTCAGCGCGCCTTTGGCGACGGCGCCGACTTTGTTCATCGAATACATGGTCATTGCACTGGAGATTTCGAATACATCCACGTTCTCTTTTGCAGCGATGTCGTAAATGTCCTTCCACAGTTTTTCCATCTCGGCTTGGGGAAGGACCTTCGTGGGTTCAATTTTGGATAATTTTTCTTGCGTTTTGGCAATCGTGTCCTTCAATCCTTCGACACTCAGCGGCGGCAAATCAAAAGCAAGCGCGGCATCGCCCGACGTTTCGCTGATGGCATGTAAAAAGTCGGCGGTAGAGTCAATTGTGGAATTTTGGGAGATCACTCCCTGTTCTTTTAGTTCCTGGGACAGCTCTTTCAGCATGTGAGTCGAACCATAGGCGAGGTCACTTGTGATCGCGAGGATGGTTAATGGCGAAATGTGAAGTGTCGCCAGACCGACTAGTTCCACGAAATTGCTAATCGCCTTTTTCGCGACATAACCTTCAACGTCCGTGGAACTTGGTGCATCAGATTCTACGCCTCCAATATCGTTGGCAACGAAATCCAACATCTGAACGACAAACATTTGATAGGATTTGGAGTCCTGAAATGCCTGAGGGACCAACAGAGACGCGGACTCACGGAGAACCCCACCTACCATGGCGGATGTACTGCGCAGGGCTCGTTCTGGAATAGAGAGCCCGTAAGTCAAATGCTGATAAACCGATTTGATTCCTGGATCTTTCAGGGCTTTTTTGTTTTCCATATCGCCAATTACAAAATTGCTGAGTCGATTCAAAATGTTTGAGTTTGCCTTTGGGGGCAACGTAAATCCAGTGTTGGATTACTCACTAACCTTAATTGCTTAACAGGATTTCGTCGCAGACCATGCGTTTCTAGTTATACCACAAAGCTGATTCTGGACCGCCAACTTATGTGGTTCGCATCTGGACCGCAATTCTTGGACTCATTATTGAGTTAATGTCGGCTCTGATGTGCTCGTCTTCGGAAATTCATTTGCATTGACGGGACTCGCATTGCCGTCTGAGTTGGATGTGGCTACAATCGTCGCATGAAAATTGAATTAGAGAATGTGACGAAAACGTACGGTCGCGCGCCCAATCAAAAGATAGCTGTTGATTCGGTTTCATGGCATGCGGACGGTGGCGAGATCTTTGGTTTACTTGGGCCCAACGGGGCGGGCAAAACCACAATGATTCGTATGATGCTTGATATCATTCGACCGGACGATGGCCAGATCTTGCTAAACGGCAACGCCCAAGGCAATCGATTCTTGGAGTTCAAGCAACGAATCGGGTACCTTCCAGAAGAACGCGGGTTGTACAAAAAACGCAAAGTTCTTGATGTGATGATCTACTTTGCTGCCCTCAAAGGTCTTGATCGTGTGACCGCCAAGCGCCGCGCCAATGAGATGCTTGAGCGATTTGAATTGACCCAATGGGCGAATAAAAAAATCGAAGATCTCTCCAAGGGGATGAGCCAAAAAATCCAAATTGCCTCCTGTGTTTTGCATGAACCCGACATCGTGGTTCTGGACGAGCCGTTTTCCGGATTGGATCCTGTGAATGTGCGGATCGTACGAGATACGATTCTTGAGCTGAAGGGTAAGGACAAGTTGGTTTTCCTTTCGACTCATATGATGTCGGAGGTCGAAGCTCTCTGTGATCGAATCTTCATGATCAACAATGGTCAACAAGTTCTTTACGGTCCGTTGGAAGAAATCAAACAGTCCTACACGGACCATGAAGTGGTAATGGATTTGGAAGCTCAGCCAGAGGGGTTGAACTGTGTGGAACGAGTGCATGAATCGAGAATGGGAAAGTGTGTTCATTTGCGCGAAGGCCAAACGACACATGACTTGATGGCAGAGATGGCCGCGCAGAAACGCACTTTTAAAAGAATTGAAGAAGCCAGTACGCCGATCGAAGATATTTTTGTAGCGGTTGTAGGCCAGCAAAAGGAGCAGGATTCCAATGATTAAGACGATCGCCCTCTACGAGTTTTTGTTTACGATTAAACGTCCAGCCTACTACCTGGTAACGTTTGGGATGCCGGTGATCGCTTTGGCCTACTTTGGTTTGATTGCAATCGTCGTCCTGGCCAGCGTACCTTCGGAAATCGAAAAGCTGAGCAAGCCGGTCGGTGTGATCGATCAATCAGGTTTTTTGACCGCTAAAGATGCACCCCTAAACAACATTGAATTTGGGGATTCGGTCAAATTCAAAACGGATGATCTGCGAGAACTCTCCGAGTTAGGTGATCTTCCGATCGATCCGGGCCAGTTCGAATTCTTGACGAGCCAGACTGTTTTGCATTTAAAAGATATGGAAAGCGCAAAGCAAGCACTCCAAGACGAATCGGTTCGTCAGGTCACGGTGATTCCAGCCAACTATCTCCAAGAAGGTCAATTAAACGTCTACGTGAAGAAGAGTGAACTGCTCGGGAACGCGATGGGAAACGGTTGGTTGTCTGAGGCGATCTCAACTCAAATTCTGGCCAAAACCGATTTGAATGAAAATGAAATTGCCAGGATCCAGAACAGCTCATCGTCAACCGAATTTGAGATTGGTGAAAGTGGCGAGTTCATCGAAGTCAATAAACTGACAAAAGGGTTTTCTTTGGGGATGCCTTTGGCGATTGCAGGTTTGTTGATCATGGCGCTAATGATGAATTCGGGTTTGCTTCTCGCGTCGATCGCCGAGGAAAAAGAGAACAAAGTGATGGAGGTGATTTTGTCTTCGGTCTCTGCGGATCGACTTTTGCTGGGCAAAGTGCTCGGCATTGTGCTGGCGGGGATCCTTCAAATTTTCGTTTGGATGTCCATGATGGCCGTGGTGCCTGTATTGTCGATGACGGTTTTGAAAGAAACCTTTGATTATGACTTCAATGTACTGAACCTCGCTGTGGGAACATTTTTTGTCCTTCTAGGGTTTGTGTTTTACGGTTGTCTACTCGCCGGGTTGGGGTCTTTGGGATCGAACTACAAGGACTGTCAACAACTTTCCGTTGCCGTCATCTTGTGCGCCTGTGTGCCATTCATGTTGCCGACCGTATTTCTATCCAATCCCAATGGCATGATCGCAAGAGTTTTGTCCATGATTCCATTGTTTTCCCCCGTGGCCATGATGGCTCGGTTGGGAGTTGGCGACGTGCCCTGGTGGGAAGTCGCCATTTCGTTGGCAATTCTTTTGCTGGGAATTTATTTGGCGATCAAGATTTCTGCCAGGCTGTTTCGCGTTGGAACGTTGATGCAGGGCAAACGTCCCGGGATTCGTGATATCTGGAAGGTTCTTACGCAGCCCATTTAGAAGTGGGAGTTGGGCGGTGAGGTGAGAGTGGCTGTAGCCTGTAATGCCTACCCGCGCCGTTGACCTACCAGGGATTGGTTCGGGGTTCCGACAACAGGCACTTTATCTGAGGGCCTGAGTTAACGCAGGAATTTGGAAGTCACTATTTTTCGTTTCGCGTTGCCGGGTGCAGTATCAGCAACATGATGCCAGCAGTAATCGGGGCTAAGCCAAAACAAAGCACAAAGGGTAAAGCCGCCGCCCATTGATTGGTGTACATTCCGCGATAACACTGGAGCGTGTTGAGTGATACGTTGACGCCGCCATAGACAATCAGTGCTCCAGAGATGAGGTAAATGATCAGCATATTGATGATGCTGGAGAGCTGTTGTTGTTTTTGGCGAGGGTTGGGATCGCGTTTGTTGTTCATTGCGTTGGAGAACTATCGTTTTTCGGCGACGATCAATTTACAAGATTTGAGTTTGGCTTGGTCAGGAAACAGGTCTGTTAATCTAACGTTAAATCCGTTTTCGCGAAGTAGCACTCCGACGTCGGGCCACAGGAATGTCAAATAAAACATTACAAAACTCGGGCGAATCAAAAAATTTCGAAGATGCATGGCAGCATTGAACCCTCTTGCAAGCCAATATGTCGCACCTAGTTTGCTTGGGATTTCGCTGGTGACAAAAACAAATCTCCCACCCGATTTTAACGCTTTGCCGATTCGTTGGACGAAATCTGCTTCGTCACGCCTCGGTATGTGTCCGAAGGCTCCGAAGGAAATTATTAAATCAAATTGATTGTCGAAGTCGAGATTCATTGCGTTTACATGGACAAACTCAGTTTTGACATTCTTATCCGAGGGATCGAGATTGGCCTTCGCGATATCCAACATTCCCTGACTGAAATCGATGCCAACCATGCGGTTTTGACAAAGCGGAATAAATGCTTTCATTGCCGCGACTGTACCACAACAAACATCGAGAACTTGTTCAAACGGCCCGAGTTCAGCGGTCAGTTCCACCACTCGGTCCAATATGAAGTCAGGAGTTCGAAACGGCGTGAAGTCGAATTTGGGTGCAAGTAGATCGTATCCACGTTGTGTTGACGAAAGGGCTTGCTTGGCAAGTTCGAAAAAGGATGGGCCATCGCGATGAAACATCAGATTAGGACTTCTGAAGTTTGTGCATGATTCGACCTGTATGAACACCGGCGATCGCGGCAAAACAAATCAACATCAGAACTTGAAGCGTGGCGCCTGCGATCGAAAAAATAAAAGTTGGGATAAACAGAATCAGAGTCCCAATAAAAAACACGATCCAAGCCGCCAGCGTGTAGGGCAAATAGTAGAGCCAGCTGACATCGTCTTTGCGGAACGTCTTGAATACTTCATAGGAAAAAACGTTGAACGCCGATCCATTGAATGCAACACAGGTGTAAAGGATCGGGGCGATGAGAAATGCGGAAAGCGATGTTGCGGCTACCAACCAAGTGTTTTGTTGGGTAGCAAATGCAAAGAACGCACCAATGAGTCCGCCTGGAAGACATGCCAACCAAAAACTGAACAGGAACTGAGTCAATGGGCCAAGCCAGTCAGAAAGCGAGAAGCCGGGCCAGTTTTCGGTTTTCGATACTCCATTGAGTGAGTTCTGAAAAACCATGCTGCAGGCAGTCAACAATGCGAGCAGGCCGACCATTAGTGAACCTCCTCCGGCAATACAGGGGAGGATGGTTCCAAGTATCTTGTTGAATTTTCCAATGTCCTCACTGTTGAATGAGTAGTGGAAAATGTCAAACATGGTGTAGGTGAACCCGAGCATGGCAATCGCCACGAGTGTGCGATAGATCAGCTCTGGAGAGGTGAAAGAACTGGATATCCATCCGGTGACATTCTTCAGCGCAATGGTTTCGTTCGTGATGATTTCAGGCAGGTCAATTTTTTCAGGTTCGACCTCGGTAACTTTGCTTTCCCAATAGTCTTTGGATCCGTATTCGGCACTCTGCTTTTTTTTCTTTTTTCTGGGGTGGGATTTTGATTCTGATTCCTGGTCAGAGGGTGCATCGCCGGTGGTTTCTTGAGGTCCCGCAACGTCTGGTGTTATTTTCGGTTTTAGCAAGTCTTGAACTTCAACCGGCAACTCTCCCGGCAGTGCATCGTTTTCAATGGGGGCGAGTGTCAGTGGCGAATTGTCAAACTCGGGAAGTTTATCCAAGTTGTGGCTGGGCGTCGGGGCTTCGTTCTTTGGTTTGCTGTTCTCTTCACGCTGTTTCTGCGGTGAGATCGGCATGTTGTAATTGATGCCTTGGATCTGTCCGTGGAAGACAATTTCAACCTCCGAATAGCACATGGGGCACTCAATCGTTTCACCATTCTGATCAATGTTGACGTGAATTCGAGTGTCACAGACCTTGCACTTCACACCAACGATGTTGTCGACTTTGATGTTCGGCGATATTCCGTCAATGTTGAGTGGTTTGTCCGAGTCTTCTCCAAACGGGTCCTCGTTTGTGATGGGAGTAAGGTCCAGGTCGGAGCTCTTTAGGTGATCCTCCAAGGAAAATTCGTCGGAGATGTTCAATCGTTGAACAGGCGGTTCCACTTCCTCAAGGTCTAGGTTCGAGTTGGTCAATGAAGCCAAGGGGTCCCCGGAATCCGGACCTTGGTTAGGGGCTAATTCTCCTATGGGAACATCAGGCTCCGGTTGGGGCGAGTCTTTGGTGGGCGCATCGACGAACTTTTCTTTTGTCGTTTCTTCGGCGGCCCGATGTGCTTCGATTGCAGTTTCGATGTTGTCGAAGACTGAATCGTCTGCGTTCAGAATGGGGTCGGCCTCGACCGTGGTTGCCGAGGAGGGAGGGTTGTCGGTGTCGGTTTGAGACGCGGAGTTTGTTTCGGGCGAGTCAAACAGGTCGTCAAAGATGGCGTTGCCGGCCGCTTGAGCCGTGGGCACGAGAAGAGAACGTTTGCATTCGGGGCAAACGATCCGCGTTCCGCCTTTTTCGGTGGGAACCTTCAATGACGCTAGGCACTTGGGGCAATCTACTTTTATTTCGGACTCGCCGGTCAACTTCAGCTCCAAAGCAATTTTGTCTATTGTAAATATTCGCTAACTCGCGGTATTCGGCGCCCCGCAAAGGGTCATTTGAACATCCTTGATTTTGATTCAACAGAGGCTTCACTACAATCCAACAAAATCAGAACATCGGAAACTCGCCGGATATCTGGTGAGAGTTTGACGCAAGCTTGCCGGTTT
Organism: Mariniblastus sp.; assembly: GCA_965224765.1. Lineage (GTDB taxonomy): Bacteria > Planctomycetota > Planctomycetia > Pirellulales > Pirellulaceae > CAZDBA01. Next base: position 265,400 of record CBDDAC010000012.1, read on the forward strand.
TTAGTGTTGGACGGTATCATAAACCGCTTGTTTCCATTGCCGATGTCGGAATTGTTTCTTTTTTTCCAGGCGGGTCAATGAAAATCGTTGAGAGAGTGACCGAACTTGACGGAACGTCCATCATCTTGGCCCTGCGGCCAAAAAGGAATCAGAATGAAGCTGCTGAAAGTTGCTGCTGCAGCCCTGAACCAGACACCACTGGATTGGGAGAGCAACCTGCAAAACATCATAGGCGCGATAGAAACGGCTCGAGAAGAAGGGGCCACGATGCTCTGTCTGCCTGAGCTTTGCATTACGGGGTATGGGTGCGAGGACGCGTTTCATTCTCCGGGAGTGCTGGAAACAGCAAAAACCTTTTTGTTGCAATTGGCTCCGAAGACACGTGGAATGGTCGTATCAGTCGGCTTGCCAGTCATGTATGCCGGAGCGGTTTTTAATGCAGCCGCATTATTGGTCGATGGAGCCATTGTCGGATTCGTTTGTAAGCAGCATTTGGCGGGTGATGGGATTCACTATGAGCCGCGCTGGTTCAAACCCTGGCCCGAACAAATCAATGGCGAAATTGAAATCGGCGATCAGAAGTATCCCATTGGGGATCTCTTGTTTGACGTGGGCGGCTACAAGATTGGCTTTGAGATCTGTGAGGACGCATGGGTGGGAACACGACCGGGAGCCAGTCTATCCTCACGTGGAGTTGATATTGTCATGAATCCAAGCGCCAGTCATTTTGCGTTTGGTAAACATTCGGTTCGTCAACGATTTGTTCTTGAGGGAAGTCGAGCCTTTCATGTGACTTACCTGTATGCCAATCTTTGCGGCAATGAGTCTGGGCGAGCGATTTTCGACGGGGATGTCATGATTGCGTCGGCGGGACAAATGTTGAACTGCGGACAGCGCCTCAGTTTCAAACCGTTTGTGATCACGACCGCGACCGTTGATGTTGCGGCGACAAGAATGAATCGGGCGCGGACCGGCAGTTTTGAACCCGAGGTCGATGGCGACGAAACGGATGTGATTTTTGTTTCGTATTCCTGGCCCGACTGTGAATTGGAAAGAGCAGAATTCCAAAGACCCGCCTGGGAAACGTCTGAGGACCTGAAGTTCGAAGAGTTTACTCGAAGTGTTTGCCTGGGCCTGTTCGATTACTTGAGGAAAAGTCGATCGCGCGGTTATGTTGTTTCGCTGAGTGGGGGAGTTGATTCAGCGGCCGTCAGCGTGTTGGCTTACCTGGCATTCAAGTTTCCCTCCAATGAATTTGGGTTTAATGAGCTTTGTCGGCGCCTCCAAGTGGAAGGGCTTGAGACCGTCGACGAGATTGCGGAAGTCATGATTACGACGGCCTATCAGGCAACTCGTAATAGTGGCGAAGTCACTCGAAGTGCCGCAGAAGATGTCGCAAATGCGATTCATTCAACCCATTATGAACTTGATGTCGATTCGTTGGTTGAGGATTACAAGAAGATCATCGAAGTAGCAATCGAAAAGGAGCTGTCTTGGGAATCAGATGACATTGTTCTGCAAAACATTCAGGCTCGAGTTCGCTCACCCAGTATTTGGATGTTGGCGAATCTCAATCGAGCTCTTCTGCTTTCGACCAGCAATCGAAGTGAGTCGGCGGTAGGCTATGCGACGATGGATGGTGATACCAGTGGAGGGCTAAGTCCGATTGCGGGAATCGATAAAGCCTTTTTGAGAAAGTGGCTGGTCTGGATGGAGAAAACGGGTCCGGAGGGGATGGCTCCCATTCCTGAGTTGGGTTCCGTAAATTCTCAACAGCCGACCGCAGAGTTGCGCCCCGCCAGCCAAGGGCAAACCGATGAAGGTGATCTGATGCCCTATGAAGTTCTTGATAAGATTGAGCGCTGGGCGATTCGTGACAAACTGTTGCCAGTTGAAGTCTTTCAGCATTTGAAAGTTGAGTATCAGGATCAAACCGAGCAGCAGTTGTGCACCTGGACGATAAGGTTTTTTCGATTGTGGTGTCGCAATCAATGGAAACGAGAACGCTACGCACCCTCGTTTCATCTGGATGATGAAAACCTTGATCCGAAAACCTGGTGCCGTTTTCCAATTCTTTCTGGCGGATTCGAGTATGAGATTCGCCAGTTGGAATCGTTGGTGGGAGGTTAAGTCAGAGCGATGACAAATACGATTGAACAACTCCATCAACGAGCGAAACAAGAGCTTCGCCGAATCGTTTTGCCCGAGTCCAGTGATCCCCGTGTGATTGATGCTGCCAATCAATTGGCGAGCAAGCAATTGGCGATTCCAATTCTGCTAGATCCACCGACGGATGCGGAACTGAATATTGGCGTTGAGCAGATCGCCACTTCAGATCGCGAACATCGACAGCGGCTTGCCGAGCAGTTGGTTGAGAATCGCCGGCACAAATCAATGTCATTCGATACGGCACTTGAAGCGATTGACGATCCGGTTCTTTTTGGTGCGTTAATGGTCAGGTTGGGAATGGCTGATGCGGGCGTGGCCGGAAGTGTTGCGACAACTTCATGGGTAATCCGAAGTGGACTTTATGGGATCGGAGCGGCTGCAGGCAAAAAGTTGATTTCCAGTTTCTTCCTGATGCAGTTGAAAGACCGAGCAGTAACCTACGCGGACTGTGGAGTGGTTCCCGATCCGGATCCGGAACAACTTGCGGAGATTGCGATTGCGTCCTCGGAAAGCCATCGAAGTTTGACGGGCGAGGAGCCCCGCGTAGCGCTGCTTTCGTTTTCGACCAAAGGTAGTGCAAGTCATCCACGCGTGACGAAGGTACGAGAGGCATTGGCTATCGCTCGGGCAAATTGTCCCGAGTTGATTATTGATGGTGAATTGCAGTTCGACGCGGCGTTCGATCCGAAAGTTGGTGCAAGCAAAGCTCCTGATTCTAAAGTGGCTGGTCGGGCCAATGTTTTTGTTTTTCCCGACCTCGATAGTGGAAACATCGCTTACAAAATTACGGAACGAGTTGCTGACGCCACCGCGTTGGGGCCGTTGATTCAAGGTTTGGCCTCGCCATTTATGGATCTTTCGCGAGGTTGTTGTGCGGACGATATCGTTGATGTAGCGGTGATTGCCAGCATAATCTGCGCAATCGGAAAATCATCTGGATGACATCCCATGAAGTTTTTTGAATTCGAATCAAAAGACTTCAGTGGGTAGAATAATTGAGTGCGATGCCCCACAATCGTGGAGGATCTGTTCTGCAGGTCTCACGGTGCAACGCGACCGCGTTTTTGAATCTTTGTATATCTCGCGTTTCCTCAATGCTAATGCCTCAACTCAATAAGGTTCTCCGCGTGTTTCTCGGTCCCGAGAAATATGTGAATCGCGTGCGCGAGCTGCTTGATGAAGGGGAGTTTGAACTCGCTCGTCAGTGGGCGGTTGACGCGAAATCCCGGTATGGCAACCATTCAGAAGTTAACCTGATTCATGCCAAAGTTCATATGGCATTGCAGCAACTGGACGAGGTGCGTGACTCGTTGGCAAAGGTGCCCTATGGCAAAAAGGAACGTTTCAAGCAAGTGCTTGAGGTTTCGGAAATGTATCAATCCATTGGCGAAGACGATCTCGCGCTGGAAGTGCTGATCGATCTACGGAAGCGGTACAGTGGCTGGCAGCTTGGGCATGCCAGTAGCCGGATCGGACATGTCCATTATCGGAATCGAAGACCTTGCGAATCATTGTTTGCTTTTATTGACGCGGTTTCCGATGGCGTCTTTTCCTGGTGGATGTTCATGCAAGTGCTGGATCGTTGCAGTCGTGACGAGTTGCTGGCAGGCAAGCAGCAGATGGAGAAGCTGGATGTGATAGAAGAACGAAATGCGTTCTTTTATAAAGCACTGAGTTTGATTGAATCCTATCTGGGGAACGAAGAAGAGCTGTTGACAAAGATTCAGTTGGCAGCCAAAAAGCGATTCACAAATGTTTACCCCGACATTCCCTGGTTGGAGAGCAATGACCCTCTCAAACCTCATTTTTTGATTATCGGAGCGATGAAGAGCGGTACGACTTCGCTGTTCGAGCAGATTGAAAATCATCCATTGTTCCTGGCCGCCATGGATAAAGAGTTGCAGTTTTTTCAATACGAGAAACTGAGTGACCCGTGGTACCTGAATCACTTCCCACGGGTGAGTGAATTTCCTGGATTCATTTCAGGAGATGGAAGTCCAGGATATTACGTCCACGATGTTGTTGATCGGGTGAAAAGCCTTTGTCCCGACGTTCGTTTGATTTTTATTAGGCGAGACCCCGTGGCTCGAGCCATTTCGCATTTGCGACACAATAACCGCCAGGGAATTGCCAGTATTGGAATCCAGGGAGTGCTCTGGCAAATTGATGAATTGGAACGGGAGTTGTTGGAGTCACCTGAAGATGCTGAGCAGATGATCCTCGATATGTGTTTTGGCAAACGGGCAGACAATAGCTATTTATCCATGGGCTGCTATGAGATTCTATTGCGGCGGTGGCGGCGAGCGTTTCCCCCAGAGCAATTGATGGTGATCGATTTAGAAGATTATGTTGAGAATCCCCAAGGGACGATGAACTGCGTTTTCGATTTTATTGGTCTGGAACCTATTGAAGCGGAAATCAAAAAATCAAACGTGGGTAGCTATATCAAGAATGATGCAGAAACTCTGGAAGTCGTAAAAAGGCTTGAGCAGTTTTATTGCGTCGTTGACAGTGTTGCTCTTTCCCCAGTAAACCAATAGCCGTTGTTTTTCGCTTGATTACTCCAAGGTACGTTCTGTCGCAGTTATGCCATTTACCTACGAGTATCCAAAACCCTCGGTTAGCGTTGACCTCGTGGCGTTTCGCGAAGTTGACTCCGGTTTAGAAATCTTGTTGATTCAACGCAAAAACGATCCTTTCGCTGGCAAATGGGCTCTGCCTGGCGGTTTCCTGGATATGGACGAAACGCTGGAAGTGGCTGCGGCGCGCGAGCTAAAGGAAGAGACTTGCCTGATTGCAAAGAGCCTTGAACAGTTGAAGGTGTACTCGAGAGTCGGCCGTGACCCGCGGGGACGTGTGATCAGCGTAGCATTCCTGGTTGAATTGGAACCTGGCCAGGAGCCAAAAGCGGCTGACGATGCCCAAGAGGCAGAATGGTTCAAGCTAGATCAATTGCCGAGTTTAGCGTTTGATCACGCCGAGATCGTTCGCGACTCAATTGGCGCGAGAAAATAATCGCGCTTGCAAGCGTCGCTTTGGCTCGTCTTCTTTTACCTGAGTAAAACAACAGGTAAATGTCTCCTACGAATTTCCGGCTTTTTGTTGAAATCGGTAGCGACACAGGGCTCAAGTGGTTTGTCAAAGCTAAAATTGGAGCTGGCGACAATAGCCGTTTTGGCCCTAGCCACGGGGCTTGTTTGTTCAACCGCGGCTAGGGCCGAAACGGCTAATCCCAGAACTAAGCTCTGACCGACCTCTAGGCGCTTATTTTGACGCTAGTGAGCAGATTCCTCACCACTAAGGGCTGCTTTTCGGGGTAATTCGAGAAATCTAGAAAAATCATGCGAGTATCTTTCCATATTTGTCGCATTAACCTCTACGGGCGAGGTGTTGCTTCTTGGAAGGAGGAACCCTCGTCAATTTGGCTTTTCAGGAACAACATTGGAATCGAGCGGACGGATTCGCCATCCAAAGGTAATGCACGGAAATCGATATGAAAATACAGTTTACAGCGATATTGTTTTGTTTGGCGTGCTTGTTTGTTGGGACAACAGCGGCTCAAGAATTTGACTACGCCGAATTGGAAAAGACGATTCAGCAAGTGGTGGAAAAAGTCCGCCCGGCGACGGTGGCAGTAAGAATGGATGATGGTGATGCAAGTGGAGTGATTGTCAGCAAAGAGGGGCATGTGCTGACCGCTGGCCATTGTGTCATGGAACCAGGAACCAAGTTTACGATCGAGCTTCCTGATGGCAGAACGTTCGATGCGGTTGGTATGGGAATGGAGCCGAATCTGGACTGTGGCTTGATCAAAATCGAAGGCGATGGTGAATGGCCATTTGTTGAACTGGGATGGTCTTCGGAGCTAAAAAAGAACCAACCTTGTATTAGCCTTGGCCATAGTCATGGATTCCAGGCGCAACGCGGACCGGTCGTTCGTTTTGGTAGAATCGTGGAGCCGGTTTCACGAGTCAACGGATACATTCAGTCTTCCTGCTTGATGGAGCCCGGTGATTCTGGTGGACCTCTGTTCGATTTGAATGGGCGATTGATCGGAATTCACACTCAGTGTGACAAAAGTCTTGACGACAATTTTGAAGTTCCCGTTGACGCGTTTCGCCGATACTGGCAACAACTCAATGAACAAGAAAAATTCTATTCTCGAAGTGTTGTTGCAGGTCCAGATTTTGGAATGACCTTGCCATCAGGCGGCGGCAACTTTGGCTTTGGCAGTTCAGCGACTTCTGTCAAAATTAGAAAAATCAAGAACGAGGGATGGGCAGCAAACCAAGGACTGGAAAAAAGCGATCGCATCAAGAAGATTGGCGACGAACGAGTCTCGAATGCCCATCAGGTACGAATGCTGTTGTATCGAGCCTTTCTCTTCAAGCAGAATGATGTTGAAATCGAATTTACCCGAGACGGCGAATCGAAAACGCTGCAGGTCGATTTGACTGATATCGAGGTCGTCGGAGAAAATCAGTATGCCAACTATCAAAAAGAACCAGGCAACGTCGTTCAACCCTATGCGGAATTGGAAGAGTTGGTTGAGCAATTTAGTGACTTGGAAAACCGACTGGACGATCATTGCGTCAAAGTCTCTTTTGAGAAACAGGGAAGAACCCGATACGCACATGGTACCGTGGTCTCGATGGACGACCAGGTTTTCGTTATCTGCAAAAAATCTTTGATTGGCGATGACCCGAAAGTAGTCACCGAAGGTGGGGCTGTCGAAACCAAGCTCGTGCTTCAAGATGGGCAGAATGATGTCTTGCTATTGAGTTTCGAGGGCGAAGTCGCTGGAGTGACTCCTGTTAAATTGCCTACCGATCCGTCAGAGGTTGTTCTTGGTGAGTTTTTGATCAGTCCGAGTTTCCGGAATAGCGGCCAGGTAAGCGTCCGAGGCGCACCCTGGTTCAGTGCAAAACGAAGCGGCTTTTTGGGAGTCGTGCCTGAGCAGGTGGAAGGCATGATTGTCCTTCGTGAAGTCGTCCCTGAGTCAGCAGCCGAAAAGGCCGGACTGCAGGAAGGCGACGAAATCATTGCCATCGCAGGAAAGGAAGTCAGTTCTCCTCAGGATGTGAGTGGTGCACTTAAAGCGTTTAATGCTGGTGACAACGTAGAGATCAAGGCGAAACGAGACGATGAAGACATGGTTAAAAACGTTGAACTGGGAAGTCGTGACGACGAGGGCATGGGAATGCACGTTGCAGACGTTTTTGCTGGTGGCAAAAGCAAAGTTCGAAATGGCTTTGCCGAAGTGATTGCTCACGATGCGAGAGTTCGAGCGAGGGAGTGCGGAGGTCCTGTATTCGATACCGATGGCAATCTGGTCGGAGTCAATATCGCCCGATTTAGCCGTACCCAATGCTATATCCTGCCGACGAAGGTAATCAAAACGCTGGTTGAAAAGGCTTGCAAGAGGGAATCGGCCAACTAAATCAAATGTTGCTTGCTTTGGCAACGGTATGCTGTTTCACCAGCGGGTCGTCGTATCGGCAACAATTTGAATCCAATCAACCTCGACGGCCTTGGTGGACGTCGAGGTTCTTCTTTGGAGTCGAGGCCAGATGTGTTTTTAGGCTGTATCCCCGTGGAACTGAAGACTCGCTGATTGTTTTGCGATCGCCCTCAATAATTTGAACGGCCCAGATGGGGGGGCTGCTTGCCAGCTGATAATCGGATTTGCTATCACAATCTGGTTCCATTTTGGGGTAATCTGGGTACTACCTCAAACCGGTCAGGATTTCTCGTGCCGGAATGCTGATACCAATTCCCAGAGGCAAAGCGAAACGATTATTTAAACTGGCCGGTTTTGATAAAGACTGCAGCTGGTTCATTGATTCAAAGTCACAACAAAACGTCTCATGATTCAAAATTCTGGTAAACCGTCCAAATCGCTAAGGCAAGGGCTGACTCTTTTAGAGTTGCTGATTGTTCTGACGATCCTTATTGCGCTTGGAGGTATTGTCGTCGCATCGCTACCGGGCCTGTTGGAGCGAACGCAGGCAGCGACTGCAGCAGCTAACGTGTCCGAAATTGATGCTGCCATACGAAGAGGCTTGTTGACCAACCGGGGAACCTTGGGGAACCGCTTCGATTCGTTGATTTCCTCTTCGTCCGCAGGACAAGTGGCGGGGTATGTCGGTGGAAGTCAAAATTTCCAGGCAGGGTCACTGTCGGCAAAAGAGCTGGAAGCACTGGCGGAGTTGGGGGTTACTCAGCTGGTGCCAGCCAATGATGTCTCTGAGAACGTGACATTTAATTCTCATATTCAACAGGAAGTCGAGCTTGGAACCGAAGCCAAGGTTTGCGAGTTGAGCCAGGAATATGCGGGAATCGCGATGTTCAGACTTTGGAATATCGAGCCTAAAGCAAGTCTTAGGTACATTGTGTTTGGCTTAGGGCAACGATGTACACTTGTTGGGGGTGGGGCGCGAGCCGTGTTCAAAGAGGCTCCCATTCATTTTTCAGAAGATGCCGCTTCGAATCCCAAAAAAATGTATTCGCGTTACTTGTTGATTGTCGAAATTGATAATTCAAGTGAGTTACAATCAAGGGCAAGATACGTTGGAACAGCGATCCCTCATCAGAATGGGATTATTGGACTCAACGAACAATTAGAGGAGCACTACTCAAACCAGTAGTCATGGGTGCGACACACCCCAGAAAGAATTATGAATCACCCGAAAACAAAAACGAGAAACCTTCCGGCGAGTCGGCCTTTGCGCGCGGCATTTTCGCTGTTGGAATTGATCGTGGTGTTGGTGATTTTGATGGCTACAGCGGTACTTGTCATGCCCTTGTTTTCGCCAAAAGTCGTGACACCCGACGGCAAAGTTCGCACCGCCAACGAGATAACGACTCAGTCTACAATGCATGTGATTCGAGACGCCATGGTCGGAAAAGAAGGTGTGATGGAAAATCTTGCTCACCAACCTGATGCGTTGCCCCGCGAGATTTCTGATCTGGTGAACGAAGATGCCCCCACGCATGTCGCGTCGGCTGCACCTGAGCTAACTTCTTTTAACCCGTTCTTTGGAATTGGATGGCGTGGGCCTTATCTGAATTCCACTGGTAAAAATGACGCTGGCAAGCCAACGATCGTCGATGGATGGGGGCACGAATTCGAATTGCAAGTCGACTTTGATTCAAACGGACAAATCGACGAAGAGGAGTCGCGTTACATTCGGGTTGTCTCCGCCGGGCCCAATGGCGAAATCGAAACGCCGGGTGACGAGTTCAACATGAAGCCTGGTCAGAATGAAAACGCTCAACTCACCAAAGAAGAGTGTGGCGACGATCTAGTTTTGTTTTTCTGCGTTCCCGACGACCGGAACTAACCGGTGGCTGTCGTTTCTCGTCTTTCGCATTGTCGCCCTGCGGTGCGCAAAGCCTTAACGCTCCTAGAGTTGTTGGTCGTGCTTGTGATCTTGGCCATCGTTGCGACGGTCGCTGTCAACTCATTGCAACCTCGAGTGGAGGCCGCGCGGTTTGGCCAGACGCAAAAGTTAATCGCCAACGTTCAGGATTCGATCTTGGGTCCCAGGAATTCACGCCAGGCTGATGGGACGCCGTTGGTGTCTGGATTTGTCGCTGATGTCGGTCGCGCGCCTCTTGTGCAAGGGGCGGAGTTATCGAACACTTCGCCAGGCGAGCCGAATGAGGGCATGGAACTTCGCGAATTGTGGTCGGCTGATACATCATTGGCACGAACCTATCCATTTCAATTTCGTTCTGGTCCGAATTCGCCAGTTGATTATTCGGATATACAATTGCCTTGTGGCTGGCGTGGCCCCTACTTGCAGCTATCAATCGGAGTTGATTCGCTTCGCGATCCCTGGGGGCGACCGTTTGATGTTCAGGCAGACATGGATGATGCCGTTCAAACGATGATTTGGCGACCCGTTGGGTCATACGACAAGCCCTTGGCTAGTGACCTTACAAGCGGCAAAGTTTCCGTAGCCGGAGCCATCAACCTGGGCGAAAGCATTCCACCGAGCCTGGAAGTCGTGATGTTGGTGCCTGCACCCGAAACTTCTCGGACGGAACTGGTGGTATTAGCCGATGAAGATAATAACGCGTCGACGTTTTCATTCTCGCAGGTCCCCATTGGTTTGCGAGTCGTCTGTGTCACGGTGGAAAACCAACGAGTCTTAACTCGATACGTCAATGTAACGCACCAAGGGATATCGCTGGTGTTTGACCTAACCCAAAGCCCTGTTTCGGATCAGGGGCAGGAATCTGATGAGTAAGCGCAGCGAATGTTCGATTTTCCTAATCACGGATTCGGAAGTTGTTCGCGCTGATTTTTCGGGCAAACGTAACCTGAAACTCTTACATTTCCAGAAGGTTGCTCGCGATGTTTCGTTGTCGTCCGCGGATTCAATGCAGTTGGTGTTGGGTGACAAGCGAAAAGTTGGGCGTCAGTGTTTCGTTTTTGAGACTTCTGTTTGGAGTCAAATCGTTTCAGTCCCACGGCGTAGTATCGAAGACATACGACCAGAGGAACTACAGAATGCATTGAAGTTCGAAGTCGAGACTCTTTCAGGGGTTGAAGCTGAGAATTCGGCGTTGGGCATTTTCAGACTGCGCGATGATGATTTGTCGCAAGCCTCTTTTTGGATCAATGTCGCCACGAGTGAACTGTTCGAAAGCGTGTCACAAACGCTCAAAGCTTATGGGGCCAAATGGGTTAGCCTAGCCCATCCCGCTGGGTTTGGAACCGAGAGTGGACGCGGATACCAAAGGATTGAACTTTGGGAGAATGTTGCCGTTCTAGTAGAGAAGGGGGTTCCCCAGGTCATCGCCGGATTGACTCCCCTTTGGCAAGAACAGCTTGGCGTTGATTCTTCGACTGATGGCAAGAAGCAGAAATCAATTTTTGTTCAATCAGAGCAACTTGCAGGCGATGAGTTGTCGGATTTTCGCGTCCTTTCTCTAGATGACGAAGAGACGTTAAAGTTGTGGCTGACCGCAGCAGCAGCGCGAGGGCAGAGCGATTCTGTCAACTCATTTCCTCTGGTCAAGACCTTTGACCAGGTCGTCACGACCTCTACATTGTCGACGACCTTTTATCGATTGCTGTCGGTTGGAATGGTCAGTCTGTTTTGCTTTTGGCATTGGAATTGGCTGGACGGCAAGCAAGAACATACTGCGCAGGAGATTGTTGAATTAGAGCAACCTGCACTTGATAAACGTGGATTTGATCAGCAGCTTGCTCAAGCGGTCGAACAACACTCGAAGTTGAAGCAGGATGCCAATGACGCCAAACTGAAGATGAAGAAAATCGAGCACTTGTTAGATTTTCAAAAAGGGCGACTTGGCGAGTTGCTGGCTCAGCTGAAAAGGCTCAGAACGGAAGATTTGGTCATCAGGAAAATTGAGTTGCACGAAAGCGGAATTGTTGTTTCCGGGTTGGCATTAAAATCAAGTTCTGCGCCGGAATTAGCAAATCAACTGACTTCCGCGGTCAAACCCGTTGGATGGAACGTCGATTCTGCATCTCAAGTTGGCAAGAATCAACTTAAGGATGGTGGTCCATACGAATTTTCGATCTTGCTTGAAGACGTGGGGCCAGGTCAACGATTGGGCAGTCCGGTCAAACCCGAAAAAATTTCCCACAACAATCCAACAAAACTATGATCGAATCCAAAATGACAACGCGCGAACAACGCTTGCTCACGGTGCTTCCCGCTGCGATGGTGTTGGTCGTCTACTCGTTCTTGATTGCATTGCCAAAACAAAGAGCCTATCAAGCGAAACTTGATGAAGTGGTGGCGGCACGCAAAGTCGCCGTCGATGAAAGTGCCAAAGAACAGAGTCAATATAGTTTACGTCAAGCGCGCGACAAGCTCAGTCGGTTGAAGTCTGGATTGGCGGAGGATCGACTGTCAATCAAAGCGAAAAGCCAGAGTTGGCGAAACTTGGAGTCCCCATTGGACACCGTAGAGGCCGTGACGGGAATGATGGCTCAATACAACCTGATCCTCGTCTCCCAGGACTATCAGGATGAACCGACGATTTCCGAATACATGCTCAAGCTGTTTACGGAGATTGATGCAGAATCGATGGCGCCCGCAGTCAAGTACTGGCAAATAGAATTGAGAGGCGGCTACAACGAAATCCAAGCTTTCCTGACCGCGGTCAACGAGGAGCAGTTAAAGATGATTCCGTTCACATTCAAAATGGACACGTCGGAATCGAGCAACGGTATGCACACCTGGACTATCATTTTTGCCGTATAGGCTGAGCGTTTGTTATGAATCCAACTCCATCCGATTTGGCACTTCTGCAGATTTTCGAGATCTGCTCGGAGAATGATGCCAGTGATGTTCACCTTTCGGCTCAGCAACCGGTGGTTCTTCGTGTGTCCGGAGAGCTTAGGGCGATGGAAAAGGTAATCGAGTCTGCAGAATTAGAGTTGATGGTGGATCGCCTGGGAGGCGAATCTGGCAGGAAGTTGTTGGCGGATCGAGGATCCTGTGACGGAGCGATTGGCTTGAGAGGTGACGATGACCAGTTTCATCGATTTCGATTCAACATCTATCGAACCTCCGGCGAGACTTCAATCGCACTTCGTAAATTGGAAAGCGAGTTCCGATCTCTCAACCAGTTGGGACTGCCTGAACAGCTCTATCAAACCACGCAGGCAAGAGACGGATTGGTTTTGGTGGCGGGGCCAACGGGATCCGGGAAAAGCACGACCTTAGCCACGCTGATTGACCATATCAATCAGAATCGCGCCGCTCATATCATTACCATTGAAGACCCTGTCGAATACATTCATCAAGCGGCGAAATCTCGCATTACGCATCGCCAAGTCGGAATCGATACGCCCAGCTTTGATCAAGCAGTTTTCGATGCGGTTCGGCAGGATCCAGACATCTTGCTAGTCGGTGAGCTGAGAGATTTGCAAACCATCAAGAATGCGATTGAAGTCGCGTTGACCGGGCATTTGGTGTTCGCAACGGTTCATGCGGGAGATACGATCGGTGCCCTTGAGCGTATTGTTAATGTGTTTCCGGGCGATCAACAACCTTTGATACAGCAGATGCTTTCCAGTTCATTGCGTTCGATCATTGCGCAACATCTGCTTCCTTCCTGCGATGCAGATAAAGAGCGAGTGCTGGCCAGTGAAGTTCTGATGCAAACGACGGCCATTGCCAATCTGATACGAAATGCAAAAGTTTCACAGATTCGGAGCGTTTTGGAGACCAGTGCGAGTGAAGGCATGTACACGCTGGATTCCTGTTTGCTTCGCTTGGTTCAATCCAAGAAGATCACACCAGCAATCGCGCGAACCTTGGCCCGCAATCCAAAATTCCTCTCGGAGTTGCCTCGAGCGATTTAGCGAGACCACTACCATGACATCAGAGCCAAACACCGAAATTCTCAACATGGATCAAGTCAAAATTGATCCGAAGTGGGCGTTACGCATTCCAGGTAATCTCGCCCTCCGCAGAAAATTGTTGCCCTTCACCAAGCAAGGCGATCACGTTCTAGTGGCTTGTGTCGACGGCGACGACGAGCAGGGTCTCAAAGCGGTCGAACGCTATGTTTCGGCTCCAGTGATTGCCAACTTGGCAGAGTCGGATTCGCTTCAACGGGCGATCAACCGAATTTTCCTCGATGCAAATCAAGCGAGCCGAAAGCAGTCAGTTCCGACTCGGACCGCGTTTGCAAACGCTGCTGCGATCGCGGCTGATGGCGAAACCATTGTCGCGTTGGGAGACGAGATCTTTCATGCTGCTGCGATTCGTCAGGCAACAGATATTCATATTGAACCTGGAACTGAGGCGGTCCGGATTCAAATGCGAGTCGATGGAATTCTCGAATCTTATCGAGAGATTCCTCTAGAGATTCATCAGGCATTGATTTCCCGTTTAAAAGTACTGGCAGGAATGGATATTGCTGAACGCCGAGCGCCTCAGGATGGCCGTTTTACGTTGGGGACGCAACGCGAACAGATGCGGGATGTCAGAGCTGCCACCATTCCGACCAAGAATGGCGAAAGGATGACTCTTCGATTGCTTGCGACAAACACGCAAGAGTTGACACTTGAAAATTTGGGGATGTTGCCCGAGGAAACGAGTGTTTTTGAAACGAGTATCAGCCATCCGAACGGTTTGGTTTTGCTAACGGGCCCTACGGGATGTGGCAAGAGCACGACGCTTTATGCAGCCATTCGGCAGTTGATCGCACACAAGCCGCTGAATGTGATCACGATCGAGGATCCGGTTGAGTATGTCATTGACGGAGTTTCTCAAGTTGAAGTCGACAGCGCCGACAAAGTGAGTTTTCACAAGGCCTTGCGGAGTGGATTGAGGCATGATCCTGACGTGTTGATGATCGGTGAGATCCGAGATGAAGAGACCGCTGAGATCGCAATTAAAGCTGCATTAACGGGGCACCTTGTATTTACAACGCTGCACACCAACTCGGCGGCAAGCTCATTGACTCGATTGATTGATATGAAGGTACAGCCATTTTTAGTGGGGGCCGTTTCAAGGTTGTTCATGGCTCAACGTCTGGTTCGAAAATTATGCCAACGCTGTCGAGTGCCCGTTGCTGTGACTGAGCGCCAGGCTACCGCCATCAACCGAGAAGGGCTTGCCGGGACGACGATATTTCAAGCCGCTGGTTGCAAATACTGTGCAGGTACTGGATACGTCGGGCGAACCGGACTGTTTGAACTGCTGAAGTTTGACCGGGAACTGTCGCGCATGGCATCAATGGGAGCGGATGAAACCTTGTTGAATCAACATATGGCCGATCGGAAGATCCCATGTTTGCTGGATGATGCGATCGCCAAACTGAAGCTGGGTGTGACTTCGTTTAGTGAAATCGCCACTGTGGTCAATCTTTTTTAGGGTCTGAACGGTTGGCAGATTTTCGATACAAAGCGAAAGATTCAAACGGAATCGCCCATGCGGGAAAGATCGTCGCGCCCAATCGGAATGCGGCCGTCAGCCAGTTGCGAGAACGTGGCTGGATTGTGCTAGGTTTGGAAAATCTTTCGACCGTTGATGCTAGAGTGAAGCAGGAGTTTCGCATCAGCAAGTGGTTGCCACCACGCAGTATTGATGTCGAGCTTTCGCTTCAACAACTTGCCTTGATGAGTCGAAGTGGGATGACTCTATTGGCGTCGATCAGCAACGTGATTGAGCAGGCTCGATCCGTCTCATTGGCTGATATTTGGGCAAAGGTCGCAGAAGATATTCAGCAGGGTCAGAGTTTGACCCAGGCGATGAGTCAGCACACTTGTTTTCCAGAATTTGTCGTGAGACTTGTAAAGGTTGGTGAACAAACGGGAAATTTGGAAGCTGTTTTGAATCGCTCGGCGCGAAATATGAATGATCGCCGAACGGCAAAGGAGGCTCTTGCGTCGGCAACCATTTACCCTCTTTTGATTGTTTCACTTTCCGTGGCGGTGACCGTCTATATGGTGGTGTACCTAGTCCCACGTTTGCAGACTTATCTGGATAGTCTCGGAAAAGACATGCCAGCAATGACTCAATTTTTGATTGACAGCTCGACTTGGATGCGAGGCAATTACACGCTGATCGTGCTCGTGCTTTTGGCGGCGGTTTGTGGTGGTCTGTTTACGTACTCTTCGCGAGAGGGTCGCTTGCTTTTGGATCGACTTTTGCTGAGAATTCCGATCTTTGGTCATTTGATAAAGCTTGGTGAAACTTCGAACTTTGCACGGAGTTTGAGTATGATGCTGAAAAGCGGGATTACGCTTACTGAAGGGCTTGGCGCAGTTGAAAAGATTGTGGGCAATCGCTTCTTGAGTCAGTCCATTTCGGATGCGCGAGATAAAATCATACGCGGTGGGAATCTTGTCGATGCGTTAAATCAGAAAGGTGCATTTACCAGTATGCTCAGCAAAATGGCTGCTGTCGGGCAGCAGACGGGAGAGCTGGGAAATGTTCTTGATGAAGTCGCTTTGCTGCATGAATCGCAATTCAAATCACTTGTAAAGCGTTTGAATGCGGTTCTTACCCCGTTGATGACGGTCGTGATCGGTGGCGTCGTCGGATATGTTTATATTGCCTTTTTCCTCGCTTTGGTTGCAGCAGGCAGCTAGAGCCTGGATTACGAAAACACCCAATACAAACGAAAGCTATCTCATGAAGTTATTTCGCGAACTCGCTTTGGGTGTTTTTGTTGTCTCGTTGATGACCGCAGGCACTGCCATCGCTCAGGATGACCCCGCGACTCAATCGAATTTGATCGAAGAAACGTTGAAGACGATCAAAGAGGTGGAGAGCCTCAATCAGTACATCGCTCAGATTGCAGAGCTTCAAAAGGCTAATGGAAGTTTGCAAGAGGCCAATAATGCACTGCAGGGCCAGATTGCTAGCTTGGGAAAACAAGTGGGCCAGCTCACAGAGGAAGTCAGGACTTCGAATGAAACGCTACGCAAGCAGTTGCTGACTTTGCCTGAATTCAAAGTCAAATCAAAGCTGGTTAGTGGTTCTAGTGCGATAGCAGTCCTTGATATGGGCGGCAAGCTAGTGCGGATTCGCGACAAGGTGAAAATGTCGGTTCCTGTCGAGAACGGCGTATGGACCTTGATGGAAGTTCAAAAAATCACTAAAGATGTCATCGAATTAAAGTTCACTGAGTTGGATCGTGTGATCACGATCTACAACTAAATTGACTTGGTTGACGGATTCGCGAAATTTCAGAGTGAATAAATTTCCTGAATGAGCGTGCCGCGGCCTCATGTTTGACTCATGACGGGTCAACGATTACATCGATCAATGACATTACTGACACGGACGTCGCGCTTAAATACCGCCAAGGGGCAATACTTGTTGTATTGTTTGTTGGTTGGATTTTTTCTTCATGTCGCGACCGGGAACGCTGCGGCACAATTGCTTGACACTGCGGGTTCAAGCGAATCCATTTCTGAAGAACAGTCATCTCGACAGGACTTTGTTGGACGGCTCGCAGACGCTGGTGATCAGATCATTTCGCAGGAAATTCGACGACCACGGGAAATAACTAATCTTCCCTTTGAATTGGCTGCGCAACAGGAAATGTTGGAGCTGGTCGACTTTCGCGGGGAAACGATTGATCAAATCGTTCGTTCGTTTTCCGAGCTTTCCAATCTGAATATCGTGGCCTCCAGTGAGGCGAGCAAAGTCGAGGTTAATCTCTTTCTGCGCAACGTGATGCCGATGGATGTGCTGGAGAACCTTACCAAGACCCATGATCTCTATTACCGCGTCGACGAGTCATCGGGCATCATTCGAATTTATACAACGGCAGAGTACGAGCGGAATCTGGCAAGTTTTCGCGAAGAGCGTACTGAGGTTTTTACCTTGTTGTATCCTAACCCCGTCGACGTTGCTGTCGCGATTCGAGATCTGTTTGGAGATCGTGTTCGATTGAATTTTGGTGTCGGGGACGAAGATGCCATTCTCGATTTGATCTATCGGATGAATCGTTTTGATTTGATCGACAGTCGGAGTCTTGGTCTGGGGCAGTTTCAAGGGAACTACGCCTATGGTGGACGAAACGTCAACGCCGTAAACGGACTGGGAGGTTTCAATTCCAACAACTACCAAAATCAGTCTTCCGGTGGACAGCGGGGCAACGAATATCAACCACTCAATGATCTGAATGCTGAACAGATTCAGAATCTTGTCGACGCACTTCAGCAAAAGCAAGCTCAGGCGTCGCCACAGGAAATTGACCCGGATTCCAAGAACGCGATTGACAAATTGCTTCGTGAAAAACAGGCAACAATCTATGTCACGGTGGTTCGTCGCAACAATCAAATTGTGATTCGCACCGGCGATGGGAATACGATGACTCAAGTCGAGCAGCTGATTCGACGCCTGGATGTGCCGACCCCTCTTGTCTTGCTGGAAGTCAAGGTAATGTCTGTGCTGTTGGATGATGACTTTCGCAGCGTTTTCGATTATCAATTCTCCGACGGTGGTGCATCGGCTGGGAGTTTTACGCAGGGCGATATTCTTCCAACTCCATCCGACGCGTTTACTGGTGACGCGAGAAGACTGGCTTCCATGATCCCGGGCGGCAGTGTCCTCAATCAGGGGGATTTGACCTTTCAAATCGTGAGCAACAGTTTTCGAGCTAGGATGCAGCTGTTGGAGGACGACAATCGAGTCACTGTACTCAATACTCCTTTGTTGCTTACGGCAAACAACGAAGTAAGTCGAATATTTATCGGCGATACCATTCCGTTTACCGTCGGTTTCAATGCCCCGCAGGTCGTTTCCGGTGGGAACAACAACACGACAATTGTCGGAACACCGATCACTGAGTTGCGTGATGTAGGCCAATCGCTATTGATTACGCCAAGTATCAACGCGGATCGAACGGTTACGCTTCGAATTGTCCAAGAGAATGCCAGACGCGTCGTGAATGGCGGGCGGATTCCCGTTTTGAATGCGAACGGCGGGATTACCAATCAAGAAGTTGATACTGTGAATCGAAGTACCATCAGTGGCACTGTGGTTGCCAAGGATGGATTGGCAGTTGCTTTGGGGGGATTGATTGAAGACGAAATCTCGGACAGTCGAGAGCAGGTTCCCCTGATTGGGAAACTGCCGGTTTTGGGATTCTTCTTTCGTCGCCAACGTACCGGTCGAATTCGGCGAGAATTGGTTGTCATGGTACGTCCGTATATCTTCAATACGCCGAGTGAGTCCGCTGCAATGAGCGAGCAACTTTTGAAGGAATTGAGTGTTCACCCCAGCGTGCAGACAGGGCAATCCACTTTGAATACCTTTAGTCCCGACGAAGTAGTTCGCAGCGAGTTGGATGAATGTGGTTTGCATCGAGAATTCCGCTTTCACAACGTCGTTCCGAGGTCGTACTGATTCATGAGTATTCGAAAAGCCTTTCAACGCTGCGTTGGTTTTTGCATTGCAATCTTGTTTGCAACTTGGTTGGGTTGCTCGTCGTTTGAATTCGACAACGATAAAGATAATGACCTGCTGGATAAAATCGGTAAGGGTGGGAGTGGGCAGTCGTTGTTGGAGAAATTGAAGAACAAGCTTCAACCTCCTAAATCGCTTGAAGCGATCGTCAAAAAGAAGATTCGCTGGGACGGGGCCGGAGTGGTACTTGGCGAAATCGACAGTTCCGTTTTTTCACCAAGTTCATTTGTTGACACGATTAGTGAACTTGTTGAAGCGAATCGACTCTCGACCGTGCGGAACCTGGTTCGAAGCTATCCTGACGTCTCGATTTCCGTTTTGCAAGAAGCGAATCCCATGAATCAGGACACAAAGGTATTGCAGCTGATCGCAAGGAACTTTGACGTGATTTGGTGTAGCGAAAACGGCAAAACTTCGACAGCTTGGCAAAGTTATCTTGTTGATTTGTCCAGTGGCAGTCGGAAATCCAACGGATTGTTGGATTTGAAAAACAAGTTCTGGAAACATCTCCGAGAAAACCAACCGAAACAGGCGTTGGCGTTGAAGCTGGTCAATCGCCTGCCCCGCGAAACGAATGTTGTGGTTAGTGCTGAGTTCTATCGACTCGAAGCGATTGCGTTCATGATGAACGAGCAATTTGACAAGGCGACGGAGCGGCTGGAGCGATCACTCGACTTGTTAAAAGATGTTTCGCCTTATCAGGTAGCGAGATTGTCGCTTCTATTGGGTGAGTTTCATCGTCACGGCGGTGAGTTAAACCTTTGGAAATCGTCTTGGTCCTTAGCGGTGAATACCCAAGCTGATCTTCTGCGAAGAAGCAACCTTAAAGATCCTGCATTCTGGAGTCGTGCCGCCTATTTGAGGCCAGCTAAATCTGATTGGCCGTCACAGGCAATGGGTGAATTGAAATCCTACCTTGCCAATTATGAGATTGAAATTCCGTCGGGGACAGGAGACGAATCCATTATTTGGATGGCCGTTGGACTGCAGCACAATGATCGGAACGAGGGACAGAACGCGGTTTTGGCTTTCAAGAAGTCCGAGGCGGCAGTGAATGATCGCCAACTAAAAGACCAATTGCAACTCTTCCAAGCGCGAGCGATGTTGCTTGCGGCCCAACCTGGAGCCGCGTCGGCGATCTTGATTCGTTTAATCTCAGAGTACGAAGGAAGGCCGATGGCGGATCGAGCGCAGGCCATTCTTGGTGCGATGAAGTTGCAGAATGGTGCGATCGGTCAGGGGATCAACTTGATCGAATCGTCAATGAATTCTGTGGATGCTTGGCCCCGCTCAGAACGGCTCAGAGCCCAGGCAGATTACGGCCTTGCCTTATTGGTAAGCGGTAATGAATCCGAAGGTCTTCGCTTTTTGGATCAGGTGCAAAGGGAATTCGCAGAACTTGGCGAGTTTGAACACTTTCACCAAGTTCTTTGGAACAAAGCCAAGTACTTTGAGAAGACTGAACAAAAGCAGCGATTTGCTTCTGCGCGTGACGAATTGGCAAAAGTTGAACAGCTATAGGCCGTTTTTGAAATCCCCGATGTATTGTGGAACGCCCCAAGTCTGAAGAATTTGCGAATACAATCACTCACGGATTCGGAGCTGCACTAAGTGCGGTTGCCGTGATTTGGCTAATGAGTCGATTGGGCGAAGCAAGCCGACTTGTTTGGTTCGGTTGCCTGATTTACGGGCTGTCCTTGATGGGTGTCTATGTGACGTCGACGTTGTCTCACTACTTTACGGACCCTGAGAAGCAACGATTCTTTCGGCAGTTGGATCAGGCGTTTATCTATTTGTTGATCGTTGCCAGTTATACGCCATTTTCGCTGGCGTTCTTGAATGGGACTTGGTGGTGGTGCTTGCTGGGGTTTATGTGGGCAGTGGCACTTGTCGGTTTTGCTTCCAAGTTGTTTTTAGGACATCGAATTCAAGCCGTTTCCGTTTGGCTCTATTTGCTATTGGGTTGGGTGCCGGCGTTGGGCGGAATGCCTTGGAGCAAAGAAATACCTTTCGGTTGTGTTCTTTGGATTGTCTACGGCGGCATCGCCTATACCGGGGGAACGGTGTTTTTGTTCAATGATAAAAAGGTCCCCTACTTTCATGCGGTTTGGCATGTGTTCGTGATGGCTGGAAGTGCAATTCACTTTTGCGGCGTGGTCAAGTTTTTGACATGATATCGAACCCGCTGGGCTTCTCCTCCCCGGCCGCTTTGCGTCCGACCCTTCCGGTGAGGTTGTGATTATTTTCATTCGTGTACGAAATTGGCGCTCGGTTATATGGAAACCCGACGCGTGAGCGAGGAACAGAGCAGGATCGTCCTCGCTGACGCGTCGGGTTTCCATGGAGCCCTCAAGCATTTCCTCACGATGCACTTGTCGCGGGCGGCTTCACCTACGAATCGCGCTCGCAAACCAACCTTTGCATCCTGCGTTTGCATCCTGCGTTTGCATCCTGCCTTTGCATCCTGCCTTTGCATCCTGCCTTTGTCGCGGAACGACAACTTCTTGTAGCCCTGGGGTTCAACCCAGGGGCGGTTCACTTCCCCTCCCCGGCCGCTTTGCGTCCGACCCTCCCGGCGCGAGAGGATGTCTTCTTTGTATTCGCCGTGACTGTTTTCTGGGAGTTCGAGGCTCCTGCCGGTACTCTGCCGAGACATGCCGTTGTCCCCGCCGAGACCGTCGCTAAACCGACGCGGTAAGCCCACCATCGACGCGGAGATTCTGTCCAGTGATATAGCTGGCGGCATCAGAAATCATGAACGCAATCGTCTCAGACAGTTCACGCACTCGAGCGTATCGACCGGCTGGGATTCGTGCCAGGCGAGCTTCTTTTTCTGGGAGGCTGTCGATGAATCCATGCAGGATATTGTTCATTCGAATGGACTGACCAGCATAGCGCGTGCTGAACAGTTTGGCGTAGGTTGCCAGGGACGCCCGAAAGACGGCTGAGGTAGGAAAGTCCGGGTCTGGCTCGAATGCCGCAAAGGTTGAAATGTTAACGATAGCGCCGCCTCCCTGCGTTTGCATGATGGGCAAAACCAAGCGAGACATCCGAACCACGTTCATCAGGTAGCAATCCATGCCCCTGTGCCAGTCGTCATCACTGATCTCCATGATCGGACCATTGGGACCATGTCCCGTGCAATTGACGACACCGTCAATTCTTCCGAACCGTTTCATGGCAGCTTCGACAAACGCGTGAAGATCCTCCTGGACAAGGTTAGAACCCGTAAATCCAAGTCCGCCTAGCTCTTTGCCAAGTTGTTCGCCTTTGCCAGAAGACGACATCACGCCAACGTTGTAGCCTATATCCGTCAGTTTTCTTGCTGCATCGGCTCCTATGCCGCTTCCGCCACCCACAATTAACGCAGCCTTTTTCTCAGTCATGATTCGGTCCGATCAATTTTTTTAGTTTTGTTGATCTTAGCTGTAGCACGCAGTCGTGTAATTCAATTGACAGCCATTCTCGAAAATCATTCGCCTCAATTCGCCCTGTTCTTTCTGTTGAAATCCAAAGGAAACCCCGCCTCGTTAATTTGAACTTTGCTTCAGTTCTTTAATTCGTTGAGCGTGAGCAGACCAAACAAGGCCCAGGAATCCGCCAATCAGGACCGATAAAACCGTATCGGAGACTGACCAGAGACCTACCAGTTGGCTCCAAGAACCTGCCCCTCCAATCAGTGCAAAGATCGCCATACGAATCATCGGCCAGATATCAGATCGCTTTGCAAGCAAGATGATTCCGGCCACGGAACATCCAGCTAGGAGAGCGGCAACGATGCCTGTTGCGCCGTATGGACCAAGTAGAGCGAGGGCGATCGCCATGGCTGCAGTTGCCAGCATGAGTCGCGCGATTCCAAACCGAAATTCCATGGGCCACTCAATCAGCAATTGGCAGGCTCATTTCCAAGGCATTGTCGGATTGCCGATCAATACTCGTCCACACCCGCTACGTTTAGATCCTTGGAAAACTCTTCAGACGGGAGGATCAAGATTTCGGAGTAAATGTCTGGTTGTTCGGCTCGAACATTGTGATGGCGTGTCAATTCAAGCACGGCGAGGAAAACACCGATCATCGCTGACTTGTGCATGCCAGGTTCAAACAGCTCTGAGAAAGTAAGTTTTCCATCGTCTACCAAACGTTCGTGGATTCGCTTCATGTAAATGTGAATCGGCGTATCGTCGTAAATGATTTTTTCGAGTTTTGGGCGATTGTCTCTAAGGATACGTCCGAATGCACTAACAAGATCCCAGAGTTCAATTTCGGCAATCGGTTGTTCGGCAAGCTCGACTTTTCGTGGCGGCAAATCGTCTTGCATGCGAGCGTATCTTGCTTGCCAAAGCATCGAGTTTTCTTCTAACAAGCTTGATGCATCCTTGAACTGCTTGTACATCAGCAGCCGCTGAACGAGATCCTCGCGTGGATCCTCTTCGGGTTCGTCGGGTTCGTGCTCGTTGCGTGGCAATACCGCTCGGGCTTTGATTTCGACAAGTCGGCTGGCGACATCAATGAACTCACCGACACTGTCGTAGCTGATTTCTTTAAGGACTTCGAGAAACTCTAGGTATTGCTCCGTGATTTTTCCTAGCGAGATTTCGGAAACGTCGACCTCATGGCGTTTGACTAGATACACCAATAAGTCGATTGGGCCGCGGAAAATGTCGAGTTGGATATCAAAAGTCACGACGGAGTTTTTTCGATGGGGTGAAGGTCCAAATCATTGTAAGCCTGATGGCGAACGAACCAAACAGCAGAAACCATTTTCAAAGCCCCGATTCCGATTGCAATCTGCTACTTCTGGCAGGTGCAACATTTTGATTATTTCTGCGGTGAAATGGAAACTTCACAGAATATAGGGAAGTGATCAGAACCACCGCTTTGGGCTCCAACGCCTCGATCGTGTACGTGGATGTGCTCGGAAACAAAAAAATGATCGATCGGAATCTGGAACGGCCAGTCATTGGTGTTCCAACTAGCCATGTATCCAAATCCCTGTCTGGAGTCCGCAAGACGAGATTTTTTCAACAACCGTTTAAGATAGGGAGACCAAATGGTGCAATTGAAATCGCCGACCAGGAGCGTGGGCGTACCATCGTCAGCGTCCGCAAGATAACTGCCAATGTTTTGAAATTGATTGTTGCGAAGTTGAAGTCTTTCTTCGGTGGTCGGAGAGGTAACATGGATTCCGACAATACGAAGAGTCTGTTGAGACACTTCGATGTTCGCAACCAAAACGGGATTTTCTGGCTGGGCAGGTGTGAGCTGAACGATTTCTTGACTGGAGATTGGCAACTTGCTGAATAGGGCGATGTCGAATGCTTGCCCACGCGGAGCCTCGACGCGGTGCGGATACTTTTCTTGAAGAATACTAAGTGGACCGACCCAGTTGCGACTGTACTCGACAACGAGAAGGATGTCGGGGTCGTTTTCCTCAATGATTTCTAGAACTGAGGCGTGGTTCGGGTTCATCGCCATCACGTTGAATGACATGATCCGAATCGGATTGGGGCCAGCTTCGGGGCGGTTGGCTGGCAAGTAAACACTTGCCACCAGAAAAAGACTCCAGGCAGCTGCCAGCCCCAGAAAAACCGACAAACGCTTCATTCCAAACCAGTACAAAACGAATGGAAAGGGAAGCAGGCAGAAGAAAACGAACAATTGAAAGTTCGACAGAAGTTCGCAGACCAAGGAAAACTGTCCAAATTGAGTTGCCACAAAAAGTAGCAGAGGGCCCAGGGAAATGATGGCAAACAAGTTGCGACACCATTCGATCTTTGCAATGGATCTTGGCTGCGTGTTATTTGGCGGAGTGGTGGTCATAAAATAAACACGCAGTGACTTTGATCTTCAGCAGAAAATCAAGCGGCTTGGCGATTCTTGGCTTGGTACAAAAAGGGATTCAAAGTCGGATCGTTGTACATCTTGAACTGGCGATAAGTCTTGTGAAGGTTCTTGCCAGCAAAAATATCATTGATTAGTTGTTGAGCAGATTGCCTCAGGTCGGCGTGTTGCATCAGGCAAACGGCGATTTTTCGCTCTACGGATTGGATATGCTCATCGGATACATCGTCTCGACTTAATTGTTCGTCCAGATGATAGAGTCGTAGCGACATAATGGAAAGGCGGTCAATGGCGCTTCCCGGGGTCTCGGTGTTCAATCTCGCGTCTGAAGCGGGTGTGATTTGATTGGCCTCTAGTAACGAACTGATGGCGTCATCGATTTTTTCGATCCAGTCGTTGCGGTTTTGGTTGTGACCGTCGATGGCCCGTTTGACGTCTGCGATTTTTTGATCGGTAACTTCGCGACTTCGAGCGATGTCTTCTTCGTGCCAGAGTAAGAAGTTGAAGCTATGTTGTTGGCAAACTGTGGCGAGTAGATCCCCGTAGGTGTTGTCGACTTCGACTTGGTGCCATCGCGCGACAGTTGCTTTATGAAGCTCAACAATGTCAGAAATGTTAATCATGCCGAAATCCTTTTCGTCGCGTGAATGGAGCTTTGAAGTCTATGAGCGTTGTATTCGTTGGATTTTAGACTCAAATGGCCAATATCTCCAATACAGTTTTGTGCGATATCCGCTGCTCAATTGTTGGAGGTGGCAATTTCAGTTGGTCTGATATGTCGTTTTTCGTATATTTATGGATGTGCTCTGAGCTATTTGTCGCCGTAGGTGGCTGTTCGGGAACGGGACAGATCAAAAGTCGCTAGCGATTTAAGGAAATGGGATCGTGATGAAAATCAAAGTGTTTCTGGCTCTTGCCGTCCTGTGCATCACGGGCGCAAATTTGGGTTGGAGTCAGCCCCCACAAAACATTGATCCGCTGGAGGGGAACAACGCTCAAGAACCTGCCGAGCCGCACAAGTTCGACGGCGAGGAGGCTTATCAAAGGCTGATTGAAATTTGCGATATCGGAACCCGGATCAGTACCTCGGACGGGATGGCAAAGCAGCAGGCGATGATCGAAGAGTATATGAAGGCACTAGGAGGAGAAGTTTCCTATCAAGCCTTCAATGCCACCAATCCCATCAACAGTCGTCTCGTCGAATTAAAAAACATGGTCGTTCGGTGGCATCCAGAACGAACCAAACGATTGTTGTTGTGCTGCCACTACGACACCCGTCCTTTTGCCGATCGAGATCCTGTGGATCCTCGTGGTGTATTTCTGGGTGCGAATGACGGAGCCAGTGGAGTCGCTTTGTTGATGGAGCTTGCCAAATCGATGCCCGATTTGGAGGGTGAGTGGGGAATTGACATGGTGTTTTTTGACGGCGAAGAATTCGTGTTCGTAAACCGACGCGATCCCATGTTTTTGGGTTCAACCTTTTTTGCCAATGAGTATGCCGCCGGAAGGTGGGACGCCGTTTATGCATACGGGATCTTGGTCGATATGATTGGAGACAAGAATCTCGAATTGTACTACGAACAAAACACGATGAAGGATGCAGATTCGCGGAGACTGATGCGTAGTATTTGGGCCGTTGCCAAGGAGATGGGACGCGAAGAGTTTAAGGCGACTAAACGGCATAAGATTCGTGATGATCACTTGCCGTTGATTCAGATTGCACGAATTCCAACGGTCGATATCATCGATTTCGATTATCCGTCTAAGAAAGAGGGGAATCAGTTCTGGCATACGACACAGGACGTCCCAGGAAACTGTTCCGCCGATTCACTGCATGCCGTTGGAAGCGTCCTGCAAGAATGGTTGATTCAATTGGAGCTGATTCGCTGAACGATTTCATGTTGATGGCCGCATTCGAAAACGAAAACACGCGAACGATGCTCTTGCTGTTCGGTTTTGGTTTGTTTGCTACCGGTGTCATTCTGTTTGCACGACATCGTCAAAGTTGGAAGGATATTCCTTCGGACGTAGACGAAAGTCGCCGTCTTTTTGAGTGGCGGAAACTTCGTCGCCGTAGTGCCGTAGCTTGTATGATCGTTATTTCTGGCTGTGCGCTGGCAGCCCTCTATTGGACGATTGATGTGCGGACGGTCGCTATTTTGTCTTTGGTTCTATTCGCCTGCCTTTCGGGTGTGCTTGGACTGGCTATTTTGGATTTGATGAGCGTTACCATCCGTCGTTATGCTGAAGATGATGAAGCGGCGCGGGAAAAACTGGTGAAAGAGTATCACCGAATGCGCGAACTTGCCGACGAAAAGGCAACGGATTCTGCCGACGGTTCATCGTAAACTGATGGGGGCTTCCCCTGGATTTTACATTTGAGACATTGAAGTGGACCGGTTTCTGCCGACCCACTTCAACTCATAGGCTGCCCGGTGAGAACCGGCCTGTTCTTACTTGACTTCTACTTTGACGGGTGTCCGAAACGACTGGCTTCGTGCGTCGATCTCTTCGACTGACATTTCACCATCCTGAAGCCAGATTCGATAAGTCACGTCCAGCGGATTTTCGGGAGATAGATCGTACTCGAAATAGGAACCGAACCGGCCGTAATCGCGTTCGCTGAATCTGGCTTCTTTTGGATTGGTCGGCAGGTCCAGATAACAGCAGGTGTAGTTGTTCTCGCCAATCCAGAAATTGAGTGCGTTCCAGGGAAGGTCAACATGAGCCAGGTTAATTTCGGTGTCGTCCTTCTTGTGGGACCAATTGCGAAATTCACCAGGCTTTCCTTTTCCATCAGGGCGAATGTAATATGTTTTGCCTTTGGTTTCGTCAGGGACACTCTGCGAAGCCCGGAATTGGACTCCAGCATGCTGAGGATCACCATCCAGGCGGACGTCGCCTCCAGCTGACTCCAGTCGTGAGTTGAATTCAATCAGTGTCGCACCGTTGACTTTGTAGGCTGTTAGTTCCCGCAGCTCTTGAGCAAAAGGTTGGCCATCTTTTCCCCGCCAATTGACGACAGCGAGATGCCGGCCAAACACGGGACCTGCGACTTGAACCACAGATTTTTCATGAGACTGGTTGCATCCATCTGTGCAGTGCCAAACATCCGCCGATTTTCCATCGTATTGTATTCGGTTGAATCCGTAGAAGATGCCTCGATGATGAGGGAACAAACCTCCAGGCCCTTTGGTGACCAGTTCCTGGCCGTTGGGACTGTAGACGTGGTGATAGACTTTGTAAGTCTCTATGCGTTGCTGTTCGTTGGAGTTGTCCAAGGGAGCGTACATGTACTTGACGACATTTTTGCCGTTGTGCATCAAAGTGGCTTCAGTGGATACATCATCATGCCATTCGAAAACTCGATTGGCATTCAGCCCGACTGAGGTTGCGCTCAACGCCAATGTTTCCCCCGCCTTCAGTGTCGGGATGACAAACGTAAGTTGTCGGTTGCCTTTTCCAGGACAATGCAGTGATGGAACGGAAAGTTGGCCAAGGAACTGCGTTCCGTTGCCGTCGTCCAGGGTTACAACGTCACCTTCAAAATCGCTGTCGAGTCGAACACTTACGAGCTCATGGTTGCGATCAAACTCGCCCGCATGAACATTGACTTTGAAAAGCGATTCTTGGGTGACGGCCGGCGTATCGCGCTGACTCAACCTGGCGGCGACCTTTTCTGCTTCTTTGAGGACACGAATGACGTTTCCACCTAGAAGTTTGTGAATCTGTTCCTTGTTGTAACCTCGATTCATCATCTCTTGGGTAATGTTGGGATAGTAAGAAACATCGTCCAATCCAATGGGAAGTCGAGAGACTCCATCGTAATCTGAACCAATGCCAACATGATCGATTCCCGCGACCTTGATTACATGTTCGATATGGTCACAGATGGTTTTGTAATTCCCGCGAGCGTCTTTGTTTTTTTCGAGTTTTTCCGTTGGAACCGTGTAACCTGAAACAAAAGTGACCATAACGACCCCGCCATTTTCTGCGGTCAATTTGAGGATGTCGTCTGGAACATTTCGAGGATGATCGGTGATACTTCGTGTCGATGAATGGGAAAAGATCACAGGCGCCTGGGTCACCTCCAATGCGTCAAGCATGCATTTGGGGGAGACGTGAGAAAGATCGACCAGCATGCCAAGTTTGTTCATTTCACGAACGACTTCTTTACCAAAAGGTGACAGGCCATTGTTTTTTGGTTCGTCCGTCGCAGAGTCCGCCCAGGCGAGTGTTTTGCTGTGGGTGAGGGTCATGTATCGAGCACCACGGTCGTATAGCTCTCGGAGCGCCTGCAAACTGTTCTGAATGGAATGTCCTCCTTCGACTCCAATCATTGATGCGATTTTGCCTTCTTTGACAATTCGTTCGATGTCAGCTGCTTTGTCTGCCATTTCGAAAACGTCTGGATATCTTTCACACATTCGGTGAACAAGATCGATTTGTTCCAAAGTCGTGATCAGGGCATTTCCTGTCAGGTCAGTCGAGGCAGGTACGAAGACCGACCAGAACTGAGCTTTGAGTCCGCCAGCTCGTAGCCGCGGGATGTCCGTGTGGAACTCGGTGGGTTGAGCGATGTCAATCTTGTCGAATGATGAGTTGGCCTTTTCTCGCATGGCCCAAGGTAAATCGTTATGACCATCGAACAGCATGCCTGACATGTGAATTTCCATCGCCTCCTCAGAGATTTCCATTTTGGGTTTCTCTTGAGCGTAAACCGACTGGACCAACATCAGAGTCAGGATTGAATTGAAGATTGCGAGGCGGCTCATGTATTTTCCAAATTTCATACAGATTGATATCTAAACCATGATAGTTATCTTTTACGTCGATGAAAGTGCTTGTAGGCGCCTTCACCGAAATGCTCAACGACGAAAGCGTAATTGAAGTATGTTCCAAAGTACTTTGACGCCTTCTGAGGTGTTTGCTTTTGATTTTCCTTTTTCTCGATCGACAAATGTGATGGGAAATTCGTGCATTTCAAATTGTGCTTGTTTTAGAAGAAAAAGTGTTTCTTCCAGATAGGCGAACCCCGATGTCTTCATTTCAAAGACGTTGGCATCGCGAAGTGCCTGGGTGTGATAAACTCGAAACGCTCCGGTGTTGTCTTTGGTCGAAAGTCTGAGGATGGCGCGAGCGAATCGATTTACAAACAAACTGGCCAGTCTACGGTGCCAGGGCCAGCCCACGATTCTTCCACCAACGATGTAGCGAGAGCCGATCAATGCACCTGGTATTTCTCCATCTGTTGTCGCGCGCCGCTCAAGAACATGCTGCCACATTTTTTGCATCGACTTAGGGCAGTGACTGAAGTCTGCATCCATCGTTGCAACGAATTCAAACTGACGGTCGCGAGCAAACTGCAGACCCACCATCGTTGCCGAACCGAGCCCAGATTTACCGGGTCGACCAATATGATGTAAGCGTTCATACTTTTTCGTCGCGGACTCGCACCATTTTCCTGTTCCATCTGGTGAATTATCATCAACAACGACAATGGAAACATCTGGAATGAGCTGGAAGAGCTGGGTGACCAGATTCGGCAGGTTGTCACGCTCGTTGTATGTGGCAATGACGATCAAAAGTTGCTGGGTTGTTGACATTCTTTGTGGGGTGAAATCCAATGGTTGAAGACTCTTTTGTCGTTCATGTGCTTCCAAATCGCAATCCTGAATAGGAACTATGACAGAGAAATCGAATAACTCGGATGTGGCGCCGGTTGGCAAACGCAAACGCAATTGGGGGAGGTTGATCCGAATTGTTGTCTGGGGACCAATCATTATCTATCTGGGAATCCTCGGATATCTAATGTTTAATGAATCCCGTTTGGTCTATCCGGGCGCGAAGGGTGAGGTCAATTGGGAGCCTGAATTTGCCTTTGAAGATGTTTGGGTCGATTCGAGCGATGGTGCGCGAATTCATGGATGGTACCTTCCCCGAGAGAACGCAAGGCGTTTTGTGTTGGTGAATCATGGCAATGAGGAAAATGTTCCTCAGGTTTCTGAACGCTATGCCCGAAAGATCGGTCAAGCGGCAAATGCCAACGTGTTGGTTTATGACTACCGTGGATTTGGAAAAAGTGAAGGAGTCCCCAACGAAACTGCTGTGATCGATGATGCCGAGGCGATGCTTGCTTGGCTTCTGGAAAAAGCGGGAGTGGAAAGTGCGAGTGAGGGAATAGCCTATTTTGGAAGTTCGCTGGGCGGTGCCGTTGCGATTGGGCTGGCCGAGCGCCAACCTCCGGCCTACCTGATCCTCGATCGAACCTTCGATTCCATTACGACCGCCGCAGCCAGAATGTATCCTTGGGTTCCCGTCAAATACATAATGCGAAATCGGTTCGAATCGGCTGAACGATTGAAGTCGATCAACGTGCCGCTCATTCAGTCTCATTTTGTCGACGATGAAGTATGCAGTCTCAATAGTGCGAAAATCTTATACGAAGCTGCACCGACGCTTGAGAAAGCTTTTTTTGAGCTGCCCAAGGGAGGGCATTACGACCCATTGCCCCAAGACTACTGGCGACAGCTTTCCCAATTTTTTCGATCGAAGCAAAACGAATTGCCTTCCGTTTGGGTCGGGGAAAAGGAACTGGTGGGAGAGTGGATAGTGGTTTCAACCGATGGAGGTGGAGCCAATGGACGTTTGCTCGATGGTTTTGGGTTCAAGATTACCAAAGAGCGGGTGCAAATGGTCGATCCAAACGGAAAATCGCAAGGCTATCTCAAAGTCCTCGGCGTTGATTCTACGACTTCCCCCAAGCAACTTGAACTGATCGATGGAAAGGGAATTTATAAAATCAAAGATGACGTACTTCAGATTTTAATTGGCGGTTCCCGCAGAGATTATCCCAAGGATTTTTTGCCCGGCGAAAGGGCATTGCTGTACACTTTGAAACCCAGAAAACAACGTTAGTGCAAGTTCACTTTCGGCGTTTTTGGTCGCGGCTGATTCATACCCTGAAAGGGCGTTGAATTTCGTAGAAGTGTGTTGAATCGTTTACCAGGCCAGCAGTTTTCCTGGTCGAAGGCATTTCGAGTTTGAATGACTTTTCTTGTTGAATTGATATGATGTTGAATTACAAAAAATATTTCGTTGCA
The DNA here is from genome assembly GCA_965224765.1 of Mariniblastus sp. GTDB lineage: Bacteria > Planctomycetota > Planctomycetia > Pirellulales > Pirellulaceae > CAZDBA01. Next base: position 297,435 of record CBDDAC010000012.1, read on the forward strand.
ATGACTTTGACTTTGACTTTGACCTTGGTCGTGGGAGCGTGTGCGGCGGAAGGCATGCAAAAACTGCCTCATTCCTATGCCAGACCCGACGAAGTTGCGGTCAAACATTTGCATCTCGATTTGAATGTCGATTTCGAGTCGAAAACGCTCTCTGGAACGGCGAAACTGACTTTGGATCGCAAAACTGACGCGGCGCAGCTTTTTCTCGATACGAATGGACTAAATGTTTCCGGGGTCAAAGCAGGCGAATTGGATCTGAAATGGGAAATGGGAGAGCGGACCTCTCAACTTGGCGCACCTCTGGTGATCGAGCTTCCCAAAGAAGGGGATAGCGTTACCATCGCCTACTCAAGCCGCCCATCGGCTGAAGCGGTGCAGTGGCTTTCGCCTGAGCAAACAACCGACAAGGAACATCCGTTCTTGTTTACTCAGTCTCAAGCGATTCTTGCGCGTACGTGGGTGCCTTGCCAAGATACGCCAGCAGTGCGCATGACCTACTCGGCTCGTATTCAGGTTCCCGCACACTTGTTGGCAGTAATGAGCGCGTCCAATCCCCAGAAGAAAAACGAAACGGGAATCTATGAGTTTCAGATGAAGCAACCGATTCCTTCGTATCTACTTGCTCTTGCCGTCGGTGACCTTAAGTTCAAAGAACTTGGACCGCGAAGTGGCGTTTATGCTGAGCCTTCAGTGCTCAAAAAAGCCGTTTGGGAACTTCACGATACAGAAAGAATGATTGAGGCTGCTGAGGAACTTTATGGCGCCTATCGGTGGGATCGCTATGACGTGATCTTTTTGCCCAGCAGCTTTCCATTCGGTGGGATGGAAAACCCCCGCTTAACTTTTGCAACCCCCACAATTTTGGCTGGGGATCGGTCACTTGTCGCGCTGATTGCCCATGAACTTGCACATTCCTGGTCTGGAAATCTTGTTACCAATTCGACTTGGAACGATTTTTGGCTGAATGAAGGTTTTACCGTCTACTTTGAACAGCGAATCATGGAAGCCATGTACGGACGAGAGTATTCGGAGATGCTCGCCCGGTTGACTCTAGACGGGTTATTGGCAGAAATCAAAGAGCTGGAAGAGCGCGATACGTGGTTAAAGCTCGATTTGGTCGGACGCAATCCTGATGATGGGATGACAGCGATTGCCTACGACAAAGGATACTTCTTCTTGCGAATGTTGGAAGAAAAGGTCGGGCGAGAAAAGTGGGATTCATTCTTGCGTACTTACTTTGACAAATTCGCGTTCAAGAGCATGACCACCGAAGGATTCCTTGACTATTTGGATGAGAACCTAGAAGTCAAAGTTGATCTTCGAGAATGGGTTTATTCGGCAGGCTTGCCCGAAAATTGTCCAGAAGTAAAAACGGAGGAACTCACGCGCGTGGCTGCGGCTGCCCAGGATTTTTTGAATGGGAAAGCTCCAGGTCTATTGAGCAACGAGTACAAAACGGCGGATTGGACGACCCATCACTGGAACCACTTTTTGCGATCATTCGAACGCCCGCTAAGTGTGGATGAGATGACGGCACTTGATGCCGAGTTCAAATTTACCGAGTCGGGAAACTCGGAAATCACTCATGACTGGATGTTGCATGTCATTGGGACCGAGTATGAGCCTGGTATGAAAAAATTAGAGGGGTTTTTGACAGGGCAGGGGAGACGCAAATTTCTCCAGCCACTTTACGAGAAACTCGTCAAGACGGAAAAAGGAAAAGTCGTCGCTGAACGGATTTACGCCAAGGCACGTTCGGGATATCACGCTGTTTCTCGTCAGACGATCGACAAGATTCTCGGCGTCGAAGAGTAGGAAGCCCGCTACGGATTTCAATGAGGTCGAGGCTCCGGGGGGGCAATTAGCTCGCACCCCTCATAAGCCACTCTTGCCGGGCCTAGGGACTGGTATTCTGGGGCTAATGAAAATTCCCGCTCTGCGGGAACCACATATTAAGGCGTTTCTTGAGGAGGTAAATGGAAACCCGACGCGTGAGCGAGGACGGATGCAGGCAGGTCCTCGCTCACGCGTCGGGTTTCCATAGAGTAATGCCGCCTACGCAAGTTTATTCATGCAGAATGAAAGATCACAGCCTCTCCGCGAGGGCCGCGAGAGAGGTTGGTTTGTGGATGTTAGCCCAGACTGAAAGTCTGTGGCTAATAGCGATTGCCGCTTTGCGGGAACCACATATTAAGGCGTTTCTTGAGGAGGTAAATGGAAACCCGACGCGTGAGCGAGGACGGATGCAGGCAGGTCCTCGCTCACGCGTCGGGTTTCCATAGAGTAATGCCGCCTACGCAAGTCTATTCATGCAGAATGAAAGATCACAGCCTCTCCGCGAGGGCCGCGAGAGAGGTTGGTTTGTGGATGTTAGCCCAGACTGAAAGTCTGTGGCTAATAGCGATTGCCGCTTTGCGGGAACCACATATTAAGGCGTTTCTTGAGGAGGTAAATGGAAACCCGACGCGTGAGCGAGGACGGATGCAGGCAGGTCCTCGCTCACGCGTCGGGTTTCCATAGAGTAATGCCGCCTACGCAAGTCTATTCATGCAGAATGAAAGATCACAGCCTCTCCGCGAGGGCCGCGAGAGAGGTTGGTTTGTGGATGTTAGCCCAGACTGAAAGTCTGTGGCTAATAGCGATTGCCGCTTTGCGGCAATTGCATATGTGGAGTCGCGTTTCTTGATTCCCGCCGGCCCACGAGTCGACCGATAGGAACCGGTCCAACTTCTCACTCGAACATGAATTTAGGCCCCGAGATGTTGGTCTCTTGATCGAGTGACTGCCTGATCTCGCCATGCCAATCGATCCGTTGCCACATGGTATTGTGGATCCTCTGAGACATTGACTTCAACTAGATCACCTGCCTTGCTGAGAAGTGATTTGCATTCTGGGCTTAAGTGCGTCAAATGCAAACGTTTGCCGACACTTTCGTACTTCTCCGCCAAACCATTGATGGCTTCAAGACCCGATTGATCGTAAACCCGCGAATAGTAGAAGTCGATGACGACGTCATTTGGATCGTCTGCCGGGTTAAACATCTCCTTGAACGACGAGACCGAAGCAAAAAACAGGGGTCCGTGAAGCTGATAGATCTTGCTACCGAATTCGTTGTACTTGATGTCGGCGCCGATATGAGTCGCATGCTGCCAGGCAAAAACCAGTGCCGAAACGATAACGCCCAAAATGACGGCTGAAGCCAGGTCATGCATGAATACCGTGTATCCAGCGACCAGGGTCATCACGAACATGTCGCTTTTCGGCATGCGGCGAAACATTTTCAATGAAGTCCACTCGAACGTGCCGATCACGACCATGAACATTACGCCAACCAATGCAGCCATCGGGATTTGTTCGATGATGGGAGCCAGGAACAAGATGAAAAGCAGTAGGCAAACTGCAGCGGTGATGCCAGAAAGGCGACCGCGACCACCGGAGTTTACGTTGATGAGTGACTGCCCGATCATCGCGCAACCACCCATGCCGCCAAACAATCCGCAAACCAGATTGGCTGCACCCTGTCCAACACACTCGCGGTTTCCGTGTCCACGAGTCTCTGTTATTTCATCAATCAGTGTCAGAGTCATCAACGATTCGATTAACCCAACCCCGCAGAGAATGACGGCGTATGGAAAGATGATTAAGAGGGTTGCCCAATTAAGCGGGACCATCTTGTGTTCCAGGAAGAATAACATCGGCAGGCCGCCGCTGATTCCCGTATCCGGGGCTGACGTGATCGTAGCGTCAGTTGATGCTAGTTCGGTGCTGGCCGCCGACATGAGAACCGTGGCATCGCCAGCGTGAGCTTCATGTGGATTTGTCTGAGCCGCGACCGAATTGGTGCGAAGCATGTCACCCACAGTGGCCAGCGGGTTCTCTCCGTTTTCTGGAGTTGAGTAGTTGACGCCCAATGAAATGATGGTGACTAATCCGATCGCCACAAGCGACGCTGGAACAGCCTGAGTGATTTTTGGAAGCAGCCAAATGATGCCCATGGTTAATGCGACCAGACTGAGCATCAGCATCAATCGAGGTCCGCTCAAGAAAACAAGTTCATCACCTGTTCCCAGTGTTTTGAAACTGCCCAGTTGAGCCAGGCAAATTACGATTGCCAAACCATTCACAAAACCGAGCATGACCGAGTGCGGCACCATGCGTATCAATTTTCCGAGGCGGGCGATTCCAATGGCGATCTGTAAGATGCCGCAAAGAATGACCGTTGGAAACAAGTATTCCACTCCGTGCTGAGCAACCAGGGAGACCACAACAACGGCCATTGCCCCTGTCGCTCCAGAGATCATCCCAGGACGGCCACCGCAAATGGCGGCAAGGAGCCCAATGAAAAAGGCGGAGTAAAGACCAATCAGAGGGGAAAGGCCCGCAACAAACGCAAACGCAATCGCTTCCGGAACCAACGCAAGAGCGACGGTTACTCCAGACAGCAAGTCATTCTTGTAGGAGCTAGACTGAAGGCGAAAAAAGTTGAGCATGTCGAATCCAGATGTTCATTCATTCGTTCCGTAATGGAACACTCTGGATTTGACCGCCTGCAATTGATTTGCAAGGCAAAGGGCACTTCAAACCCAAGATAAACGGGAGATGCGACCGAGAAAGGCAATCCATTGGTGGACTATAACCTCTGAATGGCACTGGTCAATGGAGAAGTGTTTTCCATTATTTCTGTGTGGGTGTTGAAAATAACGAAGAAAACGCCAGTTTTTTTCACTAACGGGAGATTGTGCCCGTTTAGCCTTGCTTGTTGATTCCAATTGTCCCTAAGCCAATGGGAAGGAGTAAGTGAGAGGCGAATGAGCGTGCGTTTGATTATTTCGTTCATTTGATAGGACCGGAATCGACACCACTACTCGCTTTGCCGCTCCGGAATCAATCGGATCTTAAGATTGGCGAAATGATTGGGCGACTACTGTCGAAGCATGTCGGTGAGTGCCTGGGCTACGGCTGTTTTATCCAGCAACATCCAGGCACAACTGGTGACCGCCAAAAATGCTGAGACGATTCCCAGAACGATTCCCCACGAGTTTGGACGGACTGAGGTTTTCATGGTTTCAGCTTTGAGTCGAACCTCTAACGTCGCCCAACCCTCGAAATTCTGTTTGTTTCCGGAGGCGGTCAATTGCACGTTTCGCAGCCAGTTGGTTGCTTCGACTTGAAAATGTACCCCCAATTTGGGAATGATCATGGCGTCCCCGGTCCATCGACTATTGGTGTCGGCCTTCATGGCGATTTCCGTGAGCATCGGTCGCAATTGTTCAACGGCGATATTGTAGATTACCAGCCTAGGTCGCATTAACAGAACGGTCAGCGAGATGCACAGGCCATAAAAGACGATAAGCAAAAGCCAAACCCAGGGTCCAAATCGCGCTGCCGCGCCTTCGGGGAAAAAAAGTTCCATGGGGCCGGCAATTACCAATCCTGAGATACCGATTCCCAAAGCCGCAATGTCTCTAGCTCCTGTCGTTATAAAAGGGCGCTTGGACAAATTGAGGATCGCCAGCATCAAAATATAGACCGCCAAAGGTGCCGCGGAGATGCAAAAATGAAGTGGGTCCATTACGAGCCTTGTTTCAATAAGTTCAATCAAGCCCCAGTTTAGCTTCTGGAATTGCCTTTGGTCAAATACAGGCAATTCGCAGAGTCTGCCCACTTCGATTTTGCGTGTCGTGCCGAGCGAACAGGCAAATGTTGGGTCATTGAGCGAGGTGGGACTCGATGCAGGGCTCATTTGCCGCGACATTCTGAAAAGGTCGATTGGAGACCAATAGAATGCCAAGCCGGCTCAATTACTGCGACTCACAGCGAAGGTCGACGGCCCCAAGTTCCACGTATGAGATTAACAAGAACTGTTTCGGCAGGAGCCTCAACCTCCCGTAAAAGAAAAAACCTCGACGATGGGTGCCATGCTCCTCGCTTGCGTGGGCATGTTGTCGCTCGCGAAGGTCGACGGCCCCAAGTTCCAGGTTTGAGATTAACAAGACCTGTTTCGGCAGGAGCCTCAACCTCCCGTAAAAGAAAAAAACTGACGATGGGTGCCATGCTCCTCGCTTGCGTGGGCATGTTGTCGCTCGCCTAACCAAACAGTTTTTTCCCCATCGCGATCCCCAGCAGAACCGCAGCGAACCCAAAAATCAGGTTGGCCAACAGATTTCCAGCGGGAATTGACCAATGGCTATTGGATGCGTGATGAATGGTTTCTGCGCCAAAAGTCGAGAACGTAGTTAGAGAACCCATGAAGCCGACTCCGAGTAGCAGTTTCATCTTTTGATTGGATGATGCGGTGCCGCTACCGATCAACATTCCCATCAGGAAGCAGCCGAGTACGTTTGCGATCAGAGTTCCTAGCGGGAGGTTTGCCTCAAAAATCCTGGATGTCGCTATGCCAATTCCATGTCGAGCAAGTGCACCCAGCATACCGCCGCAACCGACTAACAGGATTTCGTGGACTATGTTCATGGTCGTTGCTTTTACTTAAGGATTTTTTGCCGCATCGAGCGCGGACGCAGCTGTCACCGAAATCAACACACTCTTTTTTAGTTGGGCATTGAAACCAGGTTTCGTGTTAGACAATCTGAACCTCAATTCAAACCGCAGTGACGGTTTCTGCTCCTGTGCTGGACCAGGCGGTGATTGCTCTAAAACTTGTAGCGAATACCAAAGTTGATATTGTTGGTTTCAAAGTCAAAGTTGTTTGTCAGGAACCCTGCCCCGCCGTTAACGTTTGACAAGTTGGTTTGCAATCGCAATTGGTCGGCGGCGAAGTACCGGTATTCAACAAACACATCCATTTCATTGGAGAGCTGAGTGTTGAGTCCAGCAAACAGTTGGTAGGCAAAACTGGAGTTTCCATCCTGTCCATCGACAAGGACGTTTTGGCCACCGCGTGTCGCGTTCACATCCATAAACACAAACCCGACACCTGCACCAACGTATGGATTGACCCAACGTCCTGTTGGATTGGAAAACTGCCAGATGACATTGGTCATTCCCGAGTGGGCTTTGATGTCGCCTGCCAAATTGAATGAAGTCAGATTGAGCCCCGCACCCGTGTTCTCAGTCAATCCAATGGACTCAATGTCGTTTTGCCGATACGTGTATTCAATTTCAGTTCTCAGGTTTTGACCCTGGTACTGACCGAAGGCAATTCCAAAATTGGAGCCGTTATCCAGATTGTACTTGGCCAACGTCGATCCTACGGATGGTATGCCATTTCCAAGGTCCTCAGCATTGTTGAGTCCGCCGAATCCGGCAAGATAGAACAGCGGTTGGAAGCTCGCATCATCGCAGGCTGCCGAAGGTCGCTGTTCTCCGATGACCATTTGTGGTCGCCAACCGTCAGCTTCTTGAAAGGATGTCGGTGGGATGGGGGGTGGCTCAACGACTTGTCGGTAATTCCCGTGGTAGGTGGGGGCTAGTTCGATCGGCAATCCAGTTGCAGGATTAATCTGCCCATAAGGATAGCCATAGTTTTGTTGCGGAGGCGAGATTGGAAGTTGGGGGAGGACGGCTTGTTTCTCTCGCGGTTGATAGATGATCTGATTGGGGTTGCTGGGCGCAAGGTTGCCTTGTGTTTGAGGGCGTGCGTGTTGTGAGGTCACGCCGGGGTAGGTCTGTCGACCCGGGTAAGCTTCGTTGGAATAGACAAATGGCTTTTGCCCAATGGGAGTTCCGCCGTCTATGGGAGGCTTTGGATTGTTCGTTTGGTTGGGCGGATTGGAGTTGCTATCGCGGGGGGGAACTGGCAACTGGGTTGGTGGCGTCGAATCGCCTGGGAGTGAACGTGGCTCTGTTTCCTGTTGGTCTATTTCCTGCGGGGTAACTGGCAACTGGGTTGGTGGCGTCGAATCGCCTGGGAGTGAACGTGGTTCTGTTTCCTGTTGGTCTGTTTCTTGTGAGGAAACTGCTTGGTTTCGCGGTGCAGGCTCAACCACCCGTGGCGCCGTCTCTTGAACTTGCCGGGAAGGATCCTCTGGGTCCTGGAGCGAGTCCAGTGGAACTGGAGAGCCAATGTCTGGGAAATCTGAGACCTTGATTTCAGCAAATGGATCGGGGATTCGCTGTTTAGGCTTCTCCGGCGTAACTGGCCAACCGCCAATGATGTCACGGTTGCTTACTTGCCTAATTGCGGGTTGCTCAGAGGTTGCATAGGGATTGGTGCCGTAACCAGGATTGGAGTTCACCGATGGCGAATTGTATGTGGGGTTGTATTGAGCTGGACTGGAATGTCGCAAGGCGCGATTGCCAATGGGAGAGAGATCAGGGTTTTGTGTTGGAATCCGTTGGGTAGGGTAAGCTGCGGGATTCGAGGGGGGGGCAAGGACCGATTCAAGTTCTGGGCTAAACCTTCGTGGTTGGTTGATCGCCCGTTGATTCTGAAGAAGTCGACCCCGCTGAAGATTCGCCGAAGGCAACGAGGGAGGCCTAAGTTTGGAGGATGCGTCAGCTGGAACCAGAATGGAGTAGGTGCGCTGAAGAATGCTGTTGGGGTTTTGTGCAGCAGCAGTGGTAGTTATCAATGCGGCGACCGTAAAAGCCAAGGCGGCTTGAATTCCCAGTCTTTTCATTGGTATTATTCCAGGCAGTTAATCGTTGATCAAAACGAGCTTTCCCCCAAAAGTTCGTGTGAATTTGGGCGGCAAAGGTCTACTGATCGGTAAACTTTGCCACCTTTTGTCTTGCTGCTCTATCGACATAATCGGAAAAGATTATCCAGTTTGAAATCAGGAAATTTCTCGAATTCCGTTCAAGTGCCAGCAGTTTTCGATAACTTCACTCAATCTATTGCTTGACCCACCTTCGCCAAATTGAAATCAGCCGTAAAATGGCGGGCTTCTCCGCAATACAGGACACTCAATGGAAATAGAAACAATTTTTCAGCACCAGTTCGACAACGGTCTGACGTTGATTGCGCAGCCAATGCCCTGGCTGCAATCGGCGGCGTTCTCGTTTAGCGTACCTGCAGGATGCATGCATGATCCAGCGGAGCGACGAGGCGTGGCCAATTTCGCTTGTGAAATGGTTCAGCGCGGCTGCGGAGAATACAGTAGCCGAGATTTCGTAGAGGAGCTGGAGCGGTTGGGGCTGAGCTACGGATCGTCTGCAGGGGTCTACCACACGAACTTTGGTGGCGCCTTACCTGCGGCTCAGTTGGGCGATGTTCTCTCGATTTTTGCAGACGTACTGCGGCGCCCAACGATGCCCGAGGATCAATTGGAAGATGGCCGCATGGTTTGCTTTCAGGAGATTCAATCGATCGAAGACGACTTGGCTCAGCAGACCATGTTGGAGCTTCGCCGCCGTTACTACGGTGAGCCCTTTGGTCGACATTGCGAAGGCACGATGGAGTCAGTGCAGTCGATTACAATGCCTAACATTCAGGATTTTTATGAGGCCTATTATCGTCCCGATGGTTTGACACTTGCGGTCGCTGGGAACATCGATTGGCAAAATCTTAAGGATCGAGTTGGCGAGTTGTTTGGGGATTGGACAAGTCGTGAAATCCCGTCCGTTGAGGTAGGCGAACCTCAGCATGGCAACCACCACATCGACTTTGACAGCAACCAGACCCATATTGCAATCGCCTGGCCGGGTCCGGATGTAGCTGATCCCAACTACTATGCTGCTCGTTGCGCGATTGGAATTTTGAGTGATGGAATGAGTTCCAGGTTGTTTCGAGAGGTACGAGAGCGGCGGGGACTATGTTACACCGTATTTGCTACATGTCATTCGATTAAAGATCGGGGCAGCGTAGTGGGTTATTGTGGGACAAGCAGTGAGCGGGCTCAGGAATCATTGGACGTCATGATTGGAGAGATCAATCGCTTGAGCGAAGGGGTTACCGAATCAGAGTTGAGCAAACTTAAAATTCAGATGCGTAGCGGCTTGATCATGTCACAGGAATCGAGTCGATCACGAGCTAGTTCGATGGCGGGCGACCTTTTTCATCTGGGACGTGTTCGCACCTTGGATGAACTGGACGGCGTTATCAATGAAATGACGGTCGAAAAGATTAACGACTACTTGGCCAATCTGGCTCCCTATCAATTTGACTTGGTCACGTTAGGCAAACACCCCTTAGAAAAAAACGATGCAGTATCAACAACACCAGTTAAGTAACGGTTTGACCATTCTCGCCGAATGCAATCCAAACGCGCATTTTTCAGCCTTTGGTTTCTTCGTCAAAACAGGGTCGCGTGACGAATCGCCAGAAATTGGCGGAGTTAGTCATTTCCTTGAGCACATGGTGTTCAAGGGAACGCCCAATTACACAGCAGACGAAGTCAACGATTTGCTGGACGAGATGGGAAGTGCCTCCAATGCAAGTACCAGTGTCGACAGCACGATTTACCACGCGGCGGTTTTGCCTGAGTTTCAACCCGGAGTGGTTTCACTTTTCAGTGACCTGATGCGGCCAAGTCTTCGAGATGATGATTTTGAGACTGAGAAGAAGGTCATCATCGAAGAGATCATGATGTATGCGGATCAGCCGCCGTACGGTGGCCACGAAAAAATCATGGCTGACTTTTACGGAGAGCATTCGCTTGGGAACAGCATTTTAGGAACCGTCGATACGGTTCAAGCTTTGACGTCGCAGCAGATGAAGTCTTACTTTGAAAAGCGGTATAGTCCTGGCAATATTGCGATTGCCGCTGGAGGAAAAGTCGACTTTGAGCAGTTGGTCGCCGAAGTCGAAAGCCATTGTGGGGATTGGGTTGCTGTCGAAGCGGATCGAATTGCACCCCAAGCGGAGCCAAGGTTCGGATTCGAATCGATTTACAAAGAGTCTTCTACGCTTGAGTACATCATTCAATTGTCACCTGGACCGGCTCGTCGTGATCCTGATCGCTATGCAGCTCGTGTGCTGGCGACGATCTTGGGGGATGATTCGGGCAGTCGCATGTTTTGGGAGTTTATCGACTCGGGACGAGCCGAATCGGCTGGGATGGGCAGTTACGAGTACGACGGTTCCGGGTTCGTGATGAGTGTGATTTACTGTTTGCCGGATCAGGCTCAGGACAATCTCGATCGATTGCACCAGTTGCAAACGAAAGCAAATGAGGGCATTACACAGAAAGAGCTTGATTTGGCGAAGAGCAAAATTGCCTCGCATATCATTCTTGCCAGTGAACGAACAGAATCTCGCATGTTCTCTGTTGGCAGTCAGTGGTTGGCAGGCCAGAAGTTTCTGACGGTCGCTGAGATTGCCAAGCGATATCAGGATGTGAGTTTAGAAGAAGTGAATGCGGTAATGGAGAAATATGATCTAACCAAGAACATGACGATGGTAGTCGGGCCTTGTAAGGATCTAAAACCTGGTACCTAAAACTCGCATTCGCGAAGGTGGTTTTTTGGAAGGTCAAGGCTCCCGCCGAGACATCCTCCATTTATTTTGCTACGACACGTTCTTCCTGCCGTTACACCATTCCGCCTCGACGCAATCCTGCCTACTGCCGTCAATCCATTCGTTTTGGACTGGCGCATAAAAAATGGCCCGTAGATGTTCTGAAAGTTCAAAACGAACGGGCCAAAAAAATCAGCGGTGGGCTGCGAGACTTTCGTTACCTGACCCGTTGCCGCCAATCGCCGGAATGATCTTTGGATCAAACCCGGCGCACTCATCATATTGTGTTGTTAAGGCATGGACAAGTCGCTTTTATCGAAGTGATTATCGGGCGGAATGGATTGGCAATTTGCGGTTCTGCCAAGCGAACCTACAACGCGATTAATGCGTCCAGGAAGCGGTAATTCAGCGAATCCAAATTCGCTTTACAAAAATTGAGTATGGTCTACAATCTAGGCCTTAATCAAAAAAGGGGCCCGTAGCTCAGCTGGGAGAGCGCTACACTGGCAGTGTAGAGGTCGTCGGTTCGATCCCGATCGGGTCCACTCTTTTTTCTTGCCTTTTATGACTTCGGTTCAATCATAACATCGTCACATGCACGAAATTATGCACGAAACGGAGCTTAATCATGGCAAGGCCATCCAAACCATTCTTCCGCAAGCAAACCAAATCTTGGTATTGCTCGATCGACGGTCGCCAAATTTCACTTGGAAAAGACCGCGAAGCAGCCCACAAGAAGTTTCACGCGCTGATGGCAGATCAATCACTGCTGTCAGCGGAACTCAGCACACTCTACGAACTCTCACAGGCTTATCTCGACTGGTGCGAGAAGAACCGCAAGTTCGGCACTTATAAGCTCCACCTGAGGTACCTGAAGTCCTTTGTTGGAACGATCGGAAAACAAGTGCGTCCGGCCCAACTCAAGGTCCATCATGTCACTAAATGGCATGAGGGTCTTGGAGTGGGATCTACAACGCAAAACGATGCGGTTAAGATCGTTCAGCGATTGCTCAATTGGTCGGTCGAACAGGACTACATTTCCGTTAATCCGATTCGTGGAATGAAGCGTCCCAAGCGGCAACGTCGTGACATTTTCTACACTCAAGATCAATGGAAGCAAGTTCGCAGTCACGCAAACGGCCCTCTCGTGGATCTGCTCGACTTCCTGTATATGACCGGCTGTCGTCCTCAAGAAGCCCGCACGGTAGAGGCTCGACACATCAAAGACGATCTCGCAATCTTCCCTGCCGATGAATCCAAAGGGGAACGGGAGCCGCGGGTGATCTACATGATTCCGGACGCCAAGTCCATCGTTGATCGACTTGCCAAAGAAAATCCTGCTGGTGTCCTTTTCAGGAACAGCAAGGGGACGCCTTGGACTAAGGACACGATCAAATGTCGCCTTGCTCGCATCTCTAAGAAAGTTGGCTTTCGTGTTATTGCGTATGGAGTTCGTCACTCGTGGGCGACAAACGCTCTGGTTGACGGTGGAGTCGATCCAATTTCGGTTGCCCACTTAATGGGACACCGAGATACAACCATGGTTAGTCGCGTCTACTCTCACATCGCAAAGAACCCAAAATTTTTGAGAATGCAGGCACGAAAAGCAGTGCAATAATGTGCGGGACGCCATCTGTCGTGTAGTCGATTTATGATGTCGCAAGAGAATCTTTATTGGAATGGCGGCGTCATTCAGTATTTTGGGAGTGTTGGCCGGCCGAGGTGAGGCAAAAACAATCATCTTTTTGCCTTGAAAAAAGTTTGACGGCATCCTTAAGGAAAGAAAAGTTGGAAATCAACACGGTCGCCAGCTACCATGTGATTCGATTTGATTGCCGCTAACCACACACCAACACTTCAATGAAACGTACTCGAAGAAAACGATCGCTTAGCTTTTTTGACAGTTACGCCCCTTTGGAAGACAGGAGGTTGCTGGCAGGTGATGTTTCAGCATTTATTGAAGGCGATGTTCTGCTGGTTATCGGCGATACCTCTTCGAATCAAGTTCAGATCGCTCGTGCGAGCGACGGACAGATTACTATTGAAGGAACTGACACGACAATCAATGGTAGCTCCGCTCCATTTTCGGTTGCAGGCAACTTTCGGCGAATGACGATGTCGCTTGGCGATGGTGATGACCAAGCCGACCTAAATTCCCTCGCGATCAGTAGATCGTTGAGTTTCTTTGGCGGTAGTGGCAATGACCAGCTAACGATGACAACAGTACAAGCCCGCTACATTCATATTCAGGGAAATGACGGTGATGACGTTGTCGAGTTCAACGGTGTCACGGATCGCAAGTCTACTTATGTCTACTTGGGCGATGGGGATGATATATTTTCGGTGACATCGCTCGCCACTGGCAAGAATTTCAAAGTGTTTGCTGGCAACGGCGATGACATTTTTGTTTCGCGTTCGCTTTCCGTGGGCAGGACGTTCCATTTGTCGCTCGATAACGGCAATGACCAAGCTCTGCTCGTTGGCAACTCCACGGTTCGCAAAACTACCAAATTTAAACTTGGTAACGGCGATGATTTTCTGGGTGTGCTGCCTCAACAAAACAACGAGACAAACATATTTCACAAACGAGTGAAAGTTGCAGCCGGAGCTGGCAGCGATTCGGTGGTTTTTGACTCGGGTGTGACTTTACGAAAACCATCGCGAGTCGATGGTAGTTCAGGGACGGATTCGATTGATACGGGAAACGCGAAATTCAACAGTCACACCCGGTTTCGCAGTTTTGAAAACGAATCCATCGCAAGCAATGATCTCGGTGATCGAATTGATAATCTATTTACGAGACTAACTGCAGTAGGAATTGACACAAGCACATTTGGCGACGCGACCGCCCCGCCAACCAGCAGCACTATACAGCTGACCGTCAATTCTGAACAACTTGCGTTTACGGAAAACGATGCCCCCCTGAGTATCGATCCCGCTTTGGAAATATTGGGCGCTGACAACGAATCGATCGTTTCTGCCACAGTTCTGGTTCAAGGTGGTACTGCCGGTGAAGACGCCTTGGTATTTGGCAATACCCCATCGGTATCGGGTTCTTTTGACAGTATTTCAGGAACGCTGACTTTTACCGGTGTAGCATTGCCAGCCGATTATCAAGCGGCGTTGAGAAACGTTCGCTTCTCCAATTTAAGTGACAATCCATCGACCGATGACCGGACCGTGACGATCTCGCTGCAGAGCGAATTGGCAGTTCTACCTATCGTATCAGAGAGAGGCATTCAAGTTGTTGCGGTCGATGATCCGCTGCAGTTAAATCTACCCGGACGTTTCGGAGCTACGGCTCCAATCAATTTTGATCTGAACGAATTGATTACGTTTACTGCCCAAGGCACTGATCCAGACAACGAATTCGTATATCGACTGGATTTGGATGGAAGCGGAATTTCTGCGTCGGCGCAGCAACCCGCCATCGATTCTGCTTCTGGCCAGTTCTCATGGGCACCTTCTGAATCAGGCACCTTCCCCATTCGTGTCATCATCTCCAACGACATTGGTGGAGCAGATCAGGAAGAATTTACGGTAACGGTGAGTTGATTTGCTTCCCCAACGATTTTATGACTGCAGCAACCATCTGCCTTCTTTGATTTTCTTGTTCTTTAATTGATTGATTTTAGCTCTAAATCGCCAATAATAAGCGGCTTCTGAATTCGCCTGATCGGATTTAAATCGGGCCTCGTCGTTTTCCTATCAAGCTCTGCAACATGGCAAATATTTTTCGTCACAAGAAAGATTCAGCAGGATGGTTGACTGAGAAATCAGGATGCCGCATTAAATCTCGCAAACGGCGAGAGTCTTCTTTGAATTACGACAAGCTAGAAGATAAAAACCTTTTGGCGGTTGGGATCCGGGCAAACGATTGCACACCAGATCTTGTCACGACTCAAGTAGCGCCTCAAAATGTTGTTGCAGGACAAGTGTTCTCGTTTAATTTGTTTACCGCCGGCGCGACCGTTGAAGATCTCGACGCAGGTGGCAATTCAACAGGCAACACGGTTCGCATATTGCTCGATCCTGATATTGGTACAGACACACCCGTTGGAGCGTCTATTACGGATGACGGGAATTTTTCATGGACACCAACTACTGATCAAATCGGCACTCACACAATTGTAGTGATCGCTGTCGATAGCGGCTCGCCCTCGCTAGCTGATGCTGAGACTTTTGTGATCGATGTTACGGCGGATCAATCCAACTCAGCTCCAAACCTCTCGCCAATCCCAAGCCAGATCGCAACGGTTGGACAAGAGTTGCTTGTCAACGTTTCGGCCACCGATCCGGATACCGGGCAGACTTTGACCTTTGCTCTTGACCCAGATTCGCCTTCCACCGCATCGATTCAGCAAACGGGTAATACGGCGACCGTTCGTTGGACACCAACCGCGAACGACACTTCCTCCCCCGTTTCGTTTGGCATACTTGTCACAGACGACGGGAACCCGCCACTTGCTGACAATGAGTCATTTTTTGTAACGGTTTCGCCTGCAGACAACAATGCGGCTCCAGTCCTAGCTGTTGTAGCGGATCGGACTGCAACCGTTGGCACACAAATAGTTGTTAATGCTTCCGCCACCGATGCCAATCCCGCAGACACTCTTACGTTTTCGCTTGATACCTCTGGCAACGCTACTCCTTCCAACGCTATTATTCAACGGACCAGCAACACGACAGCGGCCATTCGTTGGACCCCGGTACTTGCGGACGTTGGATCGCCCGTTGCTTTTCGAGTCCGTGTCACCGACAATGCGTCCCCGACCGCAACTGATTTTAAAGATTTCTCAGTCACTGTTGTGGCGACCGCCAGCACTCAGCTGTTGGCCGAATCAGCAGCATTTAGCCAAACCGTTTCTCAGGCCGTTGAATTGGGGCAAACCGAAGGCACCCGGACGATTGCCTTTGATTTGGAGACAGCGTTTGACAGTCTTGACGCCGCTCCTGCAAATGAAGACGTCTTTCAGGTTTACTTGGTCGATGCCAATGACCCCACCGAAACGCTGCTGGACAATGGAAAGCCGGGAACGCCTGTGTTTTCACTGGCTGGTGACAAAGCGGAGTACCAGCCGGGCTTGGTGCAGTTTGATGGCTCGCGAGTTGAAATCGACGTTACAAGTCTCGGAACAATGACAACTGCTGATTTGCGGTTCCAATTGATCAACAGTGATAGCGATGACGGCACGAAGATTGGGATTGGTCCTGTCACCAGCACGGCAAACTCCGAAGCATTGCCATCGCCAGTCTTAAATGGAACCGTTTATCCGGTTGAACCGGGAGCGGAGTTGGGTCTAGAAGGTTTCACAGCCGTTGACGCAGTCGAAGTACAGATCGAATCCGTTCGTTACAACGAATCGACGGGTGCCTACTCTGCCGAATTGAAGGTCCGCAACAACGGCCGTGCAATCGGTCGTCGAGCAGCGATTTCATTTGCTGATTTGTCAGCCGGGGTGACCTTCGAAAACGCCACGGGAATAACAATGACTGGCGATCCCTACGTTAGCTTGGTTTCCGCAATCGGTTCAGGCGGATTGGAGGCTGGAGCAACCAGTCGCCCGGTTTCGATTCGGTTATCAAATCCCAATGGCGTACGGTTCAGTCTGGTTCCAACAGTCTTGTCGGGCGGCGCAAACTCTGTCCCGACTTTGGGGCAAGTCAACCCTATCACCGCCGTCCCCGGCGACGTTATGCAACTGCAGCTGGATGGCCAAGACGCTGATGGCGATACATTGACGTATGCACTCAATTCCCCCGATCTACTGCCCGGCGGAATGTTGATGGCGGATGGTCGGTTGATGTTCCAGCCTGCTCCGGGTCAGCAAGGAACCTACGAATTCACGGTCACCGTCAGCGATGGTGTAGAGACTGTTTCGCAAACGTCTTCGATTACTGTCCAGACCGATCCGATAACATCGACTCGATTCAGTGGAACAATTCTTGACACGGATGAGTTAGCGCTTGCTGGTCTGCCGATTGAAATCCGTGATGCTTCGGGCGCGGTTCTACTAAACACAACGACTGACGCTAATGGTAAATTCTCTCTGGAAAGTCCCGCCGCCATTGCGGCAGACACGATCGTTGTCCGAGGTGATTTGGCCCCGAAAAACATCGCGACAGATCCGGTCTATCCCTTCATTGCTGAAAAACTGCCTTTGGTTCTGAGCCATGAACTTTATCCAAATGCAAAGAATGTAATTTACCGTCCCATCTATCTGCCGGCTTTGGACGTAGCGGGAGGAACAACGATTGACCCGGCCAGTGACACAATGGTCGATCAAGAGATCGCTCCAGGAGAAATGGCGTCCGTTTTCGTCGAAGCAGGTACGCTGAAGATGGCTGACGGCAACGGAAACATGGTGGACTTTGCCGGGACTCTTAGTATTACCGAAGTTCCCTCATTTCTGACTCCTGCTTCGCTGCCAGTAAACATCATTGCGGATACTGTTGTTACCATTCAACCCGGCGAAATGGTTTTTACTAATCCCGCTGAATTGACTCTCCCTAATCGAGGAAATCACGCTCCCGGAACTATCATGGATCTTTGGTCAATCAATCCTGAAACTGGAGATTTTGACAAAGTCGGAAAAGGCGAAATAACCACAGATGGCAAATCCATCGAAACAACAACCGGTGGAATCAACAATTCGTCTTGGCATATTTTTTCTCGAGTGCCTCCTGCAGCGGTAAACCCAACAGCCAATCCCAATAACGAAAATCCACAATGTAATGGCTGCAAAGCAACGGCAGGTGGAACGTCGGAAGTTGAATTGCATTCTGGTGCATTGCGGGAAACGCACAATCTTGTTGGTTATCAATCTGTTGGAGAAACACGTCGGTTACAATTCTATTACAATTCGCTTCACGCCGACCCCCAGCCAATTATTCGACTCGGCTACGACGAATTGAGAAGCGGCGAAAACCGCCTTTTGATTGCTGAGCTGGAAGTCCGTCGGGGCAACTTTATGTATCAACTTCCGGGCTTTCAGGGCGGCTACGGCCTTGATGGCGGTGAGCATTTTTGGAACGTTCCGTCTTCCGGCGGAGACATCGAGGCGGCTCTTCAAATTGACATGGCGCAATTCCCGACCGGCGCCTACGAATACACGTTGAGGAGCGGGTTGTTTTCTCGGACGAACGAAGGGCAATTTAGTGGGACCTCAACAGACTTCGTCGGGCAATTTGTAATCAACAATGGTATCAACAGTGCGTTTGGAGCCGGTTGGTCATTGGCTGGCCAGCAGGAGATTGTTGAGAATCCTGATGGTTCAGTGTTGCTGAGTGATGGAGGAGGGACAAGATTTCAATTCCAACCTGATTTAGAGAACGTTGGGCAATTCCTGCCTCCTCCAGCTGACTTTAGTTTGTTGGAAAGATTAGCAGATGGGACTTTCCAAAGAACGATGCCAGATAAAATGGTCTATCGATTCAACAATGCAAACAAACTGACTACTGCAACGGATCGAACCGGTCAAACTACGACTTGGCAGTATGATTCAGGTGGGCGTTTGGAGAAATTAGTCGATCCCGCTGGACTCGAAACGAAATTCGCCTACTCAGATGAACACATAAGTTCGGTTACAGATCCAGCTGGCCGTGTTACTCAACTTGAATTCGATAGTGTGGGTAACCTCGTTAAGATTGTCGATCCCGATAAGAGCGTGCGGAACTTCAGCTACGATATCCGCCATCGGATGACATCTGAAATCAATCAGCTTGGTTTTCAGGAAGAGTCTCAATACGATTTTGCGGGGCGTGTTAGTAGCGCATTGTTGAAGGACGGATCCAAACGAGTCTTTGCTCCCGCACAAACTCAAGTGCTTTTGCCAGCGATTAGCACAATTAATCCTGACGCTGCTCCTGACGCATTTCTTGCGTCAAACGGAGCAAATGCGTTTTTTAGTGATGAAAACGGTAGTGTACGTCGATTGGGCCTTGATCAATTTGGGCAATCAATTGAGTCCAAAGACTCTATCGGACCTGAGAGGGAATATATTCGTGATGAAAACAATCTGGTAGTGGAGACTCGATCTGCACGTGGTTTCTCAACACAATTCGAGTATGACGAATTGGGAAACGTCGTTGCGATTACCGATTTCCCTTCATCCAGCCAGTTTGGCGAATTTCAACCGAATGAAACGCTCAATATAAATGGCAATTTGTTTTCCGGTTCGGTCACTGGAAACTTTTTTGACGTTGCCCATGGCGAGATTGCGGTTGCGTCAGGCAAAGTTGTCACGATCTTGGAAATTACTGATAGCGGTAGCTTGGTGGAAGTGTTGGAGTTTGAGAGAAAATCCGACATCGGCAACATCCAACAAATAATGTCCGGAGATTTCAACGGAGACGGATTCGATGATATCGCTGCAAACTACCGCAGCGGCGGAATTCAGTTATTTCTAAGCAATGACGGGACCTTCATGGAAGGAGTGTTTTTGCGGCCACTCCAATCGCCAGAGGACCAGCAATACTTTGGAAGTATGGTTTCCGGTGACTTTGACGGTGACGGCAATCTGGATTTCACGGTAATTGTAGAGAGGTATTACAGCGATGTCGTGGGAGGACCACTTGAAGTTGAAACTGCAGCCCAAGCATATTTCGGTGTAGGCGATGGATCGTTTGCTGCAATCGCATTTCTTGCACCTTGGGCTCCAATCGAATTGGGTGAAAACTTGCATTTATCATCCTCATCTATCACTGTTGGAGATGCTAACGGTGATGGATTAGATGATATCGTCCTTTTGCGAGGCCTGCCTTATGATTTTGAAATTGATTTGCCAATAGAGGGATTGGACGATATCGCATTATTCGAAGGAACCTCAGTGAGTGGGGTCATAGAAACAAGTGCCATCGCCCAAAGTGGCTTCGGTTTGTTCGATGCATTTGGTTCATTATCGTCTGCAGATTTGAATCGTGATGGAATTGACGAGTTTATTTATGCTGAACACGGGGCGGTGATTTTTGAGTTTCAAAATACTAGATCTGGCGACTACCTTGATATTGTGTCGATCGACTCATCCCCAACAAACGTCGATGCTGCATTGCCAGCTTTTATCAACGGGGATGAAATTCCAGATTTAATTTACTTGATTGAACAATACTCCGACACGAACTTTTCATTCGCTGTTTCTGAGGGAATCGGTAATGGGCAATTTGCAGATCCAGTCGTTTATTCGACTGATTCCACATTCGGCCTAGCGCCCGTTTTCGTTGGTCGCGACGGAAATGTCCCAGGCGGCAACATTGTTACCGTTGAAAATGGGAGCGAAGAAGGAATCTTGCTTCGCCGATGGAGCCAACAGGAAAGACTAGAGCCATCTGTGCAAATTTATGACTATGAAAGCGAGTTTAGTCAACTAGTTCGAGCATATGACGAGTTGGGTCGTCAAACGATATATGAAATCGATCCGAACAACGGAAATCGCCTGTCAATTCAGAAGGTTGTTGGGAAGGCAGACGATATGGTTAACGGTGAAACTGATGACCTCGTCACTCGTTTCACCTACACAACGCTGGGGTTAGTTGACACAACGTCCGATCCACTTGGTCGTGTTACTGATTTTGACTATGACATTGCGGGGCGATTGACGGAGGTGACGTTTGCTGTTGGGACCGTAGATGAAGCCCGCCACCGATTTGAGTATGATGCTGCTGGAAACCAAACGGCGGCGATTGATGAAAACAGCAATCGGACAGGGTTCATTTACGATACCCACAACCGAGTTTTGAAAATTACGGAGCCGGATCCTGATGGTACTGGGCCGTTGGCTTCACCCATCACCAATTTCTCGTATGATTCTCGCGGCAACTTGCTGGCGACGACCGATTCGCGGGGCAACGTCACCACCAACGCATTCGATCCGATGGATCGACTTGCCAATACAAGTGATGCGTTGGGGCAGTTGACAACGTTTGCTTATGACATGGCTGGGAATTTGGTAGCCGTTACTAATCCGCTCGGGTTTACTGCGCGAAACATCTACGATAGTCGAAGTCGACTCATTAAGACTGTTGATCCTGAAGGCGGGATCACAAGGTTTACCTACAACCTCGATGACAATCTAGTGTCGTTGACTGACCCCGTTGGAAACGTGACTCGGTTCCGGTACGATGCAAGAAATCGTTTGGTTCAAGAAGTTGATCCGCTTGGAGCAGGAATAGATTTCGTTTACGATGCTGCCGACAACTTGATTCGCAAGACTGATCGCAACGGACGAATCACGGAGTTTGAGTATGACGATCTTGATCGCTTGGTTGCTGAGATGTGGCTTAGTGCCGATGAAGAGACGGTTGAGAACTCGATCAAATATTCTTACGACAAAGCAGGGAACCTGTTGCAGGTCGATGATGCATTTAGTGGGCTCGAATTTACGTATGATCATCGTGACCGAATTCAAACCGTTGATAATGCAGGGTCTCCAAATGTGGTTCTCACCTATGCTTATGACGGAGTCGGCAATGTACTGAACGTCAGCGATGTGATCAATGGTAATGGCGGTGCGACAACGAGCTATACTTATGATGGCTTGAATCGTACGATTTCGATTCAGCAAAGTGGACCAGGCGTTTCTGACAAGCTCGTTGATTTCACTTACAGCAAAATTGGTCAATTCGATTCCATCAATCGCTATTCAGACCATGCGCGGACCAACTTGGTTGCGGTTACCGATTATGAATACGATGAATTGAATCGCTTGGTCGACCTCGATCACACAAATTCGGCGAATGAGATTCTTGCGTTTTACGATTTTGAATATGACCCATCCAGCCGCATCACAAAGATTGTCGATGTCGATGGTGTCTCGGACTATTCCTACGATAATCGCAGCCAACTGGTTGCGGCGGAGCGAGCAGAATCAGATGCTCGCGGCGATGAGACGTATGCCTATGACGAAAATGGCAATCGCGTCAGCAGCCATTTGCACGGCGATGACTACGAGACCGGCGAGGCCAATCGCCTGAGTTCGGACGGGGTTTACAACTACGAATACGATGGAGAAGGCAACACGATCAAGCGAACCGAGATTGCAACAGGTGATTTCCGCGTGTTCAAATGGGATCATCGCAACCGCTTAACCCGCGTGACTGATTTCTCAGCTGGAGGAATCATCGCCCAGGTGGTTGGCTTCAGTTACGATTCGTTTGATCGACGAATTGCGAAAACAGTTGACGCGGATGGTACTGGTGGCGGCGGCGAAATATCGACCCTCTTTGTTTATGATCGAGAAGACGTGCTTCTTGATTTTGTTGATTCGGATGGAACAGCAACAAGCCAGCAACCTGTACTTGATCAACGATATCTTCATGGTCCGCTGATAGATCAAGTGTTGGCTCAAGAGTACAATAATGTTCAATGGTTCCTAACCGATCACTTAGGAACGACGCGCGAGATCATTGAAAATCCTGGTTCTATTGTTGCTCATTTCGCATACGATGCATTCGGCAATCTTGTTGTCAGTTCTGACTCGGGAGTTAGTACACGTTTTCTGTTTACTGGCCGAGAATACAGCCAAGAGCTTAACCTATACTTCTACAGGGCTCGTTTTTTCGACGCTTCAACTGGACAATTCTTAAATGAGGATCCGATTCGTTTTGCTGGTAGAGACGCAAACCTAAGTCGATACGTTTTAAACAATCCCATTTCCTTTTCAGACCCTTCCGGCGAAAGCATTAGGAAAATCATATTAACAACGATAGCCATCATATCGACGGTACTTGGGAGTACGGGCCAAGGCGAGTTGCCAGATATGAGCCAGATGGATCAAAGAAGCCGAGTTGAACGCGAGTTAGAACTGCAAGAGCGGACCAAGAAAGGAAAAACCGAAGGAGGAGATGGGAAAAAAGGTGGTGGATTTGTTATTTTACTGCCCGGCTTCTGCCAGAATTTAGACGGACTGCTTGGCAATGGCCCGTCCCAAGTTTAGTGGTAAGTTTTTGTCAGGAACGAGGGCAGGCAAAGCCACACTTCGTGATACTTCATTAAGACGCCATATAGAATTAGTTTTGAATACGTAAAGCAAGCAAGGATTGGGCTTTGCTTCTCTGGAATAGCGAGACGGTTCAATGTCAAGGATATCGAATAAAGCAAATCCGAAATCGCCGATAAATGTTTAGCACGGTGCGGTTCGGAATGGTCAAGGAGAGCCACTACGCTATCCGACGCTTCCAAATAGCACATTGCAACGTCGTGGATGCTCGAGTCGTCGATTGGTCTTTCAGCGATCTGATCAAGTTTTTTTGACAGTGTTGAAAGGCAGGCTGTAATAGAATTGTCATTTGTGTTCAACTGGCTTACTCCTGAAAACGATCTTGAGTAATTAGCATTTGAGTGATGAAAATTCAAGGTTTGAATAGACCGCCACTTCTTTTAAAGTTGCCTAAGCATTGCTTAGGAGACAAGCCTATTACCTCAATTTTCTTATCTTGGGGGCAGTGCAAGAATCAGCTATTTGCTCCCGCGTTCCTTCCCCTATGCACTGCCCTGGGGAAACATTTGTCGATTTTGATTTGATCCAAGACTATGGATCACGACCCTGCGGTTCTCCAGTCTCAAATTTGAGACTGGAAATTTTCTAGCTCCTGAACCCTCCGACACAGGCAAGAACCGTCGTTGCATCTTGTCTCAAATTTGAGACAGCGTCGGTGTATTGCTTATTCGTCGCAAAACCTCTTTGCCGCATGGATGAGGATATTCTGATCCGCAACCGGATCGCTGAGCGTGCAACTGCCAGTCTCAAATTTGAGACTGGGGATAGTGTTGAGCTCAGTCTCAAATTTGAGACTGACACAATTACCTGTGGATGCATCGTCAGGATCACGTTCGCGACATTGCCGTGGCTACATTTTGTTGCCACGGTTAAATCGTCGCCCTCCTCCGCGATTTGAACTGATCCGTCAGGATCTTTGAGTCTCTGCGTTTGTCTCTTTGAACCCACGAACGTATCTTTCAACATGCTGATTGCCACGCAAGCCACAAGCGTCTCCGGGACGCAGAAATACTTTGAGCAAGTTTTGACGCGGGGTGATTATTACCTCGGCCAAGAAGTTGCTGGTCAGTGGCATGGTAAAGGTGCGGAAATTCTGGGGCTGGAATATGGTTCCAACGTCACCAAAGAACAATTCTCCAATCTTCTCCAAGGTCGACATCCTGAAACCGGCCAGAATCTGATGCAGCGGATCCGTAAGGATCGCCGCCCCGGCATGGATTTGACGTTCAGTGTCCCCAAAAGCGTTTCACTGGTTTGGGCGATCAATAAAGATGAGAAAATCATGGAAGCGTTGCAACAGTCGGTTCGCGAAACGATGGAACGCGATGTTGAACCGTTGATGCAGCGACGGGTGCGAACGGGCAAGCATGCCCAAACCAAACAGAAATCTCACACTGGTAAACTGATCTACGCAGACTTCCTGCACAAAACTTCGCGACCAGTCGAGGGCAAAGCCGACCCTCATTTGCACGTTCACGCATTCGTCATCAATTGGACTCAGCAAAACGGCAAGAACTACGCGGGCGAGTTCGAAGAAATCGTCCGTCAGCGTCCCAGTCTACAGGCCAAATTCGAGGCTCGGCTTGCACGAAAACTCAACCATGAGTTGGGCTATAACGTTGAGCACACGCGGTTCCTCCAATCTGGGCGGATGAAAAACGGTTGGGAAATCAAAGGGGTTGAACGTTCAACCATCGAAAAATTTAGCCGGCGTACGGCTCAAGTTGAAAAACACGCGTTGGAGAACAGCGTCAAAGACGCTGAGGCAAAGGGAAAGCTTGGAAAGCTGACCCGAGAGCAGAAAGATACGGGGAAGTCCGTCGACCAACTCCGCCGTGAATGGCAAAACAGGCTGTCAGACAAGGAACAACAAGCATTCAAGAACTTGAAGCAACGCTCTGGCAAGAGCAGTGGCGAAAAGGAACAGATTGCGGCTACCAATTCATTGAAGTACGCCTTGGAACATCATCTTTACCGGCAATCAACCGTCGAACGCCATCAGATCGCAGGAACAGCGTTGGAACATGGGCTGACAATCAGTCCTGAACTAATGGAAAAGGCGATTGATCAAGCGGGGCTAATCCAACGAACGCTGGATAGCGACGGATCAAAACGCCAAATGATCACTACTCGCGAAGTACTCAACGCCGAAAAACAGATGATCGCCTTCGCCCGCGACGGGCGTGGCACTCGCAAAGCGATTGCCACGTTTGACCGCAAGTTTGATCGTACATGGCTTAACCACCAACAAAAAAATGCCGTGAATCACGTGTTGGAATCCCGCGATACGGTGATGGCAATCACCGGAGGAGCCGGGACGGGCAAATCCTCCTTGATGCAGGAAGCGGCCGACGCGATCCGTGAGAATGGAAAACAGGTATTTACCTTTGCTCCCAGTAACGGAGCGAAAGAAGTACTGGAAGAGAAAGGGTTTTCCAACGCCAAGACTGTTGAGCATCTGCTTCGCAACACCAGGCTCCATCCAGAACTAAAAAATCAGCTGCTGTGGGTCGACGAAGCTGGGCTGTTGGACGTTCGAGCCATGAATGAAATTTTCAATATTGCCAAAGATCAGAACTGTCGTGTCGTTCTTTCTGGTGACACAAGGCAGCATTCTTCGCCGCGCCGCGGAGAAGCAATGCGACTACTAGAAAACGAGGCAGGCTTGAACATTGCTCGTATTGAAGCGATCCAACGCCAGAAAGGTCGATATAGGGAAGCGGTCGAACTTATCAGCAAAGGCCACGAAGTGGTTGATGCAAAAACGGGAAAAACTGGGCTGGTTGCCGGATTTGATATGTTGGATGCGATGGGGAAAGTGAAAGAAATCGAGGGCGACCAACGCCACGAGACACTGGCCGAAGCCTATCTGACATCGACTGACAAACAAAAATCAACATTGATCGTCGCACCAACCCACGCTGAAGCCGGTCTGGTCACCGAACACATTCGCGAAAAACTTCGCGAACAGAACAAGCTCCCCAACGAGGAACGCCAGTATATCCAACTGCGTTCCTTGAATCTTACCGAAGCGGAAAAAGGAAATGCCGCATCCTATCGTGATCAGCAAGGGCTGATTATCCAATTTCACCAAAACGTCAAAGGCGGCATCAAAAAAGGGGATCGTTACTTGGTACACGCAGTTGAAGATCAACGGGTGTGCTTACAAAGTCTTCAAGACGGGCGGCTACGCCGCCTCCCGGTCGAAAACAGTGATCGATTTGAAGTTTATACCAAGGGTGAGTTGAGCATTTCCGCCGGCGACAAAATTCGTTTCAGTCTCGGCGGGAAAACGAAAGATGGCAAAGGTCGAATCAGCAACGGTCGCTTGGATCAGGTGAAGGGTTTTGACAAACGGGGCAACTTGATTCTAACAAATGGCAAAGTGGTTGATCGCAACTACGGCCATTTCGATCATGGTTATGTCGTGACCAGCCACGCAAGCCAAGGTAAAGACCGGCAATTGGCAATCGCCGCGATGGGAGCGACTTCCCTTCCTGCCATCAATGCGAAACAGTTCTACGTAACCGTTTCCAGAGGCAGTGAAGACGTTGCGATTTACGTAGATGACAAGGCGAAAGTGCGACGCAACATTGAGAAATCTGGACATCAAATGTCCGCGACGGAATTGGTTGGTTCAAACGTGCGGGCTGAGTTTGAGAAATCGGCTGAGCGTACACCAGAAAATTCAATAGTCTCACTGGTTCGACATGGTCGACAGGCAGCAAACAATTTTCGAGATCGGATTTCACATTGGTGGCGTAGCGTTTCGGAAAAGACAAACCAACATGAACAATTGGGACGGCATCGAAGTGAAGCTTTTCGAGACTCTGGCGTTGGAGTTTCTACCGGCATGGAGAGGAGTATCAGCTAATGGCAGAAGTAGCAAAGATTTTTGATGAACATAATGGGCAAAACATTCTTCACAGCTTGCCCAAGGGTTTGGGGCGTGTCGCTGCCGAACCGGAGTGCCCTTGGCAAGCAATCCGCGATGGTGAACTGCCCCCGATGATGTTTCAGTTGCGATTTCGCGACGGTCACATGGAAAGCTATGCGTACAGCGACATTCGTGAAGTGCATTGTCGCGATGCAGGTTTGGTTCAAGTGTTTCTATACTCAATGACCAAAAAGGCAATCACTTTTGAGGGGCGACATCTGAAGGAGCTGGCAAACCTGTTTTGTATCGCCTCGCTTCGTTCT
Source organism: Mariniblastus sp. (assembly GCA_965224765.1). Taxonomy (GTDB): domain Bacteria; phylum Planctomycetota; class Planctomycetia; order Pirellulales; family Pirellulaceae; genus CAZDBA01. Next base: position 324,984 of record CBDDAC010000012.1, read on the forward strand.
ATTCACGAAGCGGATGAACGCGATATCGATAGGCCAGAAAACTCCCCGGAAGTCACCAAGATCATTGTTGAAACCATCGAAAAGAGCTAACGCGTATTTTGACGCGACCCTGCGGGGCGGGGCATGGGAAAGAAGATTAAATGTAGAAAATAGGTTGTCTCAAATTTGAGACAACCTATTTTTTCATTTGCCGCCACGCACCAGTCTCAAATTTGAGACTGGAGTCAAATCAACTGCTCAAAAGAACATCGTTCCAGTCCATTCCCGTTTGAAGTGGACGGTGCCGAGAGATCTTCCCTGCGAATTCGGAGTGCTTGATAGCGTTGTTGACGCGATTTGCAATTCGATCACCGCCTTGATCATTGTCGGTGGCAACAACAACTTTCTCGAATCGGTCCGTTGTCAGAAGATCCGCGAGAAGTTGACACTGCCTTTGCGACACCCCTCCTCCCGTTGACAGATACATTGCATCGCGAGGTTGAAACAGTTGTTGATAGCTTAGAGCATCAATGACTGCTTCAGTCACGACAATGACCGTATCAGTGGCTTTCGTATTAGACCGCCAAAACGTCTTCTGGCTTCCTTTGACCAATAGTCCACGTTCGGCGTTTTTTAGTTCCAACCCGCAGACTTCTTTATTCTGGTAGTGCGGGAATGCAACGTTGCGATATCGATCCGTAAAGATCCTGCCCGTAAATCGGTCTGATGTAAGCAGCTTTGAGCAAAGCCCCCTCCTCGCAAGATACGTGTGTTTTTGTATGGGACGGCACTTCTTGAAAATCGATTGAACTCTGACGGTATCGTAGGTCTGGCTTTCAACACTTCTATACTCGGGGAGTGTTGGAGGCTCTTGTCCACTCCACTCGGAGAGCATACGACCAATTTCTGGAATCGACTTGCTGGATCGATTGGCAATAAAGTCAACGATGGTTCCGTTGTCCTGTTCATCAAATACCGACCAATAAACCCAAGCTCCTCCTTTCTTCGAAATGAGAACCTTGTTGTTCGCTGATTTCATGGCAATGGTGGTCTTCGTCGTTTTCTTTCTGTCAATTTCGTAACCAAATGTGGCGGCAAACGCCGGCAAGTTGATGTCACGCTTGAATGTTGAAAAATCGTATGTAGTTGTGTGCATTTTCTTATTCCTTTCCTGGTTGTTCGGGGAGCCGAGCCGCCGGTTTTGCGGCTCGGCAGGTTCTTCAATCTGAGTTGATCGATTGTTCATAGGCGTCTTTGCTGGCTTCGATGTCTTTGAAAAACTGCCAAATCGCTCCAATGGTCTCCTGCTTGGTGCAGTCGATGCATGAACCCGTAAACCAATCCAGCAGCCAGAACTCGGCTTTTACAAGATTGTGTTCTGGATCGACATAGAAGCGAATTTCTTCTGACGGTCCGCCATAGGAAAGTTGGTACCGAAAGTAGCCAGCGTCTTGGTCCTCAAATGTTCCTGCTCGAACATAGTCAAACGAAAGGCCGTATTCGCTTTGCAGGATTTCGATTTCACCCCACAATTCGAGAGTTGATTTTGTGTTTAGTTCGTCGCGACAGAATGAGTAGTCGACGACTAGATAATCAATCAGCTCGTCTTTCCCGTAGTTGGCAAATTGAAATAACATTTCAAGATCTCGTACTCTCGCGGCTAGCTGGTTGAGTGTGGTTAGATCACTTCTTAAGTCAGTTGGTTTAGTCATCGTTTTTCTCCATAGTTATTGCAGTCGATGCTGCGTTGTTGGCCCTTTTTGGGTGGGATGGTTGTTTGAGCCGGGACGGTTGAATTACCGTCCCGGCAAAGATTTAGTGTTCGTTGTAGAGCTCAACGGTATATTCGCTGTCGTTTGGAACTGGCTCTCGGGAAATCAGATAGCCAAAACGGTTCACGACATGCCAACCGCTCAGGATGTAGAGTTCTTCGTTGTCTCCAATAACAACGGTCCAAATACACTCAGGTGAATATTGGCTGACGAACGTTTGTTCCTCGCCATACGTTTCAAATAGGTTCCCTGCGAAACTTGCGTGCGGATCTAAGTGGTTTTTGATCAGTGTAAATTGCTCAAAAAACTCGTCTTCGTTGATAGTTAAGTGTGTTTTCATTGTCATTTTCCTTTCTTTAATTGGACTTTGTTTTTTTGGTAGACGCCTGTAGCGGCGAAGCCGTGGAAGGTGCCTGACCATAAAATCAATGCAAGACAGCACTTGATTTAGGCGGGAGGAGATTTCTCCAGATCCAAATCGGCGGAGGGGGATCACCCGGGATTTTTCGCAGCGCAGCGACCGTGAAAAATTTTGGGGATACCGACGATTTGCCGGAGGTCTTTTGGGACCGGAGGAGAGCCCTTGCGAAGGTCTTGAGAAATCGGGCCGAAGGGGCCTCTCTGAAAAAAGTGTCGTCGAAGACGATGCAGCATTTGGCCTCAGTCTCAAATTTGAGACAGCCCTATCACCACACTTTTAGCTTGCTTTTCGCACTGAATCCGTGCGACTATTCAAATGCAGGGTGTGTTGCTCTGCCGGACTTGAAAATCCGTTCTAGCATTCGGCCTCTGGTCGGATGGCCGCTGAATAAGGTCTCCAGACTCAATAGGTGGTGGCTTCGCTAGAGGTTTTTCAACGTCCGATCACCAGTCAACAATGGAAAAACCTCATGGACGAAGATCGGCAAAAAACGATTGATGATTTAATTGCTCGCAACCCAACGGTTGACCGCCTTGTCGCAAAACTACTTACCAGCAAAGAAGCAGATGTTTTGTTTCAGGAAATGCAAGATGATAGAAAACAATCGGAACAGAGCGATTGATGGCGAAAGAGTTCTTCTCCATCGCAGGTAGCAAAGAAGTTTTGGAACAGATTGACAAAAGCGGTCGCCGAGCTGGCCTCAGCCGTGGGCAAGCATTTGAGGATTTCTTGATCTTTGTTCGGTGCTCCCTCGCCGGTCAAACGATGGAAAAGGAGTATCTCAAAACTGTCGCAAAGGGTTATGCGAAGGGCGATAAGGGAAATCGTGGAATCGACGCCGTTGTTCGCGGCTTCAGTAAACTTGTCATAACCATGGAAGAAACCGGACAAGATGTTCTTGGCGATATCTTTCAAGGAGCAATCACGTACGGCGAAGGTGGACAGTATTTTACTCCGGAGCCACTCACTTCTTTGATGGCTAAGTTGGTGGTCGGTGATGATGAAGCCAAACGAAAGTCGGTGTGTGATCCGGCATGCGGCTCGGGACGGTTCCTGCTTTCCATTGGTAAAGATCATCCGGACTGGGAGTTTACTGGCCAGGATGTTGACCATAGAAGGTCATGATCAGAAAGCCCATCATAAACTTGGTCTTTCATCAGAATTAGAATTTCCAATAATAGACACAAAGGCCCTTTTGCAGCTCGCAGAATGGGTTGAACTGCAACTTACAACACACGGAGGTGAATCATGCAAAAACCCAACTGTACTCCCCCCCGCGCGAACAGAAACACACGCCCAATGTAGTTTTGTGGACGGGGCTCAGCGAATTGGAGCGGAAGAAGGTTCTAACACTTCTGGGGAAAATGCTGACAAATCACGTGACCGCCGACGAAGCGGGGGTGTCTCGTGAACAAAGCTGAAACATCAAATTCGGGCAAATCAGAGAATTCAGTCAGACTTGTTTCCAACAAAATTCACGCCAATCATTTGGAACGCTTGGCAATTGTTTACGTTAGGCAGTCTTCACCACAGCAAATGGAGGAGCACAAGGAATCTCTTACGCGTCAGTACGCGTTGAAGGATCATGCGATTGCGTTTGGCTGGCACCCAGACAGGGTGCTAGTTATCGACGAAGATCTTGGGTTGAGCGGTCGGCGTGCTGACAACCGACAAGGTTTTCAGAAGTTACTGTCAGAGGTCATGATGGATCATGTTGGGATGGTTCTCGGATTGGAAATGAGCCGTTTAGCTCGCTCGTGCAAGGACTGGCATCACCTGCTCGATTTGTGTGGAATTTTCGACACCTTATTGGCGGATCAAGATGGGGTTTACAATCCGAGCGACCCAAACGACAGGTTGTTGCTTGGGCTCAAAGGTACAATGAGTGAAGTTGAACTGCACACGATGAAGAACCGTCTTGAGCGGGGAAAACTGAACAAAGCTCAGCGAGGTGAGTTGTTCTTGCACGCACCAACAGGATTTGTGAAGGATGATGACGGGTTGCTCGTCTTCGACTCCGATGAACAGGTTCGGTCAGTCGTGCAGCTGGTGTTTGCGAAGTATCAGGAACTGGGCAGCTATCACGCGGTCTTTCGTTATATGCATGACAACGACATCTGTTTTGGCATTCGCCCGTTCCATGGACCGAATCGTGGAAAATTAGTCTGGAGTAAAGCAACACTGGGAGCGGTATCGTCGATGCTTCGCAACCCGACGTACGCTGGAGCCTATTCGTACGGGCGGTTTCCTCAAGATCGGAAACGTCACCGTGAAACCGGGAAACGAAGCATTCGCTTTGCTCCAATGGAAGAATGGCAAGTGCTCATTCCCGATAAATTCCCAGGATACATCACGTGGGAGCAATACCTGGCCAATCGTGAACGAGCACAACAAAATCGAACATCTCAAACAACACGTGGGGCGGCACGTGGCGGAGGTGCGTTGCTAGCCGGCATCATCTACTGCGGCAAGTGTGACGGGCAAATGACGACCCGCCACTCGAAGAAACATCAATCTCGATACGAATGTTGTGGGCATGTCCATCGTCACGAGCCGAAAACCTGCTGTGGCATGAACGCTGTAATCCTTGACAAATGTGTGACGCAGGAGTTGTTGCGTGTTGTAGAGCCAGGGGCTCTTGATCTTGCCGTTCAGGCTGTCAGTGATGTTCAACAAGAAAGGATTCGTCTTGAAAAGAACTGGAAGCAAAAACTTGAACGAATCCAGTACGAAGTGGCTACAGCGGAACGTGGCTATAGAGCTGTCGACCCCGAAAATCGACTGGTTGCCCGAACTTTGGAGCAGCAATGGGAAGCGGCTTTACGCAAAGAATGTGAAACCGTTGAGGATTACAAACGATTTCAACACGAAACCCAGGGCCTCTTGTCGGATCAGGATATCGAGAAGGTTCGGGCATTGGCAGCTAACCTTCCGAAGGTTTGGGATGCTTCAACAACAACTAATACTGACAAGCAGGAAGTCGCCCGGTGTCTAATCGAGCGAGTTGTTGTAACAACTCCGAACAAGGATGAAAACGTGATTCTCAGTATCATTTGGACCGGCGGACACACAACCCAACATCATCTTCGACGCCCGGTAGCCGGCTATGAAGGATTGGAACACTACCATGAGATTTGTGATCTCGTTGTGACCAGCCGCGAGCGTGGGTTCAATAGTGAACAAATTGCCGAAAAGCTCAACGACAAGGGATTCCGCCCACCGGCAGCACGATCACCAAAATTTACGCGACCATTGGTTGCACAATTAGTTTACCGCATGGGGCTTGCGGCACCTCGCCGAGCAGATTTGCTTAAAGAAGATGAATGGTGGCTGCGTGAGTTTGGCGAAATGCTGGGTGTGAAACCTCACCGAGTGCGACACTGGATTCAGAAAAACTACATTAGTTGGCGACGCCTACCTGGTGGCCAGTACGTCGTTTGGGCCGATAAGAAAGAACGGTCGCGACTTGAGGCATTGCGAGACTGGCCGCCTCGGAAAAAAGTGCCCGCACAATTGAGGCAGCCATGTCGGGAGACCGCTTGAAGGGCGGCCAGGTCGGTTTCTTTTCAAAGTGAAACTACAAAAGGAAACCTCCCATGCCCAACACGGTTCAATCTACCAATGTCAACGAGACTGTCCAGTTGCTGCCGTTGAAGAAAATCGAAGACGGTAGTTGGAAACTCGGCCATAGCCATGTTGAAATTGTAGACTTAGATAGAGGAACATACGATTTGGGAATCGGTATTTCTGTCGTAGGATCCGATGTGATCGCAACGGTTAATAGTGGACTCGCAGGTGGCATACGCCCAGGACCTCAAGACATAAGCGGCGTGTATTCGCATCCACGCTGGGAACGAACAATAAAGCAAGTACTGACAGAGGTTCAACTAGTCGAGTTGGCACAGTACGACCGCCAAAAAATGCTAGATGTGTTCAGCAGAGAGCTCATTGGAGAAATGGCCAATTGCTTATGCCTAACGAAAGAGCAAATAGAATTGGGGCAGAGAATTATCGCTGAATCATTAGTAGATGACGAGTTGTTTGCGAAGGCTGCAAAACACTTCAAAAAGAAGTACAGCTATGGAGAGCGTTCACTGATCATGCACATGGCAGAAAATATTGATTTTTCAGAGGTGCTCGATGAGCCACAACGGGACATTTGGAGAAAAAGGATTTTTCTTATTCAACTTCGGACCAGACACTAGCAGGGTGCTGAAAAAGTAACTTTAATTGGCGGGTTAAATCACAGCATTGAATTCAATTTCTGAAGAAATGTTACCGTTTTGCGGAGAAAAAATGAATAAACTCACTTTCAGGCAGTCTTACAGGCATAACAAGAGGTGCATCGTGGTTACGCCCTTAGATGTGCCCAGATGACTGCCATCAACATGGGGCTTCGTGGGTTATTTGGCTTTGCGGTTTGGCAAAACACGCTCACACTTGAAGTTCACAGGGTTTACAAAATTGGGTTCAATTTAGCCGGCGGGGTCATTCGAGAAATCCCTGTTGAGCAAAGTCCGTTTGACCACAAACAGCAGAACCTACCGTCCGCCGAACCAGCTCCAGAACCTGAAACGGTTGATACTAAATCGTTCCAACAGCGTGATCTGTTCTAAGTCTCAACGCGAAGGAAGCTTGTGTATCTCCACCTTGTCGCCGTCTCAAATTTGAGACGGGGCTGATGTTTGGACCGGATCGATTTTGAATGGAAAACGAATACGTCAGTATTCGCTACTTGAAACCATTGCAAGTCCGAAAGGATAGTGCTTTGTTGACACCATGGAGAAAAAGTATGAATGCGATCAGTGTGGAGCGTGTTGTCAGGGGCATTTGATCGTAGAAGCCTATGCTCTCGACGTTCTCCGTGAACCACATCTTGCAACCGCTGCGTCCCAATCAAACTTATGACACCTTGATGTCTGATCTGGAGCAAGACGGAAAGTGTCTGGCGATTGCTTGCGGCAGTCCGTGCAAGTTTCTCACAGATCAATTCAAATGTGCCATTCACCCTACTCGGCCAAATGTTTGTGTCGCGATGGAGGCTGGCGACGAGCAGTGCCAGTACGCTCGTGAAGCCGCCGGCTTGGATCCTCTGGAGCCAACTAATGGATGATTGCGTGTTGGAACGTTGCCTGCGGGGCAATGGGATAAAACATCAAGCCAAAAATGATACTGTCTACTGAGCTGGTGAGAACTGCCAAGGATCAATCAACTTGACTTTCGCTAATCGAAAGTCCCTTGTATTGCGGGTCGCAAGCGTCCATTCCCTGGCTCCGACGATTCCGGCTATTTGCATATCCCTAACGTCTGCTCCCTGCCCGGTTCGTTTGTAGCTGGCAGAGATTTCGGCGGCGGCTAACGCGGCCAGTGAATCGAAATCCAAAATACGCCCGTCAAAATCATGCTTCAACGCCAGCTCAAACTGTTGGACGAGGCCGCGTTTGCGTTTACCGTCGGGAAGAATGTTCAAACCATGTTGGATTTCGAAAACCGTGATACTGGTTGTCCAAACATCGTCGGAGGACTGGGCATGGAGCCAGTCGACGACCGTTTGGTCGGGCTGGGCTTTCATGAATTCTGAAACAACGTTGGTGTCCAGGACGATCATTGATCAAATTCTGGCGAGCGAACTTCCTGCCCCTTCAGTTCTTCAATGGCCTCGTCGGGATTCAGGCCGACATCAGAAAAACGATCTATCAGACGCGTCGCCAAGTGTGGTCGTTGCATCGATTCGATTGCGTCACGGAGAATGGTTTGAACTAACTCTTCGACAGAACGTCCCTCCTCCTTCGCGATTTCGCAAAGCTGGATATGCAGTTCGGGTTCAATGTTGTTCAAATTGAGTTCTGGCATCAGACTCCTCCTCCCCACATAGTATCACCTGGGCTGTCAAAGTCCAGAAAAAAGGGAGGCGAAGCGTCCGTTGTGATGTTCGCGGCTTAAGTGGGCTCTGGAACGTTGCTCTGAGATTCGGATTGTTCCTTTTGATGGATCCAGCTATTGGCCAAATCGGCGACTTTGGAAACATTGAGTAGGTCGTCACGGCTGAAGCTGCCAGTATGTTTCCATTGCTCACCGTCTTTGTAGCTTCGGTCAACCGTTGCGTTATAGAAAGTCTTGCCTTCATTCGTCTCGTTTTTGAAAATGGCCGCTGAGATGGTGCTAAGTCGGATTCGGTGGACTGGTTTGTTGTTGGACATTTGAGTTCCTTTCGTTGGTTGGAAATGATGATTAGTTTCAACTAACACGGAAATCATTAACTGCCAAACGCCCTCCTCCCATCACATACCTTCGTATGATCGCCCCATGGGCTTTACCAGTACGCCTAAAACGACGGAATGTTTGAGGTTGTTAGTCTTGCACGCACAACATCATTCCAATCGGAACCAATTTGCTCAGGTATTTTGTCGACAATGCTGATGTTCGCAGTTTTCGCTTCCAGTTCTTTCCGAATGAGAGACGCCAATCTTTTTCCGCCGTCGTCATTGTCCACTGCCAACCAGATACTCGAATTGTCTGGCATGTTCTCAGCAGCTGAAGCCAGGCAATCGATTTGGTGGGGGCTGCATTGGCCAGCAGTACTGAAAAATCTTTTGGCCTCAGTACCAAAAAGCGTTGCCACACTCAATGAATCGATTGCGGTTTCACAAATCACCATGACTCGATCAACCATCCTTGGCCGAGAGCACCACAGCCCTTTCTCACCGCCAGGAGAGAAACCGGTGAAACTGTCATTCTTGATCTCAAATCCACACAAATCCGATGCCGCATTCCAGTGGGGGAAAATCGTATTGTTCCGATCATCAACCCGAATGCGATCAAGAAAAATTGGATCATTCAAAACGGCTTCCGGGATACCACGGGAACGAAGATATCGATCAGTTGACCGACGCAGTTTCGCTCTCATCCAACTGTCGGCCACCTGGGCTAAATCCTGATCCGCCGGTTCCAAACTGTAAGCTTCTTTGAGTTCAGGCTCCCTACTCCGCAAAGAAACGGTACCACTGATCCATGGCCGCAGCTCTTTTCGCACCTTTCCAATGGAAAGCGATTTCTGGGCCTGCACGAAATCGACAATACTTCCGCTGTCGCTGCCGTGAGTATTGATGTAGACCCAATGGCCAGTTGAGCGTTTGAGGATCGCGATCTTGGCACCGCTGGCATGCCGCATGACCGCATTGCGTTTGCTGCTCTGCTTGCGATCAAATGTAAACCCCAGTGACTCGGCATAGTCACACAAGTTGATTTGCGTTTTGAATTGCTCCAGTTCGTCACTGCCAGTTGCCATGAACCAACGTATCGCGATTCCGCCTCTAGATTCAATGAATTTTATTTCCCATTGTCCCGTTTCCTTTATGCTTGCGAATGTAGCATTTGGGTTCTAATCGCCGGGTGGAGAAAACCAGAACCTAAAGTCTTGAATCCCCAGCACTGAGCAGTTTGCTTTTCTCCAATGATCGGGTCAGCCTTGAATACACGGCGAGCAACGCCGTTCATGCACTTCAGTGCCCAGGTAAGCCGAGAGGTTTTGTTTTTTGCATTGTAGATAGTATTTTTAATTTGATTCTGTTTGTTGGACAGCTTTGACGCCTCTGAATTTCTGCGTTTTTCGGGCCAACGGTCTTTATGATGTTTGGGAAACAAGGATTCCTTCAAGTGGATAATCAAACCAATGCACATCCTGGTGGCATCCCCTTTGGCAACTTCACAACGAAAATACCCCTGAGTTTCCAGAAGAGTTAGTGATCGTTGAACCGTTCTGCGAGATATCGATAGTCCCTTCATGATGAATGTAACCGTCATCCCAATGAAGCGGCCAGTTCGATTGTCTTGGTACACATGCCTCAATACAAACATTGCAATGCGACGAGCACTGTCAGTGAGATTCCGATCTTTCACCAGTTTCATATCCATTTCTGGGACGTACTCGCCAGTACCTCTTGGAGGCTGGTGCCGGGGCGTTTCCAACCAGGAAAATCGCTGCGTTGAAAAACGGTGAGACGTTTCAAGTGCCCGTTTGCTTTTCGCTTGGTATTGAGCCGTATCCGATTTCAATTCTTCATCGTCGATCCATCCGCACTGATGTGCCAACCAGTATTCGAAATCGCCGAACCGAGGCTTTTCCCAGGCTTCAGGCCGTTCCCCTGAGAGCCTTGCGATTTCGTTGAGTGCTGAGATCCGATCAGGACTGGCTCCCCTCATGATTGGAGCTACTGCCAACGCGATTTTTTTCGGGTCGGGCCGCGATGGCAATGGATGGACAGTGGGAGATGTTTTCGTCTTCCAACTCCCCTCCTCCCGCAGATATTGGCTTGGCCGATCGGACGCGAGTCGGATCGGCAAACTTGGTTTTGGATAGGTAGTCTTCATGATTTTCAGCGACGTTGTACCAGCTATACCGCTATGAAAAAGCGGACACAAAAAAGTGTTTGCAAACGTAAATAAACGTTGCATTGAGGAGCATGAAGCGCTATCGTGAAATTAGTGAATTGACACGAGCGACAATGCTCATTGAAAGACCGCCGCTCCAACGGCGGTTTTTTTATGTAAGCTGTTCGACCATCGCCCTCCTTGGTTAGATGATTGAGTTTGAGGCGGTCAGAACAACACGTCTCGGAGAGATGATGTCCACGATTCGGACATCGTTCCTACGACACTACAGCATTTATCAACAGTTTTGTACCAAAATCTTGCACCTGCCAGGCTGTAGTGCTCTGTAGTGTGTCAGCTGAACGCCACCGACACTGACAGGTGTCAACACTTCACGGTCATCGGAAACGGAGGAGGGGAGGTGTTTTGCGGCCAGTTGTTTGAGTGGAGTCGAGCGTAGTGTGCCACATGATTGACACTGTGCGATGAGGTGTCGGTGGGTGTCAGCATGGCATGTCAACAATCACTGCATGTCAACGATGGAGTGAGGTGCATGATGCGACGACAATCGACACTGTTTCGCGACATGGCAAAGCGATGCCAGACGCTGCGAAAATGCAGAGATCATAGTGTTTTGTGCCGCAGGGGTTCGCATGCAAGGTGCTGCCCTGTTGGCAGGATGTGACACTGTCAACACTACATCAAGTGGGTGACACCCGCATGTATTGACCATGTCAGTTCACCCTGGCGAGCTGGCAGACCAACGGAAACAAAGTGATTGCGCGACATTTTGAGGTGTAGTAGGTTGGAGTCAGCCTCGGGAGGAGGGGGCTTTGATCATGAACAAGACAACGTTTAACATCTCGGAGGTATCTCGGCTAACGGGCAAAGCACGCTCAACAATTACAAACCACATTACGAAGAGAAAACTGTCCTTCATTCTAGATGACAACAACAATAAGCTGATTGAGGCTTCTGAGTTGACTCGTGTATACGGCGACTTTTTGCAACTCGACGAAAATGGAAAATTACGATCCAACACGAAGCGGAGCGAAAATAAGGGTTTAGAAAAAGAACAGGATTCCAACCACCTACAGGACCTGTTGGACCGTGAACAAAAAGAGCGTGAGCGAGAACGTAATCAATTGTTGAATACGATTGAACAACTACGTGGAAACCTAGAAAAATCCGAGGCTCGTGAGAGTAGGGGGACTGCCTTACTTGAGAATCAAACGAAGTTGCTTGAACATCAAACCAAAGGGGCTGATGAGTGGAAGCAACGAATGGAAGAGCGGATTGAAAAGCAGGAAGACGACAACAAAAAGTACCGAAAAGCCTTGCGACAGGAACAAAACAAAACACTTTGGCAAAAACTATTTCGTTAATCGCTCAAAATTGGTCGCTGAGCCTAGGTGGGGGCATCGCAGGTAGAGCGACAGTCAAATCACCAAACAATGAATTCAGCGCGCCAGATATTGGAATTGAGGTTGAAATTAAATCGCAGGGAATGGTTTGAGAGAAGGGAACGGTCATAGTGCGTCAAGCCATTTTGCCTATCACGAATCGGCACTCATCAACGACCATGCCTAACCGTTGCTTGACTCGTATGGTCGAACATGAGAAGTTCGATCATGGCGAGAAACCGAGATCAATCAGAAAAAGTAGCAAGAGACATAATCTCGCTTTGCGAAGCGTGGATTTCAGGTTTGACATCCCACAAAGACTTCCAGCGAGAGTACGTTGCCTTGGTGAGAGGAAGACCGCCCCCGGAACCAACCAAATTCAGAACCGCATTTGTGGCTGCCGTTGAAATCGGCTCTGCAATTGACTTGGCAATTAAAGATCTCGCCATTCTCGAAAGGAGCGAGACCAACTGTCCCACACTTTTAAGAGCATATCTATTTGCAAGAAATGTCAAATCAGTCGATCCCGTCCTGCACGCATCCTTCGTCTTGGAATTGAAAGGATGATTTCAGGAACCACAGTTAATTGATCTTTGTTTCCAACTCGCCCTCCCATAGGACGGCTCCGCTGTCCAGCAACCTTGCCTGCTGAGGTTGTACGAAAACAACGGCAATTTTTTCAGTCTCTTGTTCACCAACAAGCAACTGGATGTCCGTTACCTTCAACTCAACCTCCAGCCGAATCGCCTCGGGTTGATCGTAAGTAAACCTTGTGTGTGCATAACGAAACGTCTCACGATCCATGCTGAAATGGTAGTCTTCATAGTTTGAAGGAAATACAAACAGTAAGGCATCGATATCCTCAATCGCCTGTAGTTTCAGATGTTCCACGGTGATTTGTCTTAGGTCACGCCTCCAGTCTTCACGCATTAGGAGCAATTCATCGACCAACCAACGATCGTTTTCCGATTCCGAAATCGTATGCAGACAATTATATCCGTCGAGAGACACTTTCTCCGCGAAGAAATCAAACTTAAATTTCGGACGAGAAACAATGGTCAACTGCTCGTGACGAGACAGCTGTTGACTTCGCCTTTGAGTCCAAACTCTGTAACAGTCGGTGAATTCTTTTGTCGCTTCGTGAAACGGGATATCTGCTGGAAATACCGGCGGCCAGTAAGTGTATGTACCAAACCGCCCCTGAGCTTTGTTCTCGATGTGTCTTTCAACGGAATGCCGTGTCTTTGCCATCTCGGTCCAGTCAATGCTTTCTGGATCAACCAACTCGTTGCTGAGTATCATCAACAACGCCAAATCGGTTTCGAAGTAGCATTTTTCGAGGTGACGAGTGTCTTTCGAATTTTCCACAAGTTGTTCTTGCCAACTCCGCTGGCTGACAAGTTCCCTCGATGGCGACAGTTCCGCCTTCAGCAGTGCAAAGTGGCTATTGACCCGCTCTTGCACCATCTTTTTGCGTTGTCCATGTCTTAGATAACGTCGGTCAAGACGGATAACCGCATCTCCTGGCCATTCCGGGGAAAAATGGACCGGCAGCATTTCAAAGTCGGGTACCAAAGGAAACGACTGGTCATTCATATGCCCCACCATCGAATCAACTGCACAAATGGAATCCAATATGTACCCGCTGTTGCTAATTTGACTGGGCCATCTCTCAAAAACACGCACATCCAAATTGAGTTGCTGACGCTCTCCTTCGGCTACGTGGATTGGATGTCGGCACACGCCACCCAGCTGTTTTTTTGTCAATAGACTTTGGTCGATCGACGCACCTGTAAAACAAGTATTCGAAAACTGGGCGTCCAGGAAGGTGGCTCCATCTAGCAATGCTCCAGTGAAGTGGGTGTTGGCAAGAATTGCGCCATCGAAATTTGCTCCCCGTAAATCAGCGAAGGCAAAACATGCGTGGGTTAGGTCGGCGTTAGAGAAATCAGCATTTTGCAAAGAACTGAAAGCAAAATTGGCTTGCTTGAACTTTGCATTTTGAAAATTGGCGTCAGAACCGCTGACAAAAGGTGCAAAAGCCCGGATCAACTTGGCTCCTGAAAAATTTGCATCCTTGAATCCGGCGAAGGAAAGATCAGCATCTGATAAATCAGCGTTCTTGCCCTCGCAATTTGAACAGTCGACCAAGTGCATTTTCGACGATTTGAGTTTTCCATGAGACAGATCGACGTTTGCGAAAGAAATTCCTGAAAAATCAGATTTTGAAAGATCTACGCCTGCTCTGATCAAATACGGAAATGCGTCAGCCTGTCCCTGGATTGTGCCATCTCTGGCAGTTTTGAGTCGATCAATGATCTCGAACGCTTGGTGCTCGTTGAATTTCGGTTCGTGTTGAACAACTAGGTAATCTGTCTTCTTCGATTCAGGTGGATTTTTCGAGAAGGACACAGCCAGAAATGCAAGTGCCAACAGAAAGGCAGCGGCAACTATGGAGCCAGTTTTCACCCGTCGCATATTTCGAAACGCAACCAGATCTTTGATAAATGCGTCAGTGGAAGAATAGCGGCCCTGGGGATTTAACGAGAGTGCTTTACGACAAATGCACTGCAAACGTTTGTTTCGAATCGATCCGATGGCTGTATTATTGATGACTCCCGATTGAGGGTTCGTGTCGGTTTCATCACCGACGAGCACAATGGGAGGTTGGCGAGTGAGCAACCAGAGCAGGATTCCACCTAAGCCGAATATGTCGGCGCGTTTGAGACCATGTCCGGGCTCAACTTCGTCAACCAGTAATTCTGGAGCCATGAACATTGGTGTACCGCAGATATACTTTTCCAAGATAGAGTCACCATCATATTTCAGGTGAGTAGTCGCCAAGCCAAAATCAATCAGAACTACACGACTGTCTGATCTCAACATGACGTTTCCCGGCTTGATGTCACGATGAAACACGCCGCGGTGATGCGCGTGACGGAGACCCTTTGCAACTGCCAGGACAATTCTTACGACCTCCGAAGCTCCGGTCTGATCCAAATTTGCAAGGGTCACGCCCTCGACCAACTCCATGGTGATAAATGGAGGATCATGCTGTGTTTGCACGTCATAGACCGATACGATTCCAGAGTGCTCCAGTTGAGCCAATAGCTGAGCTTCTTTGACGAGTCGGTTGTGGAATTTGTCAGACGGATCGACATGATCCGGCAATTTTTTCAATGCGATATTTTTGACGAGCTCCGGATGGAAAACGAGAAACACCTCCGCCTGTCCACCTCCACCCAATTTTCCCAGCACCTTGAACTTTCCAATTTGGGCCGGAAGTGTCTCGTCGCTTTTTTCTGTCGGTATTGCCCTTCTCTCTCCGGAAACTAACGCTTCAAGCGATTTACACCAGTAAGGTGAGTGCGACAGTGCTTGGAGAAGTTGTCGTTCAGACTCGAACCTTGATTCGTCAATCGTGACGAGAATCAAATTCAAGAGAACGATATCTTTTAGAGTGGCGTCAAGGTCAGATACGAACTCAAACGGGGACGTTTTCGGGTCCAGATGGTAGGCGGCTTCAAAACTGTCACAAAGCTCCTCAAGTGTTGCCTGCTGCTCATCACTCAAAGAGGATTCCGCGAGTTCAAGAATCGTCTTTAGCATACCGTCGTTCCATTCGGCGCCGTAGCAATCTCAATTTGCGTTCCACAGTCCCGAGAGAAACACCAAGTTCAACTGCGATTTCCATGTTGGTGTGGTTTTCCAATTTTAACTGAAGCAACTGTTTGAACCCCGGACCCAGGCAAAGTGAATCAACCAGTGTTTCCAATTCGATCTCTTGATCAGCGGAAGCACTGCGTTCAGGCACCTGTTTTAACGTACGAATTTCATGCGTACTTAAAGTAGAAAAGTGTCTGTACTGGCATTTACGAGTATAGCGTTGTACGCGAAGTCTGTCGGAATGCCTTTTTACACTTCTCCGCAGGATCTCCCAAAACTCCTCTCGCCCCAAACGACGCGCCGGTTGATTCTGCAATTTCAAAAAACAACTGAAGAAGGCTGCATTGGTAGCGTCATCCGCGTCACCACTTGATTTGTACGAATGTTTCAATTCGTGCTGAGCAATTCTTCGGGCTCGGCTGTGAAAAAAATCCCAAATGGAGCCGGCGGCGTCAGGAACTTCTTGCCGGGAAACTCGCCGGATGCAACTAGATACGGAAAGGGGATTCGTCATTGCCAAACCAGAGAATACTAGGAATCGGTATCAGGATGAATTATTCGCAGTGACTCCATTCAAAATCAAGGACAAAGAAATTTAATTTTGTGCGCAGGGATTCCACCTGTTAGTCCTCCCTAGCTTGTAGAGCAAGAGTTCGACACAGCTTAATTGAAAGGATGAACATGAATTTCCTGCTAATGGCCGAGGCGGCTGGTTCCCAAGGTGGTAACCCAGTTGTGGGTTTGTTGATTATTGGTTTTGTGATCTGGCTCGCGTGTCTGGCCTGCAAGCCAAAAAACAAAGGCTACGACATTTCGCACCGCGGCAATACAACCGTCAAGCCACGTAAGTAATCCAAGCCAGAGCCAGATGGAATTGGCTGAAAACCGAAAGTACTCAAGCAGGACGCAGCGGTACTTTCCCATCCCAAAAACTTCAATGCACTGCGTTTTCGAACTGACCTCCGATCCAAACGATCCAGAAACAAACCTGCTCGTTGCATTGTTATTGGCCACCATCGTTCTTTTGCTTTGCCAGTAATCTGGCCAGGAACCAATATGAAAAAAATTATCGATACCATTATCGCCAACGAGCGAGTCCCGATCGTTCTGAAAAAAATCGCTCACGTCGATCAAGAAGACCTAAACGATGCTTCCCAAGTGATTGATGACACCGAAGTCACGCAGCTGGGGATCTGGATCTCCAAGAAACTAACGACCAACGGAGTTGAGGCCACAATCACCACCGGTGGATTGTTGTTCTTTTACCTTCGAGCCACCGACACCGATAGCCGCAGGGAACTATTTGACAATCTGCTCGAGGACATTGGCGTGTCCAGACCACAAGCCTATCGATGCATCGCCGTGTGGGAGTACTTTGGCAAACTTCTTATCGATGAACCGCAGTTGATTAGGTTTTTCGTTGTTGAAGCACTGAAACTGCTTTCTGGAGCTGACGCAACCCATGCCGCTAGGTACGAAGCAATTTACCTCGCCAGAAAAGGCGAACGAATTCGAATTGCGCAAGCCAATCAGTTGCTGGCAAAGCACGCCCTCGCATCGGATACTTCCTCCAGCCCCAAGAAACAAACCAAAACTACGGTGCCGAAAAAATCCAAAAAACCAAAAGACGAATCTATCTGGTCATTTGTCGGTCGAACAGTTCGTCTGGTTCTTAAACCTGCCAAAGCAAAATCACCGGTCGATCTCGAAGCGATCATCGAGGATTTGGAAGCGGCCCTGAAGTCGTTTCGTCAACAGTACGCCGAGACGACAGCCAAGCAATCTCAGCCAGTCGCTTAGGAGGACATCATGTTTGATGACTTTGACAGTTTCGATCAAGCGTTCGCTCCGGTGGGAGTAGGGGAGACGGCCTCTGGTCGGATTCGCCCGCTGAAAAAACGGAAAACGATTAAAGAGCAAATCTTTTTCTGGATACTCAATCTGATTTTGCTACCGATGGTTGGGATCTGTTATCTCACCGTAGGAGCTGAGGGACTGCGGAAACTCATGGGCGTCTTTGCCATGCGACTCTACAAATTGCCGATCCCTGGTGCCGAGTTTTTGCAGCACTACAGTGGTTTCGACAGGCTGGACATCGCAATGCTCGCGGCGCTGGTCCTATTTGTCGCGGTCACCATTCTATGGGTTCGAATTTTTCGGGAACTGCAAAGTGCTGACAAGATTGCCCATCAACGACGTCAAAACCCAATCCTGTTTTTCCTGCTGGCGGGGATTGCCGCAATCATCATCTTCGGCGATGCGGGGATTTTCTATGTCGGCCTAAAGAGCCAAACGTCCAGTGGCTGGTCTGATGCTCCTGAGTACGTGCCTGCAGTAGCAACCATTCTTTATACCGCCGGTTTAGCCTTGCTGGGCGCATGGCACGCCGATTTCCATTATTCATCTGGCGCCGTTTAAGGATTCTCAAATGCAATCATATCGAACTATGCCTTACGTCACTGTTCTGTTTCTTTTTGCCGCCCTGTGTGGATGCATCAGCAAAGACCAGACTCGCAAAGAATTCAAACCCTTCGTCGTTGAAGAGTTGGATGCCTGCCTTGCTATTGTGATTGATGTCTCAGGCTCATTCAGTGACGACTGGCAGAAAAATGGCCGTGCCCACCAGTTGTTCATGAATCTGATGGACCAGTTCTTTACAGAAAGCACGGGACTGAACACTCGGGTTGTCCTGGGACAGATCAGCGAGAACGAAGAATTTCTGTTGTTTGACGGGACACCTCAGGAGCTGGCAAGACGGTTCCCAAGCCCCGAATCTTTGAATCGATATCTCCGCGACCATTCGGATCCGAAAGGTTCGAGAGTCTACGACTCAACTAAAAACGTGATCGACCATCTCATTGATATCCCAGAAGTTACCGAACGAACCCGAATGCTAACGGTGGTTCTAAGCGACTTGAAGGACAGCGAGAGCGACAAGGAGCAATGGCGAAAGTCCGGTAACGCAATGCTTGAATCGCTGAAAAAGTACTCCCAGGCGGGAGGAGGGATGGCGTTGTATTTCGTGGCCGATGACGAGAAGCCCCGATGGAGGAAAATCCTCAAGCAGGCCGAGTTCCCGCCAGGAACCTATGTCCTTGAAGGCCGATTATCGGAAACGCCTCAGCTTCCCAGGCTTGATCAGTTTTAGTGGTTCTGTGAACAGAGAGTGGGGCAATGGGAAAAAAATTGAACAAACAAAGTTTTGATAGCCTGCTGGATGATATCCTTCGGGGAAAGCGGCCAGGAGAGCTTGGCAAACTACCTGACGCTCATTTTGAAACTCCAACCAATCTTGCTGCAACGCATTCGCTTCGTTTTGATTTGAACGGAAACCCAGAGTCCAAGATTTTCCTGGGCGCCGTCGGCGGTGAAATGGAAACTGGACCGCGACTGCCAGACGGAAGGGCAACTCGCTATGTTCACGGCGGTTTACCGATTGGGGTTGGTGACGACCGGCACATTATCACCATCGCCGGGAGTAGGGGAGGCAAAGGGCGATCCTGCCTTCTCCCAAATTTGGCACTACTGCCCGCAACGACCTCGATTTTCTGTGTGGATCCCAAAGGTGATCTCGCCAGGCTCACGGCGCCATTTCGGGCAAAAGTCCTAAGGCAGAATGTTGGGGTGCTGGATCCGTTTGGAGTTTGTGGTCCCGACATCGAACCTCTTCGAGTCTCATTCAATGCGATCAAGATGCTTGAACGGTCGGACCGAAGGAGTTTTGTTCCCAATGCGAAGCTAATCGCCGATTCATTAGTTGTTTCCGGTGACTTCAAAGATCGCCATTGGGATACCACGGCGCAGCAGATCCTTGCGGGACTTTGTGCCCACGTTGCCACCCACGAAAGATATTCTGGGCATCGCAATTTGATTACGGTATGGCATCTGGCTTCCGAACTGACATCTCCTGATCCTGATTCCCCGAATAAATACTGGTTGGAATCAGAAATGCTTGCCAATGATGCAGCAGGCGGCATGATCCGAAATGCTGCCCGGCAGTTTTACGACCGCACCGGTGGTGAGTTTTCATCTGTGCTGAGCAACCTGAGAAAGCATTTGGACTGGATTGGCATCGAGTGTATGGCGGACTGTTTGCAGGGGAACTCGGTCGACCTCCGTGAATTCAAACGAGGTTCGATGGCCTTATATGCTTCACTGCCCGCGATGCGGATGGCGGACTTGAGTGGCTGGTTGCGGTTGCTCGTCCAGCTGACTCTGGCCGCACATGAAGAAGAACCCACCATTGATCCATTTCGCCAAACCATCCTGATGCTCGATGAATTTAGTGTGCTAGGTAGACTTGAATGTTTGGAGGTCGCTGCTGCTCAGATTGCGGGCCTAGGGGCGAAGATATGGGCCGTAACGCAAGATCTGGGACAGATCAAAAGTAAATATTCTTCGAGCTGGGAAACCTTCATCGCCAATGCAGGAATTCTACAGCTATTCAGCTTGGCGGACGCGACAACCCTTGAGTACGTTTCCAAACGACTTGGTCATACGTCCTGTCTATCTCGATCCACCAACGTACCGACGTTTGAACAGGCGTCTCGCAACGCCGCGACCGGTGAATCATGGTCAATCAATAGCCAGCCCTTGATGACGGCCGAAGAAATTGGAAGGTACTTCTCCCGAGATGATCACATGCTTAGACAGCTGATCTTACGCCCGGGCTACCATCCGGCGATTTTGCAACGCGTTTTCTACGATCAGCACGAATGGTTTCAGGGGATGTTCAATGCGGCGTAGAGAGATGGTGCTGATCACGGCCCCTGGTCTACCACCATGGCCGAAGCTTTACCTAGACCGGCGACGGCGTATCGCTCATGTCGTTGCCAAGCACCCAACCTGGCGGAGCTACGAATGGGCATTACGTGCAACTGCACTCCTCAAATGGATTGTGTTTGCGCCAACAGGGTATTGTCTGTGGCTTCAATTGGTCCGATTCGACCCAACACTTCGTTTCGTCGCGTTGTTCTTGGGTTGTTGCTTTCTCTTTCCCATTATCAATCTCACAGTCAGGTATTCAACTCACGGTTTTTTCGCTCGCCAGATTTTTGCGGCAAGAACAGAGTTTTGGGCATCTTCTCAGGCAATCGCGTTTCGAAGTCGATTTTATCGCAAACCGGTAGTTGTCTGGAGAAAGTGGAAAGACCAACGCGTGAAAAGCAAGTTCATACTCAATCGGGATGCGGACGCCGCCAGTTGCTCTATGGATCGCCAAGGCAACCAGAATCGCCCGCGCAGTCATCTGGATGAAGCGATGATTCTGGAGCTCGTCGTCGCGGCGGTGGATACCAGAAACACGGTTGCCTCCCGAGACCAGCTTCTACAACGCACCCTTCCAGTTACCGAAGTCAACAGTCGCCTGGCTCGAAAATTCACGATGGTGTTTGCCGCTGCGGTGATGCTGACTGCTGACAGTTCCAACGTCTCCGCAACCGAGGTTGCTGGAACCGATATTGACCACTAACGAGAGAGAAGCAATGCGATTGTTAACCGTCAAAGAAACGGCTGAAAGGCTGAAGATCAGTATCTCCATGGTCTATCGGCTGATCAGTACGGGCCATCTGCCATGCTTCGAAATCGGTTCGTGCAAACGAGTTGGCGAAGATGATTTGGACAGGTTCCTTGAAGGGCATCGGAAGGAATCTCCCAAACTCCCTGAAAACAAGCGACGACACTTTTGAATGACCTACGGGCCAATGAACCCAACTCCAGAGAAACTACACATGCCCAAGTTTTTTAGCGTTGTAATTTGTACGTTCAACCGTGCCCGTCTATTGCCGAGAGCGTTGGACTCACTTCTGGCACAATCAGAGCCAGATTGGGAGGCGGTCGTTATCGATGACGGATCAACCGACAACACTGAGGAAGTAATTCGTCGTTATACTTCGATCTCTCCAAGTATTCGATTCTTTCAGCGAACCTGCAATCGTGGCGTTGGCGCCGCTCGGAATATCGGAGCAACGCTATCAAAGGGACGGTTCGTGACGTTTTTAGATTCTGATGACGAGTATGCCGTAGATCATCTGGCTAAACGTAAATCGATTCTCAATTCAGACCCAACCATTCGCTTTCTGCACGGCGGCCTCAAAATTCATGGCAACCCTTATGTTGCTGATAAGGACGATACATCCAAGCAAATTCATCTGGAAAAATGTGCGGTAGGCGGGACCTTCTTTATTCGAAGGGACGTCTTCACCGAGATCGGCGGATTCGATGATTTGGGCTATGCAGAAGATGCCAGGTTCCTAGAGCGGGCGGAATTGCACAAAGTGAGTTCGGAAAAGACTCAGGAACCGTCCTACATTTATTATCGCAACGTCCATGGTCAGCTGACGAGTCAATGCGTGTAGATGCCAACGACAAACCGATTGGTGCTTGCGATTGTATGTCGATTGACATCAATCACACTCCGTCCTAGTTTTTCGCTTCAACTATTGAGTGAGGAGAAATGCTGAAAGAAATCAAAGGAGAGTTTGCCACTGTTGCCTCTCCAGAATCGTTAGCTTGGACAGTCCGTGCAATACTGGCCGAAGAGCATTGGTTTGACCAACAAAAAGAGCATTTCTTTGGAGTAGGACTGAATTCCAAGAATTACATTACTTACGTTGATTTGGTCACGCTTGGCGTACTTGACGCAAGTCTCGTTCATCCCCGAGAGAGCTTTCGGCACGCGGTCGAACAGGGCGTTAGCTCGATAGCGTTCATCCACAACCATCCCAGTGGCGACGTAACTCCAAGCAAGGAAGATCAAGTAGTAACTGAGCGTTTGGTTTCTGCAGGCAAGATCCTGGGGATTGATGTTATTGATCATATCATCATCGGAAACGGCACCGAAAACTTCTACAGCATGCGCGAGCACGCAAGTTTCACATGGGATTGAAGCAGTACGGACGCTTCGGATAGCGTTGCCGTCTGGTGACCACGGTTACGTTTTTTCTTGCCATTTAGCCCAAAATATGAAACTGTAGGTTGTACTGCCGCTTTTTTTACAGTGAATTCGATTACCCATGATTTCATGGCAACCGTTTTGTTTGTAACGGTGGCAGTAGAGTGCTAGTTTCGGGTTGAAGGAATCCCCGTTTCACGAATCCTTCAGCCTGATCATGTGATGAGCCGACACATTGGAAAACGGCTCCGGGTCTATTAAACCCGCACTACGTGTCGTGAGACACGACACTAAACCGCTCTCTCGGTTAGGCTTTTTCTATTATGGCCGGGAGGCAACGATGGTGCTTCCCGGTCTTCGGATCGGGAAGTGCTTGATGTCCAGACCTTCGGGTTAAAGATCGTTGCGGTTGTCGTAGTGCAGCTTTAATACTCCCGGCCACCACTTCAAAAAAGTGGTGGTCTTTTGCTGTAACTACTACGGAGGAAAAGGGCATGGAAGTCCGACAAACATTAAAAGGCTGGGTAGATCATGTCGCAAACGGCTGTTGCCATGTTTACATGCGACTTGAAAAACATGACCAGGATTTCACACGTTATGTCGTGGTCGAAACACTCAACCAAATTTCAGAAACATTTGCTGAATTGCCAACCGATTTTTATCGCCAGGTAGAAGAACTGAAACAAAATTTCCAAATCGATCTGCAACAAACAGACAACAAAAAAATGATTGTCGGCGAAATTGACAAACGCCCCAGTAAAATTTTACAGATATTGAAAACTGAGCGAGGCGTACCCGACAAGACTATCGCCACCATCCTTGACTGCTCCACTGCACAGGGCGAAAAAATCCTAAACGGGGAAAGTTCGATGTCGCCAGCTCAGATCGTCGCCGCGGCGAAACGCTTCTCTGTATCTCCCGCCGCATTCTATCGGGAGGCGCATTGCTCTATAGGTAACGAAGATCTTATTGTCAGGGCAAGCTTGGAGTTTCAACTATTGGAAAACATGGAAGCATTGCCCATCGAAAAAATCGACTGCCTCATCAACTGTTCGCATGCCATCGTCAAGCTCCACCGTATCTACAATTCCAAAGATTGACGTTGCAAGGAAGTCGCAATGAGCGGAGGAGGAGGGGCAAGTCTGTTGACGTAACCCCGAGTGATAACTTTTATTAGGGAAAATAGAATTGACCGGTCACATGTTGCTTGCTACTTGCGGTCGTTACGGGCTCCACGATCTGCCGCCGCTTCCTTCCTGATTTGATCAATAGTTTGGTCGTCCAATAGAGTGACGCCTCGATTTCGCTGCAGGTCTGCAGTTGTCAATCGAGACCAGTCGCCAGCGGATCGGAACTTGAGTTTTTTAGCAAGCCACCGGTAATAGAAACAACGGTTCTTCTTGACCTTCCAGTAACCATTGGGAACTGTTAATCCACTGAAAAGCCATGGATACCAGGTGCCGTTAGGATACAGTTCCATCACGCCCTGATCAGGCCGCCACCGGTAAAAGGTAAGCAATGAAAATCCCTCATGGTCACGGAGGTCGTCGCGCTCAATCTGATACCAATTTTTAGGCTTTTTGTATCCAAGCTGTTTTCCAAGCCAGCGGAAATAAGCGATTCGGTTTTTCTTTTGCTTCCAGAATCCTTTTGGCACCTTGATGAAGAGCCATGCCTTCCAATCATACTTGGGATAAACGTTTTTCACGATATGGAAAGGGCTGTCGAGATATCTTTCCAACAGCCCCACGCCATCATTTTCAATAAAGTCTGATTTGGTCACCTGGTACCAATCTGCAAGCTTTTTGTAACTGAGCTTCTTTCGCAGCCATTTCATGTAGTCCAATCGATTATCTCGCTTGGCCCAATAAGGGCTCGACACCCATTTGAATTTCCAGGGGAGCCATTCGTATCGAGGATACAGCTCAGACAAAAGCTCAATGAGGCTTTTTCGGTGAGTGGCTCCCCTTCCAAAATTTTGATTGATCGTGTCGTTGCAAGCTTGATACCAGTCGTGTGGATTTTTGTAGCCCAACTCTTTTCCGAGCCACTTGAGATAGTCAACGCGGTTTTGCTTTAGATCCCAGAATCCCTTCGGTACGACCGTAAATTTCCAAACATGCCATTGGCGTCTGGGAACGAGCGTTGTGATCAACCCGACTTCGGAGCCTTGGTATCCAGTACGAAGAATTCCTCCGCCGCAATTCTCGATAATGACGGCTCCAGTAATCCGATACCAATCATCAAGAGTTTTTATGTTCAGCTTTTTTCCAAGCCATTTGATGTAGCGGCGATGGTTTTCCGGATCATTCCAGAATCTGCTGGGTACTTTGTCGGTCTCCCACTCTGGATGCCTCAGGTCGGCATACTTTGGATTGGTTGAGTCCCAATACTTCTGCTGTAGCTTTTTCTGCCCTCTTTTCGCCATCAGATTTACTTGTTGATAAGGATGATGAAATCAACTTCACACGAAATTCACCGATCTTTCGTTGTTTGATATTCGACAGGCTGAATTGTATGCGTTAACCAATTCGACGCTATAACACGCAAGAAGTTCAAACAATCCGTCCGAGACGTTTCAAACGCCTTGGGAATAAACCACACCCAACAAGCATGGAATGGCAAGCCATGGGTCAACACTTTTCCTTATGGGAACCAGCCCACGGTTTTGCCGTTCGTTATCGCTCATTTGAATTATTCAAACTGCTCCACAAAACTGTCTCTCAGCCTGAAGTATTTCCCAAAAAACATTTTCGTTTGCATTTACATATCCTTTCAACAAAGTTTCTTTGGCAATGAATTGTTGATAGCGAGTGCAACCCTATATGCACAACCAACTTCCCGTTTTCTTCCCCACGTGAAACACGATGGCGAAAGTTTCTTAGAATGTTTGGCACGGAATCTGCCGTAGCAGGCAATAAATTAATGTGAACAAAAATTAACTTGTATCTGTTCTCTGAGGCGGTACAAATCTTTTAGGCAAAACTTGAGGCAATAGGGAACAGCGGAAATGAAAAAGTTCTGGATATTGGTAGGCGCATTGGTTGTAGGCGCCGGTGTACTTGTGTGGGGAGCTGGCGAAGGATGGTTTGACGGTGAGCGTGAGCAAGCGTCAATTCTTGAACCGGATAGTGGCGAGGTTGTTGAACCGCTTTCAAAAGAAGAAGCCAAATCTGAGTTGGCCAGCTTGCTAAAAATCGACGACGAGGATCTTGTCGAAGTGGGAAAAATCAGTCGCCCTAGGCGAGACTTGGCGTTCGACGCACCAAATAGCGTTCCGAAAAGACCAGCCAAAGGCGTACTTCCCAATCCTGGCCGAGCTCCCTTCCTCAAAGGGAACGAGAATTCTCAAGTTTCTGCCTTGATGGCAGAACTTCAGATTCAGGACCAAGATAAGGTCAAGGATGTCCGTGTAGCGAAGTCGACTTTCTTTTTGCCTGAGCCGTTTGACAAAGAAAAATACGATGCGGATCCAAAGGCTTACCTCGATCAAATTAGGCCGGGACGCGTATTTCAGTCGGCTCAACCCGGGCCAAATGTCAAACGACTAACCGCGATTTCAGAGCCATTCATCAGCCTACTTCAAGGCGAGTCAGCTTCACTTAAGATCCAAGCGGATCCCGGTGCGCCAGTGGCTTTTCACACTCAGGAAATCGGTACTTTTGAGAACCAACTGAAAACCATCACGGTTGCGGCAGACAAAGAAGGTGTTGCGACTGCCAAGTTTACATTGGGACGTGGCTCGGCAGGACTGGTCAACGTACTGGCGGCTTCACCAGTACATTCAGGCCAGTTGAAATTCACGTACCGCGTTTCCCTTCCAGGTCTGAAATAGACCTTTTTATTGTGATCTCAGCCTCGCAAACCTGCGGCAATATTTCCGACTCAATTTTAGCAACATTATATACGGAACCACTCAAAGCCGTCTTGGCGATTAGCCACGGTTTCCTTAAAGGAACATTGTGATGACCACACCATTTAGCACATCAAAATTCCATTTTTCTCAGCCCAATTGCTTAACCATATTTTTCTTGTTGATCGGACTTTCCTTTCCGGCAGCAGTTTCGGCTCAGTTGGTGACCGCACCCACAGTTACTTTTGGTTACACAACCTTAAAGAAGGGGCAAGCTGATTATACGGCAACTGAGACCAACTCCATCGTGGGTACTGACGTTGTCTGGAGCTGTGATGTGACGTACGTGGATCCCATGTCTCCAGGGCAAACGCGACTTTTCAAGTACGCCATCAACAATGGCTCATTTACTAATATCACTCTAACGGAAGGCGTCGCCCATAACTTCACGGGTTCCAATGCGATTACGTCAGACTATTCCAAGTTGGAAGTCGAGGGAATCCACGTTCGAGGTTTAAATTTCACGGGCAATTGGACTTGGAACAGTTCTAATCCCGATCCGGTTATTACTGATCAGGATCCTCCCAATCCCTGTGGTGACGGAAATGAAAGTTGTGGTGAAGATGGCATGCCCGGGGGAGAGCAGCCGGTCATGTATTCGCCGGTTTGTCCGCCGAATTCGCTGCTGGCCGGCCCGAACTGGAGCACCCTCTATTCAGTGGCTGGTCAGGCAGGAAGTGGCTGCAGTAGTTGCGGTGGCAGTTCTGCTCCTGGTTCGGCTGGCGCTGACAACCTGATTGCAGTCAATCTGGGTTTCATTCCCAGCAATCAACAATCGATCGGTAATCTTTCCCCCGGAACCTATCTGGGCATCGATCATCGAATTGAGTTTCATTTGGTGAATGGTACCAAGGTTGCTGTTCTGTTTGATCCCATCTCTGGGCGTGCTCACTATGCTGAGTTCGATGTGACCTCGTCAACTTACGTCTTCCAGATCGATGTCGATGGTGTAGCAACAGACACCACAGTGTATTTCATGTCGATCGCGCTGGAAGATGGCTCAAGTAACACCGTAACTGATCCTGACACGATTGCTATGCAGACAGTTTATGCCATCGTGAAAAGCAGATCCGGCTGGACGTGGAAGTCCGAACTTGTGGATGTTGATCCTGGGACTGCCGTGGCTCCGATGTCGCGGTTAACCGAGATCACCAGTCCCACTGGCAAAGTTCAAACACTCACCTACAAGTACAACGCTGGCGATCCGGCGCTGACAGGTGCTCCCAAGAAGATCTTGATGGTAGATGTCCAAACCGACTGGCAGGGCAATACCGCAACTTACACGTACAACTCCGCCCAGCAAGCAGGACGCTGGGTGGTTTCCGATATCGATATCGTAGCCCAAGGAAACTCGGGAACCGTTGATCGATCTCTGCGTTTCACTTACAACGGCAACGGTTATCTGTATCAGGTGTTTCGAAAGATCGGCACTCTGGCGGAAGAAACCATTGCCACCTACACCTATGGCACAGACACACAGTGGCAGGCAGCCACAATCGTGATGGACGAGCAGTTCGGAGCAGTTCCGATGGAGCAAACGCTCTACGTCTCACAAGACTACCGGACCTGGGAGGACGAACTGGTCAACCAATTCTCCAACGTTCTGGTTGGTGCTGCAGATGGGGCCGGCATTCGCTACTTGACCGTATTTCGTGACATGGACAATCCGGGCAATTACCGGATCAAGGAAAACGACGATCTGATTGAATGGGTCGATGGCGTATCAGTGACTGCTTGCAGTTCTTACACCGAGGGAACGGGTCAAGGCTATGGCAACTTCACCAGCATCACGTACGAATTGGATTACCCCGAGTATACAGACGCCACTGGCAATAACCCACCTACAGCTGCGCAGGTTCTACTTGGCCAGCCTGCCATGGTCGATGATGGTTCGATCCGTTCGGCAGTCACCCCAAGTTATGATTCCAATGGAAACACGACGAGAATTGACTACGCCGACACATCCTATGAACTTTGGCAGTACAACGGTGACAACCAAGTAACGTATTATCGTGACCAAGAAGGGATCGTCACACTCACTGAATACAATACCGATGGCCAAGTCATCCGAATTGTTCGAGGCTTGGTGGATGTTTCTGGGCCGGGCTCGGAAATCGCCGACACCAACACCACTCCGATTCAGAACATTCGTGGCTACAATTCCAATGGGCAGTTGGAATGGGAAGCGACCAACGCCTACGCTGCCGGAGCGATTACAGCGCCTGCCACGAACCTTCGCACGGACTATGTCTACAAATCCAACAAGCAATTAGAAAAAATTCTCAAGCCTCTTGCTCCGGGCCAATCATCTCGGCCTGAAACCCAGTACTCATGGGAAGGTGAAAACCTAGTTTCCATGACAGTGGTTCGAAGCAGTGGAAACGAAACAACGACCTATGCTTACGATTCTCGAAACCGCTTGGTGAAAACCACCTATCCTGATGCAACTACCGAGGAAATCGCCTACACCTCCAATGGCCTGACGACTTACCGCAAGGATCGCAGCAACATCGTCAGTGCGACGACTCTGGATTCGACAGGAAGAGTGTCTTCTCGAAGTCAAACACTTGCTTACGATACCGATCTTACCAATGTCGATATCAATGGTATTCCAGCAACCATTTTCGAACGTTTGAGTGATCAGGTAAGTACAACGAATTTCTTTTATTCGCCGGGTGAAACTCGACCCAACAAAACGATTACTGACGGAAAAACGACCGAGTACAGCTACGATCACAAAGGCCGTCAGACTGAAACGCTTCGCTATACCGGGACACGTGGAGGTACCGAACAGGCTCAGGCCACTCGCACTGAGTACAAGGAGAACATGCGATTCAGTGAAGAGAGTATCTTCGGTACCGTCAGTACAGGCACATTCACACCTGTTTACACCCGCAAAACCTACTTAGGTTATGCGGCTGATGGAACCACAGTTCGCACCGTTCAGGTTGCTAACACAAGCACGACTTACGCCGACAATACGGCAGTGATGAATGCCAGCCGACCTTCAAGTACGGCAGCCAATCCATCGATATTGATCACTGATGCAATTCGAGATCTTAGTGGAAACATTGTAAGTCTGATCAACCCTCTCAACACCACCCAACTAACGGCTTACGACACCCTTGGGCGCTCATTGTCTCAGAAGCCAGACTCAGTCAACTTCTCGAATCTGATCAGCACAAGCGAATACGATGTCTGGGGCAATGCTACCAAGTCAACTAATCCAGCTGGCGTTGAAACGACTCGGCAATACGATGCTTCAGGACAGTATCAAATCAGTCAGATCCATGGTGCCAATGCCTCGTCGCTTTCCGCCAAAACCGAGTTTACTTATGATCGCAGCGGACGCAGGAAATCGGTAATCGCACCTGGAACCAATGGACTCCCGGATTCCAATCGCACTACCACAACGTTCTACGACGCTGCCTGTTGTGGGCAAACTATGGGAATACGCGATGCCTTGGGGCATGGCCAAATTCGCAGTAGTGATCCGTCGGGTCGAGTGGTTCACATTGCACAGGTTACTGACTATGACACTCATAATTCCCTTCTAAATCCAACGGATGCAAAAACCAACGGTGAGGCGACGACCCGCTACCTTGATGATGGAAGGGTTCAGTTTCGAACCAAATGGACTCAAGCACTCAACGAAAATATCAATCGCAATCTTCCTCAACTTGCGGGGCTGGGCAAACCAGCTTCATGGGGTGTAACGACCCAGTATGTTTACGACACTGCTGTCGGTGATGGTGTTGGCCTGGAAACCACAGCCGGTGTGGATGTACTGAGAATATCAACCTCTCAAAAATGTTGCGGTCTCTATCGCGGCAGCGATTACCAAACTGGGTGAAAGCGTGGCCAATGGCGGGGCTGATTTATCGCTGTCGACTCACAACGGCAGTGCGACTCTGGTTATCAGCCCTGACGAGAAGACCATGCAAGCCACGATCTCGGATGCTTCGGGACAGACAGTGATGTCAGCACTACTTTCAGGACCTGCAGCAACGACTCCCAATCTACTACTTGATTGGAGCTGTACCCAATATGACTTGGTCTACACACTTGCTGGTGTTGGCGATGTCAAGAAAGTCAAGCAAATCGATACTGACGGCAATGCCGTCAGTAGCCTAAGCGATGGTTATGGCTGGGGTGTTGGCTCTCTGGATCAGGGCAGCAACCTGACTCAGACCGGGTTCAATCCCGGTGGTCAACCATTGACTGTCACCAACGCTCTTTCCAATGACACGACCTACGTTTACGACAGCCTGGGGCGTCCAACATCAATGACGACGCCTGCCGCGACAACAACTGCAGTCTACAGCGCCACAACGGGGCAACTAACTTCACGGGCTGACGGCAAGAGCAAATCAACTAGCTTTCAATACGATGCACTTGGACGATTGAGTATCACGACGGATCGTCTAAACAAGCAGTCAAGTCGCAGTTATTTCCGTACAGGCCAGCTTGCTTCAATCACTGACGCAGAAAGCAGAACGACTTCTTACGATTACGATGTAATGGGGCGGCGCACCGAACTGACGATGCCCGCCATCAATGGCGGTACAGCTCAAGAAACGACCTACACCTATGATTCAGCGGGGCGTGCAAAACAGGTGGCCCTGCACTCAGGCGCCAAAAGAAAGATTGTCTACGAGTTTTCTGGAGTTGTTGACAAAGTCGATTACTTTGCACCAAGTAGTAGCACACCATCAGGGACAGATGACTTCACTTACGATGCGTTTCTTCGCCGCACGGCTTCTAGCAGCGATGACGATGTAAATCATGCCTACACCTACACTGATCGTGGACAACTGAACACCGACACCACGAGTTACTCAAGCCAAGATTATGTTGTCGACTATGACTATGACAGCCGAGGGCGTTTGAGCAGAGTAACCTATCCCTCTGGACGTGAAGTTGACTACGCATTCACCAATCGAAGTGAGTTGGACACGATCGATTGGGACGGAACGGAAATCGAAAACAGGGCTTACGACACACTGGGGCGAATGACCAGTGTTGACCGAGCTTATGTCGACGAGACTCGTGTCTACGACAATGCGAATCGCGTCACCTCCATAGCCAATACCAACCTTGGAACCGCGGCGTACACCTATGATGCCAACAGCAACAAGCTGGGTGAAACCTGGACTGGAGTGTTATCAAACTGGAGTTTTACAACAGAAGATTCTGGCACTAGCGATCCCGATGGTTATGACGATGAAGATCGTTTCGTTCGTTTCGAACAATCAGGGCAGAGCAAAGATTATGACTTGGTCCGAAGCGATATCGGAAACATCACAAACCGCAAACTAAACGGTGCAAGCCAACTGCGAACCTTCAATGAAGTTTATCAATTAGATGACCTTGCAGGTACTTCTCAAGTCTTTGATGCCAATGGCAGTTTAACGACTTCCCATACCGGAATGACGCTTAGCTGGCAAGATGGCAACGGTCGCCTTGCCCAAACCATCGTTCCTTCTGGAGCCACTGCTGGTATCGAAGGCACCAACGACTATGGCTATGATGCCGACAATAACCGGCTTTGGAAAAAGATCACACGCTCGGGCTCAATCGCTGAGCACACAGTCTACATCTACGCAGGCCCAAATTGTATTGCAGAGTATGACGCAGGCGCTGCTGCAACATCTCCGGGGCAAGAGTATGTCTACGGCCAAGGTATTGATTCATTGCTCATGATTGCGCATGACAACAACTCCGAGCGACTAACTGTCCTGCGAAACCAACAATGGAGTATCTCTGGTCTCACGAAAGCCAGTGATGGCTCAATCGCCGAACTTTATAGCTATGATGTCTTTGGAAATCGGACCATTCTGGAAGCAAATGGAGCCACTGTTCGAACGTCAAGTAGTTACAATAACCCTTATGGGCACACGTCTCGACGACATGATGACGAGTCGGGCCTGATATACTATCGGGCAAGATACTATGACCCAGACAACGGTGAATTCGTCACTCAAGATCCACTTGAGTACGTCGATGGTGCATCGCTGTATAGGGGGTATTTTGGACTGAATGGCGTGGATCCGCTTGGAAAAGAATGTACTGTATGTGGTAGTGGAGTAAGATACAGAGTTGATATTGCATCACTTGATGCGTTCCAAGTGGATACACCTTATCAAGACGGAGCAGATACATGGCAACAAAATCTCCAAGGGAGCCCATTCGCAAAGACATGGCATTTAACGTTTCCGAAGTTTACCAAAGCTGGCCCAACTCGTATTTTGAATCCAGCATTTGATGTACCTGATCCTCCGGTTTCAATGGAAGCAGGAACGATGGCAGTCGCGATGTTTTTGTTCTTTGTTGATTTTGAAGTCGGAAATCCAGAAGACTGTGTGATCGAGGTCTTCGAGACGAGAGGGCGACGTGTCTGGACAGCTGACAAAAACGAGTGGACTGAGATAATGCCAGATGCGACGGAAAAGAAAGTCGCAGAAGCCCCAGCTTGGAAGGGAAATTTAGCATTAAGCGAACGGAAAAAACCGGTTGGCTGTTGTACGCACACAATAGTGATGACAGATTTGCCAACGGCCGATTCAATCTTGAAGCCAGCATTTGATGGTAAGTTACCAGTCATGTATAAACAGAACTACGCAAATCAGCGAGTTGTTGTCACAGATAAAGCGACAAAAGTTGTAAAAGCGCAGATTTCACATGATTTTATGATCGGACACGATAGTACTGGCAATCTCGTGTATTCCCCCTAATTTGTAAAAAGGCTTTGAAATGAATTGGATCTTGTCAACATTCCTAGCGTTTATTTTCGTGCTCACTTGCCAGCCTTTGGATTCGGTGGGTTGTGTACAACATGCTTGCGATGCTAATAAAAAACAAGAGTTGCCCGACAAAGAAGAATGCGAAGCCACTGGTCCAAAACTCTGTAAGCTCAAACCAGGCATGTCTGATGAAGATGTTTTAGAAACACTTGGGTTGGGTGAGTTTTCGACATTACCATTCATTGCTGGAGTAGATGGTGGAATTGGCGCGGGTGGAATTCGAAGGAAGTACTTTGAACACCTTGTCGACGACAGATATCAGCTAGATATTGTCACAGATATCAACAGCAAGTTGAGGTATTTGGAATGGCG
Source organism: Mariniblastus sp. (assembly GCA_965224765.1). Taxonomy (GTDB): domain Bacteria; phylum Planctomycetota; class Planctomycetia; order Pirellulales; family Pirellulaceae; genus CAZDBA01. The sequence goes on from CBDDAC010000012.1 coordinate 358,515, forward strand.
AATTCCAGAAAGTGTGACGATTCGCGTCAACTTGGCGAATGAATAGATCGGGTGTCGGAAACGAATAGGGAATGGTGCACTGTAACCGCTCGCGGCCTGTTTGATTTCCAATCGGTTTTGAGGCTTGGCGTTGTTGACGGCGGTTGAAAAGAGCGGCGCCCGGCGGCTGAAAACGGCGGCGCTAGGTATAAAAAACATGAGGGGGTGAACGTCTAGTCTGGTTAGGTTGAGCGGACTTCTTTCTGCTGGTACCGGCTCTTCGTTTGCGTCCTTGAGTCGTTAGCTTTCGCCTTTGGTTTCGATGATGTGGCAACCGTAAGTCAGACGATCGAGAGCAGCTCCAGTGGTGAGCGTTCGTAGAACTGCACGTTGACGCGGTGGCTAAATTGAAAGTTTTTGCTTTCAGTTTGGAGGAACCGTAATGGGACGAGCGTCAAATGAGAAGGAAGAATTCTGGAGTTTCGTGCTTTCAGAGCAATCGCAAAGTGGACAGAGTGTTCGAGAGTTCTGCCGCCAGGAAGGTGTTTCGGAGGCTTCGTTTTATCAGTGGCGAAAGAAGCTTGGTCGGCACTCGGAAGCAGTCAAGCAGGACTTTTTGCCAGTCAAAATTGTAGCGACCTCGCCTTGCCAGCAGGTCGCTGACAACGCCCCAGTTTGCTTTCCTGCGTCAGGGAATCAGTCTGATTCAGCTCGATCAATCATATCCGAGCCAGCATGCGGCTTGCAGCAAACATCCGTTTTAGAGATCGCTGCTCCCGGCGGTTTTTCGATCAACGTGACGCAAGCTGCGACGCCGGACTTGATATTTCATACTCTTGTCGCCTTTGAACGGCTTGCGCGGGAACCCAAGCCATGCTGAATCTCGCCAGCGGAACTCGAATTTATCTTGCTGCTGGCGCGACGGATATGCGTCGTGGGTTCAACGGTCTGCAAGGCCAAGTCACAAGCGTGCTGGAGCAGGATCCACTTTCGGGTCACCTGTTTCTGTTTGTCAATCGTCGCCGCGACAAACTAAAGATCCTTTACTGGGACCAAGACGGTTTGGCGATTTGGTACAAGCGACTGGAGAGCGGGAGCTTTCAGATTCCCGGCTTCAAGCCCGACCAGACGCACGTCGAAATCAAAAGCGATGACTTGATGATGCTGCTTCGTGGCATTGACCTTTCGAGTAAACGTCGCAAACGGTACTCGCTGGAGAGTTAATCAAAACTCAATCGCGATCTCCATTTCAAATTCAAAACATGCTTCGCCACCTGCCAAACTGGCGGAGCTTTTTTTTTGCAAATGTTTTGGAAAGTTTGAATCTGCGTGAAACCTTTTTGAGTTTCGCAGGTTTATATTTTCATGGACGCAACGGAACTGCAAAAAGAAAACGAACGGCTTAAGGGGCTGCTCGCGCAACAGCGAAAGAGCATTGAGCAACAACGTCAACATGGTCTTCCCCATCAGAAGTGTACAGTTTGCTAAGCATGAAAAACGAATTGAGCGCGAAGGCTTTCGCTCTCTGGCTTCACCAACCAAGGTGCCTTCGATGTCGCCCTTGTTTTCGCCATCGTCGGTCGCCAAGTTCGCTGGCGCGAATGCTGCGCGAGCGACCAACGGCTGACTCCAACGAAGGTGACATCTCCAAGGCCAATTAAGACTTTCTCTTTCTTCTTTTTGTCAGGCCGCCAATTCAAATTGGATTGGACTGACGTAGCCCAATGATGAGTGAAGGCGAATTCGATTGTAGTATTGTTCAATATATTTGTTCAAGCTGCGCTGAACATGTAACTGACAAACGTAATTTTCCCAATAAACACATTCGGTCTTTAACGATCGGTAAAAACTTTCCATCACGGCGTTATCCCAGCAGTTGCCTTTGCGGCTCATACTGGGGCGATAGTGGTTGTCAGCGATTCGTTTTTGAAAGGCCTCGCTACAGAATTGGCTACCGCGATCGGTGTGAACAATCAAATCAGATTTCGGTTGACGAATCGTGATTGCCATTTGCAAAGCATCGACGGCCAACTGAGCGTCGATTCGGTCACTGATCTTCCAGCCAACGATTCGCCTGGAGAACAAGTCCAGGATCGTCGTCAGGTAGATCCAACCGGTGCGGGTGTCGATGTAGGTCGTATCGGCCACCCACTTCTGGTTCGGTTCTTGAGCCGTAAAATTCCGATCAAGCAGGTTTTCTGCTACCGGCAACGAGTGCCTCGAATCGGTCGTCGTTACGAATCTGCGTTTGCATCGTGCTGCAATGCATGCTTGCCGCATCAGTCGGGCGACGGTTTTGATATTGCAGGGTTCACCATGAGCTAACAGCTCTCGGTGAATTCGCGGACTGCCGTAGCCTTTGTGTTGGGCGTGGATTGCTTTGATCAACGTCAACAATCGAGTCGCACGTTGTTCTCGGGCGCCAGCCAATTCAGTCTGACGCCGTTGATCCTTGCTCCACTGGTAAAACCCGCTACTGGAAACCTTGAGCAAACGACACATCGTTTGCACAGGCCATCTTTTGCGATGATCTTCAATAAACTTGAATCTCATCGGCTTCCGTTGGCAAAGATGGCCGTGGCCTTTTTTAGAATATCTCGCTCGATCTTGAGTTGACGGTTTTCCTCCTGGAGCTGCCGAATCACTTTCATTTCCTGCGAAACCGTTTCAACATTCTCTAAAGGCTGGTCGCCATACTTCTTTTTCCAGCGACGGATATTGCTGACTTCCAGGCCCAGGTCTGTCGCCACTTGACGTGCCGTCAGACCCTTCTCAATCATCAATTTGACCGCCTCAAGCTTGTATTCCAATGAATAAATACGACGTTCTGACATCTCTAATCTCCATCATGTAAACAGCAGTAAAAAGCTTAACCACTGTCCACCAATAATGGGTAGGACCAACAACACCGGGCCGAACTGAAGCAGTTCACTCAGACGATCGAAAGCAAACAGCAAGCCATTGCCCGGCTGGAACATCAAATCAAACTGCTGCTGCAAAAGGTTCGTGGCTCGCGTCAGGAACGTATCGACCCGGCTCAGCTGACTTTGTTTTCACTCGAAGACCTCGAGGCCTTGGCAGCGGAACTTGAAAAACACGCCGGCGATGAAGTCCTGCTTGAAACCGAGCCTTCCGGCAAAGGCAAACGTCGACGCGGTCGCAAAGGTAAACTCCCTGAGAATCTTCCTCGCGAGATCATTCGTTACGAACTTGACGATCAAGAGCGGGCTTGCCCCTGCTGCGGCAACGAGCGTCATGAAATCGGCGTTGAATCGAGCGAGCAGTTGGAGCTAATTCCGGCCAAGCTCAAAGTCATCCAGCATGATCGTGTGAAATACGCTTGCCGCAACTGCCAGAACGAGGGCGTCTCTGGGGAAGTGGCGATCACCGACAAGCCGCCGCAGCCGATCGAAAAAGGCCTTCCCGCGGCGGGGTTATGTGCTTACACCGTGCTCTCGAAGTTCGGCGATCACACGCCGCTTTATCGCACTGAAGATATCACATCGCGTTACGGCTACACGATTCGTCGGAGCAGTCAATGCGGTTGGCAAGCTCAGCTCGCCGATCTGGCGTTGGCGTTTGTGTTGCGGATGAAGTTTCTGATTCTGCAGTCGAAAGTCATTCACACCGACGACACTTCGATCAAGCTGCTCGAAGGCGGCCCGGCTCAGACGGCGAAGTTCTGGCCGTACCTTGGCGACTGCGACCATCCTTACATCGTGTTTGACTTTACGCGAAACCGAGAACGCGATGGGCCGGTGAAGTTTCTTGAAGGATTCAATGGCTTTCTGCAAGCCGATGCTTACAGCGGTTACGATTCGATTTACGCCGGCCACCAAGTCAATGAAGTTGCCTGCTGGGTTCACGCGCGCAGGTACTGGCATCAGGCCCGGGATAACGATGCGCTCCGGGCCAACCAGGCGTTGTCGTTTATCGCGAGGCTATCGCAAATCGAGAAACAGCTTCGCAAGTCTTACCCGGAAGAAAATCTGCAGGGGCATCGTGACTTTGCAGCGGTGGCTGCTGCGCGGCAGGAGCATTCGGTTCCGATTCTCGAAAGCTTCAAAGCGTGGCTCGATGCGGAAAAAGATAACAAACGAATCTTGCCCAAGAGCCCGATTCGATCGGCGTTCACGTACACGCTCAATCAGTGGGATGCGTTGTGCCGTTACACAACGGAAGGCTTTCTGTCTTACAGCAATAATCTGGCCGAGCGGACGGTAAAGATTCCGGCGATCGGCCGAAAGAATTATCTGTTTGTTGCAAGTCACAATGGCGGTTGCCGGGCAGCGATTCATTATTCGCTCGTCAGCAGCACCAAGTCCAACGGTGTCGAACCGTACGCCTGGCTGAAAGAGCTTTTTACTCGCTTGCCTTATCATCGCGACGGCGACGCTTTCGCCCAAGCCGTCGCGGGTGAGCCAATCGTTTCAAACGAACTCGACTACCTCTTGCCCGACGTCTGGATCAAAACAAACCCACAACACAAGTGGACAATCGACGACATCCGAAGAAAAGAAAGAGAAGCAAAAGACGTGTAGTTCACCGAACGCTCACCCGCAAAACGCAGAATGGGCTCGATTTTTTTTATGATTTAACCAATCAAGCTACGCTTGTTTGAGGACTAGGGTCACCAGGCCATGCTTACAATTTTGCTGGGTTGCTTGATGAATTCAAAAACAAAAAAGTCATCTCTGGTTATGGAATGACGTTTGATCGGCACCAAATTTTTTCGTAGCAATTTATTGGCAGACGAAGCAAAGTCTTCTGGAACTGCTTGTGTACGGATCGGTCAACTGACACTTCGTTGGGAAGGAACCAAAACTGGATCAGCTAGGACAGTAACTGATTGGAAACTCTCTTGCCGTTTACCAAGGCGCCTTTAAGCTTGATTGGTCAGTTCTCTTTCGAAATTTCGTTGGGTTACGCAAGAAGTTCACATGTAGTAGCGTTGCTCCACACACGAAATTGAATGAGTACAACCAGTACGATCTGTCGCAAAGCGATTCATGCAGAAACGCGTGAAACCCTGCAAATTGCAAAGTGATTGATGCGTTGACATCTAAACGAATTGAACACTGACCTATGAACTTGTAAATTGATGCTCATTCCCCACGGCAGCACTGGGGAGATCGCAGATTCAATGAGTTCTCGCTAACTCCTAATTTTCAGGTCACCGTGACATTGCTTCAAGCCCTTCGCGGCAAGACTCGTTAACGCATCGCCCCGGAGCAACTTCTGCTTTTAAAACTAGGCGAAGCTAAAATCCGTTTCGAATTCAAACGAAAAATCTAACAGTTTCCCTTCAGACAATTCGTCGATAGGAAACTGGTTTTCTTCAATGGCGGCATCAACCATCTTCACTTCGTCCAGTTCAATCGCTAACGGAATACTTGGAGTCTGGCGCTGAAGATTGGCCAGTTGTTCTCGAGCGAAGGTCTCTCGATTGTCAGTGAAGCAAACGGTTGCAGTCGAATCAACGCATGGATTTATTCGTGCCGAATCCTTGGCTGTATTCAAGACAGGGGTTAAGTCGAATAAAACCACATTGCCTGTTGAAACTGCGGGGGAGGACTGTTGAGAAACACTGCTTTGTTGGGCCGCTGGCATGAATCCGTCAACCAAAACTCCAGCTAATGCAGCTTCGAGGTTGATTTTATCGTAATTGGCGTTCGTAATCGGGTCGTTGATTGCATCGGCAAAATTCTGGAAAGTTGCATACAACATATCCTGGGTAATGGCTGCCTCTGCTACACCAACCGTCACGAAGGCTTCTCGCAAAAGCATGCTGGCGCCGGCCACAAATGGAGCTGCCTGGCTGGTGCCGGAAGCGCCTAAAAATTGGTTTGTTTGCTGACCGCCAAGTAGGTGGTCAGGAACGGTGCTACGGATGTTCTCACCAGGGGCCACCAATACGTTAAAGCGACGTTGGCTGGAATCGCTAAGGGTATCTGCGTTTGCGTCGTTTCCATGACTTGCAACGGGTACAACGTTGGGGCTGATTGCTGGAAAGGCTAATCCCGGCTGATTGTTGAACAGCGGATTAGCAAAACCATTCCCCGCCGCAACAGAAATGAATACTCCTGCATCCTCTAAATCGCCAAGGAGATTGTTGACTTCGATCGTAACTGGGTCAGTACTTGCAAACGCATTGGCATTTCCAGGGACGCCTAAGGATAGATTGATCGTAGTGATCGGATTTGCAAAAGAGTTCAAATTGTTAATAACCCAAGTTAAAGCGTCTCTTAATCTGACAAGTCCTGTCCCGCCACTACCATTGTCATCGAACACTCGAAGTGCGACGAGTTCAGCATCTGGAGCGACTCCAGTTTCGATGGGGTCTGTATTGGCGACGATTCCTGCGACGTGAGTCCCGTGCCATCCGGCCGGTCCATCATCATATGGGTCAGAATCATTTTCTGCGAAATCAAAACCGCCGACGACCTTGAAACCGGTTCCGAGTCCACCTCCTAGATCTTCATGATCATAGGCAATGCCACTGTCAATCACGGCGGTAATCTGGCCTTCGCCCTTAAAGCTCCAAATATCGGATCCAGCAAGCCCAAAGGCATTTTCCAGATGAACTCCGTCACCAGGAGATTGAACGAGGACGTTTCGATTCAAATGAGTGGAAACGATGTTCGCCGATGACTGGAGATCTGCCGTTACTGCCGTTGCGATTGCCCGAAAATCCAAGGTGTCGATACCCTGGTTGGAAAGTTCGATAATTGTATCGTTTTCAACAGAAATTGCCGAGGCGAATACATAAACGTCATTGCCCGTTCCGCCGTACATCGAGTCATTACCACCGTTGCCTTCAAAGCGGTCGTTGCCATCGCCACCGTAGAGAAAGTCGTTACCGTCATCTCCGCGAACAGTATCCGCACCATCGTCGCCATAGACATAGTCGATTCCAATCCAACCGCGAACGGAATCATCGCCGGCATCTCCGTGGATGGTATCGTCGCCACCACCACCGCTGATGTTATCGTTGCCATCACCACCATTGATCACGTCGTCGCCGCTCCAGCCATCGATGAAATCTGCTCCTTCTCCGCCACTGATGGTGTCATCGTCAGCCCCCCCATTGATCGTGTCATTGCCTGTCCATCCTGAAATCGTATCGGCTCCCTTATTTCCGTTGATGGTGTCATGCCCACCTCCGCCAAAAAGGGCGTCGTTGCCATCGTCACCGTTGATCGCATCATCGCCACTCCAGCCATCGATCCAATCATCCCCATCGCCGCCACTGATCGTGTCGTTGCCAGCACCGCCATTGATCACATCGTTTCCTGTCCATCCCGATATCGTATCCACACCACCATTTCCGTTGATAGTATCGTGACCGCCACCCCCATATAGAATGTCGTTGCCGCCGTCACCGTTGACGGTGTCATCGCCACTCCAGCCATCAATCCAGTCATTTCCCTCGCCGCCGCTGATCGTGTCGTCATCGGCACCGCCATTGATCACATCGTTTCCCGTCCATCCCGATATCGTGTCCATACCGTCATTTCCATTGATAGTATCGTGACCGCCGCCCCCATAAAGAGTGTCGTTGCCGCCGTTTCCATTGACGGTATCGTCGCCACTCCATCCATCCATTACATCGTTTCCAAGACCACCCTCCAGAGTGTCGTTTCCACCACCGCCATTTAGATTGTCGTCACCCTCATTTCCATAGAGTAAATCGACGCCACTTCCCCCCTTTAAGGTATCCGCTCCATTGCCACCGTTCATGGTGCTGCTAACGCTGGCCTGATTCTCAAAATTGTCATCGCCACCCAAGCCGTTAGCAATCACCCGGTCAAAGGTGCTGTAGTTGAACAACAGCGGTGCCCCAGAATTGAACACGACGCTAAATTGAGTTCCCCCCATTGCTTCTGAAACCAACATGGTGTCATTTCCCAAAGTTCCTTCAACAAATACTTCTCCCGTTCCAGCATTCCAACTGACGCCCGCAAGCAAACGCCGTCCTTCCAGCCTTTCATAATACGGCGGACTTTTTGTATTGGTCGTTTGGGAAAAATGGCCCCTGTCAGATTCCCTCCGCAGCGACGACGAAACAGTTTTCAAGCCATTTCCCAAACCATACAACAGTCTCTTTACGTTCTCAAATCTCATTGTATTCTCCTTTGCCAAACCAGGGCTTTGGGGTCGTAAAACAAATCCATCAACTTAGACAATTAGCAATCAATGTCGACTACCACGACACTTTTTTTTAGGAGCAGGCCCCCCTACCTCAAAGGTAGAGACAACAAGGTCGCGTATTAGTCCGATATCTCATTCTTTATCGATGAAAACTTACGCAGCGGTGCCACCTTGAAAAATCGTTGCATTGGGAAAGATAGCTACTTGGAGCCTTTTGGCAATCACAAACTCTTCTTCTCAATTGTTTCTAGAGAATGGGCCATGTTGAATCGAACGATCACAAGCTCAAGGATAACGCGTACCCAAAGAACGCCTAACAACGTAGTAATAGCGACTGAAATTAGCATGGCAACGTATTGAAGTGTTCCGCCTGTTGAAGTTTCTGGCTGCTTGAATTGTTGAAACGGATTATTGACAGGCTTCGGTCTTATCGAAGTGCTATCGACAGGTGTGATTGATACGATGAACCCAATCAAAAGTATCAACAACCACATGGCAGTCATCAACAGGAAAACGATCCACGTCACACGAACGATCCAAGGCGTCAGGTAGCGGCGAAATCGCCAATCAAACAAGCCAAGAAAGAATTCTGCAAAACTGGTGATGTCCGTTTTCCGGCTTCGTGTCTCTCTTGGTACGTTTATTGAGATCGAGGGCGAGTCGTTTTCCATTTCTGGTTCAGTTTGAGGCGGATTTTCAGTATGTCGTTTGGCAAGAAATTCTTTATTGCATTGCCCGCATTTGACCGGTTTCCCCACCCTTTCAGGGTGGATTGTGTATCGTTTGGTGCAATTTGGGCATTCAATAATTGTGTTCATGGATCATTGCCAAATATCAAGAAGAGTTAATTTGCAATGATAGTCAGCAAGATAACCGCATGAAATACTGGGGAAGGAAGTTTTTTTCGCGGATGTGCGTTTAAAACAAGATTCCTCACATAGAAAACGTAATCATGTCGTTGGTGTTGCCATTAAACGGTGATTTTGCAAATCCTAAGAGGTTGTTTTGACTCGCTTGGCCTGCTCTAGCAAGAACTGCGGGTTGCGGGATAGATGCGAGTAGACCTTGGCAATCATATTCGTGTTGCTGTGTCCCATGAGCTGGGCGAGGACAATTGAGTCGACTCCGTTTGTTAGTCCTTCAGTAGCGTAGGAATGGCGCGTGCCATACGCGATGACTCGAAAGCCGACCTTGGAGCTGATTCGTGTAAGTCGACATTTGACGGAATCTTTCGTCCAGGGATTTCCGCGACGATTTTTGAAGAGTTTTCCTGTCGGATATTTTTCAATGAGCCTTTTGAGAATTTTCTTCGTTTCTTCAGTTAAGAAAATTGCTCTCGGTTTTTCTTTCTTTGATTCATCTGATCTCATTAGGCATACGCTGTTGTCGAGATGAACGTGTCGGGTTTCCAGATCACGAGCTTCCTTTGGTCGGCAGCCGGTGGACCACATGAATTCCAGCAAATCAATGAAGCCATCTTTGACATGGGAACAGATCTGTTTCCACTGTTCGGGTGTGTAGTAGGGGTCGTTTGCAGGAGAGTGTGAAATACTACGCTAAGGGCAAGAAGTCTATGCAGCTTCAGCGTAAATGTTGTTTCGTAGGGGGCGGAGGTTTTGCATTGATGTGACGGCGGTTGATTTCCAGCTGTACTCACCAGTCAAAATGATGTGTTCCCAAGGCAGCGGCGAAACGTGCCGTAACAATTCATCTGGTGGTGTCTTGCCTTCTGCGGTGAGTTGTTCGACGGCCTTGCTTAAATAGACGGTGTTCCACAGAACAATTGCTGCCGTCAGCAAATTTAATCCACTGGCGCGGTGCGATTGATTTTCCCGCGTTCGATCTCGCAATTCGCCAAGCCGTCCCATGAACAACGCTCTTGCCAGAGCATTTCTTGCTTCACCTTTGTTCAAACCTGTTTGAACCCGCCGCCGTAAATCATTATCTTGCATCCAATCGAGCATGAATAATGTGCGTTCGACCCGTCCGATCTCCCGCAAGGCATGAGCGAGACCGTTTTGCCGGGGATAGGCTGCGAGTTTTTGCAAAATATGAGATGGCTTGGTTGCTCCTGCTGCCATTGACGCTGCGAGTCGCAATGCATCATGCCAATGCGTGCGTATCAATTTTTCATTGATCCGCCCACCAATCAAGGACTCCATGCCAGGATGAGAAGACGCCGGATCGAACGTGTAGAGTTTTTGTCGGACAAATCACGGATACGGGGCGCAAAGCGAACACCGAGCAAAGCAGAAACGGCAAAAACGTGATCTGTAAAACCCCCGGTATCGGTGTAATGCTCCTTAATTTCGAGACTGCTTTCGTGCCGTAGAAAACCATCCAAAACATGCGGAGCTTCGTGAGCAGTGGCTGGGATCACTTTCGCGTGATACGGTCCGTATTGATCTGAAATATGCGTGTAGAAGGAGACGCCCGGACTGTTGCCATACTTGGCGTTGACAACGTTCATTGCTTCGCCATGTCCACCTGCAGAAAAATGCTGACCATCGGATGAGGATGTAGTGCCATCGCCCCACAACGACGAGAGTGGCTGCTCATGCTGCGCGTCAATCAAAACAGCAAGGGCCTGATCGTATGTTTCTTCGCGTACATGCCAGTCAGCAACACGCAGCAATTCCCAAAAAGAGTAGCCGGTGCAGGCGTCAGCCATGCGACGTAGCCCCAAATTGATACCGTCTGCCAACACGGCGGTTAATAACGCATTATGATCTTTGGGCGGCGCGCCGGTTCGCAAATGCGTGAACGCGTCTGCAAACCCTGTCCATCCGTTGACTTCTGCAAGTAGGTCCGTGATCCGGATGCGTGGAACCAGATCATAAAGCTTTGCAGCCAGAGAATTCACCTCATCGGGAACAGATCGCTTCAACGGCGACAATTGTAACTTAGTCCCCTGCAGTCTGGCGAAAGGAAGGGTTTTGTTTTTCAATGCTTTCGACACCGTTTTCATGCGGCCATAAGTTGCTGTGCGTTGCGTATTTAGCCATTGATCGGCTTGAAGGGGGACAGCCAATTGTGTGCAGGCTGAAACAGCAGGCACCGGTAATAATTCTTGTTCAATGCTCCTGTAACGAAGGCTTTCATTGATCCATATGTCGCCTGACCGCAACGCATTTCTCAACTCGAACAAAACACATATTTCCCAATAACGACGATCGATCTGGGCGTTTGGCAGAACGTGTTTGAGCCATTTTTCGCGCACAAAACTCACCGGAATGTTGGCCGGAAGATGACGGGTGTTTTCTGTGTTCATTTGTCGCAGAATATTGATAGCTGCCAGCAATGGTTTGGCCGCAGGTGACGCATGAAATTCAAAAGAGGTCAAGAATTTTGGGGCATATCGCCGCAACAAACCATATCCGGCAGACAGAAACTCAATCGGTGATGTCTGCAATTTTCCTGTCAAACTTCGTGCGTTGTAAACGGCACCCTCAAATTCCGACCATGACATCATCGCCTCCAGAGCATCGTACGGATTATCACCGCATTGGCGGGCACGGATCAAGGTAGAGCCAACCTCAGCAAAGCATTGCAGTGAGCGTGTGACGCTTATTTTTTGCTCGTGCACCATCTCTTCCTGCTGTCGTTTTGCCTGACTAAAGAGCTTCCCTGTAATCCGTTCATGCGTTTCAATGGCAGCATCGGCAAACAGAGATCGCCATTGTGAGATACAGGCCACCAGAATTGAAAGTCTGCGTTCAGCCGACAATTCTCGCAATGTGCCCGTATACAGCCGTTCGCCTTCTTTTCTCAGGCGTGTGATTCTGTGCGGTGGCACGCCATCAATAATGTCAGGTGCAAGATCGAGGCTTCTGATCTCGCTAAGTCGATCAAGAATTCTGTTCATGGCCGCTGAATTAGCGTAAGCGTCCACCAGCACGGTTTGTGGGACCCACTTGACTATCGGCGTTTGAGCTTGGCTTGCCTGGCTTTTCGTTCACGTCGGTTGGCTCGTTTCTTGTTCTTTCTGAGTTCGCGTTCTCGCCGTTCTTCCTGTCGGAAATTTCGGATGCTCTCCGGATGGTCCTTCGCCCAGTTCCATGGCAGCATTGGTTCATAATCTGTTTCGCCAGCGAGAAGCCGCTTCAAGATGTCGTTGACGTAAGCCCAAGTATCAAGATCATTCCGATGGGCACTGCTGACCAACGTCAGGAACCCGGCGTTTCGCTCGCCGCCAATAAGGCTGCCGCAGAACAGCCAATTTTTTCTTCCCACCGCGACTTGCTTCATCAACTGCTCGCATTCGTTGTTGTCGATGGCCAACTTGGGATCATCCAGGTAACGTGTTAGTTCCGCCCAGTGATTGCGAAGATAGTTGAGCGCTTTTCGCAAGTCGCTTTTGGGTAACACGACTTGCTCGGTGCGATCGTCAATCGAATCAAGCTCACTTCGCATCAAGTCCCAGACCGGTTTCGCTTTCGCGTGACGCAGTGCAGTACGCTGGTCGCCCGTTAAGTCCTTGGCTTCGGTTTCAGCATCGAACACGTCCTGGAACCACTGCATCCACTTGCGGCGGTCGGCAGGATAATCCGTCGCGTCTTCGAATTTTCGGCGTGCATGGCTGTTGCAGGCGGCGCGCGCGATCTTATCTTCGGACTCGGCTGCAATCGCGCCGAACCCATGCCAACAGTCACCAAGAATCGTGCCGGAGTAACTTTCGAAAAAGGAATCAGGACCATCGCGATGACGACTGACCGTAAAGTCAAACACGTTGAGCTTGATGCTGGCTCCTCGATAGGCCCACATCTTCGCGTTGATGCTCGATTTGTTTTCTTCAAGTGCCTTGGCATAAACTTCGGCGATGCGTTTTTGCTTGGGATCGCCAATATCAAACTCGGGAAGCACTTTCGGATACAAGAGCGTCAGGCCGGTGTCATCGCAGGCGACGATCGAATCGTCGAGCAACGTTTGCCGAAAGTAGACCAACAATGGCTCGATGATAAAGTGACACCCGACCAGGATGTTGAGCATCGTGCTGCGAGAAGGCGTCCAACCACTGCCGGCGAACATGTCTTGCAGTCGATACAGCGGCAAGTGATAGGCGTACTTGTGCGAAATGATTTGGGCGGCAACCGAAGTGTCGTACTTGTCGCCTTCGACGATGCCCGTTGGTCGCTCGGGAGAAGCAATGCCGCATTCGGATCGACTTTGGCAGGCGTATTTTTTGTATTTGCGAACGAGGACTTTGTACGAAGCCGGGATCGCGATGAGTTTCTCGCGAACGTCCCACATCGTTTCGGGCAGAAGCTGCTTCTCACCGTGGGTGTCGCAGGTCTTCGCGGACTCTTCGACATCGATGACGACCGTTTCGCGCGGCAAGTGTTCCGGCAGGCTGCGGTTTTTCTTATTGGGTTTGCGACGTTTGTGAGCGGGAATCAAGTCGGCTTCTTCGATCGCTTCGTGAAGCCCATCGGTTGCATCGAGCGCTTCGGCGGTGTCACCAAAGTCAATCCGCAACTGATCCGGGTCGGCGATGTAGCGTTCGCTTTTGGCCGCAAATCGCTCTTGCCACAGTTTGAGGTAAGCATTCTCTTTGGCGTTAAGCTTCACTTCGAGTTGGCGAATCGTGTCGGATTTGATCAACACTTGCTTGTTTTTTTTGGCTAACGCGACCGACTGCTGCGCAACTAACTCAACCAGTTTTTGTTTCGAAAGTGTGGCCGGATCTTGCATGCCTAAAGATAGAATGGTTCGAGACGGCTAGCAAGGCCGGATCGAACCTTTTGAGAAAAAAACAATGTTTTTTTGCTAAGCAGAGTAACGTTTTCGGCGGTGCTTGGCCCCGGCCAATGAGATCCCCGAAATCAACATCGAGAGCTCCGTCGAATCAATTCGTAACTTACTTGAGTCGTCTTGGGGTTTGATCGCTTCAAAGGTGCCGGCTTCGAGCAAGCGGTAGTACAGCCAAAAACCACCTTCGCTAAAGTGCAGCAGTTTCATTCGGTCGCGTCGACGGTTGATGAAGATGAACAGGCTGCCATCGGTTGGATCTGATTGGAACTGATCGCGAACAATCGACGAAAGTCCTGCAAATCCTTTTCGCATGTCCGTCGCTTGGGTATGAACAAAGATCTGTAGCGAGTTGGAAAAGGTCAGCATTGTTACGCCTCTGATGTTGAAACCGTGGAATCCAACTGCCCAGAAATGAGCAGCACTTCCCGAACGACAGTCGCAACCGCGTCGAGTCGCTCCCCAAGCTCCAGCGTCACGTTGCCGGGAAGCGAAACGAGAATCCCAGTTGCTGGGCTAACTTCCACTTCCGCAAAGCTCGCTCGATTTTTCACAGCTGAAGGGATTGGTTTGGCGCGATTGGCGACAACTGGGGCAATGTCAACTCTTGGCTGAAACCGCCGCTTCCATTGATAGAAGGACGGAGCAGAAATGCCTTCCAGCGAACAGAAGTTGGCTACACCATGATCGGATTGAGAAAAACGATTCAGCCGATCAAGCCAAAGGGTCGTCCGCTCAGATTTAGAAAGGGAAGATATTGGCATCGTGATCTCCAAGGAAATCACTCAGAATAACAACAGCGCCAATAACCGTGCTGGTGGACGCTTACGAATTAGCTCCAGGCGATGCTTGTCGTAGCCATACAAATTTGCTGATGCCGTTTTGCATTTTCTCCTGCAGCAGTGATTCAAGGCGCATTTTGGTGCTGTTGTTAAGTTTGCCCACGATACGTTTTGCAATGCGTCGTTCCGCTTCCACCAACGCATCGGCACATAGTCTTTCGATTGTTGTGGCGGCAGGAACAATAACGCGCCGTTTCCGAATCCCATCAAGAAATGCTGATGCCAACCCAAAATTGTCGTGCGCGCTTTCTGCAGCTGTGATCAGCCAATCCCACATTTCTTCCCGAATATCTCCGGAAAACTGCTTGTAGTCATACAATCGTTGAAGACCCGATGAATGTTCGTAGCGTGTGGGCGATCGCAAGGCGTAAGCGGTCACATCATCATCGGAAAAACCAAGTTGAGCCGTGATAAACGCCAGCATCCGTGGCGGAATCAGTTCTCTTGGTTGCAATAATCGGCCCGGATGGCGAAACGCACAAAGCTGTAGAGCAAATCCGATCTGATTGTGCGCTCGCCGGCGCCTTCTAATTGTCGCAACATCTTCATCGCTCAACGTATAAAACCGGATTAATGTCTCCTCGTCATCCGGTAAATCGAACAGCAGTTGCCGTTGCCGATCAGTCAAAATTGTTGCCTCGTTAACAGAATTGGTGGGCGAGTTGGTGCTCGGGTAGCTTCGCAAGTTCATGATATAGTACGGTTTCATAGACTTCAAAGGTCTTGAAGCCGTATGATTTTCTGAGCGCGACTTTGGCCTTGGTGTTCATTCCCTCCACACTTCCGCTTGAAATCTCTCCTTTTGCGACGAACCAGTTTAATAACAACTCGCGGTGACGCCGAAGTGTGCCGGCCATTGCCTTCATTGGCTGAAGCTTGCTCCGCATCGCACGTGTGCACCATTGGTCGAGGAACTTTCCTGCCCAAGTCGGACTTTTGTAGTTCCAGAATTGTTGAAAGTCCTCCTTGATCAGATACGCCCGCATCGTTCGCAAGTTGTACTTCAGCAGATCGCGAAGCTTGCTGGTCTGCTTCGCCGTTCGGTTTTCAGGACGCTTGAGTAAACACCAGCGGCTGTGTTTGAGAATTGGCTCGTAGCCATCGGCTTTCAGCTGCCGTGTCTCTTCGGCCCGCACCTTGTCCACTTTCTTGTTCATCGTCGCCATGATGTGGTAACGGTCCAACACGTGCACGGCATGACCGGCTCGCCGGGCGATGACGTTTAGGTAAGGCTTCCACATGTCGCTGCAGACAAATTTCAAATGATGCTTCACGGAGCGCTCGAACAAGTCAAAGAATCGCTCGAATGTTTTCTCCTCCCGGTTCTGCCCTACCCACAACAATCGACGCATTCCAGCGTCAATCTGGTACACGATCGTCAGGTATTTGTGCCCGCGTTTGTAAGCGATCTCATCGACGCCAATGGCCGTAAAATGGGGCTCTTCGCGGTGAACGATGCCCCACGTCACCGCGTGACGAACGCTACGATAGACGCGGTTCCAGCTGGTGCCGAAGACCTTCGCGACTTCGCTCCAGTTCATCCGCCGAGCCCATGTGCAGAGGAACCATTTGTAGGCAGTGGTCATCCGCTCTTTGCCACTGGACCAGCCAAGCCTCTCCGTTTTCACACCACAGGCGACGCAGTTGACTCTGCGCATCGCATAGAGAAAGAACACCTGAAGGCCCAGAATCGGTACGAACTGGAACCTGCGCTCTTTACGCGTGTCGTAAATCGCAGCCGGTTTGCCGCAAGACCCGCAACGGGGACGGCTGTTCTTGCGTGGCTTGAGTTGCACATGGATTTCGTCCTTGCCGTTTGAGCGATTGCCAACAATCTGACACTTGACGTAGACAAAGCCCTTGAGCGGATAGCGATGATTGAGGATAGTCTTTAATAGCATTCGGTTGAGCTTGCGTGAAAGTTGTAGCAAACTCAATTTACCAATGTTTGACCGAATGCCTTTTTAATTCAAACAAAAAGAATTTGTGAGCCCATTCCGCGTCACCGTCGTTTCGGCCTGCGCCAGCAGATGAGGCCGAAACACGGGGCAAGGAAATGGGCGGCCCGTTCTGAAGAGCCCGAGCGAGGACGCAAACTCACTCTTTTGCACCCACTCATTCCGTGGGAGAGCCAAATTGTTCGGTGTGCCATTCGTAGAATTATCCTTTCATTTCTTTCAAAAACGCATTACTTTCCAATGACAATATGCAAGAGGATTTTGCAAGAGAAAAAATCAACGGACTCCCGTGAATCGGAGAGTGCTTGCACAAATGATCGTTTTTGAAAGGATAAGAAGTGATTTTTGGATACAGCCGCATCTCAAAAGGCGATGATCAAAACGCCAGGTTGCAACTTCAAGCCTTTAAGGATGTCGGGGTTGAAAAAACGTTTTCAAGAAACAGCATCCGGCGGGCGTTGGAACAGACCAATATTGCACAAAATGCTGGAGCAACTTCGAGATGGTGATGTCGTTGTCGTCTGGAAACTCGATCGGCTGTCTCGGTCGCTCAAAGACTTGCTTGTCATCATGGAACGCATTGACCAGACCGGAGCTGGCTTTAAAAGCCTGACCGAAGCCATCGATACAACAACGCCTGCAGGCCGCATGATGATACAGATGATTGGGTCATTCGCAGAGTTTGAACGGGAAATGATCCGGGAACGAACCAAAGCCGGGCTTGCCGCTGCCAGAGCAGAAGGACGAGTTGGCGGCAGAAAACCAAAGTTACGCGACGATCAGTGTAGAGACATTATTGAAAGCGTTCTTTCAGAACGCAAAACCGGTGCTCAAATGGCACGGCTCTATAATGTCAGTGAAGCTACCATCTCACGAGTTGTTGCGCGTCACAGACAAAAGTTAACCCTAGCGTAGTATTTCACACTCTCCTGCAAACGACCCCTAGTAGATCTCGCGACGAAGGCGTTTTGGTTTTGTGATTTTCGAAATTGGCGAGCGTTGAATATGCCCCTGCTCTGTTGCCCAATTTAGCATTCGCAAAACTGTGCTGATTGCATCGTTCTTGCTAGTTGATGTCCAATCTGGCTGGGCGTCAGCCCACTTCAGCAGATGATGATTCTTAAGAGCACCAACTTTCATTGTTTTACCGACATGCCCAATGAAACTCCTGAGAATTCGCAATTGGTTGTCGTAGGTGCCAACAGCCCGATTTTTCTCGACCCAATCAAGATATGATTGAGAGAGACCATAGAGCGTGTGAATGGCCGCAGATAGATTTTCACGATCCAGCATGAGTTCGTGAAATTTTCGATGGGCTTTTTCGCGATCCGCATCAAGGGTGATGCGTTTTCCATCGATAGTGCAAACCCACCGTTTTTGGGCTTTCCGATAATAGGGCTTTGCCTGACGTGGCATACCATCCTCCGTATTTAGGGTACACAAAAAGGGTACGTACGAAGGATGGTTCGGCTTGAAGCCTTAAAAATCAAGTGGGCGATATTGGACTTGAACCAACGACCTCCACGATGTCAACATATGCAGTCGATTCCAAAAACACCGAGTTTTCCAAGGAAAAACGTATTCTAGCATTCCCCAGAATGTCTGCAATCTACTCGTTTGTCATAGCAAGCCCTGCAAGAACACTGCAACGCTTATCGTGCCAATTCAACTGAAGAGAAGTTTGCTCTGTCTACGATAACGAGACTTGGGCTACGCAACGCCAGCAATTATTTGTTGGTTTCTTTTCGTGAATCTCCATCGCCCCCGCAAACGAAACATTTTTTACCACTACGAAAATGGTATCCGTGGCCCCAGCATACAGGGCAGCCTACAATTTTATGAGCGATATCAGCAACCAACGGATCATCTTTTTCAGCTGTTTCGATAATAAAATCCCAGCATTCTCGATAGAGGGCTCCAACAATTTGCTCTGCTCTTTCATCGCGACTCATTGTTTGTTCGGATGCGTCCGCAAAGAGAGCTTCGGCCTGTTTTCTAACCCATTCAGCGCCTTTGCGGCCCTGGCTTAGTTTTGTTTGATTAATCTTCTGCTTATTTGAACTCACCGCTTCAAGAGCAGTGGCGTAAAGTTCATTTTTTGGGTCGAGAACAACTGCCTTTTCCAAGTGCTCTACTAAATTGTCGGCAATTCCCACTTCCCAACCAGAATCGTATAGCAGAAACATTACTCTACCATAAAAGAGAAATGCTTTTTGTTTATTCGTAAACCGTGGATTTTCATCCATAGTCCTAAATGCATGCCAAATTACATCTGGCAGGTCAATCCACGTCCGTTTTACGCCAGCAGATTCGCTCACGTTGGTTGCGAGTACGTGCTGCATGTATCGAATTGCTGGGTAGGGGGCACCACGTTCCATTCTGTGCAATTCATCTAGTCCAGAATCTCCCCTCCAATGAGCCCTTGCAGCTCGCAACTCCGGAACATTTGTATTTTTGTTCTCGTCCTCCCAGAACGAGAGATTCAAATCGGCAAGACACTGCTGTGCTAGATTCGACTTTGGGTGAGCGTAAACCCACGCGTCTGCCAAGTTAAGGAGGAGGAATGTATCTGAATAATCTGCTGACTTGATTGCTTGTGCAAAAACTTCCTCATCTGGAAACCTTACGTCACGCCCTTGGATCCTCAATTCGTTCCGTGCGGCAGTAAGGCAGTTTTTTACCTTTCTTGCGTCTGAGAGCAATGGCTTCAGAATATCACCCAGTTTTTTTGATACGCGTGAACCTCTTTCCAGCACGACAATTGAAGAATCAAAACGGCCAAAACTCAAGTACGCTAAAGCGAGTTCAGAAAAGGCCTCTGAGTCTGCACCGTCCAAGTTCAAATACTCTTCAAGGCACAATACTGATTGCCATCCCCCATAAACGGAACAGTATTGATGCAAGCCAAAATTTCTATACCCCTTTGCACCATGCTGATTAAAGTTGGCTATAGCGGCATTTGAAATGGTTGCGTCAGTCGGAATTGGCAATTCAATTACCTCTTCAGAAATTGGCGGACTCGGTCTATTATTGGTGACCGAAGAACGCTCAGTCTCCTGCTGACTCACGGCTAGGGTAGGCAAACCGGCCCAAACTCCCATAGCTGCTATTGCTGAGATAATTGATCGGCAAAATTTTGATTGCAAGGTAGCGGTAATTCTCAGTGTGGATTGATCGAATGTACTCATTAGTTGGCCTTTATTTAGATAAATCGGATAACCAGATTCTTGCTATTGCGGTAGCCCATGAGTGGCGGACTCGCGAGGAAAATCCCATAATCCTTGCAGGAGTTCATTATGTCAGAAAAACCGAAGCGAGTTCGTCGCAGTTTTAATGAAGATTTCAAACGGGACGCAGTTAATCTCGTTGTTAAACAGGGCTATTCGTTCAAGGCGGCAGCCGAAGCAGTAAACGTTTTGCCTCGCAGCCTTCGCGAGTGGCACGAGAAGTACGCGCCCGATCCCGATCCCTTGGGTAACGATGCCTCTTTGAAAGAGCTTGCGGCCGAAAACAAACGGCTTCGCAAGAAGCTTCAGCAAGCTGAGCTTGAGCGCGAGATTCTAAAAAAGGTTGCGCCAGGAAAGTCTGGAAGAGGAGGATATTTGATGAGTTGTTGAATTGAAATCTTTTGCTGGAACCCAGTGAGTTAACCTCACCCGGTAAAGCCTAACCAGCAGCCGGAAGCGAGTCTTGCGTGGTGTCCGGGTAACCGGCGCTGCGAAGCGTAGACAGCGATTCCAGAAGCCATGCTATTGAGCCTCGAAAGAGTACAATGTTGGAGCTTTCGTTTTCTTTTTAGCGGGAGCCATGCAACAAC
Organism: Mariniblastus sp.; assembly: GCA_965224765.1. GTDB lineage: Bacteria > Planctomycetota > Planctomycetia > Pirellulales > Pirellulaceae > CAZDBA01. The sequence continues at coordinate 379,010 of CBDDAC010000012.1, forward strand.
CGCGAAGTGGTTAGCGGCCTGTTGTCCGGCCGGGGTCGAAGAACATGTGCAGATGGATATTGGGGTTCCCCAGAAACCTGGGAGGCCCAGTTGTTTCCAAGTGAATCGTCCGGCGAGACCGGAATACCAACTCTCGGTCCGTTGTTTGAGTCTGTGGTGGCAACGGGAGAAACGAAATTAACCGCAGCACACTTGGTATTGCCAAGCGACGCGAACCGGAGCGAGGCAAGATGAACAAACGGGGAATCGGAGCATCCTGATAGTACCGTGGAATTCGGGGAACTTGCGACTCAGCGAGGACCCGATGGAGGGAAGCGGGATGTCACATCAAACAACCGATGTTGGGAACTACGGCGAGTGCACAGAAACTTGAATAACGTATCCATGAAACAGCGTCGGATAGCCGAGTTGGCGAAGCGTTCGCCTGAGTTGGTTTTCACAAGCCTTGCTCACCAGATGGATCTTGAGTGGTTGGCCGAAGCCTTTCGTCGCACACGTAAAGACGGTGCAGCGGGAGTCGACGGCGTGACGGCAGCCGACTACGAATCTAATCTCAATGCCAATTTGCAATCGTTGCTGAAGCGAGTCCAATCGGGGACCTACCGTGCACCACCAGTGCGTCGTGTTCAGATCCCCAAGGGCAACAGCAACGAAACGCGTCCGATTGGTATTCCAACGTTCGAAGACAAGGTTTTGCAGCGAGCAGTGCTGATGCTGTTGGAGCCGATCTACGAACAGGATTTTCTGGATTGTTCGTACGGTTTTCGTCCTGGCCGTTCAGCCCATCAGGCGATTGCATCGACGTGGAAACACACGATGGACTTGAAAGGTGGTTTTGTACTGGAAGTCGATTTGCGAAAGTTTTTCGATACTCTGGACCATGGTCATCTCCGAACGTTTCTACGGCGAAGAGTTTGCGATGGCGTTTTGTTACGTCTGATCGGTAAATGGTTAAATGCGGGTGTGATGGATTCGGGGAACATCAGTTACCCGGGCCGTGGCAGTCCGCAAGGTGGAGTCGTTTCGCCATTATTAGCGAATGCGTTTCTTCACTACGTTTTGGACAGGTGGTTCCACGATGATGTTGTTCCTTGCATGCGGGCCCGAGCTCATTTGGTTCGGTATGCCGATGATGCGGTGATGATTTTCGAAGTGGAATCGGATGCCCGCCGCGTCCTGGCCGTTCTGGGCAAACGTTGCTCCAAGTTCGGTCTGACCATCCATCCAGAGAAAACTCGTCTTGTCGATTTTCGACGTCCGTTGCTGCGCCCACTCACCAGTGGTTCGACCAGCAAACGGCCTGAGACCTTCGACTTGCTGGGTTTTACTCATTACTGGAGTCGCTCCCGAAGCGGCAAACGCGTGGTCAAACGACAGACGATGTCTTCTCGTCTGACCCGCTCAGTCCAGTCCATTTCTCGTTGGTGTCGATCCCATCGTCACGATCGGATCGCCGACCAGCATGCCGCTCTCTGTCGAAAGATTCGAGGACATGACGCGTACTATGGAATTACAGGTAACGGAAGATCACTGCAGAAGTTTCGCTATTTAGTTCATCGTGTCTGGCGTCGTTGGCTTTGCCGCCGCGATCGGAAACGAAAACTGGACTGGCTGAAATTTAATCGTTTGCTTGAGACCTTTCCGCTGCCACCGCTACGTGTTGTTCACTCGGTCATGAAGACACGCAAGGCGAACGTTTGATGTGAGGAGCCGTATGCTCTAATGCGTGCATGTACGGATCTGTGGGAGCCCGGGGCGAGTAATCGCCTCGGGCCACCTGGCCAACGGCGTATTTCGCGAAGGAGTCGAAATGAAATACGCCTGGATTCAAGAACACAACGACTCCTTTCCAGTCAAGGCGATGTGCCGAGTGCTTGGTGCCAGTAAAAGCGCTTACTACGCTTGGAGGAAACGAACTCCGGGCCCTCGGCAGATGCGCTCACAGCGAATACGTGAAAGCGTCAAACGAGTGTACGAAGATTCCGATCACATTTACGGGAGCTACAAGATTGCCGACCATCTCAGTAAAGATCCCAATCTTGAAACTGCTTGTCGCAACACAGTAGCCAAAGCGATGAAAGAAATGGAGCTCAAAAGCCGTGTTTCAAAGCGGTTTAAGCCAACCACGACGATCTCCGATCCATCAAAGAAACCAGCTGGCAACATTCTAGATCAAGTCTTTGAGGCCGATGCGCCGAATCAAAAATGGGTAACCGATATTACTTACTTGCCTTTGGTATCTGGCTTCGTTTACTTGGCCGTGGTACTTGACCTGTTCAGTCGAAAGGTCGTTGGCTGGGAGCTCTCAGATAGCCTGGCCACTCCTTTAGTTAGCAGTGCGCTTCGTGATGCAATCGAAAAACGTAAGCCAGAAACGTCCGACCTGCTGTTGCATAGTGATCGAGGCTGTCAGTACACCAGTGATGAATATCAAGCCCAATTGAGAATATTGAATATCACCTGCTCGATGAGCCGAACAGGAAACTGTTATGACAACGCCGTCATGGAGCGTTTCTTCTGGTCACTCAAGCACGAATGGACAAAGTTCGAATCATTCGAAAACATTGATCAAGTCAGAGCGAGCGTCTTCAAATACATCGAAACCTTTTACAATCGGAAACGAATTCATCAGGCACTGGAGTACCTAACTCCAGAACAATTCGAAGAAAAATATGAGAAATCGTTAGCCGCTTAAAATTCAAAATCGCGAGTCCGTCACTCGTGGGCTACCGCACTATATAACTTGGAAATTCAAACCCGCTTCTAAAGGAGCGAGTGCTGATTCAGTCAGGACTCAAACGATCCAAACAACAAAACCGATGGCAAACGCTTGCAAAAATGTGATCGCAAGTAGAACTACACACCCTTTTGGAATCTTTCCCTGTTTTTTCAACGTTTCATAATTGCTGTTTCGGCAATGAGGACATTCCGGTTGAATATCATTAAGAATTGCGCCACATCGCGAGCAGTTTTTGGCCATTTAACGTTCTCCATTTGTTGGGTTGGGTGAGACTAATATCTGGATTTGCTATTCCTGCCGGTGGGCGCGAGTCGCACAAGTCCAGTGAAAGTGATCGATGGAGTAGCAGTTGAGTGCACTCATGATCGCTGTCAATGTTGCCAATGAGACGGGGGCGACGTATAGGAAAAACAACAGCAGTCGGAGAAAGAGCCCCCACTGCCGTGTTTGGATTTTCGTCCAACGCCGGGGTCGTTGAATTTGGCATAGACCGATGACCGGTCTTGCCACGGGCTATTTTTTACCAGAGTTCTTTGCTTGTTGGGCTTGATATGCCGCTTGGTACTCGGCGTTACCTTTGGGGGCAGGGGTTTTGCCGTTATTGGCGTCTTGTCGTCCTTGCTCGGATGGGCTGCTCATATTAAATTCTCCAAAGTAAAAGGTTGAAAAAGTGCACTTGTGTGACTTTGTTGGTTCGTCCATTGTTTTAATGATCATCGGATTACAGAATCGAAAGCCTGCGTTTAGCCACTGATTCGTAGTTGGCATGTTTTGCCTTGTTGGTTTGCGGCGTATTGTGAACACATAACATTCGTCTTGGATGGATGTCGAAAATTTCGCGAACGGTTAACAGCACCTCACTCGTGCTTACACTCATTAAATCGCCCGCAAATTCAAATGGGCGCAAGAAACTTATTTATTTATTTCCATATGTTTTTTGTTTTGTTGCACCCTTTAACTCAAATCCACGAACGAACTACGGTATGTTTTGATGGAACGTGACGAAGACCGTTGGGTCAGAGAAATCAACTTGCTTGACGAGTCAACCTTCACACGTTCCATTTCCTTTTTTGAAAATGGAATCAAGAAACTCGTCGGCATGAGCGTAGGCAATCGAACAGACGCGGAAGAAATCGTGCAGGAAGTTTTTCTTGATTTGGTGAAGTGTGTTCGTTCACACAGTGAACCAAACTCACGGATCAAAAGCTTGAAGCATCTAAAGGATTTGGCTTATACGATAGCGAAACGAAGAATCGCCGACTGGTATCGAAAAAGAAACCGCTCGGCAGAAGTTAGCGTGGAATCAATTGAGGAGTTTCCAGACGACAACATCGCTGACGGCACGAATGTCGAATCAGCAATATTGAAATTGCGAGCGGCCATTAACCGACTTCCCGAGATTGATCAGACTATCATAAACTTAAAATTCCACAGTCGAGGTCGTATGACATTTTCCCAAATCGGGAACTTGATCGACCGCACTGAGTCGTCTGTGAAAACGCGCTTTCGACGGGCAAAAGATGTCCTACGTCGTGCAATCGAACGAGACGAACCAAACTAGTGACAGTAATGACCAACTCCGAACCCCAAAATAGTGAACATATTGAATCGGATCGAGTGCTGTACGAGCGGTTGTTGTTGGACAAAGAACTCGAGATTGATATCGATGCTGTTTGCGACGGAAACGTACTAGCTGACTCGTGTTGCATTAAACCATCACGATGGATTGAAATGTCTACAGGCATTCAGGCAGCTACGCAGCAAGAACAAAGTCATATCCGTGGATGCTTCGTTTGCCAGAAAAACATGTCCAAATGGGAAGTGGTGTTTGAGTGTCAGCAAAGCAGTTCAATTGACTCAAAAAAAGAAACCAATGATTCGAATCGAGTCGAGTGGCGAAGCGATTCAAACCGTCGCAACAGTTTTGGTGTTTCGCATCTTCTCGTAGCCTCGGTTGCTTCGGCGTTGTTGAGCGGAGCATTGATTTACGGATTGATGCTTGGTAACACCGACAATCTTGCTCAGATTTCTACGGAGAACGAGCAGTTGAAAGACACAGCCAACCAGTTCGACACATTTAAGTCCAAAATTGCAGCTTCACTTAGTCGAACCACATCCGAGTTGGCTGACTTTTTCTCGGCAGAATCGCAATATCTGGTCGGTGATCTTTCCGTCAAGATCGTACGCCAAACATTGGTAAACCAGGGCTCAGAACGGAGTCCAACACAACAGTCAGACTTTAATATAGAATCATTCGAGCAACGAATGCAATCGTTCAACGAAGTTGCTAAATTACTTGACTCATCCAATTCGATTGACCCGTTAGCCAAAGCCAAAGCTACCAACTTGAACGGGGTGTGGGAGGCAACTCGAGGGTCGCACATTGGTGGTGAACAAGCAGTGAATCATTACAAAATCGCCGCAAACAGATTTCGTGAGGCTGGAGAAATGGGGCTCGCCAAAGCCTGGTTAAATCTTTATTTTCTTTCCATTAAATCTCAAGAAGGCGATGAGATATCGCGGCAAGGATTGCTCGATCGATACCTGAAAACTGAAACAGACGAATCCATAAGAACTTTCGTACGAGAAGCATTAAGGTAGCCACTTCTTCACGCAGATTCAGTTCTTAGGAATCTGTGTATTGCTAGGAATATTGCCTGAGATACTGAATGGGGCCCAATAGTAGGGAGACAGCTTCTTGCTCTGATGTTTGGCAGCCAAATTCACTCGCGGAGCATCGATGCCAACAACCTGCTTAGGATTGTTGATCGCCCATAATTGAGCTTTTCTTATCGCGTCGACTGCGGGCAGTTGGTCATGCATCATGTACTCAAAAAACTTGACGACAATTTTTGAGGTCGCTTGATCGTTGACATTCCAAAGCGTTGCAACAGTGCTTTTGACGCCAGCAATTTGAAATGAACGACTGAGGCTGATGACCCCCTCGCCTCCCGTAGGTGCGCCATCTCCCGAAGAACACGCAGAGAGCACCGCTAAATCAACACAATTTAAATCCAGTGACTCAATTTCGCTGGAATACAAAATCCCATCCCTGAAATTCTTGGGCTCGATAAATGTACTCTTATGCATTTCAAGTGCGGCATTGGCTCTTGAAAACGCCAACCCTGATTTTAAGTCAAGGTTATTCATCAACCGTTGGGATATTGATGCAGTCTTTGAGATTCCAGGCTTTGGAGTTGAACGCCAATTGCAAAACGCATGAGACGAAATTAGTAACAATCTACTGCTGGTGGCTAAATTTCTGAAGGCCTGTTCGGTCGCAGCCTTTTTTTCAAAAACATTCTTTGAGTCCGATGGAAATAACTTCGCGACAGAATCGATTTCCGTTTTGCTATATGTCAGTTCAGCAAGTTCGCCGTTGCCGCCTCTAAGAATATCCTGTTCGCCATCGGCTTGTTTAACTGCAGTTGTTGCGGTGTTCGCTAAACCTCCGAAATCGATATTTCCAAAGGCAAGCAACTCTCTCGTAGCTGGTTCACGATTTGCCAACACCAAACGGGGAACTGCGACATTTAGGAAACGATAATCTTCGATCAAGTAGCGATCTTGCGTTTCGCTCGGAAGTGCTCCTATACAAAAATTCCCCAAGGCCGAGTCTGGTGAAAACATAACAAGCGACTCATTAGGAAGCTTCAATTTTAGAGGATCCCAAACCAATTTTTTTAATTGAACAGCAGCTTCACGTGCTTCAATTTGTTCCTGCATCGAGGCGCTGCTGTTTGTCGTTCCGACTCGCCATTTTTCAACCAAGGTCCGTACGTCACCAGAATGGCATAGTTCACAATACCGTGGCTCTTTTCTTGGCTCCAAGATGATTGCTAATAGTGTGTCGTCGTGTTGCCGGTATGAAAGGCCAGATGCAGTAGGTGAAAACTTGGAGAACTCAACGATGTTCACGAACAAACTGTCTGGAGGAATAGCTCCTGTCAGCTCTTTGGTCGTGATCATTTGTCGTTGTGTGTTTCTGCTGTTTACGAAAACAGAGCCTTTCCATTTGAGTGCAACGTCCGATAGCTCTTCCGCGTCGGCTTTAACTGTCAAAGCAAAATGAAAATAATTATTGAAAAGCCAAGCAGTGCCAAGTTTGAAATTCCTTTGTTCCCTTTGCGTCAACGCTCCAAACTGCTCACCCTCCATGAAATTCAATGTTATTTTCACCGCTTTCTGCAGATACCAATACGCCTTTTCATGATTGCCAACATGAAAACTCAAAATCCCTAGTCGCCCGAACGAATCACCCAACTGAATGTTATGAGGTTGTTGTTCGGGTTTCTGGGATTCAATCAAATTTAGGACCTCAATCGCTTTTTCGGTCATCCCTTGAAAAATCAACACCAACGCAATTGAACTCAACGCCCGAATGCTCTCCGGGCGGTTGTTCCTAGTATGCTTGTTCGCATAATTAATCAGTTTGCTAATCGCAGCGTCCCGTTTTTCGTTTTCCTTTTCGACAGAGTAACGTGTCGTTTGCAGCTGCAAGAAAAGCATGGTGAGCACTGCTTCTGATTCGGCCAAAGCCGACATTCCTGCCTCCAATGAATCAATCAGGGGAAACGCCTTATCAAACATTCCCATATCGACGTAATACGCTGCCAGCCCAACCGTCGGGTAGAGGTAGTCAATACTGTTTTTTCCGGAGGTTTCCATCGCTATATTTTGCGCGCGAGCCAACAACTTGATTCTAACTTGGTCTAAACCCAATTTTGTAGCAACAGCGGCTTGGTTGGAAACCAACACAGAATTAAATGGGTGGATTTCAAAAGCCGTCTCCTGCCAAAACTGATTTGCCAAACGAAAGTTGTGGTTCGCAGCGTTGAATTCAGTAAGTATGGTTTGAGCTACAGCAAGCTTGGCGTGATTCAAAGCGATTGTTATGCTTGGGGTCTGATGAATTTCTTTTTGAGTTGAGAGAGCCTTGTTTAAGAACTCAAGCGATGCTGTGGCCTGTCCTTTCAGCAGTAGATTATGGGCTTGTGCCGATTGGTTCGCTGCCTCCTGCAACCGATGAAGCAACTTGGCGTCGAGCGTCATCAACTTTCGAACATAGTCGAGGCCAAGTTGAACGCTCTTGGCGCGGAGATGGCTAGTTCCATTTCTTTCAACACATCGCCGTAAACACTCAATCAACTGTCGCTCGACATGCTCCGGACCATTCGCGACTGATTGTTGAAGTATGGTCCTGATCGCTTCAGCGAGATCAGCGCTTGAAAGTCCCTCGACAACGGCCTTAGTCCAATCGGAATCCTTATCCGGTGGTTCTGCCGCTGCTTTCTGGTTGCCTACAGAACTCGATTTTGGTGGTTCCTGAGCAGCCTCAAGTGTATTGCCGATACCTACACACAGAAAGGCATACAAAACAATCAGTGCCCAATATGCTGCTCGGCAAACAGGCTGGATCGACAATTGTAAAGGATTGAACATCCGATTTGTTTCAGGTTAATGAACTGATGAACGAATTTAGAGCGACTCGCCGAGTATTCGGTTAGACGGGTGTGAGCCGTGTCAAAATTTAATTGCTAGGGAACTAACAGGAAGCCACTACGACATGTTTCGAAGGCGCACGCTTCGGAATTGCATGTGGGACCAGATTGTCCCTGATTTTAACGATTAGATCTTTGAATTGCAAAGAAGCATTCATCTTAGGCCGGGTTTCTATCACTAGATTGAGATTCTGACTGAACCCACACGAAAAGTAAGTGTAGTTGCCCTCTCTTTTAACTCGGCCGGATTTCAAGCAGTTATACAAATCGTCTGAAAGGCCCCGTTTAAACGCTTGGTATATTAGCATCTAACGGTGGTAGCTGGTCAATTCTAATTGATGTGGCGAAGGTGAGCCGCATGTAGCCTGCACGCGAGTTGTTTGGATGCGCCGCAAGCCTGAAGCCCTGGGCGTTGCCCTCAAAAATCCGCCAGCCGTTTTTGACCCCATCACTGACGGAAACTCTCCTGCCCCAAAAATGTCTTCGTGATTATCCTTCACCAGGTTCTTATCGCAAATTCCCCTGCTTGACCAAATGGAGGATTTCCAATGTCGTGCGCAGGCATGCAGCTTGGATGATATTGCGAAAATCGTCTTCGGTCGTGTCTGGCGGAGCCTTTCCAATGCGATTCAAAAAGTCCCAAATCGATGCTCCAAAAGAACGACCGACGCTCGCGACTTCCAGAGAATGAGTAAGCCGATTGTGAACATGGTCGTTTGGTACTAGTGGGTGAACTTGTGTCTTCCTTGCCAAACGCCGAAACGGCTTTGAGTAGATAATCCGGTCAAAATCAATTTGGTAAGGCGAGCGAAACTTCGTTCGATCCGAGGGTGCAGACTCATCCCCATCGTAAGGACTCCGGTGATCGCAAATTAGTTTTTGCCAGTCAAGCACAAATGCCTCGCATTAATAAGTTAAACTCTGAATGAATGATACGCAATTGCAGACCGAACCCATCTTTCAGTCCTGGAATTTGCAAAATTTGTATACATCTCTACGCCGCTCAAAACGGCGATTTCAAATGTCATTGTAAACCCCAAAGTTTCCAGTAGTGTAGTGGGCCATCTTGCGACATCGAATTTTTCTTAATTGAGGAAATACAGATCAATGAGTCTTTTAGGAGAAGTCTCTAGCTCAGTGAGACAACGGAATTAGGAAGGTTTTCCAAGACAGTTAAAGATCAAATGAGTAAAGGGGAAGCAAATCTGAATAGTTGCGGCCATTCTCAAGCAAACTAATCGAACATTTGGTCTAATTGTTTTTTTGCTATATAGATTCCGTAAACTACCAGAGTAGGCATTTTGTTTATCCAATCTTTATTCAGTACTTCAAAGCGTTGTCGCCGAAATTCAAAAAGTTCGTTTTCCGTCCTTGCTTACGAGGCTGTCGAGCCACGAAGGGTGCTTGCAGCTTCAGGGTTTCCAGGAAACGACTGTCCACCTGATTTGGTTTTAACTTCCGTTGAACCGCAGACTGCAACTGTTGATGAAACACTGGCTTTTAATTTTTTCTCAGTTGGCGCAACCGTCACTGATTCAGATTCCAACGGCGATCCAACGAACGATATCATTCGCATTCAGTTAGATCCAGATATTGGTACTGATACGCCGGCGGGCGCAACAGTCGATAGTGAAGGCAATTTCTCCTGGACGCCAACGGCAAGCCAAATCGGTACTCATGAAATCGTAGTGATCGCGGTTGACGGTGGGGCGACTCGTTTGGCTGACGCAGAGGTTTTCACCGTCAATGTCATTGAGAGCCAACGTACGCCCCCTTTCTTGGATCTCAACGGGGCGTTAGCCGGAGCAGATTTTTCTGCGACGTTTACTGAGGATGGACCTGCCATAGCTATTGTCGCCGATACGATGTCGCTCGTTGATTCCGATAGTATGACGATCGTAGGCGCATCGATTCAATTGGCTAATGTCATGGATGCAGCGGCAGAATCATTGAACGTAGTTACATCCGGAACCGCAGTCTCCGCGGAGTATGTTTCTGCGACAGGAATCCTGACTTTGTCAGGTTCTGATTCTGTAGAGAACTACCAGCAGGTTTTGCGAACGTTACGATACCAAAACGCTTCTCAAGCTCCAGTCGAAGCCAATCGACTTATCGAGATCTCTGTCAATGATGGAAATAGCAGCAGTATAACGCGAACAAGCACCGTGACAGTTGTGGCGGTGAATGATGCTCCAAACCTGGCTGAGATTGCAAATCAAGATGTGCCCCTTGGGCAACTGTTTGAGCTGACTCTTACCGCTGTCGACGTAGACAGTGCAGTACTGACGTTTCAATTGGACCGTGATAACCCCAATTCAACGATGCCAGCGTCAGCGACGCTGGCGCAAAATGGAAACACGGCAATATTGACGTTTACTCCAAATGCGGAAGACGGATCAGGTCCATTCAATTTCTTCGTCCTCGTTACTGATAGTGATTCCGATAATCCTCTCGCAGATAGTGAGCAGTTTAGTATTTCCGTGATAAACGGTGCTCCACTTATTGATGCCAACGGAAGCGAACAAGGCACGGACTTTTCGACGGGGTTCGGTGAAAACACTGAGAGCATTTTGGCCGTAGCCACAGGACTAACAGTTACTGACGCTAATAGTACAACACTCGTGTCGGCAGAGGTCGCTATTTCAAATTTATTGGATGGCACTGCGGAGTCGTTGTCAGTTGAAACGGGAGGGACCTCGATAACGGCTGGCTACGTTGAATCAACCGGCGTCCTTACTTTGACAGGAACGGCTAGTTTGGCAGACTATCAGGATGTCCTTCGCTCGCTCCGCTACAACAATAGCTCGCTAAATCCAACGGCGGCAAATCGTAAGATTGAATTTACGGTTAACGACGGAAGAAACGACAGTCCAGTCGCCACGACTACCGTTGTCATTCAACGAGTGAGTGGATTGGCCCTTCGATGGAATCAGGCCGCGCGGGATGCCATTAGTAACACTGCCACAACTCCACCCGAGGCAACTCGTAGTCTGGCGATGGTTCATCTGGCGATGGTGGATGTCATTAATGCGTGGGAAGACACCGCAGCGGTCTACGTTAATCAGCAAAGGCCAGCTGACGCCTCGCTCGAAGCGGCTGTCTCCGGCGCTGCAAACGAGGTTTTGAGGCACCTTTTCCCAAATCAAGAAGCTGCGTTATCCGCAGTCTTGGCGGAAGCTCTTGACGATATTCCAGATGGTACAAAGAAGGACAATGGTCTGGCCTTCGGTCAACAGATTGGTCAAGCCATTGTCGCGATCCGTTCCACAGATGGGCATGATAGCTTCGTCGAACACAATCCAACTTCGGGGGTAGGCCGTTGGCAGCCGACCGCTCCGGCCTTTGATGCCGCTTTACTTCCTCAATGGCCGAGTCTGACACCGTTCCTGATTACGCCTAGTTCTTTCTCGGCGCAGGGTCCGCCTGCGCTTGATAGCGTTGAATACGCCGCTGCCCTCAACGAAGTTCAAGAGCTGGGTCTCGCCGATAGTACGGTTCGAACTGCAGAACAAACTGAGATTGCTCGATTTTGGACTGACGGTGCTGGAACCGAAACGCCGCCGGGGCATTGGAATCAAATTGCATTGCAAGTTGCCGAGGAACAGCAGAATAGTCTCTCTGCAAACATACGGCTGTTCGCGAAACTAAACACCGCCCTTGCCGACGCTGCGATCGTTGCCTTTGATTCAAAGTACACAAGCGATTTTTGGCGTCCGGTAACTGCTATTCAAGATGCGGCGTTCGACAGCAATGATGAAACGATCGCGGATGAGTCGTGGTCATCCCTTTTGATCAACCCAAATTTTCCGGAATACGTTTCGGGGCACTCAACCTTTAGCGGTGCAGCGGCAACGGTTTTAACAGCGCTACTGGGCGACGATGTTTCATTTACCTCAGAATCTGCCGGTCTACCTGGTGTGCAGAGGTCGTTCACTAGTTTTAATCAGGCCGCAGACGAGGCCGGTCGCAGTCGTGTTTACGGCGGCATTCACTTTGAGTTTTCGAATCAGGACGGGCTGGCTATTGGCCGACAAATCGGAGAGTCCGTTCTTAGTGCCTTTGATTCTGCTACAGATTTGACTTCGCCAGTCATTCAAGTGGATGCTTTGCCTGCCGCAATTGGCGCTAACATTACGATTGAAGGACAAATCCTCGATGGCATATCAGGCTTGGATTCGTCAACCATTCAGGTCGACGATGGCGAAGTCGTTTCATTGTCGGTTGATTCAATTGGTCGTTTCACTTTCACTACGACGCTTACAGAAGATGGAACTTATAGCTTCCAAATTCGAGCGAGAGATGTTGTCGGCAACGTCGGGGTGCGAGACTTTCCCTTGACTCTCGATTCGCAGGATCCGGTATTCGCGATCTCTACACCAGTCACTGACTCAGATCTTAGCGGTGAATCGACACTTGCCGGAACAATCGACGGGACGGGTTCAGCGATCATCCAGTCGACGTACCAAATAGATAACGGACCGGTGATGCCTTTTTCTATTGTGAACGGCGAATTTAGCGTTCCCATGGATGTCGCTCGTTTGAATCCCGGATCGCACTCTATTAACGTTTCCGTCCAAGATGCAGCAGGGAATGCCGCGACATCCACGACTCAGGTCACTTTGTCGGATCGCATTCCGTTCGGCATATCAAGCATTGCGCCTAGCAATGGAAGCGTCGAAGTTGGCTCGAAATTTCGGCCACAAGTATTCTTCACTCGACCAGTCAAAACTTCGAGCCTGACCGGCAACAACTTCTTTGCTACGGACACAACAGGAACAAAGATTCCAGCCAACATTGTTCCGGCGTCGGACGGAAGTTTCGCATGGCTCTTCTTTGAATCGGCATTGCCAAGTGCTTCGACTATCACGTTGCATCTTGATGGCAGCTCGATTCTGGCTGAAGCGAATGATTCGCCACTTGATGCGAATAGTGATGGCACACAGGGAGAGGTATTTCAATCGCAGTTCACCACTGTATCTCTAGCTGCCCTTGCAGGTACATCGCTCCTTGGAAGAGTGTTTGATCCGGGCCCTGATCTGAAGCCAATGACAAACGATGACTTCCGAGCTGGAGCCGATGGCATTCTGCATACAGAAGATGATGAGTTCCTTCGACCGATTGCCAATGCCAAGGTATTCATTCTTGGACTAGAAAACGAGTTTGTTTTCACAGATGCGGATGGCTATTTTGAAATTCCAGCTACTCCGTCAGGCAATGTGAAATTGGCGATTGATGGCCGTACTGCGACGAATGGACCTGAAGGCATCTTCTTCCCTGAGATGGTGATGGACTTGCGACTGGAGGTTGGGCGAGTCAACACGGTGATGGGAACAATGGGTACCCGTGCTGAACGGGAAGCGAACCTTTCCCGCGATGAAGTATATCTGCCTCGCGTTCAAATATCGTCTCTCCAAGACATCAGCAACACTGCCATCACTACGATTTCAGTAGCGCCAGAGTCCGCATCAAACTTGACTCCTGAACAGCGATCGAATCTTTCGTTGCAAGTTCAACCAAATTCAGTGATTGGCGAAAACGGACAAGTACTCGCCAACGCTCAGATCGGCATCAGCACAGTTCCACCGGAGTTGGTTAGAGACATGTTACCGGCGGGCCTTATACAACACACTTTCGACATTACGATCCAGGCACCTGATGCAGCGGCATTCGCGACTCCACTGACGATGACGTTTCCAAATGTTTTTGATGCCGCTCCCGGAACAAAACTAAACTTCCTTAGTTTTGATCACACAACGGGCCTGCTTGTTATAGAAGGCACCGCCACAGTATCAGCAGACGGTCTGTCGGCCACCACGGATCCAGGGATGGGCATAACCAAACCTGGCTGGCATGGCCTTACACCTCCGGGAAGTCCTAGTGAGGAGCCATGTGATCCAACAGCAACACACGATCGAGATGTTCCACCCGAGCTTGGAGTTAAAGGTCTTCAAAACTATCTTTTTGTGGGCGACGCTGGTGAAATAAACCTAGAGTTTTCAAACAATGCCCGGCAACTAAATCCAAGGACTTCCCCATGTAGCCTTGAGAACCATCGGGCGTCACCGGTTCTAGTCGACATTACATTTAGTGAGAGCGATACTTCGGCGTTTCTTTTCGGCCTGAGTACCAGTTCAATCTCCGCAAACCAATCCACGACAGTTAGGTTGACAATACAACCCGGTCAAACGGAGTCGATCAATGCCAAGATAAAACCACTGCTCAATCAGATTAAGTCGTTTAAGGAAAACCAACTCTTTGGTAGTCGCTTCCACATTGATGCGTACTGGATTGATCGCAACGGAACTCGGCACGACCTTGGTCCAACAGCAGGACTACCGACTGATGACCTGTACGTTTATCGTTTTTTGGACATTTCTGATAACAGGCATTCAGATGCACGAATCGATTTTCCTCGAACCGTCGTAACGTTAGATAGCAGTGTTAAACAAAGCATTCCGGTCGCATTTAATGGGGATGCGTCTGCGAAACCAACGTTCAGTATTCCTGGCGATAACTTTAGTGTTTCTGCTAATCATGGCGGCGTCCAATTTCATCCAAAATCAACCACCGTCAATCCGGAAATTCTGACAGTAGTTGCGCCCGATAGTTCAACGGTAGGGGATTTGACAATTGCCGGCCAAGGTGTTGCGCCACAAAAAGTCATGTTTTCCACCGTTGAATTTTCTGCAAAAATTAAGGAAATTTTTTCCTCCCGAGCATCGCTGCCCGAAGCTGCTTCCCTACTAAGTTTGTTTCGTGACCCCATAAACGACCCCGTTGGTTTTGAACTTGATGTTTCGAACGTGGCACAAGAAATACGTCAACGATTTTCGCAGATTTTCGCTGCTTTGGATCAAAATGCATCCAAAGCAATCGTCATTACTGACTCGGTATCGGGGCAAGGCAACAAGGTAAATCTTCTAAACTATCACGTCGGATCACTTCCAGCGAACACGACACCACACAAAGATCGTGCAGCCGCAGCTTGGGCAGATTTCGGATCAAACTACTTTAACTCAACACTTGTTCCGAATGAATCCAAGTACTTCGTGCCGCAGGTTAAGTACCTATTTACAGGTCTGATCAATCGATCGATCGATGACATGAATAACTCGCCGATTCTACCAAGCCGTGGTGGAATTCTCATCAACATTGACTACCTTGCAATTAAGACTCTTAATAGTACACCGCAGAATTACAGATCTGCATTCATAAATCAATTCGCAGGGGTGATGGCTCACGAAATCGGTCACAATCTTGGAGCGATCCATCAGCGAACGCCCTCCAAATTATATGTTGGTGAGGATGAGCTAATGGGCAAAGGGCCGAATCTCATCGCTGACATACCAAAAATTGGTCCAAGCTTTAAGGCGATTTTCAAAGCAGCGTTAGGTCTACCAGTCGAAGACAAGGAAGTATTCGACAAGCAAGACGGCGCCCTTCCGTATTACAAGAAATACGTAAATCTTGAGGAGTATGATCCAATCAAGAAAACGGGCTATGGTTTCAATAGCATTGGGAGTCCAACACCGGGCCCGGGGTTTTCCGGCGGCGAGAGTGGCTTTCCAGAAGGACAAATCATCGTCTTGGACGGCCCGGGAGATGACTTCATTGCACCCAATGTGATCGACAACTTGGACTTTGGCAATGTAATCGTCGATGGTACTGCAGGCGTGGACGCGACAAGAACAATCTATCTATTTAATTACGGTGATAAACCGTTGACTGTTTCCGAGATTTCGACGGTCGATATCGATGAGGGACTACACGTCGTTGGGTTCTCTGGTCCCGTTACGTTGGCACCGTTCGATCAAGCATCTTCGGATCAGTCCGCATCTAGGCTACGCCTCCAAGTGACGTTCGATCCGACGATAATAGGTCTTTTGTCTGGCGAGTTGCTTATCTCTAGCGATTCTGCATTCGACAACCAATACAAAGTTAATCTAACTGGCGTTGCTCAATCTCAATCAGGGAGCATCGCGGTTTCTTCGGCAACCAGCAATTTGGGCGGCGTTCAGCTAGGAGAAAGCGCACTCCTAGAGAACTTCGCAACCGTCGTGAATGATGGCGCACAGTCAATGGAGGTATCGGGAGTTTCGGGGAGCGGGAGTGGAGAATTTGCATTTAGGAATCTCCCGAATTTTCCTTTGACACTAGAATCCGGCGAGTCATTCCAACTAGACGTGTTATTTGCTCCGGCTGATCTTGGGCTTCGCCGCGGAAGCATAGCTGTTTTCTCAAATGACTTGAATTCTCCGAGCGTTGTTTTAGATGTAGTTGCAACCGGTACGACCGAAACATCTTCATCGTTTCTGGACTATGGGAACGATTACGTAGTTTTAGAAAACCTCGGCAACCCAAACGTAAGTGACGTGCGACTAAAGAGTAGCTCCAGCGGTGAGTGGCGGAGCTTTTTGGCTGCTTCAACTCCTTATCACTACGTGATATTTGATCCGGTCAGCGATCTTGTTGCTCACGGATTCTTTACGAGTGCCCAGGACGGAGTGCGTACCTCGATTCCTACCCCTTATTTTCAAGCTAGTCTAGCATTGGACTCTGACAACGATGGACTGCCGGATGATGTGGAATTTGCGATTGGTACAAGCGCCCTTGCCGTTGACTCAAACGGTGACGGCATCAGCGATTTTGCCGCGATAAGGCAAGGACTAGACCCACTAGCGGGTCGGCCTGTGACAACTGGAATTCTCGCGAGCTTGCCACTTCAAGGTGAAGCCAATCAAATTGTGGTTGTCGAGAATTTAGATGTGGTTCGAAAACGGACTGCCTATGTGGCTACCGGCAGCTACGGGTTAGCAATCGTTGACGTCTCTAATTTCCAAAACCCTATCGTCATTGGGCAAATTGATCTTCCAGGAAACGCAATCGACGTAGCGGTTGATACGAATTCGAGTTTGGCTGTCGTTGCCACAGGAAGCGGTGGACTTTCGATCGTTGATATTTTACAGCCAACTTCCCCACAATTAATCAGGACTGTTGCTGCACCGGCGACGCAGGTCGAAGTCAAAGATGGCGTTGCTTTCGTGGTGGTCAGTGGCGAACTTCAGGCGTTTGACGTCCTCACTGGAACGCGGATTCAAAGATTGAGCCTTGGGGCGAGCACTATTACAGGATTGGCACGTGAGGGTTCGTTGCTATTCGCAATGGATTCAGCCAACAATTTGCGAGCCGTCGATATATCTGGCCCTGAGATGTTTGCCAGAGGATCGCTGACGATGCCTCAGGGAGGAGGCAGCTTGTTCGTTGGTAATGGAATCGCGTACGTATCCGCCACGAGTCAATTTACCGGAGGGTTTGCGACGGCGAATGTATCCGATCCTGAAAATCTGGTTTTGATAGCTGGTGCGTCCACAGATTCGAATTCTGCAAGTCCTAATCCATCCATCGTCGCTAACGGTTCTGGACTGGGAATCATGACAGTTGGTGGCGGGCAAGGCGTCGGTCCATCACTCAACGTCTATGATTCACGCGATCCGTCACAAACCAATCAGTTTGTTACATCGTACGCCTTGCCCCAGTCTCCGCGATCAGTCACGGTTGCTGCCGGAGTTGCCTACGTTGCCGATGGATCGGGTGGTCTGTTAATCGTCAACTATCAATCATTCGACTCCCAAGGCACTGTACCTACGGCCAACCTTGATTCCAACGGTGTCGATATTGATCCTGACACCGATGGGGTTCAGGTACTCGAAGGAAGTTCCGTAACAGTCAAGGCAATTGTCGATGACGACGTTCAAGTTCGCAGTGTTGAATTGCTTGTCAACGGTATCATAGTGCAATCAGCGCTCAGTTTCCCGTTCAATCTCTCGGCGACAATGCCGCGGATCAGCCCAGATCAGATGACAGCCACACTGCAAATAAGAGCGGTGGATACTGGTGGCAATTCAACAACGAGCGCAATCGTAGAAGTTCAGCTAACTCCGGACACAACACCACCGACACTGGCTTCGATTAACCCCGAAGATGGAACACAAAAAGGTAAGAGTTTTCGCACGATTCAGCTTGTGTTTTCCGAATCAATGGATCCATCGACAATTGTGCCTGCTAATTTTTCTTTAATTGACTCGTCAAACGTAGCTTTTAACCCGATCAGCATTCAACTCCGCGCGAACGATTCAATCGTTCAATTGACTTACGAACTGTTGCCATTAGGAAATTACACATTCAACGGAGACTCAAGCAATCTTACGGACCGCGCCGGCAACGTTCTTGGTGGATCGGCCATCGTTAGCCATTTCGAACTGGTGCCAATTTCAGCCAACTTCATAAATACAGCAGGTGGTTTCTGGGACGACCCAGATAATTGGGACACTGGCGAGGCTCCTGGCCCCGATGATGATGTTGCGATTTCAATCGCGCCAAATGCAACTGTCACTTTTCGCTCCGACTCCGAAACGGTTAACAGTATTCTGGTTGATAGCGAACTCGCAATCACGGGCGGGGTTCTTACGGTCACTGAAAATTTGACCGTAAACGGTGCGATTGCAATGAGCGGTGGAACCCTTCGCGGTGCGAACCTAATTGAGTCGAATGATGCGTCAGTCATGTTGTCAGGTGGAACGCTTGACGGTGTAACCGTTAATGGTTCATTCACGATTGGGGAGAATGACGCGGTGTTCGTTCGCAACGGCCTGACCCTCAATGGCACTGTCACTCTTGGTGATACAAATGGCTATGGCTATTTGCAATTTGTGGAGACACAGACGCTGGGTGGAAATGGTGCAGTGGTATTTGGAAGCAACAATGGAAACAACACACTTGGTGTTGGTGACAGTGGAGCGACGCTCACAATCGGCGCTGACATCATCGTCCAGGGACAAACCGGGTACGTTGGCTACAACCCCAATCGCGGTGGAAACTCTGATGTCGGCTTGATCAACAATGGGACGATTCAGGCTGATGTCGCCGGATTCACGATTACTGTCGATGCTGGAAACGGGGTTGGAAATGCAGGAATCCTTAAAGCTGTCGACGGTGCGACGCTATCCCTGCGTGGCAACGGTTGGACAAGTTCCGGCTTAATACAGGCCGATACAGGAAGTCGAATCACGTCCAACGCATCATTCAACAATGCCGCCAACATCATGTCTTTTGGCGGTTTGGGCGCGGTGCGCTCAAATGGTTCCATTCTCGGGGGTGTGCTGACAATCGCATCGGAGACGTCAGTCATGTTGTCAGGCGGAACACTTGACGGTGTGACCGTTAATGGTTCATTCACGATTGGGGAGAATGACACGGTGTTCGTTCGCAACGGCCTGACCCTCAATGGCACGGCCACTCTTGGTGATACAAATGGCTATGGCTATTTGCAATTTGTGGAGACACAGACACTGGGTGGAAATGGTGCAGTGGTATTTGGAAGCAACAACGGAAACAACACACTCGGTGTTGGTGACAGTGGAGCGACGCTCACAGTAGATGAGAATATCATCGTCCAGGGACAAACGGGTTACATCGGCTACAATCCCAATCGCGGTGGAAACTCTGATGTCGGCTTGATCAACAATGGGACGATTCAGGCTGATGTCGCCGGATTCACGGTTACTGTCGATGCTGGAAACGGGGTTGGAAATGCAGGAATCCTTAAAGCTGTCGACGGTGCGACGCTATCCCTGCGTGGCAACGGTTGGACAAGTTCCGGCTTAATACAGGCCGATACAGGAAGTCGAATCACGTCCAACGCATCATTCAACAACGCCGCCAACATCATGTCTTTTGGCGGTTTGGGCGCGGTGCGCTCAAATGGTTCCATTCTCGGGGGTATGCTGACAATTGCATCGGAGACGTCAGTCATGTTGTCAGGTGGAACGCTTGACGGTGTGACCGTTAATGGTTCATTCACGATTGGGGAGAATGACACGGTGTTCGTTCGCAACGGCCTGACCCTCAATGGCACGGCCACTCTTGGTGATACAAATGGCTATGGCTATTTGCAATTTGTGGAGACACAGACACTGGGTGGAAATGGTGCAGTGGTATTTGGAAGCAACAACGGAAACAACACACTCGGTGTTGGTGACAGTGGAGCGACACTCACGATAGATGACAACATCACTGTTCAGGGACAAACCGGGTACGTTGGCTACAATCCCAATCGCGGTGGAAACTCTGATGTTAACGTCGTAAACAATGGAACAATCGAATTCACGTCTGGTACTGACATTCGGTTTAGTCGCATCATCAATGACAACGGTGTTGTCACCGCGGATGCAGCGAGTGTTGTTTCGATGGGGGGTACAGTTCGAGGTGGCGTCATTACCGTTCAGGCTGGCGCTCGATTTGCAAACGGCACCTTTGATGGTTTGAGACTCAATGGTTCATTTACGATTGGCAGCAACGACATCGTGCTGGTTCGCAACGGTCTAACCCTCAATGGTACTGCCATTCTTGGCGATACAAATGGATATGGTTTCTTGCGGTTTGAAGAGACTCAGACGCTGAATGGCGATGGCGTGGTTGTGTTTGGAAGCGGCAGTGGAAACAACACTCTTGGTGTTGGTGACAGCGGAGCGACACTCACAATCGGGGCCAACATCGTCGTGCGGGGACAAACCGGTTACATTGGCTACAATCCCAATCGTGGTGGAAACTCTGATGTTAGCGTCGTAAACAATGGAACAATCGAATTCACGTCTGGTACTGACATTCGGTTTAGTCGCATCATCAATGACAACGGTGTTGTCACTGCGGATGCATCGAGTGTTGTTTCGACGGGGGGGGCGGTTCGAGGTGGCGTCATTACCGCTCAGGCTGGCGCTCGATTTGCAAACGGCACTTTTGATGGTTTGACACTCAACGGTTCGTTCACGATTGGCAGCAACGACATCGTGCTGGTTCGCAATGGTCTAACCCTCAATGGCACAGCAACTCTTGGCGATACAAATGGATATGGTTTCTTGCGGTTTGAAGAGACTCAGGCACTGAATGGCAATGGCGTGGTTGTGTTTGGAAGCGGCAGTGGAAACAACACTCTTGGTGTTGGTGACAGCGGAGCGACACTCACAATCGGGGCCAACATCGTCGTGCGAGGTCAGGCAGGGTATGTTGGGTATAACCCCAATCGTGGTGGAAACTCCGATGTAAGTGTAATCAACAATGGAACGATTCAGGCTGATGTCGCTGGAGCGACATTGGTAGTCCAAGCTGCAAACGAAGTTGAGAACTTCGGCACTCTTCGAGCTTCCAATGGAGCGATACTTGCCTTGCGTGGAAATGGCTGGGTAAGTTCCGGGGCGATTGATGCCGATGCAGGAAGCATGGTCGAAATCGACGCTTCATTCGTCAATGTAGACAACACCATGTCTTTCGAAGGCCTGGGGACTGTGGAGTCAAACAGCACTGTTGTTGGCGGTACGTTGGAGATTGCCTCCGAGACATCAGTCTTGTTCGCAGGCGGAACGCTTGACGGCTTGACACTCAATGGTTCATTTACGATTGGCAGCAACGACATCGTGCTGGTTCGCAATGGTCTAACCCTCAATGGCACAGCAACTCTTGGCGATACAAATGGATATGGTTTCTTGCGGTTTGAAGAGACCCAGGCACTGAATGGCAATGGCGTGGTTGTGTTTGGAAGCGGCAGTGGAAACAACACTCTTGGTGTTGGTGACAGCGGAGCGACACTCACAATCGGGGCCAACATCGTCGTGCGAGGTCAGGCAGGGTATGTTGGGTATAACCCCAATCGTGGTGGAAACTCCGATGTAAGTGTAATCAACAATGGAACGATTCAGGCTGATGTCGCTGGAGCGACATTGGTAGTCCAAGCTGCAAACGAAGTTGAGAACTTCGGCACTCTTCGAGCTTCCAATGGAGCGATACTTGCCTTGCGTGGAAATGGCTGGGTAAGTTCCGGGGCGATTGATGCCGATGCAGGAAGCATGGTCGAAATCGACGCTTCATTCGTCAATGTAGACAACACCATGTCTTTCGAAGGCCTGGGGACTGTGGAGTCAAACAGCACTGTTGTTGGCGGTACGTTGGAGATTGCCTCCGAGACATCAGTCTTGTTCGCAGGCGGAACGCTTGACGGCTTGACACTCAATGGTTCATTTACGATTGGCAGCAACGACATCGTGCTGGTTCGCAATGGTCTAACCCTCAATGGCACAGCAACTCTTGGCGATACAAATGGATATGGTTTCTTGCGGTTTGAAGAGACCCAGGCACTGAATGGCAATGGCGTGGTTGTGTTTGGAAGCGGCAGTGGAAACAACACTCTTGGTGTTGGTGACAGCGGAGCGACACTCACAATCGGGGCCAACATCGTCGTGCGAGGTCAGGCAGGGTATGTTGGGTATAACCCCAATCGTGGTGGAAACTCCGATGTAAGTGTAATCAACAATGGAACAATCGAATTCACATCTGGTACTGACATTCGGTTTAGTAGCATCATCAATGACAACGGTGTTGTCACTGCGGATGCATCGAGTGTTGTTTCGACGGGGGGAGCGGTTCGAGGTGGCGTCATTACCGCTCAGGCTGGCGCTCGATTTGCAAACGGCACTTTTGATGGCTTGACACTCAACGGTTCATTTACGATTGGCAGTAACGACATCGTGCTGGTTCGCAACGGTCTAACCCTCAATGGTACGGCCACTCTTGGCGATACAAATGGATATGGTTTCTTGCGGTTTGAAGAGACTCAGACGCTGAATGGCGATGGCGTGGTTGTGTTTGGAAGCGGCAGTGGAAACAACACTCTTGGTGTTGGTGACAGCGGAGCGACACTCACAATCGGGGCCAACATCGTCGTGCGGGGACAAACCGGTTACATTGGCTACAATCCCAATCGTGGTGGAAACTCTGATGTTAGCGTCGTAAACAATGGAACAATCGAATTTAGCGAAGGAGCGATCAATGCAACATTTTTGAACGCTGGAGTTCTTCGGCCTGGAGGAAATCAGTCCAGAAGTCTAACCATCGGAGGAGACTTTACTCAAACCAATGGAGCCATTTTGGAAATCGATTTGGCGTCAATGACTTCATTCGATGAATTCGTAGTGTCTGGAATAGCGACAATTGATGGCACACTGAAGATCGTGCTATTGGCAGGATTCGAACCAAATCCTGGAGAGGCATTCCGCCTTATGACTTTCTCTTCGTTGATCGGCCAGTTCTCTGAACTAGACGGAAGCGGATTCACGATCGAGTATTTGGACACTGAAGTCAGGGTTATAGCGGATTGAATATTTCGCGAAATAGATTTGATGACGAATTAAATGTAGTTGATTAACTGTGTTTCGATCTTTCTTAGAGTGCTTGTAGAATCCGATTGTCCATTCAAAACAGCGTGCACGAAACTATGCACGAAACGTGCATGAAATGAAGTGATTCTGTGGAAGTGGTGGATTGAGAATCGCATTTTTCCTTCGGGAAAACGCGTTTTCGAAGCCTTGGATTCTCCACTGGCAGTGTAGAGGTCGTCGGTTCGATCCCGATCGGGTCCACTGTTTTCTTCGGGAAAATGGCACTTTTGTCTTAACAATTTCTTCACATTGTTGCCGCGCAACCAAAATCGCAACTATTGGTCTGCCACCAAATCCCGATTGTTTTTTGACAATTTGGAATAATTACGCCCCCCATGCTTCACCCAGCTCTTTGGCAAATTGCTTGGCCTGCTTGCGTTTGTAGAACCGCATGGTGTCTGGAAATCCCTATGCCAGTCGAGCGATTCCCTGCCGAACATCGTAGGTATCCAATGCCGAAAAGGCCTTGTTGGTCGCGTACTTCCAGTGGTCGTTGTCGTGTTCCTTATGAAGCACGTCGTAGCCAGCTTGAATGTCTGCCTGCTCGCGATCTAAGCCAACGTCAACAACTGGCTCAAGCCGTTTTGGACCTGCTAAAATACGATAGAGAAAACTCGAGATTCTACCCATCTCGGAACCCCTTGCTTTTGGCTCGGGTTCTGAAAGTGCCTTTTATCACGTTGTTTGCTTGGTTCCGTCGTAACTATTTTCGATCCCAGCAATGGCCTGAGCTGTCTCGGAGATGTCCTTTCCAGTGCGAATGACGGTCGTTTTACTGTCCTGAGAAACAGTGTGAGACTTCGCTAGGCCAGCTGTGCCTTTGATCGGAGTTGGGTCGATGGTTGCCATACGCGAATGGTATGGCGAAAGGATTATTCGTCAGCGCACAAAAAACATACAAATGCTAGGCGTAGCTTTTTTGAGCCGTCTTGAACAAGGCGGCATGCAAATCTTTGCTATTCAACAAACTTCATTCAGTGGCCAGTGTTGCCTGCGAGAAAGATTTGCGGGTCTACTAACCTTCCTTTCCCATGTCGGCATCGCGTAACCACCGGAGTGCTTGTGATTGAATCCTTTATTTTTTACGCGGGAGTCGGGCAATTAGTCTTGGTAATTGGTAGCTTGGCGATTCCTAAAGTGTTGGAGTGGTCTGACGATACCGCCAAATTGCGACCACTGACTCGACAGGTTTTCTGGACCTACGCGGGATATATTTGGGCGACCAACCTCTCATTTGCGATCGTTTCGATGCTTGCACCGGCAAGTCTGATCGATGGTTCGTTTTTGGCCACGGCGGTCTCGAGTTACATTACCGTTTATTGGGCCGTTCGGGTGATCATTCAATTTAGTTACTTTGATCGCCGAGATATGCCCAAGGGAAAACGATTTGTGATAGGTGAGATTCTTTTCGTCAGTCTTTTTGTCGTATTGGTATGGGTCTACGGTTCTGGAGTTTACTTGAACCTATTCGGAGACGTCGCGTGAACGGCTACGGAGTCAACGACTGGACCTGCGTTGCTTCACTCGGTGGCTTGTTGGCGAGTATCCCTTTGATTGGATTTGCGATTGGTCGGAGTAGGTCAATTGCGTTTGCGCGGACGGCCAATTGGTTGTTTACCATCGGCGTGGTTGTCTTGGTCGAACGATTCAGCGGTTTGGAGCCGGCGGGAACACGAATGTTGCTCCTGATCATCGCGGCATTGTGGGGGATGAAATCAATTGTGTTGGCGGAGGTCCAGCATAGGAATCGATATTTCCTTTCCTTCTCAAGCTGGATCATGTTCACTGTTTTCTGGCTTGGAATGCGACCTGGACTTTTCAAGCCAGAAAACAGGAAGGAATGCGATGATTGGGGCAAGTACATTTCCAAAGGGATGACGCGACTGTTTGGCGGTGGAGTATTGATTTATATCGCACGCCTCCTTTGGATTTCAAATGTATGGACGGAAGAAGTGCGGCAAGGACTGGCCACACTTCTTTTGCTTTCGGGGATCAGTTTGGGGGCGCATTTTGGGGCGTTGAATATACTCGCAGGAGTTTGGCGATATGCTGGAGTCCGAGTTTCGTCGCTTTTTCGCGCGCCACAACTGTCTTGTTCGCTTGCAGAATTCTGGGGAAAGCGATGGAATTTGGCGTTTTCAGAAATGACCGCCATTGCCGTTTTTCGTCCGATGAAACAATGTCTCGTCAAATCCCGTTTTGGCAGGACGATTTCGATTGTGATGGCCTTTGGGTTTTCAGGACTGTTGCATGAGCTCGCTATCAGCGTGCCAGTTCAGTCCGATTATGGATGGCCATTATTATATTTCGTAATACACGCCATTGGTGTTCAACTTGAGGCGTATGTGATTCGGCAAGAATCAAATTGGTTGGCCAATCGCTGGGTAGACGCTGTTGGACGATGGCTTGGGTGTTGTTTCCGTTACCCCTCCTGTTTCATCGGAAGTTTCTTGAGGGCTGTGTCTGGCCGATTATCGATTTTTAGGGTACTTGGCGGATGCGAGAAAACTCAGGTAGGTAGTTACCTGAGTTTTCTATTTTCTGTCCATCACGCTTGGGTTCGAGCAGCATCTCGTAGGCTCCCGCGACTCGGGCTTTTGGGTGGGATGTTACCCCAGACTAAAAGTCTGGGGCTAAAAGAAATTGTCACTCTGTGACAAGTGCCGACAAGCCTGAGGAACCCGAGTGAGGATGCGAAACAACCACTTTTCACCCACTCATTCCGTCGGAGAGCCATTTTTTTTTCGTTTCTTTTTCTTCTTTCCACGTTCCGCCTCTTTCGCTAACGCTTCGAACTTGGGCTGCCAGAATTGTCTAAACGGCGCTAGCCAAAGGTCAATGTCCTGTAGACCGCTTGGCTCCAGCGAATAAATACGCCGTGCACCGTCGACACGCACGTTCGCGAATCTGTTTTCTCTGAGCACCTTGAGATGCTGGGAGATTGCTGACTGCGAGATGCCAAACTCTTCACCAACAGTGGCAACGACCTCACCAGACGACAGCTCCTGAACGCACAAGTCTTCGAGGATTCGCCGCCGCACGGGGTCGCTTAAAATTGCAAATGCCTGCATCGTTCCCTCGCTGCTGATGTTAGTGTTACTCGCCACAATAAAACGCAGCAGTTTCTGCAGCCATCGACTCGGCAATAGCTCGGTCTTCCCCGGCGCGGATGTGGGCCTCTCCCCATTCTCTGGCACACTCCTTGATGAACGACTTTCCATCCGGAGTCGCAGACCAAGTGTTAGTCTCGCTTTCAACAACCGGTTCTCCGCTCTTCAAGTAAAGTCCCAAACCCAGGAATCCAAACTCCCAGCCGACACCCGTCGCTCCTGGACCATACTTCTTCCAGTGTTCTTCACTCGCTTTGTCCTTTCCCATGAGATGCTCCAAGGTTAAGCGAATGCCATCATTGACTGACTCAAGCCGCACGGTCACCCAACTAACGTTGCCGTAGCATTCCCACGTAATGTCCAAAGCCGTCGGGGCGTCACAGCGAGTGATCTCGCCTCCTGCGTTGCCTTTCAACTGATAACGACTACCCAACTTCAATTCTCCGCCAATCGGTGCGAACCACCGGGGAATGCGTTCGGCGTTGGTGACCGCGTCCCACAACTCCTCAATCTCAGCATCATAGGTGCGAGCCCCGCTAACGACACGCACCTGTTGACCCTGATACTCCGCGTCTTTGACGACACGATATTCGATTCCAAAGGCGTTTCTGTAGTCCACTTGAAGTGTCTCCAGTTCTAATTTTGAGCTTCGCTTTATCAGCCCAACCCTACGATGGATTTTTGTGTTTAGCGTCAGCTTATATTAGCGATAGCTAATGTGCAATAGCGAAGGTTTTTTTGTCACCGGAATTCCGCAGCCCCCTTGATTCCCCGCGTGCAGTTTCGACGGCGATTCGAACCTCAAGGCGTTGCACATGATCAGTGCGGGGGTGGATGAGGAGATTTTTTGTCTGGGCCAGTTGGCAACTGATCAAAAATCAAACGAGATCACCGCCGTTCCAATGCTGCTGGAACTGCTCCAGGTCCAAGGCGGTGTGGTGACGCTTGACGCCCTAAACTGCCAGCAGAAAATGGTCCAGCAGATTGTTGATCAAGAAGCTGACTACGTGATCACCGTCAAAGCGAACCAGCCGAAATTGTTCGAAGCGATCCTCGACCAGTTTATCGAGTTCGATGATAACGATGGCGTGACGTTTTTCATCAGCAGCCTACCGCTTAGGACCGCTCGAAGAATATCTGTCGAAATTGAACTATAGTCATTTCGCCTGATTCCTTAGGATAGTTGCAGTTTGGCAGATATTTGACAGGAGGCCACGGATGGCAATTTCAACGACCGACTGGATTGATGAAACAACCAAGGTGCGTATGCAGAGTTTTTTCTCAACGCTTTCGGAGAAAGACAGAAGGCGTTATGCGGCGATGGAAGCTCAGCTTTTGGGTCACGGAGGCATCACGCTTGTAGCTGGGATCCTCGGTTGTTCAACGAAGACCATCAGTCGCGGAATTGAAGAACTGGATCGGTTGGACAAGGATCCGGCCGCGGGTCGCGTCCGACGTCCTGGAGCGGGACGAAAAAAAGAATTACGGCTGGCTCCGAAGTAGAGCAGAACTTGAATTCGCTGACAGAAACACGAACCGCTGGTGATCCAGATGATCCGCAGATCGTGTTTACTGACTTGACTCCGACGCGACTTGAACAAGAACTCGAAGCCCTGGGAACTCCGGCTAGTGACGACATTATCCGCCAGTGGATGGACGAACAGAATCTTCGCTTGAGAAAAATCCGCAAAGTGAAATCTGGCGGTGAGTCTCCTGATCGCGACACTCAATTTCTGAATATTGCTCAGCTGATCGAACAATACAAGCGGGGCGGCAATCCCTGTTTTTCCGTGGATACCAAAGCCAAAGAGTTTCAGGGGCAACTGTTTCGCAAAGGGCGCGTCCGTTGCAGTCGCGCCTTTGAAGCGTTCGACCACGATTTTCCAAGTTGGGCCGACGGCGTGATCATTCCACACGGGATCTTTGATTCGTTTCGAAATCGCGGCCACATCAACATCGGTCTCTCACGCGACACAACTGAGTTCGCCTGCGACAGTTTCAAGTGGTACTGGAATCGCATTGGTCGCCAATGCTACCCCAATGCAGAGTCGATTTTAATGCTGGTAGATTGTGGAGGAAGCAACGCAGCATCGAAGTACATTTTCAAGCACGACTTGCAGACCGTCGTCAACGCGATTGGCGTCGAGGTTCGTGTTGCCCACTACCCAAGTTACTGTTCGAAATACAATTTGATCGAGAGGCGGTTCTTTCCGCATGTAAGTCGAGCTTGTACTGGGATGTTATTTGACAGTAAGCGTCCACAGTCACGGTTATTGACGTTAGTCCTATTCTGATTGATTTCCTTGTGGGAGATCATGATGTCAGGTATTTCGAAAAAAGAACGAGTTAAACTTTGGGTTGAGCGATTGAACCGGCAAAGCTCGTCTGGCGACTCAATTGCTAAATTCTGTGCCGCCGAAGGAATCTCGGTTCCTTCTTTTTATCAGTGGAAACGTCGCCTTGCTGCGTCGGTTAAGACGCGATCCAATCGACGACCAAGCAGTCAGCCGGTCAGCGTTGCCAAGGCGTCTTTTGCGGAAATTCAGATCGTTGACCAACCCTCGCCAGCAATCGTTTCCCTTCCTGGTGAAATCAGCATTCAACTGGGCCGCGATCCGCAGATTGCCGGCAACATTATTGACCGTGTCTTGCGACACTCACTTGGCGATCATCTCAATCCTCGCCGTGGTGATCGCCCCCGCTCAACCGAAAGTGAGTCGTAATCATGTTCACGCCGTCTACAGGAGCGAAGATATTTGTCCACACCGAAGTGACGGACATGCGAAAAGGATTCTCGGGTCTTTCAGCCATCATCCGTGAAGCATTCAAAGCAGACCCGACCGACGGAAGCTTGTTCGTCTTTATCAATCGACGACGCGATCGAATGAAGCTACTGCAATTCTCCGATGGCGGCTTTTGGCTGTTCTACCGTCTTCTTGAATCCGGCACCTTTGAGTCACTTTGGTCTTCCCCATCAGAAGTGTACAGTTTGCTAAGCATGAAAAACGAATTGAGCGCGAAGGCTTTCGCTCTCTGGCTTCACCAACCAAGGTGCCTTCGATGTCGCCCTTGTTTTCGCCATCGTCGGTCGCCAAGTTCGCTGGCGCGAATGCTGCGCGAGCGACCAACGGCTGACTCCAACGAAGGTGACATCTCCAAGGCCAATTAAGACTTTCTCTTTCTTCTTTTTGTCAGGCCGCCAATTCAAATTGGATTGGACTGACGTAGCCCAATGATGAGTGAAGGCGAATTCGATTGTAGTATTGTTCAATATATTTGTTCAAGCTGCGCTGAACATGTAACTGACAAACGTAATTTTCCCAATAAACACATTCGGTCTTTAACGATCGGTAAAAACTTTCCATCACGGCGTTATCCCAGCAGTTGCCTTTGCGGCTCATACTGGGGCGATAGTGGTTGTCAGCGATTCGTTTTTGAAAGGCCTCGCTACAGAATTGGCTACCGCGATCGGTGTGAACAATCAAATCAGATTTCGGTTGACGAATCGTGATTGCCATTTGCAAAGCATCGACGGCCAACTGAGCGTCGATTCGGTCACTGATCTTCCAGCCAACGATTCGCCTGGAGAACAAGTCCAGGATCGTCGTCAGGTAGATCCAACCGGTGCGGGTGTCGATGTAGGTCGTATCGGCCACCCACTTCTGGTTCGGTTCTTGAGCCGTAAAATTCCGATCAAGCAGGTTTTCTGCTACCGGCAACGAGTGCCTCGAATCGGTCGTCGTTACGAATCTGCGTTTGCATCGTGCTGCAATGCATGCTTGCCGCATCAGTCGGGCGACGGTTTTGATATTGCAGGGTTCACCATGAGCTAACAGCTCTCGGTGAATTCGCGGACTGCCGTAGCCTTTGTGTTGGGCGTGGATTGCTTTGATCAACGTCAACAATCGAGTCGCACGTTGTTCTCGGGCGCCAGCCAATTCAGTCTGACGCCGTTGATCCTTGCTCCACTGGTAAAACCCGCTACTGGAAACCTTGAGCAAACGACACATCGTTTGCACAGGCCATCTTTTGCGATGATCTTCAATAAACTTGAATCTCATCGGCTTCCGTTGGCAAAGATGGCCGTGGGCCAGGTGGCCCGAGGCGATTACTCGCCCCGGGCTCCCACAGATCCGTACATGCACGCATTAGAGCATACGGCTCCTCACATCAAACGTTCGCCTTGCGTGTCTTCATGACCGAGTGAACAACACGTAGCGGTGGCAGCGGAAAGGTCTCAAGCAAACGATTAAATTTCAGCCAGTCCAGTTTTCGTTTCCGATCGCGGCGGCAAAGCCAACGACGCCAGACACGATGAACTAAATAGCGAAACTTCTGCAGTGATCTTCCGTTACCTGTAATTCCATAGTACGCGTCATGTCCTCGAATCTTTCGACAGAGAGCGGCATGCTGGTCGGCGATCCGATCGTGACGATGGGATCGACACCAACGAGAAATGGACTGGACTGAGCGGGTCAGACGAGAAGACATCGTCTGTCGTTTGACCACGCGTTTGCCGCTTCGGGAGCGACTCCAGTAATGAGTAAAACCCAGCAAGTCGAAGGTCTCAGGCCGTTTGCTGGTCGAACCACTGGTGAGTGGGCGCAGCAACGGACGTCGAAAATCGACAAGACGAGTTTTCTCTGGATGGATGGTCAGACCGAACTTGGAGCAACGTTTGCCCAGAACGGCCAGGACGCGGCGGGCATCCGATTCCACTTCGAAAATCATCACCGCATCATCGGCATACCGAACCAAATGAGCTCGGGCCCGCATGCAAGGAACAACATCATCGTGGAACCACCTGTCCAAAACGTAGTGAAGAAACGCATTCGCTAATAATGGCGAAACGACTCCACCTTGCGGACTGCCACGGCCCGGGTAACTGATGTTCCCCGAATCCATCACACCCGCATTTAACCATTTACCGATCAGACGTAACAAAACGCCATCGCAAACTCTTCGCCGTAGAAACGTTCGGAGATGACCATGGTCCAGAGTATCGAAAAACTTTCGCAAATCGACTTCCAGTACAAAACCACCTTTCAAGTCCATCGTGTGTTTCCACGTCGATGCAATCGCCTGATGGGCTGAACGGCCAGGACGAAAACCGTACGAACAATCCAGAAAATCCTGTTCGTAGATCGGCTCCAACAGCATCAGCACTGCTCGCTGCAAAACCTTGTCTTCGAACGTTGGAATACCAATCGGACGCGTTTCGTTGCTGTTGCCCTTGGGGATCTGAACACGACGCACTGGTGGTGCACGGTAGGTCCCCGATTGGACTCGCTTCAGCAACGATTGCAAATTGGCATTGAGATTAGATTCGTAGTCGGCTGCCGTCACGCCGTCGACTCCCGCTGCACCGTCTTTACGTGTGCGACGAAAGGCTTCGGCCAACCACTCAAGATCCATCTGGTGA
Organism: Mariniblastus sp.; assembly: GCA_965224765.1. Classification (GTDB taxonomy): domain Bacteria; phylum Planctomycetota; class Planctomycetia; order Pirellulales; family Pirellulaceae; genus CAZDBA01. The sequence goes on from CBDDAC010000012.1 coordinate 411,049, forward strand.
GCAAGGCTTGTGAAAACCAACTCAGGCGAACGCTTCGCCAACTCGGCTATCCGACGCTGTTTCATGGATACGTTATTCAAGTTTCTGTGCACTCGCCGTAGTTCCCAACATCGGTTGTTTGATGTGACATCCCGCTTCCCTCCATCGGGTCCTCGCTGAGTCGCAAGTTCCCCGAATTCCACGGTACTATCAGGATGCTCCGATTCCCCGTTTGTTCATCTTGCCTCGCTCCGGTTCGCGTCGCTTGGCAATACCAAGTGTGCTGCGGTTAATTTCGTTTCTCCCGTTGCCACCACAGACTCAAACAACGGACCGAGAGTTGGTATTCCGGTCTCGCCGGACGATTCACTTGGAAACAACTGGGCCTCCCAGGTTTCTGGGGAACCCCAATATCCATCTGCACATGTTCTTCGACCCCGGCCGGACAACAGGCCGCTAACCACTTCGCGGTTGTTGCATGGCTCCCGCTAAAAAGAAAACGAAAGCTCCAACATTGTACTCTTTCGAGGCTCAATAGCATGGCTTCTGGAATCGCTGTCTACGCTTCGCAGCGCCGGTTACCCGGACACCACGCAAGACTCGCTTCCGGCTGCTGGTTAGGCTTTACCGGGTGAGGTTAACTCACTGGGTTCCAGCAAAAGATTTCAATTCAACAACTCATCAAATATCCTCCTCTTCCAGACTTTCCTGGCGCAACCTTTTTTAGAATATCTCGCTCGATCTTGAGTTGACGGTTTTCCTCCTGGAGCTGCCGAATCACTTTCATTTCCTGCGAAACCGTTTCAACATTCTCTAAAGGCTGGTCGCCATACTTCTTTTTCCAGCGACGGATATTGCTGACTTCCAGGCCCAGGTCTGTCGCCACTTGACGTGCCGTCAGACCCTTCTCAATCATCAATTTGACCGCCTCAAGCTTGTATTCCAATGAATAAATACGACGTTCTGACATCTCTAATCTCCATCATGTAAACAGCAGTAAAAAGCTTAACCACTGTCCACCAATAATGGGTAGGACCAGACAGCCTCAATGCGGCATCGTTTCTCCCGAGCGACCGACAGGCATCGTCGAAGGCGACAAGTACGATACTTCGGTGGCGGCGCAAATCATCTCGCATAAATATGCTTATCATCTTCCGCTTTATCGTCTGCAAGACATGTTTGCCGGCAGCGGCTGGACGCCTTCGCGCAGCACGATGCTCAACATCCTGATCGGTTGCCACTTCATCATCGAGCCGTTGTTGACTTACTTTCGGCAAACCTTGCAAGCCGATTCGATTATCGCTTGTGATGAAACGGGCGTGACGCTCTTGTACCCGAAAGTGCCTCCCGATTTTGACTTAAACGATCCCAAGCAAAAACGTGCAGCGGAAGTCTACGCCAAAGCACTCGCCGAAAACAAACCAAGCATCAACGCGAAGATGTGGGCTTATCGGGGAGCAAGCGTCAAGCTGAACGTGTTCGATTTTACGGTCAGCCGTCATCGCGACGGCCCGAATTTGTTTTTTGAAAATTACTCAGGTACGATCCTTGGCGATTGTTGGCACGGGTTCGGTGCGATTGCAACTGAATCCAAGGGCGTGATCGTGCGTGCTGCTTGCAACAGTCACGCGCGTCGCAAGTTCGAGGACGCCAAGGACTATCCAGCAGACCGTCGCAAGTGGATGCAGTGGTATCAAGACTTGTTCGACATAGAAACCGAAGCCAAACGTTTACCCGACGAGCAACGGACGGCTTTACGGCATGCGAAAGCAAAACCGATTTGGGACTTGATGCGAGCGGAGCTTGATTCGGTCAACGATCCAACGGAGCAAGTCGTGTTGCCCAAGAGCGATTTACGCAAGGCGCTGAATTACGCTCGCAATCACTGGACGGAGTTAACGCGTTATCTCGATGATCCGAAGTTGGCCGCGGATAACAACGAATGTGAACAGCTGATGAAACAGATCGGGCTGGGAAGAAAGAACTGGCTGTTTTGTGGAAGCATCGCAGGCGGCGAACGCAACGCCGGATTCATGACCTTAGTCAGCAGTGCCCACCGAAACGATCTCGATGTTTGGGCTTACGTGAACGACGTCTTGAAACGGCTGTTGGCTGGCGAGACGAATTACCAACCGATGCTGCCTTGGGTTTGGGCCAAAGAACATCCAGACTCCATTCGCCAGTTCAGGAAAGATGAACGTCGAGACCGAGAGGTTCGAAAAACAGAAAAACGAGCCAACCGAAGACTAAAAAAAGCCAGACAAGCCAAACTAAAAAATCGCTAGTCAAGAGCGATACCGAAACCGTGCTCCTGTACGCTTACATTTGACACACTGGAACGTGTTGTTGAACTGATGCGCAAGACTTCCACATCCACCGGACTGCGAACAACCGTCTGCTCATATTGACTCGTTGTGGATAGTACGATCGTCATAAATATATATCCAGAAGTGTGATGTTTATTGTCTTCTTGGTGGAGGTGGCAGCATGTTGCAAAACTGGAGTTTCACGCGGTGTCAGAGTGGGAGGACCCGGTTGGCTTGCCGCGCTTTGTGGCATGGATTCGCTACGGTATCGCTGTCTTTTTTTGGTTGGAACAGGAAGCGTTGATCCGGTGGAACCCAGTTTTCTGGGAGAACTATTGTCCTGCGGGCCCTCTGATGCATCGGTCGACGTCTCCCGATGGCTCAGAACTACGCACATCTTTACTAGCATTTTCATGCCATCGTGAACCCTTGGATGCTTTGTTGAGTATTACCTCTGGATTGTCTTTGACGGAGGTTTGGAATGAATGTAGCGATTTCGAATGAATTGGCCGGCGCTTTCTTTAACGACGAACGTCTAAGTAGGCGGCTTAACATTATCGGGGAGATGGTATGTGACCAGCCGAGTAGAAGTCTGCCCGCGGCAGCTTCGGGTGGGCGGGCAGATCTCGAAGGTTCTTATCGTTTTTTTAATAACAAGAAGGTAACGCCGGAAGCAATTCTGGCACCTCATTATCAAAACACGTTGGAGCGAATTCGAGCCAGCGAATCGGAATTTACGATTATCGCCCAAGATACGTCCAAAGTCGATCTGACTCGTCGTGACAAACAAGTCGTCGGTGCGGGTAAACTGAGTGGGGAACACAAATCCGGTCTTTTCATCCATCCGCTTGTCGCGTTTACTGAAACCAATGTTCCGTTGGGGGTTGTCGGACAATGCAACTACATTCGCAAAAAAATCGACAAGAGTTCTAAAGCAGAAAAGGACAAGAAGCGCAGGCAGGCACCGATCGAAGAAAAAGAAAGTTTCCGCTGGCTTCAGGGAATCAACCAGGCAAGAGAATTGGCTGAGCAATGTCTGAACAAGAAATGCATTGTCGTTCAGGATAGCGAAGCGGACATCAACCAGGTTTTCGCCCAACCTCGCACGCTTTCAAACGGAAAAGAGCTGCACATTATCGTTCGAAATGGACAGGCACGGTCGACATCCGAAGGCGGCTTGTACGAAAGCGTCAAGACCGCTCCGGTGTGTTTTCAAATGGACATATCCGTTAGTGCCCGAAAAGCAAAAATCAAATGCACTTCACACAAACGTGAGCAAGATCGTCCGGCCCGACAGGCCGTCGTCGAGGTCAGGGCGAAATCTGTTACGCTGACACCCAAGGGGCATCACCCGCTTCAGTATAATATTGTTCTGGTGGATGAGATCGATCCACCGGCAGAAGAGGAGCCCATACGTTGGCTGCTAATGACCAGTTTGCCCATTGATACAAACCAGCAAATCAACCAGATCATTGCGGCATATTGCACCCGATGGCAAATCGAAGTCTGCCAAGCCAGATACACCGAAAGATCACTCTTGTATCTGCACGCCGCATAAGAAGAATGGTCTTCCCTGTATCGACGCCGACGCGTTGCTGTTGCTAGCAGATTGGTTTGAGCAACGGTCGTCTGTTGAGCATTTGGAAGTTTCAGACAACGGAGGTCAACAATGTCACGACCAGAGATTCCCCCCCGCGCTCAGCTCAGATCGGTCCGCCCAAGCCGTTGCCTCCAACACTCCCATTGGCCGAATTCTGGCAACACCTGGAGCCCGGTCACCAGCATCGGGTCATCGATCGTCTGACGATCATGCTTCATCGCCAACTTCCGGAAACGCCGGAGGTGACATGCGATGAGTAGAAACACATCCACCGAACTGGATCAAGCTGCCAAGTCAATCAACAATCGCGCAGTACAACTCAGTGCCGCGATCCCAACCAAGATCAAGTCATCGCATTTAGACAGACTGGCAGTTGTTTACGTGCGCCAGTCAACACAACAACAGGTACTTGAACATCGAGAGTCGACGGCTAGGCAATATGCATTGGCCGATCGCGCCGTTGCCTTTGGGTGGGCGCGAGACAGGGTCGAAGTGATCGACGAAGACCTTGGACAGAGTGGTGTGTCAAGCCAAACGCGTAGTGGATTCCAACGACTGCTCACCGAGATCAGTAAAGACTCTGTGGGGATTGTGCTTGGTCTGGAGATGAGTCGGCTATCACGGTCTGGCAAAGACTGGCATGCACTGTTGGAGTTGTGTGCGATCTATCAGACGCTACTCGCCGATACCGATGGCGTCTACGATCCGAGTGATCATAACGACCGATTGCTTCTCGGTCTCAAAGGAACGATGAGTGAAGCCGAACTCCATGTATTGAAAAATCGAATGTACTTGGGACTATGCAACAAAGCCGCTCGCGGAGAAGTGCTCAATCATCCTCCGATTGGGTACGTACGAACAGCGGCTGGTGATTTCGCGCTGGATCCCGACGAACAAGTTCAAGCTGTTGTCCGAAGCATCTTTGATCGATTCTCGAAATGGGGCAGTATCAGTGGACTGCTTAGATCCATGGTGGAAGACAAGATTCAAATGCCGGTGCGTCCCCACTTCGGTGCTGACCGCGGTCAATTGCAATGGCGTCGTCTCAATCGGGTGACGCTATTGAATCTCCTGCATCATCCAATCTATGCCGGAGCGTATCGTTGGGGCCATCGAGAAATCGACCCAAAAAAGAAAATCCCCGGCAGACCCACCACGGGTCGCACGTTGCGAAAACACGATGAATGTCGTGTCCTGATTAAGGACCGATTCGACGCGTACATTACATGGATCCAATTCGAGACAAACCAGCGAAAACTCGAAGAAAACAGCCGGAAGAGCCGATTTCTTGCATCACCCGGTCGAGGTACGAGCTTGTTGGCCGGACTCCTGCAGTGCGGACGTTGTGGTCGCAGCATGATGATCGGCTACAGTTGCAACCGACTTCGTTACGCCTGTCAGCGTGGAAAACTCGACTATGGCGAACAAAGCTGCCAAAGCCTTTCGGGAACGGAACTTGATCTGCTTGTCGGCCGACTTCTGCTGGAAGCACTCACTCCAGCAGCGATCGAACTGAGTCTCAACGCTGCGCGTGACATCGTTAAAAGACGCGTCGATGCGAATCAACAATGGCAACATCGGCTTGCCAGAATTGACTACGAGATCAGTTTGGCCCATCGACAATACATGTCGGTTGATCCAGAGAACCGACTGGTTGCCCGAGAACTAGAACGTCGCTGGGAAGAGAAACTTCGTGATCAGGAACAACTTCGTCTGGAGCATCGTCGATTCACTGAAGCTCAACCAGGCGAACTGACGACTAGCGAAGCCCTGCGAATCAAAGAGTTGTCCGCCGATGTCGCAGCGCTATGGAATGCAGAAACGACGCGTCCCGAAGATCGTCAAGTGATCGCACGCACGTTACTTGAACGTGTCATTGTTACGGTCAACGGTGATAGTGAAAACGTGGACGTCGAGGTCCGCTTCGCAGGCGGCTTCGTCAGCCATCTTGCTCACCGCCGCCCTGTACAAAGGTACGACCAGGTGAGTAACTATGGCGAGTTAATAGCACGCGTTGAGCATCTCAAGCAGGAAGGGAAAACATTGGCACAAATCGCCGATGCATTGAACAAGGATGGCTTTCGTCCAGTAAAGCGGGCGACGAAATTCACACGCAATACTGTCTGCCAACTCATGCGTCGCGAACGTGAACGCCGCGGCATACAGCCCAAATCACCACGAGATCAAAGCCAGTTGCGTGAGGATGAATGGTGGTTACCTGACTTGGCAATGCATCTAAAGATGCCGGTCACTACGATGCATCGTTGGCGTAAAGTCGGTTGGGTCATCGCTCGCAAAGTTGCCGAGACCGGAGGCCACTGGGCCATCTTCGCAAACGCTCAAGAGTTGAAGCGGCTAGACAGGCTTCGCAATTACCAACACAGCTGGAAAGACAAGAACAAACCAGTCAAACTCACGACCCCGACCAAGAATCACCGACAATAATGAATGAATCAAATCAAACGAATCGTAACCTGCTCCCCAGATATACCGTACACAAAGGACGCATCGTGACTGGAAAATCGAAATTTTCTTTCGCACCCTGAAGTCCGGTTGCAGAATCGAACGTCGCCAGTTTCGTAAAATTGAGCCGATTGAAAATGCCATCGCCCTGTACATGGTTGTCGCTTGGCGAGTAATGTATCTGTGTATGCTGGGACGGGAATGCCCAAATATCAGTTGTGAATTGATTTTCGAGCCTTGTGAATGGAAGTCAGTTTATTCCGTGCTGGGTAAAGAAATTCCCCAAGAACCCCCGACACTAAACCAAGTAATTCGTACCATCTCACGTTTGGGAGGCTTTATTGACCACGCCAAATCTGTCCCAGGGCCAGAGACACTCTGGAAAGGGATTCAGGTAGCCAGCTGCTACGCATCCGCATGGTTAGCATTTGGACCCGGGTCAACAACTTGATTTTTTTGAAGAAGCAGCAAAACATGCACCCTTCACCCTCCAAAAACATATGTTGTATTGTGAGCCACATGGGAGGTCGGACGCGAAGCGGCCCGGGGAGCGGAAGCGAACTGCCTGAGCGGAGGCCGACCATGTGTGAAACCATCGCTAAAACAAACAACGTCCAGAGGCCAATTGAGTCTGCGATATTAAATGGAAACATGGTTCAGGTCGATCGGGGCAGGAATGAGTCAGGCATCCACAACGCACGCTCAAGCGTTCAGCGATTGATGAAATTAGGAAGCGGTGGCATGTAATGGAATCTGGTCCACAGCGGCACAGGATCGAAGCCGACCTCTCTCATGATGTCACCCCATTCATCCATTTGACTTTCGTCGACCCAGTACAGGCCAAACGTTCCATTCGTGCAGTATTCTTTCATCGTTTCAATCATGGCTGCTCTATCGGTGTCGCTCGAAGCAGAGTTGTCCATGAGATCGCTCAGAATGATGGTGATTTGCGTTGTGTCTTGATCGATGCCAATGCGTTTGGTGAGATAGGAAAGAGTGCGGTCGATCGAAGCGTAAACGTTCGATCCTTTATCATTGGCGCTGCGAAGCAAATAATCTTTGAACTGTTCCTGGCTTGAGAACGCTTTTTTCAGGTCGCCAGTTCTGCCATCGAAGAGCAACGATTTGTTGTTGCCTGATAGTTGTGAGATGACGATGCGGTCTTGATAGCCAGCACGGTCACGTTTGTACTTCTCAATGATGGCCATGAAGAAGTTGAAAGCAGCTGGATCATCTTGTTTCATCGCGTAGCCGGCTTTGGTCAATTGTCGCAAGCGACGATGCAAATTAAATTCGGATGAAAACGAATTCTCAAATGATTGACTAAGATAGAGAAGCTGTCTTGGTGTAAGCGGACAGCGATCAATCGCCGTAAAACTTTCGATATCTCGTGTCCAAATTTTGGTCGTGTTTTTCGTTGTCATGATTTGAACTGCAGCCTATCATGCTCCACCTTTATTCATTAAGTAACGCCTTGCATGGCCCAGAAAAAACCCTCCTACTTTCAAGATGTTGATGATCTTGTACAACGCACACCGCTCAGCCAGGTGCTTGCGGCGTACAGCAAAGACCAACCTCGCTCTGATAGCGGCGAACATCGGATGCAATGCGTTTTCGATGAGAGCTGTGCTGATTCAAGTTATGGCCAACTGGCGATCAATCAAGAGTCGGCCGGCCGACTGATTTATTGCCACACATGTGGAGTACGCGGCAACTTGTTGACGTTAATTCACGGGTTGGAAAACGGACAACCGCCGACAACGGGAACACTACGCGGCCAGGAATTCAAAACGGCCGTACAACAGTTGAAGCGCATCAACGGTGGCGAATCGATACCTGTTGATCAGGCACCAGCTGTTGCCGCAAAGAAGCCAAAAGCAGTTGATAGACCGCGAAACACACCAATGAAAGACCAGGAGAACGACGCGGCCAGAAAGCTCGAGAACCTGTACACGGAATTAGTAACGGATGTTTCAGAGATGGCCCCTGCGGCTGCTGCATACTTTCGGGAACGTCCTTGGCTGACTCCGGACGTCGCTGAAAAATGGGGCGTTGGCTACATTCCTGCTAACGGCCGTTCAATGTTTCGTCGTTGGGTGGCATACACCCATCGCGACGTACAAGGAAACGTCTTGAGTTACAGCGGACGCGATCAAAACTTTCAATCGAAGTGGGACAAATGGAAGACTGGCGAGCAGGATCCGGACAAGCGGCCACTCAAGCACAAGTTTGTCAAAGGATACACACGAGGCCTTGAGCTTTATGGCCAGCAAGTAGATCGTTTGGAAGACGATCAACTTCGTGAATCACTTCAACAACGCGGCCTGGTAGTCGTCGAAGGTCCAAACGATGTAATGCGTTTGGATTGTCTTGGTGTTTGTGCAGTGGGGCTTTGCTCCAACCAAGCAACCAACGAACAAGTCGAAACGATTTTTCGGTTTGCAAGCGAAGTCGCTGGGGGTCGTATCATCTTGATGCACGACAATGAACCAAAAGGCATTGAAGGTTTCAAGCCGTTGGCTTGGGAGCTGATGAAGCGTGGAGGCCAAGTGCAAATTGGTTGGCCGAATGATCCATCATTCAACGGTAAACAACCGGAGGATATTACCGGCGATGAACTGGTTTTGATTGATAAGTTTATCGGTTCTCATCGCCAGGATTCTTAAGGTCACCTGGTCGTATTTTGTCTTGGGCACTATCCAAAAACGCTAAAATATGTACGACATTATCGCGGATCGTAAAAATTGCTCTATATCGCGGCCGCGATCCGAGTCCAATTAGTGCTTCGCGAACATCAAACGGAAAGCTTGGATTCTCGACAGCAAGTGGCTTTCGTTCAGGCAAAGACGCAAGGCCCGCGAGTTGATCATAAACAGCGATCTCCCAAGTGATCGCTTGATCTAAAGAATGGTTTTTGGCCCACCAGAGGCTGTTGCGGTGAATGTCTTCATGGGCTTCGCCATGAATGTGAAGACGAAAGCTCATTCCGCGGTTTGGCTTGTGAGGCGAGCCATGTTTTTCTGTCGTGATTCTTCTAGCGACATACCTCTACCAGCTTCCATATCGTCAACGCCACGCTGAATGGCGGCGACGTTTTGGTCGTGGTGGTTAATGGCGTAAAACGTTTTTTCAATCACGACGAAGGTGCGACCAGTAACCGGGTCGACCATTTCGATTTGCGGTTCACCGCTCAACGCGTTGGATTGTTCAGGCGTAAATTCAGGAGTCATATCGAGATTATACCACATTTGTCGGGCGTGGAAAACGAAAAGGAGAGGTGGAAAGGATTTCTAGCCGCTAGGCGACGAAAGAGGTGCACCTCCGGTGACCAGAAAGGAGTGCGGCACCGAGTCGAGGACGAAGAATGAGTCCGCGACCCCAGGCATGTAGCAGCTAGTCGACGATTGTGAGGAGCAGCGTAGTCGAAAGACCTGGGGTCGCGGCCGAAGGTCCGTCGACGAGGTGCCCTCATAGAGGGGAATAGCTTGGCTTCGACAAGCGGAAAACGATCAACTCCTGTTGATCAATTAGGTGATCAGAAAGGTGGCCACTTCGCTGGCCGTTTTGGCGATCACTTAAGTTTGGCCATTGTTCGAATTGCCCAACGCTTCGGAGAGGTTTGAATCTCCTGATGACTCAAAAATACTCATTTGGACTTCGGACTTTAGCTGGGCAGCTTCATTGGCTGGCAATGTGCCCATCATGAGTTCCAATTCCCCAGCGATCGCAGACCAGATTTCGCCTGGGGAATCTATATCAATTGGTTTGAACGCAGACAAAAGCACTTTGGCGAGCCTTTGGATATCCGATCTATGCGACATCACCGGAATTGTGAGTAGTATCCAATTTTGAATTCGCACCATTTGCTACTGAAAGCTCCAAGTCGATTTCCATTTGTTTGAGCACAGAATGGTGGGGTTCATGGTCCGTCGGAGAACTGAGCATCAGATACTGTTTTAGATGTGCTGTTGTGGCTTGTTCTATGGCCCTCTGAAGCCAGCGACTTCGATCCGCTAGGGATTGTTGCCCCCAAGGTGCAAGGAGGGCGTTACGACTCCTTAAAATCGCTTTGGATTGTTCAATACTTTTGTGTTGCTGATTCTGACGCCAATTTGAATCACTTCCCATTTCGACACCAACTCGTTTTCGTTTCAACTGTTCCGGTTCGGAGTAATCTCGAAGGCAGGCAGCTATCAAATATCCCGAATTGCTTGTTTGAACGTTGCGATATTTCAGCCACGCAATTTGCTTCTTGATTTTGTCTAATGAAACTGATTCAGCAATTTCATCAGCGGTCGCACTTGCAATCCCCTGTTGAACTAACAAGTCTTTTGCAGTCGTTTTCTCGTTACCAATTAATTCTTCAACAGCAACAGTCCCCTGTTGTTTGATGGTGTTTTTTTGTTTTGTATTTCTTTGTGTTCGGTTTTTGTTCTGCTCCACCGGATCGGTTTTTGAACCGGCACCGGTTCGGATTTTGTTCTGCTCCGATCGACCTAGTTCGTTTTTTGTTCTGCACTCATGCGGGAGGCCTTCATTTAGCCATTTAACGTAAGCTTGACCTGCATCCCAGCGAAGCCGGAACTGTGCCGCTTGCGAGACCTTTCCAAGTTCACCTTTGGTTCCCGATTGAAGGCGATTAATGAACCCTTTTTCGATTGCTTCTTTGATCGCATCGAAAACCGCTCCTCGGCTGATCCCCGCCTCCGAAACAAACTCCCGATAAGAAATGGCGATGTCTTGTTCAACTGGTTCGCCGTTTCGATCAAGCCATCCCAATGTTCGGACCAACATATAGGCCACAAGTCGAACAGTGCCGCGCGAACAGTTCGGCATGCAAACATCAAAGAACTGGTTGGGACAGTAAATAAAGTTTGCATTTAGCGGAGTAAAGCCAGGGAATCTAGAAAGGTCGTCGGATTGGTTCATGGAGGGGATTGGTAGAAGGTCGAGATACTAGGTCAATGTCCATCGACATGTCTACCAATGTCCAATGGACATGTCCGGACAAACACTTGGACAAGGTTGAGGACTGTCCATCGGCAATGACGATAGAGGACCGACGCCAAGTTAGCATGGGCTAGATCTGACCTGCGCGTTGTACTTATTGGCTTTGTCTTGGTTAGACACTATTGCCAAAAATTGAACGGACATGTCTTGGACATTGTCCAAAGAAATTCAAGTTGCCAAGTTAGAATCCTGTTTCAGAATGTCCATTGTGTGTCTTATGCCCGGCAAAGGCTTGAAGCCATTTGTCTATTTGTCCATGGACGACTCGTGGACAAAGTCCGACACGATATCCCATTGGACAAATCGCTGCATTTTGATTTGCTCTCATTGGACATTTATGGCAATCTGTACCTGATGGATAACGAAACAATGCTCACAGTTAAGGAAGCTGCGGCGGAAGCTAAAAAGAGCACCAAGACGATTCGTCGTTGGCTTCGAGATATCACAAAAAATGACACGCACCCAAGCCGCGCAAACATTTTTCCGAGCCCAGCGGACGAGAAGAAGATTCGGCAAAACAAGGGGCGACTTGTTTGGACGATCGACAAATCATTGATCTTGGAGCAATTCAAGCAAGAAGGCTCAAGCGAAAAGCAAGTCCCACATTCCGAGACGGCACGTCCGGAAGGGGAAAATGAAGTTGCTTTTCTCCGCCGACAAAATGGGCTATTACTCGTGGATCTCCAAGCCGAACGGGAGCACAATCGAAAAATGGAAATCGAATACAACGAGCGACAAAGAGAAAGCAATGTTTTGGCAAAGGGATATCAAGAACGACTTGCAATAGGTGCGCCTTCAAGCAAAAGCAAAATAGTGGCCTCTTCGGAAGACATGAATACGGTCAGGGCACATTTTGATTCAACAGATAACAACGTTGTCGATGCACCGGACGTAGAAAAAAGCACAACACTGAAAATGTTTCGCCGCTGGACTAAATTTGGGCCGGCGATAAGTTTCGATCCGAAACAAAGCACGATTCGATTCTACTTCGAGAGAGGGGATTGATCAGAAGACCGATTGTATTGGCGAATTGTTTTCTTCGACAAAATCGGGAACCGTGTGCCCTCCGCCAACGAGTTGGATCAAACCGGTATCGTACAAAGCGTCCAAATTGGAAATCACGTTGTAGCAAATTCGTGATTCAAAGAAGGAAGCCGCCGGAAACTAATGTTGCGTGTGCGTAAGAATCGAGTTGCTAGATGACTTTCTGCATGTAATTTGGATCGAAACTTTCGATTATTCGAGTAGATTCCCTTCTCATCAAGCAACAATCCCAGATTGCTGCGAGCCGACGGAACATAAGCCAGAAAGACAACTTAAATACAGAGCGCCTGCGGGTGGTCAACCCGCGAACCATCTAGACTAATATCTTCGCAGTCTCGTTTTACCTACTTTGTAAGATTGGATCGTTCAAAGGCCAAGGCAAGCGTAGTTCAGCTATGCAGCCATATCAAAACTCGTTTGCACGCGATCATGGACGTTGTAGTCACAAGTAACCCTCTTCTTGGATCGTTGCTAGAATTTGGCGCTGCAGGTTCTGTTCAATTCCGGAAATCGTTGTCGGGTAAATCCTCCAAACGCTCGTCTTGCAAGAATGTCTATTCGATAGCGGACAATGAAAACAAACCTAAGCCGTAGCGTGGAATATCGACCTCGAAGCTAACCGTTGATGTTTTTTCGCATTCTGACAACGAGGCTTCGATGACGTCCGTCAAACTCAAAACGTTTCCAAGAGCAAGATGTCCCGAAGTGTTTGAAAACAGATTGACACAAATATTCAAAATTTCGTGCAGATTCTCCAAATGCTTGTCTGCGACTGATTGCGATTCAATGGCTTCATCCGCGCCAGCGGCAGGAAACATCGTCAAGGCCGCGCCAACGCGGTTTGCGAATTCATTGTTGCATGAGATCGTTCGTTCTACTTTGCCCTCGTCGTCGCAAAAGGTTGCTAGTACAGCAGTATTTCCTGCTGCGACGTGGTTTTCAGATGGATTGACGATAACATCCTTGCCGAACAAACTGCTCAACAATGCGTGAACTGTTGATTCGTTTGGCAAGCTTTGGGTGCTGGTAGTGGACATGTCTAATTTCTCGATTAACTCTAAGTAAGAATTGGGGAAAGAACTGCTTCGAATTTTTCTGGTGAGAATGGTTTAGTGATTACAAACTCCGCCCCAGATTCTTTTGCCTGACTGAGTGTATCTGTTCCGCTTTCCGATGTGATAAACCCGAACCGAACGGTGTTTCCTGCCTCACGGAGTGTATTCAATAATTCAATACCGTTCATGTCAGGCATATTCCAGTCGGGCAATACGAGGTCTGGTGTTTGGTTCGAAAGAACTTCGAGTGCATCAACACCACTTGCTGCTTCGATTGTTTCCAATCCGGAAAAACCAGCTGCTTTTAACGTGCGAATGATAATCATTCGCATTGCTTTACTATCATCGACTATTAACAATTTCATTGTCACGTGCCTTGTGTTTTTGCGAATTTCGCAGAGTAAGTTCGGTTATTGTCCGACGTTTGATTTGTAATTAGTCACTTGCTTGCACGCTCGTTTCGAGCGATCTAAAGGAAATATTCATTACTCCTCCATCTACGTCAAACGAAATGTGTTTTGAATCCTCATGAAAATCGCTCAAGTCATGGTTGTTGAAACAGGGGATCGACAATTGGCATTCGCCTTCAAGCATTCCTTTGATGTTTCCACCGATGATGTTAACGATTTCCGAAATTGCGTCAGCGATTTCTTCAATATCGGAGTCTTCTGGAGCAATGCCGAACATCGCGATGGAAAGATTTCTTCCCGCCAACTGACATGTTGAGACCTCAATGACTGCATTGTGATCTCCCGATATTTGAATCGACGCAGCAAGCTCGGGCGTCGGCAGCGAGGTGTCGAGTTCTTGTTCAGCAATATTCATTCCGAGCATTGTTTGACAAACGTCAAACGTTACTCCGGATAAATGCTCGTTGGTGATTATCATGATTTGGTTCCTGGTTTTAATGGTTGAAAACAGACGGATTGCTCGACGGTTTCTCGTCGAAATGGTGCGTCAATTCCAAGTAAACACTCGCCACCACCGAGAAACAAATAGCCGTCCTCGGCGATCACGGATCGAATCTTTTTCAGGATTGCCTGTTTTGTTTCGGTAGAAAAATAAATCAAGACGTTTCTTAAAAAGACAATGTCGAATTTTTGAAAAATTGACCAGGTATCGTTCAGATTAACTTTTTTGAAATCCAACATTTTGCGAAGTTCGTCTTTGACGAACCACGATGCCCCTTTTCTTTCAAAATGTTTGATTAGCATTTTAGCGGGCAGTCCGCGATTGACTTCGAATTGCGAGAACTCACCCTTTTCGGCTTTGGCAAGAATTTCGTCAGAGATATCTGTTGCTTGTATTTTGATTTTCCAGTCGACCAATTCTGGGAAGTATTCTCGTAGCACCATTGCGATACTATAGGGTTCTTGACCACGACTACACGCCGCGGTCCATATTGACAGCTCTTTTCGCGTGTCTCTTGTTTTTATGAGACTTGGAATTACCACATGTTGAAGTGTTTCGAATGGGTGGATGTCTCGAAAGAAAAAAGTCTCATTGATAGTCATCGCTTCAGTGACACTATCAGCAATTTGAGGCGAATGGGTGGTTCGCATCTTGGCGACTAACTCTCCAAGCGAAGTGAGGCCTTCAGACTTAACGACAGACGTTAGTCTCGATTCAAACAGATACGATTGTTGATTTGACACCACATGACCTGATCGTTTTACGATTAGATCTTGCAAGAATTCAACATGCATGTAACTCTACGATATGTTTCGCCAATTCGCGCGGAGGCAAAAGGCATGACACCAAGTTGGCATCTGAAACAGCACCTGGCATTCCCCAGACCGAGCTGGAGGCATGATCTTGCGCCATCACTGACCCTCCCTTTTTGTGAATATCCTGGCATCCTTTTAATCCGTCCGATCCCATTCCGGTCAGGATGACGCCAAGGCTTGCATTTCCGTAAACCTGAGCGATACTTTGGAATAGGACGTCGACTGCTGGTCGGCAGAAGTTAACTTGTTCATCTTGATTGAGACGGGTTATCATTTTCGCGCCTGACCGAATGACTTCCATGTGAAAGTCGCCGGGGGCAATCCAAACAGTTGAGGGATTAAGCACACTTCCATCTTCCGCTTCCCGAACTCGTAGTTGACAGCTTTTGTCAAGACGTTCCGCCATGATTCGCGTGAACACCGGTGGCATGTGCTGCACAATTACGATAGGTATTCCAAAGTCCAATGGAAACTCTGACAGAAACTCCCTGAGGGCGTTCGGCCCACCGGTTGAGACACCGACCGCGATGACATCGAATGGCGAAGCATCAATGTTTGTTGGATCTGGGCGTTTGACGGCCAATCTTCTGATGCCAGTGTTTTGTTCTAGTGACGCATGCCGCTTTTCCCCCCAACTTATGATCTTCGGGACCAAATGATCGACAAGATGGCTTATTGCTTCCGATAAGTGCCCGACCATCGAAGGTTTGGTTTCGTAATCACATGCTCCACACGACAACGCGTCCAAAGTCGTTTCGGCACCTTTCGTTGTGATTGTGCTGAACATGATGATCGGAACGTTGGAATCCAGGGCATTGATTGCCGCTGCAGCCTGTATACCGTTCATGACTGGCATCTCAACGTCCAAAACAACAACATCTGGCTGACAACCAGAGAAGTGCCCAACAGCCTCCTCGCCGTTTTTAGCTTGTCCGACAACTTCAATACGTTCGTTTTTGTCCAGCACTTGTTTGAGCAGTCTTCGAACGACCGCTGAGTCGTCAGCCAGCAGCACTTTGATTGTTTTAGTCATATCCGTTTCCTGATTGAGTTTTCCGGTTCGTCCTAATTGGAAATTACTTCGTTCGCCTCATTGACACCCGTTGCCATTGCATCCAAGGCGACACGCAGAAACTCTTTGCAGGCATTTTTTACGCCTGACTGTTCGAGGAAGTGAACACTCGTGTTTGTCTCGGGATCATACTCTTCTATTTCCCCGAAGCGATGGTAGTGATTGGCCATATGATCTGCAGTTGCAGTTAATGCAACCAAGCGAAGAAACTTGCTGCTTTGTTCAGGAGCGTGGTGAAATCGAATTACTTCGCACAACACTTCTGGTAAACCCTGAGAGGCCGCAAACCAGGCGCCAATATCGCAATGATTGCACCCAATAGACTGATTTTCTTGTTCTAGACTGTCTAAGGATTCGTTAAAATCGAGCGAATCAAATGTTGAAAATTGATCGGGAAAAACGGATGCTAATAGTAATCGACCAAAATCGTGGACAAGTCCGGCGGCGAATTCTTCGCCAGCAAATCCAAGTCTCATATTCCGATTTAAAACTCCTGCAATCATTCCGGTTGTAACGCTATGCTTCCATAAAACTTCTCTGGTCCATTCCTCGTTCAGATCCATCTCATTCATGGCACTCCCAATACTTGAAGCAATGATCAGGTTTTTACACTGCTCAAAACCAAGTCTCGAAATTGCTTGTGGCAAGCTGGCAGTCGTAGGGCCGGTCGAATACATTACGCTATTTGCCATCGACAATACGTCCGTTGCCAATTTGAAATCCTGCTGAATCAAGTCTGCGAATGCCTGGATCGTCGTTTCGAGATCCTTAACCATTTCCAGTGCCCGAACCGCAATGTCCGGCAACATGGCAACGCGGTTAGTATTAGCAAGAATTTTTTCGATCAAATCCGTCGGAGGATGAGAGTCAATTGAATGTTTATTCTTAGCGAAGGTAGATTGTATATTCATGAGAATTTACGTCGTAAATGGTTCCTAAAATGTCTCGGTCGTCGCTCTGACACCGATAATACGCAGCTTTTCGATAAGCATGTCAGGCGTGAACGGTTTCATTACAAACTCGTCGACACCTGACATTAATGCTCTCACCATTTGCTCAGGCTCTGTTTCTGTTGTAACCATCACCAATTTGATTTTGGTGTAACAGGATTCGCCTCGCACGAACTTAATGAAATCGAGTCCGTTCATGACAGGCATGTTCCAGTCAACTAAAGCGACTTCGAATTCGGAGTCAACAGCTAACTTCTCTTTCGCATCCAGACCATTTTCGGCCTCAGTGATTTCGAAGCCCATGTTTTCCATGATCCCGCGCAAAATCCGCCTCATCGCCCGCGAGTCATCTACAATTAACGCTTTCATTTTATTGCTTAGGTGGTTCGATTGGTCGAAAGGCAATCGAACATGTTTTGAAAATAAGCGTGATGCAAGAACATCAGTTTAGACTTTGAACTTTTCAACCAGACTTTGAAGCGTCGTTGCCATCTGCGACAGTTCATCTGACGCCTGCTGAGAATTCGCTGCACCCTGCATCGTTCCTTCAGCTGCCTTGGCAACCGAATCAATGTTAGTTGAGATTTGCGTCGTCCCTTCACTAGCATCCGAGATACTTCGTGTAATCTCACCAGTCGTCGCTGATTGCTCTTCGACGGCACTGGCAATTGACGCGGATACATCACTGATTTTGTTGATTAACTCTGTGATTTCGCCAATCGCACTCACAGCACCTTGCGTGTCGGATTGGATCGCTTCGATGCGATTGCCAATGTCTTCGGTCGCCTTCGCGGTTTCCTTAGCAAGTTCTTTTACTTCGTTGGCAACGACAGCAAATCCCTTACCGGCTTCACCTGCACGAGCCGCTTCGATTGTGGCATTAAGTGCCAACAGATTCGTTTGCTCGGCAATCGAATTGATGACTTTTACAACTTTTCCAATCTCCGCACTACTTGAACCAAGTTGACTAACGGTCGTGTTTGCAGAATCTGCAGCACTGACTGCTTCACCGACGATGCTTGAAGCTTGGGAGGCGCTCTTGGCGATTTCCCGAATGGATGCGTCCATCTGCGTCATACTCGATGCAACGATCTGAACATTGTCGCTAACACTTGCGGACGTTTCTGCAGCAACTTTCGATTGACTCATCGTGTTCTCAGCATTGGTTTTCATTTCGGCGCTTACCGCCGACAATTCATGTGATGCCGCAGACAATGTTTGCGAGTTTTCCGAAATCCCCTGAATGCTGGAGCGAAGATCGGAAAGCAGAGTCTGCAAACCAGTTCCCATTTGACCCATAACGTCATCGCCATCTACCGTAACTTCCTGTGTCAAATCGCCTCTGGCGGCCGCATTAACGACTTCCAGGATACTGTCGACTTTCTCGCGAAGTTCGTTCGCTTGTACTCGTTCTTTTTCGACGTTTTCCTTGACAGATTCTTCATTTGCCAATTTTTTGGTAACACACTCCCATGTAACAAGTGTTCCCGAGAAATTCCCTGCGTTGTCATTGATTCGGCTCGCTTTCAATTCGAATTTTTCTGGACCGACATTGATCACACCTTCAAACGGGAAGTTCTTTTTGTCGGCGAGAAAGGCTTTTTGATGTTCCGGACGTTTGTGGAACATATCAATCGACTTGCCTTCAATTTCCGAAACCTTAACTGGCAAATGTTCTTCCACAAGTCGAAGTAGCTTCTTGGCGGAAGAATTTATGTAAGTAATGATGTTATCTGCATCAGCGAATGTGATGCTTGCCGCCATACTCTCCATCATCGAACGCACTTTCGCGCTTTCTTCAGAATCCAATTTTTGGCTAGTAATATCCGTCGCGTACTTAACGACTTTGAACGGCTTGCCATTGAGATCGAAAATTGGATTGTACGAAGCTTGAATCCAAACTTCTTTCCCACCCTTGCCAATTCGCTTGAATTCGTCCGAGGCGAACTTTCCATCGCGAAGATCAGCCCAGAACTGCTTGTATTCAGGACTGGTTGCATAGGCTTCATCCACGAACAAGCGATGGTGTTGGCCTTCAACTTCGCTCAACTCGTAACCAAGCGTGTTAAGAAAGTTGTCGTTGGCAGTAATGATCGTACCGTCGAGATTGAACTCGATCACAGCCTGTGACTTGGAGATGGCAGCCAATTGGCCTTGATAGTCCATCACCTGTTCGTCGGATATCGCAACCTGGTTTTTTGTTTTCGAATTTGTTTTTGGCTTGGCCGGTGATGCAGTGCTCATTTTTTTTCCTTAGTTGAGAGACGTCAGTCTCTTTTTTGTTTAGGTTTCAGTTATTTAGATATAGGTCGAAGTTTCGCTGGAACGCGAAAATTCTTAACATGTTGTTTCAACCAGAGTCGAGCTTTGATGAACAAGTAACAGATCGGTATTTAAAAGCAACAGAAGCTGCTCCTCTAACTTGTAAACACCTTTGATCATGTCCAGAACCTGCTCGGGAACTGACTTGGGTGTTGATTCGAATTGGTCATCACCGACATCGATGACATCGCCAATTTTATCGACCAAGAGGCTTACAAGATCCTCCTCGGTTCTAACGAGGACGTTCATTGGCTCTTTTTCTTGGTCGTTAGACTGCAGGCCAAGTTGCACTCGCATGTCCAGAGCAGTGACAATCTGACCTCGCAGATTCATCAGTCCACGCACGACTTTGGGTGACAATGGCACATCCGTCATCCGCTGAGCGCGTAGAACTTCCTGTACATGGTCAACTTCTATGCCGAACAAGTAGTTTTCGACATAGAATGTGCAGAGTGTTGTTTTTTTAGACATATTTGTATTCGTATTGGTTTTGAGCGTGGTTACAAGAAATGCTAGTGAGAAGGTGTGTTTTGTAAGTTGGCAAATCGTTTCGGTGTAACCACACTTGTCACACGGCCACCAATCACTTTCTCCATGGTTGAAGATTCGTTGCCAGAAACCGATGGTTCCTTAACGATGTCCAAAATGCGTTTCACGACTAGACCGATGTTTTGTCCTTGGTTGTCGTAGACGACGACATTGGTGTCATTGTCGTCTTCCAGATTGACGGATCGTCCGTTTAGATCCACCAACGCCATAATCTGGCCACGATATTGAACGACCGACCTACCGTCGACTCGCTCAATTTTGTCGGCAGAAAACTCTTCCAGCCTGGCGACTGAATCCAGACGTACAGCAGCCTGGCTTCCATCGCCTGAATCAACAACTAGCCAGGAGTCGTACTCAATGGCTTCCGCAGTTTCCTTCTTCCGATCGTCTCGAATTCGCGTGTCACGGTCGGAGAGAATGCCTCCTTGTTTGGCCAGACCAATGGCGTCCAGAATCAATGAGACGGACCCGTTGCCCATAATTGTCGCGCCGGCAAACGTCGCCAGACTCTTAAGGTGGTGGTCAAGAGGCTTCACAACGATTTCTTGCGTGTCGGTTATCGCATCCACTACCAAACCGAATTGACGATCTTCCGCCTGCAACACTACGATATTGATCGCTTCGTCAGTTTCCGCGTTAAGAGATTCTGATTTCGGATCGGCTCCCTGGAGATTTAGGAGCTTGTCCAGATAAAGAAGCGGCAACAGGTTGCCTCGCAACCGGTAGACTGGCGCGCCATATACAAATTCAATCTCGTTGGATGCTCGTTCGGCTTCCATGCGAACCAACTCCAGTAAGTTAACTTGCGGAATCGCAAAGCTGTGTCCTGCTGATTTTATGACCAATGCGGGCACAATAGCCAACGTAAGTGGAAGTTTGATTCTTAACGTGGTTCCCTGTCCGGGAACACTATGAATTTCTAACGTCCCTCCAATGCGTTCGATGTTTGTCTTGACGACATCCATTCCAACGCCGCGTCCTGACACATTGGTTACAGCAGCTGCAGTCGAGAATCCGGGAAGAAGGACTAACCCAATGACTTCCCGGTCGCTCATCACTTTGGCCTGATCCTGAGTGACGACTCCTTTTTCGACGGCCTTGGACTTGATGCGATCCAGATCCATTCCGCGACCGTCATCAGCTATCTCGATGTTGACTTGACCGCCTTCATGGAAAGCTCGCAGCCATAATGTGCCGACTTCCGGCTTTCCGTGGGCGACACGCTGTTCGGGAGTTTCAATGCCGTGATCGACGGAGTTGCGAACGATATGAGTAAGTGGATCTTTGATGGCTTCCAGAACTGTTTTGTCCAGGTCCGTATCCGCACCTTCCATTTCTACCTGAACTTTCTTGCCACAGGCATTAGAAAGATCACGAACGACTCGAGGTAGCTTGTTCCAAGCATTACGGATGGGTTGCATCCGTGTTTTCATAACTGCTTCTTGCAACTCGGACGTAACTAGATTCAACTTTTGCATCGCATTGTTCATTGCTGTGTCGCCCGAGGCGTCGCTAAATTGAAGCACTTGGTTCCGCGAGAGAACCAATTCGCCAACCAAATTCATTAAGTTATCAAGAATTTTAACGTCGATTCGCAACGTTGTGTCTGCGACGGATCCTGTGCTGCTATTGGGTGACTCGTTTTTTGATGAGCTTTTGGTATTCGAGGCTCTTGGTGCAGGCACAGTCGTTGCCGGTTCGTCTTGAGCAGAATTGCCCTCAACTACAATGCGGTTGGATTGCTCAGAAGACGTTTCTGGCGTGTCGCTAACTTTTTCGTCACGAATTTCCGGGTCTGACGCAGCTTGATCTACGTTGTCAACGTCGTAGCTGCTCTCGTCCTTTTCGGCCGTAAGGTTCTCAACTTTGTCAAACGTTTCATTGATCGTTTGTTCGACTGGATTTGGGTTTTGAAGTTGTTCTAGATGAGCAGTTAGCTCTGTGTAGTCTTCTTCGCCTTCGCCGCCAGTATTTTCTATTGTG
Source organism: Mariniblastus sp. (assembly GCA_965224765.1). Classification (GTDB taxonomy): domain Bacteria; phylum Planctomycetota; class Planctomycetia; order Pirellulales; family Pirellulaceae; genus CAZDBA01. The sequence goes on from CBDDAC010000012.1 coordinate 433,109, forward strand.
CCAAGAAGTGTTCGAACTGCGTCGACCATCTTTAGTAGGGCATCAGTTATGTCCGCGTTCAGTCGCAGATCGCCGTCCCGAAGCGGAACGAGTAAACTCTCACCGACATGCGTCAGCTTTTCGAGCCGAGGCAACGCAAGAAAGCCAGACGTTCCCTTGATCGTGTGGATGGTGCGAAAAATACTGGCAAGTCTGTCTGTGTCATCTGGAACTTCTTCCAGTTCCAACAAATCACTATCCAGTTGATCGAGGTTTTCATAACACTCGACCAGAAACTCCTTCATGATTTCGTCAATTTGTTCCACGTCCCGTGCTCCTTAGTTAGTGCCGCAAACCGTGAAATCGGTAGCGTCGAAAAACGTTATCGAGATTACCTAGTCGGACTTGCCGAAAAAGTTTCGCTATCTTCAATAATCAAACAGCGAGCTTTGATAAGCGTCAGCTTGTGCTGTTTGCGACGATTTCAAGGAGTTTCTTGACTGGGGTCCGGGCAAGATCAGTTTCTGCACTCACGTTTGCGAAGGCCGAGGCAGATTCAAGCCAATTTGCGCTTGGCTGTCGGAAGTCGGAGGATCACAAACACTCCAATTGCTGCGAGTGACAATACGATCAGCAACAGAGTTAGGGGCAGATTGGAGAAATAGACGAGCAATGCGATTGACACATTGACCAATAAGATAGCCTGCAACTTTACGCGCGGCTGTACCGCCCGATTTTCTTGCCACTGAATGAGAATTGGACCTGCGATTCTGTTGGCTAGCAAAATTCGATTCAGCCGCGGCGACGAACGAGACAGGAAATAGCTGGCGAGTAACAAAAACGGAGTCGTTGGCAGTCCTGGCAAGACGATGCCGACTATGCCGATGATTGAAAAAATCGTCGCAATCGCGATGTACAGAACACGCCAAACGCCGTGTACGCAGTTATTACGAGTGGTTTCGCCCGCCACTGTGCCCGACATTCGTTGCGTATTTTTGTCAATCGCCGTAACGACTGGCATTTGTACACTTCGGTTCGATTCGCCGATCGGGCGGAGACTCACTGTTTGCGCATCAGACATTGAGCGTAGCAGCGCCGGCGAGCATGATCTTAACAATTTCTCCATACGCTTGGCTCCATGCGTCTTCGAGGTCCTCTGTCCATGCGTCACCAGCTACCTCACTCAGGCTTTTGAGCAAAGTTTGACCCACTGCCGGGTAATGCTCTTGGCGAGCACCGTAGTCGACGTGCGAAATTCCAAGATTTTCCAATGCCGGTTGCAGAATGTCTGGTCGACGGAGGTTTTCGACAACCACCTTAAGTGAAGCGATCAATTTCTTCCTCTGTTCTGACATGTTCACATCAGCAAACATTGGCGTTACTGCCGGAAAGTCATTAAACAGGTTGCGATAAAAAATCTCGCTCAATTCGTCACCTTGCGGTGCAACCAGGGCAAAACTGTTTTCCAACAGTTCGATTTGTAAACACACATTGCTCTCCTAAGTAAATTTGTTTGACTCGGTAGGTGGCGCGAAAGCAAAACATCTTGCTGCTCGTATTAAGCGAACGCTTTGTGAATTACCGTAGCTTACAGATCAGCAATGGGCGTGTTGTTGCACAAGAATACTTATTAAAACCAGGGTTTCTGTTTGTTAGAGTAATGTCGATGTTTGAAAACGGTTTTCTACGCTCAATGCGCAAATCAGTTCTTGAATTTCTCGTTACAGTCACAGTCAATTCGACAAAAGGCCGGATAATCGGCATGCGACATTGACGCGGGCCAAAGCGCAATTGGCCAAAATGGTTATCGAGCTTCTTCGAAAAAACTTGTCCTGAAACTCACTCCACTGACAAAACTATGAAGATTTTGTCGAGGAACAGAACGGTGGGGGCACAATTACTTTGGAAAACACAAAGCCCTAACCTAGCAGGGCATAGACATTGGCTAATTCTGAAGCGTTGACGAAGCACTACGCTACAAATGCAACATAGTAAAAAATCCAGCCGGTAATTGCGGTCATGAACATGAACGCAGCGGCAATTCGTCCTAGAATTCGGTGGCTCCTGTTGTACGCGCCTTGATTGAATCCAGTTTTGAATTTCCGCAAGCCCATTACGATTACGTATGCCCACACAAACGGTGACGGAATCGCAAACACTAGATGGATCCATAACCAACGGTCGACCAGGCCGGAGGCGTAGTATGTCGAGCTTTCGGCGAATTCTCGCCAAGGGTTGATGAACCGGACGTCGACTTCGAAGCCGATCAATGCCAAGGTTAAGATAATCGCAGTCGCAATTTGAATGTTGCGATGGGGAATTGCCCGCTTTTTGATTCGGATTAAATAAACGCTATACGCCAGCACGATCGTGACAGCCAACATTGCCACGACGACGAAGTCCAGCATCCATGAGGCTCGCGTGGGAAGAAAGCCGTTTGCGAAAAGAGATATCGGGGTGATCTTCAACCGGAATCCAAGCTGCAAAAAGTGTGACGTTGACAGTATTCCAAGTTAACTGACAACTTCAGTTGCGGGGAGGCACACCAATCGAATAAAGCCACCGTCGGGCAAGCGAACGGTTTTGACTTGCCTTGCCAACGCCCAGTCGACGCAATTGGTTCCGACAGGAATCAAGAAACCAATGACAAAAAACCAGAACCAATAAGATCAGCTCAAATAGTGCTGAACTACGATTCGCGATCTGACTTTGTCTGGATCAGCAAGCCGAACCGATAGTCGGTACTAATACTGATGACAGGATATAAGTTGACAGAGCTGTCCACTACGCGCTGGCTCGCAGATTTGGTTTCTGCCGTTGTTGAGAACTCATTATCTCAGGCGATTGAATAGCGGCACTCGCTATCAGGTCCTGGGCCTGATCAACAATCCCTTGAACGCTGTCGGCGGTGCAGAATCCTACTATTTGCGCAGTCTTTGCTTCCAACGTCACTTTTCCGCCAAATGACGATTGTTGATTATCGAGTAAGGTTTCTCCAATCTCAATCGAATATACACTTCCTTGATCGTTTCGTATGACGACAGATTCAACAATCCGATATGCCTGCACCAGACCATTTGTTCGCAATGAGATACGTTCCATCTTATTAACTCCAAAATCAACTACTAGTGTCAAATTCCCACGAGGATTAAAGTCATTATGTCGGTAGTTGAGGCCACAAGTCAATGTTGATTACGATTTCTTTTCGCGTCCGAAAACCTTTTTCCATTCCGACAAATTTGCCGATCAATAACAATATTTCGCAACGAGTCGGTGCAGACATTGTGTTTTTTTGGCGGGCACCCTTTCTTGTTTGTTGATGCAAGACAAGGGAAAAACGCTGGAACCGAAATGCGGAGTATCGATTTCGAGGCTGACGGCACCTGCTTGCCGATTCACTGTCTCAGGATGTGACCAAGCTTACGATTCAAACCTAGGCCAAAATGTTTGACTGAAGTTTCGCAAAAAGCTAGTTTTTGTTCGCAGTGAGTTGGCGCCTCATTGCGTGAATTCAAATCTGAAGTGCAACGCATCGACAGAGCAAATTAAGTACTTTTGTTTGAGAGGCCTTCCAAAAACACGTAGAGGATACTGAGCTTGGTGTTTCGATTAGCAATCTCCCATAGTCTTGCAATTGCTTCAGATGGAATTTCGTCAACTTCTTGCGTTGCCAATTGTTGACACGCAGAGCCAATCTTCCGATGGCAGACCGCTGCCAATTCATCTTTCGTCAAATTTGGATCGATAAAAAGCGAAGTAGAATCACTTTCGAACACGGGTTCGACCCCCGTGTCCTCCGCTCTGAAAAACAGCAAAGCTCGCAGGCCCCATTTTTAATTGGGTTTGCGAGCTTTCTTCGTTTTGGCTCAAAGGGCGTGGCCCTGCCTGAAAACTTTTGCGTTTGATGTCGCGAGAATCAACAAAATCAGTTTCGAATTCATAAACATGTTCTCTGTGGACTGCGATGCAAATGACAAAGTTCAAGAAATGCAAGAGAAGTACGTAGAATCGGGAAGCACGTGCAAGACACCTTCCACGAGATCGAAGACGTTGCGGTCAAATATGGGGCGAAACTTCCGCCATCTCGTGCTATCGAATGGACTGGAACCTGCGTCCAAACGGGGCGAGGCGAATATCCAATGCACATGAAAATGAAGGTTGGGCCTGAAGGCGAAATCATTGGCACAATCCGTTGGCCTGAACTTAATGAAAGCGTGACCAACTTTTCGGGGAAAGTCTTGGGCGAAAAAGATCACTATACTATTGACGACCATAAGCACCTGGCGGACTCTGCCAAATTGCGCCCGTTGTTCGATACACTTCGCAAAGAAATCCTTGCGTTGGATGATTGTGTCGCTGAAGAGTTCTTGAAGTGGTACGTCGCATACAAGGCCGAGACGAACTTTGTAGATATTATTCCCGAGGCCTCTATGATGCGATTGATCTTAAACATGAAGTTCAACGAGCTTCACGACCCGAAGGAAGTTGCAAATGACGTGACGAACAAAGGGCGATGGGGCAATGGAGATGTTGAAGTAGATATTAAGACAGCCGATGAGATACCGTATGCGATGGGGCTGATACGACAATCACTAGAAAACCAACTGGATGCTGCTGATCGTTGAATTGAAACTCGCATTTGTCAATGTTCAACTGCCCCAAAGGCGGGAGCCATCCCTTCCTGTTCGCCGCGAGAGATTCCCAAGTTGCCTGCAACGTCGCGCCACCGAGCAACAACGCCTACTACTTCATCAACGACGGATTTTGCTTCGTCGTTTCCAAGTCTGAAATAGTCAGCAACTTCTAAAGCCAGCTCCAGATTAAGCGAATTGTCGTCCTCGGATATATTGAGATGCAATCCCGTTCCAGTTGGTTCCGGGTTAACGTCGTAGGCGGGTGAAAGCTTCCATCCCGCGTCAGTAATCAGGAATCCGTGGTTGCGCAAATGATCGTCCGTGTTGGAGACGCAGATTGAGAAAACGATCCGTCGCCAAAGCTCAGGAAGGTCAACGTCGACATCTGCACCATGCTTGGTCAGAAACTCAACGATTTCCAAATAACTCGCTCCGTCGGCATGGCCTGCTCCATCGGAATACCCAAGCATTGCCATTGCCGACGCGAAGTGCTTTCGCCGACGAACGCCGTCCACCACCACGCGGTCAAAACGCTTGGTCAAAAACGTGTGGTGGGCTCGCCCGCATTTTTCGGCGCGTGCTTCGGCAATGTTTAGTCCCGCGTTCACTGCGAGTGTGTGTGTGACGATTTCCCATGCACCTTTGTCAATCTCGTCGTTCCTGCCGGGGAACTTGGCGATCCAGAGGTTCTCTTCTTCATCGCAGACTCCGGCTTTTGGACGCGCTCCGCCAATGGACGATCCAGGAGCGATCAATAAGTTTAGCCATTCTCGAAGTTCAGGGTTTCCGGCTGCATCATCCGATTGAAACTTCCACGCAGCGTTCTCTAACTCTCGAAGCCTCGCCCAAGGAGGTGCGTTATTGCCCGCGTGATCGGAAAGAAAGTCTCCGTCAGGATCTTCTTTGAATCTCAGACCTCCCATTCGTTGTTCGTCATGAACTCCCAGTAAAAAGTCTGACTGAAGTAGGGCGTTTGGTGCTCGTCCTTCTTGTCGCGCATCGAGGGCTTCACGACGTTTCATGATGACCTGGCCCCAACGATCAGGACTCGAATCGAGAAACAGACCAAAGTTCGCTTTCTCGCGATCGTTCAGATACTGCGGTCCCTCGAACAAAAGAAGTTCTGGATCTAGCACGAGCGTGTCATTGCCAGCCAACCAATCGGGATCGTATTCAAAAGAAAACGTTTCTCGGCCATGAACACGGTCGGCGCGCATCAATCCAATTCGTTGGCATTCTCCCAACTCTAACCAGTCACCGTATACATGGATTTCGCGCGTCATGATTAGTCAGATGCCTTCTTCTTTGGCTTTTTGCTTTTTCGTTTAGGGGCCCGTTTTTTTGGAGTTGTCAATTTGGCGTCTTCCAGTCGTCGTCCCAATTCGTCATCTTTGGCAAGCGCAAGGAAATCGCCTTCCAATCCCAGAACGGATAGAATTCGGAATAGAGTCGCCACCGTCGAACTTGAACTCCCCTTTTCGATCAACGAAAGTGTGCTTCTGGCGATTCCCGCGCGCTCGGCAACCTGCTCCGCCGACAGCCTTCTGCGCAGCCTCGCCAACCGGAGCTGTTCACCGACTTGGGCGAACATTCGCTTTTGCTTGGGCAGTAATGCTTGTTTACTTCGAGGCATAATGTATGACAGATCAGACAAAATACAGCTTGTTTGCATGAACTATAGGACATTGTGGATTAACGGCAACCCAAGTTTTAGCCATATTTCAGTGATTCACCGAGAATTAGGTGGTAGAAACTGACGTTTAGGTGCCTGAAATCGAAGAACCCCTTCAAAAAGCCGAATTTTCGTCAGCAAATTTAGGTGCCGAAACAACTGATTTAGGTAGCCAATGATTGGCAACTACAACGAAGACAAACTCGTCCAAAAAACGATGGCCGACTACCTGGAACAGGAACTCGGTTGGCGCTCGGTGTATGCGTACAATCAAGAGGATTTCGGCGAACAGTTTGCTGGGCCGAGATTCAGATCGAGAGGTTGTTCTCAAAAGAACGCTGCGGGAAAAACTTGTCGAGCTGAATCCTGACCTGCCGGACGAAGCGTACGACGACGCTGTTAGGCAGATTGTTGCCACGGAAGCCTCTGGCAATATCGCGCGAGAAGTACGCTCAGCTGCGAGACGGCGTGCAAGTCGCATTCACCGGCGCGGACGCCCTTCTCCAAATGGTACAGGAGCTAAGCGAAGAAGACTCTCGTGCGGTAAAGGAGGGACTGGATGAAGAGTCCCTCGCTATCTTTGACTTACTGAGGAAGTCCGAACTGAAGCCAGCTGACATTAAGTCAATCAAGAACGTTGCCGTTGGATTACTCGGCGAACTCAAAGGCCAGATCGAAAACATCAATCAATGGCGTCAGCGTGAATCTAGTCGAGACGCCGTACGGACGACAATCCACGACTACCTTTGGGCGGACAAGACTGGCCTGCCTGTTGAGTCCTATGATGAAGACGACATCAATCAAAAGACTGATGTCGTCTTTCAACACGTGTACCGAGCCTATCCAATAGTACCGTCGCCGATTTATTCCAATGGCGTTTGACCAAAGGGTGACATCCCCCTTTTGTGTTTGCGAAAGCCCACACGCTTAGACAAAGGGATAATTGAGAATGTCATTCCAAAGAGAGAACGAATGTTTGCCAACACTGCCGAGAGGGACGTGAGGCCAATGACAAACAATATCGGTGGGCGGAGGAGCAGTACCGCGTTGGTTGCTATTCCGGATGCCAAAGCGATAAGTGCTGGCTCAAGTCCGGCCACCGTGACGCATTTGATTCGACCGCCAGTTTTAGCGAAGAGGACCCTGGCGAACGAATCAACGACGACTGCCAATGACTATTGTCTTTTTTCACGGCGATACCGCTTCAATAGTTTTCTTCCAGCACGACTGTAATGGGAAAGTGATCGCTGAATCCCACATCGTCAAAATCGTCAGCGGGGCGTCCGGAGTGATTAGGGCCACCAGCAACGAGGTGACCGCATATTACATTTGTTGATTGGGTCGCCAGTTGAACTCCAACCCTGTTGCAAACTCCTATCGACGCTTGGCCATGTTCTTAAATCGCCTTGGAACAGTAATGTCATCAGCCAATTCCGCAATGGTGAGTTCGCTAAGTGACTCCATAAATCGTTCTTCCAGTGCCGAGAGTTTTCGCTGAATTGAACACCGCTTCACTGGACATTTGTCTTCCAGAGACAATGCGCATCGCAAGGGATCCAATCCCACTCCCTCCAGCAACTCCATGACATCCCGCAGCGATATATCGGCGGCGGCCCGGCCAAGCGAATACCCGCCACCAACTCCCCGATGACTGTGCAACAATCGGCCACGCGCCATACGTTGAACAACATTTGAAAGATAGGTTTCCGAGACAGACGGCCATATTGTCCGCATCCAATCTGCCAACTCAGGAAGCGTCGTTAACTCTTTGGCTGGCTTTGCCGCAACAAATGCCAAAGCATGGACGCCATACCCAAGCCGCTGCGAAAACAGTTTTCCACCTGCCATCCAGTCCCCCAAAACAAACTTAATAAAAGAAACACATTTTATCTAGATTTCACGAGAACTCTAACCGATGCCTGCATCTGATGTGAAAATAGATCATAGCCGATCCGCAACATGTTGTCGAAAGGTCGGCAGCCTGATTGATCGTGTCTGTGCGGAATTGGAGCAGGGCTTTTCCTGCGACCCGTGGCCAGTTCGCAATCGGAATCGCAGGCTCAGACTGTTTCCGTCAAAAGGTCTCCCTTTCCAGCGATTGGTCAACTTGATAAAACTGTACAATAACGATCTGGATTATATTGTATTCCTAATCGGGGTTGCCTATCTATTTCACCACAACTGCGATTCACTAGGCTTTTGTTCTTTGGGGTATAGCATTGTTTGCTCCTGTCGTTCCTGAACTGATGTATCAGCAATTACATTGGTTTCTCCATCAGGTCTTAAAGTGCTGGTTTCAGTAATTCATGGGCCGGACGGTGTCCGGCGAGACTCTGGCTAGAAAAAATCCGCTCGGCTGCTTTCTCTCCACTGGCAATGCAAGCCGGCACGCCCACGCCATGCAGGGAGCTTCCGGCAAGAGCAAGGTTGGGGAACTCCTGCAATCGCTTCTCGATCGAGGCAACTCGTTCAAGATGCCCGACGTGGTATTGCGGCATGGCGTTTGTCTGCCAAGTCAGATTCTGTAGAATTGGGTTGCCCCTGATGTTCAACAATTCTGCCAACTCCGATTTGGCAATCTCAAGCAACCGGGCTTCCGAATGTTGAAGCAGATCGCTTTGACAGGCGCCCCCAATGTAAGTCCTTAACAAAACGGTTCCCTCGGGTGCGCGTCCTTCGTATTTCAAGCTGGAAAAACTGCACGACAGAATGCTCCGGTTTTCGATCAAGGGTACGACAAATCCAAAAGAATTGAGGGGTGTTTCAATTTGTCTACGATGATACGCCAGCGAGATCACTGCGCAGCTGGAATACTCAATCTCCTTCAACCGGTCAGACATTTGCGTGTCGACATGGGTTAACACGCCCGCCGCATGGCGGGCCGGAGCCGCAACAATCACGCAGTCTGCTTCGATTTTGGCAGGCTGATCACCGGCAACATAGATCGAATCAAACTGCCGTGCCTTCGCTCCATTTCCAAAAAGCGTGGCATCGTCGCTGCGACGCTCAACCGAGCTGGATCAGCCGTGTAGATCCCACCCACCAGAGGTTGGACCAATCGTTCAAACAACTGATTTCCGAACCGCCGTGAAACAAACGACTTGAGGGACTCATCTTGATTGTCGGTTTTCCGGGGAACAAAAAACTCAGCGGCGGCACGAATCTTTCCCATTGGGCTCAAAATGGGAGTTTTCAATAGTGGCCCCAAACGCGAAGGTGCCATGACCAGAAATCCTGTCGGAATCGGTTGTAAATTCCCGTTACGAATCACCATCGCCCCGCGGCCGCGAGGGTTGGTTCCGATCAGGTCGTCGCTCAAACCCAGTCGTTGACAAAGCTGAACCGCAGCTGGCGGTTTGGCCATGAAATTATCAGCCGCATTTTCAAGCAGGAAACCGCTTTTTGGCGTCGTCTGTATTACACCACCCACTCGACGGGCAGCTTCGAACAACAGAACTTCCAAATCAGGATGCAACTCGCGGCCGCCGCCAGCCCAGTGATGCCTCCTCCGATGACTGCAACTCGTTTCTTCATGGGATAATTTCCTTGCGGGAGTTGTCTATTTGTTTCAGGCAGATTCATGTGCCCTTCGAGACTACAACGGTGTGTAATTGCAATCTGGTTCCTCTGCCAATACATTCCCTGTTACTGCAAAGGCTCGAGCACGGCTTCCGCCGCAAATATTCTTGAACTCGCATCGGCCACATTTACCTTCGAACAGTTTTGTATTGCGCAAGCTCCTGAACAGGGGCGAGTCTTGATAGACGCCAACGACGTTGTCCTCAGGAAACGATCCGCACTTAATTGGCAGGAATCCGCTGGGATAGATCTCCCCGGTATGGCTGACAAACATTACGCCCTTGCCATCGTTGACGCCGCTTGGAATAACCCGTCGAGAGCTATCCTTATCGAGATCCTCCGCCTGCTTTGAGTTGGCAACACGATTCTGCATTACAAACCGGCGGTAGTGCGGGGCCTCAGTCGTCTTGATCATGTAGGGTTGTATCTGAGACTGATTCCACAGGCGATTGAACACCTCTTCGGTTTGATCGGAATTGAGTCGTCCAAGTTTTTCCGCCCTTCCCGCCGGAACCAAGAAAAAGACTGACCATAACGCGATACCCAATCCGGCGATTTGATCAGCCATCGCTTCGATCTGTCCAACATTTTCAGGCGTAAGAGTAGTGTTAACCTGCGATTCGACTCCGAGTTCACGCGCGGCCCAAAGAATATCAAGGCTGCGCTGAAAACTTCCAGCCACACCACGATTGGCGTCGTGGGTTTCGGCATTTCCCCCATCGATGCTGATCGCTATCCGCGAGATCCCGGAGTCTCGCAAGCGTATTATCGCGTCACGTGTCACCAAGGGCGTTGCACTTGGCGTGATCGAAACCTCCAAGCCAACGGCGACGGCATGATCAATCAAGTCAAAAACGTCGGAGCGTTTAAACGGATCGCCACCCGTGAGGATCAACATCGGAGGTTCAGGGAACTCAGTCAACTGATCGATCATCCGTTTTGATTCAGCCGTGTTCAATTCGTTGGGGTCAGGACGAGACTGGGCACAAGCACGACAATGCAGGCAGACCAGATCGCAGGCCTGTGTGAGTTCATAAAATACCAGCATCGGGCTGTGGTCAAATGACTTTCGCGACCGGAAATACGATGGCCGAGTTGAGCGGTGGTTGTTTTTCATATTTGACACTCCATGAATCTTAAGTGCTTTGGACAACCCAACCTTGACCTGCCGTTCAGCTTATCCATCGTTCAATCATTTGTTTGTGTTTCTTACGAACATCCCAAACTGTTTCCGCAATTATGGCAAACGTAGCAGTTACCGTTGCGAACGGTTATCGCGCCGCAGTTATCACAGCTGGGCGCATCGCTTTGAAAGCGCGCAAACTGCTCATTGCGATTGTGGTCGTGAAGCTCTGGGCGGGCGGGCTGACCTGACGTAATCCTGTCTTGCGAATTTTCGCGTTCGCCTGTGCGACCCGTTGCATTGTCCAGGTGGTCGGATTGATCTTCGGCCTCAGCTTCTCTCGGCAAGAATGTTTTCTCCAGCCACCTGAAAATGTAATCGACAAGACTCTTGGCAATCATGATGTCTGGGTCGCCGGTGTAACCCATCGGCTCAAATCGCGTGTGAGAAAATTTATCGACGAGGACATCCAATGGCACACCATACTGCAGGCAGATTGATATGGCCGTGCCAAAACAATCCATCAATCCACCTATCGTACTGCCTTCTTTGGCCATAATGATAAACAGTTCACCAGGTCGATTGTCCGGATAATGCCCCACATATATGCATCCGCGATTTCTTCCGGAGAAGCTTCATGGGGCATATTGACCGTTTTGGAAATGGCGCCAGACAGGAATGGTTGTGCTGCAGCCATCATTCGAATGTGGGCCTGCCAGGAAATGCTGCGCGAACCGTTATCCGGTTTGAAAGCACAATCGAATACCTGCAAGTGGTCTTCTTGGAGTTTCGGTGCGCCTTCAATGGTGTTGCACTCATCAACATGGGCGACAATCGACTCGATCTTCGGCTCGTCATACCCCATGGCGTGGAGTGCCAATGAAACGGTTTTGTTTACGATTTTTAGCATGCCGCCGCCGGCAAGTTGCTTGTACTTGACCAATGCGATATCCGGCTCGATTCCCGTGGTCGTGCAATCCATCATGAATCCGATCGTTCCCGTGGGTGCCAGAACCGTTACCTGAGCATTGCGAAAACCGTCCTTTTTCCCTTCGTCCACGACCTGATCCCATAGCCGGATGGCTGTTGAACGCAGTTCCACGGGCGCTTGTTCGTTGATATCGGCGACGGCTGCTCGATGCATTGCCATGACACGATTCATCGGGTTGGCGTTTTCCTGATAGCCTTCGAACCGCCCCACGTTCCGCGCAAGTTCGATGCTGGTCAGATTGGCCACCGCATGCATAACTGCCGTGATGCAGCCACACCAACCGCAAGCTGTTTCTGAATCGTAGGGAAGCCCAATGCTCATAAACAAACCGCCCAAGTTGGCATAACCCAGTCCAAGCGGTCGAAACCGGTGACTGTTTTCCGCAATCCTGGACGTGGGATAACTGGCCCGGTCTACCAAAATGTCTTGCGCAATGATAAATATTCGACAGGCTGCCTGGAAACGCTCGACGTCAAATCCTCCATCCTGATCGCGAAATTTCATCAAGTTGATACTGGCCAAATTGCAAGCCGAGTCGTCCAGGAACATGTATTCCGAGCATGGATTACTGGCGTTGATTCGGCCAGATTCAGGGCAAGTGTGCCAGCGATTGATAGTCGAATCATATTGAATGCCGGGATCGCCGCAGTGCCAAGCGCATTGGGCCATCCGGTTGAGTAAAAAATGACTGTCCCAAGTGGGGCCCGACTGAGAGGCGTCGGTAACCCAATGTGTTGTCCATTTCTCCTGCTGATCCACGGATTGCAAAAACTTATCGGACACGCGAACTGACAGATTTGCATTCTGGAACAATATCGAGCTATAAGCTTCACCATTGAAATTGGCATCGTAGTTGCCGCTGGCAATCAGGGTGTGCGCCTTTTGCTCCTCTTTCCATTTTGATTCGATGAATTCAAGGACGTCCGGGTGCCAAACCTGCAGCGATTGCATTTTGGCAGCACGACGCGTTTTGCCCCCAGATTTCACCACCGCTGCGATCTGATCGAAGACACGCATAAAGGACAGTGGTCCTGAAGGGCGACCACCACCTGCGAGCTTCTCGCGACGGGAACGCAACGATGAGAGATCCGTTCCCGTTCCCGATCCAAACTTGAACAACATCGCCTCGCTCGCCGCAAGACGCATGATATCTTCCATCGTATCGTCAACACTTTGGATAAAGCACGCTGATGCCTGTGGATACTCGTACGGATTCTCGGGCTGCCTGATCGTTTCGGTTTCGAGGTCCCAATGCCACGAGCATTTTGCCGTTTTGACATCGTACTGATGGTACAAGCCAACGTTAAACCAAACGGGCGAGTTAAATGCCCCGTGCTGGTGCAGGCACAGCCACGTCAAGTCCCGATAGAACCGTTCCCCATCTTCTGCCGTAGCGAAGTAGCCGTCTTTGATTCCCCAATCGGCAATGGTTCGTGTGACGCGATGAATCAGCTGCCTAACGCTCGTTTCGCGCTGTGGCGAGCCAAGTTCGCCATAGAAATACTTGTTGACCACGACATTGGTTGCCAGTTGGCTCCAGGCGGCGGGAATCTCGCAGTCTCGTTGCTCAAACAAGAGCTCCCCTTTGTCATCCTTGATTTCGGCTGACCGCAACTCCCACTGCGTGGTTTCAAACGGATCCTCCACATTGGAGGGACAAAAGGTCGCTTCCATTTGCAGACCATGATGGTCGATACCAGAAGTCGTCGAGTTGTTTGAATTGCCTACTTCGGACCGTGTTTTTACATCCGCCATGATTGAACTCCTTGTCAGCGCGTTTTATCCAGTTTAAAAGGTTGCTTGCCAGAAAAGTCAGAATGTTGACGGATTCAGCCAAGAAGATTCTGCGACAAATTTACGCAGCTACTGCTTTGTCAAATTTCGATTTCGGAGCTGAAAGTTCATTTCGCCAAAGGTCTTCCAAGTTGAGACAAAACCTCAACCCTGATCTCAAATCTGGATGAAGCACTCGCTCCAAGTTCCACGTTTGAGAGGAACAAGAATTGTTTCGGCAGGAGCCTCAACCTCCCGTAAAAGGAAAAAAGTCAACGACGGGTGCCATGCTCCTCGCTTGCATGGGCATGTGGTGTTCTGCCAACCGCATCTTGGATTTCTCCAGAAAGGACGCCACGTCGATTCAGCTCCAGCGCGACATCGTTAGCCAGCTGTCCTGTATTGGAACATCCGCTGCACGCGAAAAGAATCGGAATTTTTTCTGCCATTTGAAACCCTGAAATGCCGGCCATGTGTCATTGTTTATTGCGAACGCAGTACAAATGTTGTCCGGTACGAATGAGTAAACTGCCATCGATGATCGTGACGGCATAGACAGTTGGATCGCCATAAGAAAACATCTGGTGCAACGATTGCTCGGGTATGCCGGCCAACATTTCTTCCGGCCCAGATTTCGGTTTGGCTTGATCTGCGGGAACAGCGTTTTTCTTGCGTTGTTTCGAAGCAGCATCGGCAGCAGCCTGCATTTGCTCAACGTCCCACAGTTGATTGCGAGCAACCTGATCGTATTCGTCCCCAGGTCGAAGCACGACTGTGAATCCATTTTTTAAAACGAAGTAGACGAATTTTTCGCCTTTGCCTGCGTTCACACCGATCGCCGAAGCCCAACACGGGTTGCCAATCCGATGCGCGAACACCCGTTCGCCAGATTCCTGACTCACGCAGAATAAGACGCCCGACTTGTTGACGTAATAAACATATCCCGCAAAGGCAAGCGGTGTTGAGTAGTATGAGTTCGCCCGTTCAGCTCCCCAAACTATCTTGTAGCCAGGTTTTCCGCCGTCGCTTACAAGGTCGATTCGGCAATTGGAACCGGCAACTTTTTCGGGATCAGCGTTACTGCCATACATTTGTGTTGAACCAACGTAAATCGAACTACCAACGACACTGGCTGACGGGATATGGTTTCCCTGAATGTCGTCAATTCCCCAAAGTTGCATACCCGTTGTCGCGTCGTAGGCGTCCACCGAATCCGCCGAACTGACAACGACAATTTCAGTTTTTCCCGTCTTGGCAATCACGGGTGACGACCACGATTCCACTCGGTTTCCACGATCTGTTTTCCAGGCGATACTACCATCTGATTTCTTGATGGCGACGACGTAAGATGGCCCGCGGTGATCGACGACAACAAAAATAAGGTCATTGGTTTGCGCAAGTGAGCTGCCAGTACCTCGTTCGTTGTCAACTTCGCCGTATTTCACGAAGAGTGAGACGCTCCATAGCTTTTCGCCATCATGATCGAATGCGGTCACGTCGCCACTCGGAAAAAACGATACGACGATCCGTTCATCTACTACGCAGGTCGGTGCCGCGCGACTGTTGCGAAAGTAGTTTTCGACTTTCGTCGTCGCGGCAACTTCTGTCGTCCAACGCTTTTTGCCGGATTCCAAATCGAAGGCATGGACATAACCCTGTTCCTGAAACGGGCCCTCGCTGGAAGTAAGAAAAATCGATTCCTGCCACACAACCGGCGCGGACTGCCCATAACCCGGTATGTCAGTTCGCCAAGCGATTCCCTCCTCTGGAGACCACTTCGTCGGCAGTTTGGTCGTTGTTACAATCCCACTTCCGTCATTGCGGAATCCTGACCAGTTTTCCTGAGCGGTGACATTCAAACAAGCAAAGGCGGTCATTGCAATAGTAGCGACGAAGGTGAACACCGTGGCTGGGCGTCGATTCTGAGGCATCGCGTTTGCCATCGAATGCACATCGATAGTCATTCTTGAACCTCTGCAGATTCAAGATCGCGATTGTTTTTGAACGATCCACCGGTCTTCAAGCGGAACACGAAGATCACGAGGGCCACGGCACCTGCAAAGAAAATCGTGTCGCCCGGAACCCGCATCCAGCGGAGCGTCTGCATAAAATCGGTTTGCATAAACTCGGCGCTTCGTGCATACCAATAACCTGTTTCAACCGATGCGTAAGTCTGCATCAAGCCAACCGGCAAGAGGCTCAATAAACACATGGCCATAAGACCGCCGTTCAAACCCCAAAATGCAAAACGAAGCAAACCGTCTTTCCATTCGCGACCGGGAATCAGCACCCGCAAACAAGTCAGCATCAAGCCGATGCCCAGCATTCCATACACGCCAAACAAAGCTGCATGTGCATGCAATGGAGTCGTGTTGAGTCCCTGCATGTAGTAAAGGGCGATAGGCGGATTAATCATAAACCCGAACAAGCCGGCGCCAATCATGTTCCAAAATGCAACGGACACAAAAAAGTAGATCGGCCATTTATACCGCTTCACCCATGGCGATTTGCGTGAATGACGCAAGTCATCCAAGGCATCGAATCCGATCAGAACCAGCGGCACGACTTCCAGGGCGCTGAACACTGAACCCCAAACCAACGCAATCGTTGGGGTCCCGGAAAAATACAAATGGTGACACGTACCAATGATGCCGCCGGACAAAAAGATCGTCGCCGACAGCAGCGCCGACGAAGCCGCTAGTCCAGGCCGAATCAGATTCAGTCGCATGAAAATGAACGCGATCACCGTCGTTGCAAAGACTTCAAAGAAGCCTTCGACCCACAAGTGAACCACCCACCATCGCCAATACTCAACCATCGATAAATGTCCATGATGACCCCAAGTCAATCCGGCTCCATAGAACAATGCAATTGCACCCGAAGCAACCGCGAGCAGGATGACCAGCTGTTTTTGCTGGCCAGGTTTCTTCATCGCAGGCCATAAAACTCGCAGCATCAAGAAAAGCCAAAGAAGTAGCCCGATCAACAACCCGATTTGCCAAACGCGGCCAAGCTCCACATACTCGTAACCTTGATGACCAAAGTAAAATGAGACCGTGTCCGACATTTTGTTATGGACGCTCATCCATTCGCCGGCAAATGAGCCAACCACGACCAACAACAATGCTCCAAACAGAACGTTGACGCCCAGCCGCTGGCCTCTGGGCTCGTAGTCGCTAACGAGAGGGCCGATGAACAAACCGGCCGCCAACCAGGCCGTCGCGATCCAGAACAATCCGGCTTGCACATGCCATGTACGCGTGACCACGTAAGGCAACCATTCGGAAAGCGGAAACCCATAGAATCCATCACCTTCGACGCCATAGTGGGCCGTCAGGATACCCAACGTCATTTGCACAAGAATCAGCGCAGCTACGACCCAGAAGTATTTTATTGTCGCCCGTTGCGAAGGCGTTGCTTCCCATCGAGACAATGGATCATCGGTAGGAACGTCGTGCAAAAGTTCTTCTTCCTTTCTGCGTGAGGCGTACCACCACGCCATCGCCGAAATGCCCGCGAGCAAGACGATGATGCTGACTCCCGTCCAGACAATGTTGTCGCCTGTCGGACGGTTGTCTACCAGTTTTTCATGCGGCCAGTTGCTGGTGTAGCTGATCGTGTCATCCGGTCGATTGGTAGACGCAGCCCATGACGTCCAGAAGAAGAACGCGGACAATTTCCGCAATCGTTCTGTATCGGTTACCGCTCCTGCCTGAATCGCATAGTCCGAATTGCCTTCGCTGAAGACTTGCGAATAGTGGGCCAGATTGTCCTCAAATGCTTCGGCGCGAATCGGGTCGATCGTCATCGCTCCCGTTGTTTCGTCATAAGTATTGGTGCGCATCAGCTTGGTAAGCCGCGCGGTCAACTGGGCCGTTTGCTCTTCGTCGAGTTCAGCAAAGGGTTTGTTGAAGTCTGCGAATGACCAGCGCTCCAGAATGAAGACCGCTTCCCGGTGCAACCAGTCGGCGGTCCAGTCGGGGGCGACGTAACTGCCGTGGCCCCAAACCGAGCCGATTTGCATCCCGCCAAGCGCCTGCCAGACATTTTGACCGGCGGTAATCTCACCGGTATCAATCAAAGTCGTACCATCGGTCGTGACAACTTTGTCCGGAATCGGCGGCATCTCCTGATAGATGCGAACACCAATCCAGGAGAGAACCGCAAATGAGACGACCATCACAGCGATGAAGGCTAACCATAAACGACGCATTGATTTTCTTTCAGAACTGGTTTGTGAAACGTAGATTTCAGGTTGAATAAATTGGATGTACTGTGGGTGATATGATTTCGCGCTCGATTTGCTGACTAGATCGATCCCGATTGGAGAAGTTCCTGTTGAGGCCCGAAGAATTCAAAATGAATTCTCGCCTCGTCGACCCCCAGTTTTTTTAAATCGGCAAACACGTTTTGCATGAATGGCTTGGGCCCGCAAAAATAGAACTCTGCCTCTTGATAGGGCGTCCACAAACGCAAGACGTCTGCGTCAACGGTTCCGACACGATCGCACTTTCCGTTTTCAACATCACCGTCGAGTGGTTCGTCATAGAGAACTCGAGTCTGAACGAAATCTTTGTCCGAAACCATTTTCTGGACTTCATCGGCGAATGCATGTACCGCACTGTTTCTAGCTGCATGCAGAAAATGAATAGGCGCCAAAACCTGATTGTCGACCAGTGACTTCGCCATCGAAAGCAAAGGTGTGACTCCAATGCCACCTGCAAGAAATACGATCGGCCGATTTTCAACGGTCGTGGCGTCGATCGTAAACTCGCCGCAAGGTGGGCCGATTTCGAGCACGTCACCAGGTTGAATTTGCTCGTGAAGGTAACTGGAAATCAGCCCGTCTGGCGTCCCAGCTTCTTTCTTGACACTGATTCGATAATACCCGTTGCCTGGCATGTCGGACAAACTGTAGTTGCGTGGCGATGTGGGTTTCGTCGGATGCTCCACCCGAACAGTGATGAATTGTCCCGGTTTGAATCCTGGTAGCGGTCCTTTGTCTTGCGGACGAAGATAGAACGACGTGATGATTTCACATTCCGCAACTTTCTTGTCAACGACGAACTTTCGGAAGCCATTCCAACCGCCTTCGACCGCTACCTGTGCGTCGTAGATTTCTTTTTCTCGATTGATGCAAAACTCCGCGAGCACTCCGTAGGCTTCGGCAACAGCGGCCAAAATTTCGTCAGTTGCTCCGTCGCCCATCACGTCTTTGATCGCCGCCAGCAAGTGCTTGCCAACGATCGGATAATGTTGCGGTTGAATACCCAACGAGCAATGTTTCTGAGCGATAATTTCAATCGCTGGCGCTAGGGCATCTAGGTTGTCGATGTTGGCAAAGTAAGCACAGATCGCGCCCGCGAGTGCTTTTTGCTGTCCGCCTGAATGTTGATGAGCTTGATTGAAAAAGACTTGGACTTCCGGGTTTCTGACAAACATCAATTCGTAGAATCGCCGGGTTATCGTTTCCGCATTGGCAGCCACCAAAGGTGTAATCTCTTTGACGATTTTGATCGTTTTTTCGCTGAGCATTAAGTAAATCCATCAGTGTGATAGGTTGCAGAGCCTACAAAACAGGGCTAAACTGATTACTACACACAAAGGTACAGAATACAAACATACACGTCAAGGTGCAGAATCCATCGCGGTTCGAATCAACGAGCCTCAAGGCGATTGAGAGTTATCGGGTTTGAGAAATCCTTGAGCTTGTCATACTCCAGCTAAATTCATTTCAGTAATAAGTCGAGAAAACATGCTGTCTAAAACTGCCGAGTACGCTTTGCGAGCAGTCGTCATTCTTGGCGGACAACCTGGTCGATCCGCATCAGCAGACTCGCTCTCAGAGAAGACGAAAGTACCCCGTCGATACTTGCACCGCGTACTACAAGGCCTGGTAGCCGCCGACTTGGTCAGATCCCGTTCGGGGCCGGGAGGTGGTTACGAATTGGCATGCGCGACCAACAAGATAACGATCCTGGACGTCATCAATGCGGTTGCCCCAATCGAGCGAATCAATACCTGTCCCCTGGGACTCAAATCGCATACAAAACTCTGTCCGCTGCACAAAGAACTCGACAATGCTTACGCCGCGACGGAAGCCGCTTTCGGGCGTGTCACGATCAAGAAACTATTGGATTCGACCAATCCAATCGTACCACTGTGTGAATTTGGATGATGAGCCACTTGTCAAAGTGAGACTATCATCCATTGATGACTGGAGACCGAGACTCTGTCCGAGTTTTTATTGGCTCGGGTAGAGCACCGGGCGCCCGAAAACGACACGACAGACCAAACCACATTAGCCCAAATGTATTGCATGCTCTTGCTTTGGTAGAACCGCCCCAACAATCTGTGCCGTTCCAGGACCGTTGTCGTTAACCTGGCTGATGAGCTGTTCTGATTGTTTTTCAGAAACGCTAATCAACAGGCCGCCCGAGGTTTGGGGATCAAAGACCATCTCCAACAACGATTCATCGGCAGCGGCATCAATGTTGACCATGTCTCGGCTGAATTCGCGATTGGTTTTGTTGGCACGCGTGATGAACCCACGTTTTGCCAACTCAATTGCGCCGGGCAGGATCGCGAGTCTTTCCAACTCGATGCTTAATGTCACGTTGCTGGCCTGTGCCATTTCGCAAGCGTGAACGGCAAGTCCAAACCCGGTGATGTCGGTTGCGGCGCTAGCCTCGAATTGTTTTGCAGCATCACTTGCAGATTTATTCAGAAAGGCCATGCCATCAAGTGCTTCTGGGCGACTTCCTCGGAGCATTTTTGCTTTTTCATGGCGGTCGTAATAAACCCCGTGCCAAGTTTCTTGGTCAAGACCAGCACATCACCTGGCTGAGCATTGCCGTTGGTCAATAATTGATCGCGAGAAGCGATGCCGGTTACCGAGAGTCCGTACTTGATTTCATCGTCGCGAATCGAGTGGCCGCCGGCGATCGAGGCACCTGCTTCGTGGACTTTATCGGTGCCACCACGAAGGATTTCTGAAAGCACATCCAATCCAAGTTTGTCGTCGGGAAAACAGACGATATTCAATGCGGTCACGGGAACGCCACCCATCGCGAACACATCACTCAAAGAATTCGCGGCGGCAATTTGACCGAAGACGTAAGGGTCGTCGACCAAGGGCGCAAAGAAATCAAGCGACTGAACCAGCAACAGATCAGGGCAATCTCGAAGACTCCTGCATCGCTGAAGCCTTCGGCGCCAACGATCAACCGCTCGTCATTAGATTTTGGTAAGTCTCGCACAACCTGCGCGATCGCCTCAGGCGGAATCTTCCCCGCTCAGCCTGCACACGACGCATAGTCAGTCAGACGTTTTTGTTTGCCGAATCTCAATGTTTCTCCAAGTTGAAATGCAAAGTCACAATTTTTGAATTAGGTTGTCGCGCGATCCCCACCGACGATTCAACCTAAACCGAGCAATCCAGTCTATGGTGATTCGATTGTCGAGGCTATCCCTGCGGTACATGATCAGCGAGCTGTAGAGAACGACCGTGTTTGCGCCATGATGGAGCGCAGCACGCCAATTCTCAACCTACAGATTTCCACGTCTTTCCTGTTCGATTTCTAGCGATTCGAACAGTGCCTTAAAGTTGCCTTTGCCAAACGACTGACTTCCTCGACGGCAGATGATCTCAAAAAACAATGTTGGCCGATCCTGCAATGGCTTGGTAAAGATCTGCAACAAATAGCCTTCGTCGTCGCGATCAGCCAACAACCGCAAGTCTTTAATCTTTCCTGTATCTTCCTTGATATCGCCGACCCGATTCCAGACCTCGTCGTAATAGTTGTCCGGGATCGTCAGAAAATCAACGCCGCGTTTGCGAAGTTGGTCGACCGAATCAATTGCATCCGAGGTCAACAGAGCCAGGTGTTGTATGCCGGGAGTGTTGTCATGCCAATCAAGGTACTCCTGAATCTGACTTTTCCTTTTGCCTTCCGCAGGTTCGTTGATGGGAATTTTAATGAGTTCACGTCCCCGAGTCCATTACCTTGGACATCAGTGCCGAATACTCGGTCGAAATATCCTTATCGTCGAAATGCTTGAAGAGTTTGAAATTCAGAATTTCCTCGTACCAGGAAACCCAGTGGTTCATTCCTCCCAGTTCCACGTTGGCCACGCAGTGATCGACGTAAAACAGACCGCACGGATTCTGTTCATTGAAGCGATTGATGGCGAGGTCGGGGCAAATTCTGAATTGCGGGGCAAAAGGGCCGCCTTGTTTCACTTTTTCCAAAGTGTATTCGCCGTGTCGGGAAACGAAAGAGTGAACAACGCGCCCGAAAGTCTGAATCCCGGCGTTGACAACCGTTCCGTGTTCGTCGGTCGATTCGAAGGGTTCGTAAGCGGATTCCGCTCCGTTGGCGAGTGCCTGTTTATACGCGGCCTTCGCATCCTGAACGGCAAACGCAACGTCCTTGATGCCGTCGCCAAATCGGACGATTTCCTGGTTGGCTGGATGATCGGAGGTCAATCCGCTTGTCAAAAGCAGTCTTATATTTCCTTGCGTGAGCAGATAGGAGGCCTCGACCCGGTTACCAGTCGTCAAGTCGGAAATCTGCTCGATCTTAAACCCAAAACAATGAGCGTAAAAGAACGCAGCTTGTTTGGCATTGCCGACATGAAACCGAACGTGATCAACATCAACCAGATTCAGTGGGTCGTAGCCCTTTTTAATGTTTGTCGTTGTGAACGATTCTGTCGTGGTCATGGTTGATTCCTATTATTGATTGGGGTCAGGCGGGCAGCGGAAGCTCAAAGTCACCGCGTCGATCAGCAACGACGAATTCATCAATCAACTCCTGCGGCACAGGAGGCAACGCATCGACAAAGTCACGCTCGGGTTGATCTAACGTATTAATACCGTGACGATACATGCGTAAATTGCGAATTGCCGTTCGGCGCAAACAGTCGTCGAGCATTTGGCCACTTAACAATCGGAAATACTTTTCATTGGCGGAAGCCAGAGTCTTTCCGACATAAAAAACTTCATCGCCCGTAACCAGCTCTCTCCAGGTGTGATGCGGAAGCCGCTGAGCCGAATGGACGACGTCAAGAATTCGTTGTGGCGTCAGGCTAGCGAGCGACTCAAAATCCTTCATCACAAAATAGGTTTTCTGAAACTCGCTGATTAAGTAATCCGTTGTGGCCAGTCGAAGCAAATCTCGGTCGTTGGACGGATCAATCAGGATACGATTGGATTCAGGAGAGTCGACACTGTGTTTCGTTTCACCTGGTGACGACAAAATTCCAGCACCAAATGCCCTCAGCTCTCCCTCTTGCATCACCAGTCCAAACTCAACCGTAAACCAATACAACCGGCCTGCGTATAGCAACAACTCTTTGGCCTCGTCGTGAATTCTTTGGATTTCGATTTCGCTTGTTTCGTTTTTTAGTTTCAACTCTTTTTCATGATGAATCAGATCATTCGCCAATCCATGGTTGTTCATGACCAATGCGACCTGAGGGATCGTGAACGTCGCCACATGACCGGCAACGTCATGCCCAATGTCGGGCTCTTCGAGATAATCCGCGCCCAGTGGTCGCATGAATGTTGTTACCGGAAAGAACTTGTGGCTGTGACTGTGAAAGAAGACCTCGGCGGGAATGATTTCGCTAACCGTCGCCAATTGCCAGCCTGTTTGCTGAAATATTCTCGCATTCAAGGCGTAGTAGTCTGGAATGGTATTGGCACCAATTTCGAACATCTGTTCACCGAGCAAGTATTCGCGACAGGCATATTGATGCTTGGTTGACTGTTGATCGGCAACGAGGCAGGCCCAGCTAACATGATCTTCGATGGTAAGTGAGTGATAGACCTGCGCGTTTTCGTACTCTTGAAGAGAGACGGTTTGACTGCTCAAGCTGCCAATGCCAAACGGAATTCCCGATGCGGCAAGTTCATAATAGGCTTGGGAAGTTTCCGGCCCAATCGGATGAGGTACATCTTTGCGATCCAAGACCGCTCGCAATTGCTCCAAACGATCATGCTCTGACAATGGCACGACGGAGTTGATCTCAACGCCATGTTCGGAGGCGATCGCAGCAACGCTGGGGGCTTCAATCGTTTGTTCGTTATTGTCGCTTGCCATAGTTCGTCCTCATAGACTCGGATACCGGCTCAATACGGAAACGCTATCCCGCTTCGAGCCAGCCAATCCGCAAGACTACCTGTGTCAAAATTTGTCAACGACTTGTTTCATGGCATCGGCGTCGTATGCCAACAGTGTTTCCGTTTTGACATTTCCGGCTTTTCCCAGTTGAAGCATGGCAGCAGAAGCCGTTTCGGTGTCAGGTGCATCAAAGACCATCAATCCATCAAAACGACCACTGAGCCACAACAATTCGGAGATTTCCAATCCGGCTTTTTCTGCTTGCTTCGAAAAGGCCGTTGCCCGCTCGGGCGATTGAGCAATCTCCTGGATACCCTGTTCGGTAAAGTTGATTAAGGTGGCAAATTTCATTGACATGACTTTCAAGTTAATTCGTAATTGGATATTGCGTTTTGGGAGAATCAGTCGCACGGACGGGAATGCGATTAAACAGCGCTGGCGGAGCGTTCCAACTCTTTCGCGCGTGGGAACAGAATGTTGTTTTCCTTATGGATATGCAGATGCAAATCCAGCTCCAGGTTTTCAAGTGACTCCAGCATCACCCGATAAGTTGGACATGCATCCAGCGGCGGTGTGTAGTCTTCGGTCAGCTCACGCAGCCTTCGCAACGCATTACCAGCGTCGTCGTGTTCGTGCTCCATCATGCCAATCGGATTGACAACGCTGCCAAATGGAAAGGCCTGAGGGCCGCCTTGTGATTCAAGCGTCCGAATGGCTGGAAAAAGGATGTTCTCTTCCTTGGCCATGTGCGATTCAAGTTCTCCCCGCATTAATTTGAAAGTCTCAACCACTTTGGCCAACTCAGCACGTTTTTCACCATGAGCGTTAAAGACCTTTTCGGTTAGCCCGGAAATGCGAGGCAATTCTGTCGTCAAAAATCCATGATGCGTTTGGACAATATGGTCGGCAAGTTGAGTCAAAGGGGCTTCGTTCCAATTCGTTTCTTCGGACGGTCCGCTGCTGTTTTGAGCCTCTTCGATTTCAGCAACAACCTGATTGACGTCAACGTCTTGAGTCTTGCACGCTTCCGATAAAGTGGTTCCGCCTCGACAGCAATAGTCAATCTGGTGTTTCTCGAACACGCGGGCCACTTTCGGATGTCTTGCAACAATTTTTCCGACGACAGTTTGCGAAAGTTCCGTTGTCATTGTCATATTCATTTTCCTGATAAATTGAAGGAATGTGAAACAGGAGCGAGTACTCTCGCACAGGTCACTACGTTCAGCTCGGGCGGAGCCTCGGTCTCCTGGTTTTAATGCGATCTAAGGTGTTGTGTTCGTTTCAAGTGTTACCAAATCGGGTGCTCCGCATTCGTAAGGGCTCTCGGGTTCAGCCGCAATTCCAACGGTGCTGGGAGGGGCAGGATCAACCGTCCAATCATGCCATTTCACCAAGACAGGCCAAACAACCGCCAGCAGTTCTGCGGCTTCAACGAACAGTGGATACGTGGTCGATAATTTCAGTTGGTCGCTGAAAACGAGCAGCCAGTCGCTTAGATGATGACGCGTAAAATCAGCCAACGCTTTTTCAGTTACTTCCGTTTGACCTCGCGTTTCCGCTCGCGCCGACATCACCAACAGCATGGCGGCAAACTCTAACTCAACCAGCAAATGGTCGGGGCGCTCACCGGTTCTTGCTGCCGCCGTCCAGCCGAAGGCGTTATAAAACCCACATACGTCAGCAATGATTGAACCCTTGTCGCGGCGGATGTATCCAGCTTCATTAACCGGGCAAACCATCGAACTGTCGAAAAGCAATCGGTAGCATCCAGCCCATTCATCTTTGTTGGCCTGCCGTGCCAACTTGACCGCCGCGTGAAGTTGATCGACAAGTTTAGTTTTGCTTTTCAAGCCTGTCGCGTCGACAAGCATTTTCAGGTTTGACTTTTTTAATGTGTCCAATGGGTGCTTGATTTTTTCCGGAGGCCTGAACAAGTCGGCGATCAACAGCAACAAGTCAGCTTGGGCCAACAATCGGATTTGTCGTTTCATTTCTCTACCCTCATTGGAATCCAGTTGGTAATGTGTTTTCTTCCGCCTCGGTTTTGAGCTTGCCCATCCCAAACCGCCAACGCCAACATTTGCTGTTCGGGATTTTCAAAGAATCGTTTGACGAGTGGATCAATGTCGCTGTTGGGCCGCTCGAACACGACGTACCAACGACCGTCTCTCCAGGCTCCACGAGCGGTGACTGGCGACTCAGGAACATCGGTGGAGCTTCCGAATCCGTGTGCCTGAAGTTCTTGCACTGGTTGCTTGCGGTGAACAGTCGACATCGGATTGCCAACTGCCGAACCCGCCATGTATGGACAAGCTGCTTCGTTTTCAAAGGCGGTCGAAACAGAAACAGGCCCGGTGTCATTGGCGAACCAGTACAGGTCGTACCAAGAGTTGGGATAAACGTCCGTGACATCCTGAAAACCCTCGTCAATGTCTTTTTGCCAAAGTGCCTTCCAATACATCATGGTCACTGGCATATCGGGCCCACCCATGGTGTAGGGCGCGCCCTCTTTCAAAGGAAATTGAATAGCGACCGCATCGGAGAATTCGGCGACGTTGCTTCTGTAGGAGGGTTCGGCTTGCTCCCATGACAGTCGCCACACGAAACGTTCGCTGTTGTAGGCAGTTTGCAGCTGAACTTTCGGCACCGTGTTTTCAGTCAACATCGGTTCGGATGTTTGCTGCATTTCCAGTGGAATTTCGAGAACCGCAATCTGATCCCAGGCCGGATCAAGCGGATTGTCGATCGCAGGAATGGAATCCAGTTTCGCCAACGAGATGGTGGGCAGCGGTACTGCTGCAACCCCACCATCGCCCGGAACAGCACTGACTGTTGCAAGTTGCGGTCCGGTTGCGTCATTCACGCCGGGCACGACCACAACAACAGGCCGGCGAGTCGCCACATAGATCACCGCGATCATCGTTAACGCGATGACAAAAAGTCCACCGATGAACAATGTCACCATTCGAGAGCTATTATTTTCCGTCATGTGTTTACCCTAGAGGCAAGATTTCCCTGAAGCCGACTGCTATTTTCTACGCCGTGTTGTGCCGGTAGGCATTGGTTTTCTCGTCAAGATGTTTCCGATAATAAGTCGGTTCGGTAAACGGAACGCGAACCACTTCCTTGTCATCCACATCCCAACCAACTGCTTCGTCACCTTGCACTTCAAATCGTGTCAGAATCCGTTCGCTCGCTCCAAACAGCATCATCGCGCCGAGCAGTTTCTTGTCGTCCTTGAGCGCCTTGTAAAGTTTTTTCACCCGCTCTACATCAGGCCCGAAAATCTGTTCCAAAAACTCGTTTGGAACATGAACCGGCGGTATATAAAAAACGTTGGGACCGGTCCCGAACTGCGGATAACTAGGCAGCGCCAACTTGCGAATCTTGACGATATAGTCGAGTGGATTGTCATCGCGAGGGGGGCCGTCGGTGGTCAAAAAACCATGCAAACGAATCTTCCCGATACAGGATTCAACGCACAATGCCACATTGCCCTGCTCAACACGTGGGTAACAACCGATGCATTTTTCACTTGCCCGATTGATGATGTTGTAGAAGACTTTCTTGTAAGGACACGCCTTGATACATTCCTGATAACCGCGGCAACGTTTTTGATCGACCAGAACGATTCCGTCTTCGGTTCGTTTGTAAATCGCCTTGCGAGGACACGCAGCCAAACAGGCTGGATTGTCACAGTGGTTACAAATGCGAGCTAGATAGAACATCCAAACCGGGTGCAGCCCTTCGATGTGCTGGCCCTGGTCAATCATCCCGGCAATGTCGTCTTCGCCATGGTTGGGTGAAGCGTAATCTCGTTCCGTGGGAAGATGGCCCATGGGCGGTTTGTCCGGGCCATTTTGTTCGAATATCGTTGGAGTGCTCAACTGGTAGAGCTTTTGGTCCCCATCGCCGCCCTCTTTCCATTCACAACCACCGCATTTTTCCATCAGTTTTGAATCCCAAGCCTGTGGGTAGCTGCCATACGGCTTGGTTTCAACGTTGTTCCAGAAGGTAGTTTCCTGGCCCTTTCCGCTAGTCCAGGCGGTCTTGCAGGCCACGGTGCAGGTTTGGCATTCGATGCACTTGTTGGTATCGAAAACATACGCGACCTGTCGTTTTGGCGGAGCCGCGTCGTATGGATAATCTTGCTCTCGACCAATTTGCCAGTTAAATCGCTTGGCCATGGTTTTGGTTCCTTTAATTAGTGACTGTAGCCTCAACCGTGTTACGGACTAACTTCTTTCCGAATACTGTCCCGCAATAAACTTCTTCATGACTTCGTTTTCATAGGTAGGTCGCAGTCCGTTGGCAGCCGGTCGCCACAAACCTTTTCCATTCAGCCCGCCTGCTTCTGCGCGAGTGATTTTCACCATCGCTTCGCGCGGCGCACCCGTTGGGCAATGCACGTCGGGTACAAACCCCTGCGTCATGTCCTGAGTCAACAGTTCTTTGACGTTTAGTGAATCCGTCATATGCGTCGGCTTGATGAAACCGCGAGTGCAGCTTTGATGACTGCCGGAACGGAACATGGCCATGAACTTCGTGGTTGTATTTCGAGCGAGTCCCGTAGGATTCTCTCCGATGCCCTTGACCGTCCCGATCGTTGCCCCATGCGCGTTGTGCCACATGCGAGTCACGCCGCGTGGCGTGCCGGGATAGTAACGAGCCCTCGCCATCAACCGAGCGACCTTGTACCACTTGGGGTTTTTCTCCCAACCATGGAACGGGCGGTCTTTCGGATCGGCGTCAATCCAGACGTAATCGCCGTCTTCAATGCCCAATTCCTTGCAATCAAGTGGATGCATGTCGACGTACATTTCCGATACGGTTGGCATACGACGATCCGCTCGAGTCATATCGCCAAACGGACCGAACCAAACGGCGATGATGTCGACATCGGTAGGAGTTGTGTGCGCACCGTGCCGATATTTGGGCGTATGGAAAATCAGGTTGTAGCCATACTTTTTCAATGGATGTTGTGACTTTAGCAGTTCATCAACCGTAAGAATCACATGCCGAGCTTGTCGTGCCTCACCAGAAACGTCGTTGCGATCAGCGCCATAGTCCTCAGGCGATTTTGGCTGCAACAGTGGATGAGATTCAGCAACGATGACGTTCGGTTCGTAGAATGTTGAGTCAATCGGCTCTCGATGCACGATCATGTTTTCGCCACTGTCAATGAACTCAGGTTCATCGCGATAGAATTCCAATCGACCGGTGCGGGTGTACCAAGGCCTATCTTCGTTGGACTGCTCCCAACCGCCAATTTTGGGATAAGTTCGTGTTTGGAGGATCGCCGGAACTCCCAAGGCGGCTTTTGCTTCAAGATCTTCGATCTGGTAACCACGCGTCGCGTTTGAGTGATCGAGAATTCGCTGCAAGTACGGCCGACTCGTTCCCTCATGAATGAACTTCCAGTAATCACGCATCCGATCGTCACCGATCATGTCGCCAATCGCGCCACACAGGCCGGCGGCCACTTCGATATCACCTTTGGTGTCGTGGATTCGTGGCAGGGGTGTTGCCGGAAAGACATAGAGAAACGGATTCGTCACGCTGATCGTCATGTCTGGGAACTTCATCTCGGCCCAGCTATCCACCGGGAACACAACGTCAGCGTATTCACAGCTTGCCGTCCACCACCACTCGTTGACTGCCAGGAACTCAACGCGACGCAGTGTGTTCACAACCGTTTCGTAGTGACCTTTTGCATTTCCGATCAACGAGTTGGAATTCGAAACATGAATTGACTTCGTCGGCGTCGGCATATGCGTCTGCCCGGTAAGCACAGCGTCTCCATATCGCAGGATCTTGTCGCCATGGTTGAAGTAGTGAACCGATTCACCGCGGAAATATTTCTTCTGGCGTGATGGCTTGGCAGGATCAGGTTCAATGTCGAACGGGTTTTCCGCGACATATTGACCAAGCCCACTGAAGAACGAAGCGCGATAGTTGCCCGCATAGGACCCCACGTTGCCGCCGATATGGCCAATGTTTTTGGTGAGTGCGGCCAAAAGGAAGATAGCGCGGTCTTTCAAATCATTGTTGAAATACTGATTCGGGCCCATCCCGACGATGAAGGAAACTTTCTTTGGATTAGCAGCAATCTGGCGCGCCAGCGAGACAATCGCAGATTTCGGAGCCCAGGTTATTTTTTCAACATTATCTTCCGAGTAAGAATCTTCCATGAGTTGTTTCGTTGCCGCGAAAACCGTTTGGCAATCCACGCGGGTTCCGTCAATCAATTCGACTTGAACCGCAGCGTCCAGTTGCGGTTTGATGTTTGATGATTCAAAAAACTTTCCAATCTGATCGCGATTGACTACGGTCGGCTCGTTGGAATTGGAGTCCAAAACGACGAAATCGCCCCATTCATTTCGCTTGTCTTCGCCTAGCATCGCCCCCGGCTGCTGATAGGGCAAAACCGGTTTGTCACCCTTCTTCTTAACGGTGATGCCATTAACCAGTTCGACAGGTTGATAATCAGCGATGATTTCATCTGCCCGCAGCAATTTTCCTGTGTCCATTCGAATCAAGAATGGCAGGTCGGTATTGGCGGCAACGTATTTTTCATCAAATAGTTTTTCCTTGACGATGACTTGAGCCAAACCCATGGCCAGAGCCGGTGTCGTTCCGGGCCGAACGATAAGCCCTTCATCCGCCTTGTTCATGGTGGCGGAATACTCGGCCGCAATAACGACAACCTTTGTTCCTTTCATTCGCGCTTCGGTCAACCAGTGGGCGTCCGGCATCTTGGTACAGATCCAGTTCATGCCCCACACGAGAACAAGATTCGAGTGCTCAACATTACACAGATCAAAGTCGTTTGTTTGCTGGCCAGTGACCATCGGATGGCCGGGCGGCAGATCGGTATGCCAGGAGTAGTTGTCCCAACCGCGCGCCCCAACGGCTTCCTCTGGGCCAACTTTTCGAATGGCTGCATCCAATAGCGCCATGGCATTGGCGGATCGGTATTGAGCAAAGATTCGGGTTGCCCCAAGAGCTGCCATGCCACCACGAAACTTAAGCGTTTGGGTTCCACAGCCTTGAGTCGCTTCGACTGTCAGCGGGTCGTAACCTTGCGCCAAAAGGCGTTTCTTCCCGTCTTCCCCACTATAGGTGGCTGCGATGTTAATCTTTGCGGCGGCAGAATACCTAAACGCTTCGTCCCAACTGACAGCGACCCAGTCATCTTCACCTCGACGTAAATACTTGTCAGGATCGACAGCGCCTGTTTCCGGATCACGTGGATGGCCTTCGTCCACCCATTGCTTGAACCCCTTACGAATCAACGGGCGTTTACAACGACGGTCGCCGTAAAAGCGACGAACCAATGCAAGTCCTTTTTGACAACAGCGTGGCTCCCAACGTTGGCTGGCTTTGTTGCCTTCCTGATCAGTGGCTTTGGAAAAACCAAACGTCGGGCTGATACGTGTTACGACACCGTTTTTTACGTGAGCATTCAGCAGGCAGTTATGAGTATCGTTTGGTGCACAGAGAAAGGTGAACGACGAGTCGGAATTGTACAAGTCCCGATAGACCTGTTCCCATTCGCGGTTGGGATAGTTGCCAAACGGATTGTCGACAACGAGTGGCTTGATGTCCTGCGAGAAACCGGCAGCAGTCTGATTGAATACCGCTGCCCCAACTCCAGCTGCTGCGAGCTGAAACAAGAACCGTCGACGGTCAGGTTTTGTTGATTCGTCAACCTGCTTTTCAGCCCCCGCCTGTTGTTCCAAGTTGATGCGGGGCTCATTCTGACCAACCATGACTGTAACCTTCCGAAAAACGCAATAACCGAATTCAAGAGTTGCAATTCCGGTTTTAGATCATTCCGTCTTGGCAGTCAAGTCGACCCGTCTTATAATAGAAAGCTCCCAAGGACTTTCGATGAGTCTTCGACCGGCAATTGCGAACAGACTGGCTTTTCACCGAAGAGCAGCGGCAACTTGTCACACCAACGAAAGAACCTTCCTAGACTCCGAAATTAGATTGCTTTTCATGCTGCACCAGAAAACAACCCAAAACGCAATTGCGGCCATGAGCCGTTTGGCCGAACTCTATCTGGATGACCAAAAGGCTTCGTCCAGCGACATTGCCAAATCGCGAAATTTGGCTCAACCTCTCGTGGCCAAGGTCCTCACGACTTTGGCCCGGGCAGGCTTGATTGCTGGATCACCTGGCCCTGGCGGTGGGTATCAATTCGCAAAAGACCCAAAGGAAGTTGCCTTGCTGGACGTCGCCAATTTGTTTGAGCGAGAATCCGACACCGCTTGTCCATTTGGCCCTGGATGGTGCGAGACCGGTGATCCTTGCCCCTTGCACCAATCATTACTTGCAATGAAGCAAATCGAGACCGATTACTTGAAAAACACGACGTTTGACGTTTTTTACTCGTATCCGATTGCCAAGCGCCGCTCCTCCCAAAACAACCAATGAACCTGGACGGCAAGAGAACCCCCTTAAGGTTTCCGGGGCTGGGCCAAGCATTTTTTTGCCACTGAAGCAACGTTTGCATTTTTGATATTGATGAGTTGCGACTAACGCAATCGCATCGCCTTTGCGCTTTCTTTTCTAGTTTTTGCTGAGCATCACAAATGGTCAAACCCAACGAAACAGGCTCCAACACCGGCCATTCCGTCGTCCCAATATTCTAACGACGACCTTCCGTTGCTGTAGATTGTTGCTCAATAACAAATTGGTTTATCCGTTCCTTCTCGAAAAAAGTGCCGGACTCAAACAAGGCGTAGCCCAGTGATCCCACCAAGAGGCTCACGATTCCTACTACCCCGACGACAACGAACCAACTTCCTGTAGAGCTATCTCTAGCCATCGCTTTTCTCCAAGTGTTTACCGGATCCGAGACACATGCAACTGAACCTGAGAATCAGGTTGGCAATGTTTTAGCAACAACGACTTGCGTATTCAAGAATAAAAGAGTAGTTTATCGTTGATTGGCGACAACGAGTGTTTTTTCGTGGTTTTTTGTTGATTTATCGCGGCTGCTTGTGCTTACGGCACGAATCGAGCAACCCAAAACAACAAAGTCAGGTCGAATATGAGCGAATCCACCCGACAACTTGGGAATTTGGCAACGCGACGTTCTGAGAATGTCGCGAGGGGTGGAAGTTCATTGTCACCGATGCTATTCGTTCTTTTCGCATTCGAGCTGTTCTTGATGGGAGTTGTCATTTGGCACTACCTCGTCAATAGACACAGCTTTCAGGTCAGCTCGGCTTCGACCATTGATTTTGTTTGGGGGCTAATCGCCGTAGCTGCTGCCGGCTGGGGTAGTTGGTATTTGTTGCTTGCCCACCGTGCGACCTTGCAATGGAATATTCCTCATTCGCGCCAGCTTTTGATGATCGTTGTCGCAAGCGGTACGATTTTGCTTGGCATTCTTCTTCTGAGTATCGCCACGATGTTTGTGAACAAGCCTGTTTTTATGGATATTCGATCGCAGTTTGTTTCGTTAGGTGATGATTCCAAAGTCGAAAACGTAGCGGCGCCGGTTGGCGACGCTGCAAACGGCAAGAAGTGGTTTGGCATGTCTTGCATTACATGTCATGGATCGACTGGTGATGGTGTCGCGAATGCAGCACCATCACTTCGAGCGAGTGAGTTTCTCAAGACTGCCGATGACGCGGCGATTGCTTCTCTCATTCGTAATGGCCGAACGGCAAACGATCCTGCCAACAAAACGGGGAAAGTCATGCCAGCAAAAGGAGGCAATCCATTTCTGGACGAATCCAAGATCGCTGATCTGGTTGCCTTATTGAATGATCTGGATGGTCAATTCGGAGCAAGCGGTACATCCGCCGGTGCTTTAACGGTCTCAACCGACTTTTCAAGTTTGTCGGCTGATTTGACAGCCGAGCCACCCACAATCGTTCGCGAATGGAAACTCGAAGACCTCGCCGCACTTAACGTTGCAACGAGTGAAGAGTCGGTTGCAATTGGAATGCGGGCCTTTGTTACGGCGAATTGCCACAAATGCCATATGACGGCGGTCGAAGGGCAGGAGCTGGGTCCAACCCTTGACGAAATCGCACAAAAATATCCGCGTGAAAAGCTCTTGCAGCATATGGTTGAACCTTCTGAGGAAATTAATGAAAAATTTCAGTCGCACACCTTTCTGCTCATGGATGGTCGAACAATAACAGGCATTATTGTCTCAGAATCGGATGAACAAATAGAATTGATAACTGAATTGTTGAAGCCGGATCAACTGGAAACGATTCTCACGGATGACATCGAAGATCGGGTTAAATCCAAAGTTTCGGCGATGCCCACAGGATTGTTGAACGTTCTAACGGAAGAGGAAATCGCAGGGTTGATCGCCTATGTTGATGCCGTCGGCACGCAAATGGCCGCTTCGAATGCCCCACAATTGAATCGCTGGGTCGTGCCGGTAGCGTTACGCGAAACCGTACCCAGCAATTGGGCTACGTCAATTCCGGCAACAGCGTGTTCGTTTTCCCAGACCGTGTTAAAGCAAGATTCCGGAAAATATTCATCCGTGTTTTGTTGGTTGTTTGTGATGGCAACGTCAGTATTGGTTTTGCATTTCTTGTGGGTTGTTGGATTGGGTACAGCCGTTGTCATGCACCAGGAATTACAGCTTACTACCGGAACGCAAGTTCAGGCCAGCAAGCAATTGGTGTTGTTCTGGTCGGTCGGCGCGGCATGGTTGGCTTTGTGGTTCGTGCTTTTCTTTTTAATCGGATGATGGGAGAACGAAATGTCAGTCGATACTGCCGATCATGAATCATCCTCTGAAAATTCAGAAAGGTTCTTGTTCTCGCCGTGGACAAACTACCTGGTTCCGGGTCTGGTCATCGTTGCAATTGGCGTGTTGACGTATGTACCGTTAGTCGTGTGGATGTTTCTTTCTCCCGAAACAACCGACGTCGGGTATCGACCAACACAGCCCGTTCCTTTCTCTCACAAACTGCATGTTGGCGATCTGAAAATGGATTGCCGTTATTGCCACTCAACCGTTGAATCGACTTCTTTTGCAGCCATCCCCGATACAAAAACCTGTATGAACTGTCATGCGAGTATCAAGTCGGATAGCGAAAACATGAAGCGGGTTACAGAAAGTTATTCAACAGGAAAACCGATTTCCTGGCTGAAGATCCATGACCAACCAGATTTCGTGTTCTTCGATCATTCGGCGCACGTCAATCACGGAGTCGGCTGCGTCACCTGCCACGGCCGCATCGACGAAATGGAAGTCGTACACCAGGACAAATCACTTTCGATGGCATGGTGTCTGGAATGCCATCGAAATCCGACGCCTCACTTGAGGCCGCTTTCTGAAATCACCAACATGACCTGGGATGCCAAACAGATTGGCAAAACACAAATGGAACTGGGTGAGGAGTTGTCGAGAGAATTCCAAATACACACTTCAAAATTTTTAACGAATTGCACCGCATGTCATCGTTAGAACAACAACAAATGAATAACAACAGCCACGATCGTTTTTGGCGCAGTATCGACGAGTTGTCGCAGACGCCCGAAGTGTTGGAACAACTTCAACGAGAGTTTCCTGATGCCAATATTCAAGACGTGTCGGGATTGAGCCGTCGCCAGTTTACGCGTTTGATGGCCGCGTCGCTGGCATTGGCGGGAGCAAGTCTTACCGGTTGCCGTCGCTGGCCCGAGCAGGTCGTTCGCCCACAGTCTGAACGCACGGAAGGCTTCCTTCCCGGCGTGCCCGAATATTTTGCGACTCAGTTTGAATTGGGAGGCGTGGCAACGGGGGTGTTGGCGAAAAGCGTAGACGGCCGTCCAATCAAGATCGAAGGCAACGACCTGCATCCGTTTTCAAATGGTGCTGCAGGCGTGTTTGCACAGGCCAGCATTTTGGAACTTTATGATCCCGATCGAACGCGGGGCTATATCTATCGACCGGCCAATGCTCCCAATCCGAACGGCGAGGTTGAACAAGAAAACGAACCGAAGAAGGCAACACTGAATTCGAAAGAAACATTCCAGAATTTTATCACGCCCCATTTCGCGGCTTTGAAAAAACGAAATGGCCGCGGACTGCACGTGCTGGCTCAATCGACCAGTAGCCCAACGTATGCAAGGTTGCGGCGAGAATTTCAACTTACGTTTCCAGATGCCCGTTGGCATGTTTACCAACCGCTTGATCGCAATCTCGAACATGCCGGTTCGAAAATGGCGTTTGATCGAGTCGTGCGACCGCAATTTCAGTTGCAGAATGCAGCGACGATTGTTTCGTTAGACTGTGATTTATTGGGTTTGCATCCTGGTCATCAGCGCTGGTGTCGGGATTGGGCAGCGAGTCGGAATCCAAATGGCGGATCGTTCAGTCGCATGTGGGTCTTTGAATCCAGATATACAGTAACGGGAGCCGCTGCAGACATTCGGCAAACGATCTTGCCGTCACAAATGCTCGCGTTGGTTCAGTCGATTGCCGCAGGTTTGGGGTTGGATGTCGGACTCCAGCGGGGCGGTGATACGAATGATTTCCTTAAACCTGTCGACCAACTCGTCGCCAAGCTTCAACAGTCGGGTTCCAAAAGCCTGTTGATTGCTGGCTCGTCACAACCGGCAGAAGTTCATGCCCTTGTCCATGCGATCAACCAACACCTTGGGTGTGTTGACACGACCGTAACCTACACCCCTGAGCCACTCGCCGAAAGCAAATCGGATGTGGAATCGATGGCCGAACTTGTCGGGGCATTAAAAGGAAGTGCAGCGGAGACGTTGTTGATCCTCGGCGGGAATCCTGTATACGATTGTCCAGCAGATTTGAAACTGGAACTTCAAGGCAATCGCCGATTGACGTCAATACATCTTAGCTTGTTTGACAATGAAACAGCACAACAGTGTACGTGGCACGCGCCGGCCTCGCACTACCTTGAATCATGGAACGACGGACGAGCTTGGGATGGTACTTATGGTATTGGCCAGCCGCTGATCTATCCTTTGTTCGATGGAATCTCGGACATTGAATTATTGACCATGGCTATGGGAAATCCGGTCGAGAACGGCATGGACCTGGTTCGCGAAACGGCACGAGTTCAGTTCAAGATCGAGCCCGATAAGCAGTGGAATCGGCTATTGCACGATGGTGTTCTGACAGGCTCTGAGTTTGAAGCGGTCGAAGTAACGTTGAGGGAGTTGCCACAGGTCGGAGAGACCGAGGCTCCGTCCGAGCCTACAACGGATGAGGGCGAAGCAACCAGGACATCCAGGCACGACTTCGAAATCTGTTTCGTACCCGACTCATCAACCTACGACGGTCGCTTTGCCAATAACGGCTGGCTACAGGAATTGCCTGACTCGTTGACCAAGTTGACTTGGGACAATGCGGCGTTGATCTCCAAGCAGGATGCCGACGCTCACGGGCTTGCTAACGGTGACGCTATTTCAATTGAGATTGACGCTGACAAAAAACTTGCTGGCATTCCCATCTTGATTCAGCCGGGACAAACTCCGGGGTCCATCGGTTTATCTTTGGGATATGGTCGGCAAACGGGAGTGATTGCAAAAGACGTTGGAGTCAACGTTGGCGAGATCCGCACGTCAACCAATCGTTTTTTCGCAAAAGGCGCAAAAATCGCCAAGACAGGAAAGCATCACAAACTGGCTTGTACTCAGGAACACCACCTCGTCGACGCGGTGGGAATGGCCGGCCGAAAATTCCGGGTGGGGGAGAAGGCCAGCCCCGGTTCGCTCGTTCGCGAAACGACTTTGCATGCTCACCAACAAGACCCGCATGCTGCTCACTCGGCCTTTCATGTGCCCAAGGCCGCGCCGATGTTCAATCAGCCGGACAACTTTGACACGCCCAGTTCGTGGGGCATGTCAATTGACCTGAATTCATGTGTAGGTTGCAATGCCTGCGTCGTCGCTTGCCAGGCAGAGAACAACATTCCGATCGTTGGCAAAGTCAACGTACTTCAGAATCGCGAGATGCACTGGCTGCGAATAGATCGCTACTTCAAAGGCGAAGTCAACTCGCCAGACGTCGTTCACGTCCCGATGGCCTGCGCTCATTGCGAAGACGCCCCTTGCGAACAGGTTTGTCCGGTCGCCGCAACGGTTCATGACACCGAAGGGCTCAACGCGATGGTTTACAACCGCTGTGTGGGAACTCGTTACTGTGCCAATAACTGTCCGTACAAAGTCAGGCGTTTCAACTACTTCGACTATCATGCGTCGCGTCCCAAGGCTCCTGCACAACCTTGGTTTAACATCCCCGATCAACAACCTGAGAAAGAAATTTCCGAGCTGGAACAAATGGTGTTCAATCCGGAGGTGTCAGTCCGCATGCGCGGCGTGATGGAAAAGTGCACCTATTGTGTTCAGAGGATTAGTGCAGCGCGGATTCAGGCGCGAAACGAGCACGCTAAAGGAAAGCGAGATCAGGCAGATCTGCAAGACGGAGAAGTGGTTACGGCATGTCAGCAGTCTTGCCCGACGCAAGCGATTCGATTTGGCGACTTGAACGATACCTCCTCCAGTGTTTCGCAGGCTCATCGCGACGACCGAGCCTATTCGATGCTGGAAGAAACAAACATCAAGCCACGAACTCGTTTCCTTACTAAAATCCGCAACGTTGATGTATCAGGCGATTTAACCGAGGACGCGAATCATGGCCCAGGTTGATGTCCGATCGAATTCCGGTCAGAACGATGTTGAAACGGCCGGTCAGTTGAACGATCCCTACGAGCGAACGCCGCTGGTTTTGGGTGATAATGACTTCACCACAGTTACCGACAAGGTCACAAGCCTGGCACTTCGGAAAACGCCAACAGCTTGGTACATCGCGTTTTCGATTTCCCTTACGTTACTTTCGCTGTTGCTGGTCACGCTCGTCTACTTGTTAACGACCGGTGTTGGTGTATGGGGTAACAACAACACAGTGAGTTGGGGATTTCCGATCATCAATTTTGTGTTCTGGGTTGGCATCGGGCACGCGGGAACCTTGATCTCGGCGATTCTGTTTTTGCTGCGGCAAAACTGGCGCACTGGAATCAACCGGTTTGCCGAAGCGATGACCATCTTCGCGGTGATCTGCGCGGGATTGTTTCCGGCCGTTCATGTGGGGCGAATCTGGTTAGTGATGTGGCTCGCCCCAATCCCAACCACTCAAGCCGTTTGGCCTCAAGCCCGAAGTCCCTTGCTTTGGGATTTGTTTGCGATCAGCACCTATGCCACCGTGTCGCTTTTGTTCTGGTACATGGGAATGATTCCTGACTTGGCGACGCTTCGAGACCGAGCCAAAAATCGTTTCGCTCAGA
Organism: Mariniblastus sp.; assembly: GCA_965224765.1. Lineage (GTDB taxonomy): Bacteria > Planctomycetota > Planctomycetia > Pirellulales > Pirellulaceae > CAZDBA01. The sequence continues at coordinate 472,274 of CBDDAC010000012.1, forward strand.
GAGCCTATGGCTTCTTTGCGTTGGGTTGGACGGGTTCCAATCGGCATTGGCTACGATTCGAACGCGCTTATTTATTGCTTGCCGCACTGGCGACGCCGTTGGTGCTAAGTGTTCACAGTGTCGTTTCGTTTGACTTTGCCACGTCGCTCATCCCCGGTTGGCACACCACAATCTTTCCACCGTACTTTGTTGCCGGTGCCGTTTTTGGTGGTTTTGCGATGGTTTTGACACTGGCGATTCCGAGTCGACAGTGGTTTGGTTTACAGGACTTAATCACGCCAAGACACATCGAGAACATGGCCAAGGTTATGTTGGGAACTGGCCTAATTGTTGCTTACGCCTATTCCGTCGAATTCTTCATGGCCTGGTACAGCGGTCAGCACTACGAGCAATTCGTTTTCATGAACCGAGCGATGGGCCCCTATTGGTGGGCGTTCTTCATTATGGTGTTCTGCAATGTTGTTGCCCCGCAGTTCTTGTGGCTCAAAAGGGTCCGCCAAAACGTCTGGTTGGTCTTCATCGTTGCGATTTTTGTCAACATCGGAATGTGGTTTGAGCGTTTTGTGATCGTCGTGACATCACTCAGTCGTGATTATTTGCCATCGAGTTGGGCGTCATTCGCGCCAACCTGGACTGATTTGGGAATGTTGTTGGGTAGTTTCGGTTTGTTCTTCACGCTGTTTTTGCTGTTCTGTCGGTTCCTTCCGATGGTCGCGATGGCCGAAGTCAAAACGATAATGCCGCAGGCACATGGCGATACCGAACCTAAGCGTTCGGACTATCAACCCGATCCGGACACGCCAAAGGAATTAAGACGAGGACATTGGTGGACATAAGGAGAACTGCATGAGCAATCCAAAACCATACGCAATGCTTGCCGAATTTGATACGGTCAGAGATGTCACGCGCGCGGCCAAGTCCGTTCGCGACGAAGGATTTCTTCATTGGGATGTCCATAGCCCAATGCCGATCCATGGCATCAACGTGCCAATGGGGTTACGGCCGACAATTTTGCCGTGGATTACGTTGGTCCATGGGATCGTTGGCTTGTCGCTGGGGATACTGCTTGTCTGGTGGATTAATGCCAAGACCGTTCCAGGAATTCCGACTGAGTTTCAGGGCTACGAGTATCTGGTAAGTGGAAAACCGCTGTTCAGTCTGCCAGCCAATATCCCCATCTTGTTTGAAATGACGGTGCTATTTGCTGCAATCGGTACGCTGCTTGGATTGCTGGGTCTGAACAAGCTACCGATGTTGTACAACCCGCTATTCAAGTCGGAACGGTTTCGACGTGCGACCGATGACCGATTCTTTGTCGTGATTGAAGCCGACGATCCAAAATTCGATCTTGAAGAGACTCAAGGTTTTCTGACTTCGTTGGGCGCCAGTCATGTTGAGGTGGTGAACGATGACTGAATATCAACAAGAACAATTCCCCATTCCAACACCAGGCAGACTGAGGCGGGAGTTGCGTTTGCGCCGACCACCGTGGTGGATGGTTGTCGGATTGATACTTGTCATCTTCGCAACCTGGATTCCGCTCTACCTGATTTTTCAAAAACGAAACAGTTACTCAACGTTGCCAAAAATTCACTACATCCAGGACATGGACAATCAACCTGGGTACGGTCCGCAGGCTCCGACGACACTATTTGACGATGGCCGAGCATCCCGAACGTTGGTCGAGGGCACCATTGCCAGGGGCCACCTCCGTGAAGACGATCATTACTTTCGAGGGCATCACGACGTAGAAAACGGCGCAATCCAAACACTTGAGTTTTACGAATCGTTTCCTGAAAACGTCGTCGTCGATGAGCCGTTTGTTCTGCGGGGCCAGGAGCGATACGCCATCTATTGTGCAGTTTGCCACGACGAAAACGGAACGGGAAATGGCTTGGTGCATCAGCGAGCAATGGCTTTGCAGGAAACCAAGTGGGTTCCTCCAACGAACTTGTTGACGCAAGAGATTCGAGATCGACCTGAGGGCCAGTTGTTTCAAGCGATCTCTGACGGTGCACGGAATATGCCCGGCTATAAAACTCAAATCAATGTTGATGACCGATGGGCAATCGTGGCTTACGTGCAAAAACTGCAAGCGACTCAGCCGGTCGCCATTGTCGAAGAACCAAAAGGCACCGAGTGAACCTGTTGACGGGAAAAGAATCGTGACTGAACATCCAAATGAAATCAGTTTGACCGAACTTGGGCGATGCCGATTGCTACCAATTGGTAAGGCCGTCTCGATTCTACTTGGGATCGCCGTTGTCGGAATTGTAGCGGCGGCGGTAAATTACCAAGTCGTCGAAGATGCGGGTCGGCGATTCTTCCAAGGCTACCTAGTCGCGTTTGCTTTTGTGCTAAGTGTTTCTCTGGGTACGCTGTTTTTTGTGTTAGTTCAACACCTGATGCGTGCTGGATGGGCGGTGGTTGTCCGCCGACTGGCTGAAGTTTATTGCCTCAACCTGCTGATCGTTGGTGTGCTTTTTCTGCCAATTGCTTGGTCTGTTTGGCAAGGTGACGGATTGGTTTACAAGTGGTCAGCCAAGCCAGCGATTGAATCGCATTCGGATACCTCGGTTGAAACGCATTCGGACGCCTCGGTTGAATCGCATTCGAATGCCTCGGTTGAAACGGTCACAGCCCCGATACAACTGGTTTCCCATTCTCGGGCAACGAATGACGTTCAGCTCAACGAACATCAAACCGAAAGCCATACCGCAACGAAGCCTTACCTCAACAACACCCGATTTCTGGTGACATGGGTTTTGTTTTTTTCCATCTGGATTGGGCTTGCCGTTTTCTACTATCGCAACTCCGTCGCTCAGGACACATCAAAGGATGTCAAGCTGACACTCAAGATGGAGTGGTGGTCAGGAATCGGAACGATCCTATTCGGGTTCTCTCTTACGTTTGCTGCCTTCGATTTGTTGATGACCCTCGATCCAGCTTGGTTCAGCACGATTTTCGGGGTGTACTACTTTTCCGGTTGCGCCGTCGCCGGACTGGCAACGTTGTTGCTGAGCGTGTTATTGCTGAAACGATTCGATCTCACGCCAGCAGTTTTTTCGGACGAACTCCAACGCGATCTCGGTCGTTTGTTGTTTGCGTTTGTCTTTTTCTGGGCGTACATCGGCTTCAGCCAATACATGTTACTGTGGTACGCCGACATGCCTGAAACAACGGGCTGGATGGTCAATCGAGGAATGTCGACCGCAACGAACTACAAGAACAGCTGGGGATGGTTGGCTATCTTCTTGTTGTTCGCACACTTCATCATTCCTTTTTGCGGGATCATGTCGCGACACGTCAAATCAAATTCCAAAGCGATGATCGTTTGGGCAATCTGGCTGCTGTTGGTCCACTATCTCGATTTATACTGGATAGTGATCCCGGAAAACAACGACGGGTTTACGTTGAGTCTGATCGAAGTCGGAACCGCACTTGCGGTAATTGCTGTCTATGGAGCATCGGCCATCTGGATTGCATCGAGAAATAACCTGTTTGCAACTGGCGACCCTCGGATGTCCGAGTCGCTCTCACGACACGCGATGTACTAAATCACATTTCCTTTCACCAAGAGACTACTCAACACTTACGATTTACGATCTTGCGACTGGATTGCGATATCATTGCTTCCACGCACTCGTCGAGCGGAACCGAGAGACTGAAGACTTATGTTAAGAGAAAAATTGCCGCAAATCATTCAAGGAGGAATGGGTGTAGCCGTTTCCGATTGGCGATTGGCACGAGCCGTTTCGCTGCAAGGACAAATGGGAGTCGTGTCAGGAACGGCGATTGATGTTGTGTTTGCCAGACGTTTGCAGTTAGGCGATCCGGGCAGTCATTTGCGGCGCGCGCTTTCGATGTTTCCATTTGAAGAAATGTCTGAACGCGTTTTAGATCAATATTTTATCGCGGGCGGCAAAGCGGCAAACGCACCTTTCAAATCCGTTTCGCTAATGACGGCCGAGCCAACCCAAGCCCAGCTGGAACTACTGGTGGTCGCTAACTTCGTCGAAGTCTACTTGGCGAAAGAAAATCACGACGGTTTGGTCGGCGTGAACTTGCTCGAAAAAATTCAACTCCCAACGCTGCCTTCTTTGTTTGGTGCAATGCTGGCGGGTGTGGACTATGTATTGATGGGAGCCGGTATTCCGCGTCATATTCCCGAGGTGCTAGATCGACTGGCTGCCGGGCAAGCAGTTGAGCTTTCGCTAAATGTGGAAGGTGCCAGTTCTGACGATTCGTTCGTGACTCGATTCGACTCTGAGCAGTTTTGCAACGGACAAGTTCCGTGGTTGGAACGTCCAAAATTTTTGGCGATCGTAGCATCAACAACGCTGGCCATCATGCTGGCGAAGAAATCGACAGGCCGTGTCGACGGATTCGTGGTCGAAGGGCACAAGGCAGGCGGGCACAACGCTTCACCGCGTGGCGCGCTGCGAACCAACTCGCGTGGTGAGCCGATTTATGGTGAACGTGACGAAGTCGATTTGAGTATTTTTCGTAAACTGGGATTGCCGTTTTGGTTGGCGGGCTCATACGGAACACCGGAGAAGCTTGCCAAGGCACTTGCCGAAGGCGCCACAGGCATCCAGATTGGAACTGCGTTTGCATTCTGCGAAGAGTCGGGCATGGGAGCGGCGATCAAACGAAAAGTAATCCACGAAAGTTGCAACGGGACAACCGATGTGTTTACCGACGCGCTGGCTTCGCCAACCGGTTTCCCGTTCAAAATACTTCGCCTCGAAGGCTCCGTTTCGGAGCAACTCGTTTACAAGCAACGCAAGAGAGTTTGCGATCTGGGCTACTTGCGACACAGCTACAAAAAATCAGATGGAACGGTGGGTTGGCGATGTCCGGGCGAGCGAGTCGATCTGTATACAAAAAAAGGTGGCAAGGTCGAAGATACCGTTGGTCGGAAGTGTGTTTGCAACGGTCTAATGGCAAACATCGGCTTGGCGCAAGTTCGTCAGAAATCGGAGCTGGAGGAAATCATGGTAACATGTGGCGAAGAAGTCGCAGAAATCTCAAAATACCTCCCAACCCCGGACGCGGCGCACTATTCAGCAAGCCACGTTTTGAACTACTTGCTGTCCGGGCATTCTAGAATTGACGTTTCGGCTATTGCAGGCGTCGAGGACTAACACTTTATGAAACGAATCCATATCGTTGGCCGAAAAAACAGTGGGAAGACAACGTTAATTGTCGAACTCGTGACTGAGTTGACACGGCAAGGCTATCGAGTTGGCACGATCAAACATACTCACCACGAGCATGAACTGGACACGCCCGGGAAAGACTCACACCGACATCGCGAAGCGGGATCGGCCGCTGTTGGCATCCTTACCAATGGAATGAACGCAATTTTCTGGCCTCAGGTAAAAAACGAATCCGCTGACCGGCAATCATTCTCGGAAAAATATCAAAAATTCGATTCAATGATGCGAGAATGTGACCTCGTTCTGGTGGAAGGCGATTCTAAAACGACTGCCCAAAAAATCGAGGTCTTTCGGGTTGCCAATGGCAGCCCGCCGATATCAATGTCTGATACGACAATTCACGCAGTTGTGACCGACGACCCTATTGACGAAGCAGTGCCAGTGATTTGGAGCCGAAGTGATTTGAATGCAATCGTCTGCAATATCGAATCGCTTTTGAAACTTTCCAAGGCCTATCCACCCCATCACATTGAAGAATAGCAATTGCGGCAGTTTCGACCAAAGGAAAGACGTCCCAAGAGGACGAAAGAACCTAGACCGGTGGCGAAAACCGCTACATATCTGGGTGCGATCAACGGTAACAACACGTCGGCGACGCGCAATCCAGTGAAAACAGTAGCCCACGCGGCCGGCGTTCATGTCCATCGCCATCCCGGATTGAACAAATTGGGCGCACTCCGCGCACGAGCGAAGTTGATCCTGCGATTCGACGATGGGAAGGGATTCTGGCACAAGAGTTTGGCTGGTTGGAAGTCAGGCAACGAAAATGTTCTTACAAGACCGCCCCAACAACGGACTGGCGGTTTGAACTACCGCAGATTCTACCACACAAGCGCGAGACTGGAACAAACTGTGAAGGTGTGCCGAATGCCTCTGCGCAAAAACCATGCTGGCAGACACCACATGATGCGATGCGGTGAGTCCCAGCTGTAGGCCACATAGGAGGCCCGAACCCGGATCGGCTTCATCGTCCGCTAAATTTCGTTTCCCTGTGGGTAAATGAATCCGGCATTCCAAACCGGAGCAGGTTGCGACGATTCCCAAACTGCGGCCAAGTTGACAACCACCTCTTTTCACGGCAATTCGTTGCGTGATTGAATCTGTTTGCTATCTTGGAACCAAGAAACCCATTCTGATATTTGTAACGGAGCAAGTGTGCCCAAACTGGACGCTCGACTGATCGCGGTCGCCCAACAAATTCGATCGAAAACGCATGTAGATATTGGATCCGACCACGGCGGTTTGTTGGTTTCGATGTTGAACAGTGGCAGGATTGAACATGGGATCGCGATCGAAAATCACCGGCAGCCTTTTCAAAACTCTGCTCGCGCGCTAACCGGTCTATCTGCGGAAGTTCGCTTTGGTGATGGACTCAATGCTCTCCAACAGGGTGAAGCAGACAGTTTGAGTATTTGTGGATTGGGCGCCAAAAGCATGCGGAGGATCCTAACGGCGCACCCGATTCGCGTTCCGGCTCATGTCGTTCTGCAAACCAGCAGTCAAGAACCAGAGATCATCCGCCGGTGGGCGTTGGACAACGGGTACCACTTGGTGGACGAACGAATCGCTAGAGGCCGTTGGCCCTATGCAATTCTATCGTTTCGGCGTGCTGACGATTCCCTGGCACATGATCCGGCTTATGAAAATGTTAATCGACAGGCAGCATTGTTATTTGGCCCTCTTGTTTTAAAACGTCAAGATCCACCGTTTGAATCTCAGCTACGCGAGGAAGAATCCTATTGGGGCCGATTCGATCGCCTCGAGCCTCGCCGTGCTCACCGATTGATATTGATTCGAGAGATACTTGCCGCACGAAGAATCGATCCGTTGGCCAGAGAATAGCTCGGTTCGGAACGGGCTATCTTGTTGCAGCGGCGAATCGTTTACAACGCCACATCATTGCACGACTGCGCGATGCAGGATATGTTCGAGAAAATTCCTTGCGACAATGTCGTTTAGTGATCAGTTCTCGGTTTTTCGTTACTCCAACGGATGGTATCCACGTGCAAAAAGTCGCGATATTTGTCGACGTCCAAAACATTTACTACACGACCAGGCAAGCCTTCGGGAGGCAATTCGACTATCGAGCTTTCTGGTCACAGGTGAGCGCTGACCGCGAAATCATCGCAGCATTCGCGTACGCGATCGAACGAAACGATGCTAAACAAAAGGCGTTTCAACAGATTCTTCGTGGCATTGGTTTCGAAGTGAAACTGAAGCCGTATATTCAACGCCGCGACGGAAGTTCAAAGGGTGATTGGGACGTGGGAATCACCATTGACCTGATCGAGCAAGCCGAAGTAGCTGATGTCATTGTATTGGCATCGGGCGACGGCGACTTTGATATGGCGCTCGATCGAGTTCATACCAAGTTTGGGGTATCAACCGAAGTTTACGGTGTCGAGCAGTTAACGGCCGGATCGTTGATCAAATCGGCGAATTTGTTTTTTGCGATTGAGAATGAGTTGCTGCTGTCTTGACTTAGATCACGACCGTACTTGGGGCTTGCGGATTATCGAAGCTGGCGACGAGATAGCGAGGGCCACTTCCGCGAAATCCATACGATGCAACGAGGATTGAAATACGACCGTTTCTCGGACCGATTATTGATTGACGGATCGAGTCGAGACGTCGTTCGCACAGCACCTCGACCCGATTTCGATTCCCCCGTTTTTTTCTCACGCTGAGTTCCTGAGCTCGCAAAACTCTAGTTTCTAGCGGGCTGGATCGTGCACTCAACGAGTCCTTTGTTTGCTCCTGAATAGCTCGCAACAACGTCGAAATCACCAACGCATTGACTATAGCTTTGGTTGCTCCCGCCTAAGTCCTCAAGCGTCTCGCATTTTTGCTGTAGCCAATTCACGGTGTCAGCTTTGATCGTCGCCCAATCGCTTGCAGCAACCTTCTCAAAGGACCCCATGACTCGATTGGAAGCGGTCTTTGGGCAGTAGCCAAACACGCACAGTACATAGTAGTCACCCCTCGAGGCAGGGTCGTTGGCGTAGAAACTTAGCATTGATCCTGCGCCGCCCCCATCGGACTCCACTGCTCCTCCAATCGCTTCTTGGACTGGTATTGGTTCCGTGGGATTGGCGCCACGAACCCACTCACCCGCGTACAGAGCCGTGCCCAAATTTTTCCACTCGATAGCGGTGATGTTCCCAACGGTAAATTCCACCTGGCCGTCAGGATTGTCTGTAACAAGAGCATCCAAATCTTTTTTTAGGATGTTGTATGCGGTTATAACGTCCTCGCCCGTAATTGAGACTTCGAGGTTTGTATTTACCTCAGACTCTATTCCGGTTCCAGGCAGCGTAACGTTGATTTGCTTACGGTCTTCTCCAACGTGTTTCGATGTAGTCATTTTTTTTCCTCTTCGAAATTCAAATTTAACAGTAAGGAGTTCAGATTCTTAAGGTCCGGTTTGCCACTACATTCGGGAAAAACCAATACGTGAAAACCGAAATAGTCACTAAACAAACACTGAACGCTTTTTTGAATGAACCGAAATCGTTTTGCAATTTCACAGAGTTTGCCAATATAAAAACGCCTGCTGGGCAAAACGCACCAGTCCAAAACCCGTAGAGATCTCCAATGCCAATGCACGAACAAATGGAAGGTCGAAGAAACTCACATAGGTCTTCCTTAATAACCGGAGGACCGTATACGTCGTCCGCGCGGCGAAAAATTTTTCTCGATCTTTGACCGCAACAACTGGGAATAAAATCGGTTTGGGGCGAAGATGGACGAATGCCAGTAGATATCGGGTTCCTCAATTGGCGATTCCTCCCACCACAGAATTTCAACCGATCGAGCCAAATGACTGACGAAACTAGCAGCAGCTCAGTAAAAGAAAACAAGCTGATCGGCGTAAGGCGAGGCTCACGCGCGAGAAGCGTGCAAAGTTGCTCAGAAAAAAGCGCAAAGAACGGGACTCAATGACCATTGTTGACGGTCATTCCACACCGTTGATGCAGAACTTTGGATTCGAAAACCCATTTGCCGGGATGGATTCGGACCGCAGGAAAGAATTTGCAAAAGTATTCGGGAACGAACTTGATAAGAAATTCATTCAGAACGTGGGAGACCTGCAAGCTGCGATCAAGAGCACAATCCTGTTGAACTCCTTTCTACGATTTCGGTCTACTGCTCGTTCAAAGGCGTTGGGCCAAATACAGACCACACCGACGAAGGACACTATCCACAAGCGTTGATTGAATCCATTCAGTCCCTTTGCCTGATGACTCCCCCCCCAAACAGAATATGAAAACACTTTTTGAGACGGTTGGGCCGTACATAACGAGTTGCATAAGTTTCAATTCGAAGGAAACAACTGGCGTGCACCGCCCAATGATCATTCTAATTTTAACGTTACCTCACGGTGTTGAACATTCACGGGCATGCGATCGCCGTTACGTGTGCGAATTCAATTTCACGGTACTGGTTACATGTATCTATCGGTGTCGTGACAGATAGGCGATCAAGAACACGAAACCTATAACGAGTCCCGTCCATTTCCATAGCGGCGGTCCAAACACGACGGTGGCGTTGATCACCATGAAAGCGAATACGACGTGCAGAGTCCAGAAATAGGCGGGCGAGCGATACGGGGACTCAACGTCGCGACACCACCATGCGACCACGTCGGCGAGCCAAAATACCGTGAAAGCGTAATTGAAATACAAGCCGCCGCCCCAATGTATGCCAACGACGGCAGCCGTTTGCTCGGCCGTATGGCGGTATGCCGATAGGTGGCTCCACTCGTGGTAGAAACCGAACGCGCAAAAAACGTGGAGAATATAAAAACTGACACCAGCCGTCCAAGCCCACCGCGCCTTTCTTGCAAGGCTTGCCACACGGCGACTGCCGACAGAACGCAGATCAAAGAACACGCGCGCCAGATAGAAGCCAATTGCGACGCGCACGCTCCAGCGGGTCAAAGCCTCGATCAGGTACGAATCCATATACATTGTGTTTCGACTAGAGAACAAATCACTTGCGGAACGATCCAATGGCTTTCAAGCCAACATGGTGGTCGCTTACAATTCTACACCTCTTCTCGCGGAATCTCGAGGATTGGTCGTCCTTGATAAGCGGCGACACGATTAACCGTGGAATTCTGCACCGTTCAGAATGCAATGGCACATCCAAACGGGATCAAACAGCACAAGGGTTGAAAGGTCGTCGTGACCGAAATCGTTTCAATAAGATCGGCTAACGATCCTGTTTTTCCTGTTCGGCTCCGGGCCTGGTCAAATGAATACCGCCACGAACTATGTGCTCCGTTCCGACACATCGACCGCATAAAAAGCCGTCTCCGAAACTGCGTCGGCTTCATCGAACGAACGTAATAATCTGATCGACGACACGTACCAATAACCGATTCAAGCGTATTATGGCACTCGATTTACCTACTCAACAAAACGGTCGTTCGCGAAAAAGGAAATGGAATCAACGAGTTGTTGAAACAATGAAAGCGAATCCGTTGCGACCAGTGTCCAATAGAATTTACTTTCAAGACAGGGATAGAAATTGCCTGAAGTACCGTAAACTTCTCGTTGATAAACTTCCTCGAAGTTTCTAGGCCGAATTGCGTATGAGGCTAGTCGCTTAGTCGACAAATCCACCTCAAGCAGGACGTACAGAGCACGCCCTGCTTCTGTCTAGATGGCGTCTACTGACCTCCGTCAGATGACGGGCGTCGCGGACGTTCAGGGCGAGCGTCTTCGCTGGCGCCGGAGCCGTCGCCTCCGCGTTGTCTCATTGCGGCTAGACCCGCAGTGAACTCTTCCTTGGAGACTGCGTCGTCGCCGTCTTTGTCCATCGGCTTCATGAAATCCTCCATGCGGTTGCCTGCTAGTTCTTCCATGCTGACGTTACCGTCCTTGTCCTGGTCGATTTCGTCGAACATTTCCATTGGGTCACGACGTCGTTGGCGTTGTCCGCCTTCAGGAGCAGGAGGTGTTTCTTCGGATTTCGCCAATGCATTGTCCTCAGGCTTGGCAGTTTCTCCCTTGTCCGCGATGCAGTACACATGAGCCGAGCTGCGGAGGATCATGCGACCATTGCTGAGTGCGGGTGTACCGCGGAACCTTTCGGAGTCTGTTGTGACGCGGTTGACGGTGACCAGTGCCATTTCATCGCCGAGAGATACAACAAACATCTGGCCGCGGCTATTGAGGTAGAACATGTTGTCGCCAACAACGACTGGCGATGCGTAGTCCAATGCACCAAACCGACCTGAAGCTCGCATGACACCTTTGAGTCGGATTCGATTAAGTTTTTCGCCACTTGTCGCGTCGACCTGTGTAATCATGTTTTCAGCGACCACATAGATTTTGTCGTTGTGGCGAACGGGCGAAGCAAACGATGCGCTGGCAGGCTTCCCGGACCAGACCGTATTTGTCTCGCTGATATCTCCCTCGCCTCCGATGTCGATTGCGACGCTACCGGAATCAGCGCCGTTAAAGGCGTAAACGCGTTTACCATCGGCAATTACGCTTGTATAGGCGTGGCGAGAACCCATTGCGTCAGCGTACCATCGAAGCTCGCCGTTTTCCGGATTGAGGCCCCATAACTCTCCGGCAACACACATGACAACATCGGTTCGCTCTTCACTGACTTTGACCAAGCTTGGTGTGCCCCACATTCCGTCCAGTCCTGCAGCTTCCTGACGCCACAACTCTTCGCCGCTGTTTTTGTCCAACCCAATGATGGACTGACTTTCAGCTGACGCTGTGATGATGACGATGTCGTTGTGAACGATTGGGCTGGATGATGAACCCCACTTGGTTGGATCCGACTCCCTGCCAACTTCTGCTTCCCAAAGCTTGTTTCCGTTGAGATCGAACGCATGCACTCCGCTCTTACCAAAGAATGCGTAGATATTTTCGCCGTCGGAAACGGGTGTGTGTGACGCATAGCCGTGTGCCGGAACGCCGGCGCCTTCATAGGGGTCTTCTGGACCAACAGCCTTGACATCCTTCTGCCACAGTTTGTCTCCAGTCTCCATGTCAATGCAAACGAGATGTCGCATCAAGTTCTCAATGTCGCCAGGACTTTCCTGACTCAATCCATAGCCGGAGTAACAAGTAACGAAAGCTTTGTCACCAACGATGATCGGGCTAGATGCACCGGGGCCCGGCATTTCAGTTTTCCAAGCCAAATTCGCTTTCGGTGACCATTGGGTCGGAATGGAACCCAATTCTGCAACGACACCGAGTCCGTCTGGGCCTCGAAACCGCGGCCAATCCTGCGCGTCAACTGAAGCAACAAGAAATAAGAGAGTACCAGCACATAGAAGAGATCGGATCATGAAATTACCTTTTTTTGGGGGACACTCGAACTGAAATTAGGCCATGACACTTTACCATATCTCAACGGCGGCAATGAACTTGTCGTGGGCGGCAACGCCCACGACCAAAAACTACTGTTAAACGCACAACAGATGGTCACAAACCGCGGCAAGCGTCTTTACACTCATTCAGCTTTCGATTTTGGTTGTTGAACATCTCCATCGGGTCACGCTGTTGGCGAATTGAGGTGGTTGGAGAGCAAATAGCGATTTAGACAGGAAATTGGAAGTAGTTCTCGGCCAGTTAGCACAGTAGGTTCGAGTAGGGGCTCATAATCCCTTTGTCGCAGGTTCGAGTCCTGCCGGCCTATCGCTAAAACCTCACAATCCTAAAGGATTGTGAGGTTATCGTAATTGGCGTCGCGTGTCACGTTTCGTGTTTTGCACCGCTTGGTAAAAGTTCTGTATCAATAATTTTGCTAGACACTTGTACTGCAAAACTCAACCGCCTTTGAGTCGAACCGTGCGTGGAACCCAGTAATCTTTCTTCTAGGTAAACAACAGGGTTAGGTCCAGGAAAAGATCCAAAACTTTACCCAAAAAAACAGTTGCTCTGGTTGGCCGTCGATTTGCCTTATTGATCCTTGTTGTATCGTGTTTGGCAGGTGTCCAAAGATCCTCGGCGTTTCACGCCGAACGCACGAAGCAAAAGACATAAAATGCATCGGACATTGTGCCCGTTTGACCGAACCGCCTCAGGCATACAGTTCAGATTTCGGGAATGAAATCACCCCCACGAACTAACTTACTATTCACTACAGGAGATAACACACAATACCGATTATTATTGCGACTCCGACTAGAATTCGTATTGCATGAAAACGGAACGCAGATGCGACAACTTCCAATTGTTGCCGAGTCCGATTGCGTTTTTCCGTGTACAAAAGAATCTTTACGGTATCCAAAAAACCAGGCATTACGCGCCTCGATTGAGAGCTCCATACTTGCGAAAGGTCCTCGAGCAAGAGTTCTGCCCTACCACGCCTTGACGCAATTTGATTCTGCATGAGAAAATTGCGAAGCGAAGGAACAATGTAGTCATGAGTCAATCTGAATAGCCTGCCGTTTTTCGCAAACTGATAGTATGAAGCATTGTCCGGAAGTTCAATTGAAGTAATAATCCGCACGTCGATGTCGAGTATGTTGATTAGCTCGTCAAATTCTTTGTTTGTTTTATAGCAAGACGCCTTATACAGTTGTTCGTAGGAACATACTGCAGCTCTGATGCCATCGCTTGCTGCTGGCAGAAATTCCTTTAGAACAATAAAGGCAGTCTGTTTGTGCATTGCAATTCTTGGATTGTTGAACTTCAGGGTCCAAAAAACGATTAGCAAATCGCGTAGACTATTCGACTTCGAAAAAGTCTGAAACGAAGGATCCCTTGCCATCATTTCCGCGACAATCGCCAATGTAGATGGTCGTACGCCATTTCCTTCTTCAATTGCGTCCACTAATGACTCAATTTGCTTCATACTCTTGTCGGTGAGCAAAGCTGGAGCCTTTGGCAAAATCCTGTGCGCGCGACCAAATCCAGTAAGCACTCGAATAGCATGTGTTTTATTGAACAGGCTGGTAAACATTGCGTTCGTACCATCGATTATTCGCAACTCAAGCTGCTCAAAAAACCTAGAAGTCGCTAACCAGAAGTCATCCCTAACAACAATGATACACATGATGTTACGACCATCGCATTGCCTCAAAGCCTGAACCAATTGGCTATTATCACTTTGATTGGAGTAGAGCCATTGCTCAAATTGATCCAAAACGATCAAGAGCTTCTTGCCTTTGGTGTTGGTTTGCCTGATCTGAGCCAGAGCATCACTTAAAGACGATCCATTAATTTTTGGGAAAACAGTACTAAGTGCCTTAAGGACTTCCAAAAACTCAAACTAGTTGGAATTCCCGAGCGATTGCGTGGGCCAGGCAATAAATCATAGAAGAATTCAGCATCTTCAGCGCCATATGGCCTAAGGCCTTTAGGAATAATTTGCGGATAATCCGAAGTAGCTGATTTCTCAGATGGCGCTTCATCATTTTTGACAAACGAATCCAAGTACACTTTTAAATCTTCAGCCATATCCTCTGCAGTCGAGTAGCGGTCGACCATACGCTTCGACAGCGCCTTAAGGCAGATACGCTCTAGTTCTTCTGGAATCCCTGCATTGATTTGTCGAGGTGGACGTGGATCTCGCTGCAATATTTCATCGAAGAGTTCCTCGCCAGTGTTACCGCCAAATGGTCTTTTGTGGCTTAACAATTCGTAAAATATTACACCGATACTCCAGATGTCTGTCCGACCATCCAGCCGATGTGACTCACCACGTATTTGTTCCGGCGACATATAGGCTGGAGTTCCTGCGCGCTGACCTCGGTGGCTTCGCTGCGTGATTTCATTTAGTGCCAGTCCAAAATCCGCTACTCGCGCCTTATGATTTTTTTCAATTAGGATATTGCTTGGTTTTAGATCACGATGAATTATTGAATGGCGGTGCGCATAGGCTATTGCTCGTGCAATATCTATTACGATTCTAATGATTTCCGCATGCGACAAATCGCGACTCTCGAAGTATCTCCTCAAATCTTGTCCGTCGACAAACTCTTGCACAATATACACATGCTCAGCATACTCACCAATGTCGTAGACAGTCACGATTCCGGGATGATTAAGACACGCTAACGTTCTTGCCTCATTAACTAGCGCATCGGCCAGCATCTCATTGCGAAATTGCCCCCCCCCGAAAATATTTTTAGTGCTACTTCCCGTGCTAGTATTGGATCTTTTGCCAAATAAACTCTCCCAAATCCTCCCTCCCCAAGCAGGCTGACTATTTGGTACCGCTCTCCAACCATATCACCAGCCAAAAAAGGTGCACCTTTTGTTTGCGGTTGGAGCGGTAATTCTGGGCTTCCGCTGCCAATATTGGCCGTGGAAATTGCCACAATAGATTGTTGTATCTTGTATGCTTCAAAGTCATCGTGTGTCCAATCATGGGCAGAAATACGGAGAAATACCCTGTTCGGTTCATTCTATGGGGAAACTGGTGATAGCAATTGGCCAAAACGCCGATCTTACTCGTGTTTTGTCCTAATTGTTCGACAAGGCCCTTATCTTAGCAATTTTGTTTCGTTTTAGCGGCAAGCGACTTTTTGAACGATGTTTAATTGGCCCTCTGGTCCATTTCTAAAGGCAAAATTCTTTGGCGGATGCCACAGTTAAATTGTTTTCGGCGGTGGCCGATGCAGATTGGGCCCATCGTTTGGACGCTTCGGATTCATCGTCCGATGCGGCGGATAAAAAAACAGATGAACCGGTTGGTTTTCAGCTGCTGGGGCAAGACAAGTTCCCTTCACCAGCATTGGTCGGTCACCACGATTTCAGTCTTTCGAACGCGGCATTCACAAAGCAGCTTTGAACTTATCGGATTTCGACTGCAGATCGGCACGACCTTCACGAATCTCAAATCAAGTTGTCGCTGCACATTTTTGAACGTTGCAATTGGGCGGCTTATCCAATCCCGTTGTTCTCGTTCAAGCATCTGCCAATTTACCGAGCGAATTCGCGCACTCCGCTGCTTTTTTCGCACATTGCCCCAAACAAGATTAGAGTCCAGCGTATTTATTTTCAGCACGATCCGGTGCAGGCATCGAATTCAAATCGGCATAGTATTTGCGTGATACACCTTTGGTCAACATCGTAAGTTAGGATCTGCACCAAAGTATGCCGAGCTCAAGCCCTACTCAAGCTGAGTGATTGACCACCAAGTCAGGGACTTGTTTCAGGACAATTCCTAAATCAATGCCCATTGGGCAAAATACTGCTTGTTGCCGGTGGCGTCGGTGATGCTTGGCCGACACGCAAACCAACGAGGTAGTGACGACACAATCACAGTGGAAATCGCGATATCAAGAATGACCGTACCAGTATTGCGCCCCACATTTCTATTGCAGACGTCGTTAAGCCCAGTGCAAGCTCGCAATAGAGTTCTCGATTCTGTCAAGGAAAAATCAAGCGACTTAAGCGGCCAGTTTACCGAAGACCATGCGTTGGTCTCATTTGTCGGTACAAAAAGCCATTTCTGGTCACCTTGGCTTCACTTGGAGTTTCGCGAAAGCGATCTGGGCGTCCAAATCTTTGGCAGGTTTAGCCCGCATCCAAGCATCTGGACTGCATTTATTTTCGCCTATTTCTCACTAGCTGCCATCACGTTTTTCTCAATCATCGCAGGTGTTGCGCAAACGGTTGCTTCGGAGTCACCTTGGGGATTCTTGATGATTCCCTTATGCGGATTTGTCGCACTGGCACTGTGGTTGGTGTCGCAAACAGGGCAGAAGTTTGCTCAAAATGAAATGCAGGAACTGAAGCAATTGGTCGTCAGCAGTATCGCATCAGAAAGCCCAAAAAATCGAATGGACGAAAATCACGAGTGAATGAGCGGATTGTCAAGGTTCACGCGCCAGCGTTCTCTTTACGTGTCGCAACGTAAATCTGGCATATGTTTTGCAATGGATTTTGAATCAAAGAAGAAACGTTATTCAACAAGGAGCAAGAGAAATCATGAAAAAGAACGAACCCATTTCCAAAATCATGTCAACGAACTTAACAACGGTTCATGACGGCCAACCGGTTTCCTGCTTGCGTCCTATTTTTGAAGAAAACAGTATTCATCATATTCCCGTCCTTAGTGGCGAAGCTTTAATCGGCATCGTAACTTCAACCGATTTCATGCGGGTCTCGTTTGGCGAGTTTGGAAATCAGGACGGCAAGGGCCTCGATGCAATTCTCGACCACACCTACAAAATGCACGACTTGATGAACAAGAATCCTGTCACCGTCCCCAAGACTGCCACGATACGAGATGCTGCCCGTCTGCTTAGTAGTCATAGTTTTCATGCCCTACCGGTTGTGGACGGTGAAAAACTGGTGGGTTTGGTTACTTCGACAGATTTGCTTCAATACCTGGCGGAAGTATAGGGAGGACCCAATCATTAAGAACGTTTTGGTCACGGTTTGAAAAATGGATTTTAGTTGATAAATTCGCTGAGACAGCCCTATCGTCTGGCAGGTTGCGAAATGCCGTTGAAAATCGAGCAGTTCAAAAAACATAGAGACATTACAACTCGCCTAGTTTGATTTCGTCGGTTACTATGTAGACCATTATGACGGAAATCAGGCGACTTTTTGACCAAATCGAAAGCGGTGATCCGACGGCTGCCAGCCAGTTGTTGCCGCTGGTTTACGACGAATTGAAGCGGCTGGCTGCTATGAAAATGGCTAATGAGCGCGTTGGCCATTCACTGCAGCCAACAGCGCTGGTTCATGCCGCCTATCTACGGCTGATTGGCTCGGAAACTCCACAACATTGGAATGGTCGTGGTCATTTTTTTGCCGCTGCCGCTGAATCAATGAGGAGAATCCTCGTCGAAAACGCCCGCAAGAAAAAAAGATTGCGTCATGGTGGCGGCCGAAAGCGACTCGACCTGGATCTGGTCAATGTTGCCGATCCTGAGAACTATGATTTTCTTGATGCCCTGGACAAAGCGCTCGACAGTCTTAGTGCCATCAACTCTGAAGCTGCGCAGGTCGTCAAGCTACGATTCTTTGCCGGGCTGACCATTCAAAAAACGGCGGAATCCATGCAATTGTCCATACGTACCGTCAACCGTCACTGGGCTTTTGCCAAGGCGTGGATCTACCAAGAGCTTTCGAATGAAGAAAACAAGATTTAGATTTGCCGATTTCGTGGCACAATATCTGGACAGAAATCGCACTGTTTGACTGGTAGATACTTTCAGTAGTCCGATAGAAGGGCACGATGGACGAGAAAAAGACAAAACTGCAGCGGATTTTTGCCGAAGCGATCCAAATCGAATCACCGGAAGAGCTGCAGAAATTTCTCGATCGAGCATGTGACAGCGACGCACCGTTGCTCACCGAAGTAAAATCGCTGCTAAAGGCATATCAGGCGGCCGCCAGTTTCATGGAACAGCCGATTGCCAACGTCGAAGAGCTGGAATTGCCAGAATTTGTCGATTCGGCCCACGACGAAACCGTGACTCGCTCCGAAGCCATTCTTGAAGGCCCCTCTGCCCTAATCGGGCCCTACAAATTGCTACAGGTAATCGGTGAAGGCGGGATGGGCAGCGTCTACATGGCCCAGCAGGAACAACCGGTGCGGCGGCGAGTGGCGCTGAAGATTATCAAAGCCGGAATGGATAGCAAACAGGTGATCGCCCGTTTTGAAGCCGAACGTCAGGCCCTGGCGATGATGGACCACGCCAATATCGCGCACGTACTAGACGCTGGAACGACCAATCAAGGTCGTCCGTACTTTGTAATGGAGTTGATCAAAGGGGTTCCGATTACTCGTTACTGCGATAACAAAAACCTGAACGTCGATGAGCGCCTGCATCTGTTCAAAACAGTTTGCCAGGCAGTGCAGCATGCACACCACAAGGGCATTATCCATCGCGACTTGAAACCCTCGAATATCCTGGTTGCGGAATATGATGGAAAACCGGTTCCAAAGATCATTGATTTTGGACTTGCCAAGGCCCTTCATCAAACTCTGACCGATAAGACATTGTTTACTCAGTTTGGCCAGGTGCTTGGCACCTTGGAATACATGAGTCCTGAGCAGTCCTCGTTGAACCAGTTGGCCGTTGACACTCGCACCGACATCTATTCGCTTGGCGTTTTGCTGTACGAATTGTTAACGGGTTCTGTTCCATTGGAAAAACAACGGTTGTGTTCGGTGGCCTTTGACCAGATTTTGAAGATCATTCGTGAAGAAGAGCCACCCAAACCGAGTGTTCGCTTGAGTACGAGCAAGTCTTCGGTTCAGATCGCACGTCAGCGGGGAACGGAAGCCAATCGCCTGAGCCTGCTGCTGCGTGGCGATTTGGACTGGATCGTAATGAAAGCGATCAACAAAGATCGTTCGCGACGGTACGAAACCGCAACTGGGTTTTCCAATGACGTTCGACGATATCTCGATAACGAACTGGTCGAGGCGCGACCACCAACCAGTCGATACCGGATTCAGAAATTCATTCAGCGGAATCGCCTTGGCGTGGCAGCCGCTTTGCTGATCGGTTTAACGTTGGTCGTGGGTGTGATCGGAACCAGTTCTGGCATGTTTTGGGCACTCGAACAACAGCAGGTTGCCCAGCAAGAAGCTGAACAACGACGCAGAACGCTTTATGTAGCCCACATGGGTTCAGTTCAATGGGCATGGGAACGCGGAATGATTCGCCGCGTCAGAGAGCTTTTGGATACGCACTTGCCTGGCAAAGACAAGCCGGACCTCAGAACATTTGAATGGCACTACTACGACAGACTTTGCAAGCAAGCTCTTTTGATTCCGACGATTGAATTTGGCGAAAAAATATCGTCGTTGGCAATCGGAGCGGATGACAAAACACTCGCTCTCGTTGGCGATGACGAACGTCTTGATATTTGGGACATCAATTCCGGCAAAAAGCTCCAGGAACTGGCCGACAAATATTCCATAGCAAAAAGGCTTCTCTTTTCCAAAAATGGTTCTGTACTACTCTCGATCGGTGGCCAATTTGTCAGCGCGTGGAAACGCAACGAAGCGACAAGCTTGTTAGAAGTCGTCTTGCAAAGACAAGCGGATCAACCCAGTCTTTCCATCGTTTCTTCTGACGGCAGATTTGTAGTTCTTGTTTTGGAAAAATCGATCTGGTGTTTTGACTCAATCAATGAATCAAGTTTTGAATTGAAGCAGCCTGGAAAGATCGAGGACATTTGTTTTTTTGATCCGAATCATTCCATCATCATATCCCACGGTTCAGAATCGAATGATGCCAGACTCGAACTCGTTGACTTGCGGACACAGGCCGGGACAGATATCTATACGGAACAAGGGAGTTCTATCCGGAGAATGCTGTTGTCGGAAAACAGAAAGCGAATGGTCGCGATGAGCGAGGATGAAGCGAATGTCTTTCAGCTTGATCAAAATGGAATGCTCAGTAATCCGATTCGATTGAAAATGTTTCCATCAAGAGAAACTGATCTTAGGCGTCTTGAGACCAACCAGTCTTTCATTGCCGTAGATGGGAATACCATGAGTAGTTGGCGTTACGACTCACCGGACCGCATTGCCCGATTTTCCACGGTGGAATCGTTTCCTCGTCGAGCGGAGTTTGGTCGCAATGGATTAACTGCTGTGAGATCTCAGTTTCTCGCGGTTTGCGAATCTGATCCGATTGTGGCACTCAATGGTATTAACAATCGCGTGCAACTTCTTGACGGCCTTGAATTTGACGAACTTGGGTCGCTGCATGGCCACGCCAATACAATTCAGGGGATTGAGTTTCGAAAAAATGGCGGATTGTTGACCTGTAGTCGTGACCAGACCGTCAAGGTCTGGAAGGACCTGTCGTTTGAAGACTATGAACAATTTTCCAGCGGCACAGATCAGCTTTGGTCAGTTGCGATTTCGCCCGACAACTCCAAAATTGCGACGGCAAGCAAAGAGGCTCGCGTAACCATTTGGAACCTTGAAACCGGGAAACGAATCGGAGAATTGCCAAGTTCAAAAAGCATTCAATTCGTGAGGTTCTCACCTGACGGCAACAGCATCTTGTTTGGGGGAGACGACGCCTTAGTTCACGTTTACGATTTGTCGTCACTTAGAGAAATAATGACGTTGAAAGGTCATAGCGGAACGGTCAACTCTTTTGGGTTTTCTGGAGACGGAAAATACCTGGCAACAGGTTCCGACGACAGTTCGGTTGTCATTTGGGATTGGCGAACGGGTGAGATCGTAAAATCGCTGACGGTTAAACCGGAACAAGCGATTTGGGCTGTTGCGTTCTCACCAACAGACAACTGCGTGGTATTTGGTGGAACGGATGACACGGTACGTCTATGGAATTTCGAGAATGAGAATACTTTCAAGACTTTGATAACTCTCAACGAGAATGTCACCAGCCTCAACTATTCCAACGATGGTGCAAAACTGGCAATTACGACCGCCGACGGCGTGATCACGTTGTGGGACAACCGTTCCAGTACGGCGAAAAAACTAATCGCCCATTCAAGTGCCGCAATGTCTACTGCGTTTTCACCAGACGTCAAGACATTGGTATCAGGAAGTAGCGACGGAAACCTTCAATTCTGGAATATGGCAACCCTTGAGCCAACGATTTCAATAAAATCGCATGCCGTGCACATCCACGCTGTTTACTTTTCAAACGACGGCACGATGGTTGCAACTGCCAGCTGGGATGGAAGCGTAAAAGTCTTTCGTTCCAAATAGCGCTTCCGAACTCAGTTTGAGCTTCCACATCGAGATTCGGATACGACCGTCGATACATGGCTGGTTGACGTGCAACCGTTTTGTAATTGCCGACAGCCAATTGCCTGATGGCAAGACGGCTTTCCCGTTGCCGGATAGTTTTTTTGGAATCCGTGGCACAGATCGTCATCGTACCTTGCACTGTTGTAGTCGCAAATCTATGAATCGTCGGTGGCAGATATGGTCTTTGAGAAAATCCCTCTTGCCGACTTCGAGTAACATATCGGTGTTCAATCCGACTATTCCCGGGCCCTTTCTCGTTCCTGGAGAAGTCAACAACCGTCACCGCAATTGTTTCAGGCAGTAACTCATTGAAAAACCGTGAAAGATTTCGATTTTGCCAACGTTTAACTTCCTGAACTCCAATCATTGCACAGGAACTTGGAAATGAAGTTGGCCAGAATGAAGTGTCTATTGCTCGTGATCCTGTTTGGGTGCGGACTAAGCCCGTCTCGCTGCATTGCATCTCCTCAAGAGGAAATTGCTTCCGATGAGATTCAGAAGCAGGGCGATTCGAAGGGTTTTACCGTCACAAGTGAAGGCATCATCACAATTCAGCTTCACGAACAAAGAGTTGTGGCACTCGGAAATGGCATCACTCAGCTGTTTTGGGTCTCTGACAATAATGAGATTCACCACGCTGGCGAGCCTCATCAAATCGTTCGCCCTGACAACCTTGCTGACGAAAAACTTGGCTACCTTCGCATTTTTTTCGCGGGTCGTAGAGGCATCATCAACAAAACCACAATAGTCCTCGTCGTTGATCACGATTCGGAAAAGCCACGATTCTTTATCGACCAGAATAACAATTTGGATTTTGCTGATGATCAGCAATCCGAACTTGTTGAAAGTGTGGATGGCGATCACATACTTACGGTACTTGGCGACAATGAAGATTCAAAATTTTCGATCCGTCTTAGCCCATTCAGGAATGCCAAAGACTTAACGGAGAAAAAGAAAGAAAACTACCGAAAGATGTTCGAGGGTTTCTTAGAACATATGGGTGGAACCCCTGCGGATACAGATGACTGGTTCTACGATCAACGTCTTAATACGCAAACTACCAGCGTCGAGCTTGACGGTCACCGATTGATGATCGGCTTGCACGACTACGATTGTGACGGTCTCTACTCGGGAGAAGCCGATCGTTTGCTAATCGGTGAATTCGATAGCAACCAAATTTCCTATCGGAGGGCGGATGGCGCAGTATCCGCTCAGGTCGGCGAGATTTTCCTGGTCGGAAAAACGCCCTATTGCATCGTTGCAACTGATCCCGCAGGACGGTTTCTTCGAATACGCAAGTCCGAAAAAATGCCTGACCGATTGTTTGTAGGGAGCCCAATGCCCAACCTCGAAGTTACATCGTTGTCAGGAGAAGTGACGACGCTAAAATCATTCTCGAACCCAGAAAAACTTCTGGTGCTGGATTTCTGGGGACACTGGTGTGCCCCCTGTATCGCGGCGATTCCAGAAACAATTGAATTCAACAACAAGTGGAGGAATCGGGTGACCCTTGTCGGAGTCCACCACGGCGAACAAGATGAGGCTCGTCGAATTATTGATGAAAACGAAATGGATTGGCCCCAACTTGAATTCACTGACGAGATGAAGGAGGCGCTTTTTATTGATGGTTGGCCGACCTACGTCTTGATCGATACCGATGGAACCATCTTAAGCTTTGGGACAACGCTGAAAGAGATTGCCCAAATGCTGGAAAAGTAGAATTGCGATGTATATCGTCAATTGGACCGCAGAAAGGAATCATTGCAAAACACCAAAAAACAGGGGTTTTTGGCGCGTATGTAACATCCTAGCGACTCTTCTGCTTATAAGTTTGTCACACAACCCGACTACTTTGGAGTCCATGATGAATACGCTTTCCAAACTGACTGCCGCCCTCGCCATCTGTTTTTCACTGATTGCAGGGACCGCCGCAGTGGCGAATTCAAATGGAACCACCGATCCATACAAAATGATCACTTCCGAGATCGCGGAACTCGAACAAGTTTTGACACTGGCTTTGTATGCAGGCGATTTCAAGACTGCCGACGAGGTGGACGCCGAGATCTACGACCTTGAACTACTTTTGCTGTTGACCCGAGGGTCAACAGCAAAATAGCCAATGGAGACTTGGGCAGCGGACGATTCTCCATTTCGAGCGGGGATCTGGGCAGTGGACGATAGGCGTCCCGAGGGCAGCGTACGAAAGCCGAAACATGCACCGGCAGCGAATTTGATTCTCCAATTCGGTATGATACTGCTTGCTCATTGGCGAGTCCGGTCGGTCGCAGTACATCATTTCCTGAAATCCATACATGTCGAAATCAAACATTGAGTTCCTTGCCTATGAAGAAACGCCGCTTGGTACGATTTGCCTTCGACGACGTGAACTTCTCTCCCAGCCAGGTGTTGTTGTTACGGAAGTGACTCTCAATCACGAATTCCTGATGAGCAGCCTCTACACCGACTCCGAACAGGAACTGTCTCGGATCGCCATTCAAATGCATGGCGGTGATCAATTGCGAGTCATGGTTGCTGGTTTGGGTTTGGGATACTCGGCATTCGAAGCCCTTAAATCTGAACATGTTGATCATGTCGAGGTGATCGAATTACTGCCACAAGTGATTGACTGGATGAAGGA
The DNA here is from genome assembly GCA_965224765.1 of Mariniblastus sp. Classification (GTDB taxonomy): domain Bacteria; phylum Planctomycetota; class Planctomycetia; order Pirellulales; family Pirellulaceae; genus CAZDBA01. The sequence goes on from CBDDAC010000012.1 coordinate 496,814, forward strand.
CGGACTCATCCCTCTGTCTCAGCATTTGTCCGACAATCCTCAACTTTCGGTGACACAGGCAGACGCCTATGCGAAACTCGCGAGCGTTCCCGAAACGAAATACGACCTGATCCTGATTGATATCGATCACTCGCCCGATGATCGTCTAGGAGCAGGCGACAATGTCAAATTTTATTCCCATGAAGGTCTGTCGTACGCCAAAAAACACTTGCGGCCAGGCGGCGTGCTAGGCGTTTGGTCGTATGCCGAAAACTCGCCATTTGCTGATGCTCTTCGAGAAAGCTTCAACACCGTTCGCGTTGAACCAGTCACCCATCAAAACGAACTGATTCACGAGGAACATACCGATTGGTTGTTTTTTGCATCCGATTGACTCCGAGGAACCCCCGAAGACTCAACCTGTTTCATCTACTGCACCCTTGCAGTTACCAACTGTTTATCAGCTTGAAAACAACGCCATTGTCTCTTGAATCCGTTTTTTTCTTTTCTCGACGTAAGATTTGAATCGTTGTGTCGTCTAGGCGTTGAGGATAAGCCTGATGAGAAAGCACTGAAAGAAAACGATCCAATGACCAAATTTGACTTCACCAATCGCGATGGCCACAAGCTTACAGGGCGAATCGAACTTCCAACGGGAAGCCCGAAATCATTTGCGATCTTCGCCCACTGCTTTACCTGTTCAAAAAACGTAAAAGCGGCAACGCAAATCGCGCGTGAGCTTTCCAAACTTGGGATTGCGGTATTGCGGTTTGATTTTACGGGGCGGGGAAATAGCGAAGGTGATTTTTCCAACTCGAACTTTTCATCTAACGTCAATGACTTGATTGATGCTGCTGCCGCTTTGGAATCGCAATTTTTTGCTCCAACTCTATTGATCGGTCACAGCCTTGGGGGCGCAGCAGCACTGATGGCGGCCGCCGAAATCAGCGCGATCAAGGCCGTTGCAACGGTCGGTGCTCCCAGTGAACCGGCACACGTCGAGCACTTGATAACCAGCACAACCAAGGAAACCCACAATGATGGTTCTACCACCATCAGCCTGGGTGGAAGGGAACTGCTGATTGGCAACCAATTCATTGACGATCTAAAAAGCAATCGCCTGACTGAGTTGCTTCCGACGCTCAATAAACCCGTACTGATTCTGCACTCACCCATCGATTCGATTGTAGGAATCGACAATGCTCGACAATTGTACGAATCCGCAAAACACCCAAAAAGTTTCGTTTCGCTTGACGGCGCAGACCACATGCTCAGCAACCCAAACGATGCAAAATTCGTTGCAGGCATCTTAGCCGCTTGGGCGTCACGCTACTTACCAGCAGAAAGCGTATCTGAAAAACCGCAATCAATTGAAATCGAAGATGGAGTCGTCATCATTCGCGAACAAACTGAAAGCTTGACCCAGGCGATCCAGACCAATCAACATGAGCTTTTCGCGGACGAACCGGTGAGCGTTGGTGGAAACAATAAGGGGCCAAATCCCTATGAATTACTATTGGCGTCACTGGGTGCATGCACGTCGATGACTCTCCGGATATATGCGCGACACAAAGGCCTTCCGCTCGAATCGATCGAGGTCGTCTTGAAGCATTCCCGTATTCATGCGGACGATTGCGCAACATGTGAAACTCAAAAAGGCAAAATTGACCGAATCGAAAAGATAATCATTGTTGGTGGCGATCTTACTCCGAAGCAAGTAACCCGACTCGGTGAGATCGCAGATCGTTGTCCCGTTCATCGAACTTTAACTAATGAAAAACTAATCGAAACGAAAATTGACCACCTATCGAAATCAATCTGATACCAATCCATGTATTCACCCAAACCGTCGCTCCCGCGACTCTGGCTTTTGGGTGGGATGTTGCCCCAGACTAAAAGTCTGGGGCTAAAAGAAATTGTCACTCTGTGACAAGTGCCGACAAGCCTGAGGAACCCGAGTGAGGATGCGAAACAACCACTTTTCACCCACTCATTCCGTCGGAGAGCCGAAAAAAAACGCCAGCCGCATGATTCGAAAACCACGCGACTGGCGTAAATGCTTGGCGTATGACAATTGCCACACCAGCAAATTAATTTCGAGGTGTAATTTCCACGCGACGAATTCGTGTTGGCGATAAATTGTTTTGATCACCAGATGTCGGACTCGTCTCGTTGATGTACATCCACTTCTCATCGTGGCTGATGATCACACTATTGGGTAGTGAAAGTGAGCACACACGAGCCGCGCCGTCTTCCTTGCCGCGTTTACCACTTCCAACAAACAGTTCGGCTCGTCCGGCAAGATCCACTAGATAAACTCGACACGCTTTGCGCGCAATCACGTAGAGATAACCTTTGTGGTAGACCAAATGCCCGTTGTTTGCGCCGGGCAATGTTGCCAACCGAGTCGCGTTCCCTTGGGAATCTATCTTGATCACATCTCCGTTGCCGAAATTGCACACGTACAGCGTATCATCGGGCGTCACCGTGATTCCATTGGGACAGTTCAACAGAGGACTGTCACAAAAAATTTGCTTCTGTCCATCTGGAGTCACTTTGCTGATCGTATTGCTGCCGCAGTTGCATACAAAAAGATCCTTCTGGCTGTTAAACGCCAGTCCAACGGGTGCCTTGAATCCTTTTGCGAAAACAATCGCCTTGCCAGTTGGATCAATCTTGCTGACGAACCCACCACGGATGCTTGACTGAAAAAGATTTCCTTCCGAGTCAAAGGTATTGCCGGAGCCTCCAAACAGCTCATTGCAAAACAATTCAGATTTACCGTCGGCGGTCACCTTAAAGAGCTGCGTTCCGCGGGTGCCACGGCCATTCAATTGCGATCCAAAATCTGCCGTATAGAGGTTGCCGGACGAGTCGATATTCACCCCCCCAGTGCCGCCATCAATATCGTCCAACAGAGTCGTGACTTCTCCTGCGGATAGTTTCACATGATCAGACGAGTCACTAGCATTGCCCCCTTTAGCAAAATCCTCTCCAGCAACGATAAGAACTCGCCCAGTCTTGGTTCCTCCCTTGTTGCACCAGGCCGACGTCAGGAGAAAATCAACGTTGCCATCACCATCGACATCACCAATTCCACACGCATCAAATCCGAGAGAATCTCCTGCTTGCTTGCACGTCCAGGTGCGCAAAAGTTTACCGTCGCGTGCTGAACTGTAGAGGTAAACCTTTCCTCCCGACTTGGAGCCTTCGGCATTTTGCCACGCGCCAATGACAAGATCGCCAACGCCATCTCCATCGACGTCACCCGCATCACTGGGTGATGTCCCCAGTCCTTCTCCCGGCACCGCTCCATGCAAAGTCAAAATCTCCTTTCCATTTGCTCCACTGTGGACCACGACTTTGCCGCCACCACGAACTTTGGTGTTGTCGCTAAAGTCAGAAGCGTAAACATCTGGCACCCCATCACCATCAAGATCGCCGGGAAAAGCGATAAACATTTGCCCAAGATTGACGCTGTTCTGGTCACCGTCAATCTTGAATCGCAGGCTGGGTTTGCTGTTTTTGATGTGATAGACGTAAACACATCCGCGGCGTGCTGGCCCCGCGTTTTGGGCTCCAACGGCAAGCAGTATTTCTCCATTCTCCATCTTGGCAGCTGCGGCTGCATTGCCATAACCGTCGCCAGCTCGTTCTCCACCTAACTCAAAAATGGGCTCCGCTGATTTACCGGAATAGACAACAACTCGCCCGCTTTTCTGGGCCTTGCCATCGCCAGCCATTTCACCGACGAGAAAATCGGGAATATCATCACCATCAACGTCCCCCATCTCGCTGACCTCGTAGCCAAACTGGCCAGCCCGAGTACTTCCGGAAATGGAATGAATGACCGACGCGTCCTTCCCTGAATAAACGAACGCTGCTCCCACGCCTTTTGCGTTGGGTGCACCTGCAATGACATCGGCAATGCCATCCCGATTGACGTCTCCTACTCCTACTGCACTGTTGCCGAGACGATCACCAGCTTTTCCGGTAACTTCGAATAGCAGCTTTCCAGACTTGCTGGAATAAATGTAGATTTTGCCAGCGCCATTTTGAAACGTTGGCGCTGTGGTAACAAAATCGATAGCTCCATCACCATCCACATCACCGACGCGGCGCGCGGTCCACCCAAACTGATCTCCCGCGTTCTCACCCGACAAATTTTGAATCACTCGACTTGATTCAACAAACAACTGATCGCTGCTTAACCATGAAGGTTGATAGTTTTGAAAGCGAGGATCATTTTTGATGTTGTTAAAATCCGTGTCAATTTTCAGCTGATTGAAGTCATTGAAACCAGCCGCAATGGCTTTGTCCAGCATTTCGAAAGCGTCGTCTGTTTTTTCCTGAAGTGAGTAAATGCATGCAATATTATAAAGACTGGTTGCTTTCACTGTAGGAAACTCCTTGGCTTTCTCGTAAGACTCCAAGGCTTCTTCGTACTTTTGCTGGCCATGCTGAGCATATCCCAGCAAGAACCAGGGACCGGGTTTGTCGGCAAACATTGTGGTTGCTTTTTTCAAAACATTTTCCGCCTCGGGAAAATTGTTTTGATTGATCAAGTTCTGTGCCATTCGCATTAATGCAACTAGCCTTGATCTTGGTTGCTGTGGCGGTTGTCCGCGAAGTTGAGACGCACTCAACATCAATAACGCGACACCCCACAAAATCATTTTAGATTTTGAAATCGCTAACATATAGACTCCTCTTACTAACCTTGCCCGTGTTTGATTCTGACAAGTCTTCGCCAACAAACCAATAAAACGTCGCGTAATGTGTGCCTGCTTACAGCGAAGGGCAAAATCGTAACGGTGACAATCTACAAGAAAACTCGCAAAGTGATCTTCACCTGCGGATGCCGCAGAGCGGCTATGTCCATTAGCCCCAGACTTTAAGTCTGGAGTGGCACATTGCCTAGGTAGTGGGAGTCGTGGAACGACGGAATCTGTCTGGTGCAGCGATCCTATCCCAGGCGCGTGCGATTCCTCGGAAGCATCGTCCTCGCTCACGCGTCGGGTTTCCATTGGAAACGTAATCCGCCAGTGAGGATGCCGCAGAGCGGCTATGTCCATTAGCCCCGGACTTTAAACTTAGCGTGAGTCGTGGAACGACGGAATCCGTCTGGTGCAGCGATCCTATCCCAGGCGCGTGCGATTCCTCGGAAGCATCGTCCTCGCTCACGCGTCGGGTTTCCATTGGAAACGTAATCCGCCAGTGAGGATGCCGCAGAGCGGCTATGTCCATTAGCCCCAGACTTTAAAGTCTGGACGTAGCATGAGTCGTGGAACGACGGCATCCGTCTGGTGCGGCGATCCTATCCAATGCTTGCGATTTCTCGGAAGCATCGTCCTCGCTCACGCGCTTTGAAGTTGCGCTCTTTTTGGGTGCTATCAGAAATTGATATTGCATGAAAAGCAGTCTCCCCCGATGTCCAGTTCATTGAATTCTCACCTTTGACCAAAGGAGACTGCAATGATCATCGTCGAACAAACCGCGGGATCGCTCAAGAGGTATCTCGAAAAAAGCTTGGTTTCTGAATACGCCCGGTTGATGGTGATGCGAATGGTACTGGCATTTTTATTGCATCGTGGCCGCATGTCTTGCTCGTCGGCGGCGGGGATGATTGCTTCCCGGCCCATGCATCGTGGCCAGGTGACTCGTTTTTTGGCGCGTCCTCGTTGGCAGAAAGTCGATTTTAACCAACCGCTACGGGCGGCCCTGCTGCAATTAGAAAGTGGGAAAGGGAAGTTCATTTTTATCGTGGACCTGACGCTTTTCAGTCAGGCGGGTGTTAAATCCGAGAACACTTACAGCACCGGTAATCGGGAACGGCGCAAAATCAAAAAAGGCTCTCGCTACAACAAGAAGAAAACCCGTCGCAAGAAAGTTCATGGCTTTACGTTTGGACTGTTAATCACGCCTTCGGGATATCGGATTCCATTTCAAACTCCTCACTACACCAAAGAGTATTCGAAGAAGAAAGGCATAACGCCTCAAACCAGTGCCCAGGCGATGGCTGAGATGATTCGCCAACTGCCGTTGGACGAAGAAGCCGAAGTGGTAGTGCTGGGGGACACGGCCTATGACGCTCGCTGCGTTCAGGAAGCTTGCGATGAGCGAGGCTACATCTGGATCACTCCGGCCAACGCCGAGCGTGTGTATGCTGGGCCCACTGGAGAACGACCAAAATTACGATCACGTCTGAAGGATTGGACGGGAATGTCGCTGAAAACGATCAGGCTTCGAGCCTCAACTGGCAAGTACGCTGACTATCGGCGACTGTCTCGTTGGCGTGTTGGGCCGAAAACGAAAACCAGGACGTATTACGCCCATCAGGAAAAACGGAACGTTCACAACGTAGGTTGTGTGGGACTTGTTTTTTCGACAATGAAACCAAATTTGGAGAAAGCGACTCCCAATGATGTCAAAATATTGATGACCAATGCGACCGGCATGAGTGTGACCGAGGTGATTGAGTTATATTCGCTGCGCTGGCAGATCGAGTTATTTTTCAAAGAACTGAAATCAACGCTGGGCGTTGGCCAGTATCAGTTTGAAAAATTCGAAGCCGTGGTAGCTTGGATCAACTGCGCGATTACGACGGTGCTGTTCCTGGAACAGCTTCGAGCCCGGAAACTTGCTGATCGACGCTTGAGCGAGGAACGACGGCGTTGGTGGGTGGCGCAGCGAATCCACGGATTGTCTGAAGCCTTTCACCAGCAATGTACTGGCGAGGAGATGAATTACCTCGCCAAACGACTGGAAACTTCTGGAGGCGTTCAAAAAATGAAACGATTGCTCATGCTCGCTTTACCCAAAGAATTCCGAAGTGCCGTATGATTTTCAAGCAATATAGCGCAACTTCAAAACTCACGCGTCGGGTTTCCATTGACTGCTCTGCCGATCAACTTCGAGCACGTTCGATTTCGCCTGATAGTGGTACCGAAAGAATTCACCTTCGCGGTCAGCAGCAATGCGACAGATGTCAACTCAACAAATTGACTCCAACTAGCCGATCGAAGGCAAAAAACTGAGCACGTCACCAATCCAACTCGAGATCTGTTCTGCCCATGTCGCCTTTACGCTTCTTCCGACCACAAACACAACGAATGCCAGATAGATAAACAAAAGTAAGAATGCCTTGCCGCGTTTCATCTCGACGTACGGAACACCCGACGCCGTGCGCCCGCGTTTGCCGATGAAATAGACAAGAAAGCCAACAACGGTCAAAACCAAAAGCAAAAACCTCAACTCGCCGCTCTGATGGGCAATCTCTGGAGACATAACGATGGGGCCATTGATCATCGTGTAAAGGAACAACGGCAGACCCAAAGCAAAACAAACGTCAAAAATGTTGCTTCCCAGTGCGTTTGCGACGGCGTCATCATAGTCACCGTCTCGAGCGTCTCGAATTGACATCACCGTATCGGGCACGCTGGTCGCCATCGACGCAAAAATCACGGCAACAAACATGGTGGGCATTCCGAATCCCTCCAATTGCATACCAAACAACTCATAATGCTGGTGCGATTCGTTCCCCGGCCCCGTTCCCAACCACTCACAGGCCTTAACAAGCAAGAAACAGGCACCGCCAATCACGGCAGACGAGGTCAATAAGAGAGGCCATCCATTCCACGTCTCCTCCTTGATTTGCTGCTCATGTTTATCCTTGATAAAGAAGCCTTCCAAGTTCATCAAGGGGCCGCCGGAAAGCCAATAAAAAACGCTGCCAAACACCGTTCTGCGTCCATCTCCCTCGCTTTTCATTTTTTCGTCAGCGCCTTGGTCAGCGCCTGCAACGGATTTCATAGATGTCAACATGTAGACCAGGTAGGCACCGTACATTGCCATCAGGATCAACCCTTGCCACCAAAACAACGAAGGCCCATTGATTAGCAAAATTAAAATGAATTCGCAAAGAATCAGCGATAGCCCATCGCGCAGGAGGACCTTGGTGGAAACGTTAACCGACGTCACCTTTTTGCCCATGACCACGACGCCAACCACCGTCAGAATACATGCTGCCGGGATAATCATGCCATTGAAAAGTGCACTCCCTGCCGTCGTCCCAATTCCTACGGAAAACCCATCCTTGTCGGACAAAATGAACAGGGCAATCAAAGTCGTAAAGAGTTCTGGAAGTGAGCTGGAAATCGCATTGATGGTCCCTCCACGTACTCCTTCAGAAAGATTCCTGCCGATATACTCCGACGCCACTTCGAAACCGTCACAAGCTCGCCAAATCAGTAAACAAGTAAAGAGAATCAGCAGTGTCGGAAACATTAATCCGAGAAAAGGGACCGACTCAGTTGCTGCCAGAACAATCAATTCCATTACCTAGTTATCCTGAATAACGCTGCAAAAAACAAACCGATTCACTTAAACAATGAATCGGTTTTTTGGATTTCAAAAAAAGGCCTAGCCTTTGTTTTTGTCCACCATGACCTGGACAATCGCGATAGCTCGATCGCCGGAAATATCCAAGCGACGCATCAAGTAGCCGATAAAGTCTTTTTCTTCTGGGCCCATGATTCCGTCCGCCAAAACAATATCGCATGAATTGGCAAATACGGTTTCGCGAAGTTCGGGAGGGATCACAGAAACACTGTGTTCCAAAAGTTTTTCGTATCCACCATGTTTCAACAGTCCAAGAATTTTGTCCAACATGCTGCGAAATTTGTGGTCCGGAACCTGTGAGTACAATTTCATACGGCCAAGAATGGTAAACAAGCTCTGCATGTCCTCATCCGCGATGTGACCATCAAAGGCAGAGACCGCCATGAGTGTACCAGCAAATCCTTCTTGAGGGCCAAAAGGATGCTCTTCTTGGAACGAGTCTCCAACGACTTGGTCAATTATTCCCATTTCAATCTCAACTTAATTCTGTTTTTTGGGTTGGAAGTCAGGCAAGGCAAAGTTCTCAATTCAACCTTTGTTTTTGACAATCATGATTTCGGCGATCGTTTTGGCTGTATCCGGAGAAAGACGAAGAGCCCTCTGCAACTTGTCCAGAAAGACCTCTTTCGCCTGCTCGACTATCCCGTCAGCAAGAACGATATCGCAGGCATTGGCAAATGCCGTTCGGTGCAGAACCTGAGGAAGCACTTTGCAGCAAGAATCCAACAGCACATCAACTCCCTTGCCCTTCGCAATTCCATGCAATTCATTGAACATTTGATTGAACTGTTTATCGGTGAAGCAATGGAAAAGCTTCATGCGGAGGAGGCAAGTGACCAAGCCTGCGACATCATCCTCAGCAATGTGGCCATCACATGCACTCGCACTCAGCAAAATACCGGCAAACGCCTCTTGTGTGGTAAAGTTTGACGTACAGGTATCCAACCCGCCGAACAACTTTCCCATTAAACCCATGTAACAAGCTCCAGAACAATTCTTTTGTCAGCCGTGAAAATAATGTGTGAAAAATCAGTGGTCAACAAAATACTGGACGTTCACAATTCTTTTGGCGATTTAGCCGCCAACGATCGATCGAGTGTATCAAATCCCATTTGCTTGCGTAGCACTTGAGAGACCATATAGTCCTAAATGGACGTGAAGATAAATCTTGCCTGACCAGCGATAGATCAAATGCTTTCCAAATGACTCGACCCGTCGGAGGATTCGTCCATCCAAAATCCGAGCTTCGTTGGTAAATCGCCCCTGGGGTGAAAAAACGCGGATCCGCTTGCCGACCATTGGCTTGTGGTCGAGTGCAAGCCGAAAAACCTTATGCCCCTCGGGCATCAGATCCTCTTTCAATCGATGTCATTGGCAACTCTCTTGCATCCGAGTGAGCAAATATCCTTCTCAAATGATCGGATTTTTCCACCCACCCTCAATCGCCCCCTGCGTCCGGGCCCCCCCCAGAAACTCATCAAACTCACGGCTTTGGAGCTCGAAATCCCCTACGTATTGGCTGTTTACCGTGGTTTGGCGGGTCAGGCCGCTGGCAGCGACTGCCTGAAATTGCAGCTTTTTGTAGGTAAAGGTTGAACGATAGCCGCCATAAGTGTTGAGATTCAACCTCCAGCATTTAGAATAAAGGCTCATATTGGGACTTCGGATGCGTTTCGTTTTCTTATCGGAGCCTATGCCCACCTGCATCATATCTCGGGGAGACTTTTTTCATGAATAGACGCAAGTCTAACGGCCCTAGCAAACTATGTGGATCGCTACTTGATCTGTTTCGCGCCAAATCTTCAAAACGAGCATCGGCGGGACAGAATTCTGGGCTCACAGTCAGCTACGAAACCCTAGAAGAACGACGCGTTCTCGCTTCACTTTTCCCTACCTTTGTCAACGGCACATTTACCTTGGGTGACGACACGGGTGCCTCCCCGTACGCACTGGCAGATACCTTCAGGTTGGAAAGCAACCCAAGCGCCTCAAAGGTGATCTACCTCGATTTCAACGGTCACCATTCTGTCAACAATGACTGGGGGCATGACATCATGTTCCCGGCCTTTGATCGCGATGGTAATGCCAATAATTTCAGCGATGCTGAGCTGATTGAAATTCAACTGCAATTTCAAAATACCGCAGAAGACTTCCTTCCCTTTGATGTCAACGTAACGACCATTGATCCCGGATTGGAGGCACTCCAAAGAACCAGTCCAACCGACAATGAATATGGTGTCCGTGTGGTTGCCACTCAAGCAACTGACGGATTCGGAGGCTTTGGTGGTGTCGCATTTCTGAACAGCTTCAATGATGCGATTGACAACCCGGTATTCACATTGAACAAAGGTGAAAATGTCGGCGCCCAAACCAACTCCCACGAAGTTGGCCACGCACTTGGCCTTCGGCATGATGGATTGGGATCCCAACAGTACCACCCAGGTGTCGGGGGTTCAGGCCCAATCAGTTGGGGACCGCTGATGGGTGCTCCATTTAACGCCAATGTATCGCAGTGGAGCAGTGGGAATTACGCCAACTCAACCAACACCGAAAACGATCTTGCGATCATCACCAGCTCATCCAACGGATTTGGATTTCGCGCTGATGACTACGGCTCCACGATTGGCACAGCTTCTGACTTGGCCGTTGCCACGGATTTCTCAGTTACCCAATGGGGAGTCATTGAGCGGAACACCGACGTCGACATGTTCAAGTTTTCCACAGGCGATGGCCCGGTGACCTTTAACATCGATCCATTCGGTGAAAGGGCTAACCTGGATGTCATCGCTCGCATCTATGACGCTTCGGGAAATGTCGTTGCAACCAGCAATCGGGCGGATGGCTTGAATGCTTCATTCAGCATGGAACTTACAGCGGGAACCTACTACCTAGGTATTGACGGAACCACGAGTGCCAATAGTCCATCGGACTACGGAAGCCTTGGATTTTACACCCTCAACGGCCGAGTAACCGAACCCAATCCTGTCGATCCTATCGGTGAAGCAGGCAATGTATCAGCCAACCATCTCTGGAAAACCGTTAATTTGCAGCGGACCTATGCCAACCCCGTTGTCATCATGGGACCTGCATCTCGAAACGGCGGTGATCCGGTCACTGTAAGAGTCGACAATGTGACCAGCACATCGTTCGATGTTGCAATCGACGAGTGGGACTATCGAGATGGCCGTCATGGCTTTGAAGCAATCAGTTACGTCGTCGTCGAAGCTGGCACACACACCTTGGCTGATGGCTCAGTCCTGCACGCGGCCAATGACTCAGCCGTTGATCATCGCTGGAACAATGTTGACTTTGATGCTGGCCTGTTTACAAGAACTCCGCTTGTATTTACTCAGACGACGTCTTACGTCGATCAAGCCGCAGTAGCGACACGAGCTCGCAACATTGACACAGCGGGATTCCAGGTTCGCCTTCAAGAAGAGCAAGCAGCTGACCGAGTTCATGCCAATGAATCCGTTGCCTGGATTGCGATTGATGAAGCAGGCGTTGGCACCTTTGCTGATGGCACTCAATTTGAAACCTCGCAAACAGGTGAACAGGTTCGAAACCGACCATTTCGAGGCACATTCAGCGCCAGCTTTAACGGGGCCCCCGCATTTTTGGCTGCCATGCAAACCTATGTTGGCGGTGACATATCAACCGTTCGCTCGCGTGGTTTAACCGATACTGACTTTGTCATCAACATTGAAGAAGAACGATCCCTCGACAATGAGATTGGTCATGTCCCCGAGTCCGTCGGTATTTTCGCTTTGCCAGTGGGCATTCTGAATGCGAAGGTCGAAACAACAGCAGCTCCCACGGCCTCTTCATTGGCGGCCGTGGACAATTATGACGCTGGAACCAATACCGAAAAAGCTTGGGCGGCGTACAACGAAATGTTGTCTTGGGGGCAAGAGTGGACACCTCTCGGTGATGCTCATGACTTCATTGAACCTGACGGCCAAGAAGCTGCAGCTAGTTTGACCGCACCTCTGCTGTCAAATTATTATGCTACTGCTCAAGCCACTGCCAAATTTGACAGTGGTACTCCAGAACGTCCTGTCGTTGACATCAACTCGGCGGATCTGAGCTTGGCGAGTGTGGCAGAAACTTTCGAGACAACCGATGAAGCTTTTGAACGCTTTTCTGAATCGAATGAAAGTACAAAAGTGACATTGGAACAGGCAACCGAACTGGATGCACTGGCCAGCCTCAGCTAACTCTCTGGAAACAATCGATCAATCAACAGCCACCTTTTTGGGTGGCTGTTTTCATTTACAAGCAGCACCTTCCTGAAAACAGCGTTCACTGCAATTGTCCGAATCTTCAATGTGAATAGACTCCTGATGGTCCTACCCATTATTGGTGGACAGTGGTTAAGCTTTTTACTGCTGTTTACATGATGGAGATTAGAGATGTCAGAACGTCGTATTTATTCATTGGAATACAAGCTTGAGGCGGTCAAATTGATGATTGAGAAGGGTCTGACGGCACGTCAAGTGGCGACAGACCTGGGCCTGGAAGTCAGCAATATCCGTCGCTGGAAAAAGAAGTATGGCGACCAGCCTTTAGAGAATGTTGAAACGGTTTCGCAGGAAATGAAAGTGATTCGGCAGCTCCAGGAGGAAAACCGTCAACTCAAGATCGAGCGAGATATTCTAAAAAAGGCCACGGCCATCTTTGCCAACGGAAGCCGATGAGATTCAAGTTTATTGAAGATCATCGCAAAAGATGGCCTGTGCAAACGATGTGTCGTTTGCTCAAGGTTTCCAGTAGCGGGTTTTACCAGTGGAGCAAGGATCAACGGCGTCAGACTGAATTGGCTGGCGCCCGAGAACAACGTGCGACTCGATTGTTGACGTTGATCAAAGCAATCCACGCCCAACACAAAGGCTACGGCAGTCCGCGAATTCACCGAGAGCTGTTAGCTCATGGTGAACCCTGCAATATCAAAACCGTCGCCCGACTGATGCGGCAAGCATGCATTGCAGCACGATGCAAACGCAGATTCGTAACGACGACCGATTCGAGGCACTCGTTGCCGGTAGCAGAAAACCTGCTTGATCGGAATTTTACGGCTCAAGAACCGAACCAGAAGTGGGTGGCCGATACGACCTACATCGACACCCGCACCGGTTGGATCTACCTGACGACGATCCTGGACTTGTTCTCCAGGCGAATCGTTGGCTGGAAGATCAGTGACCGAATCGACGCTCAGTTGGCCGTCGATGCTTTGCAAATGGCAATCACGATTCGTCAACCGAAATCTGATTTGATTGTTCACACCGATCGCGGTAGCCAATTCTGTAGCGAGGCCTTTCAAAAACGAATCGCTGACAACCACTATCGCCCCAGTATGAGCCGCAAAGGCAACTGCTGGGATAACGCCGTGATGGAAAGTTTTTACCGATCGTTAAAGACCGAATGTGTTTATTGGGAAAATTACGTTTGTCAGTTACATGTTCAGCGCAGCTTGAACAAATATATTGAACAATACTACAATCGAATTCGCCTTCACTCATCATTGGGCTACGTCAGTCCAATCCAATTTGAATTGGCGGCCTGACAAAAAGAAGAAAGAGAAAGTCTTAATTGGCCTTGGAGATGTCACCTTCGTTGGAGTCAGCCGTTGGTCGCTCGCGCAGCATTCGCGCCAGCGAACTTGGCGACCGACGATGGCGAAAACAAGGGCGACATCGAAGGCACCTTGGTTGGTGAAGCCAGAGAGCGAAAGCCTTCGCGCTCAATTCGTTTTTCATGCTTAGCAAACTGTACACTTCTGATGGGGAAGACCAGATTGCTCAAGATGGCATGCGTGTTCGCGCCAGCGCTGGTGGAGGTTCGTTTCGCCGCCAAGGCACGCTCACAGAAAGCTTGAGCCAGGCCAAGCAACGCGTAGAACAATTGCGAGCAGAAATGGACGATTCTTCTATCGGGCAAACAAGTCGTTCAAAGCAAGAAGCGGCTCAACTTCGCTCCGCCGAAGAACGCCAATCACGGCTCGCTGACGCTCTGGAACAACTTCAAGAACTTCGCGCCCGCAAAGAAAAACGCAAGAAGGGTAGCGGTGCTGAAGCTCGTTGTAGCACAACAGACCCTGACGCCCGCAAGATGAAAGTGGCCAGCGGTGGCTACCGTCCTTGCTACAACGTTCACCTTGCGACGACAGCAGATTCTCGTGTAATCCTCGACGTGGAAGTCAACAACAATGGCAGTGACGGCGGGCAGATGGCGGCTTTACGACGCACGCTGATATCACGTTGCTTGAAAGGCAAGGCACTGCGGTTTATGGTCCGATTCCTAAAGAAGCAAAGCTGCTAAAAAACGGCAACGATCCGCATGAACGTCAGCCGAAAGACACCGACGAGGTGTTCAAGTTTCGGCAGCGAATGGCAACGGACTCAGCAAAGGAACTTTATAAAGCGCGGCCTTCGATCGCAGAGTTTCCTAACGCGGAGTTCCGCAATCGAGGGCTCCAGCAGTTTCGAGTTCGAGGTTTGGCTCGAGTGCAATCGGCAACGTTACTCGTAGCGTTGACGTTTAACTTTATGCGTTGGATGGCGTTAAAGGGCGTCAAAGCGGCGATTTAAAGCAGAAAGGACGCGATTGAATGCTACAAAAAGCAACCAATCGAAACACAAAAACATACCAAGCCTGAAAAACGGCAAACAAAAATTCAAAATCAAAAATCCAGCGCCAAAATTTCGCTAAAACTGTCGCTGCAGAATTTAATCACAACCTAGACGCGTCAGCGAGGACGTGTCAGGTTCGTCCTCGCTGACGCGTCGGGTTTCCAATGTAGGTATTCAGATGCCGTTGGCTACTGAGTCAGCCACCCGTCGAAGCCGGCGGTTTTGCTGCTTCGAAAAACGGCAGTGGCTTCGCCTTCAAAGAAGCCTTATCACTTTGGCTTCTCAAGTACGATCAAGCGCTCAACAAGGATATGATTCAAGTCAAGTTGTTGATTGTATCCACGCTGGCCAATGATACCGATCTTGGAACGCAAGTAGCGATGAAGATTCAATCCAGGTGCTGCTTGAACATGATGGGTAATCCTTCCCTGATCATCTTCTAGCACATAGATCGAATTGATTTCACCGCGTTTTCGGACGAGCTCATTCAGCCAACCTTGGGCATCGTAAATCGATCCCTGAGTTTCTGAACCAACATTCTGTTTTAACGTAAACGGCGTTCCGTCCAATGACCTTTTCGACCCTTCGACCGTTCTGGCGTTGTCCTGAATACGGCGAAAGTTGTTGATTTTCTCCAACAGCCTCTGTCCAGCGAATACTTCTGAATCGTTGACTGCGTTATTGATGACCGATTGTGTATCGATCGCAATCTCACTCAAACTCCAATCAATCATGGAGGGCTTGGTCACTTCATTGCTCAACCTCAAATCAAGCTGCCGCAACCGATCGGTCAGAAGCAAATTACCCAAGGGAGCAATCGGAGTTAAGGTCTGCGCGGGAGGGATCGCTCCGAATGCGGCATCTCGACTGGCAAATCGTTCTGGTCGTTGATTCGAAACAACGGGACGAGTCGCCTGATCCCGTGGCGCAGTTCCATTGCTCTGATTCAGGTTAGCATTCGCAAATCGTTGAGGGCGAGGAGTTGGAGTCACGAACCCATTTTCATTTGGCTCTTCCTTAAAGACTCCCACGGGGCTGGCTTGCATGATTTGTTGCGAACTCGAATCCTCAACTTGCTGACTGGATGCCAGTTGGATTTCATTCTGTTCATCGAAAGGCAGTTTGGCAGGGCGCCAGCCATCGTTGCGTTCCTCATAGGACTCGAACTTGCCGGCCATTTCCATGGGCGAACTCGATTCGTGTTGCTCAAACTCTCCCGGCAATTCTGTTTTTGGAAGCCGTATATCGTCCAGGTGAATCCAACGAAACTCGCCATTGGGTGGCGTGATCTGTAACCAAACGGTCTTATTCCCATCGGCATCTGGCCAACTGACTTCGCCTAGGATATTGACTGGCTCGCCAATTTTCAGTTTGACTTGCCATAGTGGCTTTTCAACAGCGCCCATCGCGGTTCCCACCCAAGCCTGTGAATTGGCCTCGACAATCTCTCCCGCATTCTCGCCGACAATTTTTACTGCGGCCTCGGGCACCAGGCTAAAACTGCCTTGCGGTGGTCGAATCGCGCACCAGTTCCCTAGGTCGTGGTGATAAACCTGGACCAGATCGCCTGGTTTCAAGACGTCGGTCGCGTAATGCATCTTGCCGGGGCCGCTAAAAACGCGAGCCTCGCCCGAAACGACAATTGCCTGATAGGGAAATTGGGTTTGTTGAGCAAACAGGTTAGCGCCAAGAAAACTGAATTGCAAAGCAACCAGAAGAATGGCATTCGTAATTTTTTTTGCACAATCATCCATGACTGTGTGTTTCCAATCGCAGCAGTTTGAAAACAGCTGATTGTCAGCCTCGACTGCTCACATCCGGATTCACAGTCGCGTCTGATTTGGTTGGCTTGGTGTTACTCGTCAGCAACACCTAAAAAGGCCACACCAAAAACGCTCGTACGTCTTAACGCACAAAGCCTGACAAAGTCGGGGATTTGTACAAGATTCGTTAAAGTGACTCAATATCGACTGGGCAGGCGACCCTACAAATTTCAATTCGAGCGAGTTTTCAATTCGAGTAACGGCTATATCACTGTTTCGCTTCAAAAACAAACGAGGAAACGTGATCGAGTTGACGGATTGCATCAGAAAGTGATAGCACCTTCGAAGTGTTTCTACACAGGTTTGCAAGTGGAACGACCGTTTTTGGAACGACCGTTTTTGGGAGGTCCGTTTTTGGGAGGTCCGTTTTTGGGAGGTTGAGGCTCCCGCCGAAACAACAGTTCAATCTCCTCGTCTCAAACGACAGACCAACCTCAAGACAAGAAAGAAAAAAAATTCACATAAGGAAACTGAGCAATACGAAACATCACTCGTGTTTTCGTTTTTTGATTGGATGTCCATGTACGGCAGATGGAAACGACGTAATCCGTAGCCAATAGATAGAGTAGGTCTCGGCAGAGCCTTGACCTCCCATTGAGATGCAGTGATAGATCACTGAAGGGTCTACGTCTTGGTGGAAGCCTCGACTTGCCGGCTCAACTACCCTGAATCGACTTCGAGAAATCAAATCCTGGGCGTGGACCGTTTTCGGTCATCGTAAGAATTTCAGGACCGTCCTCGGTCATGAGAATTGTGTGCTCAAACTGCGCGGAAACCTCTCTGTCGCTCGTTCGCACGGTCCAACCATCTTGGCTGTCGCAAGTTGAATAAGCGACGCCACCATTAATCATGGGCTCAATGGTAAAACACATACCTGGGTGCAAACGCTCTTGCTGCGACTGGCGATTGGGCACATGAGGAATATTGGGGCGTTGATGAAACTTCAGTCCAATGCCATGCCCCACATATTTTTCCACAACTCCGAATCCATAGCGTTCATGGACGTAGTCGACGATCGCAAATCCAATATTCGAAATTCGACAACCGGGCTCGATGACTTCGATCCCCAGGTACAAGCAATCGAATGCACATTGCACGACATCGGCGGTTTTTTTGTCGACCTCGCCAATAATGAATGTCTCGGACTGATCGCCATGCCAGCCATCGACAATGGTGGTCAGGTCGACGTTGATGATATCGCCGGATACCAACTCGTAGGATCCGGGGATTCCGTGGCAGATGACATCATTGATACTGGTGCAACAGCTCTTGGGAAAGGGAAATTTTTCTCCAGCATATCCCAAGCAGGCGGGGACGTGACCGTGATCCAAAGTATATTCGTTGACGATCCGGTCAATTTCTTCGGTGGTGTTTCCCGTACGAACATGGGGGCGAACAACATCCATCAATTTGGCATTAAAGGCGCCAGCGGCGCGCATCAATTCACGTTCTGTTTCTGCAAGCCGAATTCGGGGGCGACGCCTGATCACGATATATACCGCTTTCTCGATGATTTTCAACTTAAATATCTTACCAGAATCAAGGGCCCAATTTAATACAAAATTTCTGTATCGCTGAACCTGCTTACCCCAATGCGTCTCATAGGAGAGTACGGGGAATTTCGTTACCATATAATCTGCGTCAGATGGGAATCCAAAGGCGCAATTGCGATTCAACTCACAATCCCGTTGAACACCTGATTCATTCGCGACAAGGAAATTAAGGCTGTGCCGCGTTACAACCCTGCTGAAATTGAGCCCCGTTGGCAACGATCTTGGGCCGAGAACAAGACGTTCCAAACTCCTGAGCACGTCTCTGGCGAAAAGATGTATGTGCTGGACATGTTTCCCTACCCTAGCGGGGAGGGACTCCACGTGGGGCACCCCGAAGGCTATACCGCAACAGATATTGTTTGCCGGTACAAGCGAATGCATGGGGTTTCCGTGCTGCACCCCATGGGCTTCGATTCCTTCGGGCTCCCCGCCGAAGAACATGCCATCAAGACGGGTCAACACCCCAGAGTCAGCACCGAACGAAATATTAAAACGTTCAGTCGCCAACTCAGGATGCTCGGCTTCAGTTACGACTGGGATCGACAAATTGCGACCACGGATGTCGAGTACTTCCGCT
Source organism: Mariniblastus sp. (assembly GCA_965224765.1). GTDB lineage: Bacteria > Planctomycetota > Planctomycetia > Pirellulales > Pirellulaceae > CAZDBA01. The sequence continues at coordinate 515,775 of CBDDAC010000012.1, forward strand.
GGACTCAGTGGATTTTCACCGTTCTCTATGACACCTGGTTTGATACTGAACAAAACAAAGGTCGGCCGATCGCCGAACTTCCGATTCCCGATTCCGTCGCCGCAGAAGGGGAGCGCGCGATCCGCCTGTATCAAGACGAACATCGGCTTGCCTATGAATCCAAGGCCCCCGTCAACTGGTGTCCTGGATTGGGTACCGTTCTGGCAAACGAAGAGATCATCGATGGTCGAAGTGAGCGTGGTCAGTTCCCGGTCCAAAGAGTTCCTCTGCGCCAATGGATGCTGCGGATCACCTCCTACGCCGAACGCCTTGAAAACGACCTCAAAGATCTGACCTGGTCCGAAGGAATCAAGAAACTCCAAAGTGACTGGATTGGGCGTAGCGCCGGTGCAGAAGTCGATTTCTATATCGGCGACCAAGACAACTTCGAAGCTTGGAAAACCTCATTGAAAGCTGAGAGCTTCTCAAAAGAGGCGACGAACGAAGTCCTGAGGATCTATACCACTCGACCGGATACACTTTATGGCGCGACCTACATGGTCATTGCACCGGAGCATCCACTCGTCGATCAACTCACCACTTCAGAAAAGAAAACGGCAGTTGAAGAGTACTGTCAGCAAGCCAGCTTCAAAAGTGATCGCGAACGCCAGGACGACAAACGCAACAAGACAGGCGTTTTTTCTGGCTCCTTTGCCATCAATCCAGCCAACGGCAATCCTCTCCCGATTTGGATCGCAGATTATGTTTTAGTCAGCTACGGAACCGGCGCAATCATGGCGGTTCCAGCGCACGATGAACGTGACTTCGAGTTTGCCCAGCAATTTGGACTGGAAATTATCCCTGTCTACGAACCAAACTCTGGCAAAAACGACCAAGTTGACACGGCGAAAGTTCTTGCTGGTGACGAGTGCTATACCGGACACGGTACTGCAATCAATTCAGAACAATACAACGGGCTTTCCACTGACGAGTTCAAAACCAAAATCACCGAAGTACTTTGTCAGGCTGGATTGGGCTGTGCCGCCATCAATTACAAGCTGCGCGATTGGCTTTTTAGCCGCCAACGATTTTGGGGAGAACCCTTCCCGATCCTCCACGAATTGGACGAAGATGGCAAACCTAACGGGCTCAAGCGCGAATTGAAAACGGACGAGCTTCCCATAAAACTTCCGGAACTAGAAGACTTCCAACCGCCCGGTCGCCCCGTACCGCTACTTGAGAAGGCTGACGACGATTGGCTTTACCCGGTCATCGACGGAGTGAAATACAAGCGAGAAACCAACACCATGCCCCAATGGGCCGGTTCGTGCTGGTACTACCTGCGCTTTATCGATCCAAAAAACGGCCAGTGCTTTGTCGATCCAGAAAAAGAAAAACAGTGGATGCCTGTTGATCTTTACATTGGGGGTGCGGAACACGCAGTACTTCACCTGCTTTACGCCCGGTTCTGGCACAAGGTCTTGTATGACCGCGGGCACGTGTCGACCGTTGAACCCTTTCAACGCCTGGTCAATCAGGGCATGATCCTGGGTGAAATGGAATTCACGGGATACCGTGACAAGAATGAGCAATGGGTAAGTAACGAGCAAGTCGAAGAAGACTCAGAACGAAACAAAGTCCTCATCGGCACTGGCGAGAAAGTCTACTCGGTAACCCTCGAAGCGGCACAGGTTGAAAAAGTCGGCAAGCATTTCGTACTTGCTTCCGCACCAGATATCCGTATCGACAATCACAGCGAAAAGATGTCAAAGAGTGTCGGCAATGTCGTCAATCCCGACGAAATCATAATCGACTATGGCGCGGATGCACTTCGGCTTTACCTAATGTTCATGGGCCCTCTGGAAGCAACCAAGCCCTGGAATATGTCCGGAGTCAATGGCGTAAGAAACTTCCTTGATCGCGTTTGGCGAATGCTGGTCAACGACAAAAGCGAGAAACTGGAACTCCTCGATGCCGTTGGAGAACACGAGGCAACCGAAAACCAGCTTCGCACACTGCACAAAACGATCAAAGCGGTTACTACCGACCTGGAAGAATTGGGGTTCAACACTTCGATCGCTCGCCTCATGGAATTCGTCAATTTCTTCACAAAAGAAACGCAGCGGCCAAAATCGATCATGGAGCAATTTGTCCTCCTGCTTTCTCCGCTGGCACCACACCTCGCGGAAGAACTTTGGCATTTGCTTGGTCATGAATCCTCGTTGGCTTATGAACCTTGGCCAAAATTCGATGACAAGTATGCCGTCGACCAATCCATCGAAGTTCCTGTGCAAATCAATGGTAAAGTCCGCGCGAAAATTCAAGTCGCTCGTGGACTTTCCAAAGACGATCTGCTCGCAACTGCCAAGAGTGACCCTAAAGTCGCCGAGCAACTTGACGGAAAACAGATTCGAAAAGAAATCGCGGTTCCTGATCGACTCGTCAACTTTGTCGTTGCATAGATCAACATGATTCCCGGTGAGCAAGAGCCTCAACTCGATGCCTGTTGATTCTCAACTTGACGATGCGAAGACCCGTTCCGCGATGCGGCGAAAACTACTCAAGTGGTTTGACACGCAGCATCGCGACTTGCCTTGGCGAAAGAACAAAACGCCCTATCGCGTTTGGGTCTCTGAGATCATGTTGCAACAAACGCAAGTATCGACCGTGATCGGATATTACAAACGCTTTATCAAACGATTTCCCAACATAAAAAAACTCTCCGCAGCAGAAGAAAGTGAAGTCCTGAAGCTTTGGGAAGGGCTTGGGTACTACCGCCGAGCCCGTCAGCTTCACGCTGCTGCTAAACTCGTTATGGAAAAACACGGGGGGAAATTCCCCACCGATTTCGACAGCGTGCTCGCACTCCCTGGGATTGGGCGATACACGGCAGGTGCAATACTTTCCATTTCACTCGATCAAAAACTTCCCATTCTCGAAGGCAATACGATTCGGTTGTTTTCGCGATTGATGTTGCTGGATGAAGACACGACGACTTCAACGAACCAGAAACGCCTCTGGAGTTTCTCGGAAAGCTTACTGCCCAACAAAAGGGTAGGGGACTTCAATCAGGCACTAATGGAACTGGGAAGCGAAATTTGCAAACCGCGAACTCCTCTCTGCACAGACTGCCCGATTAAATTGCATTGCCCCACTCGCGCAGAGAATCGACAGCGAGAGATTCCGCGTCCCAAAAAGCCTCCCAAGTATGAAGAGATCAATGAAGCGGTCATTGTCCTCCAACGGGACTCAATGATCTTGATGCGACTCTGCCAGTCGGATGAACGCTGGGCCGGGCTTTGGGATTTCCCGCGATTCACAGTTACCTCCCGTCAGGCAGAAACTCAACTCGCCCAAGACCTTTCTGACGCGACGGGACTCGCCACTGAGCTGAAAAATACTGAGATGCAGATCAAGCACGCCGTCACTCGTTTCAAGATCACACTCGACTGCTACCGATCAACACGAGTTCGCAATCGCCTTCGCAACGGGACCGCCTATGAATGGCGGAATCTTGAAGACTTAGCAGAACTCCCACTGAGTATCACGGGAAGAAAAATCGCCAAGCGAATTCTGAAGACCTCTCAATAGCTCGTCTGCCTTCAACGGGAGGTTGAGGCTCCCGCCGAAACCGCCCGCATATACAATGCAAACGCAGCTGTGGCCACGAGACCGAAAAACAGCAAAAACCTCGACGACGGGTGCCATGCTCCTCGCTTGCGTGGGCATGTGGTGTTCTGCCAACAGCCGAGTACCTCGCCGTCTTCGATTGGCGGGACGAGAACATCAGATACACCGGTGTTCTTCGCCTGGTTACCCGTCAATTCAAAACGGTCCGGGTACTAGGGCCAAGTTCCACGTTGGAGAGGAACAAGAATTGTTTCGGCAGGAGCCTCAACCTCCCGGAAAAAGGCAAAAACCTCGACGACGGGTGCCATGCTCCTCGCTTGCGTGGGCATGTGGTGTTCTGCCAACAGCCGAGTACCTCGCCGTCTTCGATTGGCGGGACGAGAACATCAGATACACCGGTGTTCTTCGCCTGGTTACCGTCAATTCAAAACGGTCCGGGTACTAGGGCCAAGTTCCACGTTGGAGAGGAACAAGAATTGTTTCGGCAGGAGCCTCAACCTCCCGGAAAAAGGCAAAAACCTCGACGACGGGTGCCATGCTTCACGCTTGCGTGAGCATGCTTCAGTTGGACCACCAATACCTAGGCCCGTCTTCGATTGGCGGGACGAGAACATCAGATACACCGGTGTTCTTAGCTTTGTTGCCGGCAATTCAAAACAGTCCGGGTACTAGAGCCAAGTTCCACGTTGGAGAGGAACAAGAATTGTTTCGGCAGGAGCCTCAACCTCCCGTAAAAGGCAAAAACCTCGACGACGGGTGCCATGCTCCGCGCTTGAGAACTCTAGTCTTTGGCGTCCTTAGTTTCGTTTCGGGCGAATGGCCAATGGAACGATCGTCATGCCAGAAGACGCTCTGACTTCTACCTGGTAGATTCGGCCTTCCTGAACTTGCAGGTAATTGACTTGGCCATGCGAGGCCCGAATGCCCAACTCTTCCTGTGCTTCTGGGTCACTGGCGATCGTCCAGAAATCCTCCCAGATTTTCTTTTCGAAGTCGGTAAACGTTTCGCCACGGTAGTAAATTCCTGGAGCCCGAACGTCGCCATTTTCATCTTCACGATCCAGTACATGTCCCCCGCCAAGTCCGTCCAGCTCTCCGTAAATCCTTTTGAAGATACAAAGTGAAGCATTACGAAGCTCGTCAGCTTTTTCAACGTACTTGTCTTCGAAGGTGCAAATCCAGCAGTCAACGTAGAGCGTCTCACCAAGCAGCTTGAACTCTCTCGGATCCGAAATCGGGTCACCGTACTGATCAATCTCTTCAAACGTCACATCAAAGAAGGGGACTCCATCATCGGTCGTTCCCTTCTTCAATACATGAATGTTGGCCAACCTACGGTCCACCTTAAGCAATCGAATCGAAGTCTCCAATTGCTCATTCTTTTCCTTGGTCAACACAAGCTCTTCGGTTTGCAGCTCGAACTGCGCCTGGAGAGATTCCAGGTCCTTCATTGCCTGTTGGGCAAGCTGGCTGGGTTCGATATAGGTCGTGTACGTGTACCATCCGGCATACCCAAGAAGTCCCAGAATCGTAAGCATCAATCCCGTACGAACGGCGCTATTGACGGTCTTTACATTTTCCATTGTTTTCGACATCAGCGAACCTGTTTGTCAGTGATCCCGTCAGGAATCGTTAGAAACATCATCTGGCTTATGTTGCCATCGGGCTAACTAGCTACCCATGTTTATATTCTTTTTGTTCCACGACGAAAATCGCGGTCTGCATCCGCCGATTAGGTGGCTTATTCAAAACGAATCCACAAAGCTTTATTCGCCCAAAGCTCCAGTTTATCGTCATTCAGCCATCAACAAATCCGGAATTACCTTCGCCGCCTTTGCCAGCGAAGCGTTTGGGACGATAACAAATGCTTGAGAATCCCTGCTATTCCGTACCATTGGGATCCCCAAGAGACTCGGAAACCGTCGGAGCAACGGCAGTGATATTACTTTAGCCCGCCGCCGCCTGCAGACTCTTCTTTGCCAGTTTCCTCTTCGTCGGGGCCAGTCTCTCCATTGTCCACCTTCCCGTCTTGCTCCCTTCAATTCCGCTTCCGCACCTTCGTTTTCGTCGCCCTTGTTCTCGGCCTCTCCAGTGCCCTCGTTGTCGTCGCCTTTATCGCCATCGCCGTCAGCTTCTTCATCAACATTTCCATCGCCGTCATCGGTGTCGGCACCCGCATCATCGGCATCGGAGTCGTCATCGGTGTCGGCATCCTGGTCGTCATCGCCTTGATCGACATCATCGGGGCGTTCCGCTGGAATATCAACAATGATCATGCCCGACCAAAACAATGGATGCTCGGCAGTGAGCGCCAGGTCTTTATTCTTGGCAGACGGCCTGAATTTCGGTTCCCTGCCGAAGTCTAGCTTCAGTTGAGACGCGGTCTTGATAGTATTGCTCCATGCAGTCGTCGGATCATGAGTTTTGTTCTGTCGAAGATACTCAGCGGAAAGATCTAGCGCACTTTGCCCACTGGTCGACCAGCGACTAATCCCGACGGTTCGAACTCCCGACGCGAGTAAACCAGTGGTCATCAGAAACAGATCATTGCCGGCTGTCTTTCCTTTTCCACCGCCTCCATCTGAAATAAATCCTGGCATCACTACCTGGTCCACACTACGGTATGGAAGTGACAGCCAACTCCCCAACGTACTGCCAGACTTTCGATCCGAATCCAGTTGAATCGGATTGGTCGCGTAGGTCGCCAAAATTCCTCCGCGACGACGCTCGACTGCTGACCAAACGATAAACCGATCCGCCGCCACGCCCAGCAGATTTGAGGGGATCATCACATGGCGATCGTAAATCGTTAACCTTGGAAGATCGACCAATAAACTTTCGGCTGCCTGTTTGGACTGATCTTCTTCGGCCTTACTGTGCATGCGAGATGTAAACGCGGCGGAGCGAGCGATTCGATGAAATGGTAACTGCTTCGCAAACGCCAATCCAAGGGTAGGTGCGTACCGAAGTTCAAGAATCTCCGAGAGCATTTTCTTGCTTTGCTCATCGGCGCCGACTCGAAGGACCTCCCATGGCAAATACCAGGTAGCGCCATCTGGCACAATGACCAGGCGCTTCATCGCGGCCCATTGTTCGGCATTGGCATTTTGAAACAACGTCTCGGCCAATTCGGCAGAGATCTTTTTCCACTTGTCCTGCTTGGCTAGATCGTTGGCCTCAACCTGTTTTTCCGTGATCAGGAGTTCACGATTGAGTTTGGCAATCGAGTTGGTAAGTCGTTTCGTGGGGAAACCGGCCAGCAGCGCCGTTCCTCTTCGACTCACTCCAAACATGTAAGTGGTTCTGGAAGTCCCTGCCACGACGAGGGCAATTTCTTCTTCGTCAATTCGTTCAATGAGGGCACTCATATCAACCGGCGGTGGAAAAATCATATCTGCCGGTTGCCGACGCAGCGCGACACTGGCCAACATTGATTCTTGCGCCAGAGAGACCTGTTGCAGCGTTACGAAAAGGCCAGTTTGCTTCTGCAATTCATCCGTTTTATCGGCAGGCTTTAGCGGCATTTTCAAAAGCTCGTTCTGAATATCGGTCGCTTGGTCCGACAAAGGACGATAAGCGGCGAATCGACCGTGGAGGTTGGCCCGCTGAGCCAACGTATCTGGCGAGAGATTCTTTGCGGGAGCTTCCATCATCCAACGAAACGAAAGTAACCGACCGCCCATCGGCAGCGTTGAAAAGAATCGATGCCGCTTTAGCAGTTCGGAAACTTGGATAGCTCGGTTGTAATCTTTACGAGAAACGACGATCTCAAACCAACGTTCAATCGCCCCCAAATGATTGGAGGCCATAAAGGTCATGGCCTCGATGGGATCCGTTTGCCACTCTTCCGCCGTTGGGTCGCGAAGTAAAACTTTGTAAAGCAAATCGGCTTGACGCTCCGTCACACCACCACTCACCGCAAGGGTCTCAGCCAATTCCAACTGATAAAGCCAACGGGAACTTCTCGAATAGTTTCCCAGTGCATTGGACAAAGCATCACGGCCTCGGGCATATTCCCCATCAATGTAGAAAACGACTGCTGACAGAAAACCCGCGCGCCCCGCCTCGGGAGTCAACGCCATGTCGCCCCGTTTGAGAATCTGTGCGGCCTGATTCAGCGCCTTTCCACACAGGGCCGAGTCTCCCATTTCTGCAAAACAATCGGCAAGTCGAATCGTTGTAATCGTTTGACAAAGTCGAGATTCGTTTCGACCTCGAAGACTCCAAGCCAAGACCGCTTCCAGTGGCGGATAAACGCTTCGGTTGTCAATCAAGTGAACTTGTGTACCTAATTTCATCGACTCAGCAACCAGGTCGTACTGGCCAAAAATCGCTGCAGAGAAAGAAGCCTCTAACGCCAGAGCACTCGCGTTGGCATTCTCTCCCTTCAGCCGCTGAAGTTCAGCAAGTGCCAACAACCCGATTGGCGTAAGCGTATGATCCATCCCTCCGTTGAACTGCAGCGAATTAGTCAATTTTTGTACGGCTTGATCGTTTTTTCCTACTCCAGCCTGTGCCAGCCCGAGCAACACACCATTCCAGGCTCCCAGTAGAGTCCCATCGCCTCCGGCATAGCCCGATAAACGATCAACTAACTTTGCCGAAAGCGGATCGAACCGACAAGTCGGACCTTTGATGTAGTGCCTGCGATAAAGTGCAAGCGCTACACAGCGCATGATCTCTTCAACGTTAACAGGGCGAAACTCAGCGTCCTTGGCAACTCCTCCTTCAGCAAAGGCTCGCTGAACACCACCAAGCTCACCAAACATCACACTCATCGAGTTGGGAATGTTTGGGATAACAAAATTCCGCTGGGACACTCCCCAGGTGATCTGGGCCGCCACAACCGCTCCGCGGCGCGGCACGATTGTCGCGGGAAGTTTAACTCGACCTTGCCAGTCATTGGAAACATAACTGGAATAAAGTGCGGCGGCCTCTTCGTAAAGCACGATCGCGCTGGCGTAGTCACCCACCTGGAAAAAGCATTCCCCCATCATGGTCAGCGAACAAACGGAGTCCAAGTATCGCTGTTGGCCAAACTTAAGTGCAAACTTATGCGAATCTTGAAAGTCCTTTCCGGCTCGACGATATTCCCCTTGATGGTACTGGCGAAACCCCTTGAAGTAGGCACTGCCTGGAACGGCATTCTTGCGCTGCGCTGAAACGGGGCATACCTGGATTGCCAATACGCAGAACAGGGTCAAGCAAAAACAGCTCCAAACGAGCTTGGAATTCTGGGCGATCATATAGTGTTCTCCTCACGTCGATGGCTTTGTGACGTCACGCGAATTCGATACGTTCCAAAGCGAAAACATGCCCATGGCGCATCGGCGCCATGAATGCTTGCACTTATAGAGAATCGTCACCTGCCAACGTATGAAACGACTTTCAATCGAAAATGTGACAGCATTTTTAACGCCTTGCCCAAATCCTATGTTATCAAAAACGAATCGAAAGTTTCGCCAATTCGCCTAATGTGACGATTTCAGCACAAATCTCCCGCTGGACACTCGAGAATAGACTGCAAATAGCCCTCACACCCTTTTTTTGGTAAATGCGTCAAAGTCATCCCCATCCGGCGCCGATAACCCTTATGACGGTTATCCATAAGCCATCGTGCCGACGCGCGAACGACAAAGCTGGAACGAGGATAGCCGAAACGGAGTTGCCACCCATGAAATCCCGAATCAAATCTCGCATTCTAAGTGTGGTCCTTTGTGCTGGAGCTGCGGTAGCAGCCGTTTCAAGCACGGGTTGTCAAGTTAGCATTGGCGGCCAAACCTTGCCAAGCGCACACTATATGAAAGATGATATCCAGTACTTCCCTAAGGGAGCTGAATTCAAACTTTCCCGTGAAGCCGCCGCTTTGAAAGAAGCTCGCGCCGACTCCATGGAACGACGTCGATAGTCAACTCAGTTGACGTAAAATTACATCGCAGCAGCCCGTCTGGCAGAAGCAATTCAGCTGGCGGGTTTTTCATGCGCGATTTTCGAATTTGCAACCGACGTCGGCTACTCCAGTTTTCTTAGCCTTGTTGCGCGTCAATTCGAAACGGTCCGAGTACTCGCCCCCAAGTTCCACGTTTGAGAGGAACAAGAACTGTTTCGGCAGGAGCCTCAACCTCCCGTAAAAGGCAAAAACCTCGACGGCGGGTGCCATGCTCCTCGCTTGCGTGGGCATGTGGTGTTCTGCCAACAGCATAGTACCTAGGCCCGTCTTCGATTGGCGGGCCGAGAACATCAGATACACCAGTTTTCTTAGCCTTGTTACCCGTCAATTCAAAACGGTTCGGGTACTAACCCACCTCGACGAACTTCTTTAAACCGTCGCCAAAAAGCTGCTTCCATCCATCTTCGTAAGATTGAACCTGTTGCTCGTCGACATTTCCGTGGCGAGCATCAGTCACTCGCAAAACACAGCCGGAATCCGATTCGGTCAGCGACAAACGAAGACTGCTTGTTGCTGGACCTCCCCACTCCGGAGCAATTTGCCCAACCAAATAAACCTTGAAGTCGGAGGGCATATACATCTGCACGCTATACCACAACAAACCACCACCGTCTGGAGTGGATTCCAATAGACCACGCCCTCCTGGATGTGGATCAAATGTGACCACCGAATCCGGACCAGCAACATGAAAATCAGGCAGCCACCACAAATTAGTCTCCTCAAAAATCGCCTTCCATACCCGCTCTCGAGAAGCTTCTATGGAAATTTGCATTTCATATTGATGGCAAGCAGCCGAGGTCGTTTTTGCTCCAATCATTTTTCTACTCCCAATTAGTTTTCTTAAACACACACGACCCAAACACTGAATCGTATTCATGGTAACCCGACTAGGTTGTGATTAAATCAACTGGGCTGGAGCAAGTATTTGTTTTGCGCTAAAACTTAGTAATGAACAATAAAAAAAGAGTGTTTGCACGAGTGCAACGGCCAGAACGTCATCAATCAGAATGGAAACCTTTCTGCCTCGACGAACTTCTTTCGACAGACCATCGTGCTCGCGTGGTTTGGGAATATGTAGAGTCACTGGATTTTTCAAAGCTTTACGGAAAGATCCTGGCAGTGGAAGGGCGTGCAGGACGGACGCCGGTCGATCCGAAAATTCTTCTTTCACTTTGGATGTTCGCGACGCTCGAAGGGATCAGCAGCGCCCGTCACGTGGCACGGTTGTGCGAACGCGACCTTGGCTACATGTGGATTTGCGGCGGAGTCAGCGTCAACCACCACCTCTTGAGTGATTTCCGCTCAACCAACCCCGAGTTCTTTGACGAGCTTCTCAGCGAAACGGTCGGCACGCTGATCTCGCAAGGTTTAGTTGAACTCGATGTGATTGCTCAAGATGGCATGCGTGTTCGCGCCAGCGCTGGTGGAGGTTCGTTTCGCCGCCAAGGCACGCTCACAGAAAGCTTGAGCCAGGCCAAGCAACGCGTAGAACAATTGCGAGCAGAAATGGACGATTCTTCTATCGGGCAAACAAGTCGTTCAAAGCAAGAAGCGGCTCAACTTCGCTCCGCCGAAGAACGCCAATCACGGCTCGCTGACGCTCTGGAACAACTTCAAGAACTTCGCGCCCGCAAAGAAAAACGCAAGAAGGGTAGCGGTGCTGAAGCTCGTTGTAGCACAACAGACCCTGACGCCCGCAAGATGAAAGTGGCCAGCGGTGGCTACCGTCCTTGCTACAACGTTCACCTTGCGACGACAGCAGATTCTCGTGTAATCCTCGACGTGGAAGTCAACAACAATGGCAGTGACGGCGGGCAGATGAGCGTCATGCACAAAAAAGTAGTTGCTCGGCATGGCGAGGTTCCAGAGAAAATGCTGGTAGATGGCGGCTTTACGACGCACGCTGATATCACGTTGCTTGAAAGGCAAGGCACTGCGGTTTATGGTCCGATTCCTAAAGAAGCAAAGCTGCTAAAAAACGGCAACGATCCGCATGAACGTCAGCCGAAAGACACCGACGAGGTGTTCAAGTTTCGGCAGCGAATGGCAACGGACTCAGCAAAGGAACTTTATAAAGCGCGGCCTTCGATCGCAGAGTTTCCTAACGCGGAGTTCCGCAATCGAGGGCTCCAGCAGTTTCGAGTTCGAGGTTTGGCTCGAGTGCAATCGGCAACGTTACTCGTAGCGTTGACGTTTAACTTTATGCGTTGGATGGCGTTAAAGGGCGTCAAAGCGGCGATTTAAAGCAGAAAGGGCGCGATTGAATGCTACAAAAAGCAACCAATCGAAACACAAAAACATACCAAGCCTGAAAAACGGCAAACAAAAATTCAAAATCAAAAATCCAGCGCCAAAATTTCGCTAAAACTGTCGCTGCAGAATTTAATCACAACCTAGTCGCGTGAGCGAGGACGAACCTGACACGTCCTCGCTCACGTGTCGGGTTTCCATCCGGATCGCCAAAGGAAAACGCAGGTGCCATTCGCACACCAATCGCGTCCCATGTCCGCATTCACCGATTCATCAATTCCAGCCAGTGAAACACGATCTAACGTTCTTTCATTGATTTTTTCGATACCTCCTTCTTGGGCTCGTTTCGCTCACGCTCCTCGACGTGTTCCTTCAGACGCGAAATCGCAGATGCCATTCGCTTCACATGACGACTCACCCAGCGATCACAAACAGACTGAATCGGCAATGGATTTAGATAATTCCAACGTGTACGGCCCTCACGACGCACCACAATCAAACTCGCTTTGACCAGGATCTCAATGTGTTTCATCACGTTGGTACGGCAAAGATGATCGAACCTGGCAACCAACTCTCCAGTCGTACTCGGGCGTTCCGACAATACGTCAAGGATCTGTCGCCGAGTTCCGTCCGCCAACGCCTTCCAAATCTCATCGTTTTTTGATTCCTCTTTCATGTCACTAAATGGTGACATTGAGAACAGAGGAAGTCAACCCCTTTAGAACGCGTTTAGTTTAGACATGGCGGTATTCTCGCCGTTTTGTCTCGGAAACAACGGCGAAGTGACGCTATAGGTAAGTCCGACTTGGACTAGAGAACAAGCAGTTTGGGCAGCAAAATCACCGCCCCAATCACAACACTGAAAATAGTAGCGACTAAGACTGCAGCGGCGGATACATCCAGAGCGATTTTCACGTGCTCATTGAAGTCCCGCACTACCGCTTTGGCGAGTGACTCGATCGAGGTGTTCACCAACTCCAAGGTAAACACCAATGCAATGCAAAGCAGCAGCACAGATAGCTCAACCGAACTGGCCTTTAAAATGATCCCTAGACAAACCACAGCAGTAGCGACAGGAAGATGAACCCAGAAACTTGATTGGCTTTTGAAGCCCGGCCAAAGTCCATTCATTGCATAACGGAATTTCGCAAGCCAACCTGACTTGGGTTCAAAGCGTGGATTCGAATTGTCGTCCTGAACGGTCATCGGAGTTCCAACATGAAGTTGGACATTACTCTAACCAGTTTGCACTCGCGGGACCAACACCAACGCCACCCGGCCTGAATATGCGGCCTTTGGTGAATCTTGGCTCAAAGCCGAATTGGAACCCGACATTGTCGCGACTGAAATCAGCATTCACGCCAAATCGCCACAAAAACGACTCGCCGATGTAGACAAAATTGAGTGCCTGTCCGAGTCGACCAGCCTGACCAAAGTCAAATGCCGTACTTCCCGTCACGCCCCATTTATCGCTCATTCGATACTCCATACTGGCCGTCACGATATTACTGCTAATCGGGCCTTCGATCATTCGGTATCCCAGATAGAGATTTCCAACTTCGGGCCGAGTGATTACGCCTCCGATACTGGCCGTCCGCAATCCTTGCCCAAAGAAGTCAAAGTAGCCATCGGACACGACACTCAGTCGATCACCAACGTGCCACGCAAAATCGTATTCCAACATGCCCCAAGCTTCACCAAAGTTGTCTCGATTCGACTTGGGAAAGTAAACGGCCTGAGTGTCAAAGGTCACCCAGTCAATAATTCTCTCGTTGCCCGGCAAGCCTCGCTTGGTTTGCCATCGCTGCCTGGCCCCCATGCGAACCGCCATTTGATCGTCAGCAAGCTCGGCACTCGGACTGGTCACATAGCGTTGGATTCCACTACGAAGTGCAAACGTTCTTTCATCGTACTTGGAGTCAACATCAAATCCCGCGGCAAGTCCAAACGTATTGAACGCCAGTCGATGCCGAAATGCTTCTTGAGCATCATCGTCCAGTGGATCATAAAGAGGCAGCTCGTCAAAATCCTGACTTCCATCAGCATAATAAATATCGGTGTCAAAAGTGACCTTATGAGCCAGTCCGTTCACGTTCCAAATCGTACTCTGGATGGACGGATCTACTTTCCAGATTGAAGTGCTGGCACGCACGCCGGTCTGAAGATATCCACGCAGTAGGTCATTGCCGTTGATATCTTCTTGCCAATAGGTCAGATCACCCAAGAAGTAGGGGACAATCTTGAATTTGCCAATTTGGGCCGGTGCACTGATTTCCTGCCGACTTCCGATCCGCAATCCATCCGCATCCGCCGCTTCCCAGGCCAAGGTGTCAAAGGGCGCCAAGTCGACCGGATCAACGGGTGCGTCACCGACACGAAACCTTCCATATCCAGCATGGCTATGTCCGTTCCAAACAAAACGATTGCCCAGCGGTTGCCCTAGCACAAAATGATCGAACTTTGGCAGCCAGGAAGTTTGGGTGAAGAAGTCATTGATCTGGATGTCAGCGGTTAGGTTATAGGATTGGGTTCCAATGTTCCGTTCCAACCAGAGGCCCGTCGTATAGTCCTTGTCATTGTCCCAGTCTCGCTCATAGTATTGTTCGAGAAAGTTTCGATCGCTGACGTATCCCAATTCAGCACGTAGCTGAAACCCGGGCCCAAATTGATGTCGATGGCGAGCCTGAATTCGGCCGCGAAACTCTTCTTCGGGAGTCAAATTGATTCTGCCACGGCCCAGCGTATCCAACCCCTGGTCGTTGATAAACCAGCTCTTGTAGAAACCGTCAACCTCTCCAGGAACGCCAAAAATTCCGTTTCGGAACTGGTAGTCAAACTCCGACCCAAATCCAAGTCCACGGTCACTCAGATAGTCAAGGACTCCGATCCAGCGAGTGTCTTTGGGGGCATTCCTCAATCCCAGCAGCTGATACATATCCCAGCCTGTTTGAATCTGCTGTCCAAAAATTTCGTCGCTGCCGAATTTGACTCGGCTGAGGTAAAAGCTCGGCTCGGTCAAACTGGAGCGAAATCTTGGCCATTGAAAAACGGGAAATCCACCCATGTAGACAGAGTTTCCCTGGCTCTCGACAAAGTATTCATCTTCTGTTTCTGGCAAACCAGTATTCGGATCGAAAAGCTGCCGCCCAGTCACCTCGTCAAACGCGGCGTTCTCTTGACGGTTGATCGCCAGCCCATCGGCTTGTAGCCAATAGCGAGGAAACCCTAGACGACTGGATGTAAACGCTGCTCCATAGGCTTGTAGATTATTCTCATCGACTTGTTGAATCACATCCGCTTTAAGTCGAACCAGCCCCTCAAATTGGCCGGCCGGCGTTAACATATCCGCATTGAAAATTGTGCCGCGCTGCGAACTGGTGTCATAGTACATTTGCTCGGCGTAGATGACTCGCGATCCTTGAGCAAAAACGACATTGCCTTCAAGATAGATCTCCCATCTGGATTCGCCGTTGGGCAGGCGACTGGCCCACGCAATCACATTGTCGGCCAGAATGATGACTTGGCGGCCACGCGTTCCCTGTTGCTGTCCTGGCAAGCCAACGAGTGGCACGCTCGGATCATCAATCACAACTTTCACACCTCCTGGTGCAATCGTGATCGATTCACCGGGAACGTTAGGATTGGGAATGTTCCTCAAGTTCAATGAGACTTTTGAATCGCGAGGATAGAAATTGACATTACTCCCTGTTCCTCCAAGCTGCACGGAACCTTGCGGTCCACTGGAATTGGAACCACGAGGGGAAACGACAGAAGGCACTCGCGGCATTGTTTCAATGTTGCCCCGCACCGAAAGATCAGGAACGTTCGGAGTCAAATCCTGAATTTGGCCCGTCAGCGGCGACACCACCTGCTGAAAGGCAACCGATTGGACACTGCTCCCGCCGCCTTGTTCGATCGCGGCAATCGCGCGCTGATACACCATCGGTGAGGTAGCGGGGGACCCAGCGACGGGGGGGGTGCTCAGTGAAATCTTGGTATTGGAAAACAGGCGCCCGAGCCACACGTCGTCGACGATTCGGTCGGAGCTGGATTGAGTAAATTCATGAGCACTGCCTGCCCGAGCAATATCAATGACGACGTTGCCTTCGAGGTAGGAGATCACTTTCCTTATCGGCCTTTGGTTTTCGTCCTCCGTCGTTTCCACCAGAAGAATGGCGTCATTGGAAAAGGCATCCAATTCACCCTGCTTAATCTCTACTCCACCCTTTAGATACAGAACCTGATAGTGTCCTTGTACCCAGTGCTGAATCTGCTCGGCTTTGACAGAAATTGGATGAGACGAAACGGGTCGGCCAAATTCAACTTGCTGTGCGGTCGCCACGTTGCTCAACCAAAATTGAATCAGCATCAACAACAGTGCGACCCAAGCGCGCATCATCCAACTGCTCCGACATGCGAAGCGAATACGAGATTCGGATTTGGCCATTTTTCGACTTAAGTTAAGCCGGCTTGGCGGACGAAACGATTGATACGTGATCTTGCACTCAGATTGTTGCTAAGTGAACTCAGACTTTATCGCAACAAAAAACCTTGTCACGAGAATTTGGACGGCGGAGTATAGAAGTGACGCAATTTCCGTTCAATAACAAAGTTGCAACGCGAAAATTCCGCTTCCAGCTCGGGGAAACGGATACACCGATTTTCTCAAAAAGCACGTCAATCCTTCGCAAACCGCCAAAAACGCCTAATCTACAAGTCGCAATGCAGTTGCTATCATTGAGGTACCGAACCCCAACTGCCGTACCTTAGATGCGCCTTGAAACTGAAAAATATCCGAAACCACTCCAAGAATTGATTTCGCCGCTGGCGGAATTGAGATTCGATTTCTCAGTGCAAATCTCGCAAGGGGTCCAACCCAGCTTGGATAGGGTTGCCCTAGAAGACTTCTTTCCAAGGGCGATCTCCAACCAGAAAATGGCCAAATGCTGCCATTCTGGATTGTGGTTGTTGCATGGGTTTTTGGATGAATCACACAAAATCAGTCAATCAATCCACACGCCAGAGGGTTCTTACTGGCATGCCATCATGCATCGTGCCGAACGCGACTACTGGAATAGCAAACACTGGTATCGCAAGGTCGGCACGCATCCCGTACTCGATGGTTTAAACTCCAATGGCGTTTCTGGAGAACAGCTTGTCGATCTATGCGAGCAAGCTACCGGTTCCAACCCGACACAAGAGCGTGCGTCCGAGTTAGTCAAATTGGAATGGGCGTTGCTGTTTGATTATTGCTGGAATCAAGCCACGCATTCTTAATTCTTAAAACCTATTACCTACTGAGCCTCATGGATAAATACTTCTTAGAAATTCGGACCACCAGTGACGACCAAGAGGTGCTGCGAAAAATTGCGGGAACGCTTGTGGAATCCAAGTTAGCCGCATGTGTTCAAATTAGCGGCCCGATCTTGAGCACTTATTACTGGCAGGGAAAGCTGGAATCCAAGAAAGAGTGGGTGCTTGCCGCCAAATCGATCTCCTACCTTGTGCAAAACCTGACTTCGGCGGTCAAGGAAAATCACAACTATGACGAGCCTGAGATTATCGCAACCCGTTTCGACGCAATCTCTGATGGCTACGCAATTTGGTTGAGTGAAAACCTCGCTGAGTAGCAAAGATCGCTTCGCATCAGTTATCGTTCTTCGGATGCCGTGCTTCACGCAGTTTGTGGCCTGCGGGCAATTGCCGCCATCGCGGTGGTACGCACCGCGACACTGCTAATATTGGCGTTAAGTTCTTTTGAGATTGTGGCCTCAAATGATGTGGTCTGAAACGTTGCGTTGCCAATCGCGTTTTTTATTATCTCCTTCCTTTTTTCATGTATTTCGCGTGTTTCGCGGTTGTTCAAAAGGAGACACGATGGACCTCCTCTTGATTGGAATTTGGAACCGCGAAATAAACGAAATATGCGAAAGTATCATGCGCCGAGCAAGTCCCAGAAGGTTCATCAATGGTAACCCGACGCGTGAGCGAGGACGAATCGGGTTCGTCCTCGCTCACGCGTCGGGTTTCCAAAACGAGCAGGACGTAGATGTCGCGGTGCGGTTGCCACTGTGTCTGCCGCGCGTCGAGATCGCCGGTTTTTGCTTCCTCAGAAAACGGTAGTGGCTTCCCCTCCCCAGCCGCTTTGCGTCCGCCCCTCTTTAATTTAGAGGTCAAGGCTCCTGCCGAGACACACTGACCCACACGCAGTGTCATCGAAAAAGCGGAGCTGCCTGAGCAACTCCGCCTGGTTTTTTCGCATTTTCTAGAGCAAGGCCCAACTTAAACTGAGGCCATTGAATCCGATTTCACCGGTGGACGACCGATCGAATAGTAGGTGAACCCAAGCTCTTTCATTTGTTTGCATTTGTAGAGATTTCGACCATCAAAGATCACATACGTCTGCATTAAGGACCGGACTTGCTCGAATTCAGGATGGCGGAAAACATCCCACTCGGTATTGATGGCAAGTGCGTGAGCATCCTTGAGCGCCTCCATGGAATACTCGCTATACTCAACCCGATCACCTAATTCATTTTTGACATTGGGCATCGCTTCTGGATCAAAAACACAGATACTTGCACCACGCTCGAGCAGTTGATTGATCAGGACCAATGCAGGTGCTTCGCGAATGTCGTCAGTCTTGGGCTTGAACGCCAATCCCCAGATCGCAAAACGAATTCCCGCCAGATTCTCGCCGTAGTGCTCGACGATTTTTTCCATCAACACGTTCTTCTGGCAATCGTTAACCTTGTCAACCGCTTCCAGAATGGTCGGTTTCAAATTGTTGTTCTTGGCCATTGCTGCCAAAGCCCGAACATCTTTCGGGAAGCAACTTCCACCATAGCCCACTCCGGGGAACAGGAATTGAAAACCAATTCGCTGATCGTGACCGATACCACGCCGTACGTCATTGATATCTCCGCTCATCTTTTCACAGAGATTGGCCATTTCATTGATAAAGCTGATTTTTGTCGCCAGCAATGCGTTAGCTACATACTTGGTCAACTCAGCGCTCTCAGGCGACATGGACAGGAAGGGTTTGTCCGTTCGCAAAAACGGAGAGTACAGTTCTTTCAGGACGTCGGCGACAATTTGATCACGCACTCCAACCACAACACGATCGGGGTACATAAAGTCATTGATTGCCGCGCCTTCTTTAAGAAACTCAGGATTGCTGGCGACGTGATAGCGCTTTTTGTTGATCTCAATAAGACGATCATAGATCCCCTGATTCGTTCCGACCGGCACCGTACTTTTCGTTACGATAATCACATCGTCTGAAATGAAGCGCGCGACAGAATCAATCACACTCCAGAGGGCACTCAAGTTCGCGGAACCGTCGTCACCTTGGGGGGTACCGACTGCAAGGTAAAGAACCCTAGCAGACCTGACCGCTTCTTCCACCTCTGTGGTGAAAACCAAGCGACCCGCTTTATGATTCCGTAAAACCATCTCTTTCAAGCCTGGTTCATAGATGGGAATCTCGCCTTGATTGAGCCCGTCAATTTTCGCTTGGTCGATATCGACGCAAGTTACGTGATTACCGCTTTCCGCAAAACAAGTACCGGTAACAAGGCCAACATAGCCTGTCCCGATCATCGCGATATCCATTTAGTTCTCCAAGATTAGGATTCTGCTCAAGAGTAGTTTGGACTTGGCAAGACTACTTTGATTGTTTGGTTTTTTAAGAGGTCAAATGTCATATTAGTTAAACCTCATAAAATCGCGAATAGTCATTTGGAAGGAATTGTAAATTCAAATGACTTTGAATTCCCCACCGCCCAACGAAGCCCCAAATCGGCTATTCAATGGGGGGGAAATGCTTTAACCATTACATAGCGTCAATCATTCACCATTTCCTTCAGGACTCTCTGGAGGTTTTGGCTCCGAATCTGCTTGCACTGGATCTGCTTGCACTGGATCTGCTTGCACTGGATCTGACTCGGGTTTTTGCGGCAAACCGTCAGCATCCTCATTATCGGAACTATCCTCATCATCTGGTGGAACCTTAACGACCGCGGCGAGGGTGTCTCCATCATCCAATGACATGATTCGCACGCCTTGTGTGTTTCGACCGATCGGCTTGATATCCGCACAGGCAATTCGCTGCAACTTTCCGCGAGAGGTCATCAGCAGGACTTCATCTTCGTCGCTGACAGGAACGATCCCAATAACGGGTCCGTTTCGAGGCTCAGTCTTGATGTCTCGCACTCCCTTGCCACCACGTTTTTGTCCGCGATATCGCATTGAGCCGGAAGTCGTTTCCTCTTCGGACTCCTCAACTGTCTTGGCACCAAAGAACGTTCGTTTTCCATAGCCATTTTCACAGGCAGTCAACAATGTTGCTTCAGGATCAACGACGACCATCCCGACCAGGGAATCGTTGGCACTCAGCGAAACGCCTTTGACTCCACTCGTGTTTCGTCCCATGGGACGTGCATCCGATTCGTCAAAACGAATTGCCATTCCAGAAGCCGTGGAAAGGACGATATCATCCCCCTTTTTAGCGACCGCAACATCGATCAGTTCGTCGTCTTCGCGAAGTTTGATTGCGATAATGCCACCTTTTCGCGGCCGACCGTACTGGGAAAGCAGGGTCTTTTTGATGAGTCCTTTTTTTGTCGCCATCATCAAGTAATGGTCAGGAGCACCAAAGTCACGAATCGCTCGACAATCAGCGATCTTTTCATTCTCGTCTAACGCCAACAAGTTGACGATCGCACGTCCTCGACTTTCACGACTGAGTTGGGGTAACTGGTGGACTTTGCGCCAATAGACCTGTCCCTGATTGGAAAAGAACAACAGGAAATCGTGAGTACTGGCAGCAAACACATGTTCGATGGGATCCTCATCTTCACTTTTGGCACCCTTGATGCCTTTTCCACCACGCTTCTGAGCTCGATAGGTACTGACAGGCGTCCGTTTGATGTAGCCGCGATGCGAGATCGAGACGACCATATTCTCTTCTTCGATCAAGTCTTCGTCGACAACATCAGTCAACTCTTCGGCATCAATCACGGTCCGACGCGTATCGGCATGCTTGCGTCTGATTTCCTCAAGGTCGTCTTTGATCATTCCTCGAATGATCTGTTCATCCGAAAGAATGCGCAGGTATTCCTTGATTTCTTCCAGCAACTTATGATGCTGTCCGCTCAGCCGTTCCTGCTCAAGGTTGACCAATTGGCCCAACGTCATCTTGAGAATTGCGTCGGCTTGGACTGGTGTCAGATAGTAGACATCCGCTTCACCCCGTTCCTGCTCAAAAATCTCAAAGCCCTCTTCGCCCAAAGCCTTTTTCAACATCGAAGAGGGGCACTCGATTCCCATCAAACCGTGCTTAGCTTCCATCTGGGTTTTTGATTTACGGATCACCGAAATGATTTTATCGATGTCGGCCAATGCCAAGAGCAGACCCTCGACCGTGTGTTTTTGTCGCCTTGCCCGGTTCAGCAAAAACTGGGTGCGACGGCGAATGACATTGACGCGATGCCGAAAAAATTCATTGAGAATCTGTTTGACCGTCAACTCGCGAGGTTTGCCATCCACCAATGCCAGAAAGATCATTGAGAAGGAATTCTGCAGCGGTGAATACTGATACAGCTGGTTAAGCAACACGTTCGGATCGGCATCACTCTTGAGGTCAATCAAAAGTTTGACCGGTTCTTTCAAGTCACTCAGGTCTCGAATCCCCGAGATTCCTTTGACCTTGTCACTCTTCACCAAGCCGGCAATCTTTTCCACCAACCCGTCGCGAGTTTGCTGGAAAGGAATTTCCGTAACCACAATGCGATAACGATTCTTTTTATGCTCTTCGATATGACATTTCGCGCGGACCTGGATCGTACTTCGACCAGTTCGATAGGCTTTCCGGATCCCGCTTCGCCCGCAAATAATGCCACCGGTCGGGAAATCGGGGCCTGGCAGAACCTGCATAATTTCGTCAATCGTGGTGTCTGGATTGTCGATCAGCAGCATCAAAGCATCGCAGACTTCACCCAAATTGTGGGGAGGAATCGACGTTGCCATACTCACGGCAATTCCGCTGGAACCATTGACCAACAAATTCGGGAACCGACAAGGAAGAACCGTTGGCTCCAGTCTTCGCTCATCATAGGTCGGCATGTAATCGACGGTATCCAGCTTGATATCATCAAGCATCAAACCTGCCATCGGACTCAATCGGGCCTCGGTATATCGCATCGCCGCTGGTGGAAGTCCTGCAATCGAGCCAAAGTTCCCCTGCTTGTCGATCAAGACGTGTCGCATGTTCCATTCTTGAGCCATCCGAACCAAAGTCGGATAGACAATACTCTCACCGTGAGGGTGGTAATTTCCGCTTGTGTCACCCGAAATCTTGGCACACTTCACTCTCGAAGCGCCCGAGCTAAGATTCAAGTCATTCATGGCGACAAGAATTCGGCGCTGAGACGGTTTGAGTCCATCCCGAACGTCTGGCAAAGCACGAGACACGATGACGCTCATCGCATAAGTCAGGTAACTATCTTTGAGTTCCTGCTCAATCGGCATTTCCACAAACGTTTCTTCAAACGTATCTTCGGTTTCATTACCGTCGTTGGGGTCGCTGGTCCCCGAACTATCTGTTGACAATTTGCACGTCCTTATCCGATTATCAAAGCGCGAGTTCGCACGATTTGGGCCGAAAATGGCCTGAATTTACTTGGTTGAGAGGCTGAGCTTTAGTGGTAGAGAAAGCACGAAATTTGTTTTAAGAAGAGCTTTCCTGTGGCCCCATTTTCACTGGCTCCATTCTAGAGTTTCCGGGCAAAATCCTCAACAGCCATCGCAATAAAACAGGTGTCGTAAACCGTTATATGACAAGCACTTACAAAAACAGCTAAAATAGATTTGAGGTCGAGTTCGCCCTCGCCGCAAATCAGGTTTTTTCACTCTCGATTCGATGGCCGACAATAAACCTTCAAGCGGCGGAATGGTAAATTAACGCGCATAAACTCAAGTAATTCTTGACCATCGGACCAAGTGACTCGACAATGAAACTGGCGCACTTCTACTATTGGACAGAGCATGTTTGAGTCCCCGACGTTTGACCATATTCTCGATGCAACTTTTGGCCATCGAAAAATCGGAACGGCTACCGACTCAACCCAGCAACATCTGGACATCGCCCAGCACGACACCAAGACCATCGAACCGTCCGCAGAGGCCGCAGAGGCCGCATTTGATGCTGACCAAACGGCCTCTCATTGCATTGAAACGTCCGCGGGAAAATTCTGGGTACAAGGCGATAACATTCTATGCGGCTGCCCAGACTGCTGCGCCCCAATGACAGTTCGAGTCTGGCTGGGTCTGGCCGATTGCTGGCAATGCAATTGCTCACTTGAGTTGACGCAGAAGCAAATGGCTGCGGTTCAGCAGCTGGTCGCCGAACCTGCCGCTCGCAGACAACTCCCCACGGCAGCGCCGACACCACCAGCCTCCCCCCATGAGCTCAACCCATTTCGGGATCCCGTCTCTCCCGCCCCAGCGCCCTACTCGACAGAACAGGAGCTGGAGAAACTAACCAGCGGATCTGCTGCGGCCCGACTATTGCGACGGGCATTCACAATCACTCCAGCGTGGTTGATGAGCTTTCTCGTCCACCTGATTCTGATCTTGATCCTGGCACTGATTGTATTCAATCAAACTGACATCATGCCTTCGATTGTGCTGTCCTCCTTCGTTGCCCCAGAACACAATGAGGGTGGTGAAATCCGAATCGTCGACCCATTGAATGAATTAATGGATGATCTTCAAGAGGCCAACGACCTCGAACAATCTGACGAAGAGTTGCGTGATGTTGCCAAAAAAGCCGAATCGGACGCACAGGAACTGCTCAAGAATTTCGCGCCTCGAGAAAACATTAATGACGTCAAAAAGAACATCACAACCAGCCAAGGACCGCTATCTTCATTTGCCGCTCGTGACCCGCGTGTACGTTCAGAAATCGTCAAGAAATCTGGTGGTACCACCCTGACCGAAGCTGCTGTCGCCAGGGGATTGAGATGGTTGGCAAGCGTCCAAAACGATGACGGAAGCTGGAGCCTGGAAAACTACGGTCGCAATCGCAGGGGAGATTCCGCTGGTACCTCACTTGCCTTGCTTCCATTTCTGGGGGCTGGGCAGACGCACGAGAATGGTGTCTACCGAGAGACAGTGGCCAAAGGCCTGGCATGGCTTATCGACCACCAAAAGTCAAACGGGGACCTCCGCGCCAACTTTGTTTCCAATGCAGGAATGTACGCTCACGGACAAGCCACAATCGTTCTTAGCGAAGCGTTCGCACTGACTGGCGATCAAACTCTCGCTGAACCCACTCAACTGGCAATCGATTTCATCGAAAATGCCCAACACAAAAATGGCGGCTGGCGATACCAACCCAAACAACCAGGAGATACCAGTGTATTGGGCTGGCAGGTCATGGCACTTCACAGTGCAAGAGCTCCCAACATGGGCATTGAGGTCGATGAGGATGTGATGAAACTTGCCGACTACTATCTTGATCGCGCAACAGCCTCCAATCGTTGGCTAAAAAATAACGACTATCCAGCTCAAGAAGGATCGCTCTATTGCTATATGCCCAGCCGAGACGCTCCAACCAAAACAATGACCGCTGAGGCAATCCTGTGCCGCATGTATCTTGGCTGGGAACGAGACGACCCTCGCATCATGAGCGCAGTGAAGTGGCTGCAAGAAGAACATTCGCCTGATGACGGCGAGCCAAACATGTACTATTGGTACTATGGCACTCAAGTGTTTCACCACTACGGTGGCGAACGCTGGGAGAAATGGAACAGTACCATGCGAGAACTCCTTCTACGTTCTCAAAACAAAAAAGGCGGGAACGCCGGAAGTTGGACCCCAGAGAAATTCCAATGGGGAGGCCAGGGCGAACGCATTTACACAACCTCACTAGCCGTTTGCACACTGGAAGTTTACTATCGTCACCTCCCTTTGTTTGCCCCAATCGAATTCGAATAGCATGCCGCCCGAAGAAGATTCACACCCCATCCCTGGGTCATCACATCGAGGGCTTTCCAGTCCCCTGAACAAGACTTGCTCTAGCTGGACACTTCGCACTCGAACTCTGACATTTGGACGTTTACCGGCGCTGATGGGCATCGTCAACGTGACCCCAGACAGCTTTTCCGACGGAGGTGTGCACTATGAAGTCGATGCGGCAGTCGATCACGCCCTTCGCTTGGCCGATGAAGGGGCAGCGGTTCTCGACATTGGTGGAGAAAGCACGCGTCCCTACAGCGAAGCGGTCGCCCTAGAAGAAGAACTGCTTCGCGTCGTTCCCGTCATCCAAAAATTGGCCAAGCAAACCAAAGTGCCAATCTCGATTGATACTTCCAAGGCGGTCGTTGCCCGCGCAGCAATAGACGCTGGAGCAGAGATCATTAACGATGTGACGGGACTGAATGGCGACCCGAAAATGCTCGAGATTGCCATCAAATCGGGCGCTGCCGTCTGCGCTATGCACATGCAAGGCACTCCGCAAACGATGCAAGACCAACCGAAGTATGAGGACATTGTCGAAGATGTTTTCAAGTACCTTCAACAACGAGATCAAATCCTAAAGCTTGCCGGACTCAATGCGGAAAAGATCTGCCTCGACCCGGGGATCGGATTTGGCAAAACTCACCTTCACAACCTTCAGTTGGTTGCAGGAGTCCAACGGTTCCACGACCTTGGTCGAACGATTCTGGTAGGCCATTCACGCAAAGGATTTATTGGCAAAGCAATCGGGGACCAAGATGCCAGCCGCACATTTGGCACCTTGGCCGTGACGCTGCAACTGGCCCAACAAGGAGTTCAGGTCATTCGTGTCCACGAAATCGCGCCCGCAGTTCAAGCCCTTGCCGTGCTCAACGCCACCGGTGGAATTGATGGGCGAATCGATCTTCACCTGTAACCGGTACAACACAAACCCGCTTCATCACGAACCTGCTTCATCACAAACACATGCCGCAGAGCGGCTATTTCCAATAGCCCCAGACTTTCGGGCTTGTTGATTAAGTACTTGCCTGGGTGTTAAAAATTTATGAGAACCCGGATGATGTTTGGAAAGGAGTCAAACATGGATTGGGCCAAGGTCAAAGAGAGTCGCGATCAATTAGTTTTGTTTCCGGAGCGTCTGGACGAATCAATTCCGGCCAACCATGACGTTCGCGTGTTGGACCGGATTCTTCGAGGTGTCGACTGGTCAAGTTGGGAAACGAAGTATGCCCTTGTCAGGGGTCGTCCTCCGCTTCACCCGCGAATCGTGGCCAGCGTCATCCTCTACGGCTTGTTTTGCCGGATCATCAGCAGTCGGATGCTGGAGGAAGCGTTAACGATTCGCTTGGATTTCCGCTGGCTCGTCGAAAGTCGTTCGATCGACCACACAACGATTTGCAAATTCCGGATCGGGAACCAAGAAGCCCTGAGCGGACTGTTCATCCAGATGGCATTGCTTGGACAAGAACTGGGCTGGGTACGCCTGGACAGCCTCGGCTTCGACGCGACCCGCATGCGTTCCAACAACTCGCGCCAAGCCAGTCGGACTCCGGAGCGTCTGCGTGAACTTAAAAAAGAACTCACTGCAGCCTACCAACAATTTGACGCTCAGGCCCAAGCGGCTGATCAACACGAATCCGAGCAGTTTGGCGGAGCTTCGCACCATCAGCTGGAAGTCGATTCGGCTCAGCTGGAGCGGAAACTTGCCAAAGTCAACGCCGCTTTGGCCGAAGTGGAAAAGCTCGAATCGGCGGGCAAAACGGTTCCCGCCCGAATCCCGATGACCGATCCGGAATCACGGATCATGCCCAATAAAGACGGCGGTCACTCTCCCAACTACAGTCCGATCTCAACGGTCGATATCGACAGCGGGGTGATCGTCGACGCGAGCGTGCTCAACGAAATCAACGAAGACGGTCAGCTGATGGGCTCGATCGCAAGGGTTCAAGAAAACTTTGGGCTGGAGTCGGCGCCCGGCAAGGCGTTGGCCGATGGCTTGATGGCCACGGGGGAAAACATCGCCAAGTGCAACGAAGCAGGCGTCGAACTTTACGCACCGACCAAAACGACAGATCCCACAAAAAACCCAGCAGTTCGCGAGAATCTCAAGGAGCCGGTCGCCCCATCAGACCGAGGCAGGCTGCCCGTCGTCAACGTGACGGTGGCAGGCGTTAAGCGAACACAACTTTCCAAAGACGCTTTCGTTTTCGATTCGGAGAACGATTGTTACTGGTGCCCCAATGGCCAAGCACTGGAGTTCAAAGGCAAATCGCGTGATAAGCGTTCTTCTGGCGAAAGTCGCATGCGTTTCCGTTACAAGATCGACAGCGAAGTTTGTTCTGGCTGCCCGCTGGCGGCACTTTGCATACGCAAGGCGGGCACTGGCCGTCAGGTGACCCATGAAGAGCACGAACTTTCGCGGGTTGCTCATGCTCAGAAGATGGCGACGGAGGAAGCGAAAGAGATCTACCGGAAACGTCAACATCCGACCGAGCGTCCGTTCGCCGTGATTAAGTCACAGTTTGGGATGCGACAGTTCCTGACTCGAACCCTCGAGCGTGTAAGCCAGGAATGGAATTGGTGCGTGGCCGCTTTCAACGTCCATCGGTTGATCGGACTGTCTCGCAACCATGCCGGTCCTCCGCCACCAGCATGCGAAGTTTCCCCGTCCCTTTCACCCTTTTAATTTGAGTCGTCGCTGCCCCCGCCACCGGTCTGTTTCGACCGAGCGGGGGAATGGGGGGAAACCAAACTCAAACCAACGAAACTGAAATTAATCAACAAGCCCTTTCAGTCTGGGGTATCCTCCCCAACTGAAAACTGGGGTCGCGAAGCGACGACATCTGTGGGCGATCCGCGATTCAACCGTCACTAGAGTTCAAAATCGTGGTTCCAATAGCGAGGCCAACGACACCAACACCTACCAAGATCCCGCATGGAGTCAGCATCTGAATCCATGAGAAGTCACGCCAAACGGCCCCTTCGATTGCTTGAATGGCCCAACGAATCGGACTGACAAAACTCAAGTTCTGCAATATTGGCGGCATGAACATCACGGGAATCATGCAGCCACCCAACATGGCCATGATCATATTGATCGCCCATCCACTGCCGCTGACACTTTGTTCGGTTTTGCCAAGCACGCTCATCGTCATCATGATGCCAACAAAACAAAACGACATGCAAACCGACGCAAAAACTAATTTCGGATAGCTAAGAGGCCGCATCCCCAGGGCATATCCAAGCAAAGTCATCATGGCGATCACCATTAACACCGCAACAAAACATGCGACCGCTTTTCCCAATAGGATTTCGAATCGCGAAAGAGGCGCAACCTGCAGGCGAACCATCGTCCCACCCGATCGCTCCTTGGCAATTGAAATGGCAAATCCCGCCACACAGCCTAAAACGCCCCACAGCATCGCCTGGGGAAAACTAATATCCCACTTGGAACGAAGCCGAGGTGGCTCCACTTGCGTTTCATCCGACGCCACCTTCTGGGTTACATCATCGCGGATAATATTCACGAACTTCATCCCCTCGTCACCGCCAAGACGAAACGAATCGTCCTCTTCACTTTCCTGGATCTTGTCTACCGAGCCAATCAACGACTCGACTGTACCCAACAATCCAGACATCAACAGTTTTTGAGTCGCGTCCATCTCTTGATCGTTTTTAAGTTGTTCTTTGGCTTGATCAAGATCGGGAAGAAATGAATTCGGATCCTCAATCCGGGCCGCAATCAATGCTCCCATGGCTTCCATTACAAAGCCTTCCAGCATGGCCTTTTCCGCGCCGCGTGAATCATCGACGCCAATACGAAGGTCGGGCGCCTCCCCCCAAAGGATCCCTGCTCGGTCGCCAAACCCTTTGGGAATCATGATCATTCCGATGCAATTACCCAGCCTTACGCTGTCGCGAGCAAGCTGAAGCTCGGCATTTTCTCGGCTAAAGTCCGCTTCACTCGCCAGAAGTTCCTCTATTTGCTCCGCCTCGATTTTTTGAACTGAAAGGTTGCCATTGTTGCTTAAGCTCTCAACAAACTTTTTCGACATCTCCGAGCCATCGTGATCGACGATCGTGATTCGCATTTTGCTTTTGGGTTGATTCGAAGACGGTCCCGGGTACATCATCCCAAAAAACACGCCCATCAAAATTGGAAAACCAAAAATAAAGAAGGCTCCCATTTTGTCACGCAACAAAAGCTTTAAATCTTTCATTGCCATCTTGCTGATTCGATTCATCGGCACATTCTATTGGTTAACGATTGTTAAGATTGCGTTGCCAGACTTCAGTCTCGCAAACGCCGCCCAGTCAAATTCAGAAACACACTTTCCAAATCCGGGCGAGCGACATTCAACGTTTGAAATCTGACGCCCTGGGAAGTCAGCGCGGCAACTTCCTCAAGCGGTTGGTCGGATTCAAAACGTATGGTTTGTCCATCCAGTTGCCCAGGTAACTGGATGGAATCGGGAAAGCTCTCCAACTCCGCCTGAACAACGCTGGTTCCGCCATGTCGCTGAAGCAACTCAGGTACAGAATCCAAAGCCATCAACTTCCCATGATCCACAATTGCAACTCGATCACAAAGACGCTGGGCTTCTTCCATGTAATGTGTCGTGTAGATGATGGTCATTCCATCCGATTTGAGCTGTTCAATACTCTCAAAGATATGATTTCTGGACTGAGGATCAACGCCAACCGTCGGCTCATCCAACAAGAGAATCTTTGGCTCCTGAATGAGCGCGACCGCAATATTAATTCGTCGCTTCATTCCACCTGAAAAAGTGGAAATTCGATCCTTAGCGCGATCCTGTAGCCCAGCGAAGTCTAAGGCCCACTCTACTCTCTCCGCCAATGCCTTGCCGCCAAGTCCATACAACGAGCCAAAGAATTCCAGGTTCTCGCGTCCGGACAACTCTTCGTACAATGACAGTGACTGAGGCGCGATCCCAATCTGGCGACGACAGTTGGCCTGGGTTGGATCCTGCCCCAAAACCTGAACGGTTCCCTGATCAGGCTTGAGCAACCCTACCAGCATACTGATTGTGGTCGTCTTGCCAGCTCCGTTTGGCCCCAGGAGCCCGAAGGCTTCTCCTGCGCCAATACTGAAAGTTAATCCATCGACCGCCTTCAGATCACCAAACGACTTTTGAACTGAGGTAACTTCAATCATTCACGGCATTCCATGGGTAAGTTGATAGAACAGTTTAACAAGTGAGTGGAACAATTCGAGTACGTACAGAAAGCCACTCGGATCAAGAATTTGGCCGAAAGAATGAGACATTCGCGAGGACGACTGGGGATTTCGTCAGGTCTGCGATCAATTCAAGTTAGGCAGTATGTTTTTGTGGAGGGACAGGACGTCGAAAGTCTTGCTTCACTTCTTCGACCTCGCCCTTATTGCCGAAGATTCCACAGAATTTGTCCCATCCTGACTGCCCAAAAACAAGTCGTTCAACTTCATTGAGACTGTATCCTCGGTTGAGCAAATCGTCGACCGTCTCTTTTTGGATCCTGGCGAGCTTTATTTTCTTCCGTGCTTCTAGCCAGGTAATGGAGATCGCGATCAGACTGCCAAAGCTTCCGATCACAATAAGGATCACCGCAGCACTTATTACATCCTGATCCAACGTCTTGAGAAACTGGAACAACTCAGAATCGGACTGCTGGGCAATAATTTCAAACATCTGGAACGACTCCGCCACTAGTAGACAACCATGCGTACAAATTCGCGGCCCAGTTCCCAATCTTGGCCATATTCCTAAAACTTATGAAAAGATCCACAGATGGTCGTGAGTTTTTCAGGATACCTGAGCTCTTCAGCGGTCGTCATATATCGGAGGGCAGAGCGTTCTACGGGAGGTTGAGGCTCCCGCCGAAACAAAATCCCTCTTCAGCACACCCCGAAGAATACTCTCACCTGCCGAGCCCAAGAACATCAAATCCTTCGCTCGCATTGGTTCTCCCCGGACGCAAAGCGTCTGGGGAGGAGCTTAGCAACATCGCACCTAGTCTCGCGTAATTGCCCGTTCGGTAATACTGCTGGTCAAGATGGCCTGATCAACATTGTGATTGAAACCGGGCTCAAATCCGACAGGGATCGAACGATCCACCATGTAGAAGCCGCGGTATCGCTGAATCTCTCCAGACTGCGAACCGACCTCTGCACCGATGAGCAAATTCTCATCGACTTCAAAAAATCCAATCGTGATCCAGATTGAGAACACACTGGAACGATTGGTAACCAAGTTCCCCATTCGTTGCCGCATATCGTATCGGAAGTAGGCATTGCGATCCGGATTCGCGTAGGGGCCGGGGTTCGTTGCTACATCCAAAAGTGGCGTAGTAGAGGCAGGCGACACTCTTCTGAACAATCCAGTCTCTGCGCCCAAAACGTCAGCCCCACCATCACTTCGCCCCGCGACCAACGCATCTGGAAGCGGCGAAGAAAGCGTTGGGACAAGGTTTGCAGATCTCGACGCACGAAACGGAGCCGCAAACTCAGTCGGATAGTCAGTGGCAGTGCCTGTGATACCTTCACGGGCTGCACTGAAGGTCAAGTAATCCACTTCAAGGTTATAGTTTCGCATCAGTCCGTCCCAAACCCGCGAATCAAAAACCGTATTCAGGTTGATCTTTCCAGGATAACGGTAGTTGGAAAACTTGTTGAATGGAGGATTGAATCCCATCGTATTGCCAGCTGCCGCGAAATCAGCCGGATTGAAGAAAGTCTCCGTTCCCACGAATCGTGACGGCACCTCAAGGTAATCCATTGTGCGATACAACCCGGGTGAAGTTAATGAGTCCGAATGGATACCCGGCAAATGCTTGAACCTGCCTGCAAGCATATCTCGATTCGGATCGGTTCCCCCAATAACAATACTGGATGGATCGTACTCTTCGGCA
Source organism: Mariniblastus sp. (assembly GCA_965224765.1). Classification (GTDB taxonomy): domain Bacteria; phylum Planctomycetota; class Planctomycetia; order Pirellulales; family Pirellulaceae; genus CAZDBA01. Next base: position 547,513 of record CBDDAC010000012.1, read on the forward strand.
AAGACTCCGTCCACATAGTCCATTCGACTCAACAACCAATAGCTGCTGGTGAATGGAACATTTGCAAGTTCAAGATGACTCACAAAAGGGCGATTGTTCCAGCTCAACCAGGGAAAGGCTTGTATCGAATCAGCAAAGGTCAAAGGATCGACGGCGACTCGATAGGCAACATCAATCTCAGCTAAAGAGTTTTCAAGGTTGAATGAATGAAAATGGTCGTCAGTCAACGCCGTTAAGTCGACTGTGGATAGAATCCCATTTTGATCAGCACGCCAAAACAATCGGTCTCGGCCAAGATCCGCATCATTGGCTCCGCGCTCGCGAGCCGCAAATGCCAGATTCAACGATGACGTACCCACCTCATCTGATGCCGATGCACCATTAAATGAATTGACCGGAGTACCCAATGAGTCCACCGTCAAATAAGGGTTGAGTACCGGATCATAGGGGGCCTGTGGATTGGCCAAACAACGCAGGTGCACAACCCGCAACAACTGGTCGGTATTGTGCATTCCATCTTCCTGGAGAGCACCCCATTCCGCGGCAACCGTATCCGTGGGCATATTGTCGAAATCCAGTCCAAACGCACTATCCAACGGTTCGTCATGGACAACCGGCATTAACGCTGCATCAACCAATTGAAAACCATCGGCGACCGCATTCAATTGATAACCCAAACCAGCGACAGCAACATCATATCCCTCGGTTGGATCAGTCACACCCAAAGAGCGTGCCTTACCTGCCGCCGTCCCGTCTTCTTGCCGCCCAATAGGAAGCACCACAGCCGGACGCGGCAACACATCCCACGTACCAGCACCCGAAGAATCAAAGTAATTGATTTCCACCTCAGAGCTGTTTACATCCAGCGTAATTCGACGTGTTTCATCAGAATTGTCCTCCAACTCAGTGTCCCAAGACACCGTCGAACGTCGACCGAGGTAGGTGTGATAACGATCACCGTCTTGCACTCCCGAAGAGCCCGCAACCGCATACTGTCCAGGTTCCAACGGCAAAGATGTAATTCCACTTTCTGGGAAGTAAACCTTGTTCGTGCCAAATTCCACCGCATCAACACTCGGATCAGGCTTGGTAAAGTAAATCCGTCGAAGAATTTGATCCTCTGGCAACGTACCATCATCCGGATTAATGGCGAGTTGAGTGGGGTCCGTGTGAATAACGAGTACCTGCCAGACAGGACTTCCGTCAGGAGCCGTTCGCTGCAGATCAATACCCGTTACACCTGCATCATACCACTCAGCCGGGTACAACATATTGTTATTGGTGATGGTCGCATTATCGGACACGATCCAAGGGTTATACAATTCGAGGAAGAAACTCGCATTGGGAACAAGTGAGCTATCCAGAGTTGGGTCTGTTCCCCCCATATCTGTAGAAAACTCACCACTACCATCATCGGTATCCAGGTCCTCCGTTCGGCGGTCATGCATAACCAGGACTTCTGACATCACCATCTCCGGTCGCTCAACGCCCCAAACCACGGCAATCGTCGTTGGGTCTTCAAGGTTATCCGGCGATGAAGGCGCGCCTACCGCACCAAAGTACTCATAAGCGGGATCACCTGACGGAGCCAATTCATTGTCATCAAGAATTCCATTGACATGCCATCCATCCCAGGGCTGCAAATCCACCTCAAAAGGTTGACGAGCCGCATCTCGATCACGGAAGTTAGCAACGTTAATTGCCCACTGAGCGACATCGCGCCGATAGGCAACCCAATCATCGTCCGTAACGCCACCACTATTGTCGTAGTCATACCAATCACCCGCGAACGTAATCGCGCCGTCACCGTTTCGATCCACTCGCTCGGTAGTAAGCAAGGTCAAAATATAAAGATGACGAGCAAATATCTGGTGAGCCAAATGGGCATCTAGATCAGCAACATAGGTTGCGTCGTTGTCATGATCAAACACGGTCACTGCAGTTGACGTCGAACTATCCGCTTGAATCAATCCTTCGCCAAACTGTGATTCGTTAAGAGCTGGATCCAAAGTACCCGTTGCATCAGGATGCCAACTTTGATCGACAACAAAGTCGCCATCATCGTCATTGCCATTCCCAAACGGGCGATTGACATCCATCCGCAAACCCTTCACCAAGTCAGGCGAAAGCATGGTCGCAACTTGAAATCCGAGAAAGAGGTTTTCTAAATCATCATCAGCAATCTCGTCATCGTCTCCATCCAGCCCCCTTGTGTCGACAAGCGCCTTACGCAATGCAAGGACCAAATTTTCTGGAGCAAGCGGAATTTCATAACTTGCATGGGTGAATGCCATACGCGCTGACGGACCACTTCCGCCAGCACTAAGCGTCGTTCGTGTGAAGTCTCGCAAACGCGAAGGCAACATTACGGAGTCAGGATCATAAATTCGCAACACTCGTTCCATTTCACGAGGTGAAAATGGATGATCGGCCGATCCAGCAGGAAGCATGGATTCGGTTCGGAAGCTCATCTCATAAGGAGCGTTGGCGATCTCGGTTCCCAAACCAAGCCCGAGAGTCGTTCCCCAAGTCGACGTCACCGCATCAATAATGGGCAATCCAATCGGTACATCATGTGTCGTCGAGGTCGCATCGTAGGGATCACTCAGCAAACCAAGACGATTAAAATCTGCAACTCCGATTCCGAAACGACCCATTGGATCTGCTGGAGAGCCAAAGTATCCGCCCAAGGTCCCGGTTGGATGGGAATACCATTTATTGAATGAGGCAGCATCACGTTCGGGGCGACCGGGGACACCATCAACACCATAGCGCCCCGTAATGGCTGTTCCCGTAAACGCTGTTGTGCCACCACGCAGCAACAACTCGTAATCTGAACCTGCCACGGCACCAAACAAATTGCCGATATTGATTTCGGGAGGTCCGTACCCAGGTCCTCGGTGACTGGGGACGCCACCTCCAAGCATAGGAGCTCGCACAGAAACATAGGCGTTGCCAGACGTTGGATCGATATCCGACTCATTGCCATGCGCATTGACATTGAACTTTCCGTCCATGTCGACAACCAGATAGGAAACCAGCGGCTTGTAAACGCGCCCGTTCATATCCGTCTGCAGTGGCAGTCCGATATCCAACCAAACGCCGTCGCCAATTCCATCTAGATCATTGTCAACTTCGGGCGGATCGGAGGCATCAGGTGTTGGAAAATTGGCGCCACCACCATTGGATGTTCCGCTTACCCGAAAAATCGCGCGATCTGGAATGGCACCCGTTTGAGCCATGTGATAATCGATCAAACTCTGCCGGTGAAAACTGGGAATAATCCCCAAGGGGTCGATGTCTCCATCTCCATCTTCATTTCGAATCGCTGCCAAAAACATGTTCTGAAAATCGACCGCATCATAGCTTTCATTCGGTGCAGCAAAGTTCCCTCCCGCCGTACGCCCCATATAAGCTGACAAAAGCGTATTTCTCGACTCGCCAACTCGATTGGGTAACAGTGCATCCGCCGAAAGCGCTGCATCATCTCGAACAATCATGTCGTCATAAAATCCTGAGCCAGTCCCTGAAAACTCACGGCCATTGATCAACACTTGCGAATTGACAAGGTTGCCGATATTGGCGGCAACAAACGCATCGTCGTGATCATCCCACTGCGGCATCAAAACAAACTGACGATTCAGTACAACACCTGCGGCGTCGAGACTCACAACATAGCTGACTATACGAGTCGAGATTCCTGTGCCCGGTCCCGAAACGAAGGTCAAAACCTGCCCATCATAGGTTCCGCCTTGATCAGAAAAGTCTTGATGGTTTACGGGATTAAAGTAATCATTGTCAACCGAATAGGTTTCGAAGTATTGATGCTCAGGAATCATCGGCCCAACCGCATTGGGATCTGCCGCGTCGGGTGCTGAATCCAACTGAATCACTAACAATTGATTGTTCGAAGCGGTGACAAGCGGATCAATAAATGAAGCGGTTCGCACATAGGCTTTGACACCATATCCGTACTGATCAGCCAGAAGCGACTGACCGCGTAGGGGCGAAAACACATTGTCCAATGTCGGGCCACGCAACAAGTCGTACACCGCACGGTTCACCAGCGTGCGTGCGTCATCACGACGAGTTTGCATGCCTGCACGGCCATCCGAAGTGCGACGAAACTGGATCGCCATGACGACGAACGAAGTCCCCATTAAAAGAAACAACACGATCATGCTGATCACAAACAACAATGTGATTCCAGAACGATTTTTCGTTTTTGACTTTATCATGGTATTAACTTTTTATCTTGGTTGAGGGTCAAAATCATGTGCCTCATGATTGGTGACCATTCAGTTTCTCGTGCTCAAAACAAGAAACTGATTAACGGAAGGTTCGTTCAAACACAGCCATCACATTGGGTAAATGGACAGCAAAGGTTCGAGAAGGTTGAATTTCATAGGCAAGAGGAGAAGCCGAAGCATCCACGGTCACTTCACATCCCGGGTTGCCAGCAGGGGGTGGCAAATAATCGATTGTCGGAAACAATGAAGAGTCAATTGGATGCAAAAAGTCAAAATCAGGGCCCTCCAGACTCACGCTCCAAATCCCGCTGGCCAAATCAAAATCAGCGTCAACGACTTGGTAAAAGTTGACTTGCTGGAAGTAACGATTTCGAAACGCCTGGGTAGGCGAAGTCGTGGGAGCAAAAGTCACATTGGTCAACATCATCCAATCGCCACGGCGAATTTCTCGACGCTTTGAGGAATATTCGGTCGGCAAACCTGGAACGACCTCGGTCATTTCCAAATCGCCACCGCCTACTGACAGCCGATAGCTTGCTGTTTGAGGATCAAGTGGCGATGCAAACGGATCCAGCGCCGCACCGTTGGTAATCGCCTGATCAACGGGTGGAGTCACTTCAAAAATTCGATCGTAGGCTTCGACGTCTGGAGCTCCGATCCCCAACTCTACAGGAGAATCGCGATCCTTGTAAACCACAAAATAGGTGCGCCAACTGACAACACGGTCAGCAACCCCCGTTGGTGAATAGATGCTTTCTGCGGAAATATCCGAAGGCACAGCGACCACGACATAATCCATATCTTTCAAAGATTGTCGATTTCCAAAGGTACCATCGCTCAACTGATCGAGAACCTGTCGAGGCGGGGCAACATCAACTTCCGGATAGGATGCGCTACCGGCAATGTCGGCTTCACTAGGTTCGTTGAAAACCAACCCACTCGACCAGGCGAAAAGGTGATTCGCCAAGGGGCGTGACATGGGAACCGTCGTTGACCCATCCGTGATCGTCACACGTTCGATCAAAATACTTTGATCTGCGTTTGCGTTATTCACAATCGGTGCCCCCGAGAGAGGTATAAACGAATGCGTGCCGGTTGCAGAAATGGCGGTTTCCACTGTTGGATGAACAAAGGGGAAAAACCCGCTGTCCCTGGGAGTCGATGCAGTCCCACGCTCAGCAACACCAATCGGATCAATGACATAAACTCGTGCTGATTGTCCAGCCAGAGAAAATGGTGTCCCTCCAGCATCCGTCACCGCCCATCGATTTGTGTCAACGAAGTTTCGAATTTCAAATTCGCTAAATGCGTTGAGCGCCAGCGAGGTGGCTTTTTCCTGATCAAGACCTTGCTCAGCCTGACTGACCGCGAAAGGGATCATCACCATGACTCCGAACACGCCAATCATGGCCACCACAATTGCCGTCAATACTTCGATGATCGAAATACCGTATCGCATGGTTTGTTTATTTTGTTGAATCATCTTGGTAACCAATTTAAGTCTGTAGAAAAGATTACTGAGTGGCTGCTTGACGTTTTCCGGTAATTTCGAGTGCTTCCAAAATCCGCAAGCCCTTCTTGCCCCCAAGTATTGCAGCGTTTCCCGGAGCGGTATCAGAAACCACGTAGTTGGTCATCGAAGGTGGGGTGCTGTCGGTTACCACAACCGATCCATTGATGTGGTTAATCGAAATCCACATCAATGTAGGTTCATCTAAAACATCCGTGGGGGGATCCAAGAGCATTGCGTCCGACAAAGCCGTGGGCTGAAAACTGTGCTTCACTTCGTCTGTCGAAATACAAAAATGCACGGAACCATTCGGGATGAATGCGGTGCCGGAAAGACCGTTGGGGTAAATGCGGTCAATTCCGCCCTGATCATCAAAAATGATGTAAATAGCTTCTTGCTCAGCCCCTGGAGCGACTTGCGAAAATGCTGTCCAGGTCCACCCCTCCCCATCAACATCGGCAAAATCAATCGGCCCCGAATAGTTCAAGTTGATCATATGGCCCTTGGGCAAATCGATCTGACTGGTTTGACGGAGGACAGGCTCGCGAATGACCTCGAAAGGAACTCCCGCAGTACCTGCAGCGGGCATCTCCAAATGCAAAGGGACTTCGCAAGTCAACACGGCACCTGCCGAATTGACAATTCGATACATCGCCTTGCTGCTGTTAAGGCGGACGAATCCCTCGTCGATGGTTACAAACGGTGGGTTAGCCAAGGTCAAAGTAAACTGCCCCGTTCGATCTGCAGGAATCGCAGCAAAGCGATCCTGCACGCGAACAATCGCGACGGTAGCAATCTCGTCAACCGTGTTCCCTATGTAGGAAGGAGGCTGACGTAGCTGGAACATCGAATAGCCTGCATAGTGGATCTGATTCGTGCCCGTTGAATCCTCGCGAACTACATTGGCATTTCGAGCAATCGCCAATCCCGCGAATCCCGCGAATCGTGCTTGGCTACTGGCATCATTGAATGTCGTACCGACGATACGAGCTGCTTCCCGAGCCGAACGGTCTTTGGTCACCATTCGCAGCTGAGGAATCATCAACGCCAATAAAACGACCATGATGGAAATTACCGTCAGCAACTCAATCAGCGTGACGCCTTTTGATATTGTTTGGTTTCGTGTATTCATCGTTAAATCATTGAGAAGAGGAAATAAGAGGAAGGATTACTTACAGCTGAGTGCGAGCTGATTTAATTTCAATCTGATAGTCGTTCAACTCCCAAGCTGTGTCAGGGTCGACGGAAACTCCTTTGGCAAACACCAAAAACACAAGGGGATCGCCCCAACCATCGAGAACTTCCAACAGCCCGTCCCCATCCTTGTCACCTATTTCCGTAGGAGACAAAAAATGGGTGCCGCGTCGACCACCATCCCAGGAGTTATAAAGAATGGCGTACAAACACTCGGCGTCTTGAAACGTTACGTCGTTCGTATGAGTCGCACCGCCAGTCGTATCGGGGCCCATGAAAAACAGAGCGTTCCTGAGACGAGATACCATTGCTGGAGGGCGATAAAGCATTCGCTGAGCCATCGCGACGACATTTGGATCCGCATTGCCCAATGATTGGCTACTGGGAAATTGCTCAAGGTCGGAAAATCGAGTTGGCATCTCCGCACGAAACCACTCCGCCATCAAACGTTTGCGAATCTCCTGCATCTCCGGCATGGCGACCACGTTGATATCAGCAAAACGAAATGGAATAGTACGCGTTTCATAAGCTTCCATTCGTCGCTGAATCACCGAGCGAATATTGCCGACAACCGTCGCAGTACGCGCCGCGCGGGCATCGTCTTCGGCGCCGCGCAAAACCGCGATCGCCAACGTGGACAAGATGGTGATAATCGAAATCACCATCAACAACTCGATCAGCGTAAATCCGTGACAGCTTTTTCGTTTTATCGTTCGATTGAAGGGCATGATGAGAACCTTGCAGAATCCGGAATGGGAATCGGTGGGAAAAGGAGGATGTGACTTATTCTTGCACAAACGACTGCAATCGGGTTTCGGAAAAACTGACGATATTGTCTAGGTCACGAGGCCCTGCATCCTGAATATCACCCGTCACGCCAAAAATCCCATCCGCCCCAGCAGTCACAATTTGAAACGTGTCTTTGGAGCCAGAAGGTAGAGCATTTCCTGGTTGCGACTGGAAATAAGGCCAAACTTCAAACGCCTGAACCGAAAGTGGCAACAACGCGGTAGGAACAATCTGCCATGCAGGCCCCGACACGTCATCGACGTCATCGATGAAAATATCGTAAGACGAAGCACTGAAGTAATACATGGGCTGCAAGGTTGCGCCCCGAGGCTGGTTATATCGACCAAGCATATCTGCAGATGTCGTTCCCGGTAGCGTCACCAACTGACCGTCCGGCAAATCCAGAATGACTTTTCTCTCAATCTCGACTCCGGCCACATCCGTCACTCCAACATTGTAGGCAGGCAAGGCAGCTCGAGTGGTCGACGAGTCTGCATAGGTCAGCGGGTACTGGGAGTTATTGGCCAACCCGGTCAACCAAAAGGCCAGTGAAGTCTCTGGAGTAAGATTTGATCCAACTTCATCCCACCAGATCTGCAACCCGGTTCCGAGGGCACCGTTGCCTTCATTATGATTGCGGGCAACGCGATTCAGATAAGGCAAAAACTCGGCAGCCGAGTCGATCTTCGACATATCGGGTGGGTAAAAGCCATTCTTGCTCTTAAACTGTTCCAACGAAGCTTTCATGGTTGTGAGATTCGCCTGAATCGAGAAATTGATCGCACGTGTACGGACCATACCAACGGCGGGAATCAAAAGCCCAACCAAGATGCCGATGATGGCAATCACAACCAACAATTCGACCAGCGTAAAACCTGAATTCCTTGAAGTCTTATTCATTTTCTTGTCTCCGTTTTTTGATTTGTTCTTTTGAAAAGATGTTTTTCGTTGGACGAGGATTAACCGCCACTCAGACCACCAATAATCGCGATCAGGGGTATGAACAATGACGCCACGATGAACAGAACGACCACACCGAGGAAGATAATCATCATCGGTTCGATCAGTTTCATCATTCCGTCGGTCAAGTTTCGGACTTCTTCGTCGTAGTAGTCTGCGACCTTATATAACATGACATCCAACTCGCCAGTCTCTTCACCCACATCAACCATATTGGTAACCAGTGCTTCGATCACCGTCTTTTTGTAAAACAGGATGTACCAGAGAAGACCGATCAGCCCCAACGCACCACTGGCGTAAACGGCGATCCCCCACAGATCGGGCTTGATCAGCAAAATGCCCAGCGGGAACATAGCGATCGACGAAACAAAGAACATCGCAGTGACTGGGTGGAACGTGGGAATTGCGAACTTCTTCATCGGATTGGCAATCGTTTCGCCTTCGCGAATCGAATCCGTCACTTTGCTGTAGATCTTTTCGTACATCGCGTTACCCGAAGTTTCTCGGGTAATCGTCAAGCCTTCGATAATAGGAACACCAGATGCAACCAAGGCACCAAGGGTTCGTGTCGTACGTGCCAAGTTGGACTTTTCGGTCAACTTGCCAAAGATCGGAACCTTCAATGTATAAAGATGCCATCCCATTCGGCCCGCTCTAAATTTGCAAACCAGCATCACGAACAGAATGATTGAAATCGGGATCAAAGGAAACAAAAACCAGAGCTTTACACAGCGATCGGAAATCGCAATCAACAGCTCAGTCATGGCGGGAAGTTTCAGTTCAAACTCTTCGAACATATCCTTAAATTCGGGGATGATCCAAATCATGATGAACGTCAAAATACAGACCGTGGAAAAGATAACCATGATCGGATAGATCAACGCTCCGATGACCTTACTCTTCAACGAAGCAGTACGCTCTTTGAATTCCGCAAGACGCTGAAGAATGATCTCCAGGGAACCGCCGGCCTCACCGGCCTTGATCATATTGACGTAAAGTCGATCAAAGACGCGAGGCGTTTTGGCCATCGCTTCGGAAAGCGAGGCACCACCTTCGATTTCATCGCAGACATCAATCAGTGCGTTCTTGAGAGCTCCCGGCGTGGCCTGATCTTCGAGAATTTTCAAGCTGCGAAGAATCGGCAAACCAGCGTCCTGCAAAATGGAAAGCTGACGAGTGAACGTCACCATCTTTTTGCCGCCCGCTCCACCAAGTGCAAATGTCTTTCGACGAGCACTCTTGCTTGCGCCACCACGATTGGCCGATTTCTGGACCGAGATCTTGGTAACGAAGTAACCCATCGAACGGATCGTGGCCTGAGCCTCGTCCTGCGTGGGAGCTTCGATAACATCTTTGATCTCAAGACCCTGCGGGTCCATCGCCTCAAATTGATAAGTTGGCATGGTTCAATTCCTCATTGCAATCAAAGTCGCCGAAAATTCGCCAAGTGCACTCGGCCAGTTCCAACACTTCCATCTAAATACAATCTTTCAAAACTGGATCAGCTTTTCTTGATTGCCAGGTATTACCTTGAAAAGGGTTAACTAATCTCTATATCGGTTTTCAAACGCTCAATTCGAAAACACGACATCAAGCATCCAAAATGGTTTCGCGAATAATCTCTTCCACCGTCGTCGTTCCGTCATACATAAAATCCATCCCCGCATCACGCAAAAGAACCATCCCTTTTTCTTTCGCCTTATTGCGAAGGTGATCCGCTTGAGCGTTCTGCATAATCATCTCACGCAGCTCGTCATCCATAATCATCAGTTCGAACAATCCAACGCGACCTTTGTAGCCGGTATTGCTGCAACTGTTGCAACCCGCTCCGCGATAAAACGTTTTGCCTTCCATCTCTTCACGAGTCATCTTCAATTCCAAAAGCTGATCGTCGGTGATTTCCACTTCTTCACGACATTCGGGACAAATCCTACGCACCAATCGCTGCGCTAAAATGGCTTCGACCGTAGCTGTGATCAAAAACGTGGGAACACCCATATCCTTCAAACGCGTGACCGTGCTGGGAGCATCGTTTGTGTGCAAAGTACTGAAAACGGTGTGCCCCGTCAGCGAAGCTTGAATGGCAATCTCAGCGGTTTCCAAGTCACGAATTTCCCCCACCAGAATCTTGTCCGGATCCTGCCTGAGAATCGCTCTCAAGCATTTGGCAAAAGTCACATCAATATCGTGGTCGATAGGAATCTGCACGATTCCGTCAATGTCGTATTCGACGGGATCTTCGGTAGTAATCAATTTATCTTCGATGGTATTCAACTCGCTGAGGGCTGAATACAAAGTCGTTGTCTTGCCGGATCCTGTAGGACCCGTCACCAAAACAATTCCATTCGGCTTGGCGATGACTTCACGAAACTTGCTCATCGTTGCGTCATTCATTCCAACATTGCTCAGTTCAAGTGAAACAACTGAGCGATCAAGGACTCGGCAAACCACACTTTCGCCAAACATGGTTGGCAACACACTCACACGCAAGTCGACCGGGTGACCGCCAACGGTCAACTCAATTCGACCATCCTGTGGAAGTCGTCGCTCCGCAATATCCAGGTTCGCCATTACCTTAATTCGAGTTGTAATCGCAAACGCCAAGTGGCGAGGAGGCGGGACCATCTCAAACAGAACGCCATCCGCTTTAATGCGAATGCGAAACTCTTCTTCAAACGGTTCAAAGTGAATGTCACTGGCGTGATCCTTGATCGCAAGCAGCAACACCATATTCAACAATTTGCGAACTGGAGCGCTATCAACAAGCTCCGTGACATCACCGATGTCAATCGGACCTTCCATGCCAAGTTTTTCAGAAGCTCTTTTCAGCTCTTGATCTTCAGCTAATTCCTTAATGATTTTTTCAATACTCTCAACGTCTTCGTTGAAGAATTTGTCGATCGCACGCAAAATCTGCGACTCGGTCGCAACCAACAGTCGAATTTCATAACCCAGAAAACGACGGAGCTCGTCCTGCATCGCAAGATTCTGCGGATCACAAGTCGCCAAGGTGACGGTCCCGTCATTGGTCGACAGGGGAACCACTCGATAAAGCTGAGCCATCGAGTCATTCACGATCGCACAAGCCTCCGGGGGCGGAACAACACCTTCAATATCGACCGTCTGCAAACCGAACTGCTCAGACAAGGCTTGAATCAACTGATCATCGTTGATCAAACCCATATCCTCAGCGATCTTACCAATCAACTGACCGGGATTTTGATTCTGCTCTTCAATCAACATCTCCAGTTGATCATCGGTCACAAAACCCAAGTCGACAAAAATCTGTCCTAAACGTCTAGCTGCCATATTACTTTCTCTCCTCTGTCTCAAATTGCCTGCTCATCGATTACTCGTCGCCGATCTCTTCTAAATCGTCTTCGTCAAATTCTTCTAAGCCATCGTCTTGCATCTGACGGCGTGCCGTCGCAATTCGCTTGGCCAAAGAATCTGGATCGTGAGCCTTGCCGAGAACGTCCTCCATTTCAACTTTTTCTTCCGCCCACAATTCGAACAGACTATCGTCGTTCAACATCATGCCGAATTTCGCCCCCGTCTGGATTGCTGAATTGATCCGAAACGTCTTGTTCTCTCGAATCAGGTTCGAAACACCCGGCGTTACCACCAAGGACTCAAAACTGGCAATTCGCCCACCACCGATCCGCGGCAGCAGCGTTTGTGCCAAAACACCAATCAACGAGGTCGACAACTGGGTCCTAATCTGATCCTGCAAGTTTCCAGGAAACGCATCGATAATTCGGTTTACCGTTCCCTGAGCACTATTGGTATGCAAAGTTCCAAAAACGATGTGCCCCGTCTCCGCAGCAGTAATCGCTGCTTCAATGGTTTCCAAGTCACGCAATTCACCTACCAGAATCACGTCTGGATCCTGACGCAGCGCACGACGAATGGCTTCGGAGAAACTTGGAACATCCACACCGACTTCGCGCTGGTTGACCGTCGACTTTTTGTGATAGTGATAAAATTCGATCGGATCTTCGATGGTAATAATGTGGTGGTCCGTTCGCTCGTTGATGAAATTCACCAGCGAAGCAAGCGTCGTACTCTTTCCAGAACCCGTTGGCCCCGTCACCAGGATCAACCCCCGCGGACGCATCACCAATCGAGTGAACACCTCAGGAACCCCAAGCACATCAGGCGGAAGCATCTCATTGGGAATCTGCCGAAGCACCATCGCGATATTGCCACGCTGCTTGAAAATAGACACGCGAAAACGAGCCTTGTCCGCATAGGCAAATCCAAAGTCAGCCGACCCCACCTCCTGCAACTCTCGCTGACAACGCTCGGGAGAAATACTTTTCATCAACGCAACGGTGTCATCTGGATCAAGAACCTTGGTCTCCAACTTGCGAAGACGTCCATGCAGACGAAAAACCGGAGGTTGACCCACCGTGATGTGGATATCGCTGGCACCCTGTTTGACGCAAGCTTCCAAAAGTTTGTCGATTAAGACTGTTCCAGCCATTCTTTAACTTTCTAATGCGCTGGAGATACGGGCCTGGCGGCAACTGAAGCAATCAGGCCAAGCCAAAGTTCGCATCCCATAGCTAACCTCGGTGTTGTGAAAAGGACCAATAGTGGAAGGTAGGAGAGTAGGCAAAACACCTTTGGGCTGACCCATTCTTTGCAGAACAGCCCCAAAGGTCCAAGAATTGAGCCGATTTGGTCCAAAAAACCGCTCAAACGAGCCCTCAGACTCAACTGAAGGCAAAAAACAATCAGTCTTGTTCCGATCGTTTGGCAACTCGATAAACCTCTTCAAAAGTTGTAATCCCGTCGAGCACCTTGAGAATGCCATCTTGATAAAGGGTGTTCATTCCCCCTTTAGTCGTCGCATATTCTCGGACACGGTTGATTGGGGTATTGGCGAAAATCATCTCGCGAATCTTGGCATCAATGATCATCAATTCGTAGATACCAATTCGGCCTTTGTAACCCGTTTTGTTACAACTATTGCAGCCTTTGCCCTTTACGAATGTCGCGTTCTTGACCTGTTCATCCGTCAAGCCGACTTCCTTGATAATGCTCTCCGGAGGAGTATGCCGAGCCCGACATTTGGGGCAAATTGTCCTCACAAGCCGTTGAGCTAAAATCGCTACAACCGAGCTGGCAACCAGATATCCTGGCACTCCCATATCGATCATTCGTGTAATAGCACTGGGCGCATCGTTCGTATGTAGTGTACTAAAAACCAAGTGTCCCGTCAAACTAGCCTGGATGCCCATCGAAACGGTCTCCGCATCGCGCATCTCGCCGACCAGGATAATATTGGGGGCCTGCCTCAACATCGAACGAATAATGCGGGCAAAGTCCAAACCAATGGCGTGCTTCACCTCGACCTGATTGATCCCGGGCAAGTAGTATTCGACCGGATCTTCCGCAGTAATGATCTTGCGGTCTGGCCGGTTTAACTGGTTTAGGCCCGCATACAGCGTGGTGGTCTTTCCGGAGCCCGTGGGACCTGTCACCAAAATGATGCCATTGGGGCGCTGGATCAGCTGATTAAACTTCCGATACGTTGCTTCGGAAAACCCAAGCTGGCGGACGCTAACGCGAATATTATCCTTATCGAGCAATCGCAGAACGCCCGACTGCCCGTGGCTGGTCGGGATGATACTGACTCGCAAGTCCAGCTCCTTCTCACCGACAGAAATCTTGATCCGCCCATCCTGAGGCCGACGACGCTCAGCGATATCGATCTTCGCCAAAATCTTGACCCTGGAGATCACCGCACCCTGCTGACGCTTGGGAAGCGTATCTCGCTCGTGCAAAACCCCATCAATTCGGTAGCGAATACGAACCCGATCCTCAAAGGGCTCAATATGGATATCGGAGGCTCGAAGCTGAACCGCTTCGGTGATCATCAGCTGAACCAATCGAACAATCGGAGCACTGGTCTCATCGATCATTTCATCACCGCCAGCGACATCACTGTCACCTTCGGTTTCTGTAAAATCGATCGCCGTATCGGTAAATTCCTGCAAAATCGAGTCAGCCGACTCACCCTCGATCTGACCGTACATTCGGTTAATGGACTCGAGAATGCTCGATCGGGTGGCCAAAGCTGGATGCACATCGCGATTCAGAATAAATCTAAGCCGATCAAGCGTGTCGACATCAGCAGGATCACTTACCGCCACCTTCAATCGAGAATCGGCCTCAGCCAACGGAAGCACCACGTTTTCTCGAGCCACCGACTCTGGCATCAATTCAATCACATTGTCGGGAATATCAATCCCATCAAGATCAACAAACTCCAGCCTGTGATGCTTGGCCATGGCCTTCATCACTTCTTTCTCATTCGCGTAACCCGTTCGAACCAGCGCGTCAGAAAGACTGATTGGGGGATTACTACTACGGGCGAGGTTGTCCGCATCAATCACCTGATCTTTACTGACGACTCCTGATTTGATCAGGATTTTCACGAACTCTTTTTCAGCTGACTGCATTGATAATGCTCTTTCTCATCGGAGACGCCTAAACTTCTATTGCGCACTCAAGGCACGCAACGAAGGAAAAAATGCCCACTGGGGCCACGCAAACGGATTCGCACTGGAGGCAGGAAGCACGAATTAGCCCCATTTTTTCAGGGATTCTATATCTTGATCCATCTCAATCGGTCTTGTCAATCAAAACGATGTTTCGAAGCCGTTTTCGACAATTTTTTGGCGACGATTGAGATTCCTAGATTCTGCATGCTGAAACAGAGGTGAGGCCCTAACGATTGGCCGAGTTTTCCGGGTCACAACAGGTGGGCCGGAATCAGGCAATCGCAATGCTTGGATCCTATGAGCCAAGACGGCAAAAATCAAATAACTCTAGGCCCAAGGCCCATCGGAGAAAAGCCCCACTTAGGGCAAACGCGTCTGACGAGCCTGCTGACGCAAATCCGCCGCCTGCTGGCGAAGCCGATCCGCTTCTTCAAATGCATCAATCTCTTCCAAATCCCAAGCCAACTGCTCAAGCTGTTTGGAAACTCGGCGAATTGCCGTCACTTTGATTCGAAGATTCTCTGCCGACAACCGACTCCTGACAGGAGGCAGAGATGCCTGAGGCGATGGACGTCCTTGGATGATGGGCTTTGAACCAGATCGGCCCTCCAGCACCAAACGAGCAAGCCCCGCCTCAAATTCTTCCTGAAGCTTCTGTTTTGACGGAGCGTTTTCCAAGTCACCCAGGATGGATATCACGCCTCCACCCAGACTTTTTCGCAGTTCAAGGATTTCAGTGATCTCGCGATCGGAGCCCAGCAAATCGGACGGAACGACAGCCTGCTGGGGCAACTCCACAGTAGTTTGCCGATCCTCCAACAGCTGAATGGCCGTATCCGGCAACTGGGGAAAATGACTTAGAACGTCTTGGGCGATGGTTGCTCCTGCCAGAAAACCAACCCCGGCGATAGCCATTGCCACAAGGGAAAACGAGCTACCTGAGCGAATGATGAGCATCTTTGAATCCTTCCAAATCAGTACAAAGGGAACGTCTACCAGTTCTTTTCCCCGCAAGAGTCCTGAGTATATCCCAATTGCCAAAAAACAGACAAAGCCAGTCTCGGGCCGTGCCAGCTCAATGGGTTCAGGCAGGAATCAATCGATTTTGAGCCTTTTTCTGGCACGACCCCCAAAATCGTCAATCCTTCAAACCAACGATTTAACATCGGAAAAATTGACAATTATGGGCATTATCAACTATCCTTTACTGTGGGACTGAGGATGTCGATACAGAGTACGCAGCCGGCGTTGAAACGTGTTTTTTTCGCTTTCGATGTTGCGGCGATTCTGCCGTTTCAACGAAAAACCTAACGAGCAGGCAAACCTGTGCTTGTGTACGGCGCGTCATCGATCCACTTTCACGCGTTCAAAAAAACCGTGACGGTGAGACTCATCCTGCAACCAATTCGATAAAGGGGCTCTCCTGAGCAAGCACCCACAACGAGGCAAGTTTATGCTGGCAAACATTAATCAGACTCCAATCCGTCTTCATCTCCTCAGCTCATTGCTGCTGGTCTTTGCCCTGATGGCATTCACAGTGACGACGTCAGCACAGGATACATACGAGACGGACGATATCGCAACGGCCTATGTCGTCCCAGTAGTTCCAGAAGATGCTGACCGTGCGACAAAGGCGGAAATCCGCGCAGCCGCTACGGCAGCCAAGAAAAAGCGGACTGCGGACAGAAAAGCAGCCGTCGCCAGCATGAAAGGCAGTTACAACGGCAACCTCGTCAAAACCTATCTGGATGGCTACATCCTCCCACTTATGACTAAGACGGACGACAAGACCCTTTCGCGACTTGGCGCATTTCGCTCCACGTTTATCAATAGCTACATATCCTCTGCACCGGCCAGCAATCGTGACCAACTAGTCATCAACATCCTTTTGCCCTTTGCCAAAAAAGTAAGCAGCGAAAACTACCACCCAGCAGTTCAGCTGAACGCATTGCTTCTAATCGGATCGATCAACGCATCAGACCCGATTCGGGGTGTCAAGCCACAGCCTTCCTCAACATGCATCCGCCACCTCATCGAGGTCATGGACGACGCCACAGCGTCTGATTTCTTGAAAGTGGGCGCCATGACAGGCCTCCATCGCAACACTCTGATCGACTCTCGCCAAGACTCTCCTCGCATTGACGGAACATCTCGAAGTCAAATTGAAACCATTGCACTAGCCATCACGAAAAAGGCATTTGCCGGCCAGAACGACTGGAGCGATGAAACCAGCTACTGGCTTCAACGCCGAAGTATTCAAATTCTGGGATACCTGAAAAGTACGGACGCTGATCCGGCCACCACGCTCATTGGCATCCTCAGCAATCAAACAGAAAAAACATGGATTCGCTACGATGCAATGATGGCACTTCACGAATTTGACCTGAACACCGATCGAGCTGATCAACTGCTCGAATTTTCGACTCAGTTCGTTGCAGATGTCTTGAAAAACGAATCTCGACGACTCGAAACTGAACTCACCGAACTGGTCTCCATCAATCTACTTTACGGCAGTGTTGACTTGCTCGGATCCGAAGACGGTCAACCCAATGGCGCCGGCGGCGGACGAGGTGGTGGCGGACGAGGTGGTGGCGGAGGACGAGGTGGTGGTGGACGAGGAGGCGGAGGACGAGATCCAGTCACGCCAACGGTAAACACGCCTAACGGAGCTGTGAAAATCCAAGGCCCCAAAATTGACCTGCCAATCTACCGCACTAACGATTCCAGAAGATTCATCCAAGGCATTACCTACAACGCAATCGCTGTTCTAACCGCACTCGAAAAGCAAGTATCAGAAGAGCGCGAGCCGACTCAAATCGATGTCGTCATACTACTGGAAGATCTCCTAGAGGACGCAAATGTTGGACTCATCGATTTGGGTCAAAAGCAGGAAATCCTTGACGCCCAAGCCAGACTGCCCAAGACAGCCGTCGCTGATCAAATGAGTGGGATATTTAGCGGAGCCGCCAAAAATCTTGAGAACCTACTCAATGGAAATCCAGACGCCGAGGACGTGGGAGTCGAGGCCGGTGAAGGGCCCAATGACTTGGAAATCCTAGGCGGCGGCTAACAGACGGGACTGCTGGCACGCTCGACTGCTCACCCAATCAAACAACTCCAATTCCGCACGCGGACCAATCTGGTTCGCGTGTTTTTTGTTAGGAATAGGTATTGATTAAAGAATGCACTAAAGACAAATTCAAGGTTTGATCAAATCGCAAGTTTCAGACTTTGCACTGGCAAAGTAGCGGCTTGCCAGATCCGACAAGACCCAGTACCCCACCAATCCTGTCGCAGTAAAAAAGACGTTCCCAAGTAACGTGTACTTAAAAAAGGGCAGGGCGGCAACGAAGCAAAATCCGAGCCCTAGCCAAGACCGCTCGTACCACTGCATCCAGACCACCAAATTCGTGGTCAAGAAAAACAGCACTGAAATGACGATGGCCGAAGACAACAAAACGCCTGCCTGCCCAATCCGGCCATAAGCACGCGACTGTACAAGTTTCCCTGCGGCCCAACCAATCATCGGACACAAAGCCAGACTACCGTAGACTGCCAACATGATTGACCTCTCGTAGGCTCCAATGTGGCTATCAGAAATCAACATCACAAAAACTGGCAATGCGACGGCCAACCAAATTCGCGAAAACAAGAAACCTGACAACAAGGCACAAGCCGCAATCGGCTTGAAGTTTGGGATATCCGCCAAGGCAAAACGACTGGCCACTGCCAGCAACACCAACCCTACAAAGACGACTAGCTCAAGGCTTAATTTTCGACGGGAACTTTTCATCATGACTCAAAATTAAAAACTCGAAGCTGATATCGTAATGTGAATCGCCTGCGAATTCTAACCCAACTTAATTTTCAGGTTGGTATTTCCCAAAACTCCACGTGATTTGGTCACCTTCAGCAAGTTCTGCGACACCGCATCCGACTTTCCCAAGCTCGTCGTTTACCCGATAAAGCCAGTTATCACCCGCACTTTTCTCGTTGACGATGCCTCCGATCGCGTCGACAAACGCGAGGGGCCCATCATCTCCAGAGTAGTCAAACGCGATATCATGCTCCCCCAACGCCTGCAAAGTCGCCGCGAAAACTGACGATTCAGCCCCACATTCAATCTCCAAACTCCGATCTTCTGCTCGATTTTTAAACTTGATTTCTACAAAGACCCGGATCACCTCGGGCTTAAGGCCAATTGCTTCGTCGTTGGTGTTCCCGATTTCGGCCTGGGGCTTCCCGCAGCTGCTCAAGAAAACGACCGTTGCCAAAAGCAACAGGAAATTACATCGAATTGGGGGGGCAGTATTCATGCCATCATTCTGGGGTCCAGCTTGATTTCGAGCAATAAGAATTTCAATTTTTCGACCCCACGTTGTGGTTGACGATTGCGTATCGGTCGCATCTTTAGGAAAACAGGGCGTCCCAACCGGCATTGCGATGAAATCAGTTCAACCCAAGGGTTAACGCAAAGCCACTCAGTTCCAATCCTAAGCAGAAGTGAAATGACCAACTCACCCTCGGTTCAACTGTCTCGACTCGACGGAGACATCGCTTGCGTCACACTCGACATGCCTGGCTCGGCAGCCAACATTTTGTCCGACGGAATGTTGGCGGAACTTCAGAGTGTCCTGGACGAGATCCACGCCATGCCCGAAGTCAAAGGATTGATTCTAATTTCCGCCAAACCCAAGATCTTTGTTGCCGGGGCAAACTTGAAAGAAATCAATTCTGCACTGGACTGGCCTGACGATAGGATCATTGGGTTTGCCAATCGCGGGCGAAAAATTTACCAGGCCTTTGGCCAATTCGGATTCCCTTCGGTCGCGGCAATTCATGGCGCCTGCGTCGGCGGCGGACTGGAACTGGCCCTTGGTTGCAATCGCCGCATTGCAACGTCAGACCGTCGTTCGATTTTTGGACTTCCCGAAACCAACCTAGGCCTCATCCCGGGCTGGGCCGGCACCGTTCGAGTTCCAAGATTGGTCGGTCTCCAAAAAGGGCTTGAATTGATTGTCAGCGGCAAGACTTTCCCCTCAACTGACGCGCTCACAATGGGCATTGTCGATCAAATCGTTGATGGTCAGTCCAAGTTGATTCCCGCCGCGATTCGAATGATCCAGAAAGAGCAAGACTCTGGCGACTACCGCGACAACACAAGTTGCCACCCGATCCCGGAAAGCAACTCCGAAGTCAACGCCTTGACCGAATCCGTTTCGGCAACTGGCTTTGCTCAACAAGTCGTTAAACGGCATATCCTCTCCAGTTACAACCTTCCCTTCGAAGCCGCCTGCGACTCCGAAGCCAATGCATTCGCTGAAACTTGGGGGAGTGACGAGAGCCACGGACTGCTCAATCATTTCTTTCTTGGCGAACACAACAAAAAAAATCCTGGATTCGTTGACCTCACGACGGAACCGAAGCCCATTAACATCGTGGGAATCATAGGCGCAGGATTGATGGGAGGCGGCATCGCTGCCAGTTGCCTCAAAGCAGGCAAGCAAGTCAAAATCCTGGATAACAACCCGAACGTCGCGCAAGAAATTGTTAGTCGACTAGGCGGCACGGAGTCGGGCATCCAATCAATGGAAAACTATGCCAAGCTGAGCGACTGCGACTTGATTATCGAAACGGCCGTTGAGAACTTGCCGGCAAAACTGGAAATTCTCCGCGAGATCGAAAGAGTATGCCTCAAAGAAACAATCGTCGCCTCCAACACTTCTTCGATTCCCATCAGCGAACTCGCCAACGCGATGCAACACCCAGAACGGATGTGCGGGATTCACTTTTGCCACCCCCGACTCATGAAGCTGGTAGAAGTTGTTCGAGGGAAGAAGACATCGGAATCCACGCTCTCAACAGCCACCTCGTTTGTCCGAGGACTTCGCAAGACGCCTATCGCCATGAAGGACGGACCAGGGTTTGTTGTCAATCGAATTCTATCGGCAATGTTTCAAGAATCGATTAAGCAGCTCGCATTCGGCGCGCCGATTCAGGAAATTGACCAAGCCATGAGAGCGTTTGGCTTTGCCGCTGGCCCCTTCGAAATGATGGACATCATCGGCACGGACACTTGCCTAAAGGCGGGCCAAATCATGGGGCAACGAGGCATTGCATGTGTTAGCGATTCACCAATCGTACCGCGACTGGTTAAACGCAAACGACTGGGAAGAAAATCGCTGCTTGGATTCTACCAGTATCAGTCTTTGGACAGTGATCCCATAATTGATCCGCAGGTCAAAACCCTCCTTCAAGATTACGTTGGCGAATTGAAATCAAATAGCCAAGAGTTGTTTTCCGGCGACTTAAAAGACGCATGTCCACTCAGCACCCCAATACTGGCCGCCATGTATCTTGAAGCAACACGAATACAGGAAAGCGGTTTGGTTGCCGACCAACGAGACATTGACCTCTGCATGATCCATGGGCTCTCCTTTCCCGCCAACAAGGGAGGGCTACTTTTCTGGGCCAACCGTTTCGGAAAAGAAAAACTAGGCCGCATTTTGCAATGGATGTCCGATCGATAATCTACCCGCACCTTCCGACACCACAGGAAAAGCCGTACCGCTTCGATGATTGGCCGCTCCAAATCCACGGTTTGAAAGTCGATTTTGGAGATATCGGAATGACCCGATCTCATAAAGGTATCTCAACAGGAATCAGACGAATTTCGATGATTTCTCGCTAGCCAGCCCCAACCATTCTGTAGAAAATAGGGACTCAGTGCCTGGTCTTGCCAACCCGCCAACTGAGCCACTTCCTCAAAATCTACTGGTGTACTCCGTGCCACTTTCCTTTGATTGCCCTCAGTGCGGCAAGCATTATGAAAACGTCAGCGACAAATACGCTGGCAAACGAATGCAATGCAAGTGCGGCAAGGTCATGCGACTGGGGCCTAAACCCAGCATTCCCACTCCACCGCCAATCGCAGAAAAGAAAACGCGTCCTAAGCCTGCCCCCGCTTCTCCACAACCTGTGCCTCCGCCGTCCCGGAGAACGAAGAAACCGACACCAGCCCCAACGGCCATAACACCGATCACTCCGGTGGCTCCTGTTCAACAACCCGCTCCAATCTCTGAAATGGCCGATCCGATTTTTGGGTCAGGTCAAAAAATTTCGGCTGTTCCCACCCCCGTCCCTTCGAATACCGGTCCCAACGATCTGTTCGAATCGATCGAAACAAACTCGTATCAGGCGGCCTACGCGCCTCCTGCCCCCATCCCAAGACACCAACCACAACCAAGACAAGTTCGCAGACACGGAGCTTCGGGCAAAAGTGTTGCCGGCCCCGTCATGTCGATCATATCCGGCTCACTAGGAATCATTTACGGGTTGATCATTACCTTTTTCTATGTCGCTGATATTTCCCGATTTATCACAATTTTTTCCGCGATGAACGCCCAAATACCTTTGGGGATCCTCTTCGCTGGGATCATCGCAATCATTGGTTTGATGATTGCACTGACCCTTACAGGCAGTTGTGGATATTCGGCGATTTATGGAATCCTGGAACTATCCAATGACGTCCGCAACTCCAGGCCGAGCAAGCTGGCAGGTATCGCCTGCCTGATTTTCATCATTTTCAATATCTTACTGTTCCTTCTGGCCATTGCAGGCTTGTATGTCATGAAAGAAAAGATTGGCGATCTTCGGTTCAACCAGCCGGGCACGATGGAGATCATCATGACTCTTGTGCTGGGCTTTATTGTCGCGCTAATTATTCTGGCAATTCCCATTTTCGTTTTCTTCGTTGGCGTGTTTCGCAAAAAGTAAGGTATGCGTCCCACGAGCACGTGGATTCTTTACAGATCAATCAGGTTCTTCTTCCGTAGTGGACATCGTCAAGCGGATCTCAAGTAAATAACATCTTTGAATGAAACACATCCTTCGTGAGGTTCGTTGCTTAACGATCCGTGATGGCTTCACCTTCTCTGACAGGATGGCCACTCAGAACAAGCGTAACGAGGCTGAATCGAGTTCACGCTAAACGCATTACGGCTGACACCTTCGCTGATACGGGGCTTCGGCGAACGGGTTGCCCCAGAACGACCCCTGCACAGCTACATGACTAACGAACAATTATCATGCTCAATTCCTTTCATTTGAGAAGATCAGCCAGACTTAGCCTGGCGCACCAAAGCCGCAGAGTTGTTGTTTGGACAGGTAGGTGGAGTGACAACCCCATTTAGGGAATGACCATCTTCCGAGTAAGGTTGCTTTCCGCAAGTTGGCATGAAAGCCTAGCCTAGTGAGAGCATAGTATTGGGTGCCATGGCCTCGCTCGCCGTGGTGGCCATGTTTCCGGGAAATGCTTGATGAAGTATTCACGCCAAAGTGCGATCAAGTTGAGACTCAACTAAACATGCTCACGCAAGCGTGAAGCATGGCACCCAAGCTATTTGCCTGTGGCTCTAGGGCGAACTCTTGAGACAGGATGAACATGATTTAAATGATAAGAACATTCTCCCATCCTGTTCATCCTGTAAATCCTGTCTGAAAATTCTTCCTGAAACGGGGCCGACCACTGTTGTTCTGCTCTCTGCGTCTCCGCGGCTCTGCGCGAGGTATTGGTGACTGGTTTGCATCGCGCAGACACGCAGTTGTTGTTTGGACAGATTGGTGGAGTGAAACCCAATTCAGGGATCGACCAACTTCCGAGCAGGGCTGGTCGTCGCCCGTCTTGGCATGAATGCAGGCAGCCCCATTCGTGTTGGGTGCCATGGCCTCGCTCGCCGTGGCCATCGTCACACCAATCCGCTCCCCTGATTGGGGCAAGGTCGTACTACATCGGTTGAATGATGAAGCAATTTCTATCCGCAACGTCAACTGAAACAGGTAAAATAAATCTATTTTCGCATTGAGCTTTTCGGACTTCAAACTTGATAATCCATGCTGCCGGCAAGTATGTTCCGTCGGAGTAGTCTTTTTGCTCTCGAAATTTACAACTATGCATCACGCAATCTACATATTGATTCTCACGCAACTCATCCTTTGCGATTTGCGTTGCGTCTTCGGACGTCAATCTTCCTTTGTCTTCTACCATGATTCCCCTCCAAGTCCGTCAAGATATTCACGAGCGTGCCGTTTCTCAAGATCCGACAATGAGTCCCAAAGCCGAGAACGCTTTCTAATTGCGTCCAAGACAAACTGTTCCCTCAGAATTGTTCTTGACGCATCACCATAATTTTCGAGATACTTGGCTTTGCCCGCAACTGGCCCAAGTTCTCGCACCAACCGTCTCAATTCCCAAATATGCATCATTTCATGCATGACAACATATCTTGTTGCACCGGGTGCGAATGTGGCCTTTGGTACAGCAAACCGAGCATCGAATTCACCGTAGCCATCTATGTGCCATTTTTTCCATTCCACTCCAAGCCCACGTTTGTGGCCAAGGTTTGTCAAGTGACGCATCTCTTTGTTTGTAAGGCGAATCCCGTCGTATAGTTCGCCGGCAACCTGATCTGCTACCTTTGGTGCAAGATCAGCGAAATCATCAACTCGCTTGGTTATTTGGCGGAACACCCATTTCCCACCAACCTTGACTAAAACACCAGCCGCAAAACCGGCAGCTGGCGTACCGATAATCAACCACTTCTCGCCAGTGGTTAACTCGCGTTGGCCGTAGACCGTGAACGAAAGTGTCTGACCGCTGGCCAGCTCAAATGTCAAAACGAATCCGCCAAGATAAGGCACCAAGCGGTAGGTTTCCACAATCGCTTCGTTCAGACCCTCCAATTGCGAAGCAGTCATCTGCTTGGGGGAAAAGACAACTCCCAACGGAACTCCCGCAGCAGCAATTCGATCCAAAAATACCTCAATATCTCCGTCCCAAGTCGTGAGGTGCTTGTTGATGGCAGAACCATTCTCATCCGCCATCGCCTCCAGATGATTTCGCAAATGCCGAACCGCTTCTTGGCGATTCCACTCGTTATCGATCCAGCTGTTATCAAATTGAATTTCGTAGGACCAATGATAGGACCAGTAAGTGGCACCCCATGAAAGAGGTTTGATGAGGACTTCGCCACCTCCCTCCACAAAGTACTGATAGAGCAGATCGTTTGGATAAGCCACTAAATACAGAGAAACGATTTGCCTCGCAGTTAAGTAGTCGTCATTACCAGCAGCAGACCTCAACCGCGAGATCCTGTTCGAAATTCGGGTTGTCTGACGGGTGACGCGGGAAAACAATCCTGAACGCTGAGCAGGTTCCGAAGACAACACGTTCGCCGAAGCAGCAATCAAATCAGCTCCTGACTCGACGCTACCAAGAACATCACCACTCAACGCATTGCCTGTGAATTCAGCGAGCGATGACAGCGCTCGCAAGGACGGCGAATCGCTTCCTCCCCAAGACAATGAAGCAGGGGCTTGCCCATGAACAAGGCTCGATACTCCCAACAAAAGAAGACATAAACTCGTCGTGTAAATTTTCATGAAAGTTCCGCAGATGAGTAGTGTGAAAAGGTAAGAGCTTGAATGCCCTTAAGCTGCAGCATACTGAATTCATTGAAGACCGCACAGCAAGGATTAGACTAAACTGAAGATGAAGAAAGGAAGACGAATACGGGGACACCCAATCTTTGCAGGGAAGATGAAAGGTAAGTGGTCCATCAAACAGCCTGAAAAAACCGAAAGGGAAATATCCAACCAATACACTGACGCCTCAGTCGCCGACGAAGGCTCCCTTCAAACTGCTGTTCGATATTTTCGTGACTGTCCAATTCAAATTCGACTTCAACAGATTTTCTATCGCCACGCCCAACATTCTCTAGTTCGCCGAATACCGCATCTTTGATTCGGGCTTCAAGGCCTGACGTTTCGGCCTCCTTGATGTCCTTTGTTTGAGGGTAAAAGGCGTATGCGAGAAACCAACAGTCGGAACAATCCAAGATAAAAAACTCGTGAAGTTCACCACTGTACTGAAAGCGTTCGAGCATTCTCTCGCGAACATCACTGAGCCCTCTCGACCGTTGTTTCTTCGCTACTGGACTTCCTGTCCGGCGCTCGGACCTGTCATTAGCGGCAACGTCCATGTATGCCGCAGGGTTTCATTCTTTCTTTGATCCAATCGCAAACGTTTTCCCAACTTCAAACTCAAACAACCTCTGGAACGACTAACACCAGTTCCGCCGCGATGGATGCCCTTCTACTCCGGCAACACACATTTCGCGGCGGCATAAATCAATGGTTGGCCCCAACTACGCCAGTTCTCCTTCGGTCACGTCCTTTGTCGCGGCGGAGTTAGCACGTTGAATGGAACAAGCCGCCAACGGCTTGGCCTTCCGATACCAGCTTGTTGTATGTCGCAACGGCAGCTTTCGTTTCTTGAACGAATGTTTCGATCGATAAGTCCCGCAACTGTTCAAGCGTTTCGGGACAGGTCTGCAACACGAGCTGCATTCCGCGAGTGAGAACGATCACTTCGCACCGGTTTTCGATCAACTCTTGAACGTCGGCTGGTTGAATACCGGGAACATGATGCGTGTTTGTCTCGCGCCAGTCCCACTCGCGACCGCCGCCAGGATAGAGTTTTGCATCACGGAATGTACCGAAACCATCAATCTCGATCTTGCCCCATTCGATGCCAACGATCTGAGGTGGACCATGTTTTCCAATTGGCATTTTGTTAAATCGTTTCCTTCTGCAACATCTGAACGAGACTTTTGTAGTCAGGGCTAACTTCGATCCAGTAACTCTCGTAATCGATGTCACCGAAGTAAATCACTCGTGGCACTTCGGTACGATAGTCAAGCGCAAGTGGGCTGTCTGGCTCAGCTTGCCCGATGATCAGAGTGCGTTTTGGATCGACGTCGCCTGGAACAACCGAGTCGCTAGAAACACCAAGATAGTGCTCAGCTGATTCCGAATTCCAAAGTTGATTTTCACGAACGATCGAGTCGTGATCGAATAGCTTTGGTAAAGGGCTTTCAACACGATTCAGTAGCTCTCGAAATCGAGACTGTTCATCGTCACTAAGTTTTCGACCGCCAACCATAAGGTCCGCTTCCAGTTCAGCAGGCAGTTCTAATCCGTTGATATTCATCGTGCAGAGTGAGCTCCTCGGCCGGTTGCGGCCTTAATCGCATCCAAAATTTGTTGTCGCAAGTTCTCAGGAACCGTTCGACCTGGGAAGTTTGGATTCAGAGAATTGACAGACCGTGAGTTGAATCGGACCGCGAAGTTCCCCGCATCATCAAGGACCATACTGAATCCCAGACGATTGTTTGTCGTACTTCCAAGCAGCTCAGACAACACGCGATTTACATCTGCATGCCCTCCGTATTGGCCGACAAGATTTAACGGTGCGTTACCGTTTGCCAGTCGAGTAGTGCCGCTCGGGTAGGCCAAGAACTTCCCGGTCGCTGGATCAAACACGCCAGAGAATCCGGCACCAGAGCCGAACTCGTCGAGATGGTTCAAGTTTCGAGTAAGAGGATTGCTACCCAAGCCAGATAGGGCATTGCCAAGTTCGCTAGCGCCTACTCTGTTTGGGGCAAGATCAGCGAGATCATCAACTCGCTTGGTTATTTGGCGGAACACCCATTTTCCACCAACCTTGACTAAAACACCAGCCGCAAAACCGGCAGCGGGCGTACCGATAATCAACCACTTCTCGCCAGTGGTTAACTCGCGTTGGCCGTAGACCGTGAACGAAAGTGTCTGACCGCTGGCCAGCTCAAATGTCAAAACGAATCCGCCAAGATAAGGCACCAACCGGTAGGTTTCCACAATCGCTTCGTTCAGACCCTCCAATTGCGAAGCAGTCATCTGCTTGGGGGAAAAGACAACTCCCAACGGAACTCCTGCAGCAGCAATTCGATCTAAGAATGCCTCAATATCTCCGTCCCAAGTCGTGAGGTGCTTGTTGATGGCAGAACCATTCTCATCTGCCATCGCTTCTAAATGATTCCGCAAATGCCGAACCGCTTCTTGGCGATTCCACTCGTTATCGATCCAGCTGTTATCAAATTGAATTTCGTAGGACCAATGATAGGACCAGTAAGTGGCACCCCATGAAAGTGGTTTGATGAGGACTTCGCCACCTCCCTCCACAAAGTACCGATAGAGGAGATCGTTTGGATAAGCCACTAAATACAGAGAAACGATTTGCCTCGCAGTTAAGTAGTCGTCATTACCAGCAGCCGACCTCAATTGCGAGATCCTGTTCGAAATTTGGGTTGTCTGACGGGTAACGCTGGACAACATTTCTGAACGCTGAGCAGGTTCCGAAGACAATGCGTTCACCGAGGCAGCAATCAAGTCAGCTCCCGACTCGACGCTACCAAGGACATCACCACTCAACGCATTGCCTGTGAATTCAGCGAGCGATGGCAGCACTCGCAAGGACGGCGAATCGCTTCCTCCCCAAGACAATGAAGCAGGGGCTTGCCCATGAACAAGGCTCGATACTCCCAACAAAAGAAGACATAAACTCGTCGTGTAAATTTTCATGAAAGTTCCGCAGATGAGTAGTGTGAAAAGGTAAGAGCTTGAATGCCCTTAAGCTGCAGCATACTGAAATCATTGAAGACCGCACAGCAAGGATGAGTCTAAACTGAAGATGAAAACGGGGACACCCAATCTTTGTATGGAAGATGAAAGGAAAGTGGTCGCGCGATCTACGAAGGTCAACGTGAAGAAATTGTTCGACCACGAGTCCGCAGACGCAATGAGAACGGCCGCACATCGGAAATTCAATTGGCTACTTATCAGGCTGCCTGTTGTCCCAATCAGCTTCGGGGGAATCAAAGGGGCAGAAGTTTCCCTGGGTCCTTGAGAGCGTCGGCAATTCTGGCCGGAGAGGAATTAGGGGAAACACCCAACTTTTAACTTGGCCTACTCTTCGTAGAGCTCAGGAAAGATATCTTGAGAGAGACCTTGCTTCTTGATCAGGTTTCGCAAACGAGCAAGGAAGTCAAACTTAAAATTGGCGACTTGCTGTTCTGAGATATCCAATGTTTCGGAAACCATCTTGTTTGCCCAACCTCGAACGATCAGTAGCTCAATACATTTGAGCTTGATCCAATCGCCTCGCTCCTGCCATCGAAGCACCTGACCTACAACCGCTTCGTGGAGCGCATCCTCTTCCAGACGTTGGCGTTCGACACTACGAGCGATACTACTGGCGGGACGGGCGTTACCGGTCAACTGCCACTGGCCGCTTGAATCGGGACCTGCGGAAAGTGGAATTGCAGGACGACGACCTTCACGGCGAAGATGATCGGTTAACTTATAGGCGCAAATGGAAAACAGGTAGCTTTCCAGTGAACGCCGACCGTCATAGTTCGGCAAACTATTAAGAAAACCAATAAAGGCTTCTTGAACGATATCTTCACTCGCACTGCGATTGGAAAGTCGACTATCGACAAACGCAAGCAAGCGCCCTTCATAACGGGCGATCAAGTCATTCCAAGCGTCGCTATCACCCTGCCGAATTCGGCGGATCAGCTGCTGGTCAATTTCGGAAGGTTTTTTCACGTCGGCAGTAACTTCAACAGGCTCTTTTGCAAGCCATCACCATATCAGACATCCGTTATCGCGGCAATTTCCTTGCCAACGAGCCAGTTTGTTGCTCGGGGGTGCCTGAGTTGGATTTCTTAATGTCTGGAACATCCAGTTGAACCGTATCCAGTTGGCTCGTATCTAGCTGATTCGCTGTGCTACGCGTTGCAACCGCAGTCTCGTCAACTCGCTCACCGACTCCTGCGGGCTTTTCTGGGTCGGCATTTTGGTTGTAAACGGTTTCCTTCTCGTCGGATTCCAGCTCACTTAATTCAGTTTCACACACAGTTTTCAACTGCGATTGTTCAGCAGAAACGGTAACCGCTTGCTCTGCAGCATCCACCTGACTGGATTCGCCAACGCAGTAATCCGCTCGAAACGTCACGTTGCCAAGCGTCAGAAGCTGTTCGGGTTCGAGGACTTCCTCACCAACAATCTTCTGATTATTGACAAAAGTTCCGTTCAATGACTTCAAATCTTTGACAACCAACTTTCCATGGCGCTCGAAAATCTCGCAGTGCAACCGACTAACCAAAGGATGGGGAATCGTCAAAGTGGCTTCACGACCGCGACCAATCGTTGTGGGGAGGAGAAGATCCACCTCACCAAACTTGGCATCGCCACCGATTACGAGCAACTTGGCTTTCAACATATGGGCTTACCTATGGGCTTTATTTTGGCTTTTCTGGATGCAGGGAAAGATGGCCTCTAGATCGATCCACCAAACGGGTCGACCTGAAAAGAGGGCAGAATATCCCAAACAAACTACAGCACAAGGGCTAATTAAAAACTATTATCTCATCGAGTACATAAATGAGCGTGCCCTTAGTCATTTAGATATTTGTCCCACACGAAGCAAAAAGCGGGTGTCGGGACCAGATATTATTGAGGCGGTGTACTCGGAATCCGTTCGCAACATATTTTAGCTGATTCCAGACGAAACACAATTTTTTTCCTGTTGGAGGTGGATGATATTCCGGGTTGTAATAGCACTTGTGCCTGTTTTTTCTCCGCGTATAATCCGCTTTTGCAGATCGGGCTGTCATTGATGGCTGGAATCGTTGGTGTTTTTTCAGCATTCCTGGCAGGTTTTCGCCGAATGTTAACGCAAACCAACTTTTGATCCGATATCTGTCAAACAGAATGCGGGTGTAGCTCAGTGGCTAGAGCGTCACGTTGCCAACGTGAATGTCGTGGGTTCGAATCCCATCACCCGCTCTTTCAATTTGACACAGAATCTTATGCTCGATGGTGTTTCACTATCGAGCTATTTTGCTGGCATCTATGTAGAATTTGCCAAATTCGGTCTAAAATTAACCGCTCAAAGAGACGTTCAAAACAACTCACTCGAGCCCAACGCTTCATCAGGTGCATGTCGTGAATACCGAAACTCCAGAAACCGAAATCGAAACTGAAGAAAAACAGCAATTGAATTTGGCGCTTGATGTCAAAGAAGTCAGTGCATGTCAAAGACATGTGACTGTCACAATTCCTCGTGAAGATATCGAACGGTACTACCAAAAGCAATTTGATGACCTCGCGCCCAAGGCTGAAGTGCCAGGCTTCCGCATTGGCCGAGCTCCAAGAAACCTGATCGAATCGAAATTTCGCAAGCAGGTTGGCGAGCAAGTCAAAGGCTCGTTGCTGATGGATAGCTTAAGTCAAATCAGTGACAACGAAGAGTTCTCGGCGATCAGTGAACCTGAACTCGATTACGAACAGGTCAATATTCCCGACGAAGGTCCATTGACCTACGAGTTTGATATCGAAGTTCGACCTGAATTCGATATGCCAAACTACGATGGAATCAAGGTATCTCAACCCGATCACGAGTTCTCTGATTCGGATGTTGATGACCAAATCGCAAAGATGGCTACCCAGTTTTCTGACTTGGTTCCCATTGATGAAGCCGTCGCTGAAGGCGATGTCATCATCTGCAATTTGACGAGCACCTTCGAAGGAACCACGATCGCGAGTTCTGAAGAAGTTCAGATCACTGTGCTTCCCACGCTCAGCTTGGCCGATGGAAATGTCGAAGGATTCGACAAACTGATGGTTGGAGCCAAGGCGGAAGAAACCAAAACGACACAGATCGAAGTCAGCGAATTCGCAGACAACGAAGAACTTCAAGGCAAAACCCTTGAATTGACCATCGAAGTTCTTGATGTGAAACGCATCGAAAAACAATCTTCCGAAGAAGTCGCTGAAAAGATGGACATTGAGTCTGTCGATGAACTGCGAAAATTGATTCGCCAGTCACTTGAAGAGCGTTTGAAGTACGCTCAACGTGAAACCGTTCGCGACCAAATCAGCACCTCGCTCACGGAATCGGCCGATTGGGAATTGCCTCCCGAACTACTCAAGCGCCAGTCACGCCGCGAACTGAGCCGGAATGTGATGGAAATGCGTTCCAGTGGGTTCAGCGAACAAGAAATTCGGGCGCGAGAAAACAGCTTGAGACAGAATATTCTGGACAAAACTGAGCGACTTCTGAAAGAACACTTCATCCTGGAACGGATTGCCGAAGAGGAAAAAGTCGAAGATCATCCTCAGGACTACGACCTGGAAATCGCCAAAGTTGCGGCCCAAATGAACGACTCACCTCGTCGAGTTCGAGCTCGTTTAGAGCGAAATGGCCAGATGGATTCGCTGCGAAATATGATCATCGAGCGAAAAGTGATCGAACTGATCACCGAGAAAGCAGATATTTCTACAACTCCTTATGATCTGCCCAAAAAGCAGGAAGTTGAAGCGATCGACTTCTCGATTTCTACAAGTGCTAGGATTTCGGACATCCCAGAAGCTAAATACGATGACGGCGGAACACCGCTGACGACCGGATTGTCAAAAGAAATCGAGTAGACTTTCCGACGTCAAAAATCATGTACAAAGAGGCCTGGCCGTCAAACGCCAGGCCTTTTTTTCATCAAGGCGGCACCCTTAATTCTTCAGGCTGACGATAATTGAGAACCTCTCCGATCGAAAGTTCCCCCTCGACCCAAGGCCAAAACCCAACACGACACCCTGTCTCTTCCTAAATCCCCAAAGTTAGACTGGGCAATTCACTGCCTCACGGGCATCCGAAGTGTCCTCTAAGGCCAAAGCCGGTCTTGTTCGTATTCTGGAATCGCGTTAACGTTTTGTGATAGCGAGGGATGCCCTCCAACTCACTCCGACCTTTGCAAAATCAAAGGCCAGAGCTTAATGACCCAACAGCCCATTCACGACCCTGTCGAATAAGGATCGCCGCTGGAATGAACTATCCGCAAGAACTACTGAACACCGTTTCCAATGGTGGCTCGATGGGGATCGATTCTCCAAATCCAATCGAGAACGCTTACTCTTATCAGCAAACACAACGCCAACGTCAAATGACGCTTGGTGATTTGCTGCTGGAGAATCGAATTGTCTTTCTTCAAGGCGAGATATATGCAGGCAACGCCAATGAATTGGTGATGAAACTGCTTTATCTCCAAAAAGAAAACAAAAAGAAGGACATTCATTTCTACATGAATTCTCCTGGTGGCGATGTGATAGCCACACTCGCGATTTACGATGTAATGCAGATCATCACTTGCCCAATTGCAACCTATTGCGTGGGGCAATGCGCCAGTGGAGCTGCCGTGCTCCTCGCGGGTGGTACTCCTGGCAAGCGATTTGCCTTGCCGCACTCGCGCGTCATGATCCACCAACCTCATGGTGGAGTCAGTGGACAAGTCAGCGACATCGAAATCCAAGCCAACGAAATCTTGCGAAATCGAGAACTACTCAACTCTATCCTGGCACAACATTCCGGCAAAACGTCGGAGCAAATCGCCAAGGATATCGAGCGAGATTTTTTCATGACGGCCGAAGCCGCCAAGGAATATGGCATAGTCGATGAAATCACCAAGAATCAAGTAGCCGAAGATGACGACGATGACGACGTCGTCTAATCCGCTGCGTTGAGTTCACTGAATCAATAAATCAAAAGTTAACGAGGTCAATCAAGACATGTCTTACGTTCCCTACGTCGTCGACAACACTGGTCGAGATGAACGTGTATACGATATCTACAGCCGGTTGCTTAAGGACCGAATCATTTTTCTTGGCCAGCAGGTATCGGCAGAGCTCTCCAACTCAATCGTTGCTCAGCTGCTATTCCTACAAAGTGAAGACCCTAAAAAGGACATTCACATGTACATCAACTCACCCGGCGGAAGTGTTACCGCCGGAATGGCGATGTACGACACCATGCAGTTTCTGACCTGTGATGTTTGCACTTACTGTATGGGGCAAGCCGCTTCGATGGGTGCATTACTATTGACCGCTGGAGCTCCCGGTAAGCGTTTCGCACTACCCAATGCCAGCATCATGATTCACCAGCCTCTTGCAGGGATGAGTGGAACCGCAGAGGAAATTTTGATTCACAAAAAGGAACTCGTGCGCGTCAAACATCGCCTGAATGAAATCCTGATCAAACACACCGGACATACGCTGGACAAAATCGAAGCGGACACCGACCGTGACAATTTCATGACTGCCGACGAGGCCAAGTCATACAATTTGATCGACAAAGTGGTTGCTCACATGGAAGAGGCCACAAGCGAGTAGCACCGCTCGAATCCAACGGGTCGATCCAACACCGGGATCGACCTTTTTTTATGCGCCAATACCGGGACGCAATACGCCAACCCAACGTTCTCGGGTCGTTGACCTCGGTACCCAGAACCTGCGGTTGAACGGTTCTGGAACTCAAAGCGAAAAACGCCTGGATTCTGCAAGGTAATTTCGCTTTTCCGAACCAAAAATGAGATCGCCGTCGGTGCCGAAAATTGGACGATTGTGCTAGAATCTCGCGAACTGAGGGGTCATTGAATTCATCATCCCTCCCTAAAATATCGATGCCAACGAAAGACTAAAAATATGAATCTTCCTCACGATTATTCTGCCGCTGCCTCTGCAAAAACCGGTGGAAATATCACCCTCTCTGTGGACGGACTTGATTCATTTGAATCCAATGCTCCCAAAGAGTTTGGCGGCCCTGGTGATCAATGGTCCCCGGAAGATCTGTTGGTAGCTGCCGTCGCCGACTGCTTTGTACTTTCCTTTCGCGCGATAGCGGGCATGTCCAAATTCGAATTCACCGATATCAGTGCAAAGGTAACAGGAAAATTGGACAAGGTGGAACGAGACATCCAATTCACGGAACTTTCGATCAGCGCCAACCTGACACTTCCAGCAGGTGCCGACGAAAGCCGCGCTCAACGATTGCTTGAAAAGGCTGAAGCAACTTGCTTCATCACCAATTCGCTCAAAGCCGAACCGCAGTTGGAAACCAACATTACCGTCGCTTAACCCGGTTCACAACTATTTGTTGCAATAACAAAATCAAAGGCCAGAAAACCAATGGGAAAAAGATTATCGCGCTGGGTGTTGAACCGTCTCGGTGCCGGCAAATTGTACGAAGAAGTGGTCGTTGAAGACCGCACCGAAAACATCAACGCGCAAATTCGGCAGGACTTGCAACATCTGTTGAAATCCACAAACGCTGACAACCCATTCTTTCGTGGTAAGTTCGATGAGTTCTTGGCCGAGAACGGCGACGTCGACGATGAAACCTTCTTTCGCGAGTATTCAAAACTGCCTGCGTTCTCCAAACAAGACTACGCAGAGGCCGGCACCTCGGTCATGCCCGAAGCCCTAGGATCCAATGTCGACGAACTGGAGCTCAAGTTCGAGGGAAAACCGTTCCAGACGCTCTCTCAGCTTCGTCAGGGCGGATTCATCATGCCGATGGCAACAGGCGGTTCCACATCGCTTCCGCTCAAAGTTCAGATGACCAAACATCACATGTTTTCGATGCTGTTTACCTTTTTTAAATGTTGGTATCGCATGGGCTGGAGACCGGGTGACAAGATCCTCGTTTTCTACCCAAAAAACACTTACAACATCGACGACCTGGCGCGATTCAATCGAATCGGCTGGCTTACAGGATTCAAGATTCACCTTTTCGATCGGATCGACCAAGACTCCATCTCCGGGCTGGTTAAGGAGTTGAATTCTTTCAAGCCCAAGATGTTGCTGGTATTCCCATCACCGCTCAACATGATTGCGGAGACGATTCGCAAATACAAAATGCCTCTGCGGCATCACCCTGAGTTGATCAACACCAGCGGCGAAACATTCTTTGATTGCCAGCGTAAAAACATCGCCAATGTCTTTACCCGCAGCAAAGTCGAAGATTCCTATGGCTCGGTTGAATTGGGTGAAATCGCACATGAAACCCAAAACGGCTTGGAAGTCTTTTCGAATGTGTCGTACATCGAGACGGCACCCAATGAAAATGGCAAACCGGAGATGATAGTCACCAGCCTCAAGATGACCGAATTCCCCTTCATTCGCTACAAAATGAAGGATATCGCTGACATCGAATTTCGACGTGATGCCAACGGACGTGAGAGCTATGTATTGAGTAACATCGAAGGCAAGGATTCCAACTTTATTCTCTCCCACAGTGGGCAACGATTCTATCCCTCGTTCTTCAATCAGTTCGTCAATCGACTCAATGCCCGATTCGATGACTCCATCGCGGAAATCAAAGTTTACGAACGTGGCCAAAAAGAAATGGAAATCCAGTTCATTGTTCGCGACCAGGCGGATCGAGAAGCAATCCAGAAAACGACTTGCGAATTATTGACCCAGGAGATGGGCAACGAGATGGATTACCAAGTCAAGTTCGTCGAGTTCATCGATCACGATTACCGACGTAAGTATCGCGTCATCGAACGTATTGGCGACGTCGAGTATGCGGGCGGAATCGTCGGTGACACGCAGAAGCT